>NZ_JADHDZ010000010.1:0-89054 GCF_016820615.1 Planococcus beijingensis
GGCCGCGTTCAACGGCCGTTGCTGTATGTTGACGTTTTGCTGTTCAGTTTTCAAGGTTCAAGTTGTTCGTCCTGTAAAAGCAACTTCTATAATTTAACATCGTTCTTCGTAAGAGTCAAGCTTTTTTATTATTGTAAAAAACTTAATTTCCCTTAGCGACGTGTATTATCATAATACATTTCACTCGAAGATGTCAACGGTTAAAGCGAAAAAAGTTTAAAAAACTTAAATCTTCGTTTTGGCACTCCTTTAAATCATTATCCTTCCGCCATCCTCAATATGCAAACTCAATAAGAAAAGCTGCCTCCGAAAGACTAGACACCGCCTTTCAGCTGCAGCTCCTATTGGATTTTGCCTCTGCCCGCTCACCAGCCATAACAATGAACTGCACAACCGCTCTTCTTCCACTTACAACTTCATATAGAAAAACCCATTGGAAAAGCGCATTGACCTCCGCCGCTTCAGAAAGAAACTTTTTGGTTTTAAAAGCCACAACTACAATCGATTAGTTTTTAACGTAATAATATCTATGGAAGATCCCTTCACTCTTGGTCGTCACTCCATTAATAAAAATCAGTTCTTTGTCTACAAGATATTCGATGAATACCTCGAGATTGGATGAGTAGTTTTTCAATTCTTCCTGCTCATGCAATTCCTGGATTGTCCAGCTGCTTTGTTTTTCCATGACTTCTCTTATATGAAGGGCTCCGTCCTGTGTCCGCGAATGAATGTAAAATTCACTGGCCAGAAATAATAATTCAAGCCGCTTATCGATTGGCTCATCACTCGATATCAATTCTTCATATAGTTTATAGATGGCTGGCTCCATTTGTTTCACTTGCGACCAGACCGTCACTTCTGGAGGCAAACCGTTTTCCAAAACCGCCAAACGCGCCAAATGGTGAAGCGACTCTACCATGTGGTGGTAAGCATCCATGTAGTTTTTTTCTTCGAAGAACGTCTTTCCTTCCATATAACGGCGAATCAGTTTGGCAAATTCTATTCCCATTTTAATTTTGCGCCCGTAGAATGGATAATCCTTCAGTTCGGTTTTCAATTTCTCCATATACTCATTGCGGTCATATACTACACGGCCATAAAAAAGCCAGTCAACGATTTTCCTGTTTGTGCCAAGCAGCAGCCATTTATGTAATTGCTTCTCGGTAACAATGTGCATTGCAGCTTTCTTATCCAAATACGTGTAATGCTTTGTGAAGACAGGGGTATCATTTTCTTTGGTGATGATCAGCAAAATCGAATCAAATGTATCCGTAATCTGGCTGTCTTTTTCTCTTTTTTCGACTAAGATCACACCCAGCGTACTTTCCTGACTGGCGCGTTCCTGGTAAATAGGTCGTAGTATTTGTTCCATCAATTTTCACTCCTTGCTGTCTCTATCACATTCCGCCATCAAGTTGAACGGAGTGGCCCATAATGAACTGCAACTTGTTTCATTCCCTTAAATGTCTGCCGGGGTCTCCCCGCTCTCTTTATCTCAAACTTTGAAACCGGGTGCTCTGGTTTCTGTTATTCTCTATTTCGACATATTTATTGTCAATTCCTTCATTTCAAAATCGATATCACTTTTTAAGGGCAATTATGATATAGTATGATGGATGCAAGGAGGAAATAAACCATGAAACCTTATAAAAATAAAATCAACCGCATTCGGACGTTTGCGTTGGCTCTGATCTTTATCGGAATCGTTATTATGTACGTCGGTATTTATTTTAGAAATCACCCTGTTGTAATGGTGATCTTTATGCTGCTTGGTGTCATTGCGATCATCGGAAGTACAGGTGTCTATGCTTGGATCGGTTTGCTTTCCATGAAAACCATTCCTGTTGAATGCCCAAATTGCGGTAGACATACAAAAATGCTTGGCCGTGTAGATATCTGCATGCATTGCAACGAACCTTTGACAATGGATCGTTCACTTGAAGGCAAGGAGTTTGACCAGGATTATAACAAGAAAAGCTCACAACAATAAAAAAGAAGCATGCCGCGCAACAGCGGCATGCTTCTTTTTTTGCTATAAAATTCTTTATTGGGCTTTTGCTGTTTTGCCTAAACAGCCCTGACAAGTACCGTAGATTTCAAGACGGTGATAATCCACTTGGAATCCTGTAATGTGAGAAGCCAAATGCTCGACTTCATCCAGTCCCGGATAATGGAAATCAACGATTTTGCCACAGTCATTACAGATAATATGATAATGATCATGCGTTACAAAATCAAATCGGCTTGAAGAATCTCCGTAAGTCAACTCTTTTACCAATCCTGCTTTTCTGAACACACGTAAATTATTATAAACAGTTGCAACACTCATATTAGGAAACGTTTTTTCAAGAGCGCGATAAATGTCATCCGCTGTTGGGTGTGTTGTTGAGTGAATCATATACTCCAAAATCGCGTGGCGTTGGGGTGTGATTCTTACACCTGTAGACTTCAAAGCATCAAGCGCGTCTTTTAATTGTACTTCAGACATCGCCGTGCACCTCACTTCATAGATATTCTTACATTGTAATCGTTATAAACAGTGTACCTAATAGGAGTGGGGGATGTCAAGAAATCACTATACTGCCGCCGTTTGCCACGCGTTTTTTCTATTGTTTTTCGTGAAGGCCCTTCTCTTTTCTTCCGAGGCGCTGATTGACTAGACGCGCTGCGACGAATAAAAAGTCTGATAGGCGATTCAAATAAGCCAGGACATTCGGCGAAACATCTTCCCCGATTGACAACGTTGAGCGTTCGGCCCGTCTGACGACAGTGCGCGCCACGTGAAGGGCAGCTCCCGCTGGATGGCCACCCGGCAAAATGAAATTGCTGAGCGGTGGAACTTCAGCATCGTATAGATCGATCCACTGCTCGAGTTTAAAAACATCCTCTTCAGCCAATTTCCACTTTACTTCTTTGCCTTTCGGCGTCGCCAATTCCGCTCCCACGTGAAATAAAGTTGTTTGAATCTCATGAAAAACCTCTAAAAGCGCTTCTTTCTCGTCAAAGAATTCGGTATTCATGTGACCGACTGCCAAGCCGATCAATGAATTTGCTTCATCGCATGTTCCGTAGGCTTCTACTACCGCATCATTTTTGGCGACACGTGTTCCGTAAACCAAAGAAGTTGTGCCTTTATCACCGGTTTTCGTGTATATTTTCATGTTCAATACCCCTTTTCCATATTCACCAGATTTGCCGGGACGGTTTGGCCAGCCAACCACTCTTTGAGATTTGGAATAAAAACATCCAGGGCACGTTCCACATATTTACCTGAATGACTCGAGACATGAGGTGACACAATTACATTCTCCATTGACCAATAGGGATGGCCTTTTGGAAGAGGTTCCTGTTCAAAAACATCCAGCACTGCAAAAGCAACTTCTTCGTTTCGCAACGCATTCAGCAAAACTTCATCTGAAACCAAGTCGCCTCTTCCCAAATTCATGAACAAAGCCGTTTTTTTCATCGCTTGGAAATGCTCTTCCTTCAATAGATACTTGGTTTCTTGTGTACTGGGTAAAATTGAAATGATGTAATCCGCTTGCGGCAACTTTTCCAAGATGGCTTCAAAGGAAACCATTTCATCCATGTTGTCCGCTTGCGCTCCAGAGCGGTTACAGCCAATGGTGATGACGCCGAACGCCTGCAGCAGACGTCCGATTTCTGATCCGATCGCACCCGGTCCGAGAATCAGCGCCGTGGTACCATGCATTTCAGAAGAATGCGTTCTTCTGTTCCATTCCTTGTTACGCTGGTTATCATAAATCGTCGGCAAGGAACGCTTCAATGCCAATAGATGGGCCAACGCAGATTCGGCCATCGGTATTTTGTGGATCCCTTTGACATTGGACACCGTAATATCCCGCTCCGCAATGGCTTGATGCGGAAGCTTTTCAATTCCGGCACTGGCCACCATGATCCATTGCACCTTTTTGGCAGTTGCGATGTCTGCTGCCGTCAAATCTTCTCCGTACGTGACAATGATATCGGCGGAAGGCAAATGTTCTTTGTCTTTATAGAGGAAACGAAAATTAACTTGCGGAAATTCGCTTATCAGCCTTTGTTGTTGATCTTCTTTTGGAATGAACGTGAACAGGATTTCCATGAATATCTCCCTTCTTACTGCTTACTGATTTCTTTCAAGGTTTCCAGGACATCCTGGATGTGATTCGGCACTTTGACTTTGCGCCATTCTTTTACGATCATTCCTGTCGGATCGATCAAGTAAGTCGTACGTTCAATACCCATGAATTTCTTGCCGTACATATTCTTTTCGACCCAAACCCCGTAGTCTTCAGAAACCTTATGATCTTCATCGACCAACAGCGAGAAGGGCAGTCCGTGTTTTTCGATGAACTTATTGTGACGGTCTTCCGAATCTGCACTGACGCCAAGGATCACTGCATTGAGTGCAGAAAAATCAGCCTGGGCATCGCGGAAATCACAGGCTTGTGTCGTACAGCCGGGTGTCATGTCTTTCGGATAGAAATACAGCACGACGTATTTATTGCCGGCAAAATCCTGTAAAGAAACCATTTCCCCCGCTTCGTTCTTCAATGAAAAATCCGGTGCTTGTCTTCCTTCCAATACAGTCATTTTCAACACTCCTTTTCTTCTCTCTATCGTACCGAACCCCAGGTCCAGTTTCAATTTCTTTGGCGTTTAGGACTAAATTTGTCTACAATAAGGAATAGATTAATCATAGGAGGCAATTATTCAATGAATCATTCAGCATCAGAAAAGCTTCATGAAGAAGCATTAAAACACATTGTAGGTGGCGTCAACAGCCCATCCCGATCTTTTAAAGCCGTGGGCGGCGGTTCGCCAGTCGCTATGGAACGTGGAAAAGGCGCGTATTTTTGGGATGTCGATGGCAATAAATACATAGATTATTTAGCTGCTTACGGTCCAATCATCACCGGCCATGCACATCCGCATATCACGCAAGCCATCACACACGCTGCAGAAACCGGACTACTGTACGGCACGCCAACACGGCATGAAGTCACTTTCGCTGAAATGCTGAAAGAAGCTATGCCTAATATGGACAAAGTACGTTTCGTCAATAGCGGAACAGAAGCGGTCATGACGACGATCCGTGTATCCCGTGCTTACACTGGGCGGACAAAAATCATGAAATTCGCTGGCTGCTACCATGGCCACTCCGATTTGGTTCTTGTAGCTGCCGGATCTGGTCCTGCTACACTTGGAACTCCTGATTCAGCAGGTGTCCCAAAATCCATCGCTGAAGAAGTCATCACCATTCCATTCAATGATCCGCAAGCATTTGCAGAAGCCATGGAACGTTGGGGCGAAGAAATTGCCTGCATCCTGGTTGAACCGATTGTCGGCAACTTCGGAATCGTTGAGCCGAAAAAAGGCTATTTAGAAGAAGTGCACCGCATCGCCCACGAAAAAGGCGCGTTGATTGTTTATGACGAAGTCATTACGGCTTTCCGTTTCCATTACGGCGGTGCACAAGATATGCTTGGCTTAACACCAGATTTAACGGCTCTCGGAAAAATCATCGGCGGTGGATTGCCGATTGGCGCATACGGCGGTAAAAAAGAAATCATGGATACAGTCGCTCCTTTAGGGCCCGCTTATCAAGCCGGAACAATGGCTGGCAATCCCGCTTCAATTCAAGCCGGGATTGCCTGCTTGGAAGTGCTTCGCGAAGAAGGCGTGTACGATAAAATGGATAAACTCGGCGCACAACTCGAGAAGGGCATTTTGGCAGCAGCTGAAGAATTCGGTGTGACGATTACCCTTAATCGCCTAAAAGGCGCATTGACCATTTACTTTACGGATGTGAAGGTCGAAAACTACGAACAAGCAGAAGCTACTGATGGCGAAATTTTTGGCCGTTTCTTCAAATTGATGTTGCAGCAAGGCATCAACTTGGCTCCTTCAAAATACGAAGCCTGGTTCTTAACCACCGAGCATACCGAAGAGGATGTAGAAGTTTCCATTCAAGCGGTACGCGAGGCATTTAAACAGTTATAATTAGAATAAAACACATTGTGGGGAAGGAGTCCTTAAGTAAATGAAATTAGGTGCACGTATTTTAAAAACCGGCGTGGCCATTTCTATGGCCCTGTTCCTGGCCAGCTTACTGGAATTGCCCTCCCCTGTTTTCGCTGGAGTCGCAGCCATTTTCGCCATTCAGCCATCGATCTATCGGTCTTATCTGACTTTACTTGATCAGATTTACGGGAATTTGATCGGTGCCGCCATAGCCATTACTTTTGTGCTGACAATGGGCAGCAATTATCTAACCATCGGAGCAGCAGCCATTTTAGCCATCGTCCTGTTGCTGAAATTGAAACTGGAAAATACGGTATCTTTGACGTTGGTGACCATCATCATCATTATGGATTCCCACTCCGCCGACTTCATGACCTTCGCTTCATTGAGATTCGGTACTGTTCTGCTCGGGATTTTGTCAGCATTCTTCGTGAACCTTATTTTCTTGCCTCCTAAGTATGAAACACGGCTGTTTACATCCATCCATGAAGTGAGCGAAGAAGTGATTCGGTGGATTCGCGTTTCCATCCGCCATGCGTCCGATCATGTTTCAGTGAAAGAAGACATTGATAAATTGACGGAAAAGCTCGTAAAAGTGGATCAATGGTATTCGTTTTACAAAGAAGAACGCAGTTATACAAAAAAACAGCAATACGTAAAAGCACGCAAATTAGTGTTGTACCGCCAGATGATTTCCACATCCAAGAAAAGCCTAGAAGTATTAAAGCGATTAAATCGTTTTGAGAACGAAATGATGGAGCTTCCTGAGCATTTCCATATGATGGTACAAGAACGTTTAGAGAGCCTGGCCAGCTACCATGAGCAACTTTATATGAAATATGTAGGCAAAATGCGCCCCGAACACAGTGAGGGCTCAGGCGCAGATGCCATCATGAAACGCAATGAAGTGATGACGATTTTTGTAAAAGAAATAAACTTGGCACATGAAGAAAATGAAGATGAATTTTCGGTCTATCATTTAATGCATGTACTATCAGCCATATTGGATTATGAAGAACAATTAGAGCATTTGGATTTGCTGATTATCGCTTACTTGAATTACCATTCCGAAGAAGTGGACAGCGACCTTGAAAATGCCATTTAAAAAAACGTGCGGGGCAAATTGCCCTGCACGTTTTTTTAAGATTTCATTCGCGGATCCAATGCATCGCGCAAACCGTCACCCATCAAGTTAAAGCCTAAAACTGTCAACATGATTGCTACACCTGGAAAAATCATGGTCCATGGGGCATTCGTCAAATACGAACGTGAATCAGCAAGCATCTTGCCCCATTCCGGCGATGGAGCCTGCGCTCCCAAACCGAGGAATCCAAGAGCTGCTGCTTCGATGATAGCAGTCGCAATCGCGAGTGTACCTTGAACGATCACCGGTGCCATGGAATTCGGCAAAATATGTGACACAAGAATCCGATTATCTTTCATGCCGATCGCTTTCGCGGACATGATGTATTCATCTTCTTTGATGCTCAATACCTTCGAGCGGATCAAGCGGCCAAAGTTCGGCACATTGATGATGGCGATGGCAATGAGTGCATTGCGCAGTGATGGTCCTAAAACCGACACAACGGCAATCGCCAATAAAATACTTGGAAACGCCAGCATGATATCGAAGATGCGGGAAATGATGGTATCCACCCAACGGCCGTAATATCCCGCTAAAATCCCCAAAATACTGCCGACGACAACCGAGCCGATAACCGCTAAAAATCCGACCCATAAGGAAATGCGGGCCCCGTATACCACACGCGATAAGATGTCCCGGCCGAAATCGTCCGTCCCCATCCAATTTGAGGAAGAAGGAGGCATAAGCCGTTGAGACAGATTTTGTTCATTGATGCCTTGCGGTGTCAACAGTGGCCCGAAAATTGCCAACAGGATGAAGAAAATGACAATCCCCATTCCCACTACCGCTACTTTGCTTTTACGGAAACCACGCCAGGCCTCTTTCCAGGGGCCGGCGACTTTCTGCATTTCCGCTTGTTCTTGTTTGATTGCTGTTTCAGCCAATGTACGTCTCCTCCTTCCTAGTCATATTTGATGCGTGGATCGACCAAGCCATAAAGCAGATCGACAAAAAGATTGATCATGACAAAAATAAACGCGACAATCAGAATTCCAGACTGGATGACCGGATAATCACGGAATCCAATCGCTTCATAGATGTAACGCCCAATTCCAGGCCAACCGAAAATGGTTTCCGTCAAAATAGCACCGCCAAGCAGCAGCCCCATCTGGAGACCGATAATCGTTAATACCGGAATGATGGCATTTTTAAGCGCATGTTTGTAAACTACCCAAAACATCGACAATCCTTTCGAGCGCGCCGTCCGGACATAATCCGAGCGCATGACTTCAAGCATGCTCGAGCGCGTCATTCTGGCAATGATGGCCATCGGGATCGTCGCTAATGCCGTACCCGGCAAGACCAGATGCTTCAATACTGTAGATAATTGATTAAAATCACCCGAAATCAAAGTATCGATCACATAAAATCCGGTTATGACATCCACAGGATCTCGGACATTTTCACGGCCTGTGGTTGGGAGGATCCCCAATTCAATCGAGAAAATCCATTGGTTCATCAGCCCCAACCAGAAGATCGGCATTGATACCCCAATCAATGCGATAATCATAGCCAAGTAATCAAACCAAGAATTCTGGAACCATGCAGAAATGATGCCCGCATTGATTCCAATAATAACGGCAATAATGATGGCGAATAAAGAAAGTTCAATGGTTGCAGCCAAATACGGCCATACTTCATCCACTACTGGAGTTCTCGTACGAAGTGACTCTCCCAGATCGCCTGTGACCAGTCCTTTCAAATAATCAAAGTACTGGATATACCAAGGATTGTCCAACCCCAAATTTGTTCGTAATGCTTTTATCGCTTCTTCGGATGCTTGTTGACCCAGGATGACTTGTGCAGGATCACCAGGAATTGCGCGGATGATCATAAATACGATAAATGTCATGCCGAGTAAAACCGGGATTAACTGTAGAAGCCGCCTTCCGATATAGTGAAGCATCTTCTTCACCTCTCCATCTCTTGCAATATGTATAACAGGAAGAAAAAAAGGGAGGAAATCATCTGACTTCCTCCCTTGAATAACCTACTCTAAATCTACTGAAGCCAATTTATCAGAACCAGTTGGATGCGCTTTGAAATTGATGACGTTTTTCCCACCAGCTAATAGCGGTGTAGAGTGTGCAAGCGGTACCCAAGGTGCATCTTCATGGATGATTTCCTGGGCTTGCATGTACAAGTCGTTTCTTACGTCTTCATCAACTTCTGATTGCGCCTGGATCAGAACATCGTGCAATTCCTGGCTTTCGTAATACGTGTAGTTATTTGTCCCAACATTGTCTTGGTCAAGCAAGGCATATAGGAAGTTATCTGCATCGCCGTTATCGCCAGTCCATCCAAGAAGGAATGCATCAGCTTCTCCGTTTGCAGCTTTTTCAAGATAAGTAGCCCATTCAAATGACACGATTTCAGCTGTTACACCGACATCAGCCAAGTTCTTTTGAATCGCTTCTGCTACTTTTTGGCCATCCGGCATATATGGACGTGGAACCGGCATTGCATACAGTTCCATTTCAAAACCATCTGCCAATCCTGCTTCAGCCAATAATTCTTTTGCACGTTCAGGATTATAATCATATCCTTCAATACTGTCGTTATATCCGCTGATTACCGGCGGAATCGGGTTTTTCGCTACTTCTGCACGCCCTTCGAAAAACGCATCTACAATCGCTTGTTTGTCAATCGCGTGGTTGACTGCCTGGCGTACTTTTGGATCGTCAAATGGCTCACGTGTTACTGTCATTCCCAGGTAACCAACGTTCATGGATGGACGTTCAAACAATTGAAGATTTTCGTCTCCTTCGATTGTTGCGCCATCAGAAGGCGTGATGCCGTCTGCCAAGTCAATTTCACCTGACAATAAAGCATTTAAACGAGCAGAGTTATCTGGAATCGCGCGGAATACCACTTGATCCAATTTCGGCTCGCCATCTACCCAATAATCATCGAATTTCTCAATTGTGATGGTGTCATTGCGTTTCCATTCAACAAACTTGAATGGCCCTGTTCCGACTGGGTTATCCCCGAATGCATCTCCTGCTTCTTCAAACGCAGTTGGTGAGGCAATGCCGAACGGGCTCATCGCCAAGTTTTTAAGGAATGGTGCCTGCGGGCGTTTCAGTGTGAAGACCACTTCATAATCACCCGTTGCTTCAACAGATTCAATTACATTGCCTTCTTCATCACCGTATCCACCAAACATAGAACCATAGTAAGGGAATTTTTCTCCATCACCGGCTGCCCAGCGTTCGAAGTTCTTAACTACTGCTTCTGCGTTGAAATCAGTGCCATCGTGGAACTTAACCCCTTCTTCCAATGTGAAAGTATACGTTAATCCGTCTTCAGAAGGTGTCCATTCAGAAGCCAAAGCTGGTTCGATTTCTGTATCCTGTTCACCAAAATTCACTAATGTATCAAAAACGTTTTTTGTTACTTTAAAAGACTCACCGTCTGTAACAGTAATCGGATCAAGAGAAACCGAGTCGCCTCCGCGCCCAAAGATCAATGTTTTCTCTTCAGTGGATCCGCCTTCGCTTCCACCTTCGCCTTCGCCGCCTTCTGACCCGTTATCAGAACTACAGCCATAAAGAGCTGTGGATACTAATAAAAGAAGCAGAAATGCCCACGATAAGAACTTTTTCTTTCCCAAATTAACCCCTCCGTTTTTTCTATTTATTATCATTGCGGCCTGCATTCTTCGTAAAGATGACAGGCAACAGAATGACCTTTTTCAACCTCTGCAAATATTGGTACAGCCTGGGAGCAGATATCCATTTTAAAAGGACAGCGTGTATGGAACCTGCAGCCGCTCGGTGGATTTGCAGGGCTTGGCACATCTCCAGAAATGACAACTTCTTCACGGACAAACTCCGGATCAGGCACCGGCACCGCAGCCAATAAGGCTTGTGTATAAGGATGCAGCGGTTTTTCGTAAAGATCCTCTGTATCGGCGAGCTCCGCCATCTGCCCGAGATACATAACGCCCACGCGGTCACTTATATGGCGAACCACCCCTAGATCATGGGCAATGAATATATAAGTCAGTTTCAGCTCTTTCTGAAGATCCTGCATCAAGTTCAATACCTGTGCCTGAATCGATACATCAAGTGCTGATACGGGTTCATCTGCAATGATCAACTTCGGATTCGTCATCAACGCACGCGCAATTCCGATGCGCTGGCGTTGACCTCCGCTGAATTGGTGCGGATAACGTTTGGCATGGTAGCTGCTCAAACCGACAATCTCCAGAAATTCATGGACTTTCTTTTTGCGTTCTTTCGGATCGCCTATATTATGGACGTTAAGCGGTTCCATTAAAATCTTTTCGATGGTGTGGCGTGGATTCAATGATGCATAAGGGTCTTGGAAAACCATCTGGATATCACGGCGCGCTTTACGCATATCGTTGTTCGACAAACTGGTCAATTCCTGCCCGTCAAATGTCACGGTGCCTTCTGTCGGTTCCAAAAGGCGCATCAGCATCCGGCCAGTCGTCGATTTTCCACAGCCCGATTCACCCACAATCCCCAGCGTTTCACCTTCCTGGACAGTAAATGACACATCATCCACCGCTTTCACATGGTTGCTGACTCTGCCTAAAACCCCTGATTTAATGGGGAAATATTTTTTCAGCCCTTCAACTTTTAACAACGGTTCTGTCATGAGACTGTACCTCCTTCGGATCAAATAGGAAACAACGGGTTTGATGATTATCCGCTGTTTGGTACAGTTCCGGTGTTTCTCCGATGCAGCGGTCAAAAGCGAATTCGCAACGCGCTGCGAATTTGCATCCTGTTTTAATGGTTCCGGGCTTCGGTACGTTTCCGGGAATCGAATACAGACGCTCTTTTTTGAAGCGCATATCTGGAACCGATTCCAGCAATCCTCTTGTATAAGGATGCTGCGGATCATTGAAAATTGTGTGGACCGGCCCTTCTTCGACTACTTTCCCGGCATACATGACCACGACCCGTTCGCAGGTTTCAGCGACAACACCTAAATCGTGGGTGATCAGCAAGACAGCTGTATTCAACCGCTCATTTAGGTTTTTGATCAATTTCAGGATCTGTGCCTGGATGGTCACATCAAGTGCCGTTGTAGGCTCATCTGCAATTAAGACTTTCGGATCACACAGAAGTGCCATAGCGATCATGACACGTTGGCGCATCCCACCTGACAATTGGTGCGGATATTCCTTCATTAAACCTTCTGGGCGAGGCAATCCTACCAGTTTCATCATTTCGATGGCGCGTTCCTGAATTTGTTTTTTCGACCAATCCTTCTTATGGATTTTAATCGCTTCCCGGAGCTGGTCACCGATGGTAAACAACGGATTCAATGAAGTCATTGGTTCTTGGAAGATCATGGCAATGTCATTGCCTCGGATGCCCCTCATTTGTTTTTCGGAAAATTTTGTTAAATCTTTATCCTGAAATAAAATTTCGCCTCCGGTGATTTTCCCTGGCGGACTTGGTACCAGCCCCATAATAGATAGTGAAGTGACACTTTTTCCGCATCCAGATTCCCCTACAATGCCAAGCACTTCCCCTTCTCGTATGTGAAAATCCACATTATCTACTGCTGGTATCTCTCCATCATCAGTGAAAAAAGTTGTTTTCAACCCTTTAACATCCAAGATGGTTTTGCGTTCATTCATGATGCTCCCCCTTTGGCACAAAAAAATGATTCAGACTATTCTTCTTCTTTCAATTATACGTAATATTACTATTAATGCAATATTTCTTTTTTGGAGTTTTTGGAAGTCCAGCACATAGAAAAAGCCTCCAATAAATTGGAGGCTCCTGTGTTTTTCAATTGAAATGCTGTACTTGGAAGAGATTATAGTAGACGCCCTGCTGTTCCATCAGTTCAGTATGTGTGCCGCTTTCTGAAAGTTTGCCATGGTCGATGACCAGAATCTGATCTGCATGGGTGATGGTTGAAAGACGGTGTGCCACGATAAGAGTCGTGCGGTCATGAGCCAGACGTTCCAAGGAATCTTGGATCAGCGCCTCACTTTCTAGATCAAGTGCTGAAGTCGCTTCATCAAGAATGAGGATCGGTGGATTTTTCAGGAACACTCGTGCAATTGCCACGCGCTGCTTCTGTCCGCCTGATAATTTGACTCCACGCTCTCCGACTTTCGTATCATATCCTTCCGGCAGTTCAGAAATGAAATCATGGGCATTCGCAGCTTTCGCTGCCGCAATCACTTCTTCATCCGTTGCTCCCGGTTTCCCCATTAAAATATTTGCTTTCACTGAATCACTGAAAAGGATGGAATCCTGAAGAACCAATCCGATCTGGTCACGCAATGTATGGGTCGTCACATCGCGCAGATCATGGTCATCCATATAGATGCCCCCGCTTGTCACGTCATAGAAACGTGGGATAAGGGAAACAATTGTTGATTTCCCTCCGCCGCTCATTCCAACAAACGCAACCGTCTCTCCTGGTTTCACCGTAAAGTTCAAGTCAGACAATACTTCCGTTCCGCCATCATTATAGTGGAAAGACACGTCGCGGAATTCCAGTTTGCCATCAACTACAGCCAAATCATGGGCTTTTTCCTTATCGGTTACATCATAGTCTTCATCCATCAATTCAAAGACACGGTCCATGGAAGCAAGCGATTGTACCAACGTCGTCGAAGAATTGACCAACCGGCGAAGCGGATTGTACAAGCGCTCGATATACGCAATAAATGCCACCATCGTCCCAAGCGTCAAATTGCCTTGGATGACCTGGTAACCGGCATACCCAATCACCAGCAGCGGTGCGACATCCGTAATAGTGTTTACGACCGCAAACGCTTTGGCATTCCATTTAGTATGGTCAATTGCCTTTTCCAGAAATTGATCGTTGGTATCGTTGAAAATTTTCTGTTCATGCTTTTCAAGTGCAAAGCTTTTGATGATGCTCATTCCCTGCACTCTTTCATGAAGGTAACTCTGCACATTGGCCAGAGCCTGTGAGCGTTCCCGTGTCAAATCGCGCAAGCGGCCAAAGAAATACTTGACGCTGAACGCATAGAACGGAAACGCCAGCAATGCAACAATCGTCAAGGAAACATCCATCGTCAACATGATGACAATAGCAATGAGTATCGTCGCTAAATCGAGCCAGACATTCATCAAACCGATCATAACGAAGTTTTTGGTCTGCTCGACGTCATTGATGACGCGTGAAATGATTTCGCCTGCCCGCGTATTGGCATAATAGCGCAAGCTCAATCGTTGCAGATGGCTGTAAAGATACCCCCGGATATCATAAAGGATTTTATTGCTGACGTATTGTGCGTAATACTGCCGGTAATATTCAATCGGCGGACGCAGCAGGAAAAAGACAATCGCCGTTCCGCCGAGCCATAGATACAGCTGTTCCAACTTCTCGGCATTCGATAAGGCATCCGCTCCGATAATATCATCAATGACGATTTTGATCAGCAATGGAATAAACAACGGGATCGCAAACTTAAATATCCCGATAAAGATTGTCAACGCAATCTGCCAATAATACGGTTTGACAAATTGCATATAGCGTTTCATACTGCTCAAAACATTCACTCCATTCTATTCAAAACGAAAAACCTGTCGGCAAGCAACAGGTTTTCATCTTAATCACGAATCCGGTTCAGTCTATGAAATTCATAGCGGTTCGTCCATACTTCGATAAAGTCCTGGGCAAATGGCCCTCTGCGCTGTTTAATCCAGCTGATCAGCTTCTCCACATTCCTGTGAAGAATCTGATCGATCACTTCAGGATAACCCATTTGCCGCTTATGGTCTTCATATTCGTCTTCATCCAACAGCGTGTACGACATGTCTGGAAACACTTTTACATCCAAGTCATAATCGATGTATTTCAACGAGCCATTATTATAGACGAATGGAGAACTGACATTGCAATAATAATAAACACCGTCGTCTCGGAGCATGCAGATGATGTTGAACCAATGTTCTGCGTGAAAATAACAAATTGAAGGTTCACGTGTCAACCAGGTTCGGCCATCGGATTCTGTTACAAGCGTCCGTTCATTTGCACCAATTACAATATTATTCGTACCTTTCAGTACAGTAGTTTCCTGCCAGACACGGTGGATTCGGCCGTTGTGCTTGTAACTGTGGATTTGGATTGTTTCACCCTCCGCAGGAATCGCCATGTAAAATCCCACCTTCTTGTCTAAGCCTTTGTTTATCTGCTATTTCAGTATTATATCAATCAATTCTGAAAACATACAGCAATAAGGCGGAAGGTCCTAAGGATTACATGACGACCGAGCGACCTCCATCAACGATAATCGTCTGGCCACGGATCATATCCGAATCGGAAGAAATGAGGAACATAGCCGCTTTGACCATGTCTTCAATTTCAACCATCCGGCCTGCCGGCGTATTGACCCGGGCATCATTCAACAGATCATCACGGTTCGGGAAGTGCTTCAACGCCTCTGTATCAAGCGCTCCGCCAGACACGGTATTGACGGCAATTCCAAGCGGCGCCAGTTCAACCGCTAAATAGCGTGTGATTGACTCCACTGCTGCTTTTGAAACTCCTATCGTCGTATAATTTTCTAAATAACGAATAGACCCCAATGAACTGACACCGACAATTTTGCCGCCTTTATCCATCAATTTCGCTGCTTCCTGTGCACCGAAAAGCATCGCTTTGGCGTTGATGTTCATGGTCCAATCCCAATGCGATTCTTCCAGTTCCATGATGGGACGCAAGACGCCTGAAGCCGCATTGGAAACGAAAACATCCAAACGCCCAAATTCTTCTTTGATTGTTTCAAACATGCCGCGAAGTTTTTCGACATCACCAACATTGGCGCGCACCAATAAGGCTTTTTGCCCTCGTGCTTCAATTTCCTTCACCGTATCAAGTGCAGCCGTTTTGCTGCGTGCATAATTGACGACGATATCGTATCCCTGTTCCGCTAATGCGATTGCCATTGCTTTGCCGAGGCCTCGGCTGCTGCCTGTCACCAACGCTACTTTTTGTTCTGCCATGGTTAAACATCTCCTCTTTGCTGTAATGCTGTTTTCATTTTTTGGACCGGTCCTGCGATCGGCAATAAATCCAATTCTTCCGCCGTCACCCATTTCATATGGGCAGGGGCAACTATATTTTCACTGTTGGCTATGAAGCCATCCACGTTCCATGTTAAATGAGAAAAGACATGTTTGAAAGAAGTAATTTTTTCAGCATTGTCCACAGCACCTTTTAAACTTTCCGATAGCTGCTCTTCGATTTCGAGCGGCAGCACATCTGCTGAGGTTTCCAACACCGGAAATTGCCACATATTCGCCAATAGCCCCGTCGGCGGCCGCTGTTCCATCAGCAATTTACCGCCCTGGCGGATTGCCACCATTGCATATTGCAATGACTTTGTTTTTTTCGCTTTTGATTTAATGGGCAGTTCCTGTTGTTTGCCTTCATCAAATGCGGCACAATGCTCACGTACCGGACATAGCAAACACTTTGGTGAAGTGGGTGTACAGATCAACGCACCCAATTCCATCAAACCTTGATTGAATGAGGAAGGATCTTCATGACTGATGATTTCCGTTACAGCTTCTTCGAATATTTTCCGTGTCTTCGGTTTTGCGATATCTTCTTCAATCAACAAAATTCGGGACAAGACACGCATGACGTTGCCGTCTACTGCATGCTCAGGAATTCCATAAGCTATGCTCAAGACTGCTCCTGCTGTATAGGGACCGACTCCTTTCAATGAAGACATATCCTTGCGGTTATCAGGAACGATGCCGCCGTAATTCTCGGCTACTTCTTTGACACCAGCCTGCAGGTTGCGGGCACGGGAGTAATAGCCGAGCCCTTCCCATTGTTTCAGAAGGACTTGCTCGTCGGCTTCCGCCAGATCGTTCAAAGTCGGAAATTTTTCAATAAAGCGTTTATAATAAGGAATGACTGTATCTACACGAGTTTGCTGCAGCATGATTTCTGAAATCCAGATTTGGTAAGGATCTGCCGTGCGTCTCCAGGGCAAATCTCTTTTTTCTGCTGCAAACCAGCTGATCAAGTCATTTTGAAATTGCATTTTATCTAGTTTAATGGCGATTGCCTCCGTTCAGCTTGATTATTCACGTACCATTTCGGGTATATATGGATGAGAGAATCAGTTTCTCTTTATTTTAACAAAACTTTGTAGTTCCCGTTAAATTTAACTTCTTTAGAGAGGGGATGAGGCAATGGATACAGGAACTCACATTGTCATGGGCATTGCCCTTGGCGGCCTCGCAATGGCCGATTCGGTCGTCGCCAGCCACCCCGTCACCACGACCGCAGTGATATCCGGTGTCATCATTGGATCGCTCGCTCCTGACATCGACACTGTCTTAAAGCTTCGTGATAACGCAGTCTATATTCGCCATCACCGCGGCGCAACCCATTCCATTCCCGCAGTGCTGCTATGGCCGCTGCTGATTGCAGGTGCATTATCTCTCGTTTTCCCGGAAGCCAACCTACTCCATTTATGGCTCTGGTCTTTCCTGGCTGTCTTTATGCATGTATTTGTCGATATCTTCAATTCATACGGTACGCAAGCATTGAGGCCGATTTCCAATCGCTGGGTTGCTCTTGGTGTCATCAATACCTTTGATCCCATCATCTTCGGAGCACACATAGTGGCCTTGATGATTTGGGCATTCGGAGCCAATCCGGTCTGGACGATCAGCATTTTGTACGTTGCTTTGTTCTTCTATTACCTTGCAAGATTTGCAGTTCAAAGAGCTATCAAGCATGCTGTGCGGAACACCATTCCAGGTGCAACCGATGTTTTCGTTGCACCAACCATGCGATTTTTCCATTGGCGCATTGCGGCAAACACAGAACGACATCATTACGTTGGCCGTGCCTACGGCCGGACCATCAATATTTATGACAAGTTCATGAAAAAAGAAATGCCTGAAAATAACTTGATCCAAGCCGCATTGAAAGATAAAAACATGGCCGCCTTTATTTCGTTTTCTCCATTGTACCGTTGGGAAATTAACCAATACGGAGAGATTTATGAAGTACGGCTGATTGACCTGCGTTACCGCAGCAATGATTACTACCCATTTGTAGCCGTTGCCCATTTGGATAAGGAATGCAAAATCATCAATTCCTATACTGGCTGGATCTTCAGCGAAGACAAGTTACGAAAAAAATTGGACTTCAGCCACAACTAGAAAACGGGGCTCTCCCATAAGTCTCTAAAATAAAACAGCCGGAGAGAAAGAAAGCCTTTTTCCCCGGCTGTTTTTTGATGGGGGAATACGTTTTCTGAGAACAGCTGGCTGATGGGAATGGAGGCGGCGACTCCAGCGCTTGCCGGAGCCACTGGACTGAGCGCAGCGAGGGAAGCGGCAGAAGCCGTGCCCGCGGAACGCGTCCGCCGCAATGGGCACCTGCCGGGTCTTTCGAAAACAACAAAAGGGCTGTCACCAAAAGTCATTTTTCATGACCTTTTGGGACAGCTCTTTTGTTGCTTAAGACAAGCTGTTGTTCTTCCTTAAACAAGAAGAACAAGCTGCTGAATAAAGGTGCTTATGTTTTATTGGACATCCAACAGATGTGCGTATTTCGGGTTAGTGCTGGCGAATTCATGAATTTTATCGCCGTAGCTCTCAATCCACTGGCGCATTACTTTCTCGACCACTGCAGTACCTTGGTAATCATATCCCGCTTTGGCATAGGAAGATTCAAAATCAGAAGCCAGCAATTCAATCCAGGTACGCGCTTTTTCTTCTGACAAATTCGGGTTTTTCTCCATCAGCTCGATCGTCAATTGCTCGATAATTTCTTTCATCTGTTTACTTCCCTTCTTTTAACGGGCGCAGCATGGAAATCGGCAGCGCTTCCGTATGTTTTTTTCCACCCATCCGGTGGCCCCAGGCGAATAGCCCTTTTAAATAGTCAACCTGAAAATAAACATTCGGGTCGCCTTCTATACGGTACACTTCCCCTTTTTTGAAATCGGCAGGATCTAGCATGTAAGCCGCCGCCATGATGGCTTTTCGTTCCAATACCGCAAATTCATTGACCATGCCCAGTTGCTCAGCTTTTCTAGCTTTTTCTTTTAATCGGGCAATTTCCCCACGGAGTTCATGTTCAGTCATGTCGCTATAGCGTTTTTCTTCAGTCATTTTCAAGCTCCTTCTTATCTATATACTCATTGATCACTTCACCCGGAAATCCTTTTTGGTACAAACCTTGTTTGACTTTCGATTTCAAATCGTAGCCAGTCAGTTTATTGCTGTGCTTGCGCCATAATTTATCTCCTTGTTCGGTGACGATTTCTGTCCATTGATCTTCATCTTTTTCAAGGTCCAGCTCTTCGATCGCCAATTTGATCAGCGAATAGTTATAACCTTTTCTAAGTAAGGTATCACTGATTTTCTGATGGATTTGGCTAGGCGTCTTCATCTTTTCCTTGAGGGCGATTTTCTCAGCAAGGCCTTTGGCAATTTCCAATTGTTCTTCTTCGGAATAGGAATCTAAAACGTCTTTTTGCATTTGTTTATCAATTCCTCTCTTTTGCATATCCTGCTGAATAGCACGAGGACCTTTTTTGCCGGAATTAATCTGTGTCCGCATCAGCGCCTCTGAAAATTGCTGATCATCTAAAAAGTTATGGGTATACAACTTTTTGATGGCTTCATCTATAACGGCTTCGCCATATTCTTTTTCTTTCAGCTTCTGGCGCACTTCCCCTTCACTACGCATACGGAATCCAAGGTAATACAGAGCTTTATTATAGGCTTTCCGGATTTCATCTTCGAAGTTGATTTCTTCGATGGTCCATTGATCCAGCTCTTTCCCTTTTGTGAGCTGATACCTGACAAGCACCGCTTCATCCACGCTAAAAGCATACTTATCTTCAAAGAAGATATTATACCTTTCAGGGTTCTTTTTTCCCTGTGTGATTTTTGAAATAATCGGCATTTACTGGCACCCCTCTTCTTTACACATTATACACCTTTCAACCAAGTAATGGCATAGCCTTACGCTTTAAAGGGTATGCTAATAAAAAACGGAGGCGATGGAAATGAAAATAGCAATCACCGGTGGCACTGGATTTGTTGGCGAAGAGCTGACTCGCCAATTACTTGAACGTGGCGATGAGGTCTACATCTTAACGAGAAAACCGAAAACAGCCGCGGATAAAATTACATACGTGAAATGGCTGTCGGAAGACGCCGTTCCAGAGAGGCAGCTAGAAGGCATTGATGCCTTCGTCAATCTAGCTGGCGCGTCTATAAACGATGGACGCTGGAGCGATGAACAGAAGCAATTGATCTATACAAGCCGTATGGACGCCACCAATGAACTGCTGCGGATTATCGGTAAACTGGAAAAAAAACCGAAAGTCTTGGTTAATGCTAGTGCCGTGGGTATTTATCCGCCTTCTCAAACCGCAACTTATACCGAGTCTTCCACTGATCTCGGATCGGACTTTCTAGCACAGACAGTGCGGGATTGGGAGATTCTAGCTACCCGTGCCGAATCGGAAGGCGTCCGTGTAGCTTGTGGCCGCTTTGGCATCATCCTCGGAAGAAAAGAAGGCGCTTTGCCGTTGATGGCTTTGCCATACAAACTGTTTGTGGGCGGCACGGTCGGCTCCGGCAAACAATGGCTGTCTTGGATCCATGTTAAGGATGTGGCACGGGCACTTATGTTTGCGATCGATAACGACAAACTGAGTGGACCATTCAACGTTACTGCTCCCCGACCGAAGCGAATGAAAGAATTCGGCAAAGAAATTGCACATGCACTTGGCCGTCCACATTGGATACCTGTTCCTTCTATCGCCTTAAAAGCAGTGTTGGGAGACAAGAGCCAATTGGTTTTGAAAGGCCAACAGGTCTTGCCGACTGTTCTCGAAGAACATGGTTTCCAATTCAAATTCCCCAATTTGCGATCGGCACTGGCTGATATCTATAAATAAGGCTATAATGGGGGGATGATTAACTGAAGGACGTGATATCCATGAATGATAAACCCATTATTGAAGAAGGCCAAAAATTCCCGTTGACCATTAAACGTCTCGGTATCAATGGCGAAGGCATT
This sequence comes from Planococcus beijingensis, assembly GCF_016820615.1. Classification (NCBI taxonomy): domain Bacteria; kingdom Bacillati; phylum Bacillota; class Bacilli; order Caryophanales; family Caryophanaceae; genus Planococcus; species Planococcus beijingensis. The sequence continues at coordinate 21,212 of NZ_JADHDZ010000010.1, forward strand.
GGCTATTTCAAACGCAATGTGATATTTGTTCCGGGAGCTTTGCCGGGCGAAGAAATCACTGCACAAGTGACGGTCGTCAAACGCAATTTTGCCGAAGCGCGTGTTGTGAAATTACGTACTGCATCTCCACATCGCCAAACACCGCCTTGCCCGATTTATGAAGCTTGCGGCGGCTGCCAACTGCAGCACATGACTTATGACCAGCAACTGGTCGAAAAACGCGATCTTGTCATACAGGCATTGGAACGTTACCTGAAAGGCACGAAAGTCCATGTGGAAAAAACCATCGGCATGGAAGATCCTTGGCATTACCGCAACAAAAGCCAGTTTCAAACACGCTTGAAGGGTTCGAAGGTCATTGCTGGATTGTTTGCGGAAGGCTCCCATCAATTATTGGATATCGAACAATGTATCGTTCAGCACCCCGATACGACTGTCATCACCAATGCAGTCAAGCGGATTCTGGAAGAACTGAAAATGCCGATTTATGACGGCAAGACCATGAAAGGCATCATCCGCACTATCGTTGTCCGTACCGGTGTAAAAACTGGAGAGATCCAATTGGTGCTGGTAACGACACGCTCGAAAATTCCACAAAAAGAATTATTGCTGGAACGCTTGAAAAAAATCGATACAAACCTGGTATCCATTGTCCAGAATATCAATAAAGAAAAAACATCCCTTATTTTCGGAGATGAGACGATTACTTTATTCGGTAAAGATACCATTCACGAAGAGCTGGGCGAATTGGCATTCGATTTATCAGCACGTGCCTTTTTCCAACTGAATCCAACACAAACGGTCAAATTATACAATGAAATCAAACGCGCTGCTGAACTGACTGGCCAGGAAAAAGTCGTTGATGCCTATTGTGGCGTCGGCACCATCGGGCTATGGCTGGCTGACGGTGCCAAGGAAATCCGCGGCATGGATGTCATCCATGAAAGTGTGGTTGATGCGAAAGCCAATGCCAAAAAGCAAGGCTACGCAGCAAAATACGTTACCGGTACGGCTGAAAAATGGTTGGAGCTATGGAGCACCGAGGGATTTGTTCCCGATGTGTTGACCGTGGATCCACCTCGAACCGGTCTCGCAGATTCGCTTTTGAAAACCATCTTGAAAGTAAAGCCGAAGCGCTTTATCTACACGTCCTGCAATCCTTCCACGTTGGCAAAAGATCTGCAGCAATTGACGAAGATCTACCGAATCGAATACATTCAACCAGTCGACATGTTCCCGCAAACCGCGCAAGTGGAATCGGTAACGAAATTGGTATTGAAATAAGAAAAGCGAAAGCAGCCAACAGCAGAAGCTAACCTAGTAACTCGACTTCCTGTCGCAACGGTTAGCTGATCCGCACATCCTGCGGACCTCCGAAAAGCGCTGGAAGACTTACCGGTAATGGCGTTCTTTCAGCCATTGCTGGAAAAGCTGAAGCGTCCGTGTAGCTCTGCCGGGCATAAGACAGACCAGCGAAGTGGCGCTCTTTGCCACACAGCTGCGTTGGCTTATGACCCAAAGAGCTGGGCGCTGGAGTCTGGACAATGAAAAGCGGAAGTGCTTAAGCAATAAAAAAGCTGGACCAAGGAGTTTTCACTCTGCGGTCCAGCTTTTTTATTTGGAATGAATTAAACAGCCAGTGCTTTTTTCGCATCACTTTTCAACGCTATCAGTACCGAGATGAACAACAGGATGCCAGCAATCAACAACAGAAAACTAAGCCCTCCTGAGAACTCAATGAATAGACCACCCATGGACGGCCCTGCCAAGCTTCCGATGCTGAATGCAATTCCGCATAGCAAATTGCCGGTCGGCAAGAGGTCTTTCGGCATCAGATCGGCCATATAAGAGATTCCCAGTGAAAATGTAGATCCTACAAACATGCCTGCCAACGCAAAAAGTCCGACGGTCAGCCAGGCATTGGATTCATAAAAGCTGGCTATCGTAAACACGGCAGCTCCACCAACCAGAGCCAACAATAGAACTTTCCTTCTGCCGATCCGGTCACTGAGGTTTCCTAACGGCAATTGTGTAGCAATGGCTCCGGCAGAGAAAGCGGCAAGCATAATCGAAACCATCCCTACTTCAATCGACTGCCTTAATGCATAAACCGGATAAATAGCATTCAGAGAGGCTTCCAAAAATCCATAGCCTAACGGAGGCAGAAAAGCCACCCATGCAATAAGAATCGCCGCTTTGAATCGTCCAGCTGTCCCTTTGGCTGTCATGCTTCCACTTGAGGTTTCCGGAAAATCATTCCTCAATGAGAACACCAAAGACCAAGCCAACAAACACAGCAATCCTGAGACGATGAACGGCAAGGCTTCAAAAATATTCACCAGCGGCACAAAAAGAGGTCCTGCGCCAAACCCAATGCTGAATGACATGCCATAAATAGCAATATTCCGGCCCAATCGGTGCTGAGGCGACGTACTGGTGATCCAGGTTTGAGTAGAGAAATGCAATGCCTGATCTCCTACACCAATCAAAATGCGTAGAACGAACCAGAACAGCACCGATTTCCATAGCGGAAACAGCAACAGCGATAGAATGACCAGTCCCCCACCGACTAAAATCAGAGGCTTATAACCAAACTTCCGCAATTGGGGTTCCATAAAAGGCGCAATTATAAGCGTTCCGACATATAATCCGGTAGCACTTAAACCATTCAAGGCGGATGAGACACCATCTTGTTCAAAAATAACCGCAATTAGCGGCAACAACATTCCTTGTGAAAAACCGGAAATGGAAACAATCGCAACCAAAATCCAAAACCGGCCACGCTCACTTTTCAAAAATTCTTTCATGATGCCTCCCCGAACAAGCACGTTCTTTTGTTTTTAATAAGAATTCAGATACAATTCTAACATAGGAGGCGTTTATAGATGAATTATTCAATGAACAAAAATGGGTTTACCGGACATCTGCCTTTTGGTGAACTCGAAATTTCAAGTAATGAAGAATACGGCTTCCGCCCGTATCAATTGTTGGTGTCTTCACTGGCTGTCTGCAGCGGTGGGGTTATGAGAAAAGTGCTTGATAAAATGCGGATGCCTGCAGAAGATATTCAAATCGAGGTTAAAGAAATTATACGCAATGAAGCAGAGGCAGATCGAGTTGAGAAAGTCCATCTTCATTTTATCGTCACCGGAGACATCAACGAAGAGAAAATGCCTCGTGTGATGGAATTGACACGTAAAAACTGTTCAATGGTCCAGTCTGTAAAAGACTCAATCGAAATTGTTGAAACCTTCGAAATGCGCTAAACAGCATAAAAGGCTCATTCCGCATCTGATGTCAGATTTTGGATGAGCCTTTTATGTTTTATATACAGTTGATTTATCTTTCATAATATCATTTCCGGCTAAGGTGCCGATGAAATGTGCGAACCCCCTCCTTCGATATTCCTGATGTTGTGGTCTGGTTTCGCTGATTCCCTTCGGCCTCCCCTCTCGTTTGATTAACCCTAATTTAACACAAACTTTATATTAAGTAAATATTCAAAATAGAATAACTAGTAAAATAATTAATTTTACCTATTGTTTATCCTTCTTTAACGGTCAGTTAGACTCTTAATTCCGCCAGTGTGAGACCCACGCCGTAGAAGTCCGATTGAATGTCGGTTATATAGGCATTGACGGAGGATACGGCGTTTTTAGTCTAAGTCTGCCTTTTTTCACTGGGGATGCTCTAACTGATTGAAATTTCTCTGTATTGAAATCTTGTCCAATTTCCGTTACGATTAACATGCGAAATGAGGTGGATCGAATGGGAAAATCCATTACAAACAAAGAGCAGCAAGTTTCTTATATGAAACAGCGCTTGAACATGTTTTTGGAAGTATTAGACGCTATTGAACCTGAAAACACGGAGCTTGAAGATATTGATCGCTTAATCGCAATGGTTGATGATTTAGATGACAAAATGAAACAATTTCAAGGCCGTCCAACTGAAGACCAGTAATCCTTAATCCGTTGCCTATCGGGCAGCGGATTTTTCTTTTGTCCTCTTTCTGTTAATTGTATATGCATTTGTTTATAGAAAATATGATAACATTAAAAAAAGGGTTCTGAAAATTCACTCTTCAAATTACACGTTCTCCAAAAAAGCTTTTTTAAAGGATTCAGTAAATATGTTATGGAGGAAAGTAGGTAGTGCAGATGGCATTTTTCAAGACTCACATTGAATTGATAGCAGCAATTTTTTCAGGGATCTTAATTGTTATCGCGTTCACACTTGAACATCAAAACCTGTATGCATACTCAGTCATCACCTATCTTCTGGCCTTTGGAATTGGCGGTTACGCCAAAGCTAAATATGGCATCCTGAAAACATTTGAAGACAAGCAGCTCAACGTTGAAATTTTAATGATTTTAGCAGCAGTCGGCTCTTCCATCATCGGTTACTGGACTGAAGGAGCCATTCTGATTTTCATCTTTTCATTAAGCGGTGCATTGGAAACATATACAATGAACAAAAGCCGGAAAGAGATTACTTCCTTGATGAAAATCCAACCTGAAGCTGCATGGCTTGTTAAAGAACAAAAAACTGTACGTGTTCCCCTCAAAGATTTGCATACTGGCGACATGATCTTGGTGAAACCGGGAGAACGGATACCCGTTGATGGCGTCCTGCAAAACGGCCAAACTGCAGTTGATGAATCGGCGATCAGCGGTGAAGCACTCCCTGTATCCAAATACGAAGAAGATGAGCTGTTTGCTGGCACCGTCAATCTATCGGGAGCCATCACAATGGAAATGACTAAACCGAGCACTGAAACCATGTTTCAAAAAATCATTGATCTGGTCCAATCAGCACAAAGCGAAAAATCCCCTTCCCAACAATTTATCGAACGTTTTGAAGGACGTTATGTAAAAGTGGTGCTCTTCGCCTTTGTTCTTATGCTGTTTTTGCCTCATTATCTTTTTGCTTGGGATTGGAACACAACATTTTACCGGGCAATGGTTTTGCTGGTTGTGGCTTCTCCTTGCGCACTTGTCGCTTCAATTATGCCTGCCACACTGGCAGCCATTTCTAATGGCGCTAAGAGCGGCATCATATTCAAAGGCGGCATGCATCTTGAGAATTTGAGCGTGGTGCGGGCCATCGCTTTTGATAAAACCGGTACCTTGACCCGTGGACAGCCTGAAGTCACAGATTTTGTCATCCGACAAGGAATGGATAAGAAAATTGCTATGGCTAAAATTGCCGGGATCGAATCCCAGTCCAATCATCCTTTAGCTAAAGCCATCAGCGATTTTATCGTTTTACAAGGCATTACTCCCACACCCAATCTGACAATTGAAGATGTCCCGGGAAATGGGTTAAGAGCAACTACTAACTCTGAAGAATTTCTCGTCGGCAAACCAAAATTCGTCGGTGAGGAGTTGGCGGAGACTTTTGAGGATGGCCTTTTGGAGAAACTGGCCAATCAAGGGAAAACCGTAACCTTTGTTCGAGACAATGAAGGAATTCTTGCCGCTATGGCTTTGAAGGATACAGTCCGTGACATCACCAAATCGACAATTGAGGAATTGAAAAAAGCAGGTATTTATTGCATCATGCTGACAGGAGATAACCGAAAGACAGCAGCAGTCATCGCAAAAGAAACCGGAGTCGACGACTACATCGCCGAATGCCTCCCAGGTGATAAAGTGAAAGAACTGAAAAAACTCCTGAAAAAGTATGAGTATGTAGCAATGACAGGTGATGGCATAAACGATGCTCCAGCTCTGGCCACTGCAACAACAGGCATCGCCATGGGCGCCGGAACCGATATTGCTTTGGAGACCGCTGACATCATCTTAATGAAAAATGATTTGTCGCGCATCGCATACGCCATCAGGCTTTCAAAAAAAATGCAGCGCATCGTTAAACAAAACATTTTCTTTTCAGTTTCTGTCATCATTCTCTTGATCATCTCGAACTTTTTCCAAACCATTACCTTGCCGATTGGTGTTATCGGACACGAAGGCAGCACAATACTAGTCATTCTAAATGGGCTGCGCATGCTCAACCGCAATGTATAAAAAGGCATCCTGAATGTTTCATTCAGGATGCCTTTTGCTTAATATAGTGCCGGCGTTCTTTCATCACCGCATTGATCTGTCCACCTATAATTAATATCATGGCTGAGATATAAAGCCACAGCATCAGGATGATTACGCCACCGATGCTGCCGTATGTCGCTGAGAAGTTCCCGAAATTACTGATGTAGATGGAGAACAGATAAGAAGTCGCCAACCAACCGGTTGCAGCAAACGCTGCGCCTCCCAGCGCACTCAAAATGTTCATCTTTACATTCGGAGCCAACCAATAGATGATGGCGCAGGCAACGAATGTAATAATTCCAGGTATTGTAAAGCGGATAGAGTTCCATAATGCGAGAAACCCTTCCTCCAGCCCCAGAAATGAAAAGATCAACAATCCAAGCTGTTCACCAAAAACGGGCAATGCCAAAGCGACAATCAAAATAAAAATCAACAAAATCGTCATTAGGATCGACATTCCCCGCGCTAGTAGAAGCGGACGGTTTTCAGCTACTTTATAGGATAGGTTCAACGACTTAATCAAGGCATCCATCCCTAAACTAGCAGACCAAATCGTCGCTAAAATACCAAACGACAATAATCCGGTATTTTGATTCGTCAGAATTTCTTCCAGGGTGCTTTCGATTAAGACATACACTTCTGCTGGGACAACTTCTTCCAAGTAGCTGAAAATTTCATCCTGAGATAAGGCTAAATACGGCAATAAAGTAACCAGGAAAATCAGCAAGGGAAAAATTGATAATAGGAAAAAAAACGCCAATTGTGCTCCAAGTCCTGGCACATCGACGTCTTTAATCCGTTGAAACAATTCTTTTAAAAAACCTTTTCCAGTCGTTACATCGAAAGTAACTGAGTGAACACGGTCTTGTTTATTGTCCGCCTGCTGTCCTGAAGATGTATTTGGGCCGATCGGATTATGACCGATTCCCAGTGTTTGAGTTCGATCCAGACTGATTGCCTGTCCCGGAACTTTTATTTGATGATGAGTTATTTCCAGAACCTGTTGAAGAGTTCGAGCTATCCGTTAACGAAGATGTCGGAGACGGGTTGTCTTCTTTAACTGCTGAAATCACATCATCTTTTGTCTCAATTACTGCATCTTTTGTATCCATGAACGCTTCTTTTGTTTCAAGCGCCATTTCTTTCACTTGTGGAGTCATTTCTTTCAATTCATTCACCTTGCTTCCAACATATGAAGCATCTTCAGAAATGCGGGAATACAGATTTTGCGCTCTCTCAGCTTGTTGCTGGAAAGCCTGTACCAATTCATCTCTATTTGAAGCATAGTATTTTGCATTGTTTGTTGCTTTTTTCGATTTCTGTATAACGTCATCTCTTGTATTGCGGTCCAATAGTGAGACAATAATCCCCACTGCCGCGCCTACTAATAAACCTGTCATCAATTTGTTTTGGCTCATCCTAAATTCCTCCCAATAAAATATGTTTTTCACATCTGTTAGGAATTTTCCCTAATCTTTGAAAACCTAAACACTTGTACAGTATATATTTTTTAAAAATAACTTGACTATATCGAAAAACTTTCGGAATATTATGTTTACAGGAGGTTTAATAGACAGAAAAGGATATTGAAAAAGGGGGAAAAATAATGGCACAGTTCGAAGAACTATTGGGCACTATCAGCGGTTACGTATGGGGACCACCTTTATTGATTTTATTAGTAGGTACAGGAATTTTCTTAACGGTTCGTCTTGGTGTTCTCCAAGTCCGATTATTGCCTTATGCTTTGAAATTGGTTTTCACCAAAAATTCGGATACGACCTCTAAAGGGGATATCAGCCATTTCCAAGCATTATCAACCGCCATGGCTGCAACCGTAGGTACCGGTAATATCGTCGGTGTCGCAACAGCGGTCATCCTTGGTGGACCGGGTGCTGTCTTCTGGATGTGGTTTTCTGCATTTTTCGGAATGGCCACCAAATACGGAGAGGCTGTATTGGCAGTCAAATACCGTGTTGTCGACGCTAAAGGCCAGATGGCTGGCGGACCGATGTATTACCTTGAGCATGGCTTGAAACAAAAGTGGTTGGCCGTTTTATTCGCCATCTTTGGTGCCATTGCGGCTTTCGGAATCGGCAACGGGACACAATCGAACTCAGTTGCTTCAGTTGTCCGCGATACATTCAGTGTTCCAACATGGATTACCGGAATCATTTTAACAATTTTCACCGCTTTGGTTCTGCTAGGTGGAATTAAGAGCATCGGCCGCGTCACTTCGTTCTTCGTTCCTTTTATGGCGTTATTCTACATAATCGCAGGAATAATTATTATGATTTTAAACATGGAACTGATTCCAGGTGCTTTTGCTACGATCTTCAGTGCGGCATTTACCGGTGAAGCTGCTGTTGGCGGTGCCATTGGTGCGGCTATCCGATATGGTGTAGCACGAGGCGTATTCTCCAACGAAGCGGGACTTGGGTCGGCGCCGATTGCTGCTGCTGCTGCAATCACGGATCTTCCAGGACGCCAGGCATTGGTTTCCATGACACAAGTACTTTTTGACACCATCATCATCTGTTCGATTACCGGTGTCACAATTGTCATGTCTGGCCTTTATACAGATAAATCTCTTGAAGGTGCGGCTCTTACAACTGCAGCTTTTGAACAGTTCCTTGGAGGAGCTGGCCCAATTGTAGTAGCCATCGGATTGATTTTCTTTGCTTCTTCTACCATCATCGGCTGGTCTTACTATGGAGAGAAATGTTTCCAGTATTTATTCAAGAACCCGGCATTGCTGATCGTTTACCGCATCGCTTTCGTTTTGATGGTTTTCGTCGGCGCAACCGTTTCACTTGATGTCGTTTGGACTTTCTCTGATGTGATGAACGGCTTAATGGCCTTCCCTAACTTGATCGGACTTCTTGGTCTATCAGGCGTTATCGTCTATGAAACCAAGCGCATCATTGCTAAAATCAAGGAAGAAAAAGCCGCTGGACAAACTGGCAATTGACATTGCTTTTGAATAATGAAATGATTAAGCATAACCACCCGAAAGGCAGGAGCTTATCATGGACTTATCAAAACCGTCACCAGAAAACGTCAGCTTTATGATTGAAGAAATAAAATCAAAATTGCGTATGGTCAATGTGGATGCAATGAAAGCCGAACACTTCAACGCTTCCCAATACGAAGATTTGCATGAACTTTACGAAATGGTCGCGAACCGCGAAAAGTTCAGCACGAGTGAAATGCAGGCAATCGCAACCGAACTTGGTTCTTTACGCAAATAAGCAAGCACAAAAAGGCCTTGAAGGAAAAAATCCTTCAGGGCCTTTTTTTATGTTGCTGTAATCGCTTATAGGAGCAATACGATCATTTCATTTTTTCTTGTCCAACTTGGGCGTCTAGTCTCTCGAGTCGCTTCGGACTTGCTGCTAATGGCAAAGAACGCCATTACCTTCAAGTCCTCCAGCGCTTGTAGAGACTGGACAGACGCCTTAGCTTTTCTCTTTGTCCAGCTTCGGCGACCTGCTCCTCGGATCATAAACTGCCCTTCCTATGCGGCAAAAAACGCCGCTTCGGAAGTTCATCTTATGTCTGTCGGAGCATAACGGTCGCCTCAGCTTTTCTTTTTGTCCTGCTTCGGAAGCCAGGTTCTCGGGACATAAGCCAACCCGGCTGTGCGACATAAACACGTCGCTTCGCCGGTCTGTCTTATGCCTGTCGAACCTTTACGGCTTCCTCAGCTTTTTTTATTGTCCAGCTTCGGCGACCTGCTCCTCGGATCATAAGCTGCCCTTCCTGTGCGGCAAAAAAACGCCGCTTCGGAAGTTCATCTTATGTCTGTCGGAGCATAACGGTCGCCTCAGCTTTTCTTTTCATACTGCACAATGTACCAGCCGCCTTCTTTTATGACGGTTTGGATGCTAAGCAATTCGAGTCCTGCCTGTTCTCCCCATTCTGCCATTTCTTCGCGCGTCGGCAATCGGTAGAGGTTGTCGAAAGATGAGAAAAAACTATTGAAAACATTGGCAAATGGTGGGCTGTCGCTGTCTCCAGCGATAGGTGTCACAACTGACAGAATACCTTGGTCTTTGATCCAGCTGGCCAGTTCAGTAAAAAGGTCCTGGCGCTTTCCGAGATCGATATAGTGGATGACATTGTTCATCATAACCATGCCTTGCTGCTCTGTTGGTTTGTAATCCCATAGATCGGCATTTTCAATAGAAATGTTATTATTTTCTTTCGTCAAGGCTTTCGCTACTTCCGTTACAGACGGACTGATTTCAATTCCAGTGAAGTGGGTGTCGGGAAAACGTTCTGCAAGCTTTTTGATGTATCCGCCTTCTCCACAGCCAATATCCAGCACCGAGTCGATATTTTGGCCTTTCAGGCGTCTGGACATTTTCGGCAGAGCCAATACTTCCAGCAACCTGCTTGTTTCAGCTACAGTCGGAGCATGTTTTTCTTCATCAAAATGAAGGCGTTCCTGCTTGCGCATCATCTCTGGGTAATTCAGCAAGGTCGGGATATGCAACTCCATCATTTCCTTCAGCAGAACACCCGAGGAATTATTGCCTTTCGGTTTCGGCAGCTTCCATGCATTCCAGGTTTTATATCGATTTCTGCCGGCTTCTTTGAGATGGCCGATCGAGACGCCAACATTCACCCACTGGTTCAATAAATCTTCGTCCAATTGCAGCGCATCGGCTACATCATATTGGGACATAGGGCGATCGAAGGCTTTAAACAAATCCAGCTCATATCCGACGTATGCATGCCAACTATATAAAAAAGGTTCATTTCGTTTCATGTACATTCTTGCTTTAAACATCTTCATGACATCGATCATCTGAGTCCCTCCGCTTTCCATGGGTAATCTTCTTCTGGTGTATAATACTTTAATTCTTTCGTGTCTTTTGTTAAATCTTTCATGCGGACGGGCATGATGCCTCCTTGTATGAAACGATCTCGAACGTTTTCTTTCCACATCCCAAGGCCCGAAACATTCAACATTTGCTTAAAATGAAGAATTGGGTCTTCTTCCATGCGCTCGAAAGTCCGTTGGCGGATGTAGCTGACCGGTTTAAATGGAAAAGAATAGGCCAAAGCTGCCAAGTGGCTGAGTTGGATCACATGGTCTGCACGCTTATAGCGGACGGTTTCGTACCACTTTAAATTGCTTTCGTCTTTTTTTTCTTCTTTGAACATATCTGCGGTTAATTCGCCTAGTATATCCGCATCTTGTATAGCCATATTCATGCCTTCTCCGGCCATTGGATGGACAGCATGGCTAGCGTCACCGATGATAGCTTTATTGCCTTTCACATATGAATCCGCATGATACATTACCGGAATCATCAACTGGATTTTCTTCCAATCCGTCAATTGCTGGACATAACCATCTACCGCAGGCGCTAAATCCGTGTACAATTTATGGAAATGGCTGATTGGCTTTTCCTTGAGTTCTTTATAATCGCCTGGCGGTATCAAGTAAACACTTCGCACCTGGTTATCAGGCAGCGGGAAAAGCCCCAGAAAACGGTTGTATGTAGAAATGATTTGACCGTCTGTAAAATTTTCAGCACGCGGAAACGTTACTGTCAGAAAATGATGATTGTAGGTGGTCTGTTTCACTTCAATTTCCATGGCTTTCCTAGTGACTGACGAACGCCCTTCAGCACCAAAGAAAAATTCCGCCTCCACTTCAAACTTTTCGGTTCCTTTTTGAAGCAACGCGGTATTTTCTCCGTATCCTTTGCAGGCCGTTCCTTTGAGATAATGAAAGTTTTCATATTCACAGGCAGCTTTTAAAATAACAGACTTCAATTCCTCATGGTGCATCATATAAGCCGCACTGTACTTGCCGGGCAACACGCTATAATCCATAAACGCTTGGTCCTTTACTTGCAGAGAACTTGAAAGTTCCAGCATGTCCAAAACTTTAATTTCATTAGAGCGATCACATATTTTCTTATATATTCCAAGGCCGTCGAATATCTGCATACTTTTCGGCTGCAGCAGTTCCCCTTTATAGGTAGGTGCTTTTACAGCCATCCGTTCGGCGAGAACCACATCGATTCCACGCTGCACCAGCTTCAGTGCAAGTGTCAATCCACCGATTCCACCCCCGCCGATGAATACATCAGTTTTCATCTGCTTCATCCCCTTGATTCTCCTTACCCTACCTTTAGGATTGTGAAAACCCAATAAACCGTCCCAATAAAAAAAGAAGTCCACGAATGGACTTCTTTTCACAATTTATTCTTAAAGTTTATTGTAAGCGACAGCAAGCTCTGCTCCGACTTTTGCATTATGCTTGACCAGTTCGATATTCGCGACCAAACTCTTGCCTTCCGTCAATTCTTTGACTTTCCCTAATAGGAAAGGCGTGACTTCTTTTCCGGAAATGCCATTTTCATTCGCTTCCGTCATGGCTTGAGTGATGATGCCATTGATGAATGAGTCTTCCAATGCATGTTCAGCTGGAATTGGGTTGGCGATCACCGCTCCGCCTGTAATGCCCAGATCCCATTTTGCTTTCAGCACTTCAGCCAGTTCAGCAGCATCATCACTGCGGAATGTCAGATCAAAGCCGCTTGAGCGTGTGTAGAATGCTGGCATATCGTCCGTTTGATAGCCGATGACTGGAACCCCTTTTGTTTCCAGGTATTCCAACGTCAAGCCGATATCCAAAATGGATTTTGCGCCTGCACAAACAACAGCCACTCCTGTGTTCGAAAGTTCTTCCAAGTCAGCTGAGATGTCCATGGTCGTCTCAGCGCCTCTGTGCACCCCACCTATGCCGCCTGTTGCGAAAACACGGATGCCTGCAAGTTCTGCACAAATCATCGTTGCAGCGACAGTTGTAGCACCGATTTTTTTCGTGGCGATCAATTGGCCGATATCTCTTCTTGATACTTTTGAAACGCCTGGGCTATTGCCAAGCACTTCCAGTTCTTCATCAGACAAACCGATTTTGATTTTGCCGTCCATAATGGCGATTGTTGCAGGAACTGCACCATTATCACGGATAATCTGTTCTACCACGCGTGCCGTTTCCACGTTCTGGGGATAAGGCATACCGTGTGAAATGATCGTCGATTCGAGTGCCACGATCGGCTTTTTGTCCTCCATTGCTTGCTGTACTTCAGTTGAATAAGAAATCATTGATGTCATTGTAATTCCTCCAGTTCTTTTTGTAGTTGTACTGCTGTCAATTCTCGTCTTACAGTCGCATTGCTTTCGAGCGTTTTTGCCGCATTCACCATCCCTGAATGGATGACGGATTCAAATTCCTTCCCATTCATTACACTGTGGACAATGGCGCTGGAAAATGCATCTCCTGCACCGGTCACATCAATGACCTGGTCGACTTGCATCGCCTGGTAATGTGTGATGCCGTCTGCATTTCCAGCTACGGCTCCTTCTTTTCCACCGGTGATGACAACTGCTTCCGCACCTTGATTCAGCAGCTGTTCAACAGCCTGATGCCAATCCTCCATGGAAATGATGGACATCTGCAAATGCCTGCTTGCTTCATCGCGGTTAAGAATCAGCCAGCTGATGCCGGCCAAATCTGTTCCGAGCCTGTCCATTTTTGGAGCTGAAACCGGAATGACTGCCAGTGGAATGTTATTGATGAAGGCTAACTGGCGAACATATTCCACCGTTTCCACTGGACAATTCAAATCGATCACCAGAAAGGCAGATGATAATAAAACACTGTCATTTTTAGCAATATAGCTTGGCGTCAGAGAGTCATAGATTTTCATATCCGCCATCGCCAGCAGCATTTCGCCGTCCGGTTCCAAAATCGCTGTATAGGTTCCAGTTGACAATCCGTCGACTGCTTTTGTCATTTCAGTCGACATGAATTGGCTGGAAGCGGTTTCGATTAAGTTCCATTCCGGATCATTGCCCACAATCGACAATAGCTTGACTGAATGGCCGAGGCGCCCCAAATTTTCGGCGACGTTTCTGGCTACTCCACCGACGCTGCCGGAAACGGAAGCCGGATTGGATGTTCCCATCTGCGCGGGACGTTCCATCAGGAATTTTCTATCGACATTTGCCCCGCCGATGCAAATGACCGTCTGTTCTTCGGGCAGTACGTAAGCACGGCCTAAGATTTTCCCTTGACGCATGAGATTGGAAATGAAATTGGCCAGTGATGGCCTGGACATGTTTAGGCGTTCTGCCATTTCCTGTTGAGATAGATACGGGTTGCGCCGGATCAATTCCAGCACTTCCACTTCTTTCTGATTCATAATCACACCCCCACTCAAACATTTGTTTAAATCATAAACTTTTATAACACAAAATGCAAGTAAAATATATTTCGCATATCGTTATAAATCATTGCAGGCAGTTACAGAAAATTGCTACTATAGAAAGAGATGAGAGGAGAGATTTATTTGACATCTTTTAATGAAAAATTATCCCGCTATGCTGAACTGGCGGTAAAAGTAGGAGTAAATATTCAACCCGGACAGCCGCTGTATATCGCCGCTTCCATTGATGCAGCACCCTTGGTCCGTTTAATTACCCAAAAGGCCTATGAAATCGGAGCGAAACAAGTTTTTGTAGACTGGAACGACGATACGATCTCTCGCCTGCGCTTTGAATTAGCGCCGGAAGATTCGTTCTCTGATTTCCCAGCATGGAAAGTACAGGAACGCGAGCAATTGGCAGAGCAAGGCGCTGCTTTCATCAGCGTGGTGTCTCAAAGCCCTGACCTATTGACTGGCATTGACTCAAAGCGCATTGCTGCTTCACAAAAAGCAACTGGACAGGCATTAAGCAAATACCGCCAATATGTTCAATCTGATAAAATCAGCTGGACCGTTATCGCAGCCCCTTCTGAAAAATGGGCAGCTAAAGTGTTTCCAGAAGTACCGGCTGACCAACAAATCGACAAACTTTGGGATGCTATTTTCAAAGCTGTACGTGCTGATCTTGATCAACCGATTGAGGCTTGGACAGAACATGACCGCTTGCTGCACACCAAAGTCGATTATCTGAACGGCAAAAAATACGCAAAACTTCACTATACGTCACCAAAAACCGACTTGGAAGTTGCTCTTCCAGAAGGACATTTATGGTGTGGAGCCGGCTCAATCAACGAAAAAGGCGATTCTTTCATGGCGAATATGCCAACCGAAGAAGTCTTTACTGTACCGCATAAAACAGGCGTAAATGGCTATGTTTCCAGTACAAAGCCCCTAAGCTATGGCGGCAATATTATTGATGACTTTAAAGTAACATTCGAAAATGGAAAAATCGTTGATGTAACAGCTGCACATGGCGAAGATGTCCTGAAGCAATTGGTTGCTACTGATGAAGGTTCTCATTTCCTTGGTGAAGTTGCATTAGTTCCACATCAATCGCCAATTTCCGATTCAAATATTTTATTCTACAACACGTTGTTCGACGAAAATGCCTCCAACCATTTTGCTATCGGCAGCGCTTATGCTTTCTGTATCGAAGGCGGCAAAACCATGTCTCAGGAAGAACTATTGAAAAACGGCCTAAACCAAAGTATTACCCATGTCGATTTCATGGTAGGCTCGTCTGAAATGGACATTGATGGTATCCTGGAAGATGGCAGCCGCGAACCGATTTTCCGCGGTGGCAACTGGGCTTTCTAAGTCTCGATAATTCGACACTTATTTTTTAGACCAGAATCATGTATACTTAATATTGATAATTACAGTTTAGAGAGGAGTTATCATTATGTTTTATGACATTACTGTCGTACTCGGCTTCATGGCCGTAATTTTCATGTTTTTCTTTACACTTCTCCATTTCCTTGGAAAAGAGCTTCACACGCACGATGCAGAGCACGTAGATCCAACGCCTGAAAAAAAATACTGAGCGATAAAAACCGGCTTCTTCTCTGAAGTCGGTTTTTATGTTCCTCACACTAAAAGCACTATCAAATGTACGTGTTCTATCTAATTTCCATGCTCTTTAGGTCCCTTCTGCTCTTCCACTCCACAGCTCGTAATGGTAAAATCCGAACTAGTTAGCGTCTTTATTCATAGGAGGAATTCACGTATGTTTTCTGCAATAGATATTGGTATCGATTTAGGAACTGCAAATATACTCGTTTACACAAAAACAAAAGGCATTATCGTCAATGAACCTTCTGTTGTCGCCTTGGATGCAAGGACTCGTGCGGTGCTGGCGATCGGCACTGAAGCGAAAGCTATGCTTGGCAAAGCACCTGATTCCATCCTGGTGATCCGCCCATTGAAAGACGGCGTCATCGCCGACTCTGATGCCACTCTTGATCTGCTGAAAGCGGTCATGCAAAGAGCGGCCAAACAACTTGGAAGTGCTTATCGCAAACCCAATGTGATGGTCTGTACCCCTTCCGGTGCCACTAAAGTTGAGCGCCGTGCTATCCACGACGCAGTGAAACAGAGCGGCGCCAAAACCGTTCACTTAATTGAAGAAACTGTAGCTGCTGCAATAGGCGCGGAACTTCCAATCAGCGAACCGGTAGCGAGCGTTATTGTAGATATTGGCGGCGGTACTACAGAAGTGGGAATCATTTCATTTGGCGGGGTGGTTTCGTCCAACACCGTTAAAGTTGCGGGCGACCGCATGGATGAAGATATTATCCAGTATGTCCGCAAACAGTACAACGTATTGATCGGTGAACGCACTGCTGAAAATATAAAAATGGAAATCGGCTATGCTCCTGTTCCCCATGAAACAGAGAACATGGAAATCCGCGGCCGTGACATCATGACCGGCTTGCCGAAAACCATTACACTCAGCTCTCTTGAAACACAAGAAGCGCTGAAAGAATCTTTATCCGCCATTTTGGAATGCATCCGCGCAACACTGGAGAATTGTCCAGCTGAACTGTCGGGTGATATGGTCGACCAAGGCGTCGTCATTTCAGGCGGTGGCGCTTTACTGAAAGGCATGCAGGAATGGCTGTCAAAAGAAATCTCAGTCCCAGTCCATATCGCACCACAACCATTGGAATCAGTCGCCATCGGAACAGGACTGTCGCTGAACATGATCAAACAGTTAGAGAAAATGTCGCGTTAATATAGAAAAGCGGAAGCGCCCGTGCAGGTTTGAAGGGCATAAGACGAGCTGGCGAAGCGGCGTCCTTTGCCGCACAGCCGGATTGGCTTATGTCCCTAGAACCTGGGCGCTGGAGCTGGACACCTAGAAAAGCGAAAGCAGCCGTTTTGCCCCGACAAGCGCTGGAAGCTTTACCGGTAATGGCGGATCTATGCCATTGCTGGTAAGGCTGAAGCGACTCGAGGGGCTGGCTGCTGGAGCTGGACACTAAGAAAACCGAAAGCGCCCGTGCAAGTTTGAAGGGCATAAGACGAGCTGGCGAAGCGGCGTCCTTTGCCGCACAGCCGGATTGGCTTATGTCCCTAGAACCTGGGCGCTGGAGCTGGATATAGAAAAACGGAAAGCACTCCGAAGCACTCGGAACTGCTTTCCGTTTTTTTCATTCTTGATTCCCCTGAAAAACACTGTTCTAATTTACCTACGTACAGTTTAATAAAAGGCAAGGTCTTATTAAATCCGAAACGATGCGCAATGACNATAAAAGGCAAGGTCTTATTAAATCCGAAACGATGCGCAATGACTTTTTTCCTTATTTCTCCCGATATGGCAAATTCGATTCGTATTTTTCAGAAATTTGGATTAAACTTAAAAAGTAGTATTCGACAAGGAGGAAGTATAATGGCTTTATTAGATGAAATTTTGGAGTACAACGAAGAATTTGTGAAAGAAAAGCGATATGAAGAGTACATGACCACCAAGTTTCCTGACAAGAAAGTCGTTATTTTGACATGCATGGACACGCGTCTTTTTGAAATGCTGCCAAAAGCGATGAACTTTAAAAATGGTGACGTCAAAATTGTTAAAAGTGCCGGCGCTGTCATCAATCACCCGTTCGGCGGCATCATGCGCAGTTTACTGGTCGCTGTCTATGAATTGAATGCAGACGAAATTTATATTATTGGCCACCACGATTGCGGCATGTCCAACATTAAACCACATGAAATGCTCGAGAAGATGAAAAAACGAGGCGTGGATCAAAAGACCATCGAGATGATGGAGTATTCTGGAGTTGATCTTGAAGGTTGGCTCCGCGGCTTCGATAATGTCGAAGAAAGCGTCACCCACAGTGTCAACATGGTTCGCCACCATCCATTGCTGGATCCGAATGTTCCGGTCCATGGCTTAGTGATCGATCCGACAACTGGAAAACTGGATGTCGTCATTGATGGAAACAAAAACCGCTGAGAATTTCTCAGCGGTTTTGTTTTTGGTAATAAATATAATCGAGTGGGATGCCTTTTTTGCCGAATTGGCGGAGGAAAGACGTAATCTGCCCTCGATGGTAACTGGCATGATTAACAACTGTAAAAAGCATGTCTTCGCGTGAAGTAGCCAACTTGTCGCCTCGCATGTTCTGGTAATCGAGTGTTTCCTGCCACTGTTCTTCTGCTAATGAAGCGAAAAACAATTCCATTTCTGCATGCAGCAGCATAAACGCTTCGATTGCTTTGTCTGTCGTCTCCACATCAAAATGTTCAAACACAGGCTTTTCTATCCCATTCATCCGCATCAGCCACAGTTTCTCTACTCCAATGATATGGGCAACCGTCGCCTGGATCGAAGCAAACGAATTTGTTCCTTCTTTTTGGTAAAGTTCTTCACCGAACCCTTTAACATGTTCCAAGCAGGCCAGTGTCGCCCATTTGTGATAGGAGAATAGTTTGTCTTTATTCACTTTTTACGCACCTTCCTCCGCTTTTATTCACGTTTCAAACCAGCGTTGCATATCTTTCCACCATTTTTTATAGGTGGCCTTGCCCTTTCAAAACTCGTCTTCAATCATGGCGTAGTAATAATGGTCTTTCCATTCGCCATTGATGTAAAGGAACTCCTTCAGCAAGCCTTCCTGGCGAAATCCGGTTTTCTCCAATACACGGATGGAACCGACATTCTCAGGAGATACATATGCTTCAACACGGTGAAGACGGAGCTGTTCAAAACCGAAAGCAGTCATCAATCTTACCGCTTCCGTGGCAATGCCTTTTCCGATATAGGCTTCATCGATTGAATAGCCGACCAAAGCGCTTAGAAAAGGCATTCGCTTTACGCTGTATACAGAAATATGGCCAATCAACTTATTCGTCTCATGTTCAAAAATTCCTATACTATATTCCCGATTCTCCCTTGCCTGATAAATCGATTCGCGTATTTTTTCCCTTTGAACAGCTGCAGAAAAATAACTGTCCCGATGGCGTGGTTCGTAGATAGACCAGTAATCCCGATTTCGGAGCAGCAATTGTACCATTTCTTCTGCGTCTTCAATCGCCAAACTGCGCAAATAACAGGTCTTCCCCTCGAAAAGCAAATTCATATCAGACCTCAGCAGATGTCAGCGAAATAAATTCCTCGGCATCCTGGACACACAAAGCGATTCCTTTTTCCCAGAACGCTTGTTGTGTAATATCTTCGCCCAGATGCTTCATTGCCAAGTCCTCGGCCGACATCACTGCTGTATCACGAAGCAAAGCCATATACTTTTCTTCAAAACCGGTTCCTTCCTCCAGCGCTTTCGCATAAACACTTAACGAGAAAAGATAGCCGAAGGTATAAGGGAAATTATAGAATGGCACATAGGTAATGTAGAAATGCAGCTTGGATGCCCAAAAATGGGGATGCGTTGAGGCTAAGCCGCCTGCAAATCCTTCCTCTTGCGCCTGTTCCATCAATTCGTTCAAGCGAGAAGCCGGGACGACTCCATTTTTGCGTTCTTCATAGAAACGGGTTTCAAACAGGAAGCGTGAATGAATATTCATAAAGAACGCGACACTGCGCTGGACTTTATCTTCCAGCAACGCAATTTTCTCTTCTCTGGACTGCGCATTTTTCACCGCTGCATCCGCAACGATCATTTCTGCGAAGGTAGAAGCTGTTTCTGCAACATTCATTGCATAAGATCGATTCAATGAATGCACAGGACGCAATGCGTACGTATGGAATGCATGCCCGAGTTCATGTGCCAAGGTTGCGACATTAGACATCGATCCGCTATAGGTCATGAAAATACGGGATTCTTCACTTAAGGGCAGTCCCGTACAAAATCCGCCAGGGCGTTTGTTCGGACGGTCTTCCGCTTCAATCCAACCTTTTTCAAATGCCTGCTGTGCAAACTGCTCCAATTCCGGTCCGAATTTCCCGAATTGCTTCAGGATGAATTCTGCGCCTTCTTGATAAGAAAACTGTTGTGTGCTTTCTGTTACCGGCGCATCTACGTCATACCAGTCCAGTCCGTCTTTCCCAAGCAATTTTCCTTTTTGGTTTAAGTATGCAACAAAAGGCTGCTTGTTCTTGCTGATTGCTCCCCACATGGCATCTAAAGTTTCCTCTTTCATGCGATTGATGTGCAGAGGTTCTTGAAGCGGGTTATCCCATCCCCGTTTTTTATAAGTTTCCAGACGGAAGCCGGCGATAGAATTCAATGTTTTTGCAAAGAATTCTTCTTTTTCTGCCCAAGCTTCCTCTAATTTTTCATAGGATTCTTTACGGACTGCAGCGTCTTTATGGGAACTCAGATTATTTGCCTGTCCAACCGATAAGGTTTTCTCCTCACCGTCGACTGTAACAGTCACTTTAATTTCTCCGACCAGCATATCGTAAAGCTGACTCCAGCCGTGATAGCCATCTACACTTAATGCCGTGATCAGGCTTTCCTCTTTTTCAGACAGCAACATCTTCGCTTCTTCACGCCATTCATTCAAAACGAAAGTGAAGTCGCGCAAAGGTCCTTCATCCAACAGTTCTGCCCACACGCTTTCTTCTGTCTTCGCCAAATCCTGTTGGATTTTTTGGAAGGAATCTTGGAAACGAGCCGATAAAGAAGATGATTCACTATCAAGAATCCCTGCTTTTTTATCCTGCGTATTTTGGGCCATCAAACAGCCGATAAATGCACCGGATTGGCTCAGATGCTTCATCATCAAACTCATCTGCTCAAGCAGGTCCGCTACTTTTTGGGCATCCCCTTTTGCAGAAGGAACTTCGAACTGATGGACCGACTCTTCGAAACCAGAAAGCTTTGTCGATGCGTCATCCATATGTTGACGCAATTCCTGTGATTCGCTGCCTCCTGGAAATAACGTATCCAAATCCCATACTTCCGGATAATTGACTGTCATAATTTTTCCCCCTGGTAAACTAAATTTTCTAAAAACACTTATTAGTATAACATTTTTTATTCTGGAACCGGAACAATATTCCACTCTCTCCCATAAACTCTTCACCTTATCGCCATTTTTAGGGAATCTTTTGGAAAGGGTTAATTGTTGATTGAAACGGCTACAGGTATACTGAAAAGGAGGAGGGATTTCGCATGATTCGTATTTTGCTTATGACAATCGCTTTTCTCGCCGTGGTTGTCATGAATGCTCTAGCAAACATTTTGCCGCTGAATGGCCAAACAACCGGTGAAATTTCAAACCGGATTCTGGTCCTGTTTACACCAGCCGGTTACGTATTTTCAATTTGGTCTATTATTTATTTATTGCTGGCCATCTGGATCATCGCTTTTTGGGTGAATTTAAGAAAGGGACAAATCCCTTCATCCAAGATTGCCTTGTTTTTTATTTTAAGCTGCGCCTTTAATATCAGCTGGCTGCTGCTTTGGCATTATGAATATTTCATCTGGTCAATCGTAGCGATGCTCGGCTATTTGCTGGCGTTGATCGCTCTTTACCTGCAATACAGCAATTCGGAAAGAAAGTTCACCGAACGGTTGCCGATTTCAGTCAATATGGGGTGGATCAGTGTGGCAACCATCGCCAACATCAGCTTTGTATTGACCTACCACAATTGGGGCGGCTGGGGTCTCAGCGACCAGCTGTGGACCGTCATCATGTTGACTGTCGCAACTGCGCTGGCTTTGCATATCCGTTTCCATCATTTTGATATTCCGTTTGCGCTGGTCTTTATCTGGGCGTTTATTGGAATCGCTGTTAAACACGGTACAGGTGAAATGCTGGTGACAACTGCTGCCTTGTTCTTGAGCGGCGTTATATTAACCGGTGTTCTATTAATTAAAAAAAGAACTGCCGAGGCAGTTCACTGATTCGGTAGACAAACTCCGTTTTACGAGTTTGTCTACCGTTTTTTATTGGCTTGAAAACGGCAAAGGAATCCGGATAAAAACCCGAATCCCTTTTTCGATCTATGCGCCAGTTATTTTTCCAGTTTAGTCAAAAGAATCGGTTCGCCTTTTGTCACAAGCACAGTATGCTCGATTTGCGCAACCAATGACTGGTCCGGTGTGATGAATGTCCAGCCGTCTCCTGATTCTACGATATGTTCAGCTTTCTGTGAGATAAACGGTTCTACTGCAAGCACCATGCCTTCTTTCAGGATGGTCGTTTCCCATGCATCGTAATAATTCAAGATGTGCTGAGGAGCTTCATGCAGTGATTTCCCGATGCCATGGCCAGTCAGGTTTTTAATGACAAACAAACCTTGTTCTTTTGCTTCACGTTCCACTGCCTTACCAATTTGGTTCAGTTTAGCGCCGGCTTTGACTTTTGTCATCGCACGGTCGAACGCAGAAGCGGCTGCTTCACAAATTTTTTCTTTATCCGGATGCCCTTCGCCTACAACAAAAGAAATTCCTGTATCTGCGAAATATCCTTCATATGAACCGGAAACATCAATATTGACGATGTCGCCATCCTGGATGACACGCTTGCCCGGAATTCCGTGGGCCACTTCTTCGTTGACACTGATGCATGTATATCCTGGGAAATCATATTCCGATTTCGGGCCGGAAACACCGCCCAGTTCCTCGAATAGTTTACCGCCCAAATCGTCAATTTCTTTTGTTGTGACTCCAGCTTTGGTTGCCGCTTTCATCGCTTCGCGAATTTCAGCTACCATTTGGCCGGCTTTTTTCAGCATTTCAATCTCTTTATCAGTAGTTGCTATCATCAATGACCCTTCTTTCAAGCTTTTCTATTCAAGAATTATACCACAAAATTAAACTGGAGGCTTCTTGACGAGTTTGGAAAACAAACATGCAATCTTTAACTTCTAAACAGAAAAAGAACTTTCCGGAATGAATTCCCGAAAAGTCCTTTGCTTGTGTTAATTCGTATTAGCGGCTTCAGCATCCACTAATCTTGGTGCCGCTGCAAAAAGTGCGGCACAGACAAAAGCGGCAAGCAAGAATACAGGTATCATGTAGGTAGCATTATAGATCGCTGAATAGATGACCACATTGCCTTCAGCAAACATACCGAAAAACAGGATTCCCGTAATGACATGAACCAAATAACGCAACACTGATGCAATCAACACCCCTGCGACGATAGCGGCCAACATCTTGCCGGTTTGCTTGGCATGCGCATGCTGCAAATATTTTGTGCGCATGACACCAGCCAGCCCTACAACTCCGTATGCCAGAAGATAATCCAATAAAACCTGCATGACAACAAATCCGAATGATAAAGGCGCGACAGAAATAAAGCCCGAAACAATCTGCAGCAACCCTACCAATATTCCCGTCAGTACACCGGCAGCGACCCCTCGCCTAAATGCGATTAAAATAATCGGGATCATCACCAGACTGACCGAACCTCCCTGCGGCATCCGGAAAGAAACAAAATCCAATACAAATCCAAGAGCTGCAAAAATGGCAATCTCCATCATTAACAATACTTTTTTATTTCTCATGACTTCCTCCTTAATGTGTTGTGCACATCACCAGAAGGGCCGTGAATAAAACCATATTAAAAACGGCGTCAGGACAGAGCCTGGCGCCGTTGTAAGAGCCGGTTTCCATCCACATCCCTGCGCAAGTGTTAACTTACAGGTTCAAAGGGTAAGAACAGATTGTTCACTCTCAGCTAAAGCTCCCCTTGTGGTGTATACAAATATTTATTCAGTCACCTGTATTGTACACAAGGCCTCTTTCTAATGCAAGGCTGTTTTAAGTAGCTCTGACAGGGTAAAGTGATGGTAGTGAAAAAATCCGAAAGGTGGTGGAGGCAGCCGGGATTCTGGGTTGCCGAATGAATGATTGAATTATTGAAGGAATTGATTAAAATTCAAAGTGATACAAAAGAAGGAGCAAATGAAGCTCTTCTTTTTTGTGCCGACTGGCTGAAACAAAAAGGAGAAACGGTTACTGTCCACGACAATAAAGGCTACTTGATGCTCACTGCTGAGAAAGGACAAGGCAATGAGACCATTGTTTGGAATGGCCATGTCGATGTAGTTCCTGGCCATAAAGAACAGTTTGTGCCAGCCGAAGAACAAGACCGCATTTACGGACGCGGCGCAGCTGATATGAAAGCGGGTGTTGCAGCAATGATGCAAGCCTTTATTGAGCTGGAATCTAGTGGTTTGAACCGCAAAGTTCAATTACATATTGTCACCGACGAAGAGATTGGTGGCCGCAATACATCTAAATGGTTGGTCGAGCAAGGTTTCCATGGTGATTTTGTTATTTGCGGAGAACCGACAGGCTTAAAAGTCGGATTGCAGTCGAAAGGTATTTTACGAATGGATATGGTTTTCAAAGGCAAGCCCGCACACGGCAGCCGCCCTTGGGAAGGCATCAATGCCATCGAATCCGCTATGAAATTCCATATGGCTGCAACAGAGCTGCCATTCCGGAAAGAATCTACTGAATATTATGAGCAGCCGTCGGTGAACCTGCCGATCATTAAAGCAGGAGACCGTTACAACGTGGTTCCTGAAACGTGCGAAATGTCTTATGACATCCGTTTTATGCCTGGACAGGACAAAGAGGAAATTGTTCGGCAATTAGCAGAATTAGCTGAGACCTTGAACATCGACATGGACTATAAAGCTTCAGGTTCAACACCCGCGCTGACAACAACAAAAGAAAACCCATTTATCCAGACTCTGCAAAAAGCGATTCTCGAAACGACTGATAAAGAAGCCGTATTATTCGGTCAGCATGGTGCAGCCGATACGCGGTATTATGCAGCCGTCACCGGCGGCGAAGGTGCCATTGAATTTGGACCAAGTGGAGATGACTGGCATGGCAACGCCGAATATGTCTTGATTTCCAGCGTCCATAAATACAAAGACATTCTATTGGCACATGCGCAATCTGCGTAAAAATGTTTGCACACTGCCTGATTCGGGAAAATACTAATTACTAACCCTATGATTGGAGAGATTTATATGGCAATTGGACGACTAGTGAAATCCGCGATAAAATATGGCCCCATCGCTTATCCTATTATCCGTAAAGTATTAAATAAAAGAAAACAAGGAAAAGCTGGACAACCGGCTTCTACACAGCAACCTCCGACGCGTGGAAAAAAACGCTAAATAAAAAAGTTCCGGCATGAAACTCATGCCGGAACTTTTTTATGCGCTAAGGGCTTTTGCTTTTCTAGAGATAAGGCAAAGCTTCCCGCAAAGCCAAGTAACCGGTCGGACTGCCAGCAGATGGCCGTAGGGCTGTCTCTTCAGCCTCACTTCCCTCTTCTTCTTGCCCTCCATCACCTTTCTGCTCTTGCGCCTCCATAATCTGTTCGAATGTCAATGGATTCGGTGACGGCAATTCGAAATCTTCAACCGTCCACGTTTCCTGATATTCACCAAAAAATGCATTGGCCATTGCTTGATAGCCAGCCGCATTCGGATGGACGTCAGCTGCATTCGGAATTTTATCTACAGCCTCATCGCCGAATGAATGGTCTACAGAAACAAACGTCGCCCCTGCCTTTTCAGCAGACCGTTTAAGAATCTCATTTAACCGGTCCAGTTGTTTGGCTGTTCCGTATTTTTGGCTGTCGCGGACATGCGGGTAAGCGAAATAATAGCCCATCACATAAACATCCGCATTCGGAGAGAGCTCCGTCAGCTCAGCCAAAATCAACTCCATATTCTTTCTTGCTTCATTGAGTGCAAAATCTGCTTGGATCTGCTGGAAAGTCAGCGATCCCTGTGCCGGATCGTCTTGGACCAGGCGCAGCAAATCATTCGCTCCAGCTGAAACGGTAATGAGGTTGGCCGATGCCAACACGCTCTTCGCTTCATCCGACTGGATGCTGTCTAATACGTCAGCTGTTGTAAATCCCGGAAACGCCAAATTTTTCGAGTAGAAAGCCACAGGCTGATTGCGTGACAATTCCTGTGCAATCATATCGG
Source organism: Planococcus beijingensis (assembly GCF_016820615.1). Lineage (NCBI taxonomy): Bacteria > Bacillati > Bacillota > Bacilli > Caryophanales > Caryophanaceae > Planococcus > Planococcus beijingensis. The sequence continues at coordinate 47,431 of NZ_JADHDZ010000010.1, forward strand.
CGTACCCAGCATCTATCTCGCGTTCAGGTGTTTGCCCTGCCGCCAGCGAATCACCGATAGCGATGTATGCTGCCGGAATCTTGAGTTCGGCTTGCGCCGAAGCCGATCCGCTGAAAAACAGAAGGCCAGCCACTGCCGCGATCCAATACTTTTTCATCTCATTCACCTCTTAGAATGCCCAGTTTCCGTTCCGGAAGATAGGCTCTTTTGAACCATCGGCGGTGATTCCATCAATATCCATGCTGTCGCTGCCAATCATGAAATCTTCATGGACGATTGATGTGTTCAAACCGATGGCTTTCAATTGATTGCGTTCCAGATCGCGTGCCCCTTCATAGCAAGTCGGATAAGAGTCGCCGATTGCCAAATGGTTCGAAGCATTTTCATCAAACAAGGTATTGTAGAACAGAATATCGGAATCGGAAATTGGCGAATGATGCGGCACCAACGCCACTTCCCCCAAATAAGCCGCTCCTTCATCTGCCGTGATCATTTCATTGAGAAGTTCCTGCCCCGTCTCCGCTTTGGCTTCAACAATTTTGCCTTTTTCAAAGGTCAGCGTAAACCCATCAATCACATTGCCTTGATAAACCAATGGCTTCGTATTGCGGACTTTGCCGTCGACTCCATGTTTTAACGGTACCGTATAAACTTCTTCTGTCGGCATATTGGCGATAAACGGATTGCCTTGAGGCGTTTTTGAAGCGCCGGACATCCAAATATGCTTGCCGGGAAGTTCAATGGTTAATTCTGTGCCAGGTGCAGTGTACTGCAACTTCACATAGCGTTTATCGTTTAATTGAGCAGCGCGCTGTTCCAGCAAAGCGATATGGTTTTTCCAAGCTTCGACCGCATCACCTTCGCCGATACGCACTGTTTTGAAGATAGCTTGCCATAAGGCTTCCATCTGTTTTTCAGCCGGCAAATCCGGAAATACTTTTTGTGCCCATTTCGGTGAAGGAATAGCGACGATCGACCAAGCCACTTTATCTGTACCGACCGCTTGGCGATAGCGCTCCAATGCTTTGCCGGCAGACTTTTGTGAATCAGCCAGGCGTTTAGTCGGGATGCCTGTCAGCAAGTCCGGGTCTTCGGCATCAATCCACAGGAAGGCGCCGCCTGTATTAATCACTTCATCGCGTTGAACGACAGACCATTCCGGATATTCCTGAAATGCCTCATCTGGCGCCAATTCGAAATGCGCCCTTGTCAAAACAGGATCTTCATAATTGACTTGAACCCGCTTTGCCCCTGCCTCATATGCTTTCTTGACAACCAGGCGTGTGAATTCAAGCGTGTCAGTCGTCGTATTGATTACGATTAATTGTCCTTTTTGGACATTCAATCCTACATAAACCGTCAAATCAGCATATTGCTCAAGCTTCTCTTGAAAATTCATCGTTTATTCCCCTTTGCAGCAATGGTTTTGCTGGAACCTTCAATCAGTTTCCCGCCATGAATCACTTTTTGGACAGGCTTGGAAGGCAATTCCTTCGTGAATTTCTTGTAATGGCGTTCATCGGAATAAGCCAGCAAAGTCAATACTTCGCCATCCGCTCCCGCTCTTCCGGTTCTGCCTGAACGATGCAGGTATTGCTCAACTGTTTGCGGTACATCGACATGGATGACATGCGTCACTTTATCGATGTCCAAACCGCGCGCTGCTACTTCTGTCGCAATCAATACAGCAACTTCCCCTTTGCGGAAAGCATCCAAGGCTTTTTTGCGTTCATCTTTTTTCATTTCAGAATGCAAGGTCACGATTTTCGCATCGCGGAATTTCAGTTTATTTTCCTTCATCAGCAATTGGTCCAGGTTATTGACGAATGCCAAGCCTTTCATGCCGGGAATATGCGACAGGCTGCGCAGCATTTCAGTTTTGTCGCGCTCATCCACTTTGATGAATGAATGCGTCACTTGCCCAAGCATCGGCAAATCTTCAGCCGTTACCTGCAGCCGTGTAGGGTGCTGCATCAACCGTTCCGCCACCAATTCTATTTCTTCGGTGATTGTAGCGGATACCAGCACCAATTGGCGCTCATGCTGAGTTTTTTCAATCAGGTCTTTCATGATGCCCCGGTGTTCGCGTGCCATCAATTGATCGCCTTCATCCAGCACCAATATCCGGATTTCATGCATTTTCAGTTTTTTGGTTTTCACCAATTCATTTAAACGTCCAGGCGTCCCTACGACAATCGTCGGTTTTTTCTTCAACTTCTCTAATTGTCGCTGCATATTTGCCCCGCCAATCAATTGTGTAACGGTGACATCCGTCCCTTCTGTCCACTCACGCAACACATTGACGATCTGCATGGATAACTCCTGCGACGGAGCGACGATCATTGCCTGGATTGCCTGCTTTTCGGGATTGACACGTTCCAGTATCGGCAATACGTAAGCCAATGTTTTACCCGATCCCGTTGGCGATTCAGCAACAATATCATTGCCCGCCAACATTTCCGGAATCATCTGTTCCTGGATCGGCATAGCTGTTTCAAATCCAGCTTTTTCCCATTTTTCTTGCCACATCGGGCTTAATTCATTTACAAAAGTCATCTGCGATTCCACCTTCTTTTCAATGCTTTTAGTGTACCATATTTGTTGTTTTGACGCCTTTTTCACGCAAAAAAAACCAGCCCTCCCAAGGACTGGTTCAATCGATTATTCAGTTACTTCTTTTTGTCGGTAGACAATTTCTTTTTCCGCTTCAGTGACCGGACGTACCGGCTTCTTAATGAAGAAAGACAACAGCAATGCCACTAACGCAATAAAAGTGGAAACGAAAAACGAGAAATTGATGCCATCCAGCATAGCTAAGTTCATGATGCTTTCAGGAGCTGTTCCAGCCGCCGCCAACTCTTTTGCTGTCGACTCCGTTCGTGTGTTCATCACGGTAATAAGGAAAGCTGAACCGACCGCACCCGCAACTTGCTGCAAGGTATTGTTGATGGCCGTTCCATGCGGATAAGCTTTCATCGGCAATGTATTCAATCCATTGGTCATGACCGGCATCATGACCATAGAAATACCGAGCATACGCAACGTGTAGATCATCATGATGCTAAAGTAGCTGGAATCCAGGCTCAACTGGCTGAACATGAACGTCGTCAGCACAACAATCGCCAAGCCGGGAATGGCCAACACTTTTGCGCCGAACCGGTCAAACAACCGGCCGGTGACTGGAGACATGAAGCCCATAACCAGTGCACCTGGCAGCATCAGCAAGCCTGAATCGATCGGCGAAATTCCTTTGATGGTCTGAATGTAAATTGGCATGAGAATCATCGCTGAAAACATGGACATGGAAATGGCCACTGAAATCGCTGATGACAATGCGAACATTGGGTATTTATAAATCCGGATTTCCAATAGAGGCTTATCCAGTTTCAATTGACGGAAACCGAAAATAACGAGTGAAATAACACCAACAGCAATGGTCACCATAACAACTGGATCGGTCCACCCCATCGTACCCGCAGAACTAAATCCGTACAATACCCCGCCAAACCCTAGACTGGAAAGAGCCAACGACGCTTTATCAAGCGATATTTCTCTGTCTTGGAATGTCAGGTTTTTCAATTTGAAGATCCCTAATGCCAACGGAATCAATGCTACTGGCAAGACGATCCAGAAAAGCACACGCCATGAGTAATGTTCGACAATAAATCCGGAAAGGGTCGGCCCAATTGCAGGTGCAACGACCATAACAAGTCCGAATACACCCATTGCCGATCCACGTTTTTCAACTGGAAATGCCGCAAGCATGACGTTCATCAATAATGGCATCATTAAAGCAGATCCGGCTGCTTGAATCATACGTCCGGCCAGCAATACGCTGAATATCGGGGCAACTGCGGCCAATAGCGTTCCGAGTGCAAACAAGGACATCGCCACAATGAATATTGAGCGGTTGGAATACCGCTGGATCAAATAGGCACTGGCTGGAATCAGAATTCCGTTGACCAGCATATAACCTGTAACTAGCCACTGCGCTGTGGATGCATCGATCCCCAGATCAAGCATGATTTCAGGCAACGCTATATTTAATAAAGTTTGGTTAAAAATTGCAACGAACGCTCCCGTAAAGAGAATGGCTATAATGCCATAAGGCGTTTTTTTCTGTTCTTTCATTTTTGTGTTTCCTCCGTAAATGGTGCTCTTTATTTTTTTCTCTTTCTCCATTGCATTATTCTATACCGCCTGTATATTTTTTTCAAGCATTTTATCCGACAAAGTTAAAAACATTGATATATAAGCATTTTCAAGTTATTATAATATTAGACTATCGGTATAAAGGTGAGGTATATGAATCCTAAAAAACAGCAAATCCTAAATGCGGCGTATGATCTTTTCATCAATAAAGGCTATAATTCTTCTTCTATCCAGGATATCCTGGATGAAGCGACTGTATCAAAAGGAACTTTTTACAATTACTTCGGATCCAAAGCAGAGTGCCTAATGGCCATCATGGATTCTATCGGCAGTGAAATCAGGCAACGGCGAATGGCGGCTGCTGTCGGCAAGCAATCCAATGATCCGGAAGTATTGGCGGAGCAATTATTTATCCGCATCAAACTCAACCTTGAAAAAAATCTCTTTTCTCTCTATGAAAGCATCTTCTATTCACAAGAACCGGAATTGAAATCCTTTTCTATTAAACAGTACTCTTTGGAAATGGAATGGATCTCATCCCGAATCATTGATGTTTTCGGCAAAGAAGCCGCTCCCTATGCACTGGAAAATGCGGCATTTGTACACGGCTATGTCCAGCAGCTGATCCATATCTGGCGTCTTGTATCCGAAGATGCTCTGCCGGCAGACAAGCTTTCTTCTTTTGTCATCCGGAGGCTGCAGGCGACCATCGCACTCCAAATAGCGGCTAAAGATACATTTATCGGCAACTTGAAATTGCCGCTTGCTAAATCTGCCGACAACATCGAATTAGAGGAACTGCCTCCGATGTTGGCAACATACGCCGAGAAATTGAAAAAACAGAAGAACACGCAACAGCTCGTGCAATTTTTGGCAACTGAGCTGGCTGCGGAAACTCCAAGAAAAGCACTGATTGAAAGTGTCCTTACCACATTGGCTAATGATGACCGGACTGAAGCTGAATTGTCGATTATGATTGAACAGGTGTGGAAACATTTAGATGAAATTGCATAAAAAAGCAGCGCCTGTTAAGGACGCTGCTTTTTTCTATGGTTTTCGCCGTCCTTTGACGGCTTGTTCAAATGCATATGCGTATTCAATCAGTGTCGGTTCGCTGAATGCTTGGCCGGCGAACGTAATACCAAAAGGCTCACCCGATGGACTAAAGCCAAAAGGCACTGTAATTGATGGAAAACCTGCAGCCGCACCTATGTTGCAGCCAAAATCCTGCGGCAATACCAATGCATCCACACCGATATTCTCCAGGACATTCTTCATTCCACGCTCTGCCGCCAGAAAGCGGTTGCGTTCCAGTGCTTCGACGTATTCTCTTTCCGTTAGCATGCCGCTCATCCCATTAGCCTGTTCCAGCAAATTCTGTCCAAACTTCAGCATTTTCTCTGCATGCTCATTATTGAAAGCGATGACATCATCCAAGGAACGAATTCGCTGGTCCGGATTGGACTTCGCCAAATACGCATTCAAGTTCGCCTTGAATTCATGCAGCAACACCGCAAATCCAAGGTCTTCCTGCTCGACGCCCAGATCAACTTCGTCTACGATTTCCGCACCGCATTCACGAAGCGCATCCAACGCCTTTTCAAAAAGCTCAGCCTGTTCATCGTTGATTTCTTTAAACAGCCCTCTCGCTACACCCAATGCAACACCTTGAAGCCCGTCTTTCTTCATATGGCTGCGCCAGTCATAATGCTCAAACTGAGCCGCAAATGCTGTAATCTTGTCTTCCGGATCGATGCCAATGATTACTTCCAAAAGCGCTACAGCATCTGCTACAGTCCGCGCTAAAGGACCTGGAACATCCTGTGTATGAGACAGCGGGATGACGCCGCTGCGGCTCACCAGCCCGACCGTTGGCTTGATCCCGACCAGACTGTTTTGTGCAGCGGGATTAATGATCGACCCCGACGTTTCTGTTCCGATTGCGCCCGCCGCCAAATTCGAAGCGACAGCTGCGGCGGACCCTGAACTTGAACCGCCCACGTCAAATTCACCATATGGATTTTTCACTTGTCCGCCTCTCGAGCTATAGCCATTGGTCATTTTATCGGACATAAAATTCGCCCATTCCGTCATATTGGTTTTGCCGAGAATCACGGCACCCGCCTGGCGCAATTTTTTCACCACTTTGGCATCTTTTAGAGCATAATGATCCTTCAATGCTAAAGACCCTGCACTGGTATGCATCTTATCACAGGTGTCCATATTGTCTTTCACCAAGACCGGAATGCCGTGCAGAGCGGAACGCGGACCGGTTTGCCGGCGCTCAAAGTCAAGCGCTTGCGCAGTCAGCAAAGCATCCGGATTCATCTCCAGTACAGCGTCTGTATTTTTGTCTCGTAACGAAATATTTTCTTTATACATGAGAACAAGTTCTTCGGAAGTGAGCTCCCCTTTGTCCATCGCCTCCTGCATTTCCTCGATTGTCATTTCATCAAGCCGTTCCTGGCGGTAGCTTTCCAATTCTTTATTGTGCATGGATTCTTCCTCCCATTTATATAAGGCATTGAAAAAAGCCGGAATCAGCCGGCTTGGTCAGTCTCTGTATAGGTTTTCATTAATTCATAGAGTGAGGTTTCATACAGCTGGCGTCCGTTGATCTTGAAGACGTTCTTTTCGACCAGTCCCTGAATGATGGTTTCACGTTTATCCGTGAATTTTGACTCGGGTATCTGCACCATTTTCATCGTTCTCTCCTTCTTGATGTATTCTCTTGTCTTTACCCTCCGCTCTATACGGTTAAAACCTGTTGACATCAAACTAGCCTATTTTAACCAAAAAGTTGAAAAGAGCCCGATCAGCTTTAATAGCTGATCGGGCTCACTTCATTTATTCTGCCAACTCCAGCCACGCCACTGCTTCGCAATGGGTGGACTGAGGGAACATATCGACTGGCTGCACTTCTTTTGTGCGGTAGCCGCCGTCTTCCAATATGCGCAGGTCACGTGCCAGTGTTGCCGGATTGCAGGATACATAAACCACACGTGTCGGGCGCTGCTTAAGGATCGTCCGCAGCAGCTGCTCATCACAGCCTTTGCGCGGAGGGTCAACAACCAAGACATCCGCTTTCTTGCCTTCTTTGTACCAGCGCGGAATGACTTGTTCAGCTGGTCCGGCTTCAAACAAAGTGTTAGACAAGCCGTTTAATTCCGCATTGCGTTTGGCGTCTTCTATGGCTTGAGGCACAATTTCAACCCCCATCACGAATTCAGCCTGTTGCGCAAGGAACAAGGAAATGGTCCCGATTCCGCAATATGCGTCGATTACCGTTTCTTTTCCGGTTAATTGAGCGTATTCCAAAGCTTGGCCATAGAGAACTTCTGTTTGTTCAGGATTGATCTGGTAGAATGAACGCGCAGAAATCTCAAAACGGACATCGCCGATTTGGTCTTCTATTGCATCTTTGCCCCAGAGCGTCAGGGTTTCATCGCCAAAAATGACATTGGTTTTTTCGCTATTGATGTTTTGGACAATTGATGTCACTTCCGGAACAGTCGCCTGGATCAATTCAATGGCACGCGCCGCTTGAGGGAATTTCTTTTTCTTGGTTACCAGAACCACCATGATTTCTCCAGTAGCACGCGCTTTTCGGACCACTACATGGCGAAGCATGCCGCGGTGCGTTGCTTCCTCATAAGGCTCAATGCCCATTTCAGCCAAACTCTTTTTGAGTGACACCATTATGGCGTCGGCTTCCGGTGTCTGGATCAGGCAGATATCCGTGTCGGCAATGTCATGCGAACGCGGCTGATAAAATCCAGCAACCACTTTGCCATCTTGTGTGCTGAATGGAATCTGGGACTTATTGCGGTAGCGCCATGGATGTTCCATCCCTTTTACAGGATGTACCGGCACGTCCGGCAATTTGCCGATCCGTGTGATGGCATCGCGCACCAATTTTTGTTTGAAGGTCATTTGCCCTTCATACGATAAATGTTGAATCTGGCAGCCTCCACACGTGTCGAAGACCGGGCAAGGAGCTGTAACACGAAAAGGCGATGACTGTTTTATTTCAATAAGCTTTGCAAAGCCATAGGATTTCAATGTCTTCAAAACGTGCACAACCACGTCTTCCCCCGGCAACGCGCCTGGGATGAACAACGGATAGCCTTCTACTTTCGCTACACCTGCACCATCATGCGTCAAATCTTCTACATGGACCGTTATCCGGTCATTTTTATTTACTGGTTTCAAAAAGTTCACTCCATTTCACATTTACTTATCATACAACAAGAAAAGAAAAAGTGCCCGTCTTAAATTCGACAGGCATAAGACATTCTAACGAAGCGATGTTTTTCAGCCACACTGCTGAAGTGGCTTATAACTTTAGCATTCGGGCATTAAGGTCTAGACAGGAATCAAGAGCTAAAACTCTATTTAAACAGAAAAAACGCGGCAGGCAAAGGCCTGCGCGCGTCTCTATTTTTTATCTTTTGTAGCGGGGCCATCCTTCAGTGAGAACCAGAACCCGAAAATGATGGATCCGAATAAAACCAGGAATGGCGCATAAAATATCATGAAATCCTGCATGGATAATGCCTCCTTTATGCGTGGTAATCCGATTTGCCTTCGACATAATCCTTATCGAACAAGAATAAGCGGAACAATAAGTAAAGCGATGGCAACAACAGGCATAAACCAGCGATAAACGCAATGATCAGCGCAATGGCCATCGATTCATTCGTAAAGCTGTCATAAATAGTCAAATAAGGATACAACAGATAAGGATAATGCGATGCCCCATAAGCAAAGAACGCTGTAAAGAATTGCCCCATCAATAAAATGAAAGCCCAACCGTAATGGCGTTTCTTCCAAATTAAGTAGACCGTTCCGGCAAACAACAGGAATGACAAGGCGAATACCCACCATAAATCAAGAATGCGTGCATAATGCTCCGGATTATGGCCGCGCAGCTCGTAGATGATTCCGGTTGCTGTAATGATGGCAGGACCTGCCCAGATCAATGCATATTTGCGCATCAGTTCGTTGGCTTTCAAGTCACCGGCTTTTGAAGAATACCAAGTCAAGAACACGGCTGAAATGTAAAGTACGGCCGTTAAACTCAAAACTACGATACTCCACATCAATGGGCTGGTAAATAAGGTCCAGTAATCCAGATAAGGCTGGCCATTGTCCATTTTGATGAACCCGCCTTCGGACATGGCCAGTACCGGCGACAAAGCTGCCGGCAACAATAGCCCGGATAAACCGTACATGTAAATGTATCCTCTATGGTTGATTTTTGCCCCGTAAGTCGCGAATGCGTAATAGGAGCCGCGAATCGCCAACAATATCAATGCAAGGCTCGCCGGAACCAGCAGCGTTGTGCCGTAATAAAACGCAGTCTGCGGGAAAAATCCGATGATCCCGACAAAGAAGAACACAAAGAATACGTTGGTGACTTCCCATACGGGTGACAGATAACGTTGAATGATGCCTGTCAATATATGCTGTTTGCCGATAAATGAACTATAAGCATTAAAGAAGCCGGCACCGAAATCAATCGATGCCACGATGACGTACAGGAACAAAAACAGCCAGAGAACGGAGATGCCGATAATTTCCAATGTCATTGTTCTTCACCGCCCTTAGCATTTTCACGTGCCGCCAATTCTTTTTCAACCGGATTGCGTCTATACATTCTGGACAAGACGACAACTGTTCCGATCCCGAGGATGATGTATAGGCCAGCGAACAGGATAATCATCAAATCCACTTGGCCGCTCGTGGTTGCCCCTTCACTAACTTTCATATGGCCTCTGAGTATCCAAGGCTGTCGTCCGACCTCTGTAAACCACCATCCTGCTTCGATGGCGATGAGCGCCAAAGGTCCTCCGGCTACGGTCAGCCAGCGGAACCATTTGGCCTGGATAAACGCCCAGCCGCGCCAAGCGGCTACTACATAGACAAAGGAGAACAATGCCAACCACATGCCGATCATCACCATCGTATCAAATAGATAATGGATCCACAGCGGCGGTCTCTCATCTTCCGGGAATTCATTGAGCCCAATCACTTCTGTAAACGGATTGCTGTGTGCCAAGATGCTCAAGGCATACGGGATTTTTATGGCGTACTTCGCTTCTTCCCCGTCCAACACACCGAAAAGAATCAACTCTGCTTCTTCTCCCGTTTCAAAATGCCATTCAGCAGCTGCCAATTTTTCCGGCTGGTACTCTGCTAAATACTTGCCTGAGAAATCCCCAATCAATGCCGTGGCAATGGCAAATACCAGCCCCAGTTTCATGGTGAGGAATAAGGCTTTCTTATGATAAATATGTGTCGAACCGCGCAGCATCCGGAATGCCGCAATCGAAGCCAGTAAAAATGCACTGGTCATGAAAGCAGTCGCCATGACATGGGCCACTTTGGTCGGCACTGCCGGGCTGAACATAGCCAGCAACGGGCTAACATTGACCATTTCACCGTTCAGCACTTCAAAACCTTGCGGCTGATTCATGAAGGCATTGACGATCGTAATGAAAACAGATGACGCTGCTGCACCCAGTGCAACTGGAATAAGCAATAGAAAATGTTTGCGTTGGTCTTCAAAGCGATCCCATGTATAAAGATAAATCCCCAGGAAAATAGCTTCAAAGAAAAATGCGAATACTTCCATGAACAACGGAAGGGCAATCACGTTCCCTGCCAGCTGCATAAAATTCGGCCATAATAGGGATAATTGCAGACCGATTGCCGTACCTGTCACAACACCTACTGCAACAGTAATGACGAATCCTCTGGCCCAACGGCGTGCCAGCAAAATGTAGTGATCGTCTTTTTTCTTAATGCCCACCCACTGGGCAATCATAATCATAAGAGGGACACCTACGCCAATCGTTGCGTAAAGAATGTGGAACGATAGAGTCAATAGCGTTAGGATGCGACTCAGAAAAGCCGGATCTTGAAAGTCCAATCTACTCGTCTCCTTTTTTATGCATTTGATTCACTGTTTCTATAGTTCCTATTGTACATCAAACCCTATTTCCAAAACGCCTCCCAAGCCTTGTTTTCCAGCCAAACTTTGAATAAGGTGTGACAAAGAAAGCAAAAAGAATTGTAATTTTTCTCAATTTTTAGTATTCTAAAGAGAACAATAAAAAAGGGTGATGCAGCATGAGAACAAAACGGAAAGTATTTGCATATATCACAAGAGGCGATGAAGAAAATCGCGAATTGTTGGTTTTCGAGTATAAAGGAGAACCGGAAGTCGGATTGCAGGTGCCGGGCGGCACAATCGAAGAAGGCGAACTGTTGATTGATGCCTTATACAGAGAAGTAAAAGAAGAAACAGGATTGCCAAGCGATGTTCTTGAATTCGTCGGGAAAATCCATAAGTATACCTACTATCCTGAGCATCAGGACAAAGCGTATGAACGGAACATCTTTCAATTTGAATACACAGGTGAACCGGTCGAACAATTTGAACACACCATTAAAAGCCATGGCCGTGACAATGGCATGACCTTGCTGTTCCGTTGGGAACCAATTAAGAACCTGCCGCAGCTTGCAGCAGAACAGGACAAAGCCATCGAACTCCTGTAAGCAAAAGATTACTTGGCTTAACAAATATAAAAAGCTGGAAAACGGAGAGACACTCCATTTTCCAGCTTTTTATTTGCGGTCATGTTCCTTTAACGAATCAAGCGGGACGTACATTTCAATATGGCTTGCCAGGTTTTCAAATACCGCCGGCAAGACGCCGCCGTATTCCCCATCCAAATTCAACAGCACCCGTTCTTCTGTCGTTACTGTAATTTTACTGGCTTTCGCATAAATGACATGAGGGTCCGACAAATGCTCTCCCCGCAAAGCCAAAGAGGCAACACGGATAAATTCCGCCATATTGAGCTCTTTCAAAATCAGCAACGTGAATTTGCCGTCATTGATGCTGGCATCTGGTGCCAGTTTTTCAAATCCACCAACCGAATTGGTCAAACCAATTAAGAACATCATGGCACTGTCATCAAAAATCTGGTCATCGTATTCAATTCGGACGCGCGAAGACCGGATTGAAGGCAACATTTCGATGCCTTTCAAATAATAAGCCATTTGGCCAAGAACCGTTTTCAGTTTGCTTGGCACTTCATAAGTCAACTCGGTGATTCTTCCGCCGCCTGCAATATTGATGAAATACCGATCATCGTTCATCAAGCCGATATCCACTGGAATTGAATCCCCTTTGAGAATAATATCAACAGCCTTGTTGATATCACGCGGAATATGGACAGCACGCGCAAAATCATTCGTCGTCCCCATCGGTATCAGGCCCACTTTCGGCCGGTTCTCGAATTTAGCAATCCCTGAAATCACTTCATTCAGTGTGCCATCTCCTCCGACGGCGATCACCAAATCAAAATTTCGTTCTACGGCAACTTTAGCAGCTTGTATTGCATCACCTTCACAAGTCGTTGCATGACAGGAAGTTTCGTATCCGGCCTGTTCCATTTTCTCCAGAACCTCGGGCAAATGTTTACGGAATAATTCACGGCCGGAAGTTGGATTGTATATTATGCGTGCACGTTTCATCAGATTCAGCCTTTCTGGACTTCCTATAAAAATAAGACAGGAAAAATTTGTGGACTCCTTGTTAACACTGTCCTGCAGGATGTCTGTCCTTTTTTTGCGGACAGCGCCCCTTGTTTATTTTAAGACCGTTTCAAATGCCTTGCGCAAATCTTCATAGACAATATCCCAAAACTCTTCGTTGTAAACAAAGCCATCTGAAATTTCACTAATGACCGTCTTCATGTGAAGGTCGTATTGCGGATCTTCCTTTTCAGGCAGAACCGATTTCTTCTCATCGACAAACTCCTGCACTTTGGGCGCTCGCGGGCCCCAGTCTCCCAATACCCGGCCATCTTCCGAAAGGAGGATGTATTTCGGAATGGAACGTCCTCCATTCGTTAAATAACGATCCATCAATTCCAAGTTTTCGTCCCGGTATACACAATGAACATCCAAGTCAGCCGCATCCGCGATTTTCCGCAAGATGGCATTGTTCATCATGGCATCCCCGCACCAGTCTTCTGTAATGACCAGTACATGAGGCTTCTTCTCTTTCAGCAACGCCATGAATCCCGGATCCTCAGGCAATTCAAACTTTTCGTATATACTGTAAGACTTTTGTTGATTTGACTCCATTTGAGCCATATAACTTTCCAACGTAATGCCTTGTACAAAATATTCCTGTTCGGTCATCATCTAATCACTTCTCCTTTGTCTGCTTTACTGGTGGCCAGCCGGGCGATATCCCCGTTTGGATCTTTTCCAAATCCATAATGAATTAAGAAAATTCCATTGACTGTAATTTCGCTTTATCCTCAGTTTACTGTTCTCCAGCAAAGTCTTCAAGGCTCAGATGCAGAAATAGTCTTTTCCAGCGCTTTATTCGAAGAATTAGGATGATCTTCGTTTAAAGACGACTCGTGCCTATGCTAAGTTCCCTAAAGTTATAGTCAGCCTTTACACACATATATTATTCCTATAGATCAATAAAAAAGAGCAGCCCTTTACGGACCGCCCTTTTACTAGTGTTCTCTTTTATCGTTTTGCAATTTCTGCAAGAAGGATTTTATTGAGCAATGGCGGATTTGCCTGCCCTTTCGTCTGCTTCATGATCTGTCCGACAAGGAAACCGATCGCGCGGTCTTTGCCGTTTTTGAAGTCTTCAATCGATTGCGGATTGTTGTCAAGTGCTGCTGTGACGAATTCACGCAATGTGTTTTCATCTGAGATTTGGACTAGCCCTTTCGCTTTGACGATATCGTTCGCGTCGCCGCCTTTTTCAATCAATTCCTTAAAGACTTTCTTGGCGATTTTAGATGAAATGGTGCCATCTGTAATCAATTTGATCATGCCAGCCAAACCTTCAGGAGTCAAAGCCGTATCTTCCAGCTCTTTTTGTTCAGCATTCAAGTAAGCTGATACTTCACCCATCAGCCAGTTCGAAGCCAGTTTGGCATCAGCGCCGGCAGCTACTGTCGCTTCAAAGAAATCGGAAATTGGTTTTGCCAATGTCAGAACCATAGCATCGTATGAAGACATGCCAAGCTCCGAAACATAGCGGGCTTTGCGGGCATCCGGCAATTCCGGAATTTCAGCACGGACGCGCTCCAGCCATTCATCATCAATGACGATGTCGACCAGATCCGGTTCCGGGAAGTAACGGTAATCGTCAGATCCTTCTTTGATGCGCATTAACAAGGTTTTGCCTGTTGATTCATCGTAGCGGCGTGTTTCCTGTTCGATGATCCCACCTGATAGCAGAACCTGCTCTTGGCGAATCTGTTCGTGCTCAATGCCTTTGCGGACGAAGTTGAATGAATTCAAGTTCTTCAATTCGGTCTTCGTGCCGAATTCATCCTGGCCGAACGGACGAAGCGAAATGTTCGCATCGCAACGCAGCGAACCTTCTTCCATACGTACATCTGAAACACCTGTGTACTGAATGATTGCTTTGATTTTTTCCAAGTAAGCGTAAGCTTCGTCAGCTGTGCGGATATCAGGTTCCGAAACGATTTCGATCAACGGTGTCCCTTGGCGGTTAAAGTCGACCAAGGAATGGCCATTGCCGGTATGCGTCAGTTTCCCTGCATCTTCTTCCATGTGAAGGCGCGTGATGCCGATGCGTTTCTTCTCGCCTTTTACTTCGATTTCAATCCAGCCGTGTTCGCCGATTGGCTGATCAAATTGAGAAATCTGATAAGCCTTCGGGTTATCCGGGTAGAAATAGTTTTTCCGGTCGAATTTGGTGTGGCGGGTAATTTGGCAGTTCAATGCAAGTGCAGCTTTCATTGCCCAATCCACTGCCGTTTTGTTGACGACTGGCAGAACGCCTGGATAACCAAGGTCAATGACGTTTGTGTTCGTGTTCGGCTCTGCGCCGAAATGAGCCGGTGCAGGAGAGAACATTTTGGATTCTGTTTTAAGTTCTACATGGACTTCAAGTCCGATGATCGTTTCAAAGTTCATTTTGCTGCTCCCTCCCATGTTTGAGGAGTTTTTTTATGGAAATCGGTCGCTTGCTCAAAAACATCAGCCACACGATATACGGTTTCTTCGTCGAAATATTTCCCGATGATCTGCAAGCCAAGCGGCAAGCCGTTGTCGAATCCACAAGGAACGGAAATGGCAGGTACGCCAGCCAAGTTTACTGGAATCGTTAAAATATCATTGGCATACATCGTCAATGGATCGTCGATGATTTCACCGATTTTAAACGCCGGTGTCGGCGTTGTCGGACCGATGATGACATCGTATTTTTCAAAAGCATCATCAAAGTCTTTTTTGATCAGCGTACGGACTTTTTGTGCTTTTTTATAATACGCATCGTAATAGCCTGAGCTCAATGCGTAAGTGCCAAGCATGATGCGGCGCTTGACTTCATCGCCAAAGCCTTCAGAACGGGTATTCATGTAAAACTCCAGCAGGCTTCCGGCTTTTTCCGTGCGGTATCCATAACGGATGCCGTCAAAACGGGAAAGATTGGAAGATGCTTCAGAAGAAGCCAATAGATAGTAAGTCGCCAACGCGTATTTCGAATGAGGAAGTGAAATCTCTTCACAAATGGCGCCTCTTTCTTCAAGCACTTTCAAAGCGTCAAGAGCAGCTTGTTTTGCAGCTTCGCCGACACCTTCACCAAAATACTCTTTTGGAACACCGATACGCAGTCCCGTAATGTCGCCTGTCAAGGCAGCAGCAAAATCTGGAACTTCTACATTGGCAGAAGTTGAATCCTTGTCATCATGCCCTGAAATGGCATTCAACAATAAAGCATTATCTTTAACGGTTCTTGTGATCGGACCGATTTGATCCAACGAAGAAGCGTAGGCGATCAAGCCAAAGCGCGAAACGCGGCCATAAGTCGGTTTCATGCCAACTACACCACAGAATGCAGCAGGCTGCCGGATCGATCCGCCGGTATCTGATCCCAGAGTGAATGGTACTTCTCCAGCAGCGACTGCAGCAGCAGAACCGCCTGAAGAACCTCCTGGCACCGTTTCAAGATTCCATGGGTTTTTCGTTTTCTTGTAATACGAGTTTTCATTGGAAGAACCCATTGCGAATTCATCCATATTCAATTTCCCGACAGTCACCATTCCAGCTTCTTTCAATTTTTCTACAACGGTTGCGTTATAGATAGGATTGAAACCTTCTAGAATACGGCTGGAAGCTGTTGTTTCCAAGCCTTCTGTTACAATATTGTCTTTTACTCCAATCGGCAAACCAAATAACGGCCCGCGTTCAGCAAAAGGCACTTTGTCCATTTCTGCGGCCTGTTCGGTTGCACGTTCTTTGTTCAATGCAAGAAATGCATCCACTTTTGGTTCAAGAGCTTCGATGCGGTCAAACGCCTGTTGCGTCATTTCAGCAATCGTCGTTTCTTTTGTATGTATCATTTCCTGCAATTCTGCAGCTGTTTTATCCACTAATGACATCTATGGTTCCTCCTTCCGGTTATTCCAGGATTGTTGGGACTTTTACTTGTCCGCCTTCATGTTCCTTTACGTTTTTCAACATCAATTCGCGGTCCAATCCAGGGATGGATTTGTCTTCGCGCAATACATTGACCATCTGCAAGACATGAGTGGTCGGCTCGACGTTTTCTGTATCCAGTTCATTCAGCAACTCCATTGCATTCGTAATTGCTTCCAATTGATCTGCAAAATGTTCCGCTTCTTCATCAGTAATTGCCAATCTCGCCAAATGAGCGACTTCGATTACTTCTTCTTTAGTCATTTTCGCCATTTTTCTACACCTCCGGATTCAGTAAACATACGCTATATCATAACATTTTTCTAAAAAAATGAATAGGGACAGCCGCATGGCCATCCCCGTTTTCATGCAATTTATTCGTAAATGTGAACAAATGGTTCGGTTTCTCCTGCTTTTCGCAAGACCAACGCTTCTGGTCCGTTGGTAGAGGTTACACTGACTTCGATCAGTACGTTTTCAGGGAAATGATCCACGACCAGTCCCGTGACATATTGTGTAAATCCGATCACTTCGGCAGCGCCATAGAATTGGATTGGGATTTCAATCTTTAATTCTTTCAATTGGTTTTCCTGATAATGACCGGTACCGATGACACTTGTGAAATTGGAAAAGTAGATTTCAACGTCCTGCTTGAAGTTGCGGAATGCCGTATCGATATCACGGTAACGTTCATCCGAACCGGAAGTAGGAAACAACACGTTGTTTTCGTTTACTGCGTTCCAGCCGGCAATAGCTTGTTCGCCCCCCGGGGCAGCACCATATGAGAAGTAGGTTCCGGGCACCATAGTATTTCGCGAGTTTTGTTTAAAGAGACCCACCACAATTGGAACGTCTCCCAAACCTTCTTTTTCACGCAGGCGCTTGACGATTTCATCAGCCATGCGCTTGCCTTCTTTTTCAATCTGCTCTTGCGGAATTTCCTCTTCATAGGCGATATCGTTTTCCGAACTGTAGTAAACCGAGTTCAATGCAAGCCCGACCGAAATTCCGCCGAGCCTTATGGTGTCTTCTTTTGTTTTCACCAAATAATTCTGTTCAATGACATGGGCAAGGATTTCGGCAGGCGGACGTTCGCCTGCTTTCTTTTGCTCACCTGTACGGCCATCTGCAGGATTCAACCCTGCCGGATTGTCTTTGCTCGTACGCTGCAGCCAAGAAGTCACATCTTCATCAGTGATCATCTGGCCTTCCTGAAAATAATAATCGTCAGGAGAAAATTGCTTCTGCGACAAACGCAGCAACCCGTTTTCGGTTTCGGCAATATCATAACGGGAGTTCAGCCGATTGACGATTTTCCCTCTTGTAGCGCTTTCCTTATATGGCAGAAGTGTACGGTAAAACTGATCATCCAACTGCATGCTTGGAATAATGGCCGTCTCGACTTCTTCTTTTTCATTTATCACTTCCGCTTCCTCATCAGTCCCGGAAGGAACACATCCCGTTAACAGCAGCAAGCT
This sequence comes from Planococcus beijingensis, assembly GCF_016820615.1. Lineage (NCBI taxonomy): Bacteria > Bacillati > Bacillota > Bacilli > Caryophanales > Caryophanaceae > Planococcus > Planococcus beijingensis. Next base: position 65,556 of record NZ_JADHDZ010000010.1, read on the forward strand.
GATCGGAATCCACCATATGCGTTTCATCTTAAAATCCCCTTATTTATTCAATTCCTCAATGAGACGTTCTTCGTCCCAAATGGCTACCTTCAGCTCGAGTGCTTTGTCGAGCTTGGAGCCCGCCTCTTCACCGGCAATCAGCAAATCGGTTTTCTTGCTGACGCTTCCTGACAGTTTGCCGCCGAGCGCTTCAATCTGCGCGCTGGCTTCCTGTCGCGTCATTTGTTCCAATTTGCCAGTCAAAACGATTTTCTTGCCTGCAAAAGCATTGGCTCCTGCCTCTACGCGGATGCGTGTGCCGGTGTATGTTAAGTTGACGCCTGTCTCGCGCAAACGTTCCATCAATGCGCGAACTTCTTCATTATCAAAATACGTGACAATGGAATCGGCCATCTTTTCGCCAATTTCATGGATTTCAACCAGTTCTTCCTTGGACGCTGCCATCAGCTGTTCCATGGTTCCGTAATGCTCGGATAAAATGCGGGCTCCTCTTTCGCCTACATGGCGGATGCCCAAACCGAACAGCAGCTTCTCCATTGAGTTGCTTCTGGAAGCATCGATCGCTGCAATCAGGTTGGAAGCTGATTTATCGCCCATGCGATCCAACTCAAGCAATTGGTCCTTGGTCAGTTTATAGATGTCGGAAATATCCCGGATCAGGCCTTCCCGGTATAATTGCTCAATCACTTTTTCGCCCAGCCCGTCAATATTCATGGCATTGCGGGATACAAAATGAATCAGCCCTTCCGTGATTTGTGCAGGGCATTGCGGATTGACGCACCTAAGGGCTACTTCTCCTTCAATACGGACAAGCTCGCTGTCACAGGCCGGACAGTTTTCGGGCATCTCAAAAGGAAGCTCTTCTCCTGTCCGCTGCTCAACGATAGCCGAAACCACTTCCGGGATTATATCTCCCGCTTTTCGGATAATGACTTTGTCGCCGATGCGAATATCTTTTTCCTTAATTAGATCTTCGTTGTGCAATGAAGCCCGTTGGACAGTCGTTCCTGCAACAGCTACCGGATCCAGTATGGCTGTCGGCGTAACGACACCTGTCCGTCCGACACTCAATTCAATGTCGCGGACAATGGTCATGACTTCTTCTGCAGGAAATTTATAAGCAGTGGCCCATTTCGGGCTTTTCGCTGTAAATCCAAGGTCCTGCTGATGAAGAAAACGATTGACTTTGATGACGATGCCGTCAATTTCATAAGACAGCTTCGTCCGGCTTTCTGTCCATTTCTCGATATAAGCCAAAACTTCTTCCACAGTTGAACACACTTGGCGCTCCTGATTGGTCTTGAATCCGAGCTCACTCAGGTAACTGAGCGATTCATCGTGTTCAGTCAAACCATAGGTCTCTCCGTCTCCTCCGATTCCGTAGATGAAGACGTCGAGATTGCGGCTTGCTGCAATTTTCGGGTCCAACTGGCGCAGTGAACCTGCTGCCGCATTGCGCGGATTGGCAAACAGCTCTTCACCGCGTTCTCCCCGCTGCTCATTCAAAGCATGGAAGGATTTTTTCGGCATGAAAACTTCGCCGCGCACTTCAAGCGTCACCGGCTGCTTTAATTTTAAAGGAATTGCACGGATCGTCCGCAGATTGACGGTTATGTCTTCACCGATACGGCCGTCTCCGCGTGTTGCGCCTTTGACGAATTTACCGTCTTCATACATCAGCGACACGGCAAGTCCATCAATTTTCAGTTCACAGACATATTCGATTCCGTCTCCAGCTCCACTGCGCACCCGTTTATCGAATTCACGCAGATCCTCTTCGCCGAAGACGTTCGATAAACTCAACATCGGCCGCTCATGCGTCACTTTGTCGAAATTGGAAATCGGCGTTCCGCCGACGCGCTGTGTCGGCGAATCCGGAAAAATCAAATCGGGATACAGTGTTTCCAAGTCGATCAATTCATTCAGCAATTGATCATAGATGGCATCCGGTACAGCCGGCTTATCCAATACGTAATAAGCATGGCCATAGTTCCGGAGCAGTTCGTTCAGTTCATTTACACGTTCTTCCGCTTTTATGCGATCCATAGGGTTTCCTCCCGATTATACTTTTTCAATCGGCGCAAATTTGGCCAATAGCCGTTTGATGCCGACAGGGCTTGGGAAAGCGATATCCAGTTCCATTTGTTCGCCTTCGCCTTTGACGCTGACGACCATGCCGGTGCCCCATTTTTTATGTTTCGCTTTATCGCCTGTTTGCCAACCGTGCTTATCGCCACCCGATTGCTGGAAGGCAGGACGCGATACAGCGAGACGCTTCGGTGCCTGCTTATAGCTGGTCGCAGCTCCGGCCCGGTGATGGGCTGTCGTTTGTTCAATCAGTTCCTCCGAAATCTCCGAGATGAATCGGGACGGCATATTGTAATTGCTTTTCCCGAATAGCGTTCGGGAAGACGCATGCGTCAAATACAGCCGTTTCTCAGCACGGGTGATGCCGACATAAGCCAGGCGCCGCTCTTCCTCCAATTCCTCGTCGTCATTATTTGACCGTGAATGCGGAAAAACGTTTTCTTCCAGGCCGATGATGAAGACCACAGGGAATTCCAATCCTTTCGCTGCGTGCATCGTCATCAAAATGATCGGACCGTCTGCATCTTCCTCGTCATCCAAGGAATCGATATCTGAAATCAATGCCAAATCTGTCAGAAAGGCAACCAGTGATTTATCATCGCTTTGTTTTTCAAATGCTTTTGTCACCGACAGGAACTCTTCCAGGTTTTCAAGGCGGCTTTCGCCTTCAATCGTTTTGTCGATTTGCAGCATGTGCCGGTAGCCTGATTTTTTCAGCACTTCCTCCACCAATTCCGTTACCGACAAATACTCCTGCATTTGCGTAAAGCTGTCGATCATCGTGCGGAACTCGAGGGCGGTCTGTGCCGTTTTAGGGGTCAGCCCCATAAAATCGGCTTCCTGCAAAGCATCCATGATGGTGCGGTCCTGTTCAATCGCAAAACGCGCCATCTTCTCAAAAGAAGTCGCCCCAATGCCACGCTTCGGTTCATTGATGACACGGGCCAATGACAAATCATCGTCATTATTGGCAATCAACCGCAAATACGCCAGCAAGTCTTTGATTTCCTTGCGGTCGTAGAACTTCGTTCCGCCGACGATGGTATAGGACATATTCGATTTGACGAACATCTCCTCCATGATACGGGATTGTGCGTTGGTCCGGTAAAGGATCGCAAAATCCGAAGTCTTATAATGTTCTTCATCCATCAATTTCTGTATCGTCTGCACGACAAACTGTGCTTCCTGGCGCTCGTCTCCCGCTTTATGCAAAGTGATTGCCGGGCCTTCATCGTTGTCGGTGCGCAACTCTTTCGGATAACGGCTGGTGTTCTTCTGGATCACGTCGTTTGCTGCTTGCAGAATGCGCTTAGTCGAGCGGTAATTCTGCTCGAGCATGATCACTTTGGCATTCGGGTAATCTTTTTCAAATGACAGGATGTTGGTGATATCCGCTCCGCGCCAGCGATAGATCGACTGATCCGAATCCCCGACCACGCAAATATTCTTGAATTTGCTGGCCAACTTCTGGACCAATTGGTATTGGGCATTGTTGGTATCCTGGTATTCATCGACGTGGATGTAATGGAATTTATTCTGGTAATATTCCAGCACTTCCGGGACCGTATTGAATAAATTCAACGTCGTCATAATCAGATCGTCAAAATCGAGCGATTGGTTTTTCTTCAGGCGTTTTTCGTAAGCCAGATAAACTTCAGAAACCGTCTTTTCATACGGATTGAACTGATTCATGTCAGCTGCAAATTGCGCCGCATCGATGCATTCGTTTTTCGCCGATGAAATGGCATTCAGCATCGTCCGAGGTTCATATTGTTTCGAATCCAGGTTCTGCTGTTTCAAGACATTCTTGATGACCGTCAGTTGGTCGGTCGTATCCAGAATCGAGAAATTCTTTGACATGCCCATGCGGTCGATATCGCGACGCAGAATCCGTACGCACATCGAGTGGAACGTTGAAGCCCACATGCGCTGCCCTGTTCCATGCCCCAGCAATCCATCAATGCGGTTCCGCATTTCGCGCGCCGCTTTATTGGTGAAAGTAATCGCCAGGATATTGGATGGGTAAACTTGTTTTTCCAGCACCAAATAAGCGATGCGATGTGTCAGCACGCGTGTTTTCCCTGAGCCTGCACCCGCCATGATCAATAGGGGGCCTTCAGTCGTTTTGACCGCTTCCGCTTGTTCCGGGTTCATTCCGTTCAGTAAGTTCTTCGTTATTAATTCCATTGTGCACCACCTCGAACATTCGTTCTTATTATTATAGCGATTAGTCAGCCGTTTCCGCAACTGCCTCTACGGTTTCAATCGCTTTTTCGATGTTTTCATAAATGATATTGCCGACGACGATGGTATCAGCAGCAGCAAGTGCTGCTCTCGCCTTATCAGCTGAATCGATTCCGCCTCCGTAAAACATACGGGTTTCGTCCAGAACTTCTTTCACTTTTCCTGCCAGTTCCATATCGCCGTAAATGCCGCTGTACTCCAGATAAAAAATGGGCAGCCGGAAAAAATGTTCGGCCAGCCGGGCATAAGCCACGACATCATCCGCCGATAAATCCGTTTTGGCTCCGGTCAGCTTGGCGGCTTTACAGTCCGCATTCAAAATGCAATAGCCTTCCGCCACCATTTCGTCCCATTCCAATATCTCACCGTATTCTTTAATAGCTTGATGATGGAAACCTTTGATCCACTGCGGATCATCACTGTTAAGCACCGTCGGGATGAAATAGTAATCAAAGCCGGGCGCGACAGAATCAATTGTCGACACTTCCATAACGATCGGCAGATTATAAATTTGTATGCGTTCCGTCAATTCAAGGACATTGTCGAGTGTGACATGATCACTGCCGCCAATCAAGATGGCATCGGTCCCGGATCTGCAAATTCGTTCCAAATGTCCATCCGTAATCTCTTTAGCCGGATCTAATTTAAAGACATGCCGCCATGTTTTGAAGTCCATTTAATTTCACCTGACTTTACATCGATTATCATCTATTTATTATAACAAAAAAACCGAACAGAGTCGGTTCTCTGTTCAGTCTTTTGGAAGTTCAAACGGTTTTTCGTCGGGATACAGGCGCCCAAGCATTTCATCATAGCCATCATTTCCGTAGTTAAGGCAACGGCGGACACGTGAAATAGTCGCGGTACTGGCACCCGTTTCATTCTTGATTTTTTCGTATGTTTTTTTCATACGAAGCATATGTGCTACTTCCAAACGCTGTGACAGCGATTGAATTTCACTGATTGTGCATAGATCATCGAAAAAGCGGTAAGCTTCTTCCTTATCCTTCAAAGCCAGGATCGCTTCAATCAGCTGATCTGTCTGATGGCCTCTGATTTTATCAACTTGCATGCAGCTTCATCATCCTTTCATTGCTACGATCATCAAGGCGTATAGCTGACGGACTGTTCCATACCGGGTGCAGTCGGAACAACATGGAACCAGGTTTTCCCCGGCACCAATTTCACCGTCTCACCGTCTTCTGTCGGTACGGGCATCCCGTCTATCGAACTCCATTCTATTTCACGGACGCCGCCCGCCTGGAACAACAGCGCTTTTCCACCGTTTTCCAGATCAATTGACTGGCGCCCTTCAGAATCGACAGTTTCGTGCGGCGCTTCAAAAACCAAAACATTCGAGACTTTCACTGTTTCCAAGGTCTCTTTATCGGTTGTCGGTACGCCACCGGACGATCGGCTGTATAGATGTGACTTGCTGTCATATGTATACTCATTGAAAAACAACTCGTTTGTCCCGTACGCTACGCTTACCGAAAGAGCCTGTTCCTTAAGTTTAGCATTTTCCCCCGAGTCATAGAAATAATAAGGTGATTTCCATCTGTATTCAGTTGAAGCCTGCACATTCCCCATGGCTGTTTCGATATTTTCCGCAGTGATATAAGAGTTATGGGGAGCAACACGATCGCTTGACCGCTGAAACAAAGTGCCATCATGTTGAATGCCATTCACGTGGTCAACCACCCCAGATTCCAGCATCACTTGAGCAGCGGGGCTGTAGCCATGAGCAACAAAAAAAGCATCAGAAGCAGCTGCCAACTCGACAAAATACTCCCTCGCACTGCGGATGGGACCAATGGTTTCCGGAAAATCACTTTGGTACAAAGCCAAAAACCGGGTGATGTCGTATTCTGCAATCATTTCAAAAACCATATCTGCTTCACCCAATCCGGTTTGCGGACGGGCATCCGGATGATTATTGATGACTGCCATGACCGTTCGGCGATTGGTCGGAGGAGTCGCTTTTTCACCAGTGTATGGGGCAATTGTCAATGAGTTCTCCACAGGTGGCTGCTCTTCCGGGTCTTCTTTCATGATTATCCAAAAACCTGCAGCAAATGCAGCGAGCACCAGTAAAATAAGCATGGCAAAAATCCAATTCTTCATATCATTACCTCATGAACGCCGGAAACAGGATTTTTTTATTCATGACATCGTAAATGCCTTTTTGTGTCACGCGGACATATGGCAGATGAGTCGCCTGCAAAAACAGCAAGGTATAAACAGCATCGCCATGCTTGTAACCGCGTTCTTTCAATGCTTTCTTCAAGGCCTGTTCCTGGACGATCAATTGTTCCATCGGCAAATCCGACATCACTCCGCCATAGGGCAGCGGCAGAGATTCTATAATCTCTCCATTTTCCGTCAGGATGATGCCGCCTTTCAGGCGTTTCAATTCATTGAAGGCAATCCACATATCTTCACGATTTTTGCCGATCAGGATAATATCGCCCGTCGTCGTATAGGAAGATGCGAACCCATCAAGTCCCGGTGCGAAACCTTTAATCAATGTATTGACGCGCCATTTGCCTTTTTTATCGATCAGCATTAAAAAGCTTTCATCATGTGTTTTTGATAAATTGGAGTCATGCGTGTCAACACTGACAGAATAGGGTTTCGTGATGACATCATTGACCATTTCAATACCGAAAGGCATCGAAAACTGGAAGTCGTCATCCGTCAGTTTATAGTCGATTTCAAGATCCGGAAAAATCGACCAATCGATATCCGGTAAAGACAGGACTTTTTCTCCGTCTTTCTTCAGCCAAACCCCTTTTGAAATAACACCTGAAGGGACCGGATTTTCTAATGTATCAAGAATGTTCAAGTTGGCGTAACGGCCTGTCGCAATCAATCCGTGGAGGCTTGTTACGTTGTAATAACGGGCGACATTATAAGATGCCATCATATAGGCGTCGATCGCCGGTACACCGGCCTCCAGGGCGATTTTGATGCACAGGTCCATGACACCATCCAAATGAAAGGCTGGCGTTGAACCGTCTGTCGTCATCATCAATTTATCGAAGACGTTCAACTCGCGCTCGACAATCCCTTTCAGCAAATGCGGAAGATCCGGCCGAATGGAAGAGTGGCGGAGTGTGACTCCATAGCCATGAAGCAGGCGCATTTCCACTTCATCCACAGTCATCGCTTCATGGTCGCCATCTGCTCCAAGCAGTCGCATGCGAGCCAATGTTTTCTCTGACGCACCTGGGAAATGCCCTTCAATTTTTTTCAGCCCCATTTTGGCTTTTTGGATCCAGTACAGCATCTGGTCGTCACCCGCCATCAGTTTCGGCCAGCCCGTCAATTCGCCGCCGAGCAATACATCTTGGCGATCCAGCCATTCGCCGACTGATTTGGAAGTGAATAATCGGTCTTCCTCATTCAACTCTGTCTGGGAATCAAAACGCGTCCACCAATAAAAACTGAACGGCAATTCCGCCATCTGGTCCAACAATGAAAACGCTTTCTCATTTTCCAATGCTAAAAAAAGCGTGAGGTTATCGGAAAGGAACATCGTCGTTCCGCCCTGTGCCGCATGATCGGCAAAGCTTATGGGATTGTATAACTGTGAAGGATGGACATGAGGTTCTATGTATCCAGGAACGATGTATTTGCCGGTCATATCTGCTACTTCCGTCGAAGCATCCACTTTCGGCATTTCTTTTCCTGCATAGACGATACGATCATCAGCAATCCATATATTTCCTGTCATCCATTTCTTAAAAATTCCATGAAGATATGTTGCGTTTGTCAAAACGAGATCCGGCGCTGTTTCTTTTGTAACAATTTTCAACTGTTTGCGAATCTCTGTATTTTTCCATAGAGGATTAACCATTTGCCGGCACCTTCTTTCTACAAGTTCAATACTTAATATAGTAGCATAATTATACACGCAATTACAGGTTTTGCCTGCAAAAACAAGAACATTCTGATTAAAACCGGACACAAAAAATCCACGCATAATGCGTGGATTTTAGAAGTTCATTATTTTTCAACGGGATTGCTGAACGGTTTTAAGACATCCGTTTTTTCTTCTTCCTGGAAAGTCAGCACATCTGCAACTGAATCATAAGATTCGCCGTAGAATTGTTCGTCTTTATAGGTATGGATATCCTGATACATTTTCTTCATGCCTTCGAAAATCTCTTCTTCTGTTTCTCCACCCGGAGTCCAGTAAAGGATTTCCATTGAATTTTCTTCCCCGGTCGCCAACGAACGTCGGCAATATCCGATTGAAGATGCGTGTTCAAATCCTTCGCGCGCATAAAAACGCAGACGTTTTTCCGTGTCAGTGTCTTCGTAATTGACCGGCTCTACTTCAAGGATAATCGGTTTGTTCTTATCCTTCAGCATTTGAAGGGTCTTTTTGCCAAGTCCCATGCCGCGCGATTCTTTTGACACGAATAAATAATCCACAAATGTGAAATTCGGAAATTCCGCATACATCAAGACATGATAAGGGCCCTCATCTTTGTAATAGACGCTGCCTTTTTCCTTTAATAACGTATCCATATGCTCTTTTGATTTCATTTCTTCGACTGGAAAATACTGATTTAATTTTTCATACCAATTCATAATTTGTCTCCCTTCAAATTTAGGTGCCCTGCTGATTTTGTTTCTGAGGTCGTGATGAGTTTGCCATTCTGGAGTTTAAATAGAGGTAAAAGTGGGCTGTTGAAAATCCTCAACTTCATTTTTATTGCCTAAGGACAGGCAATAAAAAAAATGACACATCTTCTTGTCGAATTTGTGTCATCTAAAATTATATCATATCAAAAATTATTTTGCACGCCATCCGATGTCTGTGCGGTAGAAAAAGCCATTCCAGCGCAGGTTGTCCAGCTGTTCATAGACTTTGTCCTGAGCGTCCCTGATAGACGTTCCACTCGCTGAAACGAGCAGCACACGCCCTCCATTGCCCACATAACTGCCATTCAAATGCTTCGTGCCTGCATGAGTCACTTCGACTCCTTTGAGTTTTGACAGTTCGGGCAGAAGCGTGCCTTTTTCAACCGTCTCCGGATAGCCATCCGCCGCAATGACTACACCAAGCACTGCTTGGTCATCCCATTCCAGCTCGGCCGGCTGTCCGTTTAAAATCGAATCCATAAAGAGCCCAAAGTCGGATTTCATTCGCGGCAGGACCACCTGTGTTTCCGGATCTCCAAAACGTGCATTGAATTCAATGACTTTCGGGCCTTGTTTGGTCAAAATGACGCCTGTATAGAGAATGCCGTTAAAAGGCGTCCCTTCCGATGCCATCGCCTGGACCGCCGGTTCCACAATTTTCGTGAAAGTGTCATCGACGATTTCCTGTGAAATTTGAGGAACAGGCGAATAAGCACCCATGCCGCCGGTATTCGGTCCACGGTCTCCGTCAAACGCCCGCTTGTGGTCCTGCGAAATGACCATGGGGTAAATCCGGCCATCTTGGACAAATGACATGAATGAAAACTCTTCGCCATCCAAAAATTCTTCGATGACCACTTTGGAACCCGATTCGCCGAACTTTTGGCCTTCCAGCATGTCATTGACAGCAGAAACGGCATCTTCCTCCGTTAACGCCACAACGACTCCTTTACCGGCTGCCAGACCATCTGCTTTAATGACAATCGGCGCTCCGTGCTGACGGATAAAAGCGATGGCTGGAGCAACTTCTGTAAAAGTTTCATAGCCAGCAGTCGGAATGTTGTATTTCTCCATCAATTCTTTTGCAAAAGCTTTGCTGCCTTCAATTTGCGCCGCTTGTTTGGATGGACCGAAAATGCGCAGCCCTTTGGCTTCAAAAAAGTCGACGATGCCTTCTGACAATGGCTGTTCAGGACCAACAAAACTGAAGTCCACTCCTTGCTGTTGAGCAAAGTCCGCCAGACCGGCAAAATCCATTTCATCGATTGCCGCTATTTCAGCGTCTTCCTGCATCCCATCATTTCCAGGAGCTGCAAAAACTTTCGTGACCGACGGGGATTTCGAGAACTGCCGGACAATGGCATGTTCCCTTCCGCCTCTTCCAATAACCAATACCTTCATTTTGCTCCACCTCGATTAATGTTTGAAATGACGGACGCCTGTAAAGACCATGGCAATCCCGTATTCGTTCGCTTTATCGATCGAATCCTGATCTTTCTTGGATCCGCCCGGTTGGATGATGGCTTTAATGCCTGCTTGTGCAGCAGCTTCCACTGTATCGTTCATCGGGAAGAATGCGTCTGATGCCATGATGGCTCCTTGAGCTGCTTCGCCTGCCTGCTCCAACGCAATTTTAGCCGATCCTACGCGGTTCATTTGGCCCGCACCGATCCCTAATGTCATCTCCGAATTGCAGACGACGATGGCATTCGATTTAACATGTTTCACAACACTCCAACCAAGCTTTAGCGCCTCAAGCTCTGCTGCTGTCGGCTGGCGTTCTGTTGCGATTTGGATATCTGCATCGTCATATCCGTAGACGTCCGGCTGTTGGATCAACAAGCCGCCTTCAACGGTAACGGTGTTCCATTTGTCTTTGGTTTGGCTATCGAATGGAATCGTCAACAGACGGATGTTCTTCTTTTGTGTCAGCAATTCGATGGCTTCATCTGAAAATGCTGGAGCGATGATGATTTCAAGGAAAATCGTCGCCAATTGCTTGGCTGTCTCTGCATCCACTTCGCGGTTCAATGCCACAATCCCGCCAAAAATGGAAGTTGAGTCGGCTTCGTAAGCTTTTGCGAAAGCATCTGCAATCGTTTCGCCTGTACCGACGCCGCATGGGTTCATGTGTTTGACAGCGACTGCTGCAGGCATCTTGAATTCTTTAATGATTTGAAGAGCAGCATTGGCATCCTGGATATTGTTATAGGAAAGCTCTTTGCCATGCAATTGGTCGGCATTGGCAATTGAAAAATCCGATCCAAGCGGGCTGCGGTAGAAAGCGGCTTTTTGGTGAGGGTTTTCCCCGTAGCGAAGCGTTTGGGACAATTCATAAGTAAGCGTCAATTGATCCGGGTATTCTTCGCCCGTCAGGTCAGTCAAATAGTTGGAGATATAAGAATCATAAGCGGCTGTATGGCGGAAAACTTTCGCTGCCAATCGGCGCCGCGTTTCAGGTGTGGTTTGACCATTATGTAATTCAATCAATACTGCTTCATAATCGGTTGCATCGACAATAACAGTGACGTAAGCATGATTTTTTGCAGCAGAACGCAGCATCGTCGGTCCGCCGATATCAATGTTTTCAATTGCATCATCCACAGTGACATCCGGTTTGGCGATCGTTTCACGGAATGGGTACAGATTGACACAGACGATATCAATCGGTGAAATGCCGTTTTCAGCCATTTGTTTTTGGTGATCGGCATCATCGTGTTTGGCCAACAATCCACCGTGTACAAGAGGGTGCAAGGTTTTTACACGTCCTCCCAAAATTTCAGGAAACTTAGTGATTTCATCTACTGCAGTGATGGAAACCCCATTCTCTTCAAGAAACTTCTTCGTTCCCCCTGTCGATAAAAGTTCGTAGCCCATCTTTTCCAATTCTTGTGCAAATTCCAATATCCCGGATTTATCCGATACGCTGAGTAATGCTCTTTTTTTCACAAATAGTCCTCCTATAGATTAAGACCGGCAATTTTACCGGTCGAATAATTGCTGCAAAGTTGCAGGATATAATTCATGTTCAATCTGATGGATCTGTTGCTCGACTTCATTACGGCCACGTCCTGCAACCAGGAATGACTGCTGCGTAATGATGCTGCCTGTATCCATTCCGGCATCCACGAAATGTACAGTAACGCCTGCTCTTTCCGCACCTGCTGCCAATGTTTGGCCAATGGCATCTTTCCCCGGAAACGCCGGAAGCACAGAGGGATGAATATTGACGATGCGGTTTTCATAAGCTGCCAGCAGAACTGGACCGATCAAGCGCATGTAACCGGCCAAAACGATCCATTCCACTCCGAGCTCCTGCAGTTTTTCTTTCAGCATCTGCTCGTAAAGCTGCTTGGATTCAAACTCAGACGGCTTAAAAGCGAAAGACGCCACTCCTGCCTTGCGTGCACGTTCTATTACATAAGCTTGTGGCTTATCGGTCACAGCAAGCACCAATTCCGCCTGCAGACTGCCGCCGGCAATAGCGTCGGCAATGGCTTGGAAATTAGAACCGTTTCCTGACGCAAAGATAGCAATTTTCGGTTTAGTGCTCATCCAATGTGCCGTCCTGTTCACCTTGGAATTGAACGCCTGCCGTTTTTGAGACGCGGCCGATAGGGAAAGCCTGCTCACCATTCTCCCGAGCTGTTTTCAGCACCTGTTCCGCATCTTCCGGAGCAACCGCCAGAACAAAACCGATGCCCATATTGAAGACCGAATACAGATCGCGGTCCGCAAGTTCCCCTTTTTCCTTCAATAGGGTGAAAATATCAAGAACCGGCCAGCTGCCGATCGTGATTTCTGCACCTAATCCTTCCGGCATCATCCGCGGGATGTTCTCGATAAAGCCACCGCCTGTCACATGGGCCATGCCATGAATGCTGGTTTCGTTGCTGATGGCAGCTACTGCTTTTGCGTATATTTTAGTTGGCGTCAACAGTGCGCCACCAATTGGACCAAGTGATTCAAAGCCTTCAACCGTTTGTTCAAGCGTAAAGTTGTTTTGTTCGAAAACGATCTGGCGAACCAGCGAATAGCCGTTGGAATGGATACCACTGGAAGCAAGGCCGATCAGGACATCACCCGCAGTGATTTTTTCTCCTGTGACGATTTTAGATTTCTCCGCAGCCCCCACCGCAAAACCGGCGATATCGTACTCGTCTTCTTCATAGAGCCCAGGCATTTCAGCAGTCTCTCCGCCGATCAATGCAGCACCGGCCTGGACACAGCCGTCCGCTACACCTTTGACGATTTGTTCTATCTTTTCAGGAACCGCTTTGCCGACTGCGATATAGTCAAGGAAAAATAAAGGTTCCGCACCTTGTGCAACAATATCATTGACGCACATGGCGACACAATCGATGCCGATTGTGTCGTGGCGGTCCGCCATAAATGCCAGCTTCAGTTTCGTGCCGACGCCGTCCGTTCCGGAAACAAGAACCGGTTCTTTCAAATTCAGCTCAGATAAATCGAACATGCCGCCGAAGCCGCCAAACGCACCCAGCATTCCTTTGCGTGCTGTCCGCTCCACATGGGATTTCATGCGGTTGACCGCTTCGTAGCCTGCTTCGATATTGACGCCTGCTTTTTCATATGCTTTTGACACACCGGTTCCCCCTTATTTCACTTTTTCTTTTTCATGCGGCAACACTGTATCCGGATAAATATTGGTTGGGTATTCCCCTGTAAAACAAGCGAGGCAGTGTCCGCATTTCGAACCGGGATCTGTCCGCCCGATGTTTTGGACCATGCCATCCACTGACAGAAATGTCAGTGAATCCGCTCCGATAATTTCACGCATTTCTTCTACCGTATTGTTGGCGGCAATCAATTCGCCTGCCGTGCTGATATCAATGCCGTAAAAACACGGATTCTTGATGGGCGGTGAACTGATGACAACGTGTACTTCCGTGGCGCCTGCTTCTTTCAGCAAGTTGACGATGCGCCGTGAAGTCGTGCCGCGGACGATTGAATCATCCACCATAATGACGCGTTTGCCTTTCACTACTTGGCGGACAGGCGATAATTTCATTTTCACGCCTTGTTCACGCAAGTCCTGCGAAGGCTGGATAAATGTGCGCCCCACATAACGGTTTTTGATCAATCCCAATTCATAGGGAATGCCGCTTTGTTCCGAATAGCCGATGGCTGCCGAAATACTGGAATCCGGAACACCCGTCACGACATCCGCTTCAATCTGCACTTCCTTCGCCAATTGAACGCCGAGGCGCTTTCTTGCGGTATGGACGTTGATGCCGTCGATATCCGAATCAGGACGTGAGAAATATACGTATTCCATCGTACAGATTGCCCGTTCTTCCGGATATGCAAAGCGTTCTGCGCGCAGGCCATCTTTTGTGATGATCAAAAACTCACCAGGTTCAACCGAACGAACAAATTCCGCTCCGACTATATCAAAAGCACAAGTTTCCGATGCCGTCACCCAGGCATCTCCAAGTCTTCCAAGAGATAAAGGGCGCAGTCCGTTCGGATCCAAAGCAATATACATCGCTTCTTCCGTCAAAATAACGCAGGCAAAGGCACCTTTCAATAAGGACAAGGCATTTTTCGCTTTTTCTTCAAACGTTGCATAACCGCTTCGTTTGATTAAATGAGCCAGCACTTCCGTGTCGGAAGTTGTTTGAAAAATGCTTCCTTGGCGTTCCAGGTGGCCTTTCAGCTGCGTGGCATTGACCAAGTTGCCATTATGGGAAATTGCCAAACTGCCGGTCGTTGAATTAAAGAGCAGGGGCTGCACATTTTCAATGCCGCTGCCCCCTGCTGTTGCATACCGTACATGGCCAATCGCGCCATGCCCTGCAATCTTTTCAATCTTTTCAGGCGTAAAGACTTCACTGACCATGCCTTCACCTTTTAATGGACGAAGCCCCTCCCCGTCCGTCGACACAATTCCAGCACCTTCCTGGCCGCGATGCTGCAGTGCATGCAATCCGTAATAGGTCAATTGAGTCGCATTTGGGTGGCCCCATATTCCAAAGACGCCACATTCTTCATTTAAGCTTCTGATTTCAGCAAGCATGGGATAGCTCCTTTCCAAGCTGAGCGAAGTGCAGCGACTGAACCATTGATCCAAGCCGTGCCATCTTCGCCGTTGATGACTAAGTTGTCTCCCGTGACTTGGCCGATTTTCTTGGCATCTGATACCATCTCTTCAAATTGTGCTGCTTTTTCAGGGCTGACCGTCACCACAAAACGTGATTGCGATTCGCTGAATAAAGCTGTTGTCGCTGAACCTGACAAGGTAACATCCATTCCCAATCCGTTGCCGAAAGTTTTTTCGGCTAATGCAACGGCAACGCCGCCTTCTGCAACATCATGTGCCGAAGCAACAAGCCCCTGCTGGATAGCTGACAGGATTTCCTGTTGGCGTTTTGCTTCCACTGCCAAATCGATAGCCGGTGCTTTGCCGAAAATACGTCCTTCGACCATTTTTTGCAGCTCACTGCCACCGAATTCCGTAAAGCTTTCCCCGATCAAATAGACCAGGTCGCCTGCTTTTTTCGCATCTTGTGTCGTTACGTGCGAAAGGTCTTCAACAAGGCCCACCATGCCGATGGTCGGCGTCGGGTAAATGGCAGTGCCATTGGTTTCATTATACAACGAGACGTTTCCGCCGATAACTGGAGAATCCAGGATTGTACAGGCTTCAGACATACCGTCTGCCGCTTTTTCAAGCTGCCAGAAAATCTCTGGTTTCTCCGGGTTTCCGAAGTTCAGGCAATCGGTGATGGCAAGAGGTTTTGCACCCGAAACGACCACATTGCGCGCCGCTTCCGCCACAGCGATTTTCCCTCCGGTTTCCGGATCCAAATAGATATAGCGGGAGTTGCAATCCGTTGTCATGGCAAGGCCTTTATTGGTGCCGCGGATACGGACCACTGCCGCGTCCGATCCCGGGCTGACCACTGTACTTGTGCGTACTTGATGATCGTATTGATCGTAGACCCATTCTTTTGAAGCGATGGTCGGCTGTTTCAATAGCGCCGTCAAGGTTTCATTGTAATCTGTGATTTTCGGTTCTGCATTGTCCAACTGTTGGAATTCAGTGAAATAAGCTGGTACTGCTGATGGCTTGTGGTAAACCGGTGCGTCTTCTGCAAGAGCATCAACCGGTACTTCTGCGACGATTTCCCCTTTGTGCTTCAGACGAAGTGTGGAATCATCTGTCACGGTGCCGACAGTGACTGCATCCAGGCCATATTTCTCGAACAACTCGACAATTTCAGGCTCGCGGCCTGCTTTTACGACGATGAGCATACGCTCCTGTGATTCAGAAAGCATCATTTCGTAAGCGGTCATACCAGTTTCACGCTGTGGAATATGATCCAGGTCCATCTCGATGCCGGATCCGGCTTTAGAAGCCATTTCAGCTGAAGATGAAGTCAATCCGGCCGCACCCATATCCTGAATGCCGATCAATGCATCCGATTTGATCAATTCCAGGCAGGCTTCCAGTAACAGCTTCTCCATAAATGGATCTCCCACTTGTACAGCCGGGCGGTTCTTGTCAGAGCCGTCTGTCAGCTCCTCAGAAGCAAAAGTGGCTCCGTGGATACCGTCACGCCCTGTTTTAGCGCCAACGTACATCACCGGGTTGCCAGTGCCTTTGGCGATGCCTTTTTGGATATCTTCATGATTGATCAATCCGACACACATCGCGTTGACCAGCGGATTGCCGTCATACGAATCATCAAACTGGACTTCGCCGCCAACAGTCGGGATGCCGATGCAGTTTCCGTAACCGGCAATTCCGGCAACCACTTCTTCAAACAAATATTTCACTCGTGGAGTGGTCAATTCACCAAAACGCAGTGAATTCAGCAACGCAATCGGCCGTGCCCCCATGGAGAAGACATCACGGATAATTCCGCCGACGCCAGTAGCAGCCCCTTGATAAGGTTCGATGGCAGAAGGGTGGTTATGGGATTCCATTTTGAAGACGACTGCTTGCCCGTCGCCGATGTCCACAATCCCTGCTCCTTCTCCTGGCCCTTGCAGGACACGTTCTCCTTTAGTCGGGAATTTCGCCAAAACCGGTTTCGAGTTTTTATAAGAACAATGTTCAGACCACATGACCGAGAACAACCCGGTTTCCGTGTAGTTCGGCAGTCTTCCCAGGATTTCTTCGACCATGGCGAATTCCGCATCCGACAAGCCCATTTGCTGATAAACTTTCTGTTCCTTTATCTGAGCTGCATTTGGTTCAAGCATGACTGACATTTGCTTCCCTCCACTGTTTTACAATTGATCTGAATAAAGCCAATCCATCTGTGCCGCCGATCAAATCGGATACGGCGCGTTCCGGATGCGGCATCATGCCGAGAACGTTTCCACGTTCATTGATGATGCCCGCGATGTTATTGCGGCTGCCGTTAAAATCATCTGCATAGCTAAAGACGATTTGATTGTTTTCTTTGAGGTGGTTATAAGTCGCATCGTCGCAGAAATAATTGCCTTCTCCGTGTGCGATTGGAATTTGGATCTCCTGTCCCTGCTCGTATTCGTTGGTGAACAAAGTATTATTGTTCTCAACTTTCAATCCGACCGTACGACACATGAATTTCAGGTTTTTGTTGCGCAATAAGACGCCAGGCAACAGGCCTGCTTCCGTTAATATTTGGAAGCCATTACAGATTCCCAGAACCGGTTTTCCTGCTTCTGCCGCTTTTCTCACTTCATCCATAACACCCGAAAATTGAGCGATGGCGCCGCAACGCAAGTAATCGCCGTATGAAAATCCGCCTGGCAGCAAAATGCCATCGTAGCTGCTCAAATCTTTTGAGTCATGCCATACGTATTCCGCTTCTTCACCCAATTCATCCTTCACCGCGTGGTACATATCCAAATCACAATTGGAACCAGGGAAAACAATCACTGCGAATTTCATTGCGAGACAACCTCCTCAATTTCAAATCGATAATCTTCAATCACCGTGTTGGCTAATAAACGATGGCACAATTCATTGACTAGGGCATCCACATCCCGTTCGCTGTCTCCGATGACCAGTTCCAGGTATTTGCCGATTCGTACATCTTCCACTTCACCATAGCCCATTTTATGAAGAGAGCCCATAACTGCAGAACCTTGTGGGTCCAATACGCTTTCGCGCAATGTTACGTATACTTTTACTTTTTTCATGAATGTTGTCCTCCTAGACGAGTTAAAATGAGTTCGTACGCTTCAGTCAAATTCCCCAGATTGCGGCGGAATACATCTTTATCCAATTTTTGTTTCGTTTCTATGTCCCAAAGGCGGCACGTATCCGGCGAGATTTCATCTGCCAATAGAATATTGCCTTCTGTATCACGGCCAAATTCAATTTTGAAATC
The DNA here is from genome assembly GCF_016820615.1 of Planococcus beijingensis. Taxonomy (NCBI): domain Bacteria; kingdom Bacillati; phylum Bacillota; class Bacilli; order Caryophanales; family Caryophanaceae; genus Planococcus; species Planococcus beijingensis. The sequence goes on from NZ_JADHDZ010000010.1 coordinate 83,891, forward strand.
GACCAGATCCACACCGATTTCTTTGAAGAAACCGATCAACACTTTGTTGATTTTTCGTGCTTTCTCCTTAAGCTCAGCCACTTCTTCTGCAGTCGCCAAGTTCAGCATGTCGACATGCTCGTCCGTAATCAGCGGATCGCCTAAGTCATCATCTTTCAGGTAAAATTCCACGACCGGGCGGCTGATGGCGACGCCTTCTTCAATTCCAAGGCGTTTGGCCATGCTGCCGGCTGTGATGTTGCGGACCACCACTTCCAATGGAATGATGCTGACTTGCTGCACCAATTGTTCATGGTCAGACAATTGCTTAACAAAATGAGAAGCAATGCCCGCTTCCTGCAATTTCGTGAAAATCAGTGACGTGATTTTATTGTTCAAAATGCCTTTGCCGGTGATTTCCTCTTTCTTTTCACCGTTGAAAGCCGTTGCTGAATCTTTATATTCCACCCACAAAATTCCCTGTTCATCCGTTGCATATAAGCGTTTTGCTTTTCCTTCGTACAATAGCTGACCTTTTTCCATTTTTAGAAGCCCCCGTTTAGTTTAGTCCAAGTCGGTTGAAAATCATGTCCACTTGCTGCAGGTGGTGGTTGTAATCGAAGCAATCATCCAATTCCTCTTTAGACAATTTAGCTGTAATAGTGTCATTCGCTTCCACGATTTTGCGGAAATGCGTCTGATTTTCCCAGGCTTCCATTGCACATGGCTGAACAGTATCATAAGCCGCTTCACGAGCCATCCCTTTATCGATTAAAGCCAATAGCACACGCTGCGAATAAATCAACCCAAGCGTTGAATCCATATTGCGTTTCATGTTTTCAGGGAATACCGTCAAGTTTTTGACGATGTTTCCGAAACGGTTCAGCATGTAGTTCAATGCAATCGTCGCATCCGGCAAGATCACCCGTTCAGCAGATGAATGCGAAATGTCGCGCTCGTGCCATAAAGAAACGTTTTCGTAAGCTGTCAGCATGTAGCCACGGATCAACCGGGCAAGCCCTGTCATGTTTTCAGATCCGATCGGGTTGCGTTTGTGAGGCATTGCCGATGAACCTTTTTGGCCTTTAGCAAAGAATTCCTCTACTTCACGCGTTTCTGATTTCTGAAGGCCGCGGATTTCTGTAGCGAATTTTTCGATCGATGAACCGATCAAAGCAAGAACGCTCAAATACTGTGCATGGCGATCGCGTTGCAAAGTTTGTGTTGAAATCGGTGATGCCGCAAGGCCTAACTCTTTGCAGACATACGCTTCAACAAATGGATCGATGTTGGCGTAAGTTCCAACTGCTCCGGACATCTTGCCAGTTTCAATAGAAGCAGCAGCAGCCTCAAACCGTTCCAGGTTGCGTTTCATTTCCTCATGCCATAATGCCAGCTTCAAACCAAACGTCGTCGGTTCTGCATGGACACCGTGTGTACGGCCCATCATGACTGTCATTTTGTGTTCTTTTGCTTTATTTGCGAGAATTTCGATGAAGTTTGTCAAGTCTTTGCGGATAATGACGTTCGCCTGTTTCAATAAATAAGACAAGGCTGTATCCACAACATCTGTTGACGTCAATCCGTAATGAACCCATTTGCGTTCTTCGCCAAGCGTTTCAGATACTGCTCTTGTAAAAGCAACAACATCGTGGCGGGTTTCTTCTTCAATTTCCAGAATACGGTCTACTGAGAAAGAAGCGTCTTTGCGGATTTTCGCTACATCTTCTTTCGGAATATCACCGATTTCAGCCCAAGCTTCACATGCCAGAATTTCAACTTCCAGCCATGCATTGTATTTGTTTTCATCCGTCCAAATTGCGCCCATTTCAGGTCTTGTGTAGCGTGCGATCATTTTAAAGTTCCTCCAATTATTCCGGCCAAATGCCGGATGTGTCTATTTCACTTAAAGTCGCCTTTAAGTCTTCCGTTAATATCGTAACATGTCCCATCTTCCGTTTCTGCTTCGCTTCATCTTTTCCGTACAAATGAACCGACCAATTCGGGAATTGTGCGATTTTCGAAGTGAGCGGCGCAACATGTTCACCCAATATATTGACCATCACCGCTTCAGACCATAAAATGGGCTGCCGCAGCGGCCATCCGCAAACTGCACGGACATGCTGATGGAATTGCGAGATGTTCGTCGCTTCGATTGAATAATGCCCAGAGTTATGGGGACGTGGTGCCAGCTCATTGACAATGATGCCGCCGTTTTCCAAAACGAACATTTCAACCGCCAAAGTACCGACCATGTTCAGCTGAGCCGCGATTTTCTCAGCTGCCTGCTTTGCCAGATCGACCGTCTCTTTATCAATACGCGCTGGAACAATGGTCTGATGGAGGATATGATCTTTGTGGATATTTTCACCGATCGGCAAAATCGCCGTTTCTCCATGCACATTCCGTTGGATGATCACTGAAATCTCTTTCGTGAATTCAACGAATGCTTCTGCTACACATTCACCGTTATCGAATAAAGCTTCAGCCAGATCCATCTCGTCATGAGAAGAAACCGTCTGCTGCCCTTTGCCGTCGTAACCGCCACGTGCCGTCTTTACAACAAAAGGAAATGACAGCTGACTGCTCTTCTCCTTCAGTTCCTGAAATGTTGAAGCTGTAATGTAATCCGCTACAATCACGCCCGCTTCAGAAATGGCCTGTTTCTCCAAAATCCGGTTCTGCGTCACTCGAATCAATTCGGCTCCTTGGGGTACGTAAGCAATTTCTGAAAGCTTCGTTAATCCTTCTGCATCGATGTTCTCGAATTCATACGTAATGACATCGCTGACTTCAGCCAATTCCTCTAAAGCCTGTTGGTCATCAAAAGGCGCAATGATTTGAATGTCAGCCACTTGGCCGGTTGGAGAATCCATTCCGGGATCAAGAACCGCAATTTTAAATCCGGCTTCTTTTGCTGCCAGTGCCATCATCCGTCCCAATTGGCCACCGCCGATAATGCCGATTGTCTGTCCTGGCAAAATCGTTTTCTTCATATCAAGTCACCTGAACTTTCCATCACAGCAGCAGCTGTCCGGTCACGCCGGTCCTGCAGCGCTTGTGCCACTGCTTCATCAGCCGTGCCTATTATTTGAGCTGCCAGCAACCCGGCATTGACAGCACCCGCTTTGCCGATAGCTACCGTAGCCACTGGCACACCGCCTGGCATCTGGACTATGGATAACAAGGAATCCAAGCCGTTTAATGCTTTGGATTGAACGGGTACGCCGATAACCGGCAATGTAGTCTTTGCTGCTACCATACCTGGCAAATGCGCAGCCCCTCCTGCCCCTGCAATGATGACGTGAAGCCCACGCCCCCGAGCTTGTTCAGCATAGCTGAACATCAAATCCGGTGTACGGTGTGCGGAAACCACTTTCTTTTCATAGGCCACACCCAGTTCATCCAACACATCACACGTATGCTTCATTGTTTCCCAATCACTCGTACTTCCCATAATGACGCCAATTCGCGGATTCATTGAAACACTCTCCTTTAAAAAATAAAAAGCCCTCAAGTAAACTGCTCACATAACGTGAAAAGCAGTTTACTTAAGGACTGTACATGAAACGATTTATGGATGAGGACATAGAGAGACCTCTCCTTCGCTTAACGATCCACTAAGTTGCTTTCCCGCATAGTCCGGACATTTACGGTGTCCTGGTAGAGACGCAGAAGCCAATTCTTCTGCATATATGGGGTATCCTCTTTTATCATAACAACTCGATGAAAGTACGTCAATAATAAAGTCGAACAATTATTTATACGGTTATCAAATCGTTCGTGTTTATTAGATCTAAAATGTTATTCGCTCAGTTTACTTCCTTTAAATTTAACGATTTGCCGTATTGGCACGGGTTGACCGTTTATTTCCTCGAACAACGGCTCTTCTTTCCGCCCTACAGCCGCATACCCTTTTTCTCGCATGCGATCCAAACAATCTGAGATGGATTCATTTTCTTCAACTTCAAACCATACTGTATTCTTGCTCATTTATACAAATTGCCCCTTTTCACTGTTTTCACCCAAAATCCACCATGGATCGTCTTCGCCTCATAGGCAATGATAAACGCCTTTGGATCAATTTCCTGTATGGCTTTATACAATTTGAGTTCCATTTTGCGAGGTGTCAAAATTTGCATCGACTGTCGGCCACCGTCACGGCCATTCGCATTCCAATCTGTTACACCATACCCTTTTTCTCGAAGTTGGTTCGGCAGGTATTCACCTGCCTCACTCGTGATGACGTTTACAGTAATATAGCCAAGAGCCATTTTTTCTTCGATTTTGGAACCGATAATTACGCCGGACCCGTAGCCTAAAGCATAGGCAATCAAGTTTTGAATCTGGTCCAGATTATCAAGAACCAACCCGAGACCTACTATATAAATAACAACTTCCACCATACTGACGACGGCAGCCAAATAGCGATAACCTTTTAAAGTCATAATCATCCGCACCGTAAAAAAAGTTACGTATACGATATTGATCGAAAAAATGATTAACACCATTAACCACGGATTTACATCCAATTTCTACACCCTTTCACTTTTCAACAATAATTACTGTTCATCTTAGGGGAAAAAACGGCAGAATGCAAGAGAGAAAAGACGGAGAAGTCCTGCTGTATAAAGGAAGCTGGCATTTCGTCGCCTTCTTTGGGTACATAGTGAGAAAATTTCAGTGTTATACATCCTGTATCCTATTTCCTAAGCGAGATGAAGTAAGCCGCTTCTTGTTTTTGGATGCTATTTATAAGATTACAGATATACAGTATGAGAAACATGGGAAGTATGTTTTAGTTGTATTCGATGAATAGAAAGATTAATGAAACCCTGAATAGTTTGCTAACCAAAGTTTTTTTCCATCAAGCGTTGGTCTGAGGTAAAGAGCCCTCCCCATTTCAGTGACGGAGAATAGGTTCTAAATACATCCTCAAGAATTCTTTTTGCTCATTTGGAATCAGGAGTTGTAAGTTTTCTTCAATCCACATGCCCGTCTGAACACGTTGCCTAAGTAGTTGCTAGATAGCGATGGTAACTAAGTGTCTGTCTCATGTCGATGAGAAATTGGAGATTGCGTGTTTTTTTGCTATAACACCTTAATATTTAGTACAGAACCACGAAAAAAGCCGTTACCGGAATCGGTAACGACTTTCATTCATGTGCCCAGCGACGTCTTACTC
>NZ_JADHDZ010000011.1:0-65329 GCF_016820615.1 Planococcus beijingensis
GAGTAAGACGTCGCTGGGCACATGAATGAAAGTCGTTACCGATTCCGGTAACGGCTTTTTTCTTTGATGAAAAAAACGTTGTTCTATAAAAGTTATTTATAATAATTGAGAATCAGGATTGAAGAGGATGTGAAATGGGAAAAGCAGGAGTGAGGTGAGGATTATGAAACCCGGTATTTATAGAGTCGAAGCTATTGATAAAAGAACAGCATTGTTAAAAACAATTGAAAATGGGGAAGAACAGTATACTTTTCCAATAACAGATTTTACTCATAATGTTTCAGTTGGCGATGTAGTGGAGGTCTGGCAGGAAGGCATTAAGTGGAAGACTAAGTACATGGAAGAAAAAACAGAATCTGTATCCAGCCATGCAAAAGATTTTGTGAAAAGAATATTGGATCAGGAATAAACAGGAAGTCTTGAAGCGAAATTGCTTCGGGACTTTTTTGATTGTAAATTCTGATTCGTACTATTTGATATCCGCAAAAAGCTTGGTGTATAATTAAGTCAAATATAGTCAAAGTCAACTTTGACATATTATGTATCGAAGAGGTGAAAGCGATGCGGAATATTTCGGATGTAATAGAAGGTTATTTGAAGCAGGTTATCGAATTAAGCGAGAGAGACCATATTGAAATTAAACGCAGTGAAGTAGCTGAAAAGTTTCAATGTGTTCCTTCTCAAATAAACTACGTCATCAATACTCGATTTACAGTTGACCGTGGATATTTGGTAGAAAGTAAGCGCGGTGGTGGCGGGTATATTCGAATTAAACGAATCAGGCTTCATCAAAAATCAGATGTAATCGCAGATGTGATTCAGCGCTTAGAACATGGTGCCACTCAAGTAATGGCAGAAGATATTGTTTTTAGGCTGCTGGATGAAGAGGTTATTTCTAAAAGAGAAGCAAAGCTGATTCTCAGTGCTGTAGATCGCGCGACGCTGCTTTTGCCTCTTCCGACGCGTGATGAAGTCCGAGCTCGTATTCTTATAGCGATGCTCTTTACAATTAAGTATCAAACCACGATATAAAGGGGTGAAAAGATGATTTGCGATCAATGCGGAGAACGTTCTGCATCAGTAATAGTTAAACAACAGCAACAAGGACAGATAACGGAGCTTCATTTATGCCATATCTGTGCAGCTGAAAACCATAGCATTAATATTGCTTTTGAACAGGATCCATTGGCTATTCATCAGCTATTATCAAATTGGTTCCCTAATTCGCAGGCATCCGTTAACCCTGTCAGAAAAGAAGCGGTGACCTGTCCATCCTGCGGATTTAGTTTTCCGAAGTTCCTGCAGCTTGGCAAGTTTGGTTGTGCTTCTTGTTATGATGCATTTTCCTCCCAATTGGATGAAATATTTAAAAGGTTTCATAATGGGAATACAGAACACACTGGGAAGATCCCTGCTTCTTATGGCACAACTTTAAAAATAAAAAAAGAAATAGAGGAACTGCGCAAGCAAATGCAGGTTTCTGTGAGTGAAGAGGATTTTGAGGAAGCTGCACGGCTAAGAGATGAAGTAAAAGTTTTGAGTTCCAAGCTTGAGGGAGGTGCTTCCAATGGCAGTTGAACGGTTTCTCCAACCTCGAGCAAGCAGCTGGATGGCGAATGATGGAGAGAATGTTGATATTGCAATGAGTACAAGAATCCGGTTGGCTAGAAATTTAGAGAATTTCAAGTTTCCGTATTCTTTTACTGAAGATGAGGCACTTAAAGTAGATAAAGAGATTTCATCTGTATTACTGGATAAAGGTGGCGAGTTGGACTATACTTTCAGCCATATCAGTATTGAAGAACTTGCTAAACTCCAAAAGGAAGTACTGGTGGAAAAGCACCTAATCAGTCCTTATCTGGCCAATAGCCAACATTCCGGTTCTGTTTTATTGTCTGATAACGAAGAGCTGAGTATTATGGTAAATGAAGAGGATCATTTGCGGATACAAAGTCTGCAGTCAGGATTCCATCTTCAGAAAGCGTATAAGATAGCGAATGAGTTAGATTCCTTATTGGAAAAGAACTTATCTTATGCCTTTCACGAAAAATACGGCTACTTAACTAGTTGCCCTACGAATGTAGGGACTGGAATGAGGGCTTCAGTCATGCTCCATTTGCCGGCATTGACGATGTCCCATCAAATTCAACGGATCATTCCAGCAATTTCAAGGCTTGGCATGGTAGTTCGTGGCATTTATGGTGAAGGCAGTGAAGCATTAGGAAATGTTTATCAAATATCCAATCAATTGACGCTAGGTAAGTCTGAGTACGAAATTCTTCAGGATTTGGAGAATATGACAGAACAGATTATCCAACAGGAACGCAAAGCGCGGGAAGCAATTCTGTTGAATTCGCCGCTGGTGTTGGAAGATCGTGTCTATCGGTCACTTGGGACTCTTACCCATTCGAGACTGCTGACGACGGAAGAAGCTGCCACTTGTTTGTCAGATGTTCGATTGGGTATTGATTTAAAGATGATCCAAGATGTAGACATGTCGATTTTAAATGAATTGATGATTTTTATGCAGCCGGCCTTCCTGCAGCAATATGCAGATAAGCCGCTGCAGCCGAAAGAACGCGATTTTGCCCGGGCGAAGCTGTTCCGGGAGCGATTGAATAAAGAAGGTATAAATAGTGAAGGAGAGGATCTTGCATGATGTTTAATCGATTTACACAACGCGCACAAAAAGTTCTTCAGTTAGCTCAAGAAGAGGCCATTCGCATGAAACATGAATCAATCGGTACAGAGCACATTCTTCTCGGTTTAATTCGCGAAGGCGGCGGTATTGCTGCTAAAGCTCTGGAAGCGATTGAAGTGAATACACAATTGATTGAAGAAGGCGTTAAGGAACTTGTCGGTGTCGGCGAAAAAGATGTGGGCCCGATTGTGCATTATACGCCGAGAGCGAAAAAAGTCATTGAATTGTCAGTAGATGAGTCCCGCAAATTGGGCCATTCTTATATTGGTACAGAACACTTGCTGTTGGCGTTGATTCGCGAAGGTGAAGGCGTTGCAGCGCGTGTATTAGGTAATGCAGGCGTCAGCTTGAACAAAGCACGCCAGCAGGTGTTGCAGCTTCTGGGCAACAATGAACAGGCGTCTACAGGCACAAGCCCGAATGCTTCGGCAAATACCCCGACGCTGGATGGCCTGGCACGTGATTTGACTCAGGTGGCCCGTGATGGCGGCTTGGATCCGGTCATCGGCCGCAGTGATGAAATCACACGCGTTATTGAAGTATTGAGCCGCAGAACGAAAAACAATCCTGTATTGATCGGGGAACCAGGTGTCGGTAAAACAGCGATTGCAGAAGGTTTGGCTCAACAGATCGTCAACAATGAAATCCCGGAAACTTTGCGCGACAAGCGCGTTATGGTCTTGGATATGGGTACAGTGGTTGCTGGAACCAAATACCGTGGCGAGTTTGAAGATCGCTTGAAAAAAGTGATGGATGAAATTCGCCAAGCGGGCAATGTCATTCTCTTCATTGATGAGCTTCACACGTTAATCGGAGCAGGTGGGGCAGAAGGTGCGATTGATGCATCCAATATCCTGAAACCTTCCCTATCGCGTGGAGAACTTCAGTGTATCGGTGCTACAACTTTGGATGAGTACCGCAAGTACATTGAAAAAGATGCGGCTCTTGAACGCCGTTTCCAACCGATTCAAGTGGATGAGCCTACTGTTGAAGAGTCGATTCAGATTATCCGCGGATTGCGTGATCGCTATGAAGCGCATCACCGTGTGAAAATCACGGATGAAGCAATTGAAGCGGCAGCTAAAATGTCAGACCGCTACATTTCGGATCGTTTCCTTCCGGATAAAGCGATTGACCTGATTGATGAGGCAGGCTCTAAAGTAAGACTTCGCTCTTATACAACTCCACCAGATTTGAAGGAGTTGGAAGCACGCTTGGAAGCTGCACGTTCTGAGAAAAATGAAGCAGTGCAAAGCCAGGAATTTGAAAAAGCGGCTTCGCTCCGTGATGCAGAACAGAAATTGCAGAACCAATTAGATAAAACGAAGAAAGAATGGAAAGAAAAGCAAGGCAAAGAAGAGTCTGAAGTAACAGTGGAGGACATTGCGAAAGTCGTGTCCATGTGGACCGGCATTCCGGTTTCAAAACTGGCTCAAACAGAATCTGATAAATTGCTCAACCTGGAATCGATTCTTCACAACCGCATCATCGGGCAGGAAGAAGCTGTTACATCGATTTCGAAAGCGATCCGTCGTGCTCGTGCTGGATTGAAAGATCCTAAACGTCCAATCGGCTCATTTATTTTCCTTGGACCAACAGGTGTCGGTAAAACGGAATTGGCACGTGCACTCGCTGAATCTATGTTCGGGGATGAAGATGCGATGATCCGCATTGATATGTCCGAGTATATGGAAAGACATTCGACATCACGTCTGGTCGGTTCACCTCCAGGATATGTGGGCTATGAAGAAGGCGGACAGTTGACTGAAAAAGTTCGCAGAAAACCATATTCAGTGGTCTTGCTTGATGAAATTGAAAAAGCTCACCCTGATGTCTTCAATATCTTGCTGCAAGTCCTTGAAGATGGCCGTTTGACGGATTCTAAAGGCCGCAGAGTCGATTTCCGCAACACTGTCATCATCATGACGTCAAACGTTGGTGCAGAAGAGCTGAAATACAATAAATACGTCGGATTCAATTTAGAGGATTCGAAAACAGATTATAAAGACATGAAAGGCAAAATGCTTGCTGAATTGAAGAAAGCATTCCGCCCAGAGTTCTTGAACCGTATTGATGACATGATCGTCTTCCACTCTCTTGAAAAAGAGAACTTGAGAGAGATCGTGAATTTGATGACCAAGCAATTGGTGGAACGCTTGAAAGAGCAGGATATCGATTTGGAGCTGACCGATGCTGCGCTTGAAAAAGTCGCTAAAGAAGGATATGACCCGGAATACGGGGCGCGTCCACTTCGTCGTTCTCTTCAAAAACACGTGGAAGACCGCTTGTCAGAAGAGTTGTTAAAAGGTACAGCCCTCTCAGGCCAACGCATTATCTTCGATGTGGAGGACGATGACTTCATCGTTCGCACAAAAGCAACAGAAGAAGTGAAAGAAGCGGTAGTGGAAAAACAATAAGAACATTCCGCTCGCCGGAGACGCTCTCCGGCGAGCGGTTTTTCTATTTTAGGAGGTACACATGGCTAAGAAAAAGACGAAATTCATCTGTCAGTCTTGTGGCTATGAATCAGCCAGATGGATGGGGAAATGTCCGGGTTGTGCGGCATGGAATACGATGACTGAGGAAATGGAAGTGGCTGCACCGAAAGGGACACGCGGCGCTTTTCAGCACAGTGCATCGGTTCCTCAGAAAGCGACGCCGATCAATGCCATTGAAACACAGGATGAACCAAGAGTAGAAACAGAATTGAGTGAATTGAACCGTGTCCTCGGCGGGGGAATTGTGCCGGGCTCGCTGGTGCTGATTGGTGGAGATCCGGGTATCGGTAAATCGACTTTGCTGTTACAGGTATCGGCGATGCTTGCCAATAGCGGAAGCCGGGTATTATACATTTCCGGAGAAGAATCAATCCGCCAGACCAAGTTGCGGGCAGAACGTCTCGATGCTTCGTCTTCAGAGCTGTTCATTTATGCAGAAACGAATCTTGAATTGATTCATCATACCATTGAAGATGTAGCTCCTGATTTTGTCATTGTCGATTCGATTCAAACGGTTCACCACCCTGAAGTGACTTCTGCGCCAGGCAGTGTGACACAGGTTAGGGAAAGTACGGCCGAATTGATGCGGATTGCAAAAACGAAGAATATTGCCATTTTCCTCGTGGGCCACGTAACAAAAGAAGGCCAGATTGCAGGGCCGCGTATCTTGGAGCATATGGTGGATACTGTTCTGTATTTCGAAGGTGAACGCCATCATACGTACCGGATTTTGCGCAGCGTCAAAAACCGTTTTGGCTCGACCAATGAAATCGCTATTTTCGAGATGCTCCAGAGCGGCTTGAAAGAAGTGTTGAACCCATCTGAACTGTTCCTGCAGGAGCGGACGAGTGGTTCAGCCGGTTCGACAGTCGTCGCTTCAATGGAAGGCACACGTCCGATATTAGTTGAAATTCAGGCGTTGGTGACGCCATCGAGTTTCAACTATCCGAAACGCATGGCAACAGGCATCGATGTCAACCGTGTGTCGCTGCTGATGGCTGTGCTGGAAAAACGGGTGGGCATGCTGCTGCAGTCACAGGATGCGTACATCAAAGTGGCAGGCGGCGTGAAGCTGGATGAACCCGCTATCGATTTAGCTGTTCTCGCAAGCATTGTTTCCAGTTTCCGTGACAAGGCTCCAAATGTGTACGATTGCATCATCGGCGAAGTAGGATTGACCGGTGAAGTAAGGCGTGTGTCGCGTATTGAACAGCGCGTGCAGGAAGCAGCTAAGCTCGGCTTTAAACGGGCAATTGTTCCAGCGTCAAATTTAGGTGGTTGGGATTATCCGGAAGGGATTCGCGTAGTCGGTGTAGAAAGTGTTAATGATGCGTTAAAAGAGATTTTTCCACAGTAAGGAGGCTATATGCCTCCTTTTATTTCTAAATAAGGGTCATTAAAGCGTTTCAGATTTAAAATGTGTATAATTAAAAAAGGAGGTGGAGCGCGTGTTAAGACCTATTATTAAAATTATGTTTTTACTTATTGGTGCGACAGTCGGAATCTTATTATTGCCATCTGCATTTGAACTTATTCCCCTTCTCGACAATCCATGGATCAGTAACCCTTACGTAGCAGCAATTGTTGGTGCTCTGGTCTTTTTCCTGTTATCTTTATTATTTGTAGATTCTTTGATAAATTTCATGAAGTGGATGGAAGAGAAACTGCTTCATGCACCGACGCCGGATTTATTGTTCGGTACGGTTGGAATGATTATTGGCCTTGTGGTGGCGTTCCTGATTGGCTTTGCGCTGAGTACCGTTGATATTCCATTGGTGGCCACTGTGGCACCGTTAATATTATCTGTAGTGCTTGGTTATTTAGGTTTTCAGGTAGGCTTCCAAAAACGCGAAGAAATGCTGACGATGTTGACGCCGGCGAAGTTTGCCCCGGTGAAAAAGCTGGAGCCGGAAGAACCGGTTGAGAAAGTGTCTTATAAGCTGCTTGATACCAGTGTCATCATTGATGGTCGGATTGCGGACATCTCGGCAACTGGTTTTATGGAAGGCACCTTTGTCGTTCCGCAATTTGTGTTATCTGAGCTTCAGCATATTGCCGATTCTTCGGACACGCTGAAACGGACGCGCGGCAGGAGAGGCTTGGACATTTTGAAACGGCTTCAAAGTGAACGCGTAGATGCGATTATGATTACAGAAGAAAGCTTTGACGAAGTCAGCGAAGTCGATTTAAAATTGATGCGCGCTGCAAAAAAAATGGGCGGCAAAGTGGTCACCAATGATTTTAATCTCAATAAAGTATGTGAACTTCATAATGTACCTGTCTTGAATATCAATGACTTGGCAAACGCTGTGAAACCGGTTGTGATTCCGGGGGAAGATATGCATGTAGTGGTCATCAAAGACGGCAAAGAGCAAAATCAGGGTGTAGCTTATCTGGATGATGGCACGATGATTGTGATTGAAGATGGCAAAGGGTTTATTGGCCAGGCGATCAATGTCACTGTCACCAGCGTTTTACAGACTTCTGCAGGACGGATGATTTTTGCGAAGCCGCGAGACGGCAAACAAACTGCAACAAATTGATAAAGGATGTTATCCAATGAACTATACAGTCGTCCTGCCTGCTGCCGGCAGCGGGAAACGAATGAAAGCAGATAAAAATAAATTATTGCTCGAACTTTTCGGCAAACCGATTTTTCTCTATACGCTGGAAGTTTTTGAGCGGGATCCGAATTGCGAGGCTATTTGGCTGGCGGTAAAAGAGCACGAACGGGAACTGATCGAAGAGTATGTAAAACGCTATGATATTACGAAAGTGAAAGGGTACGCTGCAGGTGGAACGGAGCGGCAGGATAGTGTTAGAGCCTGTCTTGAAGCGATTCCGCCTTGTGGCGTTGTTTTGGTTCATGATGCTGCCCGGCCTTTCATCGATCACGAAGTCATTGCACGCTTGGTAGAGGCAGCGCAGGAATCCGGAGCTGCCGTCGCTGGAGTGCCGGTCAAAGACACTATCAAAAAAGTGGAAAATGGCGTCATTTCTGAAACGGTCGACCGCAATCAATTGTGGATGATCCAGACGCCGCAGGCTTTCCGCTATTCATTGATCTTAAAAGCGGCTCAGGCAGCGCACAATGATGGATTCATGGGAACCGACGAGGCGATGCTTGTTGAACGTATGGACTACCCGGTAGCTATTATTGAAAGTACATACGAAAATATTAAAATGACGACGCCGGATGACTTGATTTATGGACGAGCTATTTTGGAGAGTCGCATACAGGAGGAACAGAAATGATTAGAATTGGACAAGGTTATGACGTGCATCAACTGGCAGAAGGACGCCCATTTATTTTAGGCGGCGTGGAGATTGAACATGATCGAGGGCTTCTTGGCCATTCAGATGCGGATGTCTTGCTGCATACCATTACAGATGCAGCGCTTGGCGCAATTGGCGGAGGGGATATCGGCAAGCATTTCCCGGATACCGATCCTGAATTTAAAGACGCCGATTCCCGAAAATTGCTGACGCATATTTGGGAATATGTAAAAGAGCAAGGCTATGAGCTGGGCAATGTCGATTGCACAGTCATCGCCCAAAAACCGAAGCTGGCTCCTTATATCGAACAAATGCGCGAATCGATTGCGAACTTATTGGAAGCGGATATTTCGCAGGTCAATGTTAAAGCGACGACTTCTGAGCATCTTGGGTTTACTGGCCGTGAAGAAGGAATTGCAGCATTAGCGGTGATCCTATTGAACAAACGTCCGGTTTCGCTTGATGTCCCAGAGTGATAGAATAACAGAAGGATAGATAATTTAGGAGGAACTTACATGACACAAGAAGTACGCGTACGTTATGCGCCAAGTCCGACAGGCCATTTGCACATCGGCGGCGCACGTACAGCATTATTCAATTACTTATTTGCACGCCATAATAACGGGAAATTCATTGTACGCATTGAAGATACCGATACAGCCCGCAATATCGAAACCGGCATTATGTCTCAGCTGGATAACTTGAAATGGCTCGGCATCGAGCACGACGAGTCGATTGATATCGGCGGAGAATACGGTCCTTATCGCCAGATGGAACGGTTGGATACGTACAAAGAGCATTCAGATCAGATGCTTGAAAAAGGCTTGGCTTATAAATGCTTCTGTACACCTGAAGAATTGGAAGCAGAACGCGATGCGCAAAAAGCATCCGGTATCGCAGCGCCTCAATACAGCGGCACTTGCCGCAACTTGACAGCTGAAGAAGTGGCTGAAAAAGAAGCGGAAGGCAAGTCGTTTACGATTCGTGCGAAAGTTCCTGCTTCAGTAACATATGAGTTCAACGATTTAGTGCGTGGTCCGATTTCATTCGAATCAAAAGATGTCGGCGATTGGGTCATGGTGAAAACCAACGGTATCCCAACATATAACTTTGCTGTGGTCATTGATGATCATTTGATGAAAATTTCCCATGTGTTCCGAGGAGAAGAGCATTTATCGAATACACCAAGACAGATGATGATCTATGATGCATTTGGTTGGGAATATCCAAGTTATGGCCACATGACCTTAATCATCAACGAGGACCGCAAAAAATTATCGAAACGCGATGAGTCGATTCTGCAGTTCATTTCGCAGTACAAAGACCTTGGCTATATTCCGGAAGCTTTGTTTAATTTCTTTGCGCTTCTTGGCTGGTCTCCAGAAGGCGAAGAAGAGATTTTCTCGAAAGAAGACTTGATCCGCATCTTCGATGTAGAGCGTCTGTCTAAATCGCCATCGATGTTCGATAAGCAGAAATTAATGTGGATGAACAACCAATACATCAAGCAATTGCCGCTTGAAGAAGTGGTGAAATTGTCTCTTCCGCATTTGCAGAAAGCAGGCAAGCTGCCGGAAGAAATGACGCCGGAGCAAGCGGAATGGGCGAACAAGCTGGTGGCTTTGTACCATGAACAGTTGAGTTATGGAGCAGAAATCACTGAGCTTTCCGAGCAGTTCTTTACAGAAGAATTGTCTTATGGGGAAGCCGAAAAAAAAATTTTGGCTGCTGAACAAGTGCCTGAAGTGATGACGGCATTCAAAGAGCAATTGGCTTCATTGGAAAACTTTGAGCCGGCTGAGATCAAAGCCGCAATCAAGGCGGTCCAAAAAACAACTGGCCATAAAGGCAAAAACCTGTTCATGCCAATCCGTGTCGTAATCACTGGACAAATGCATGGGCCTGAATTGCCGGATGCCATTTCCTTGTTAGGAAAAGACAAAGCCATCGCCCGTGTTTCACAATACGCAAGTGCCTAACGTTGACTTATTGAGCTGACGGTGTAAAATGAATTTACCATTAATAAAAACGTTGACGAGAAGAAGTACATGCAGAAAGCTCTCAAGAGAAGGTCCCCACCGGCTGAAAGGGATCTGGGCCGCTGCTGCATCGAAATGCCTCTCTGAGTGCTGAGTCGAATCAAGTAGACCAGACGTCTTGCCTGCGTTATAGGCCTTCGAGAGAAAAGGGTGCAGTTGCCCTTTTAATCAGAGTGGAACCGCGCAGCTATGCGTCTCTGTCATGTAATGTGACAGGGGCGCTTTTTATTTTGGATACGAAAGGGAGCGATAGAGATGTTTAAATTATTGAAAGATGACGTTGATGTTATTTTCGAGCAGGATCCGGCAGCCCGCAATTATTTGGAAGTCATTTTGACGTATTCCGGTTTGCACGCCATCTGGGCGCATCGGCTGGCACATTTTTTCTTCAAGAATAAACTATTTTTCATTGCCCGTGTCATTTCACAGATCAGCCGCTTTTTCACGGGAATCGAAATCCATCCGGGTGCGGTCATTGGCCGCCGCTTCTTTATTGACCACGGGATGGGCGTGGTCATTGGAGAAACTTGTGAAATCGGTGACAATGTCACCTTGTACCAGGGCGTTACGTTAGGCGGTACCGGGAAAGAACGCGGGAAACGCCATCCGACATTGGAAGACAATGTGCTGGTTGCCACTGGCGCCAAAGTACTTGGATCGATCGTTGTCGGTGCCAATTCCAAAGTTGGAGCGGGATCAGTGGTGTTGAAGAACGTACCGATGAATTCGACAGTAGTCGGGATTCCGGGGAAAGTGGTGATTCAAAACGGCGTCAGAATTAAGCCGGATTTGAACCATCAGAATATGCCGGATCCCGTTATGGATAAATGCGAAAGCATGGAAATGAAGATTGCCAGATTACAGCAAGAAGTTGAAGAGTTAAAAAAAGCTAGGCAGGAAGAAGGGCAACGTTTATGACTATACAGATTTTTAATTCATTGTCACGGCAAAAAGAAGAGTTCGTTCCTTTAGAAGAAGGAAAAGTAAAAATGTATGTCTGCGGACCGACTGTTTATAATTACATCCACATCGGCAACGCGCGTCCGGTAATCGTCTATGATACAGTGCGCCGCCATCTGGAATACCGCGGCTATGATGTGAAATATGTATCAAACTTTACTGACGTTGATGATAAATTGATCAAAGCGGCCAACGAACTCGGCCAGGAAGTACCGGAAATTGCAGAGCGGTTTATCGCTGCTTATTTTGAAGATACGAAAGCGTTGGGCTGCGCAGAAGCGGACGTCCACCCACGTGTAACCGACCATATGGTGCAGATCATCGATTTTATTGCAGCGTTGATTGAAAAAGGTTATGCCTATGAGTCGCAGGGAGACGTCTATTACCGTACCCGGAAATTTGAAGGCTACGGCAAACTGTCCCACCAGTCAGTCGACGAACTGAAAGTCGGTGCGCGCATTGAAACCGGCGACAAAAAAGAAGATGAATTGGATTTCGTGTTGTGGAAAACAGCGAAGCCGAAAGAGATTTCATGGGACAGCCCATGGGGCAAAGGGCGTCCGGGCTGGCATATTGAATGCTCGGTCATGGCACGTGAGCATTTGGGTGATACCATCGATATCCATGCAGGCGGACAGGATCTGACTTTCCCGCATCATGAAAATGAAATTGCCCAATCGGAAGCTTTAACCGGTAAACCTTTTGCGCGTTATTGGATGCATAATGGGTATATTAATATTGATAACGAAAAAATGTCGAAGTCACTGAACAACTTTGTGCTGGTGAACGATATATTGAAGGAACTTGATCCACAAGTGTTGCGTTTCTTCATGCTGTCGGTTCATTACCGCCACCCGATCAACTACTCGCAGCAATTGGTGGAAGATGCCATTGCCGGATTGGAGCGGCTGCGTACGGCGTATGCCAATTTAAAGCATCGCTTAAGCACATCAGCTGATCTGGGTGACCATTCCGATATTTGGATCGATAAAATCGAAACCATTAAAACAGCTTTCGTTGAAACGATGGATGACGATTTCAATACGGCAAATGCCATTTCAAGTTTATTTGATTTGTCCCGTTTGTCGAATACGTATTTGCTGGAGAAGCAGACAGCAACAACGGTTCTGGAAACCTTTATTGCCGTCTTTGATGAATTAGCCGGCGTGTTGGGGGTTCCATTCAGCCAAGAGGAAGAATTGCTGGATGAAGAAGTCGAGGCTTTGATGGCAGAGCGCATCGAAGCGCGCAAAAACCGCGATTTTGCCCGGGCTGATGAAATCCGTGATTTATTTAAAGAGAAAAATATCATTTTGGAAGATACGGCACAAGGTACACGCTGGAAGAGAGGGTAATAAAGTTGAATGTTTTACGAAAAAATGATGTAGACCAACTGAACGCGTTGGCTCTTGCCTACATGGGGGATGCCGTTTATGAGCAGTCCATCCGCGAACATTTATTGCGTTCGGGACGCGTTAAACCAAATATCCTGCACCGCCAGTCGACCACTTTCGTTTCTGCCAAAGCGCAGGCGATGGTCCTGAAGCGGCTGACGGAAGAAGGATTTCTGACAGAAGCGGAATTGGCGGTCATGAGACGGGGGCGCAATGCCAAGTCGGGATCGGTTCCGAAAAACACCGACGTTCAGACTTATAATTTCAGTACGGCTTTTGAAGCGGTGCTGGGCTGGCTATACTTAAAAGAAGAACAAGCGCGTGTGGACGAAATCATTTCCTATGCGATTGAGATTGTCGAAGAGCTGGGAGGCGTGTTGAAATGACGGAAGAAGAATTGGCACCAGAGATAATCGGCGGCAAGAATCCGGTTTTGGAAGCGCTGCGTGCAGACCGGGATATCAATAAAATCTGGATTGCAGAAGGCGTCCAGAAAAAAGGCATCACCGAATTGCTGCAACTGGCAAAAGACAAAGGCGTTATCGTCCAGTCCGTGCCGAAGAAGAAAATCGACGGTTTGACGGACACCAACCACCAAGGCATTGCAGCAGCAGTGGCTGCCTATAATTACGCGAGCCTGGATGATTTGTTCGAGGCAGCTGCTTCAAAAAATGAAGATCCGTTTTTCCTGATTCTAGATGAGTTGGAAGATCCGCATAATTTGGGTTCCATTATGAGAACGGCTGATGCGATCGGCGTGCATGGTTTGATTATTCCGAAGCGCCGCGCTGTCGGCTTGACGGGTGTGGTAGCAAAAGCTTCAACAGGAGCGATTGAACATGTGCCCGTTGTACGCATCAATAATTTGTCGCAGACCGTGGATGAGTTGAAAAAGCGTGGAGTTTGGATTGCTGGTACAGATGCCAAAGAATCGGTGGATTACCGAAGAATGGATGCAGCTCTTCCGTTGGCCGTCATCATCGGCAGTGAAGGAAAAGGAATGAGCCGGATTTTACGCGAAAAATGCGATTTCCTTTACCAATTGCCTATGGTCGGCCATGTAACTTCATTGAATGCTTCAGTAGCAGCAAGCTTATTGATGTACGAAGTTTACAGAAAGCGCAATCCACTGGTTTAATGCCATGAATATTCTGCTGGTTGATGGGTACAATATCATTGGAGACTGGGTGGAACTGCAAGAACTGAAGAAAGACAAATTGGCCAATGCCAGAGACCGGCTCATAGAGCGCATGGCTGAATACCGGAGTTACAAAGGATGGCGTGTCATCATCATTTTTGATGCCCACCTGGTTCCAGGCATTGAAGCCAAGAATCTGCACCACGATGTTGAAGTCATTTTCACAAAAGAAAGCGAAACGGCAGATGAACGGATCGAGAAACTGGCGACCAGTTTAAACAACCGCCGCGACCAGATTTATGTAGCCACGTCGGATCTGACCGAGCAATGGGTCATTTTCGGCAAAGGCGCCTTGCGAATTTCAGCCCGTGAGTTGGAAATCGAAATGATTGAAATTCAGGAGAACATCACTAAAAAAGTAAAAGAAATCCAGGAGCAGCGCGGGATTTCCAAAATACCGCTGTCCGGCGAAGTAGCGGAAATTTTCGAAAAATGGCGAAGAGGCTTGAAATGAACGGTTGACGCTCATTTTTTTCTTCCTGTATACTGAAGATATCGAGGCTCACGCAATCGGAGGGATCACCCGTGGAGATTAATGATCAAGTTCAGCCCCAACGATTCACCGACATGACAGATGAGGAACTTGTCAGTTCAGTCCACAGTGGAAACACGGAAGCATTGGATTTTTTGATTACAAAGTTCCGGCCTTTTGTTCGAATGAAAGCCCGCTCGTATTTTTTGATCGGTGCCGATAAGGAAGACATCATCCAGGAAGGCATGATCGGCCTGTATAAGGCTATCCGTGATTTCCGAAGTGATAAATTATCTTCGTTCCGTGCGTTTGCAGAACTTTGCATCATCCGGCAAATCATCACGGCCATTAAAACGGCCACACGCCAGAAGCACATCCCGTTGAATTCTTATGTATCTTTGGATAAGCCGATTTATGATGAAGAATCTGACCGTACCTTGATGGACGTACTGACTGGAAACGGTGTGGACGACCCGGAAGATTTGATCATCCATAACGAGGAATTTCAGTATATGGAAGAGAAGATGGGAGAAGTACTGAGTGAACTTGAGCGTGAAGTGCTGGCCCTTTATCTGGATGGCCAATCCTACCAGGAAATTTCGGAAAAGCTTGAGCGCCACGTAAAATCAATTGACAACGCGCTGCAGCGGGTCAAGCGAAAACTCGAACGCCACTTGCAGATCAACGAGATGCCGAGCTCTTGACGCGCGGTTGACAGGTCTGTTTGAAGGTGATAACCTTGAAAAAGCTGTAAACTTGAATAAGGTGATAACATGGCTAAAAAATTGTTTTAAGCTGCTCGAAATGTGCATCCCGCAATTACACGGTTCCTGCGAAAGCGGAATCCAGCACACGTTTGGAACTCAAAAAATTCTGTGCTCATTGCAATGGGCATACCGTGCATAAACAAACGATATGAATTTTAACTGAATGCCGGACGATATAGAGTGATTTTGAAATTCGGAGGTTTTTTAAACAATGGGTAACATTGGCGGTTTCTTTAAAAATGTCGTTTCGGAAATGCGGAAAGTTAGCTGGCCGAAGCGAAAAGAACTAACTCGTTATACGATCGTTGTTCTTTCTACTTGTATTTTCATGGCCCTCTTCTTTGCAGTAATTGATGCAGGCATCTCGGAAATATTCCGTTGGTTCTTAGCACTTTAAGTCATCCGACAAGAATAACGCATAAAAAATAGCCCGTCATTCTATGAGAACGGGTTTTTTCATTTGGTAAAAAAGGAGGGATGGACGTTCAGTCCGCTCGATTATGGAGAAAAATTGGTATGTAGTCCATACGTATTCCGGGTACGAAAACAAAGTTAAAGCTAACCTGGAAAAACGTGTAGAAACAATGGGTATGGAAGATCTGATTTTCCGCGTCATCATTCCGGAAGAACAGGAAACAGATTTTAAAGACGGCAAGAAACGCACAGTCATGCGCAAAACATTCCCTGGGTATGTCCTTGTGGAATTGATCATGACAGATGAATCTTGGTATGTCGTCAGAAATACCCCAGGAGTTACAGGGTTTATCGGGTCATCAGGCGGGGGAGCAAAACCAACGCCATTATTAGACGAAGAAGTTGATTTCATTCTGAAACAAATGGGAATGACTGAACGCAAAGTGGATATTGACTTTGCAGTTGCCGATACAGTTGAAGTAATGGAAGGGCCATTCGCCAACTTCCAAGGGAAAGTGGAAGAAATCGATGATACAAAAGGCAAAGTTAAAGTGTCGATTGATATCTTCGGCCGCGAAACCAAAATGGAACTGGATTTCGAGCAAGTTCAAAAAGTATAAAAGCCCCTTGCTATTCTCAAGTATTAATGGTATTATTTCAGAGGTCAGACTGTCCTAGGATAATCTGTACAATTTAGCTAATTCTATCAACATCGTTGACAGACAGATATTGAGTGGGAGGGGAAACCCTATTACCACATCACGGACTTAAGGAGGTGTGTTTCGTGGCTAAAAAAGTTGTTAAAGTTGTAAAATTGCAGATTCCTGCAGCAAAAGCTAATCCAGCGCCACCAGTTGGTCCAGCATTGGGTCAAGCAGGTGTTAACATCATGGGCTTCTGTAAAGAGTTCAACGCGCGTACGGCAGACCAAGCAGGACTGATCATTCCAGTTGAGATTTCAGTATTTGAAGATCGTTCATTTACATTCATTACGAAAACTCCACCCGCAGCTGTTCTATTAAAAGTAGCAGCCGGTATTGAATCAGGTTCAGGCGAACCGAACCGCAATAAAGTAGCGACTGTGAAACGCGACAAAGTTCGCGAAATCGCAGAAACTAAAATGCCAGATCTAAATGCTGCTTCAGTAGAAGCTGCAATGTTGATGGTTGAAGGTACTGCTCGCAGTATGGGCATTACAATCGAAGACTAATTCTAGCAGTTGTTTTTGGATGGGTTGCGCAGTTCATCATGAGCCGCGCAGCCTTTAATCGTGGGAGGTTCATTCCGTTATACCACAACAAGGAGGACGTTTAAAATGGCTAAAACAGGCAAAAAGCTGCAAGAAGCAGCAAAATTGATCGACCGTTCAAAACAATACGAAGCTAAAGAAGCAATCGAACTTGCGAAAAAAGCAAGCACAGTGAACTTTGACGCTACAGTAGAAGTGGCTTTCCGTCTTGGAATCGACACGCGCAAGAACGACCAGCAAATCCGTGGAGCAGTAGTACTTCCAAACGGAACTGGTAAAACTCAAAGCGTATTGGTTTTCGCTAAAGGCGAAAAACTGAAAGAAGCTGAAGCAGCTGGCGCAGATTTCGTAGGCGATGCTGAATATATCCAAAAAATCCAACAAGGATGGTTTGACTTCGACGTGATCGTTGCAACTCCTGACATGATGGGTGAAGTTGGTAAACTTGGACGCGTTTTAGGGCCAAAAGGCTTAATGCCAAACCCGAAAACAGGCACAGTTACATTTGATGTAACCAAAGCTGTTCAGGAAATCAAAGCTGGTAAAGTGGAATACCGTGCAGACAAAACAGGTATCATCCACGCGCCAATCGGGAAAGTTTCTTTTGATGACAGCAAACTTGCTGAAAACTTGGAAGCAATCTATGACGTAGTCCTAAAAGCGAAGCCATCTTCTGCTAAAGGCACTTACATCAAATCATTGAATGTTACTACTACAATGGGGCCTGCTGTTAAAGTTGACCCAACTAAAGTGGTTGCTAAATAAGATATTGACATTACATTTCCGCTCTGCTATACTAGCGGAGTTGTGAAATACCCATTTGTACCGCAGACAGTAGGGGCGCCAGTCGCTTAATTTATCCCTGCCGAGGACATGATGAATTCAGATAACATCTTTTGGATGCTGATTTTATGCCTCTGTGTCTGTAATGGACCAGAGGCTTTTCTTATGGACGGTATAAATGAAAAATCTATAGGAGGTGCCAAAATGAGCAAAGCAGTTGAAACGAAAAAAGTTGTCGTGCAAACAATCGCTGATAAATTCGGCGCTGCAGCTTCGGTTGTAGTTGTTGATTACCGTGGATTGAACGTTGCGCAATTAACAGAACTTCGTAAACAGCTTCGTGAAGAAGGCATTGAGTTTAAAGTTTACAAAAACTCAATGACTCGTCGTGCAACAGAAATGCACGGTCTTGAAGC
Organism: Planococcus beijingensis; assembly: GCF_016820615.1. NCBI lineage: Bacteria > Bacillati > Bacillota > Bacilli > Caryophanales > Caryophanaceae > Planococcus > Planococcus beijingensis. Next base: position 18,168 of record NZ_JADHDZ010000011.1, read on the forward strand.
GATCAACGAACACTTTACAGGACCAAACGCAATTGCATTTTCTAACGAAGATGTAGTAGCGCCAGCAAGAATCATCAACAACTTCGCTAAAGCGAACGAAGCGCTTGAAATTAAAGCAGGTATCATCGAGGGTGCGGTAGCATCTGCTGAAGATGTGAAAGCATTGGCAGAACTTCCATCACGCGAAGGCTTGCTATCTATGCTACTCAGCGTACTACAAGCTCCAGTCCGCAACTTTGCAGCTACTACAAAAGCAGTTGCAGATCAAAAAGAAGAACAAGGCGCTTAATAAGTTAGCCGGCTAAGCACGAAAAAAATATTACCTATCAATAGGAGGAAACTATAATGACACAAGAACAAATCTTAGACGCAATCAAAGAAATGACAGTTCTTCAATTAAACGACCTAGTAAAAGCAATCGAAGAAGAGTTCGGCGTAACTGCTGCTGCTCCAGTTGCTGCTGCAGCTGCTGGCGGTGCTGCTGCTGAAGAACAAACTGAATTCGACGTAATCCTAGCTTCTGCTGGCGATTCAAAAATCAAAGTAATCAAAGCAGTACGCGAAGTAACTGGTCTTGGTCTTAAAGAAGCGAAAGCTCTTGTAGACGAAGCTCCTAAAGCAATCAAAGAAGGCGTTTCTAAAGAAGATGCTGAAGAAATCAAAGGCAAACTTGAAGAAGTTGGCGCATCAGTAGAAGTTAAGTAATTTTATAAAATATGAAAAAAAGGAGGGGAAGTTCGTCAGGTTATACCGACGGGCTTTTCTTCTTTTTCAATTTATTTGCATCGCGGGCATTTGTCCGTAATATGGTGAATGTAAGGAGGGCTTTAAATGTCCCAACATTATTATTCCAAAAATCCTCAAACAAAAAGCAATCCTCGAGAATGGACAGACGTATTGCGCGGCGAGAAATTCCGGTTCCAGACTGACGCAGGCGTTTTCAGCAAAAGTGAAGTTGATTTTGGTTCGCGTTTATTGATTGAAACATTCCAGGGATCTGAAATAGATGGACCGGTGCTGGATGTGGGCTGTGGTTACGGGCCAATCGGAATGGCGGTCGCCAAAGCATTCCCTCAAAAACAAGTTCATATGGTGGACGTGAATACGCGGGCTATTGAACTGGCAAAAACAAATGTTGAAAAAAATGATATTTCCAATTCCGAGATTTACGAAAGTGATGGGTTGAGTGCTGTGGAGGTTTCCGGGTTTTCCGCTATTCTCACAAACCCGCCAATTCGGGCAGGGAAAGACACCATTTTCCGGTTTTATGAAGAAGCTGCTGAAAAGTTAGCGGATGGTGGATCGTTGTGGGTAGTTATCCAGAAAAAGCAGGGTGCGCCTTCTACGCAGGTGAAACTGGAAGAGCTTTTCGGAGAAGTAAAAGTGGCCGATAAGAAGAAAGGTTACTTTATTTTCGAAGCGAGAAAAGTTTGACTTGACAAAACGCCTGTGTTATTATAATGAAATGCAAAATTTATTATTTTGAGGTCGTTTGCCCTTTTTCGGGCATGGCATGGCGACAGAGCTAGTCACGTGTAAACCGAAAATGAGCTAATTTAGTCTCGTTTTCTTTTTGTCTTTTCGATATCATACACTATTTTGTGGAAATCGCAAAGACCTATAATCGTTTTATTGAGGGGTGAATAAGTTGGTAGGTCAACTAGTTCAGTACGGTCAACATCGTCAACGCAGAAGTTTTTCGAGAATCAGTGAAGTGCTGGATCTTCCGAACTTGATCGAAATTCAATCGTCATCTTACGAATGGTTCCTTGAAGAAGGACTTCGCGAAATGTTCCGGGATATCTCGCCGATTGAAGATTTCACAGGAAATCTATCACTCGAGTTTGTTGATTACAGTCTCGCGGAACCGAAGTATCCAGTCGATGAATCGAAAGAACGTGACGTTACTTACGCAGCGCCGTTGCGTGTCAAAGTGCGTCTACACAACAAAGAAACAGATGAAGTGAAAGAACAGGATGTCTTTATGGGGGATTTCCCATTAATGACAGAAACGGGTACTTTCGTCATCAACGGCGCAGAGCGCGTCATCGTTTCCCAATTGGTTCGTTCGCCAAGTGTTTATTTCCACGACAAGACAGACAAAAACGGTAAAAAAGGCTTTGGAGCAACTGTTATTCCGAACCGTGGAGCATGGTTGGAATATGAGACAGATGCGAAAGATGTCGTGTACGTCAGAATTGACCGCACACGTAAATTGCCGGTAACGGTTCTTTTGAGAGCTCTTGGCTTCGGATCTGACCAAGAAATCATTGATTTACTTGGCGATAACGAATTCCTTCAAAATACGCTTGAAAAAGATAACACAGAGAGCACAGAAAAAGCGCTTCTTGAAATTTACGAACGCTTGCGCCCTGGTGAGCCACCGACGGTTGAAAGTGCGAAGAGCTTATTGTATTCACGCTTTTTCGACCCGAAACGCTATGACTTAGCAAATGTCGGCCGTTATAAAATGAACAAAAAACTTCATATTAAAAACCGTCTTTTCAACCAAACCATTGCTGAAACATTGGTGGACCCTGAAACTGGCGAAATTTTAGTTGAAGCTGGCACATTGATTGACCGTCGTGTACTTGATCGTTTGATCCCGAACTTGGAAAATGGAGTTGGTTTCCATACTGTTTCTCAAGTAGGCGGAGTTCTGGAAGGCGAAGTTACCTTGCAGTCGGTCAAAATCTACGCGCCAAACAGTGAAGACCAGAAAGAAATCACTGTCATCAGTAATGCTTATATAGAAGATAAGATCAAACATGTAACACCGGCTGATATTATTTCTTCTATCAGTTACTTCTTTAACCTACTTTACGGTGTCGGAAACACGGATGATATCGATCATCTTGGTAACCGTCGTCTTCGTTCAGTAGGGGAATTGCTTCAGAACCAATTCCGTATTGGATTGTCCCGTATGGAGCGCGTTGTGCGCGAACGGATGTCCATTAACGATACACAGGCAATCGTTCCTCAGCAATTGATCAATATCCGTCCGGTTATTGCATCAATTAAAGAGTTCTTCGGCAGCTCGCAGCTTTCACAGTTTATGGATCAAACCAATCCATTGGCTGAATTGACACACAAACGCCGTCTGTCGGCGCTTGGGCCCGGTGGTTTAACGCGTGAACGTGCTGGATTTGAAGTGCGTGACGTTCACTATTCGCATTATGGCCGCATGTGTCCAATTGAAACACCTGAGGGTCCGAACATTGGATTGATCAATACCCTGTCAACATTCGCGAAAGTGAATAAGTTCGGTTTCATCGAAACCCCTTATCGCCGTGTAGACCCTGAGACAGGGCTTGTTACCTCACAAATTGATTACCTGACTGCGGACGAAGAAGATAACTATGTAGTGGCTCAGGCCAACTCGAAGCTGAATGACGATGGTTCATTTGCCGACGATGGTGTTGTGGCACGTTTCCGCGGTGAAAACACCGTTTATAAACGCGGCAGCATCGATTACATGGATGTTTCTCCAAAACAGGTCGTTTCTGTAGCGACAGCTTGTATCCCGTTCCTTGAAAACGATGACTCCAACCGAGCATTGATGGGAGCGAACATGCAGCGTCAGGCAGTCCCGTTATTGAATCCGGAAGCTCCTTTTGTTGGAACCGGTATGGAACACCTGGCAGCTCGTGATTCTGGTGCAGCTGTCGTTGCAAAACATGATGGCATTGTAGAATACGTGGAAGCTAAGGAAATTTCAGTCCGCCGCATCGAAGTTGTGGATGGCAATGAAGTCCGAGGCGACCTGGATACCTACAAATTGCAGAAATTCGTCCGTTCTAACCAAGGGACAAGTTATAACCAACGCCCGATCGTCAAAGTCGGAGACCGTATTTCCAAACGCGACATTCTTGCTGACGGACCTTCAATGGAACGTGGGGAGATGGCATTAGGAAGAAACGTACTGGTTGCCTTCATGACATGGGATGGCTTTAACTACGAAGATGCGATCATCATGAGTGAGCGCTTAGTGAAAGACGATGTTTATACATCTGTCCATATCGAAGAGTACGAATCCGATTCACGTGATACGAAATTGGGGCCGGAAGAAATTACGCGTGATATCCCGAACGTTGGGGAAGACGCATTGCGTAACCTGGATGACCGAGGAATTATCCGTGTCGGAGCTGAAGTGAAAGATGGAGATATTCTAGTTGGTAAAGTAACACCTAAGGGCGTTACGGAATTGACTGCTGAAGAACGTCTTCTTCATGCGATCTTCGGTGAAAAAGCACGTGAAGTGCGCGATACTTCATTGCGGGTGCCTCACGGCGCTGGCGGTATTGTACTGGATGTTAAAATCTTCAACCGTGAAGATGGAGACGAATTGCCACCGGGTGTAAACCAGTTGGTTCGTGCATATATCGTTCAAAAACGTAAAATCTCCGTCGGCGATAAAATGGCTGGACGCCACGGAAACAAAGGTGTTATTTCAAGAATTCTTCCTGAAGAAGATATGCCATTCATGCCAGACGGCACACCGGTCGACATCATGTTGAACCCACTTGGTGTACCATCGCGTATGAATATCGGCCAGGTACTTGAACTGCATCTTGGAATGGCTTCCCGTTCACTTGGAATTCATATGGCTTCATCTGTATTTGATGGAGCGAATGAAGAAGATGTACTGGAAACAATGGAAGAATCAGGTATGCCGCGCGATGGCAAAACAATTCTCTATGATGGCCGTTCTGGTGAAGCATTCGATAACCGTGTGTCTGTAGGGATCATGTATATGATCAAACTTGCCCACATGGTCGATGATAAATTGCACGCCCGTTCAACTGGACCTTACTCATTGGTTACACAACAGCCATTGGGTGGTAAAGCACAATTCGGCGGACAGCGTTTTGGTGAAATGGAAGTATGGGCACTTGAAGCATATGGTGCTGCACATACATTGCAGGAAATCTTAACCGTGAAGTCGGATGACGTCGTAGGCCGCGTGAAAACGTATGAAGCGATCGTCAAAGGTGAAAGTGTACCGGAACCAAGTGTGCCGGAATCATTCAAAGTTTTGATTAAAGAGCTTCAAAGTTTAGGTATGGATGTCAAGATGCTGACGATTGATGATGAAGAAATCGAATTGCGCGACCTGGATGAAGAAGAAGATCTTCAGCCTGCGGATTCATTGAACATCCTTCCGATTGCAGATACAGAAGCACCGGTTGGAACGATTGATTAATGCCCATTGGAATCGAACGGCTTTAAACGGCCGTTCTCCATTTATTCGTTTAGCCATTACCGAGGAAGAGCCGTACAGAAACTCGAGACAAAAGGGAGGTAGGCTCCTTGATAGATGTTAATAATTTTGAGTATATGAAAATCGGATTAGCGTCACCCGATAAAATTCGCTCATGGTCTTATGGAGAAGTCAAAAAGCCAGAAACAATCAATTACCGTACACTGAAACCTGAAAAAGATGGTTTGTTCTGTGAACGTATTTTCGGTCCTACAAAAGACTGGGAATGCCATTGTGGTAAATACAAGCGTGTCCGTTATAAAGGCGTTGTCTGCGATCGCTGCGGCGTTGAAGTAACACGTTCAAAAGTTCGCCGCGAACGCATGGGACATATTGAATTAGCAGCTCCTGTTTCGCATATCTGGTATTTCAAAGGAATTCCAAGCCGCATGGGACTTATCTTGGATATGTCTCCACGTTCACTTGAAGAAGTCATTTACTTTGCTTCTTATGTGGTAATCGATCCTGCGGATACACCGCTTGAAAAGAAACAGCTTCTTTCTGAAAAAGAATACCGCGCTTACCGTGATAAGTTTGGCAAGAAATTCCAAGCTGCCATGGGAGCGGAAGCAATCAAACGTCTATTGCAGGAAATTGACCTTGAACGCGAAACGGATTCTTTGAAAGAAGAGTTGAAAACGGCTCAAGGCCAACGCCGCACCCGTGCGATCAAACGCCTTGAAGTGGTTGAATCATTCCGTAACTCAGGCAACAACCCTGACTGGATGATTCTAGACGTACTTCCTGTTATTCCACCTGAACTTCGTCCGATGGTTCAATTAGACGGCGGCCGCTTTGCGACTTCCGATTTAAACGACCTTTATCGCCGCGTAATCAACCGGAATAACCGTCTGAAACGTCTTTTGGACCTTGGTGCACCAAGCATCATCGTTCAAAACGAAAAACGTATGTTGCAAGAAGCTGTTGATGCGTTGATCGACAACGGCCGCCGCGGCCGTCCGGTCACAGGACCTGGTAACCGTCCATTGAAATCTCTTTCTCATATGCTGAAAGGGAAACAAGGGCGTTTCCGCCAAAACCTTCTTGGTAAACGAGTTGATTACTCAGGCCGTTCCGTTATCGTAGTTGGACCTAACCTGAAGATGTATCAATGTGGTTTGCCGAAAGGAATGGCAATCGAGTTGTTCAAGCCTTTCGTTATGAAAGAATTGGTTGAACGCGGATTGGCCCATAACATCAAGAGCGCGAAACGCAAAATCGAACGTCTTCATTCTGAAGTTTGGGATGTATTGGAAGATGTCATCAAGGAGCATCCGGTTCTATTGAACCGCGCACCGACTCTTCACAGATTGGGTATTCAGGCATTTGAACCGACATTGGTTGAAGGTAAAGCGATTCGTCTGCATCCGCTTGTATGTACCGCATACAACGCCGATTTCGATGGTGACCAAATGGCTGTCCACGTACCTCTATCATCCGAAGCTCAGGCAGAAGCACGACTGTTGATGCTTGCAGCTCAGAACATCTTGAACCCGAAAGACGGAAAACCTGTTGTAACACCATCTCAGGATATGGTTCTAGGAAACTATTACTTAACTCTAGAGCGTAAAGGTGCTACAGGCGAAGGCGCTACTTTCTCAGGACCTGAAGAAGTGATGATCGCTTACCAAACAGGCCATGTCCACTTGCATACACGTATTGCAATTCAGGCTGGATCCGTCAACAACCCGACATTCACAGAAGAACAGAACAAAATGCTTTTATTGACTACTGTTGGTAAAATCATTTTCAACGAAATTCTGCCGAAGTCATTCCCGTACATCAACGAACCGACTGATTACAATCTGCAGGTGGAAACACCAGCGAAATATTTTGTCCCTACAACGACTGATATTCGCAAGCATATTGAAGAAGCGGAACTTGTAACTCCATTCAAGAAGAAAATTCTTGGGGAAATCATTGCGGAAGTCTTCAAGCGTTTCCACATCACGGAAACTTCGAAGATGCTTGACCGCATGAAGAGCCTTGGATTCAAATATTCGACACAAGCTGGCATCACTGTTGGTGTAGCGGATATCGTAGTTCTTCCTGACAAAGGAGAAATTTTGGTTGATGCACAAGAAAATGTCGATAAAGTAATGAAACAATTCCGTCGCGGATTGATTACTGAAGAAGAGCGATATGCACGCGTTATTTCGTATTGGAGCAATGCAAAAGATATCATCCAGAGCAAACTGATGGCATCTCTTGATAATTTGAACCCAATCTTTATGATGAGTGATTCCGGAGCTCGTGGTAACGCATCTAACTTTACGCAGCTTGCGGGTATGCGTGGATTGATGGCCAACCCGGCTGGGCGCATCATTGAACTTCCGATTAAATCTTCCTTCCGTGAAGGATTGACAGTACTTGAATATTTCATCTCTACTCACGGTGCTCGTAAAGGTCTTGCCGATACAGCACTGAAAACAGCCGATTCTGGTTACTTGACTCGTCGTCTGGTAGACGTTGCGCAAGATGCAATTGTCCGCGAAAACGACTGTGGAACGGACAGAGGCTTGCTGGTAGGGGCGTTGATGGAAGGCACAGAAGTGATTGAAGAGCTGGATGAGCGTATCGTTGGCCGCCATGCTAAGAAAACAATCCGCCATCCGGAAACAAAAGAAGTTATTGTAGCGAAAGATGAATTGATTACACAAGACCTGACTCGCCTTATTGTCGAAGCAGGCATTAAAGAAGTAACAATTCGCTCTGCGTTTACATGTAATACAAAACACGGCGTTTGTAAGAAATGCTACGGCACGAACTTGGCAACTGGAGACGAAGTTGAAGTAGGCGAAGCAGTAGGTATTATTGCAGCTCAATCAATCGGTGAGCCAGGAACTCAGTTGACGATGCGTACATTCCATACAGGCGGGGTAGCAGGAGACGATATTACACAAGGTCTTCCGCGTATCCAGGAAATCTTCGAATCGCGTAATCCGAAAGGCCAAGCAGTCATTTCTGAAATTACAGGTACTGTTACTGAAATTGACGAAATTCGCGAAGGCCAGAAAGAAGTAACGATTCAAGGGGATGTTGAAACCCGTAAATATCTAGCTCCTTACAATGCACGCATCAAAGTTCAAGTGGATGACGCCATTGTACGAGGCGAAGTATTGACTGACGGTTCAATTGATCCGAAGCAATTGCTTCAAGTAAAAGACGTTCAAGCTGTTCAAGTGTACCTATTGAAAGAAGTTCAAAAAGTATACCGTATGCAAGGGGTAGAAATCGGCGATAAGCACGTAGAAGTTATGGTTCGTCAAATGTTCCGTAAAGTTCGCGTTATTGAAGCCGGTGACACTGAATTGCTGCCAGGTTCACTATTGGATATTCACCAATTCACTGAAGCCAACGTCAAAGCGGTTCTAGAAGGCAATCTGCCAGCGACAAGCCGTCCTGTTATCCTGGGTATCACTAAAGCTTCCCTTGAAACAGAATCCTTCCTATCTGCCGCATCCTTCCAGGAAACAACTCGTGTCCTAACTGATGCAGCGATTAAAGGAAAACGTGATGAACTTCTCGGATTGAAAGAGAACGTCATTATCGGTAAACTTGTTCCAGCTGGAACAGGAATGCAGCGTTACCGCCAGATTAAGATTGCTCAAAGCGAAAAAGCGGAGAAGCAGGAAATAGTCGGCACAGAATCATAAAATGAAATAATGGATTCCGGGGGTTTCCTGAATAATCTCCCCGGGATTTTTTAAGATTCCTGTTGACAGCATTGTCATAGAATGATAATATGTTGAGGGTTGATGGTTAACGGTCTGACGCTTTGGAGGATATGAAAATGTCTAATGAAAAAGTAAAACAGGCAAGTCAAATAATCATCGGTACAAAGCAGACAGTAAAAGCATTAAAGAGCGGTATTGTCCAAGAAGTAATAGTGGCAAGAGACGCGGACGATCGAATGACCGAACAGATTATCCTACTAGCCTTAGAAAAAGGTATTCGGATCGAATTTGCAGATTCACGATTGAAGCTTGGCAAAGCATATGGCATTAATGTCGGTGCAGCTGCTGTGGCTATTACTGGATAACAGTTTTTGTGTAAAACACAAAGACTTTGTTTTTTACCCAAAAATGAACCACCTGGATATGTGGTATTAGAACACCTTTTGAGAGGAGGAAAAAATCGATGCCTACAATTAACCAATTAGTTAACAAGCCTCGTAAACCAAAGAGCACGAAATCAGATTCACCAGCGTTAAACAAAGGGTACAACAGCTTTAAAAAGTCTCAGACTAACGTGACATCACCACAGAAACGTGGAGTATGTACTCGTGTTGGTACGATGACACCGAAAAAACCAAACTCCGCATTGCGTAAATATGCGCGTGTACGTTTGACTAACCAAATCGAGGTTAATGCTTACATCCCTGGAGAAGGCCACAACCTTCAAGAGCACAGTGTAGTTCTTCTTCGCGGCGGACGCGTAAAAGATTTACCGGGTGTGCGTTACCATATCGTACGTGGAGCACTTGATACAGCTGGAGTAAACGGCCGTATGCAAAGCCGTTCTAAATACGGAACTAAACGTCCTAAAGTAAAAAAATAATAAGTTAATTTAACGAAGAGAATTCGTTGAAAGGAGGAACATACATGCCTCGTAAAGGTCCTGTAGCTAAACGTGACGTGTTGCCAGATCCAATTTACAATTCGAAATTGGTGACACGCTTAATTAATAAAATGATGGTTGACGGAAAAAGAGGTACTTCACAAAAGATCCTATACGGAGCGTTTGAGTTAGTTAAAGAACGCAGCGGTAAAGATCCGATTGAAGTATACGAACAAGCATTGACTAACGTTATGCCAGTTCTTGAAGTACGCGCTCGCCGTGTTGGTGGAGCTAACTACCAAGTACCGGTTGAAGTTCGTCCTGAACGCCGTACAACTCTAGGTCTTCGCTACCTTGTAAACTATTCACGTCTTCGTGGAGAGAAAACAATGGAAGAGCGTTTGGCTAATGAAATTCTAGACGCTGCTAACAACACTGGTGCAGCTGTTAAGAAACGTGAAGATATTCATAAAATGGCGGAAGCAAACAAAGCATTTGCTCACTATCGCTGGTAATTTCTTTCGAGATGTTTACATCTTAAACCGAAACGGAAGGTGAAAAAAACATGACTAGAGAGTTCCCATTAGACAAGACACGTAATATCGGGATCATGGCACACATCGATGCCGGTAAAACGACTACTACGGAACGTATTTTATACTACACTGGTAAAATCCACAAAATTGGAGAAACGCACGAAGGTGCTTCTCAAATGGACTGGATGGAGCAAGAGCAGGAACGTGGAATTACAATCACGTCTGCTGCAACAACTGCTTCATGGAAAAACCACCGTGTAAACATCATCGATACTCCAGGACACGTAGATTTCACTGTTGAAGTTGAACGTTCATTGCGCGTACTTGATGGCGCTGTTACAGTTCTTGATGCTCAATCAGGTGTTGAGCCTCAAACTGAAACAGTTTGGCGTCAAGCTACAACATACGGAGTTCCTCGTATCGTATTTATCAACAAAATGGATAAAATCGGTGCTGATTTCCTTTACTCTGTAGGCACATTGCATGAACGTCTACAAGCTAATGCTCACCCGATCCAATTGCCAATCGGCGCAGAAGATGACTTTTCAGCAATCATCGATTTAGTTGAAATGAACACTCGCTTCTACGCAAACGATTTGGGAACTGAAATCACAGAAGGCGAAATTCCTGAAGAGTACAAAGAACTTGCTGAAGAATGGCACACTAAATTAGTGGAAGCTGTTGCTGAGCTTGACGAAGACTTGATGGAAAAATACCTTGGTGGGGAAGAAATCACTAAAGAAGAACTTAAAGCGGCTATCCGTAAAGGAACATTAGACGTTGAGTTTTACCCAGTGGTTTGCGGAACTGCTTTCAAAAATAAAGGGGTTCAATTAATGCTTGATGCAGTAATTGATTACCTACCATCACCATTGGATGTACCTCCAATGACTGGTGTTCTTCCTGATTCAGACGAAGAGGTATTGCGTAAACCTAGCGAAGACGAACCATTCTCTGCGTTGGCGTTTAAAGTAATGACAGATCCATACGTTGGGAAATTGACTTTCTTCCGTGTGTATTCTGGATCTCTTAAATCTGGTTCATATGTTCAGAACTCTTCTAAAGGCAAGCGTGAGCGCGTAGGACGTATCCTTCAGATGCACGCAAACTCTCGTGAAGAAATTTCTGAAGTATACTGCGGAGATATCGCTGCTGCTATCGGCCTTAAAGATACATCAACAGGTGATACTTTAAGTGACGAGAAACAACAAGTAATTCTTGAGCGCATGGTCTTCCCAGAACCTGTTATTTCTCTTTCTGTGGAACCTAAGTCTAAAGCCGATCAAGATAAAATGGGTCAAGCCCTTGCGAAATTGCAAGAAGAAGATCCAACTTTCCGTGCGCACACTGACCAGGAAACTGGCCAAACAATCATCGCGGGTATGGGTGAACTTCACCTTGATATCCTTGTTGACCGTATGCGCCGTGAGTTCAACGTAGAAGCTAACGTGGGTGCGCCTCAGGTATCTTATCGTGAGACATTCCGTCAGTCTGCTAAAGTTGAAGGTAAATTCGTACGCCAATCTGGTGGACGTGGACAATTCGGACACGTTTGGATTGAATTCTCTCCAAACGAAGAAGGAGCAGGTTTTGAATTTGAAAATGGTATCGTTGGTGGTGTTGTTCCACGTGAATACATCCCAGCAGTTGAAGCGGGTCTTCGCGACTCACTAGACAACGGTGTTATCGCCGGATATCCATTGATCGACATCAAAGCTCGTTTGTTCGACGGATCTTACCATGATGTTGACTCGAATGAGATGGCATTTAAAGTTGCTGCTTCTATGGCGCTTAAAAATGCAATTTCAAAAGTTAATCCGGTTCTTCTTGAGCCAATTATGCGCGTTGAGGTTGTTATTCCTGAGGAATACCTTGGGGATATCATGGGTGACATCACGTCACGCCGCGGCCGTGTAGAAGGTATGGACGCTCGCGGAAACGCGCAAGTAGTTCGTGCTATGGTACCTCTTGCAGAAATGTTCGGTTATGCAACTTCATTGCGTTCAAACACGCAAGGCCGTGGTGTGTTCTCAATGCACTTCGATCACTATGAAGAAGTACCGAAATCAATTTCTGAAGAAATCATCAAAAAAAATAAAGGTCAATAATTGAATTTTGATCTTTAATCAAGTATAAATAATTTGTATGCCTGGAATAATAGGGCCCTATTATTCCGGCGCTTCAAATGAAAACATTCACTTACATTTTGAGGAGGATTTTTCTAATGGGAAAAGCTAAATTTGATCGCTCTAAAACACACGCGAATATTGGTACAATTGGTCACGTTGACCATGGTAAAACAACTTTGACTGCAGCAATCGCTACAGTTTTAGCTAAAAAATCAGGCGGGGAAGCTCGTTCTTACGCTCAAATCGACAACGCTCCTGAAGAAAAAGAGCGCGGTATCACAATCAATACTTCACACGTTGAGTATGAAACTGAAACTCGCCACTACGCACACGTTGACTGCCCTGGACACGCCGATTATGTTAAAAACATGATCACTGGTGCTGCTCAAATGGACGGCGGGATCCTAGTAGTATCTGCTGCTGACGGCCCAATGCCACAAACTCGTGAGCACATCCTACTTTCACGTCAAGTTGGTGTTCCTTACCTAGTAGTATTCATGAACAAATGCGATATGGTAGATGACGAAGAACTTCTTGAACTAGTTGAAATGGAAGTTCGCGACCTTCTTTCTGAATATGACTTCCCTGGCGATGACATTCCTGTTATCAAAGGTTCTGCTCTTAAAGCTCTTGAAGGAGAAGCAGAATGGGAAGATAAAATCGTTGAATTGATGAACGCGGTTGATGAGTACATTCCTACTCCACCACGTGACACTGACAAACCATTCATGATGCCTGTTGAGGATGTATTCTCAATCACTGGCCGTGGTACGGTTGCTACTGGACGCGTTGAACGCGGACAAATCAAAATCGGTGATAACGTTGATATCATTGGTCTTACTGAAGAACCAAAATCTACAACTGTAACTGGTGTAGAGATGTTCCGTAAATTGCTTGACTATGCTGAAGCTGGCGACAACATTGGTGCACTTCTTCGTGGGGTTTCTCGCGACGACGTACAACGTGGACAAGTATTGGCTAAACCAGGCACAATTACTCCACACACTGAATTCACAGCTGAAGTTTACGTTCTTTCAAAAGAAGAGGGTGGACGTCACACTCCATTCTTCACAAACTACCGTCCGCAGTTCTACTTCCGTACAACTGACGTAACTGGCGTTTGTAACCTTCCTGAAGGTGTAGAAATGGTTATGCCTGGAGACAACATCGAAATGATCGTTTCTCTAATCTCTCCAATCGCACTTGAAGAAGGAACTAAGTTCTCTATCCGTGAGGGTGGACGTACTGTAGGCGCTGGCGTTGTTGCTAAAATCACTAAGTAATAACTGCTGAGTGTTGATTTAAGACCCTGTCTCATTATTATGAGACAGGGTCTTTTTTTGCGTTTTCCCAACTGGCTTGGGGGAAATTCACTGAAAATACAAGCTGTTCATAAAATATTCAAACTTTTTAAAAAATCTTTAAAAGCCAGTGTTGGCAACAATGAAAACGGATACATAGTTTATGAATATTCAAAATTCATAAAAAAATAGCCGATAGTTGATTGACACGCTTTGAAATAGGCGATATGATAGCAACAATTTACTAGACGCAAACAGAATTCGATATATTGCATATTATAAAACTTTCGAGAAAGAAGTGGACATCATGAGCGAACAAGTAATTTATCTAAATGGCGAATTTGTTAAAAAGGAAGACGCTAAAATTTCAGTCTACGATCACGGGTTTTTATACGGTGATGGAGTGTTTGAAGGAATCCGTTCTTACAACGGAAATGTCTTTCGGCTGGAAGAACATTTAGAGCGGCTTTACGATTCAGCAAAATCGGTAATGCTCGAGATTCCCCACACTTTTGAAGAAATGACGCAAATTGTTGTTAACACATTACGAGAAAATAAATTCAAAGACGCTTATATCCGCCTCATCGTTTCAAGAGGCGTAGGAAACTTAGGACTGGATCCTTACAGTTGCTCGCATCCCAGTGTAATTGTAATCGCCGAACCTTTGTCTCTGTTCCCTAAATCAATGTACGAAACAGGAATCGAGATTGTATCGGTTGCGACACGCAGAAGCCGTTCGGATGTATTGAGTCCAAAAGTGAAATCTTTGAACTACATGAACAATATCCTGGTTAAGCTGGAAGCTCATCTGGCAGGTGTCTCAGAAGCATTGATGCTGAATGATCAAGGGTATGTAGCTGAAGGCTCAGCAGATAACATCTTCATTGTCCGTAAAAACAAATTATTGACTCCTCCTGGTTATGTAGGAGCACTCGAAGGAATTACACGCAATGCAATCATGGATGTAGCTGCAGAAAAAGGCTACGACATCCAAGAAGGTGTTTTCACAAGACACGATGTGTATGTAGCGGATGAGGTGTTCCTGACAGGAACAGCTGCAGAAGTGATCGCGGTAGTGAAAGTGGATGGCCGAGTAATTGGCGAAGGGAAGCCCGGACCGGTTACAAACGACTTGCTTGAATCATTCAGAGAACTGGTTCAGAACGATGGAGTAAAAGTGTATAGCGATCATTTAAACGCAGTATAAAAAAATAGAAGTTCAACTCAATGACGAGGTTAAAGTAGATGGATACTGTATTCACAGAGAGCCGGTACAGGTGGAAGCCGGTAATACAACCATTTGCGACATCCCCTCTGAGTGGATTGCTGAAAAGCTTCGGCTGTTTAGGTAGTCCCGGTGGTTTGCAAGTTAGAAATCATCGTTATCAGCGGATAAGCAATGCTTATCCATGAGGCTGCGGTTGCGCAGTGAAATAGGGTGGTACCATGAAGCTTTTTCATCCCTATGCGAAGAACATGTTTCTTTGTGTAGGGATGAAAAAGCTTTTTTGTTTTCATGCCACCGGAGACTTAGAAAAGGAGGCGGAAGGATTGGGAGTAAACGTACAAGTTAGAGAAGAAGTTAAACAGAAGCTGACAGGCAATGGTGCAGATGTACTGATTCAATCTTTAAAAGGTCAGGGTGTTGAAATGATTTTCGGCTATCCAGGAGGCGCGGTACTGCCAATTTATGATGCCTTGCACAAAAATCCAATACGCCATGTATTGGCTAGACATGAACAAGGTGCCATACACGCCGCAGAAGGCTACGCAAGAGTATCTGGAAAAGCCGGAGTTGTTCTTGCCACATCAGGACCAGGCGCAACAAATTTAGTGACAGGCATAGCGGATGCCATGTTGGACTCCTTGCCGCTGGTCATTTTCACAGGCCAGGTCGCAACTTCAGTAATAGGGACCGATGCTTTCCAGGAAGCAGACATTATTGGCATCACACAACCGATTACGAAGCATAATTACCAAGTGAAAAAAGTATCGGATCTTCCAAGAATCATTAAAGAAGCTTTCTATATTGCTTCTACTGGACGTCCAGGACCGGTCTTGGTCGATATACCGAAAAATATAGCAACTGAGTTGTTCTTATCCAATAAAGAAGAAGAGGCAGTATATCTTCCAGGGTATCAACCAACGACGAATCCGAACTACCTGCAAATCCAAAAAGCGGCTCAATTATTGTCACAGGCGAAAAGACCATTGATTTTAGCTGGAGCCGGTATCTTGGCGGCAAAGGCAACAGAAGAGTTGAAAGTCTTCTCTGAACGCAATCAAATTCCGGTTACCAATACATTGTTGGGCTTAGGCAGCATTGCTGGCGAACATGAACTATTCCTCGGAATGGCCGGCATGCACGGAACTTACACAGCGAATACAGCAATATGTGATTGTGATGTCTTGTTGAATATTGGTGCACGATTCGATGACCGGTTGACCGGAAATCTTGCAAGCTTTGCGCCAAATGCACAAGTAATCCATATTGATATCGACCCGGCAGAAATCGGAAAAAACGTTCCGACAGCCGTCCCGATTGTTGCGGATGCCAAAGAGGCGCTGCTTCAATTGCTTAATCAATCATTTAGAAGCCCCGACACTGCAGAATGGCTTGAAATGCTATCCGGGAACCAAGTGGAATACCCGCTTCAATACCATGCAAGAGATCGGGAAGGAATCATGCCTCAACAAGCCGTAGAGTTGATCCATCGACTGACCGGAGGCAATGCAGTTGTCACAACAGATGTAGGGCAGCATCAAATGTGGGCGGCTCAATACTACCGCTTCAATAACCCTCATAACTGGGTGACATCAGGCGGCCTCGGCACAATGGGCTTTGGTTTCCCTGCCGCCATCGGTGCCCAATTGGCGAAACCGGATGAGCAAGTTATCTCTATAGTAGGGGATGCCGGATTCCAAATGACTTTGCAGGAACTGTCTCTACTTCAAGAGCTGCGGCTGCCAGTGAAGGTTGTTATCCTGAACAACCAAAGCTTGGGAATGGTTAGACAATGGCAGGAAACATTTTATGAAGGGCGTTATTCACAATCTTTGATTCCTGTTCAACCGGATTTTGTGAAGTTGGCGGCGGCTTATGACATCAAAGGCTATAAAGTTGAAACGATGGAAGAAGCGGAAGCGGTTTTTGCAGAAGCATTTAATTCAAACGAGCCCGTGTTGATCGATTGCCGGGTGGTGCAGATGGAATGTGTTTATCCGATGGTTGCACCAGGCAAAGGCTTGAATGAAATGATCGGAGTGAAAGGCGAATGAAACGAGTCATTACAACAACGGTGATCAACCAAAGCGGGGTGTTGAACCGCGTTACAGGCTTATTGATGAAACGGCAGTTCAACATCGAAAGCATTTCGGTCGGTCACACAGAGCAGCCTGGCATGTCGAAAATGACTTTTGTGGTCAATGTAGAAGATAAAGGCAAGCTGGAGCAATTGCTGAAACAGCTGCAGAAACAAATTGATGTCATTAAAGTAAATGACATTACCGATAAGGCGATGGTGATGAGGGAACTGGCGTTGGTGAAAGTGGTAGTGCCGCCAGCAGTCAGAAACGAAGTATTGAGCATCGTCGAACCGTTCCGGGCGACAGTCGTCGACATGAGCAAAAATGTAACAACATTCCAAGTAACAGGCGACCCGGAAAAAATTGAAGCTTTTATTGATCTGATGAGACCGTATGGTGTGAAAGAACTGACCCGAACCGGAGTATCCGCGTTTGTCAGAGAAACACAAAAAGCACAAACACCGCAATTGAACATCCTATAAAACCCAAACCCGAGGAGGAAATTAAAAATGGCTAAAATGTATTATAACCAAGATGTAAACGAACAGGTACTTAAAGGAAAGACAATCGCGGTGATCGGCTATGGTTCTCAGGGCCATGCACATGCTCAAAACTTGAAAGAATCCGGATTTGATGTAGTAGTTGGAGTGCGCCAGGGTAAATCATTCGATCAAGCTAAAAACGACGGCATGAAAGTGGCTACAGTAAAAGAAGCGGCAGAAGCGGCAGACGTGATCATGATCTTAGTGCCTGATGAAAAACAGACGCAAATCTACAACGCAGAAATCAAACCGGCATTAACAGCTGGGAAATCCCTTGTTTTTGCACACGGCTTCAACGTTCACTTTAACCAAATCGTGCCACCTGCAGATGTGGATGTATTCTTGGTAGCTCCAAAAGGACCTGGACATCTTGTTCGCCGTACGTATGAAGCAGGTGCTGGAGTTCCTGGATTGATCGCGATCCATCAGGACGTTTCAGGACAAGCTCAGGAAATTGCCCTTGCTTATGCAAAAGGAATCGGAGCTACACGTGCAGGCGTCTTGGAAACGACATTCAAAGAAGAAACGGAAACGGATCTATTTGGAGAACAAGCTGTTCTTTGCGGCGGTGTCACTTCACTTGTAAAAGCTGGATTTGAAACATTGGTTGAAGCGGGCTACCAACCGGAACTTGCCTACTTCGAATGTATGCACGAATTGAAACTGATCGTTGACCTTATGTACGAAGGTGGCTTGTCAGGAATGCGCTACTCAATTTCCGATACAGCGCAGTGGGGAGATTTTGTTTCAGGGCCGCGCATTGTGGATGCAGATACGAAAGCTCGCATGAAAGATGTGCTTACGGATATCCAAACAGGGAAATTCGCAAAAGGCTGGTTGCTTGAAAACCAATTGAATCGTCCAGAATTCACAGCAATCGAAAAAGCGGAAGAAGCTCACCAAATCGAACAAGTGGGCCGCGAATTGCGTGCAATGATGCCTTTCGTTAATGAAGGCAAAAAAGCTAAACAAAAAGAGGTGGTCGCCAATGTCACAAATTGATATTTTCGATACGACATTACGAGACGGGGAACAGTCGGCCGGGATCAACTTGAATACAGCAGAGAAAATCGAAATCGCCCGCCAGCTTGAACGTCTGGGAGTGACGATTATCGAATCAGGATTTCCTGCTTCATCTCCAGGAGATTTTGACGCTGTGCAGCGAATCGCAGGCACAGTGAAGAATTCCATCGTAACGGGCCTGGCCCGCTCGATGCAAAGTGATATTGATCGGACCTGGGAAGCGCTAAAAGGAGCGGAACAGCCGCATATTCATATCTTTTTGGCTACTTCACCTATCCATATGGAAACGAAATTATTCAAAACACCGGAGCAAGTCGTTGAACTTGCTGTAGAGTCGGTAAAATACGCGCGTAAGTTCTTCCCGTTGGTCCAATGGTCAGCGGAAGATGCTTCCCGTTCAGACCCTGAGTTTTTAGCCCATATTATCCGCAAAGTGATTGAAGCAGGAGCGACGACCATTAACCTTCCAGATACAGTCGGTTATGCAACGCCTCAAGAATACGGGGCAATGTTCAAGTACATGACCGATCATGTAGCGGGAATTGAAAAAGTGAAGCTGTCAGCCCATTGCCATAATGACTTGGGGATGGCTACTGCCAATACCTTGGCTGCTATCGAAAATGGCGCAACTCAAATCGAGGGAACCATTAATGGCATCGGTGAACGTGCCGGCAACGTAGCGCTTGAGGAGATTGCGGTTGCTTTGCATATCCGCAAGCAGATCTTCAATGTTGAAACAGGGATCAACCTACATGAAATCAAACGCACAAGCCAATTGGTCAGCCAATTGACAGGCAGCTTGATTCAACCGAATAAAGCGGTTGTCGGCAAAAATGCATTTGCCCATGAATCAGGTATCCACCAGGATGGCATGCTGAAGAATCCGTTGACGTATGAAATCATCACGCCGGAACTGATCGGCGATGCAGTGACTGAATTGGTGCTTGGCAAACATTCAGGGCGCCATGCCTTTAAAGACCGGGCCGTTAAAATGGGCTTTGATTTAACAGACGAAAAGCTGAACAATGCATTTGCTGAATTCAAAAAGTTGGCTGATCGCAAGAAAGAAATTTTGGAAGATGATTTATATGTATTGCTGACTGATCAGCAAATTCATGATACGGAAACACCGGTTTACAAATTGGAAAGTGTTCAGGTTCAATATGGCACAGCCAATATCCCGACGGCGACCGCTTCTGCCTATCACCCGAATGGTGAATTGATCAGCGAAGCAGCTACTGGCGCTGGATCAGTTGAAGCGATTTTCAATACGCTCGAACGAATTGTAGAAGGCAAAGTCCATATCTTGGACTACCGTGTCACTTCCATCGGCAAAGGGCGCGACGCCTTAGGTGAAGCAGTCATCAATATGAGCTATGACGGAGAGACCGTAACGGGCCGGGATGTCGCACAGGATGTTCTGGAAGCAACAGCAAAAGCATACTTGAATGCAGTCAACCGTCAAATTGTCCAGGTAGGAAAGAAAGTCAGGATGTCGGCAGTGTAAAAAGAACAGATCGAAAGAGGAGGAATTTAAAATGAAAAAAACAATAGCGGTATTGCCAGGAGACGGAATCGGACCAGAAGTAACAGATGCGGCGGTAAAAGTGCTGCAATCCATTGCAATGCGTTATGGACATACTTTTCATTTAAAGCACGCGGCAATCGGAGGTACAGCGGTTGATCAATTCGACAACCCGCTGCCTCAGCAAACCATTGATGTTTGTGAAGAAAGTGACGCGATTCTCCTCGGTGCAGTCGGAGGAACAAAATGGGACAGCAATCCTGCTCACCTTCGTCCTGAAAAAGGGCTTTTGAACATCCGGAAGCACTTCGATTTGTTTGCCAATATCCGTCCGGTTAAAGCAGTGCCGGCTTTGCTTGCTTCTTCGCCATTAAAAGAAGAGGTGGCAAAAGAAGTGGATATGGTCATTGTCCGTGAATTGACGAGCGGTTTGTATTTTGGAGAACCGAAACGCCGTTCAGAAAAATCAGCGGTGGACACATTGGTTTATACGAGAGAAGAAATCGAACGCATCGTCAACCAGGCGTTTGAAATTGCCCGCACACGCAGAGGCAAAGTGACTTCAGTCGATAAAGCCAACGTACTGGAAACCAGCAAACTATGGCGCGAAGTTGTGGAAGAACGCAGAAAAGCCTATCCCGATATCGAAGTGGAACATATGCTGGTTGATTCAGCAGCGATGAAATTGATTACCGATCCACGTACTTTCGATGTCGTAGTGACTGAGAATATGTTCGGTGATATCTTGAGCGACGAAGCTTCGGTCATTACAGGTTCACTTGGCATGCTGCCATCTGCGAGCATCCGTTCAGACGGTTTTGGCCTTTACGAACCCGTACACGGTTCAGCACCGGATATCGCAGGACAAAACAAAGCGAATCCGGCAGCGGCCATTTTGTCCGCAGCAATGATGCTGAAGCATTCATTCGGCCTTCATACAGAAGCGGCTGCTATCGAAAAAGCGGTCATGGATGTCTTGGAAGACGGATATTGCACAGGTGATTTGGCAGGCGACGGGAAACGCACCGTTTCGACCGATCACTTCGTCACCAAAGTAGTGGAAGAACTGGAAAGAGAATTTGTATCAGAACACATCATGTACTCTTATGTGTAAGTGGAAGGAGCGGTTCGCATGGCAAAAACAATCATAGAGAAAATTTGGGAACAGCATATCGTCTTCGAAGAGCAAGGAAAGCCGGACCTGCTATATATCGATCTTCATTTATTGCATGAGGTGACATCTCCGCAAGCGTTTGAAGGGCTTCGGTTGAACGGACGCAAAGTCCGCCGGCCGGATCTTTGCTTCGCAACGATGGACCATAATGTTCCGACCCGTAACCGGGAGACGATCACCGATCCCATTTCACGGAAACAGATCAAAACCTTGCAGGACAATTGTGATGAGTTCGGTGTTCCGCTTGCGGGCATCAACCATCCGGATCAGGGAATTGTCCATGTGATCGGACCGGAACTGGGCTTGACGCAGCCAGGAAAGACCATTGTCTGCGGCGACAGCCATACTTCGACACACGGAGCCTTTGGCGCTCTGGCATTCGGTATCGGCACCAGCGAAGTGGAGCATGTGCTTTCTACTCAGACGCTATGGCAATCAAAACCAAAAACCATGGAAGTACGGATCGATGGCAAGCTCGGTTTTGGCGTTTCTTCAAAAGACGTCATTCTGGCCATCATTTCTAAATTCGGCATCGATATGGGAACCGGCCATATTATGGAATACACAGGAGAGGCTATTCGCGGCCTATCCATGGAAGAGCGGATGACCATCTGCAATATGTCGATTGAAGCTGGGGCACGCGCCGGGTTGATCAGTCCGGATGAGACAACAGTAGAGTACTTGAGAGGGCGCAGACATGTGCCTGAAGGCGAAGCGTTTGAAAAAGAAGCTGCCCGTTGGCTGGCTCTTGCAACAGACGAAGGCGCACAGTACGATACGTCTGTCACAATCCATGCAGATGAGATTTCTCCATTCGTTACATGGGGAACCAACCCTTCGATGGGTTCAGGCATTGCCGAACGAGTTCCATCCGCTGCGGATTACGATAAGCAGTCGGATAAAGATGCGTTAAAGCAAGCTTTGGCTTATATGCACCTGGAAGAAGGGACGCCTCTTTCTTCAATCGATATTCAGCATGTCTTCATCGGCTCCTGCACGAACGCCCGTCTTGGTGATTTGCGCGCTGCCAGTGAAATCATTAAAGGCAAGAAAGTGCATCCATCCGTAACGGCAATTGTCGTACCTGGGTCTGAAACGGTCAAACGTGCAGCAGAACAGGAAGGCTTGGATCGAGTATTTCTTGAAGCTGGCTTTGAATGGCGTGAAACGGGATGCAGTATGTGCCTGGCGATGAATGAAGATTCGGTTCCTGCGGGTGAACGTTGTGCATCTACATCCAACCGGAATTTTGAAGGACGCCAAGGAGCGGGATCGATGACGCATCTGGTGAGCCCTGTGATGGCGGCAGCGGCTGCTATTGAAGGCCACTTGACAGATGTCCGCAATTACATGAAAGAGCCCGTACCATCAGCATGACAGGCATAAATGAGGAGGCCCATCGATGAAACCGATCAATAAAATCTCAAGCGTCTTGACGCCGCTTGAACGCAAAAACGTAGATACTGACCAAATCATTTCGAAAGAGTTTCTAAAGCGTATTGAACGAACAGGATTCGGCAAATATCTCTTTTATCATTGGCGCTTCCATGCCGATGGTACACCCATAGAAGACTTTGTGCTGAATGACCCACGATTCAACGACTCCGAAATTCTGGTCGCACAAGAAAATTTCGGCTGCGGTTCTTCTCGTGAACATGCTCCTTGGGCGATTTTGGATTACGGATTCCGCGTAGTCATCGCTCCCAGCTATGCAGACATCTTCTATAATAACTGCGTGAAAAACGGCATCCTTCCGATCCGTTTGAAAGATCAGGAAGTCAACGATCTGATTGATAAAGGGCAGCGCCAGGAATTCAAGTTGGAAATCAATTTGGAAGACCAGACTGTCACTGGCCAGGACGGTACGCGTTATGAATTCGATATCGATCCTTACTGGAAGGAAATGCTGCTGAAGGGCTGGGATGAGATCGCGTTGACGTTCCAATACGACTCCTACATTGCAGCTTATGAAGAAAAGCAGCGGCAGGCTAACTAAAGAATGCGCATCCAGACGGCTGCTGTTCGAATAACTTGTCTTATCAATAAACCCTTTGCCTAATGAATTGCCCCTCCATTGTTAGTTATGCCTAATGATGGAGGGGCAGTTCATCTAACCGTAAAGGGTTTTTATTTTTGGACTTTTTTGTATTTCAATAATCTAGCTATAGGATATTGACAAGCTATTCGGGTTTTGGTAATTTAAAGTGTGTACTTTAACGCTTTAGCAAACTAAAGGAGAGTTACTTATGAATGCAGTTGTTATCGCTGTCTTAATCATGCTCGTATTGAGCTTGTTGCGTGTGAATGTCGTCTTTGCTTTATTGATTGGGGCGCTTGCAGGCGGATTGAGCGGCGGATTATCATTTATGGATACATTAACATCATTTACAGATGGATTGGGAGCAGGGGCGACTATAGCACTCAGCTATGCGATGCTTGGTGGATTCGCCGTAGCAATTTCACGGACCGGCATACCGGAGCTGCTGGTGTCCGGCGTCTTGAAATTGGTCAATAAAGACGGTGAAGCGACACGGGCGAATTTAGCGAAAGCTCTTATCATTCTGGCGCTGCTGGCAATGGCCATCTTTTCGCAAAACCTGATTCCGATTCACATCGCTTTTATTCCGTTACTGGTTCCACCGATTCTGCACATCTTGAATGAGTTGCGGATCGACCGCCGCTTGATCGCGGCTGTCTTGACGTTCGGTCTGACAGCTCCTTATATTTTATTGCCTTATGGCTTTGGGCTGATTTTTCATGAGATTGTTTTTACGCAGATGGAACTTGCAGGTTTGGCGATTGATATGGCCGATATTCCAAAAGCCATGGCCATTCCAGTCGCAGGTCTATTGGTCGGATTGGTCATTGCAGTATTCATCTCTTACCGCAAACCACGTGATTATCATAAAGCATCTACTTCTATAGAAGAAACTCTGAAAAAGACAGCTTCCACAAAAGATGTCATCGTGACGATCGCAGCCTTGATTGCAGCTTTGATTGCTCAGATCCAGACGGATTCGATGATCATCGGTGCACTTGCCGGAATTCTTGTGCTGTATGTCTTCGGTGCCATGAAATGGCGTGAAGCGGACGACGTACTTACGGAAGGCATGCGCATGATGGCTTTTATCGGTTTTGTTATGATTAGTGCAAATGGATTTGCCTCGGTCATCCAGGCAACAGGAGCCGTTGCACCATTGGTTGCCAGTGTATCTGAACTGTTTGCCGGCAACAAGGGTGTTGCGGCACTGGCAATGCTGATCGTTGGCCTGTTCGTGACGATGGGCATCGGCTCATCGTTTGCAACGATTCCGATTATTGCCGCCATCTTTGTACCTTTGAGCCTGGAGTTCGAATTCTCCACAATGGCGATCATTGCACTGATTGGCACAGCAGGGGCGCTAGGAGATGCTGGGTCGCCAGCTTCTGACTCAACTTTGGGCCCGACAGCCGGATTGAACGTCGACGGACAGCACAACCATATCTGGGATACATGCGTGCCGACCTTCCTCCACTACAATATACCGCTAGTGATTTTCGGTTGGATTGCTGTCATGGTGCTGGGTTAAGCTCGAAATGTTCGGACTATTATCGTCATGCTTGAAGTTCTAAAATATCCTGTTATAATAAAAAAAGCGAATAAGAAAGAATTTCGTGGAAACACTTGCGGAATTCTTTTTTCTTTTGTATAATGGTTAATGTTGGTCTTTGACTGCGATGAAGCGAGAGGTTACCGATACACCCGGCCGCTTTGCCATGGCGAGTGATTGGAAAATTTTCGTGGAGAATGTCTATCAAAAATAGGCGAAAAGGAGGGAAAATAATGGCAAAACAAAAAATTCGTATCCGTTTAAAAGCATATGATCATAGAATTCTAGATCAGTCTGCTGAGAAAATTGTAGAAACCGCTAAACGTTCAGGTGCAAGCGTATCGGGTCCGATACCGTTGCCGACTGAAAGATCGGTCTACACAATCTTGCGTGCTGTCCATAAGTACAAAGATTCTCGTGAGCAATTTGAAATGCGCACACACAAACGTCTAATCGATATCGTTAACCCGACACCACAAACTGTCGATGCGTTGATGAAACTTGATTTACCGTCAGGCGTTGACATTGAAATTAAACTTTAATCGGTAAACGAAAATAGAAAACATAAATAATCACAGGAGGTGTGACAACATGACCAAAGGAATCTTAGGTAGAAAAATCGGTATGACGCAAGTTTTTGCTGAGAACGGTGATTTAATCCCTGTAACTGTTATTGAAGCTGCTCCAAACGTAGTACTTCAAAAGAAAACAGTTGAGGTTGACGGCTACGAAGCAATCCAATTAGGTTTTGAAGACAAGCGCGAAAAGCTTTCCAACAAACCTTCTAAAGGACACGTAGCAAAAGCGAACACTGCTCCTAAGCGCTTCATTCGCGAACTTCGCAATGTAAACTTAGCTGATTACGAGATTGGTCAAGAAGTCAAAGTAGATGTATTCGCAGAAGGCGATGTAGTAGATGTCACAGGAACAACAAAAGGTAAAGGTTTCCAAGGTGTTATTAAACGCCACGGACAATCTCGCGGACCAATGACACACGGTTCACGTTACCACCGTCGTCCTGGTTCAATGGGTCCGGTTGCTCCTAACCGCGTATTCAAACAGAAGAAATTACCTGGTCAAATGGGTGGCACGACAATTACGATTCAAAACCTTTCAATCGTGAAAGTTGATCTTGAACGTAACCTGCTTCTTGTTAAAGGTAATGTTCCTGGTTCTCGCAAAGCATTGATCCGTGTTAAATCGGCAATTAAAGCGAAATAATAATTTTTTAGAGAAAGGAGGAAACAAGAATGCCTAAAGTAGCTTTATTAAATCAAACAGGTTCACAAGTTGGCGACATCGAATTGAACGACTATGTATTCGGTATCGAACCAAATGAATCAGTGTTATTTGACGCAGTAGTGTCTCAACGCGCTTCACTTCGTCAAGGTAACCATAAAGTAAAAAATCGTTCTGAAGTAGCTGGTGGTGGTAAAAAACCATGGCGTCAAAAAGGAACTGGCCGTGCTCGTCAAGGGTCGATCCGTTCACCACAATGGCGCGGAGGCGGTATCGTATTCGGTCCAACTCCACGTAGCTATAGCTACAAACTTCCTAAGAAAGTCCGTCGTTTGGCTCTACGCTCTGCGCTTTCATCTACAGTAGCTGGAGAAAACCTGATGGTACTTGAAGGGTTGACATTTGATGCACCAAAAACAAAAGCATTCAACCAGTTGATCCAAGATCTTTCAATTGGCAAAAAAGCTTTGTTCGTAACTGCGGACCTTGAGGAGAACGTTGCAAAATCTGCACGTAACCTTAAAGGAATGACAGTGGTAGCAGCAGATGGCATTAACGTTTTAGACTTGCTTGGACATGACAAGATTGTTATGACAAAAGCAGCGATTGAAAAAATTGAGGAGGTGCTTAGTTAATGGAAGCACGTGATGTAATAAAGCGTCCGGTCATTACTGAGCAATCATCTGAAGTAATGGCAGAGAAAAAGTACACTTTTGAAGTGGACACTCGCGCAAACAAAACACAAGTTAAACAAGCCGTGCAGGAGATCTTTGGCGTGAAAGTTGAGAAAGTCAACATCATGAACTACAAAGGCAAATTCAAGCGTATGGGCAAACACGCAGGATACACAAACAAACGCCGTAAAGCGATTGTTAAATTGACTGCTGAATCTAAAGATATCGAGTTGTTCGAAATTTAATTTCGATAAGTTCTTAAAGAACTACTAAAGAAGGAGGGAAACAACGTGGGCATAAGAAAATATAAACCTACCACTAACGGTCGTCGTAACATGACAACTTCAGATTTCGCTGAAATCACTACGAACAAACCTGAAAAATCGCTTTTACGACCTGTAAAGCGTAAAGGCGGCCGTAACAACCAAGGTAAAATTACTGTACGCCACCACGGTGGTGGACATAAACGCCAATACCGTGTGATTGATTTCAAACGTAACAAAGATGGCATTCCAGGACGCGTTGCTACAATCGAGTACGATCCAAACCGTTCTGCAAACATCGCTTTGATTCATTACGCTGATGGTGAGAAACGTTACATCCTAGCTCCTAAAGGAGTCGAAGTTGGAACTCAAATCATGTCAGGTGTTGAAGCAGACATCAAGGCAGGTAACGCTTTGCCGTTGTCAAACATCCCAATGGGTTCTACAATCCATAACATCGAATTGAAGCCAGGCGGCGGCGGACAACTAGTTCGTTCTGCAGGAACTTCAGCTCAAGTATTGGGTAAAGAAGGTAAATACGTAACAGTTCGTTTGCAATCAGGCGAAGTTCGCATGATCCTTGCTACTTGCCGCGCTACTATCGGTTCAGTAGGAAATGAGCAGCACGAATTGATCAACATTGGTAAAGCAGGACGTAACCGCTGGAAAGGCAACCGCCCAACAGTCCGCGGATCTGTAATGAACCCTAACGATCACCCACACGGTGGTGGTGAAGGACGTTCGCCAATCGGACGTAAATCACCTATGTCTCCATGGGGCAAACCTACTCTTGGATACAAGACACGTAAGAAAACGAACAAATCCGATAAATTCATCGTGCGTCGTCGTAAAAAATAATTTGATTCCGCTACGGTTCGCCGAAAGAACCGTGGTGCAATCACGAAGGGAGGATCCCACATGGGCCGCAGCTTGAAAAAAGGACCTTTTGTTGATGATCATCTTATGAAAAAAGTTGAAGCACAAAAGGACTCTGAGAAAAAACAAGTGATCAAAACTTGGTCTCGCCGTTCTACAATTTTCCCGACATTCATCGGACAAACAATCGCAGTATACGATGGTCATAAACACATTCCAGTATATGTGACTGAAGACATGGTGGGCCATAAACTAGGCGAATTCGCTCCAACACGCAAATACGCTAGTCATGGTGCAGACGATAAGAAAACAAGACGTTAATTGAGAGGAGGATTTCCCTATGCAAGCAAAAGCTGTCGCTAGAACAGTACGTATTGCTCCTCGTAAAGTCCGTTTAGTTGTAGATTTAATTCGAGGCAAGCAAATTGGCGAAGCTGTTGCGATTTTGAACCACACTCCGAAAGCAGCATCTGTTGTTGTTGAGAAGTTATTGAAATCTGCAGCTGCTAACGCTGAACACAACTACGAAATGGATCTGAATGACTTGGTCATCAGTGAAGTATTCGTTGACGAAGGACCAACACTTAAACGTTTCCGTCCACGTGCAATGGGACGCGCAAGCGCAATTAATAAACGCACAAGCCACATTACACTAGTGGTATCTGACCAGAAGGAGGGATAATTCGTGGGACAAAAAATACATCCAATTGGGATGCGTATCGGAATCATTCGTGATTGGGAATCTAAATGGTACGCTGAGAAAGATTATGCGACACTTCTTCACGAAGATATTAAAATCCGTGAATATGTTGAAGCACGTTTGAAAGAAGCTTCAGTTTCTAAAATCGAAATTGAACGCGCTGCAAACCGTGTCAACGTAACTATTCACACTGCGAAACCAGGTATGGTAATCGGTAAAGGTGGATCTGAAGTAGAAGTACTTCGCAAACAGCTTAACTCTATGACTGGCAAGCGTGTACACATCAACATCATTGAAATTAAAAGAGCTGACCTTGATGCAAGATTGGTTGCTGAAAGTGTTGCACGTCAACTGGAAAACCGTGTGTCTTTCCGTCGTGCACAAAAACAAGCGATCCAACGCACTATGCGTTCTGGCGCTAAAGGAATCAAAACTCAAGTATCTGGACGTCTAGGCGGCGCTGACATTGCGCGTGCTGAACACTACAGTGAAGGTACTGTTCCGCTCCATACGCTCCGCGCTGATATTGATTATGCGCATGCTGAAGCAGACACAACTTATGGTAAGCTCGGCGTAAAAGTATGGATCTACCGCGGTGAAGTCCTTCCAACTAAGAAGAAATCTGAGGAAGGAGGCAAATAATATGTTAATGCCTAAACGCGTTAAATATCGTAGAGAGCACCGAGGCAAGATGCGCGGCGAAGCTAAAGGCGGTAAAGAAATCGCATTCGGCGAATTTGGTCTCCAAGCATTAGAATCATCTTGGATCACTAACCGTCAAATCGAAGCTGCACGTATTTCCATGACTCGTTACATGAAACGTGGCGGTAAAGTCTGGATCAAAATTTTCCCGCATAAACCATATACGAAAAAGCCTCTAGAGGTTCGTATGGGATCTGGTAAAGGTTCACCTGAAGGCTGGGTAGCCGTTGTCAAAACTGGTAAAATCATGTTCGAACTTGGTGGAGTATCTGAAGAAGTGGCACGCGAAGCATTGCGCCTTGCATCTCACAAACTTCCAATCAAAACGAAGTTCGTAAAACGCGAAGAAATTGGTGGTGAATCGAATGAAAGCTAATGAAATCCGTGACCTAACCACTGCTGAGATTGAACAAAAAGTGAAATCACTGAAAGAAGAGCTTTTCAACCTTCGCTTCCAATTGGCTACTGGTCAATTAGAAAACACTGCTCGCATCCGCGAAGTACGTAAAGCGATTGCCCGTATGAAAACTGTGATTCACGAAAGAGTACTCAGTGGCAATAACTGATAAATCGAGAGGAGGTTTGCAAGTATGACTGAGCGTAACCAACGCAAAGTATACACAGGCCGTGTTGTGTCTGACAAAATGGACAAAACCGTTACAGTAATGGTTGAAACTCAAAAGAAGCACGCATTCTATGGCAAACGTGTAAAATACTCTAAGAAATATAAAGCTCATGATGAGCTAAACGAAGCGAAAATGGGCGACGTAGTTCGCATCATGGAAACTCGTCCGTTATCAGCTACAAAACGTTTCCGCGTATTGGAAATTGTAGAAAAAGCGGTTATCATCTAATTTAAATAATTTCGGAACCTAAGAAATTCCGGAGGGAGGTTACCTAAGTGATCCAACAGGAAAGTCGTTTAAAAGTTGCAGACAACTCGGGTGCTCGTGAAGTACTAACGATTAAAGTACTTGGTGGTTCTGGTCGCAAGACTGCAAACATCGGAGACGTAATCGTTTGTACCGTGAAAAAAGCAACACCAGGTGGCGTTGTTAAGAAAGGTGAAGTCGTTAAGGCTGTCATCGTTCGCACGAAAAGCGGAGCTCGCCGTAAAGACGGTACTTATATCAAATTTGATGAAAATGCATGTGTCATTATCCGTGACGACAAAGGTCCACGCGGAACTCGTATTTTCGGACCTGTTGCCCGCGAACTTCGCGATAACAGCTTCATGAAAATCGTATCACTTGCTCCTGAAGTTCTTTAATAAATCAATGTGCCATACCAAGGAGGTGCGACAGAATGCATGTTAAAAAAGGCGATACAGTTAAGGTAATCTCAGGCAAAGACAAAGGCAAAACAGGCGTTGTTTTGACTGCTTTACCTAAGAAAGACCGTGTGCTTGTTGAAGGTGTCAACATCATCAAAAAGCATACAAAACCGAACCAGGCAAATCCGCAAGGTGGAATTGTCAGCCAAGAAGCAGCAATTCATGTTTCTAACGTTATGTTACTTGACCCTAAATCCGGCGAGCCGACTCGTGTAGGATACAAGGTTGAAGATGGTAAAAAAGTTCGTGTTGCAAAAAAATCCGGCGAAAAATTAGATAAATAAAATTCCTGAATGAAGGGAGGTACACACATGAACCGCCTAAAAGAAAAATATGTGAATGAAATCACTCCTGCTCTAGTGAGCAAGTTTGAATATAAATCTGTAATGCAGGCACCCCAAGTAAACAAAATTGTTATCAACATGGGTGTAGGCGAAGCTGTTCAAAACACTAAGTCACTTGACTCTGCTGTTGAAGAATTACAAACAATCACTGGTCAAAAACCAGTTATTACTAAAGCTAAAAAATCTATCGCTGGCTTCCGTCTTCGTGAAGGTATGCCAATCGGATGTAAAGTTACACTACGCGGAGAGCGTATGTACGACTTCCTGGATAAATTGATTGCTATCTCACTTCCACGTGTACGTGACTTCCGTGGCGTATCGAACAAATCGTTCGACGGACGCGGTAACTACACACTTGGCGTAAAAGAACAATTGATCTTCCCTGAAATCGACTACGATAAAGTTAACAAAGTACGCGGTATGGATATCGTAATTGTAACAACTGCGAACTCTGATGAAGAAGCTCGTGAGTTATTAACACAATTCGGAATGCCGTTCCAAAAGTAAACATGAGGGAGGCGTAAACGTGGCTAAAAAATCTATGATCGCAAAACAAAAACGCACGCCAAAGTTTAAAGTACAAGAGTACACACGCTGTGAACGTTGCGGACGTCCGCATTCAGTATTACGCAAATTTAAACTTTGCCGTATTTGTTTCCGTGAACTTGCATATGTGGGACAAATTCCTGGCGTCAAAAAAGCCAGCTGGTAATCCCCTAATTTGGGAAGGAGGTAAAAGTAATGACAATGACAGATCCGATTGCAGATATGCTGACACGCATTCGTAACGCAAACATGGTTCGTCACGAGAAATTAGAGCTTCCGGCTTCTAATGTGAAAAAAGACATCGCTGAAATCCTTAAGCGTGAAGGTTTCGTTCGTGACGTAGAATATGTTGAAGATGATAAACAAGGCATGATCCGGATTTTCCTTAAATACGGAGCTAACAACGAACGCGTTATTACTGGATTGAAACGCATTTCAAAACCAGGACTACGTGTTTACGCTAAAACTAACGAGGTGCCACGTGTACTAAACGGTCTTGGAATCGCTTTAGTCTCAACATCACAAGGTTTGGTAACTGATAAAGAAGCCCGCGCGAAACAAATCGGCGGAGAAATCATAGCATACGTTTGGTAATAAGCAACAAACGAATGGAGGTGCAACAGAATGTCACGTGTAGGTAAAAAACCAATCGAGGTTCCTGCTAACGTTACCGTAACTCTTGGAGACAAGAATGCCGTAACTGTTAAAGGCCCTAAAGGCGAGTTGACTCGCGTATTCAACAAAGATATTACAATCACACAAGAAGATAACGTCCTAACATTGTCACGTCCTTCAGATTCTAAAGATCACCGCACAAACCACGGTACATCCCGTGCTTTGCTTGCAAACATGGTTACTGGAGTTTCAGAAGGATTCCAACGCACACTTGAATTAGTAGGTGTTGGTTACCGTGCTCAATTACAAGGCTCAAAATTGGTTCTTAACGTAGGTTACTCTCATCCGGTTGAATTCACTCCGGAAGACGGCGTAACAGTTGAAGTTCCAGCAAACACAAAAGTCATCGTCAAAGGCATCGATAAAGAACGTGTTGGAGCTCTTGCTTCGAACATCCGCCAAGTACGTCCGCCAGAGCCATATAAAGGCAAAGGTATCCGTTACGAAGGTGAAGTTGTTCGCCGCAAAGAAGGTAAAACAGGTAAATAATGCTGCTTAGGCAGGCTGAAAGGAGTGACCTCAGTGATTACGAAACTCGATAAAAACGCATCTCGTAAAAAACGTCATGCACGCGTACGTTCTAAAATTACAGGCACAGCACAACGCCCACGTTTAAACGTATTCCGTTCGAATAAATACATCTACGCTCAATTGATCGACGATATGAATGGCGTTACACTTGCAAGTGCATCATCTATGGAGAAGGATTTCTCAGTAGAATCTACTGGCAACGTGGAAGCGGCAGCTAAAGTCGGCGAAACAATTGCAAAACGCGCTACTGAAAACGGCTTAAAATCGGTTGTTTTCGACCGCGGTGGTTATTTATATCATGGACGTGTAAAAGCATTAGCAGAAGCTGCCCGTGAAAATGGTTTAGAATTCTAAAAAAAGGAGGGACACATTTCATGAGTCGTATTGATCCAAACAAACTTGAACTTGAAGAACGCGTAGTTACAATCAATCGCGTAGCTAAAGTTGTAAAAGGTGGACGTCGTTTCCGTTTCTCCGCATTAGTTGTTGTAGGCGACAAAAATGGTAATGTTGGTTTTGGTACTGGTAAAGCTCAAGAAGTTCCAGATGCAATCCGCAAAGCTATCGAAGATGCGAAGAAAAACCTTATTGAAGTACCAATGGTTAAGGGTACAACTCCACACTTAGTAATCGGTCGTTTTGGCGCAGGCCAAATTCTTATCAAACCTGCTTCTCCAGGTACCGGTGTAATTGCTGGCGGACCTGTTCGTGCGGTACTTGAATTAGCTGGAGTACAGGATATCTTGTCTAAATCTCTAGGTTCAAGCACACCAATCAACATGGTACGTGCAACTATTAACGGTTTAACTCAATTGAAGAGTGCTGATGAAGTTGCAAAACTTCGCGGCAAATCAGTTGCAGAACTGTTAGGATAAGGAGGGAAAATCACATGGCAACTAAATTGGAAATTACCCTCACAAAAAGCGTAATCGGTTCTAAACCGGCACAACGCAAAACTGTTCAGTCTTTGGGATTGCGCAAAATGCACCAAACTGTTGAGCACCAAGACAATGCAGCCGTTCGCGGTATGCTTGATAAAGTCGCTCACTTAGTAACTATCAAAGAAGTTTAATTACGGATTTCTATAGAAGGAGGTGCCAACCAAATGAAACTTCATGAATTAAAACCAGCAGAAGGTTCACGCAGCTCGAGAAAGCGTATCGGACGCGGTATCGGTTCAGGTACTGGTAAAACAGCAGGTAAAGGTCATAAAGGTCAAAACGCTCGTTCAGGCGGCGGTGTTCGTCCTGGATTTGAAGGTGGACAAAACCCTTTGTTCCGTCGTTTGCCAAAACGTGGATTTACCAACATCAACCGTAAAGACTATGCAGTTGTAAACATCGAAGTGCTTAACCGTTTCGACGAAGGCACAGAAGTAACACCAGCATTGTTGATCGAAACAGGTGTTGTGAGCAATGAACGTTCTGGAATCAAAATTCTGGGCAACGGTAGCTTAGAAAAGAAATTGACAGTAAAAGCTCACAAATTCTCTGGATCAGCTAAAGAAGCGATTGAAGCTGCCGGCGGACAAACCGAGGTGGTTTAATGTTTCAGACAATCTCTAATTTTATGCGCGTGACTGATATTCGAAATAAAATATTCTTTACATTATTGATGCTCATCATTTTCCGTATTGGAACTTTTGTTCCAGTACCGAATGTTGACGCTTCGGTTTTGCAAGCTACTGACCAGATGGGTCTGGTTGGATTCTTAAATACTTTCGGTGGAGGTGCCCTAGCTAACTTTTCGATTTTAGCGATGGGAATTATGCCATACATTACAGCATCAATCATTGTGCAATTATTGCAGATGGATGTTGTACCGAAATTTGCAGAGTGGGCGAAACAAGGAGAAGTCGGAAGACGGAAACTTGCTCAATTCACTCGCTACTTCACAATTGTTCTTGCCTTTATTCAAGCAATCGGTATGTCTTATGGGTTTAACCAAATGTACGGCGGTTCTTTAATCCAGAACGACACGATTTCAACTTATGTTGTCATCGCTATTGTCTTGACTGCTGGTACGGCGTTCCTATTGTGGCTTGGTGAGCAGATTACGGCAAAAGGTGTGGGGAACGGTATTTCGATTATCATCTTCGCAGGGATTGTCGCTGCAGTACCAGGCGCTATTAACCAATTGTATGCACAGCAGATCCAAGGAGCTGGAGATCAGCTTCCGATCAATATTGCCATCATGGCATTGCTTGCATTAGCTGTTGTTGCCATTACGGTTTTGGTCATTTACGTTCAACAAGCGTTGCGTAAAATACCGATTCAGTATGCGAAGCGAGTTGCTGGCCGTGGCCAGACGACAAGCGGGCAGCAAACGCATTTACCTTTGAAAGTGAACGCGGCCGGAGTTATCCCGGTAATCTTTGCAGTAGCGTTTATCATTACGCCACAAACCATTGCTTCTTTCTTTGGTGCTAACGCGTTTACGGAAGCGGTTCAGAGTACGTTCGATTATACGCGCCCTGTCGGCATGATCATTTATGTCGCTTTGATCGTAGCATTTACGTATTTCTACGCATTTATTCAGGTTAATCCTGAGAACGTGTCAGACAACTTGAAAAAGCAAGGCGCATATATTCCGGGAATCCGTCCGGGTAAAAATACGCAGGATTATTTAACAAGTGTGTTATACCGACTGACATTCGTCGGTGCCATCTTCCTGGCAGTCATCGCTATTCTACCGATTTTCTTCATTAACATTGCGAATTTACCGCAATCGGCGCAAATCGGCGGAACAAGCCTTCTGATTGTTGTAGGGGTAGCACTGGAGACGATGAAACAATTGGAATCTCAACTTGTGAAACGTCATTACAAAGGCTTTATGAAATAATCAATGGATCTAGAGGGACGTGAAAGCGTCTCTTGTCCAATTGTCTGAGGGGGACAAACGTATGAATATCGTATTAATGGGTCTACCGGGTGCCGGAAAAGGTACTCAAGCAGACGAAATTGTTAAGAAGTACGACATCCCTCATATTTCTACAGGTGACATGTTTCGAGCTGCTATAAAAGGCGGAACGGAACTGGGCTTGAAAGCAAAATCATTCATGGATCAAGGTGCTCTAGTGCCTGATGAAGTGACTATCGGCATTGTCCGAGAACGGCTTAGCGAAAAGGACTGCGAGGATGGCTTCTTATTGGATGGCTTTCCGCGTACTGTTCCTCAAGCTGAAGCGTTGGAATCTCTTTTGGCCGATCTTGATAAGCGAATCGAGCATGTCGTAAATATTCAAGTCGAACAAGATGAATTAATTGCACGTTTGACAGGCCGATGGATCTGTAAAGTTTGTGGAACTGCTTACCATACTGTGTTCAACCCGCCGGCAACTGCTGGTGTGTGCGACAAAGATGGTGGAGAACTCTACCAGCGTGAAGATGATAAGCCTGAAACCGTCACTAAACGTTTAGAAGTAAATATGCAACAAACGCAGCCGCTTCTTGATTTCTATGAAAGCAAAAACGTGCTGCAGAATATAGATGGACAGCAGGACATCCAAAAAGTATTTGCTGACATTGATGCTCTTCTAAAGGGCGACCGAGGCTAATCCCCGGCGCCGGGCGCAGTTAGTTGCCTCCATGTGGCTTTAAGGAGCACCGGAGATATGAATTTTCGAGAGCTGCAAAAGCAAACAAGGCTCAGAGTATGAACGTTGATGCAAGGTGCGCATTCGTGCAATCGTGCATCGAAACTAGTATAATGGGTTTCGTGGAAGCATCTGTGTAACGGGTTTGGAACTCATCCAAAGCAGTCCGGGCAGTCGAGGATACATGAGACAGACTGGCTTTGCCGGATTACCCCCGGCCCGCTGATCTGCGGGACTCGGAGAATGTCTTTCGAATGTCACTCATGCATTTCTTGTGAATGAATGTACTACTACTATTCAATCAGCAAATACTGTTTGAAGATGAGAACCTGATTTGTATACAGAAGGGAGACTGGGTCGATGGCGAAAGACGATGTAATTGAAATCGAAGGAACTGTCGTTGAGACTTTGCCTAACGCGATGTTTAAAGTGGAATTGGAAAACGGCCATACGATTCTTGCGCACGTATCAGGCAAGATTCGCATGCATTTCATCCGCATTCTGCCAGGAGATAAAGTGACAGTGGAACTTTCTCCTTACGATTTAACACGCGGTCGTATCACATACCGTTTTAAATAATCTTTTGCACTCCGGACTACTAAGGAGGTTGGGTTAGATGAAAGTGAGACCATCTGTAAAACCGATCTGTGAAAAATGTAAAGTTATTCGCAGAAACGGTAAAGTAATGGTAATCTGTGAAAATCCGAAACACAAACAAAGACAAGGCTAATTTGAAGGAGGTGCATCGCACACATGGCACGTATTGCTGGTGTTGACATTCCGCGCGACAAACGCGTTGTTATTTCATTAACATACATTTTCGGTGTTGGTAAAACAACTGCACAGAAAGTTCTTTCTGCTGCTGGTATCTCTGAAGAGACACGCGTTCGTGATCTTACAGAAGACGAGTTGAACAATATCCGTGAACAATTAGATCAATACAAAATCGAAGGTGACCTTCGCCGTGAAGTTTCAATGAACATCAAACGCTTGATGGAAATTGCTAGCTTCCGAGGAATCCGTCATCGTCGTGGACTACCGGTCCGCGGTCAAAATACGAAGAACAATGCGCGTACGCGTAAAGGTCCTCGTAAAACTGTAGCTAACAAGAAAAAATAATCAGTAAAGGAGGTTTCTTCTTAACATGGCACGTAAACAACAAACTCGTAAGCGTCGTGTGAAAAAGAATATCGAATCTGGTATTGCTCACATCCGCTCAACATTCAATAACACAATCGTTACTATCACTGACATGCAGGGTAACGCTGTTTCATGGTCAAGTGCAGGGGCTCTAGGATTTAGAGGTTCACGTAAATCTACTCCTTTCGCTGCTCAAATGGCTGCTGAAACTGCTGCTAAAACATCAATCGAACACGGTCTTAAAACTCTAGAAGTTACAGTTAAAGGTCCTGGTTCAGGTCGTGAAGCTGCAATCCGTGCACTTCAAGCTGCCGGACTAGAAGTTACAGCTATCAAAGATGTAACTCCAGTACCTCACAACGGTTGCCGCCCACCAAAACGCCGTCGCGTATAATCGTTAATCTGAATAGGATTTTTGAACATCACGACTTACTGGATGGGTTCTGAATCGTAGCGAAAGTCTGTGACTATCGAATTCTTTGATGAAACGAAAAAAACCGACGTTTTGAAGGAGGGTAAAATGAATGCTCGAAATAGAAAAACCAAAGATTGAAACGGTTGAGATCGACAGCAGTTCCAAGTTCGGAAAATTTGTTGTTGAACCTCTTGAGCGTGGATATGGAACCACTTTAGGAAACTCCTTACGTCGAATCTTACTTTCATCTTTACCTGGCGCAGCTGTTACTTCAATTCAAATTGATGGCGTTCTGCATGAATTCTCCACTGTTGAAGGTGTAGAAGAAGATGTGGCTACTATCATCTTGAATATTAAGAAGCTGGCTTTGAAGATTTACTCTGACGAAGAAAAAGTCATTGAAATCGATGTAAAAGGTGATGGAACGGTTACGGCTGCAGATATTACGCATGACAGTGACGTAGAAATTCTGAATCCGGATCTATATATTGCAACAATCGCTAAAAATGGCCACTTGCGCATGCGTATGTATGCAAACAGAGGCCGTGGATATGCCCGTGCAGATCAGAACAAACGTGAAGATCTTCCGATCGGCGTTATCCCGGTTGACTCTATTTACACTCCAGTTTCACGCGTTAATTTCCAAGTGGAAAATACTCGTGTGGGTCAACTGGCTCATTTCGATAAATTATCTCTTGATGTATGGACAGATGGCAGCATTGGTCCAAAAGAGGCAATTGCGCTTGGCGCAAAGATTTTTACTGAGCATTTAAACATCTTCGTAGGATTGACAGACGAGGCTCAAACGGCTGAAATCATGGTTGAAAAAGAAGAAGACCAAAAAGAGAAAGTATTAGAGATGACTATCGAAGAACTTGATCTTTCGGTTCGATCTTACAACTGCTTAAAACGTGCGGGTATCAACACGGTACACGAACTGGCAAGCAAGTCGGAAGACGACATGATGAAAGTACGCAACCTCGGACGCAAATCACTTGAAGAAGTTAAAGTGAAGTTGGAAGATTTAGGGCTTGGCCTTCGTAAAGAAGACTGAGAGTTAGAATCGGATCCGAACTATTCAACAAAGGAGGGAAACTTCAATGAGAAAGCTTCAACGTACAAGTTCTCAACGTAAAGCACTATTACGTGACCTTACAACAGACTTAATCGTACATGAACGCATTCAAACGACTGAAGCTCGTGCGAAAGAAGTGCGTTCGACTGTAGAAAAAATGATTACGCTTGGTAAACGTGGAGATCTTCACGCTCGCCGTAAAGCAGCAGAATGGATGCGCCGTGAGTTGGTAACAACTGCAGACGCTGAAGGCAACGAAACAACAACTTATGCATTGCAGAAATTGTTTGATGATGTTGCACCACGTTACGCTGACCGTCAAGGCGGTTACACTCGCATTATGAAAATGGGGCCTCGTCGCGGAGATGGCGCACCTATCGTTATTATCGAATTGGTTTAATCAATCGAAGGGGGTTTCATAGCCCTCTTCTTTTAGCATTATGATTTATACGACAATATGAAAAGCTGAGTGTTATGATGAGCGAGCCGAAAGGCGGCGTCTCGTCTAGCTCTACGCACCTCATTCAACCCTGGCTTAAGCAACCGGGGAAGCCATAGAGACAGAAAAGCGCATTTCTCTGAATGAGGTGCGCGCTTTTTTTATTTATTTACCGTTTTACAAATGCTGTTGAAAACCAGTAGAGTAGAGAAGAGCTAAGCAAGTTTCAGAGGAGGCCAGCTGAGATGAATTCGATTATATTGTCATTCGAAAATGTGACATTTACATATACGCAAGAAGACGCGTCGGTAAAACCGGCCGTGCAGGATTTATCTTTTTCGATACAGGACGGGGAATGGATCGCTTTGGTGGGCCATAACGGTTCCGGGAAATCGACAATCGCCAAATTGATGAACGGTTTATTGTTTCCGCAGACGGGAAAAGTTTCGGCGATGGGGCAATTGATGGCCGAAGAAAGCCTGTGGGATATCCGATCGCAGATGGGCATGGTTTTTCAAAATCCGGACAATCAGTTTGTTGGCGCCACGGTCCAGGACGACGTGGCATTTGCCTTGGAAAACAATGGCGTGCCGCATGAAGAAATGGTGCTGCGTGTCAAAGAATCGTTGCATCAAGTAAAGATGGAAGCTTATCTTGACCACGAACCCCACCATTTGTCGGGTGGCCAAAAACAGCGTGTGGCGATTGCCGGTGCACTTGCACTGCGTCCGCGTCTGTTGATTTTGGATGAGGCGACATCGATGCTTGATCCACAGGGGCGGATGGAAGTCATTGAAACCATCCGTGAACTGCGGGAAGCGACGGGCCTTACAGTTATCTCGATTACGCATGACTTGGAAGAGGCGGCACTTGCTGACCGCATCCTCGTCATGAACGCAGGGCAAAAGCAATTGGAAGGCACACCGGATGAAGTATTCCTATCCGGCAATGAACTGACGACGCTGGGCCTGGATTTGCCGTTTTCGATGCGCATGACGCATCTGCTTCAAGAAGCTGGAGTCCAACTTCAAGGAGAACATATGACAGAAGATGAATTGGTGGATGAGTTATGGACATTTTACTCAAGGAAGTAGGATACAGTTATGCAAAAGATACGCCTTTTGAAAAACGGGCGTTGACTAATGTCTCACTGCATATCCCTTCAGGCTCCTATACAGCCATCATCGGCCATACCGGATCCGGCAAATCGACGGTCCTTCAGCATCTTAATGCTTTGTTGAAGCCGACAGAAGGATCCGTCGTGATCGGCGAGCGGAAAATCGAAGCTGGCGTGAAGGCGAAGAATTTGCGAGATGTGCGCCGGCAGGTCGGGATCGTCTTTCAATTTCCGGAACAGCAATTGTTCGATGAAACGGTGTTGAAAGACATCATGTTCGGGCCGATGAACTATGGCGTACCGGAAGAAGAAGCAAGCCGACGGGCACATGAACTGGTTGAACAGCTTGGCTTGCCTTCAGAAGTGTTGGCGAAATCTCCGTTCGATCTGTCGGGCGGGCAAATGCGCCGTGTGGCAATTGCCGGAGTGTTGGCGATGGAACCGGATGTATTGGTGCTTGATGAACCGACGGCTGGACTTGATCCGCGTGGCCGCCGTGAAATCATGGACCTGTTCCATCAGCTGCATATCCAAAAAGGACTGACAACGGTTCTGGTGACCCACAGCATGGAAGATGCGGCGCGCTACGCAGATACTGTAGCCATTATGCATGATGGCCGCTGTGTCGTGACAGGGGATCCTGCAGAGATCTTCTCGAATGAAGAGCAATTGCGGGACTACCGGCTGGAGCCGCCGCGTACCATCCGCCTGCAGCGGAAGTTTGAAGAGAAAGCCGGCATCACATTGGATGCCATTTCACTGACGGAAGAAGCGCTGGCGAAAAACATCGCATTGGCTTTATCGGAAGGGCGTGATTCCGAATGATGGAGAAAATGATTTTTGGCCGCTTTATTCCAGGGGACTCGATTATCCACCGGATGGATCCGCGAGCGAAGATTTTATTCGTTTTTGTGTTTATCGCCATCGTTTTTATTGCCAATAGCGCAGTGACGTACGGTATTTTGCTCGGGTTCACGCTGCTGGTGGTGTTCCTGTCCAAAATTCGTCTCTATTTCCTGATCAACGGATTGAAACCGGTCTTTATTTTATTGATTTTTACCTTTTTGCTGCATATTTTCTTTACGCGTGAAGGCGATTTGTTAGTGGATATCGGTTTTATTGAGATTTACGAAGAAGGGCTGCGGCAAGGGATATTCATTTCCATCCGTTTCCTGGTCTTGGTGTTCATTACGAGCATCCTGACCTTGACGACTTCACCAATTTCCATCACCGATGGCATTGAAGTATTGCTTGGCCCATTCAAACGCGTCAAGTTGCCGGTTCATGAACTGGCATTGATGATGTCCATTTCCCTGCGCTTTATCCCGACTTTGATGGATGAGACGGGCAAGATCCTCAAGGCGCAGATGGCAAGAGGCTCAGACATTGGCTCAGGGCCGGTAAAAGAGCGCATCAAGGCGGTTGTGCCCTTGTTGATCCCGTTGTTCGTCAGCGCCTTTAAACGGGCGGAAGACCTGGCTACGGCGATGGAAGTCCGGGGTTACCGAGGCGGCGAAGGCCGAACGCGCTATCGCCAATTGGATTGGCGCTTTAAAGACAGCCTGAGCTTGCTGGTGCTGGCCGGGCTTGCGGGAATGCTTTGGTATTTCCGGGTATAAGGAGAGAAATTATGAAACGATTAAAAGCGACAATTGCCTATGACGGCTCCGGTTTTGCCGGCTATCAGATCCAGCCGGATTCACGTACGGTCCAAGTGGAATTGATGAAGGTGCTGAAAACCATCCATAAAGGCAAAGTCACCCAAGTGGTGGCGAGCGGACGGACAGATGCCAAAGTCCATGCGACCGGCCAGGTCATCCATTTTGATACGGAATTTTCCATTCCGATGAGCGGCTGGCTGAGGGCGCTGAATGTCCTGTTGCCGGAAGACATCCGGGTCAACTCGATTGAAGAAGTGGATGCATCTTTCCATGCACGCTACCATACGACCGGCAAGACCTACCGCTACAAGTGGGACCGCAGCCAGATCATCAGCCCGTTCACGCGCAACTACATGGTCCATGTCAAGCAGCCGCTTGATGTCGATGCCATGAGGGCCGCTGCACAGGCATTGATCGGCACCCATGATTTTTCAAGCTTTTGTGCGGCGAACACAGCGGTGGTTGATAAAGTCCGGACGATTTGGCGTGTGGAGTTTGAAGAGCACGGCAATGAGCTTCATATGGTGATTGAAGGTTCCGGTTTTTTATACAACATGGTCCGGATTATTGCAGGTACATTAACTGAAGTGGGCATGGGCAGACGGAAGGCCGAAGAACTCAGCGGAATCGTGGCTGCGGCTGACCGGGACGCTGCCGGGAAAACGGCTGCGGCACATGGTCTTTACCTGGAAACCGTGATGTATCAGAGCTGAAACAACTTT
This sequence comes from Planococcus beijingensis, assembly GCF_016820615.1. Classification (NCBI taxonomy): domain Bacteria; kingdom Bacillati; phylum Bacillota; class Bacilli; order Caryophanales; family Caryophanaceae; genus Planococcus; species Planococcus beijingensis. Next base: position 61,161 of record NZ_JADHDZ010000011.1, read on the forward strand.
TCCTGGTGTTTTTAGAAAAACCCTTGACTTTTTAGCGCTGGCGTTATAACATGATGTATGGTATTTTCATTACCCCCACGATATGCCCCGGAAGGTTATTTGTGTTTAGGGATAACGAAAAAACGGAACAGCGGAACACTGTAAAATGATTTTAAAAACAGACGATTTATTAGGAGGACAATATACATGCGTACAACATTCATGGCTAAAGGTCACGAAGTAGAGCGTAAATGGTTGGTTGTCGATGCAGAAGGGCAAACTCTTGGACGTTTAGCTTCTGAAGTCGCTTCAATCCTACGCGGGAAATACAAACCAACATTCACACCAAACGTTGACACTGGTGATCACGTAATCATCATCAACGCTGAAAAGATTCACCTTACAGGTAAAAAACTTACTGACAAAATCTACTACCGCCACACACAATACACTGGTGGATTGAAACAGCGTACTGCACTTGAAATGCGCACGAAATACCCAACAAGAATGCTTGAATTGGCTATCAAAGGGATGCTTCCAAAGAACTCTCTTGGACGCCAAATGTTCAGAAAGCTACATGTATATGCTGGCCCAGAACATAACCACCAAGCACAAACACCAGAAAACTACCAACTTCGCGGATAATAAATTAGTAAATTAGAGGAGGATACACCTTTGGCACAAGTTCAATATATTGGGACAGGTCGTCGTAAAAACTCAACAGCTCGCGTACGGTTAGTACCGGGTGACGGCACAATTACAATCAACAAACGTGACGTAGCGGACTACGTTCCTTACGAAACATTACAACAAATCATCAAACAGCCACTAGTTGCTACGGATACTCTAGGAAGCTACGACATCCTAGTAAACGTAAATGGCGGTGGATTCACAGGCCAAGCCGGAGCAATCCGTCACGGTATCGCACGTGCTCTACTAACTGTAGACCCTGCATTCCGTCCTGCGTTGAAATCTGCTGGGTTGTTAACACGTGACCCACGTATGAAAGAACGTAAGAAACCAGGTCTTAAATCAGCACGTCGTGCACCTCAGTTCTCAAAACGTTAATTTCGATTTTCGTTTACAAAGCACTTTCCGAAGAAATTCGGAGAGTGCTTTTTTTATGGTCAAATAGAGGTGTAGGCGGGTAGAATAGAAGGAAATAAGGGGGAATGATGAAATGAACCGAATCAACTTGATTTGCCTTGGTGTAAAAGATATGCAGACATCGATTAAGTTTTACAGAGATGGGCTCGGCTTTGAAACGGCAGAAAAAGGAGACAATCCTGGAATTGTCTTTTTCAACTCTTCCGGTTCGAAACTGGAATTGTTTCCATTAGAGGAGTTAGCGAAAGATATCGATGAACAGAACCCGCCGGCAGGCACCGGATTTTCAGGCATCACGCTGGCATATAACGCGAAGTCCAAAGAAGAAGTGGATAGAGTGATGGACCTGGCGAGACGGGCTGGAGGGAAAGTCGTAAAAGAACCGAAGGATGTTTTCTGGGGAGGGTATTCGGGGTATTTCACAGATCCTGACGGCTATTACTGGGAAGTGGCATGGGGACCGGACTTTACGTACGATGACCACGATATGCTGATCATCAATCCGTGATCAAAGCCTGTATTCAGCTTGATTAATAAAGAGGAGAAATGCCACTGCGCCGGAGCTTTCATCCTCGCGAGAGCGGAGTGGCATATTCATTCCTTCTGATAAGACCGAATACATTAAAAATAGGATTTGCTGTGCTATACTTTATGGTGAGCAAAATTGATAGGGAGTGTATCGATATGGTAACTGAAGTACAAGTACGCGAATTACTCGGAGCATTAGAAGATCCGTTTTTACATAGATCGTTGACTGAAACGAACGGCATCACGTCCGTCACGATCAAAGAAGAGAAAAAACACGTCAGCGTGAAATTGGCAATCGCCAAAACCAACACGCCTGAACAAATGCAGCTGCAGATGAAAGTTGTCGATGTATTAAAAGGAGCGGGAGCCGGTTCTGTCGGTATCCGTTTTGAAGAACTTCCTGCTGAAGCATTGGCTCAGTTCCGTGGAACAGCAAGTGAATCTGAAGCACAGGATCTATTGTCTCCACTGAACAAAGTGGAATTCATTTCAATCGCCAGCGGTAAAGGCGGCGTCGGTAAATCGACAGTATCGGTTAACTTGGCGATTGCATTAGCGCGTCTTGGCAAAAAAGTGGGCTTGATCGATGCAGATATCTACGGATTCAGTGTACCGGATATGATGGGGATCGATAAATCGCCAGTCGTGCGCGGCGAAACGATTATTCCAGTTGAACGCTTCGGCGTGAAAGTCATCTCCATGGGCTTTTTCGTAGAAGACAATATGCCAGTTGTTTGGCGTGGCCCAATGCTCGGGAAAGTGCTTGACCAATTCTTCCGTGATGTAGAATGGGGCGATTTGGATTACCTTCTATTGGATCTGCCGCCTGGCACAGGGGATGTCGCACTCGATATCCACCAGATGCTTCCGGCTTCCAAGGAAATCGTCATTACGACACCTCACCCGACTGCAGCCTTCGTTGCAGCGCGTGCCGGAGCAATGGCGCTTCAAACTGACCACGAAGTACTGGGTGTCATCGAAAACATGTCCTGGTTCGAAAGCAAAGAAACCGGCAAGAGAGAATACTTATTCGGACAAGGCGGCGGACCAAAGCTTGCTGAAGAATTGCAGGCACCGTTGCTTGGGCAGATTCCAATGGGTCAGCCTGACTGGAATGAAGAAGACTTCGCTCCGTCAGTTTACTTGGCAGACCACCCAACAGGGAAAATCTATGAAGATATCGCGAACCAAGTTCTTAAGCAATTCGCTGATAAAAAATAATGCTTGGACAGTCCGGGGGCTTTCGGTAGCTCTCGGGCTTTTATTTTGCCGATTCGGCCATAGGATATGGCGATTCAGTAACAAAGAACCGACTTTCAAGCTTTGTTCACAATCTAAGCTGTGCGGCGAATGGATTTTTTTATAGCCGGTTGGTACAATCTTAAAAGAACTTTAAATAACGGAGGCATTCAATTGACAATACGAAATTGGGTTAAGTTTTTTTTGAAAGCACTTTTGCTTGGTGGAGCGGTAACCGGATTGCTCGGTTTGTTCGTCCGCTGGGATGATGTATTTTCGCAACTATTCAACGCCGGCCAATGGGGCGAATTTTTAGCTGGCTTTGTCTGGCTGGTTATTATTGGTCTGACGATGAGCATCATCAGCCAATTGTGTTTCTTTGCATATTTGACGGTACACCAGATAGGGATGAATATTTTCCGGACATTGCGCCTGTGGAATTGGGTTCAATTGTTGATCATCGCAGTAGTCATTACCGATTTGATTTTATTCCGCTTTGCGCCAAACGCAGAAACGACTGGCCAGGTTTGGCTGTATGGAAGCTTGTTGGCCATCTTGATTTTTACAGCGGTGGTAACAGCTTACTTCAAAGCCAAATGGACGAATAAAGAAACATTTATTTCTGCATTGTTCTTCATGATCGTCATTACAACGGTCGAATGGCTTCCGGCATTAATGGTGGAAGAAGGAAATATCGACAGTTGGGTCACCTTATTGTTGTTCCCGTTCCTGGCAGTGAATGCTTATCAGCTCCTGGTATTGCCGAAATACAATGCGCAATCGGATGTTGACCGACAGAAACTGGAAGAGCGGCGTGCCACAAGAAAAGCGCAAGCGCAGACAGCTTCCAAAAAATAAAATCATTCGTCCACTGATTTTTTTATGGTGGATGAATGATTTTTCTCTTCTTTTGAAAAGGCCTGAATTTCATCGGAAACCAATCGGCTCTAAGGGTTAGGGAGGATTAGGGCACCTGTTCTGGAGAAGAATACAGAAGGAAAAAACAGGTTTTGCAAAAAACTTTGCTGAAAGTGTTGACAGGATTCTAAACATGCTTTAATATAATAAAAGTCGCCAAGCAACAACGAACAACATAAACGAAATGGCGGCAAACAACTTGAACCTTGAAAACTGAACAGCAAAACGTCAACAAAAGACGTCACGAGCGCCTTGGCGCGAGAACGGCTTTTACGATGGTCGCCTTCGGGCGATCGGAGCATAGCCTTTGAACTTCTTGGGTTCGTGACTTAAACTACTGATCAGCTCACGCAGATCAAAGCGAACCGTGCGTCTTCGGACGGCGGTACGCCAGCAAG
>NZ_JADHDZ010000012.1:0-52112 GCF_016820615.1 Planococcus beijingensis
TAAGCTCTTTTGCGCCGATGGTAGTTGGGGGTCTCCCCCTGTGAGAGTAGGACGTCGCTGGGCTATTTTATATTTTTATCTAGTTATTCTTTTGAGTGAACAAACACTCAATCAAACAGTCCAGTGATGATGGCAAAGAGGCCACACCCGTTCCCATCCCGAACACGGAAGTTAAGCTCTTTTGCGCCGATGGTAGTTGGGGGTCTCCCCCTGTGAGAGTAAGACGTCGCTGGGCACAATGAAAGAAAGTCGTTACCGATTCCGGTAACGGCTTTTTTGTTTGGAGAAAACCGGTCACAGCCATTGAAAACATCCAACCGACTGTTTTCCGAACCGCTGCTCTCAACCGGAATTGTTATAATGAAGTTAATCAATCAATGTGAGGATGGAAAATCATGACGCAACGACGCCCAATTGTGGATGCATTAATCGAATTTCAAAATAAACAACCCATTTCTTTTCATGTACCAGGACATAAACATGGCATCCTGTCGGGACTGCCGCAAGAAATTCAGTCAGCTCTTCAGTATGATGTGACAGAACTGGCGGGTCTGGATGATCTTCATTATCCGGAAGAGGCGATCAACGAGGCACAGCTTTTATTAGCGGAAGCTTATGGTGCGAAACGCAGCTTTTTGTTGGTCAACGGTTCAACTGTCGGAAATCTGGCGATGATTCACGCCGCTTGCAGAGAAGGGGATGTGGTCATTGTTCAGCGCAATTCCCATAAGTCGATCTTCCATGCGTTGGAGCTTGCACATGTGCGGCCCGTTTACGTTTCACCGCAATGGGATGAGGAATCCATGACAGCGGCTGCAGTGCCTCTAAAGGCAGTAGAAGAAGCGATAAAGGCCTATCCGGAAGCCAAGGCCATTGTACTGACCTATCCGAATTATTATGGAATGGTTTCCTACGAACTTACTGCCATTATTTCTTTATGCCATGAACATGGAATTGCCGTTCTGGTGGATGAAGCCCATGGTGCCCACTTTCAGGCAGGCGCTCCGTTTCCGGTCTCATCGTTGTCTCTTGGTGCAGATGTAGTCGTACAGTCAGCCCATAAAACATTGCCCGCTATGACGATGGGCTCTTTTTTACATATCGGAAGCGAACGTGTAAATGTGAAAAGAATCCAAAAATACTTACGGATGTTTCAATCAAGCAGTCCTTCGTATCTGATCCTTGCCTCATTGGATGACGCACGTTCTTATCTTCAAAATTATTCGCAGCCTGATATGCGGATGTTCAATGAAAAGAGGGAGCGTTTTCTCAGCAGCCTGCGGATGATTCCGCATTTGGCGGTGGTAGAGTCTGATGATCCGCTAAAAATAATGCTGAGGGTTTCCCATCACAGCGGCTACCAGCTCAAACAGAAGTTGGAACAAACAGGGGTTCATGTTGAACTGGCGGACCTTTATCAGGTCTTGTTGATCTTGCCTTTATTGAAACAATGGCATGCCTATCCATTTGCCGAAATTCGCAGCCGTTTAAAAGAAGCGGTACAGCTGTTGGAAGGCGAAGCGAGAAAAGACATGAGAGTCCAAGTGAAAACAGTATCCCAAGTAACAGTTCCCGAATTGTCTTTTGAAGAAATTGATTTGACGGATCAGGAATGGGTGCCTTATACACAAGTTATCGGCCGTATTGCAGCGGGTATGGTGATTCCATATCCACCGGGTATTCCGCTGGTGGTGGCGGGCGAGAAATGGACATTGGCCAAAGTCGAGGAGCTCATGAATTACCTGGCTTCTGATGCACAGATACAGGGAGACCACAGGCTCGCTTCTAAAGAATTGTCTGTGCTTCAGCAAGAAACATCCCGAGCATAAGAAATGCTTAAAGAGGGTATACTGTAACATCATTTACTTGGTACAGAATGTGGGGGATTTTCATGGAACAGGAAAAGTATGCAATCATTGATATCGGCTCGAATACCATCAGGCTCGTCATTTACACGCGGGATAAAAGCGGACGTTTTACAGAGAGTGAGAACGTGAAAGCCGTTGCTCGTCTCCGTAATTATTTAAATGAAGACAATGTGTTGGAACAGGAAGGCATCGATGTACTGATCAAGACTTTAAAAAGTTTTCAGGAAGTGACCCGCCATCATCAATTGAAAGACATCAAATGTGTGGCTACGGCGGCTGTGCGCCAAGCTGTAAATCAAGACAGCATTCTGGCAGCAGTGGAAAAAGAAACAGATTTTACGATGCGTATCCTCTCTGAATTTGAAGAGGCGAACTACGGTTACCTGGCCGTCGTCAATTCCACACCATTCGCCAGCGGCATCACGGTTGATATTGGTGGGGGCAGTACAGAAGTTACCTATTTCCATAATCGCCAGCTGATTTTTTTCTACAGTTTTCCGTTTGGTGCTTTATCATTGAAACAGCAATTTGTCGAAGGAAACACACCGACCAAAGGCGAATTGCGCGAGTTGCGGTCGTTTTTAAAAGAGCAGTTTGATCAATTGGAATGGCTGGCTGATAAGCGTTTGCCGTTGATCGGCATTGGGGGAAGTGCGCGGAACATGGCTCAGATCCATCAGGAGCATATTGAATATCCGCTGTCTGGTGTTCATCAATACATGATGAGCAGAGATGACGTAGAAGAAGTCAGTGATTTATTGAAGTCAGTGGATTTTTCAGAGCTGCAGCGCTTGGAAGGGCTGTCGAAGGACCGGGCGGATATCATCATCCCGGCTGTTGAAGTGTTCCGCTATTTAATGGAATTGATCGACACCAAACAGTTTGCCCTCAGCAGAAAAGGCTTAAGGGATGGTGTGTTTTATGAAGAGACGACCAAGGATTTCGATTTGTCGGTATTTCCAAATGTCGTGGAAGAAAGTTTTCACGAGTTGGCTATCGATTATGACATCAATTTGACCCATGCATTCCATGTTGCCAATAGTGCTTTGCTGATTTCAAAGGAATTGGAAGAGTTGGGCTTGCTGTCATTGGAAGAGTTGGACTATAAGCGTTTGAAGCTCAGCAGTGCACTCTATAATTTAGGGAGCTACATCGATTCGGAATCCAGCCATCAGCATACTTTTTACTTATTGGGCAACCGCACCATCGATGGTTTGCTGCACAAAGACCGGATCGTCATTGCTTTGATGGCTTCATTTAAAAATAAAGAGGTCTTTAAACGGAACGTTAATGTGTATGAGGAATGGTTCAATAAAGAAGAGTTGGCGAAATACAGCCTGCTTGGCGCTATCATCAAGCTGGCGTACAGTTTGAATGCAACTAAACGTGATATTGTGGAAACGATTGAGCTGGAAGAAAACGAGGACAAACTTGTTTTTTCTGTGCAATGCCGAGAAGATTGGAAGCCGGAACAATACCAGGTGGAAAAACAGAAAAAGCATTTAGAGAAGCAGTTAAAGAAAACGATTGATTTTAAATTTTACAAATAATTAACATTTCAAGTGACATATCTCGTATTGCTGACAGGCAGATGGTGATAGGATAGATAAATGGATTATAAGTAAAAGGTGGAGTCAAAATTGGAGACTTTAAAAAAGAAAAGCGTGGAACTCAGGGATCCTTCTTATTACAATAACCGCGAACTGAGCTGGCTGGCTTTTAATGAACGGGTCCTGCAGGAAGCCCTTGATAAACGGAACCCGTTATTGGAACGATTTAAATTTCTGGCGATTTTCAGCTCCAACCTGGATGAATTTTTTATGGTCCGTGTAGCAGGGCTGCAGGATCAGGTGAAAGTCGGGTTTACGAAACCCGAGAATAAAGCGGGAATGACGCCAAAGCAACAATTAAATGAAATTGCGATGAAGACCCATCAATTGGTGGATCTGCAATATGAAACGCTGCAAAAAACATTGTTGCCAAAGCTTCAAAAAGAGCACGTAGAATTCGTCAAAATGGCGGATTTAAGTGCAGACCAATTGGATATAATGGAACGGCATTTTGAGGATCATATTTTTCCGGTACTGACGCCAATGGCCATCGATGCTTACCGTCCATTTCCCATGTTGCTCAACAAAAGCATCAATTTGGCGGTGGTGCTGGAAGACGTAGAAGACCAGGCGGAAGAAGGGCAAAAAATCGCCATTGTCCAGGTGCCTTCTGTACTGGATCGGTTTGTCCGCCTGGAATCGAAAAAGGGCAGCTACAAACTGATTTTACTGGAAGATGTCATCAGTTTCTTCATTCGCAAACTTTTTCATGGTTTTAAGGTGATTTCAACGTCGGTATTCCGGATTACCCGCAATGCCGACATGACGATCCATGAAGAAGGCGCACGTGATTTGCTGAAGGAAATTGAAGAAGAGCTCCGGAAACGCAAATGGGGAGCGGCTGTCCGGCTGGAGATTCAGCAGCCAGGATTTGATCCGGCCATTTTGGAATACTTGACCAATGAACTGGAAGTCCATAAAAAAGATGTCTATGCTATTGAAGGATTTTTGGATTTGACGGTGTTTTTCAGCTTTTATAAAAAAATGGCACCAGTTTGGGAGCATTTGGTCTTTGAAGGCAAAGTGTCGCAGCTGCCGGCAGGGATGGAAACAGGCAAGCAGATTTTTCAAAAGGTCAGTGAGCAGGATGTTTTTCTTCATCATCCGTATGAATCATTTGAACCGGTCGTTCAATTTATTTCAGAAGCCGCTGATGATCCCGATGTCCTAGCCATCAAGCAGACCCTTTACCGGGTGAGCGGTGATTCTCCGGTAATCAAGGCTCTGAAAAGAGCTGCTGAGAATGGCAAACAAGTAACCGTGCTGGTTGAATTAAAGGCCCGCTTTGACGAGGAAAATAATGTCCAATGGGCAAAAGAGTTGGAAAAGGCGGGATGCCACGTTATTTATGGCATGACGCATTTGAAAACCCATAGCAAAATCACCTTGGTCGTGCGGAAAAAAGACGATAAAATTGAGCGTTTCGTGCATTTAGGAACCGGCAATTACAACGATCAGACGGCAAAAATCTATACAGATATGAGCTTGTTCACCTCGAAAAGGCAGTTTGGAATTGATGCTACCAACTTCTTCAATTATTTAAGCGGCTATACCGAGAAGCCGGAGTTCCATTATTTATCGGTAGCGCCTTTTACGATTCGGACCGATATCATCGACTTGATCGATACGGAAATTCGTTTCCAAAAAAAGCATGGCAATGGCCGCATCATTGCGAAGATGAACTCACTGACGGATAAGCTCATTATTATGAAGTTGTATGAAGCGTCCAATGCAGGTGTGAAAGTGGATTTGATTGTCAGAGGGATCTGCTGCCTGCGTCCAGGAATCCCAGGGGTCAGTGAGAACATTCAGGTTCGGAGCATCGTGGGCAGCTTGTTGGAGCATAGCCGTGTCTATTACTTTAACCATAACGGCAAAGGACGGACCTTCTTATCTTCAGCGGATATGATGACGCGGAATTTAAATAACCGCATTGAAATTTTATTTCCGATTGTTGACGAAACCATTAAACAGCAAGTGAAAAACATACTGGAATTGGGGCTTGCCGATAATGTCAAAGCCAGACAGCAGGATGCGGACGGGGTTTACCATTATGTGCCGCGCAAGGACGATGAGCCAGTGATAGACAGCCAAATGGAGTTGTTCCGCCGGGCATATCAAGTGGCAGAAGATGAAGAATAGTTGGTTTTCTGCTGGTCACTATAAAATCGAAGCCATTTCGTGTATAGTAAAAAGAGTTTGAAACAGTAGAAAATAATTAACTTCATGGAATAAGGTGAGCTGGAAAATGAGTTATTTAATCAACCTAGAAGGTGGAGAAGGATCGGGAAAGTCAACGGTCCTGAAAATGCTGGCAACTGCGTTGGAGGAAAAAGGATTTTCTGTGGTTTGCACGCGTGAGCCAGGCGGCATCGACATAGCCGAACAAATCCGCCAAGTGATCTTGGACCGGAACAACACCGCAATGGACGCGCGAACAGAAGCTTTATTATATGCAGCAGCGAGAAGGCAGCATTTGGTCGAAAAAATTATTCCAGCACTCGAAGCGGGAAGCATCGTTTTATGTGATCGTTACATTGATTCGAGTCTAGCTTATCAGGGCTATGCACGGGGTCTTGGAATGGAAGAGATCTTCGCCATCAACAAGTTTGCCATCGATGAATACATGCCGGATCTGACGCTTTATTTTGATGTCAATCCGAAAGTGGGTCTGGCACGGATCGAAAAAGATTCAGACCGTGAGATCAACCGCTTGGATGTAGAATCAATGAAATTCCATTACAAAGTAAGAGAAGGATACCTCTTGCTGTTGAGCCAGAATCCCGAACGAATTCGCTTGATCAATGCAGAAAATGAACTGGACATCGTTTATGCTGATGCATTGGAAACAGCTGTACGATTTATAGAAGAACGGCAAGCGGCAGTTGATCCTTCTTAGGGTCAGCTGTCTTTTTGATAAGACCGTTTTTTTGGCAAAGAGCTGGAAAGATATGCAGCGTATATCTTTGTTCATGTTATACTTATATAGAAGAAAGACAAAAAGGAGTGAGTGCTGATGAAACTCGTAGTAGCAGTTGTACAGGACCAAGACAGTAACCGATTATCCAACGCGTTAACAAAAAATGATTTCCGGGCTACCAAGCTTGCCAGTACAGGGGGGTTTTTGCGCTCAGGGAATACAACCTTTTTAATCGGTGTAGAGGATGACCTGGTACCGAAGTTGCTGGATTTGATTCGTGAAAACTGCCGGTCTCGTGAACAGATGGTAGCACCTGTATCGCCGATGGGTGGAAATGCTGACTCGTATATTCCTTATCCTGTGGAAGTTGAAGTGGGCGGAGCAACTATTTTCGTCTTGCCGATTGAACAATTCCACCACTTTTAAATAAAGGCGGCTGCCCGGCAGCCAGTACGATAAAATAAAACCCGTGCTCCAACCGGAACACGGGATTTTTTACAAAGTCTGAAGGTGAAGTTTGTGCAAAAAACAATTGATGAATTTTTGGAAATGCAGCCAGTGGTGATGAAGCGGCTCCAAGGTGCTTATTCAAAAGACCGGTTAGCGCACGCTTATCTGTTTGAAGGTCCGGCTGGTTCTGGCAAAACGGAAATTACGCATTTTTTCGTCAAGCTGCTGCTGTGTGAATCGCCTGTGGAAAATGTTCCATGTGAAACATGTCGAAGTTGTCAGCTCTATAATTCCGGCAACCACACCAACGTTCTTTTCATCGAACCGGATGGCCAAAACATAAAAATTGACCAAATCCGAGAGTTAATCTTCAAATTGAATAAAACCGGTTTGAATACAGGCCGTAAAATATACGTGATTGAACAGGCAGACCGCATGAACAATTCTTCTGCCAATGCTTTGCTGAAGTTTTTGGAAGAGCCTGAGTTTAATGTGACAGCCATCCTATTGACTGAGAGGCTCAATGCATTGATGAGCACAATCCGTTCCAGGTGCCAACTGGTTTCTTTTCGTCCGCTGTCGCGTCCCAAGCTTATGGAAAAACTGATAGCAGATGGAATGACTGGATCAATGGCTGCAACTGTCAGCATGCTGACGCAAAGTGAAGAAGAAGCTGTCTTGTTGGCTCAAGATGAGCAATTTGCCCAGGCCAGAAAAACCGTGTTGAAACTGGTGGAAGTGGCTGGCAGCAATGTTCATGAGGCTCTTTTGATGCTTCAAGCCGAATGGCTGCCATTATTTAAAGAAAAAGAAGATGCCGAAAGAGGTCTGGACATGTTATTATTTGCATATCGGGACATTGCTTCGGTAAAAGCAGGTCTTGAAACTGCACGAACATATCCAGACATGGAAGAAACTTGGAAGCAGATGGCTCTCCAGCGTTCTTTTACGGTATTGTCGAAGCAGTTGCAGGCCGTTTTACAGGCCAAACAACAATTGCCGCGCAATATGAACCGGACGCTGTTGATGGAGCAGTTAATGCTGAATCTGCAGGAGGGGTAGCAATTGTATAATGTCATAGGTGTCCGCTTTAAGAAAGCGGGTAAAATATATTATTTTGATCCAGGTGCATTAGGGATTGAAAAAGACGATTACGTCATTGTGGAAACAGCACGAGGCGTAGAGTATGGAAAAGTGGTTGTACCAACGAAAACTGTTGGAGAAAACGATGTAGTTCTGCCTTTGAAACAAGTGGTAAGAGTGGCAACTGACCGCGATCGCCACCAGGTGGAAGAAAATCGTTTGGAAGCAAGCCGTGCCTTCGAACTGGGAACCGACAAAATTGAAGAGCATCGCTTGGATATGAAATTGGTAGATGTCGAATACACTTTCGACCGCAATAAAGTCATTTTTTACTTTACGGCGGAAGGCCGTGTGGATTTCCGGAACTTGGTGAAAGACTTGGCTTCCATTTTCCGTACACGCATCGAACTTCGCCAAATCGGCGTTCGGGATGAAGCGAAAATGCTTGGCGGTATCGGTCCTTGTGGGCGGATGCTTTGCTGTTCAACATTTTTAGGGGATTTTGAGCCGGTTTCCATCAAAATGGCGAAAGATCAAAACCTATCGCTGAACCCTTCGAAAATCTCTGGTTTATGCGGCCGTTTAATGTGCTGCTTAAAATACGAGAATGACGAGTATGAAACAGCGAAAAAAGAAATGCCGGATGTCGGTACACGAGTAACAACACCGGATGGCGAAGGCCGTGTTGTAGGTATGAATATTTTAGAGCGGGTGTTGAAAATCCGATTGACTGAGCAGGAACAGACACTTGAATACACATTAGATGAGATAATGGGCCAAGGAACGAGAGCGTGAGGTGGTTTTAGGTGAAGGAAAAGAATTTTTTGGACACGGTAATGGAGTTTGAACAGCAACTCCAATCCATGCAAGAACAATTCAGCGAATTAAAAGCAGTGGTAGCTCGGACGATGGAAGAACATCATGCGCTGCAATTGGAGAATCATCATTTGCGCGCGCGGTTGGATGAGTTTCATCAAGCAGTGCCGGAAGTAGCTGCTGTAGATCCGGTGAAATTGAAAAAAGCTGTTATGGATATTGGTGAAGGCTATGATAACTTAGCCCGCTTGTATCATGAAGGCTACCATGTCTGCAATGTACATTTCGGCAGTTCCCGAAAAGGCGACGATTGCCTGTTCTGTTTATCGTTCCTGAATAAACAGAACTGAACATAAAGGCAGAAGAAAGCTGTCTGTAAGATAATAAAGAGAAAGGCTTCCGACACTTCGTGTGGCGGCAGCCTTTTGTTATGCTAGGAGTTGAAAAGATGTTAGTGGATGATGAAAGATTGGATTATTTATTGGCGGAAGACCTGCGGATCATTCAAAGTCCGTCGGTGTTTTCCTTTTCTTTGGATGCGGTATTATTGGCACGTTTTGCGTATGTTCCATTGAAGCGCGGCACCATTGTAGATCTGTGCACAGGGAATGGAGCGATTCCTTTGTTTCTGAGTGCCCGTACAGAATCACGGATCATTGGCGTAGAATTGCAGGAACGGCTTGCGCATATGGCACGCCGCAGCGTGGAATACAATGGCTTGGAGCAGCAAATTGAAATTGTTGAAGGCGACGTCAAACATATGCCGGCGCAGCTTGGGTTTGAAAAATACGATGTAGTCACCTGCAACCCGCCTTATTTTCCAGCACATGAAATGAGCGATAAAAATATCAGTGAACACATGGCTATTGCGCGGCATGAGCTGCACTTAACCTTGGATGAGGCGGTATTGTCGGCGAGCCAATTGTTGAAGCAAGGGGGGAAAGCGGCATTTGTCCATCGTTCAGGCCGTCTGATCGATTTGATTGCGTCAATGCGTGCGAACCGCTTAGAACCGAAACGGATCCGCCTTGTATATCCGAAAGCGGGCAAGGAAGCCAATACTTTGTTGATTGAAGGCATTAAAGACGGCAAACCAGATTTAAAGATCTTGCCTCCTTTGATTGTCTACGGAGACGACGGCGAGTATACCGAAGAAGTGCGGGAATTGTTATATGGCAGCCAGTGATCATTATTTTTATGTGCTGGAATGTGCCGACGGGTCGTTTTATGCTGGCTATACCAACAACCTTGAAAAGCGGCTGGCGGCGCATAACGCTGGAAAAGGTGCGAAATACACACGCGCCAAAGGGCCGTCCAAGCTGATCCATCACGAATGCTACGACACGAAACCGGCAGCAATGAAAGCGGAATATGCCTTCAAGCAGTTAACGAAGGCACAGAAAATCCATTATATTGCTGAAGGAAAGGAGAACGGCAAATGAAATCCCAAAAAAGTTTCCAGCATCAACAACCCACCTTGTATTTGGTGGCCACTCCAATCGGCAACCTGGAAGATATGACGATCCGTGCATTGCGTATTTTAAAAGAAGTGGACATCATTGCAGCGGAAGATACGCGCAACACGAAAAACCTCTGCAATTATTTTGATATCCAGACCAAATTAGTCAGCTACCACGAACACAACCAGGAAAGCGGAGGCTTCAAAATCCTCTCGTACCTGGAAGAAGGCAAGTCAGTAGCTTTGGTCAGCGATGCCGGCATGCCGTGTATTTCCGATCCAGGAGAAGACATCGTCAAACGGGCGGTTGCCGAAGGATTTCCTGTTGTGCCGATTCCTGGAGCCAATGCAGCCCTTAGTGCACTGATTGCTTCAGGGATTTCGCCGCAGCCTTTTTTGTTCTACGGATTCTTATCGCGCAATAAAAAAGAGCGGCAGGCAGAGTTGGACATACTCAGCCAAAAAGAAGAGACCCTGATCTTTTACGAAGCACCTCACCGGCTGAAAGAAAGCTTGAAGAGTATGCAAAAAGCGGTCGGCAATGAACGGAAAATCACCTTGGCCCGGGAATTGACGAAGAAATTCGAAGAGTTTCTGAGAGGCACTGTTGAAGAAGCGGTAATATGGGCAGAAGAAAATGAAATCCGCGGAGAATTTTGTTTGGTGTTGGAAGGCAATGCAGATCCAGAGCCTTTGGAGAACGTAAAGTGGTGGGAAAGTTTATCCATCGAAGAACACGTGGACCAGCTGATGGAAACCAAAAACCTGACATCCAAAGAGGCCATCAAAGAAGCGGCCATCGAACGCCAGCTGTCTAAGCGAGAAGTCTATCAGGCTTATCATACTTAGAAAAGCGGAAGCGCCCGTATAGGCCTGACGGGCATAAGACGAGCTGGCGAAGCGGCGCTCTTTGCCGCATAGCCAGATGGGCTTATGACCCTAGGGCCTGGGCGCTGAAGCTGGACAAAGAAAAGCTGAAGCAGCCTCTACGCTGAAGCTAGGTACTGAAAATAGCTACTCTGTCTTTGCAAGCATCAAAAAAACCAGGATGCATTAGCTTCCTGGTTTTTTTTATCTTACTTCTTTAAGTTGTTTTGGATCTCTTTTACCAGCATTTCTGCGCCTTCAGTGCTTAAGATCAATTTGCCGCCAACCAATTGCATGTTGTCGTCTGATACTTCGCCTGTAACTGCACAAGTCATGTTTGGTAAATACTTTTTCAAGATAATTTTGTCATCATCTACGTAAATTTCCAAAGCGTCTTTCTCTGCGATTCCCAAAGTACGACGCAATTCGATTGGAATAACTACACGCCCTAATTCGTCAACTTTCCGAACGATACCTGTTGATTTCATAATAATAGTCCTCCTTTTATTTTATCGGATGTATTCGTCAAAATTCGACATTTACCACTTCCTGTCATAAATCATACCAACTACTGGCAATTAGGTCAATAAAAAACTATCGAATTTATAATGAAATTTTATAAGGTGTATCATATTTTTGATATTCATGAGTTTTGAAGTCATAATTTTGACATAGTTGTATAGGAAGCCCTAAAAAAACGACGCAGCATTAGCTGGAAAATGTCGAATTTCACTGGAAAATGGCTTTGTCGAATTGAAAGATTGTACAAAATAGGGGACTTCGTTAAAATAAGGATTATACTAAAAAACTGGAGGAATTTTTCGTGACTGCTAACAAAGACACCTTTTATTTAACTACACCGATTTATTACCCAAGCGGAAAATTCCACATTGGAACGGCTTATACGACAGTCGCTTCTGATGCGATGGTGCGCTATAAGCGTTTGCGTGGATTTGATGTCCGGTTTTTGACCGGAATGGATGAACATGGCCAAAAAATTGAAGAAAAAGCAAAAGAAGCTGGCAAAGAGCCACAGGAATTTGTAGATGACATGGCCGAGGCTGCTAAAAAAGTTTGGGCGACTATGGATATTACGTACGATGATTTCATCCGGACTACGGAGAACCGCCATAAAGAAGGCGTCGAGCGGATTTTCAAAACGTTCCTCGACAATGGCGATATTTATAAAGGCGAATATGAAGGCTGGTATTGTACACCTTGTGAATCGTTCTTCACGGAAAATCAATTGGATAACGGCAACTGCCCAGACTGCGGCCGCCCAGTCCATAAAGTAAAAGAGGAATCGTATTTCTTCAACATGAAAAAATACGCTGGCCGTCTTTTGGAATACTACGAAAATAACGTAGAGTTTATTGAGCCTGAATCACGCAAAAATGAAATGATCAATAATTTCATCAAACCGGGATTAGAGGATCTGTCGGTTTCACGGACTTCCTTTGATTGGGGAATTCCGGTTCCTGGAGACCCGAAACATGTCATTTATGTATGGGTTGACGCGCTGTCCAACTACATCACTTCTCTTGGCTACGGCTCAGAAGACGATAGCTTGTTCAATAAATACTGGCCGGCTGATGTCCATGTAGTCGGCAAAGACATCGTCCGTTTCCACACAATCTATTGGCCGATTTTCTTGATGGCTTTGGATCTGCCCTTGCCGAAGAAAGTTTTCGCCCATGGCTTTATCATGATGAAAGACGGCAAAATGTCGAAATCCAAAGGCAATGTCGTTTATCCGGAAATGCTCGTAGAACGTTATGGGTTGGATGCGACGCGTTATTTCCTATTGCGTGAACTGCCATTTGGTTCTGACGGCGTCTTTTCACCGGAGTCGTTTGTGGAACGCACCAATTTTGATTTGGCTAATGACTTGGGGAATTTATTGAACCGTACAGTCTCGATGATCAATAAATACTTTGATGGAGCCATACCTGAAATCAACGGGCTGCAAACCGAATTCGACGGGCCACTTCAACGTGTAGCCGCGCAGACGGTAAAAGTCTATGAGCAACATATGGAAAGAATGCAATTCAGCATCGTCTTAAGTGAAGTGTGGGCACTGATTTCACGCACCAATAAATACATTGATGAAACACAGCCATGGGTATTGGCGAAAGATGAAGCTGCCAAGGAGCAATTGGCATCTGTTATGGCGCACTTGGCAGAAAGCCTTCGCATGACTGCGGTTATGTTGCAGCCATTCTTACCGAATGCACCGAAACAAATCATCGAGCAGCTTGGATTGACAGAAGAAGCTCTTGGCTGGGATACGCTTCAAGGCTTCGGCCAAATTCCTGGAGGCACTCAAGTCGTGTCAAAAGGAACGCCAATCTTCCCGCGCCTTGAGCTGGAACCGGAAGTAGCATATATCCGTGACCAAATGCGCGGTACTGAATCGCCTGCTGCAGAAGAACCGGCGGTCGTGGAAGTTCCGGACGTACCGGAAATTGCGATTGAGGATTTTGCGAAAGTGGATTTGCGTGTAGCGACAGTGACAGATTGTGAAGCTGTGCCGAAAACGTCCAAACTGCTGAAACTTCAGTTGGACATGGGCTATGAGCATCGGCAAGTGGTGTCCGGTATTGCGGAACATTACAAACCAGCTGACCTGGTCGGCAAAAAAGTAGTCGTCGTAGCGAACTTGAAACCGGTGAAATTGCGTGGCGAACTCTCGCAAGGAATGATCCTGGCTGGTGAAAAAGACGGGTATCTGACTTTGGCATCGGTCGCTGAAAAGCTCCCGAACGGCTCGAAAATTAAATAAGATTACTGGAAAAGACCTGTTTTGACCCACTGTTATCAGTGGGTCTTTTTTTGTTTTTGTGGGTTTTAATGCCCAGTATTACAGAGAAAAAAGCGCTTTTGACATTGAACTAACATGTTTTGTTACCTAATTGTAATGTTGCTGTGAAGAAAGATACAGGTAGAACCATTAGAATAAAGCTTAATGTGAGGAGAATGATTGATGTTTATCGATACCCATGTACATTTAAATGCAGACCAATATGATGAGGACCTTGTACAAGTCATTGAGCGCGCAAGAGAAAATCACGTGGAGAAAATGGTAGTCATCGGCTTCGACCGAAAAACGATCGAACGGGCCATCGATTTGGCCGAAACTTATGAATTCATCTTCGCGGTAGTTGGTTGGCATCCAGTTGATGCAATCGATTGTACTGAAGAAGATCTGAAATGGATTGAAGAGCTTGCTGCTCATCCAAAAGTAGTGGGAATCGGGGAGACCGGATTGGATTACTACTGGGACAAATCACCAAAAGAAGTACAGCAGGAAATTTTCCGGAAGCAGATTCGGTTGGCAAAAAAAGTCAAATTGCCGATTATTATCCATAACCGGGAAGCTACAGAAGATGTGCTGACAATTCTTCGAGAAGAAAACGCGAAAGAAATCGGCGGTGTCATGCATTGCTTTAGTGGCAGTGTGGAGACGGCCCGTGAAAGTATAGAAATGAACTTCATGATTTCGCTTGGCGGACCCGTAACATTCAAAAATGCCAAAAAGCCGAAAGAAGTGGCCGAGTTGATTTCACTTGATCACTTGATGATTGAGACAGATGCTCCATATCTAGCTCCCCATCCCTACCGGGGAAAAAGAAACGAACCATCTTATGTGCCATTGGTTGCGGAAGAAATTGCGCGATTGAAAGGAATTTCAGTAGAAGAGGTCGCCAAAGCGACAACACAAAACGCAGAAAAGTTTTATAAGCTTTCTCAAATAAAGTGAAATTGAGAAATTCGTATTGATTGACACATTGGAAATGAGCCCATATAATCACTCAGGTGAAGAAGGAGGAGTTATTTTTGTCAAATGAAGCAAATAATACCAATTCATCAAAAATATTCAAAGGTAAATCATTGGCGGTCACAATCGCAACTGTATTGTTGTTCGCAGCGGTTTTAACTTTTGCTATATATGAAGGTACAAAAAATACTGTTATCGTAACAGCGAATGGTGAACAGGAAGAAGTAAGAACACATGCAGAAACAGTTGGAGCATTTTTGGAGGAACAGGAAATCGAAGCTGGAGAACATGATTTCTTAAGCCATTCAAAGGAAACGCCGATCAATGAAGATTTGGCACTCGAGTGGGATGCAGCAGAACAATATAACGTAACAGTTGATGGAAAAGCTACTTCTGCATGGACAACTGAAAATACAGTGTCCGAAATTTTAGCTAAAGCAAATGTTGAACTTACAAAACATGATAAAGTATCACCTGCTTTGGATGAACAAGTAGATGAAGAAACAACCATTTCAGTTGAAAAAGCCTATGAAGTTACTATTCAAGACGGTCTTAATGAAAAGAAAGTATGGTCTACTTCGACTACGGTCGCTGACTTTTTAAAACAACATAAAGTTTCTTTAGGCAAACTTGACCGAGTGGAAAAAGAAATGGACGAACTGGTTCTTCCAAATTCAAAAGTCAAAGTGGTTCGTGTTGAAAAGGTCACCGATGTAGTCGAAGATACTGTGAAATATGCAGTAGAGACAAAAAAAGACGATTCATTGCTTAAAGGCAACGAAAAAGTCGTTCAAAAAGGCGCAAATGGTGTAGTTAAAAAAACGTATGAAGTAATCAAAGAAAACGGTAAAGAAGTAAAACGTGATCTTAAAAACGAAAAAGTTGTAAAAGAACCAACCAAGCAAGTAACGGCAGTCGGTACGAAGACAGTTGTAGCCAGCGTCTCACGTGGGGCTCAAACAAAAGCGGCACCAGCAGCAAAAGCAACACCTGCAACACAGGCAGCTCCTGCACAAGAGAAAAAGCAGGAGAAAGCAGCAGTGAAAACGGCTTCTGTTGAAAAAGCAGCAACGCCAGCACCAGCAAAAGCTGAACCGGCAAAAGCCCAACCAGCTGAAGAGCCAGCAGGCGGTAAAGAATTCTACGTGTCAGCTACAGCTTATACAGCAAGCTGCACGGGATGCTCGGGCATTACAGCGACAGGCATCAACCTGCATGCCAATCCAGGCCTTAAAGTAATTGCAGTGGATCCTAGCGTTATTCCGCTAGGCTCTAAAGTATGGGTTGAAGGTTACGGCAACGCAATCGCAGGCGATACAGGCGGAGCAATCAAAGGCAATAAAATCGATTTGTTCATGGCCAATAAATCCGATGCATTGTCATTTGGGCGCAAACAAGTAAAAGTGAGAGTACTTAACTAATCTACAAACCATTCCACTACAGGCTTTCCTGGGATATTTCCCGGGAAAGCTTTTTACATGTCTACCCGCCAACGTGTAGAATAAAACAAGAAGCTTGAAAAGAGGAACAGAATAAATGAAAATAAACGAAATTATAGTAGTTGAAGGAAAAGACGATACGGTAGCAATCAAACGAGCTGTCATTGCAGATACAATAGAAACAAATGGTTCGGCGATTTCAGCAGAAACGCTGCAGCGCATTGCTCATGCCCAACAAAAGAGAGGGGTCATTGTTTTTACAGATCCTGATTATCCCGGGCGGCGGATCCGTGCTATTATTGAAGAACATGTGCCTCAGGCGAAACATGCATTTTTGGCGAAGGAAAAAACGATTGCTAAAAACGGCAAAGGTTTAGGGATCGAGCATGCTCGCGATGAAGACATCCGAGAAGCCTTGCAGGCCGTCTATACGCCGCTTCAGGAAGAGCGTCCTGTAGAGATTACAATGGAAGACTTGATCGATGCCGGACTTGTCGCCCATCCTAAAGCGAAGCAGCGCCGTATACAACTTGGCAACACTCTGCAAATCGGCTATACGAACGGTAAGCAGCTCCAAAAGCGGCTTCACATGTTCGGTATCTCGAAAGACCAGTTCATCAAAGCGGTACAAGCGTTAATTCAGGAGGAAAACCAATGACTAAAGATATTGCTACACCCATCCGGACACAGCAGATTATGGCAAAGTACAATTTAAAAGTGAAGAAAAGCCTGGGGCAGAACTTTCTGATCGACCCCAATATTTTACGTAAAATCGTTGGACAGGCGAAACTGACCAAACAGTCTGCTGCCATTGAAATCGGTCCCGGTATTGGTGCTTTGACGGAGCACTTGGCAAGAGAAGCAGGGAAAGTACTGGCTTTTGAAATCGATCAGCGTCTGCTGCCGGTTCTTGACGACACACTCTCTCCTTACGACAATATTTCTATCGTTCATGCCGATATTCTAAAAACGGATGTACAAGCAGCCATCGACAACGAATTGGCAGGGTATGACGACATTGTCGTTGTAGCCAATCTGCCTTATTACGTTACGACACCCATCATCTTAAAACTATTGCTGGAAAAGCTGCCGATCCGAGGCATGGTCGTTATGCTTCAAAAAGAGGTGGCTGAGCGCATTACAGCCAAACCTGGAACAAAGGCATACGGATCTCTTTCTATCGCTATCCAGTACTATACACAGGCTGAAATGGCGTTGACTGTTCCCAAATCTGTTTTCCTGCCGCAGCCGAATGTAGATTCCGCTGTCATCCGCATGACTAAACGGGAAGTGCCGGAAGTGGAAGTGATTGATGAAGACTTCTTCTTTAGCGTAACGAGAGGGTCGTTTGTTCAACGAAGAAAAACTATTTTAAACAACCTTCAAGTTGCGATGCCGCTTGGCAAAGAAAAGAAAGAACTGATTTTAAAAGCGTTGGAAGAAGCGGAAATCGATCCGGCACGGCGCGGAGAGACCTTGACCATTAAAGAATTTGGCTTATTGGCCGACAAATTATACGCTTATTTCCACTAATATCGGCATTCTGTTACAATATCGGCACAACTTATTTCGGGATAAAGATATTTCGAATAAAAAAATATTGACATAAACGGATAGACGCTGATAAAATTAGGAATTTGCTTGACTATTTCAATAAATTATGGTAGAATTTTGTCTATAGTGAGGTGTAGACAAAATGCCCAAAACTTTGGCGGATATTAAAAAATCGTTGGATCTGCATTTAGGAAAACGATTGCTTTTAAAGGCAAACGGAGGTCGCAAGAAAACGGTCGAACGTGCTGGAATCCTGCGCGAAACATATCACTCTGTGTTTGTGATTGAGCTTGATCAAGAAGAGCATGCATTCGAACGCGTGTCTTACAGCTACGCAGACATCTTAACTGAAGCGGTAGAAATTACTGTGTACGAAGGAACAGAAGATGCACTTGTCGTGAAATAATTGAACTACATTTTATAAGATTCTTCAAAACTTGCTACTGCTTAATCAAGCGGAAGGCGAGTTTTTTTGTTTCTGCCAGCACTTTGCTTTCCATTGCCTCGCGGTATGTTAAAATAGTCTTCATCAGAATATAAAGGAGGCAGTGAGATGCTCTACGTGAAAGCACCTGCCAAGATTAACCTAACACTTGATGTTTTACATAAACGTCCGGATAATTACCATGAAATTGAAATGATCATGACAACTGTGGATTTATCGGACCGCATTGGATTGATGGGAACAGCAAAAGGGATACATATTCAGTCTGCAGACCGTTTTGTGCCGAACGACTCCCGCAACCTGGCCTACCAGGCGGCACAATTGATTAAAGATACGTTCAATATAAAGACCGGCGTCATTATTTCCCTGGATAAGAAAATTCCGGTAGCAGCAGGATTAGCCGGCGGCAGCAGTGACGCAGCTGCAACATTAAAAGGCCTGAACAAACTTTGGCAATTGAACCTGTCGCTTGATGAGCTGGCGGAACTGGGTGCCAAAATTGGATCGGATGTTTCTTTCTGCGTTTATGGCGGTACCGCATTAGCCAGAGGCCGTGGTGAGATCATCCAGGAATTGCCGACTCCGCCGAATTGCTGGGTTATCTTGGCAAAACCGACAATTGGCGTTTCTACAGCTGATGTCTATGGTGCATTTGATGTCCAATCTGCACAGCATCCAGATACAGAAGGGATGATCCGGGCACTCAATGAAGGCGATTATGAAGCGATGTGTGCTAATTTAGGCAATGCATTGGAAAGTGTGACGTTGAAATTGTATCCGGAAGTGGAACAGATAAAAGAACAGATGAAAAAATTTGGTGCAGATGCTGTCTTGATGAGCGGCAGCGGGCCTACAGTTTTTGGCCTGGTCCATCAAGAAGCGCGCATTCCGCGGATTTACAATGGCTTACGGGGCTTTTGTTCGGAAGTATATGCAGTACGCTTGATCGGCGAACGGGAGCTGCTTGCTTAAATACGTACATTTATGGTAAGTTTTCTATAAATCATTCGTGTTTAGGAGAGGGTAGTTTTGAAGTGGAAGCGCAGTGAACGGCTTGTTGATATGACACAATTTTTATTGGAACACCCGCATAAATTGATTCCGCTGACGTATTTTTCGGATCTGTACCAATCCGCTAAGTCTTCCATCAGTGAAGATTTGGGCATTGTCAAAGAAACGTTCGAAGAAAAAGGAACGGGTTTATTGATGACGGTTCCAGGGGCAGCGGGCGGTGTTAAGTATATTCCCAGGTTGCAGGCTGCAGACATCAAAGCCGTTATGGCAGACTTGATGGAAGAGTTGAGCCATTCCGACAGATTGTTGCCGGGCGGCTATTTATACATGACGGATGTACTGGGCAACCCGGAAATGATGAACCGTGTCGGAAAAGTTTTTGCGACGGCATTTGCTGATGCCAAAATTGATGTCATAATGACGGTAGCTACAAAGGGCATTCCGATTGCCCATGCGATTGCCCGCCATTTGAATGTGCCGGTAGTCATTGTCCGAAGAGACAGCAAAGTGACGGAAGGCTCTACAGTCAGCATCAATTATGTATCGGGGTCTTCCCGCCGCATACAGACCATGGTGTTATCCAAACGCAGCATGAAGAGCGGCCAACGTGTACTCATCACGGACGACTTCATGAAAGTCGGCGGAACGATGAACGGCATGAAGAACCTGCTGGAAGAGTTCGAATGCACGTTAGCGGGTGTTGCAGTCCTCGTAGAGGCGGAGCATTCGGATGAGCGGCTGGTCGAAAAATACCTGTCTCTTGTTAAATTGCATGAAGTCAGTGAAAAAGAACGCACCATTGCTTTAGAAGAAGGAAACTACTTTGAAAATGGAGGAATTTAATATGAATTACGTAGCGACAGACAAAGCGGCAGCAGCGATTGGCCCTTATTCACAAGGCGTGGTTTCAGGAGGAATTCTATACAGTTCAGGTCAAATTCCATTAACAGCATCCGGCGAATTGGTTGAAGGCACAATTGCTGATCAAACGCATCAGGTATTTTCAAATCTGAAAGCGGTTCTTGCGGAAGCAGGCTCTTCTCTTGGTGACGTGATCAAGACAACTGTCTTCATTAAAGATATGAACGATTTTGCAGAAATGAATGAGATTTATGCAGCGTATTTCGGAGACCATAAGCCGGCGCGTTCAACTGTCGAAGTGGCGCGTTTGCCAAAAGACGTAAAAGTGGAAATCGAAGTTATTGCAAAAGTGAACAGCTAAGTAATTCTTTTTGAAGGATACAGGCAAACCCATGAACTATGGGCTTGCCTGTATTTTTTTTGCCGATGAACTCAGCTTTCTTTCCGGTTTTTTCTTCCATTGAGCAAATTTTCTAATAAGTTTTGTAAATTATGAAGGAGATTAGTCCTTTATGGCGAATACCCATAATTAGGAATGAAAAATAGCAGCTGAGATAAGGGGTGATGAAGAGAATGGAAGTAACAGATGTGAGATTACGACGTGTACAAACCGATGGCCGAATGAGAGCAATCGCTTCTATCACGCTAGACAACGAATTCGTCATCCATGACATTCGAGTGATTGATGGAAATGACGGCTTGTTTGTCGCAATGCCGAGCAAAAGAACTCCGGATGGAGAATTTCGGGATATTGCACACCCGATCAACTCGAGCGCGCGTACCAAGCTTCAAGAAGCTGTCTTAACTGCATATGAGCAAAGTGAAAACGAAGCGGTATTGGAAAATGCCAGCGTTTAATAGAGCTGAATCAAAGGGCCTTCTTTCATAATAAGGGCTCTTTTTTTGTTTGACTTTTTTTGTCATGGTATTGTCATGCTCTGAAACCTTGAAAAATCAAGGTTTTTCCGCTATAGTCAATAAGGAAAAGCGAATTTTTTAATTGACATAGCCAGCTGAAAACTGGATCTATCAAGCAATAGAAGAAATGACTGGATAGGATTGTGAAAAAAGGAATTCTATCGGATTAAGAGGAGGGGTAAGGAATGGCAAATACATATGCAGTAATTTTAGCGGCTGGCCAAGGCACACGAATGAAGTCGAAACTGTATAAAGTGCTTCATCCGGTTTGCGGCATGCCAATGGTTGAGCATGTAACAGGAAACGTCGAACAGCTCGGCGTTGAAAAAATTGTGACGGTTGTCGGGCATGGCGCTGAAAAAGTTCAGCAGCAACTGGGCGATAAAAGTGAATATGCTTTACAGGCGGAACAATTGGGAACAGCACACGCCGTCCAACAGACAGCTTCATTGATTGAAGGACTGGAAGGAACGACATTGGTTGTTTGTGGCGATACGCCGTTGATCCGTCCGGAAACAATGCAGGCTTTGCTTGACCAACATGCGGAAACGCAGGCGAAAGCAACAATTTTGACGGCGATTGCCGAGAATCCGACTGGATACGGACGCATTCTTCGCAACAGTGCAGGCATTGTTGAAAAGATTGTCGAGCAGAAAGATGCATCCCCAGAAGAGCAGCAAGTAAAAGAAATCAATACGGGTACTTATTGCTTTGACAATAAAGCATTATTTGAAGCATTGAAATTGGTTTCCAACGATAACGTTCAAGGTGAATATTATTTGCCTGACGTAATTGAAATCCTTCAAAAACAAGGTGAAATCGTTGCGGCTTATGCGACAGACAGCTTTGATGAAACATTGGGTGTAAATGACCGTGTAGCATTGAGCCAGGCTGAAGGCATCATGCGCAAAAGGATTGCTGAAAAGCACATGAGAGCCGGAGTGTCCATTATCGATCCTGCGACTGCTTACATCAGTGCACAAGCTGAAATTGGAGCAGACACCATTATCCATCCGAATGTCACGATTGACGGCAATTCGAGAATTGGAGAAGACTGCATCATTTCTTCCAATACCCATATTGTCAACAGTGTCATCGGCGACCGCACAGCAATTCGCAGTTCTGAAATCCATGACAGCAGCATCGGCACGGATACAGCTGTAGGGCCATTTGCACACATTCGTCCACAGACCGTTTTGGGCAATGACGTGAAAATCGGCAACTTTGTCGAGGTCAAAAAATCAGAAGTCGGAAACGACAGCAAAGTTTCCCACTTGAGCTATATTGGCGATGCTCAAGTTGGCACTGGCGTGAATATCGGCTGTGGAACCATCACAGTGAATTACGACGGGAAAAATAAGTTTCAGACCGTTATTGAAGATGATACCTTTATCGGCTGCAACTCGAACTTGATTGCACCGGTCACTGTAGGCAAAGGATCTTATGTAGCTGCAGGCTCAACCATTTCCAAAGATGTACCTGAGGATTCATTGGCGATTGCTCGCGCGCGCCAGGAAAATAAAGAAGGCTATGCAAACAAACTGAACGGTAAAAAATAGGAGGGTTCACACCTAATGGGCTATCAAAATGCAAACTCAAAATTGAAAATCTTTTCATTGAATTCGAACCAGGAGCTGGCTGAAGAAATTTCTGAACACGCAGGCATTCCGCTTGGGAAAAGTTCAGTTACACATTTCAGCGATGGGGAAATCCAGATTAATATCGAAGAAAGTATTCGCGGTTACGATGTATTTATCGTGCAATCGACATCTCAGCCTGTCAATGAGAACTTGATGGAACTGTTGATCATGATCGATGCCGTCAAACGTGCTTCTGCCCGTACGGTCAATGTTGTAATTCCTTACTACGGCTACGCACGCCAGGATCGTAAAGCCCGTTCACGTGAACCGATTACAGCGAAATTGGTAGCAAACTTATTGGAAACTGCTGGAGCTACACGCGTTATTGTTTTGGACCTTCATGCTCCTCAAATTCAAGGATTCTTTGATATTTTGATTGACCATTTGGTGGCTGTCCCATTGCTGTCCGATTACTTCCTTAACGAGAGCGGCATTGACTTGGAAAATGTCATCATCGTTTCGCCGGATCACGGCGGGGTAACGCGCGCACGCAAAATGGCAGACCGTCTGAAAGCACCAATTGCAATCATTGATAAACGACGCCCACGTCCGAATGTCGCGGAAGTCATGAACATCGTCGGTAATGTAGAAGGCAAAACGGCCATCATCATCGATGACATCATTGACACGGCCGGCACAATCTCAATTGCTGCCAGCGCATTAATTGAAAGTGGAGCGAAAGAAGTTTATGCATGCTGTACACATCCAGTACTTTCTGGACCTGCCGTACAACGCATCAATGATTCAGTTATCAAAGAATTGATTATTACCAACTCGATTGCATTGCCTGAAGAAAAGAAATCTCCTAAAATCAAACAGTTGTCCGTAGCACGCCTATTGGCTGAAACAATCGTCCGTGTACACGAACAAAAATCAGTCAGCACTCTTTTTGATTGATCATCAACAATATCTTTCTATGCTCCATGTTTCATAAATACAAAGAACGGGTATATACATATTATGTACCTATCGTGATTATGTACTTTTAATATAACTGGAGGCTGAAAGTAATGACTGTAAAAATGACCGCACAAAAAAGAGAAAGCAGCAATAAGAATTCTGCTTTGACCGAACTTCGTTCGAAAGGAAATGTACCGGGCGTCGTCTACGGTTTCCAAACCGAAACAACACCAGTAACTGTTTCTGAAATTGACTTAATTAAAACTTTGCGTGAATCCGGACGTAATGGCGTAATCAACCTTGAAATCGATGGCACGACAATAAACGTCGTCTTGAGCGATTATCAAATGGACGCCCTAAAAGGAAGCTTTAAACATGTCGACTTTTTGGCAATCAATATGTCCGATGAGCTTGAAGTGGCAGTAGCTGTTCACTTGACTGGCGAATCTGTAGGCGAAAAAGAAGGCGGCTTTATCACACAACCGAACCGTGAAGTAAATGTTCGCGTGAAACCTTCTGATATTCCGGATGCTTTGGAAGTGGATACCACTGAACTGGCGATTGGCGAAACAATCACAGTTGGCGATATCCGTGGAACTGTATCTTACGAAATTTTGGACGAAGATGACTTTATCCTTGTTTCTGTAACAGCTCCTCGTACTCAAGAAGAATTGGACGAGCTTGAAACTGTATCTGACGAAGATGCAGAACCAGAAGTGGTTGGCAGCGAAGATTCTGAAGAAAACAAAGAAGCGTAAATACGAACAAGAAATAAGGGGCTGTCGAGAGACAGTCCCTATTTTTTTGTTTCAAGATTGGTTATGGTAAAATAGAAGGCAGTGAAAAAGCAAAGGAAGATGGGTATGAAACTGATTATTGGCCTGGGAAATCCAGGTAAAGCATATGAAGATACACGCCATAACATTGGCTTTAAAGTGATCGACTATTTGGCGGCTCAATGGAACGCACCATTGACGCAATCCAAATTCAAGGGCATGTATTCCGTGACCCATAAGCCTGAGGGCAAAGTGATACTCTTGAAGCCATTGACTTATATGAATTTGTCCGGGGAAAGCGTCAGTGCGTTAATGGAATATTACGATGTCGCTCTAAAAGACATCATTGTCATTTACGATGATCTTGATTTGCCGACCGGGCAGTTGCGTTTGCGCCAAAAAGGCAGCGCGGGTGGCCATAATGGCATCAAATCATTGATTCAGCATTTAGGCAGCCAAGAATTCAATCGGTTGCGCATTGGCATCAGCCGTCCGCCTGCAGGTATGAAAGTGCCGGATTATGTGCTGCAGCGATTCTCGAAAGAGGAAAGGCCGGAAGTGGATGACGCCATTAAGAAAAGCGCGGCAGCCTGTGAGACATGGTTGTCAAAACCGTATGTAGAAGTAATGAATCAATTTAATGGAGCATAACCGCTTTGACGCATTGGGCGTTCAGAGCTTTTTTCTGTTTCTTATATGTTTTGGAAGGAGGAAGTTGAATGAACCACATTTTACAAACCTTTTCGGAGGATACCCATACACAGAAATTTATAGCTGATTTGAAAAAAGGGCAGGACCATCAACTGATTTCGGGTTTATCGGGCAGTGCACGGCCGATTTTCTACCAAACCATCTGGTCTGAAACGGAAAACCCGTTATTGATTGTGACGCCGAATTTATTGCATGCTCAGCGCGTATACGATGATTTGGTGCGTTTGATCGGGGAAGAGCAGGTTCACCTTTACCCAGCGGAAGAGTTGATTGCCGCAGAAGTGTCTTTCTCGGGTCCTGAACTACGGGCCCACCGAATTGATACGCTGGATCACATGAAGAGCATAGGCAAAGGCGTGTACATCACACCGGTTGCGGGAATGCGTAAGCTCTTGCCAACGAAAGAACAATGGGATTACGCTACACTTCGGATTTCAGAAGGTGAAGAACTGGATACAGACGAATGGTTGTTGAAATTAGTGGCGATGGGCTATTCCCGTACGCCAATGGTGACCACCCCTGGTGAATTCGCACTCCGAGGCGGAATCTTGGATATTTATCCGCTTAACCTGGAACATCCGGTGCGTATTGAATTATTCGATACAGAAGTGGATTCATTGCGGCTATTTTCAGCTGAAGACCAACGTTCTCTCGAAAAAGTCCAGTCACTGTGCATTTTGCCAGCCAGCGAATTGGTGCTGTCGAAAGACCAACGCATCACCCTGGCAGGGAAACTGGAAGCAAAACTGGCAACAAGCTTGAAGAAGATAAAAGCTGACGATACGAAAACATTGATGCTTCAGCATGTCCAACATGACATTGATTTATTGAAGCAAGGTGAAACTCCCGAGCAGTTAGCCAAATATGCTTCGTTGATTGATACCCAAACGGCCTTTCTAGGTGATTATTTCCCGGGAAATGGACTGGTCTTTTTTGATGAACTGGGTCGGATTCAGGAAATGACAGATACGCTGGAACGTGAAGAAGGCGATTGGATCGTTTCGTTGCTGGAAGAAGGCAAGTTTCTTCATGACGTTTCGTTAACGTATACATTCCGCGAAATCATGTCGAAGCTTCAACAGCAAGTAACGTTCCTGTCTTTATTCGTACGGACATTTCCTATGGTTTCGGTTAAGAAGTCGATTGCCTTTTCCTGTAAGCCGATGCAATCCTTCCATGGCCAAATGCATTTGCTGAAAGCAGAAATGGAGCGTTGGACTTTAGGGAAGTTCCAGATCTTTATCGTGGCGCAGGGAGACGATCGCCTGCAGAAAGTACGAGACGTTTTGGCAGATTACGATATGGAAGCTGAAATTGCCTTACCTTCAACAGAAATCCAAGGCGGCAAAATCTATTTGGTCGATGGTGAATTGTCGACCGGATTTGAAATGCCGCTGCAGCGCTTGACCGTTATTACCGATTCGGAATTGTTCAAGCAGCAACCGAAAAAGAAAACACGCGCGCAAAAGCTGACGAATGCGGAACGCATCAAGAGTTATTCTGAAATCAAACCGGGCGATTACATCGTTCACATCCATCACGGCATTGGCCGTTTTGTAGGCATCGAAACGCTGGAAAGCGGAGGAGTCCACAAAGATTACCTTCATATTGTCTATAAAGCGGACGACAAATTATTTGTGCCGGTTGACAAAATCGATTTGATTCAAAAATACATCGCGTCTGAAGAGAAAGAACCGAAACTGCATAAAATGGGCGGCGCCGAATGGAAGAAGACCCGGACGAAAGTGTCTGCAGCCGTACAGGATATTGCGGATGACCTGATCAAACTTTACGCAGAACGGGAAGCGTTAAGAGGGTTTGC
This sequence comes from Planococcus beijingensis, assembly GCF_016820615.1. NCBI lineage: Bacteria > Bacillati > Bacillota > Bacilli > Caryophanales > Caryophanaceae > Planococcus > Planococcus beijingensis. The sequence goes on from NZ_JADHDZ010000012.1 coordinate 26,932, forward strand.
ATTTTCTGAAGAACAGGATATGCAGCGCCAATTCGAAGCGGAATTCCCCTACGAGGAAACCGTCGATCAATTGCGTTCCATAAATGAAGTAAAACGTGACATGGAAAATGAACGGCCTATGGACCGCCTGATTTGCGGGGATGTGGGCTACGGAAAAACTGAAGTGGCCATCCGTGCGGCTTTCAAAGCGGTATTGGACGGCAAACAAGTGGCGTTCCTGGTGCCGACAACGATATTGGCCCAACAGCATTTTGAAACAATGAGTGAACGATTCAAAGATTATCCAATCACCGTTGGTTTGATGAGCCGTTTCCGGTCCAAAAAACAACAGACCGAAACCGTTAAAGGCTTGAAGAATGGCTCGGTGGATGTTGTTGTTGGTACGCACCGGATTTTGTCGAAGGATATGCAGTATAAAGACTTGGGATTATTGATCATTGATGAAGAGCAGCGATTTGGCGTCACCCATAAGGAAAAGATCAAACAAATGAAGACCAATGTGGACGTTCTGACGCTGACGGCAACGCCGATTCCACGGACGCTTCATATGTCGATGATCGGTGTGCGCGACTTATCCGTTATCGAAACGCCGCCGGCCAACCGTTTCCCTGTGCAAAGTTACGTCATGGAGCATAACGGCGCTCTTGTGCGCGAAGCCATCGAACGTGAAATGGCACGCGGCGGACAAGTATTTTATTTGTACAACCGTGTAGATGATATGACGCGGAAAGTGGAAGAAATTCAACAACTGGTCCCGGAAGCCCGCGTCGGTTATGCACATGGGCAAATGAGTGAGACCGAACTGGAATCCGTCATTCTCGGATTCCTGGACGGCGATTATGATGTTCTGGTGACGACCACCATTATCGAAACCGGTATTGATATTCCAAACGTCAATACGCTGATCGTCTACAATGCCGACCGCATGGGCTTGTCGCAGCTCTATCAATTGCGCGGGCGTGTCGGGCGTTCGAGCCGTGTTGCCTACGCTTACTTTATGTACCAGCGCGACAAAGTGCTGACAGATGTGGCTGAAAAACGCTTAATGGCAATCAAGGAATTCACAGAGCTCGGTTCCGGTTTCAAAATCGCTATGCGTGATTTAACAATCCGTGGAGCGGGAAATCTGCTCGGTTCGCAGCAGCATGGCTTTATTGATTCTGTCGGCTTTGACCTGTATTCACAAATGCTGCAGGAAGCCATTGAGGAACGCCAGTCAGGAGTCAAAAAAGAAGTGGTTCCGGAAATCGAAATTGCGTTGGACATCGATGCTTATATTCCTGATTCTTATATCAACGATGGCTACCAGAAGATTCAGATGTACAAACGTGTCAAAGGCATAGAGACGGAAGAAGAAATGATCGAGCTGCAGGATGAATTGATCGACCGTTTCGGCGATATGCCGAATGAAACCGACCGCTTGCTGCGCATTGCCCGCATGAAAGTATGGGCTCGCCAAGTAGGGGTGGAATCGATCAAGCAACATGGCAAAGTCGTAACCATCCGATTGACTGAAAAAGGCACAGCCAGCATCAATGGCGGAAAAGTGGTGGAGGAATCTGCCGCCTATGGCCGCGCGGTCGGGTTCAGCATGGCCGGCCAGCAGCTGGTCATGTCCATCGATGAAAATAAAACCAAGAAACTGCATCCGTTCGATGTATTGGAAGGCATGATCAAACTATTGCCGGAATCGCTCCGTGAAGAGAAGCCGGTTAGTTAAGTTAAAGAATGATTATTTTTAAACTGCTCGAGTAGCCGAAGCGGTATATGACAGTAAAATCCTTTTTCCCAACACATAAAGTCACTATAAGCAAGAGATGAGTGGATCCGGTGAACAATGAAGGCACAATGAAATCATTTATGAAAGGTGCTGTGCTGCTGACGATTGCTGGATTTATCGTGAAGCTGCTGAGCGCGGTCTATCGGGTGCCTTTCCAAAACCTCGTCGGAGACCAGGGGTTCTATATCTACCAGCAGGTCTATCCGTTTGTCGCTATTTTCGGCATCTGGACTTCCTATGGTTTTGCGGTAGCGGTTTCCAAATTGCTGGCGGATAACAGCAGGCAAGACCACGGCGCCATTCTGCGCGTCGCTTTCATGTATGTAGCCATCATTTCCTTTACCGTTTTCCTGCTGTTGTTTTTGGGTGCGGAACTGCTGGCGGGATGGATGGGCGACACGCAATTGGATCAATTGTTGAAAGTCGGTTCGTTTTCAGTCTTGCTGATGGCGCCGCTCGCCGTGCTGAAAGGCCATTTCCAGTCGCGCAATGATATGGCGCCGGTTGCTTACGCCCAAGTGGTGGAGCAGGGGCTGCGCGTATCCGTCATTTTACTCGGTACGTGGGTTGTTGTTTCAAGCGGTTTTTCACTGTATGCTGCAGGGCAGATGGCGATGCTGGGCGCGGTTGCCGGAGGACTTGGGGCCGTGATTCTGCTGCTGCTCTATTTCCGCGGACATTCAAAGATGTTGAGGAATACTTCCGCAATCCGTACTTGGCCAATCATCAAGGAAATGACTGCAGTCAGCATAAGCGTCAGCATGAGTTCCTTGATCCTGCTGCTGTTCCAGCTGGTGGATTCGTTTACCGTTTTCCGTCTATTGGAAGCAAGCGGCATGTCGCGGCTTGCAGCCATGGAGCAGAAAGGCATTTATGACCGGGGCCAGCCATTGGTGCAATTCGGTATTTTGATTGCCACTTCGCTGACTTTGGCGATTGTGCCTTTAGTGGCGCGGACTTCCCGAAAACACAGCGGCAGGCCAGCTGAAATGTATGCCAGGTTGGCTTTCCGTGTATCGTTCCTGTTTGCATTCGCTGCTGCAGTAGGGCTGACTTTCGTCATGCCTTATGTTAATGAAATGCTGTTCCAGACACGCGAACAATCGGGTGCTTTAATCATCTTCAACTGGCAGATTGTCTGGATGTCCTTGCTGCTGATTATGACGGCAATGCTGCATGGCTTCGGTAAGGTGAGGGTTCCAGCTTTGCTGTTGATCATGGGATTAGCAGTGAAAGTCGTCAGCAATTGGCTGCTGCTTCCTGTATGGGGAGTGGCTGGCGCGGCTGTTGCGGGGAATATCGGTCTGGCTGTGATTGTAGCCGGTCTGCTGTTTTATTTCAAAAAAGTCTGGCCGCTGCAGTTTGCACCGTGGACCTATTATGCCTGGCTTTTTGGCGCCGCTGCAGCGATGTCCGTAACAGTGCTGGGCTGGTCGGTTTTGGCGGATGTCTATCTTTTTGATAGCTTATCAAGCCGCCTGGGCGCTGCTTTGACCACGGCGACGGCCATTCCGCTTGGTGCTGTAGCATTCATGGCATTGATTGCCAGAAGCCGCATCATTACCGAAAAGGAATGGTACATTATTCCGTTCGGCCGCAAACTGGCCGGACTGCAATTAGCAATAAATTCAAAGAAAAAAGGTGAGAAGCGATGAACACCATTCACATAATCGGCCTGGGTGCCGGAGATTTAAATCAATTGCCGCTGGGTGTCTATAAAAAACTGAAAGCTGCAGAAAATTTATACGTGCGGACTGCAGACCATCCGGTATTGACAGAGCTTGGGGAAGAAGGCGTAACGTTCGAGAGCTTTGACGCCGTTTATGAAAAACATGATAGCTTCAGCCCGGTCTATGAAGAAATTGCAGAAACCCTGATTGGCTTGTCCCAACAGGCAGCAGTAATCTATGCGGTGCCGGGCCATCCGTTAGTGGCGGAACAGACAGTGCAAAATTTGATCGAAGCTGAAAAGCAAGGACGTTGCCAATTAGCCATCGAAGGTGGGCATAGTTTCCTGGATTCGCTGTTCGGTGCGCTTCGCATCGATCCGATCGAAGGTTTCCAATTGATGGACGGTACGGAGATGACCAGCGATCAGGTGAACATGACACAGCATCTGCTGATTGCCCAGGTTTATGACAGCTTCAGCGCATCGGAAGTCAAATTGACGTTGATGGAAAAATACCCGGATGATTATCCGGTGACTATCGTCACAGCGGCCGGATCTGCAGACGAAGTGCTGCGCACCGTGCCGCTTCATGAATTGGACCGCTCGACAGAAGTCAACAACTTGACGACCGTCTACGTGCCGCCCGCAGCGGAACAAATACAACGGCTGAAAGAATGGCAGACATTCCGCAGCATCATCGCGAAGCTGAGAAGTCCTGAAGGGTGTCCGTGGGACCGCGAGCAAACGCATGAGTCACTGAGCCCTTATTTGATAGAAGAAGCACACGAGCTGCTTCAGGCGATTCAGGAGGGTGACGATGACGCGATTGCTGACGAATTAGGTGACGTGTTGCTTCAGGTGTTCCTGCACGCCCAGATTGGCCAGGACAATGGCTACTTTCAATTGGAGGATGTGCTGGAATCCATCAGCGCCAAAATGATCCGCCGCCATCCACATGTCTTTGGTGATGTATCGGCTGACAACGCTGAACAGGTCATTGCCAATTGGCAGGAAATCAAAGCGCAGGAAAAACCGGCTGCAGATTCTTTATTGGAAGGGCAGGACCGTTTCAGTTCTTCATTGACCACATCGTTCAATTACCAGAAAAAAGCGGCGAAGGTCGGTTTCAGCTGGCCGGATGCTGCAGGTGCATGGGATAAATTCCATGAAGAATTGCAGGAGTTCCAACAAGAAGTGGCGAAAGGTTCCAAAGCCCGCCAATTGGACGAACTCGGCGATTTATTGTTTACTTTGGTGAACCTTGCCCGGTTCTTCGATTTGTCGCCGGAAGAAGCGATGATGCAGGCGAACCGTAAATTCCAAACACGTTTCCGCTATGTTGAACAGCAAGTAAAAGAAGGAACCGGAAACTTCAGCGACTACACATTGGAGCAGCTGGATGGATTCTGGAACCAAGCCAAACTGTTGGCAAGAAAGGAAGACTGACCATGCGACTCGATAAATTTTTGAAAGTGTCCCGTTTGATCAAACGCCGGACCTTGGCAAAGCAAGTGGCTGACCAAGGCCGCATCACGGTAAATGGCAATAAAGCCAAAGCCAGTTCGGTCATTAAAGAAAACGACGAACTGCAAATCCGTTTCGGCCAAAAAGTGGTTACGGTGCGCATCGATGGGCTGAAAGAAGTGGCGAAAAAAGAAGAAGCAGCCAATATGTACACCATTTTGAAAGAAGAAAAGCTGGAAAAGATCGAACCTGAATTTATTGATGACGAAGCATAAGCATTTGTCGAAGCCTGCCCAGTGCAGGCTTTTTTTCTGATTAAAATGCACCATGGAAAAGGCCTTTCATTTTCTATACCATGGAAAATAGAAAACAGACAGATTCGCCGCAAGGGATCTGGTGAAAGGAAATGATGGCATTGCCTCAAAAATCGATGGCTAAAAAAATCGGATTATCGGCCGCTGCGTTGATGGTCGCTGTTTCAGTGGTTCCTCCGCAACAAACTTCACCAATCGGCATGAGCCAGGCCAGCGCCGCAAGTTCTTTCCGGGACGTTACCACTTTCAAAAAGGAAGTTGATTTCCTGGCAGGTCAGGGCATCATTAACGGCTTTCCGGACGGCAGCTTCCAACCGGCAGCCACCATTACCCGCTTGGATGCAGTGCGAATGATTCTGCGTGAAATGAAACCTAAAAAAACCACTGTTCCTGATCCGGGCTTTGCAGACTTGAAACCAGGTGCTGCCGGATATGAAGAAGTTGCCAAAGCTGTTCAGCTTGGTTTTATTGAAGGCAAAGAAACGGGGAAAGGCATCAAGTACTTTGATGCCAAAGGAGCTTTGACCCGTGCCGAGATGGCTAAAATTCTCACGAAAGCCTATCGTTTAACAGCTGATAAAGGTGTTTCTTTCTCAGATGTCAGTTCTGCTCATTGGGCGAATGCATACATAAGCCGGTTGGCGACGGCCGGCATCACCAATGGTTTTCCGGGAGGGGCATTCAAGCCGGCAGAGCCTTTGCAACGCCAGCATTTTGCTGGATTCATGGCACGGCTATTGGCTCCGGAGCTGTTCCCGATCGCCAAAGCGCAGCCTGGCAAACCCGTCACATACGTCACCCTTGACCAATTGAACATGCGCTCCAAGCCGGGTGCCAGCAATCCGATTGTGGGTTCGATACCTAAAGGGAAAATGGTAGAGTATCTTGGAAAAGACGCCAATTGGTATAAAGTGAAGTACGGCCAAAAAACCGGCTGGGTCAATTCAGCTTACTTGAGCAACGAAACGCCAGGCAAAGCGGCAGTTTATCCGGCACCTTCCACTGAAACGCCGGGAACTTATGCATCAGGTGTGCTGATCGTCAATAAAAAATACGGCCTGCCGTCCAGCTACAATCCAGGCGTCAGCAAACTGGCCCAAAAAGCGATGGACGCCATGACCGGTGAGGCGAGAAAACAAGGAATCCAGCTGACGGCGTTCAGCGGCTTCCGTTCTTATGCGTATCAAAATGAGCTGTACAACAGCTACGTCAGTAAGCACGGGGCAGCGGAAGCCAACCGCTTCAGTGCCAAGCCCGGCTATAGCGAGCATCAGACTGGATTGGCATTCGACTTTGGCGGAAGCGATCAATCCCAATGGCTGAAAGAATCGTTCGCCGCAACAAAAGAAGGGAGATGGCTGGCAGCCAATGCCCATCGTTATGGCTTTATTCTCCGGTATCCGAAAGGCAAAGAAAAAATTACAGGCTATCTGTATGAACCGTGGCATTACCGCTATCTGGGATCTGAATTGGCCGGGCAATTGAAGAACAGCGGCAAGACCCTGGAAGGGTACTTGAAAGTTAGTGGCAAGTAGACAAAAAACACCTCAGAAATCCATGGATTCCTGAGGTGTTTCTGTTTGCTGTGGGTTATTTGTCGCCCATCAAGGCAACAAGAACCGCTTTTTGAGCATGCAGGCGGTTTTCAGCTTCCTGGAAAATCACCGAATGCGGACCTTCCAAAATAGCTGTCGTCACTTCTTCTTCACGGTGTGCGGGCAGGCAGTGCATGAAAATATAATCTTCATTGGCATGCTTAACGAGTTCTTCATTGACCTGGAAGCCTTGGAAGTGCTGCAGTCGTTCGATGGTTTCCTGCTCTTGCCCCATGCTTGCCCAGACGTCTGTATAGACTACGTCGCTTCCGGCAACCGCTTGTTCAGGGCTTTCCGTAATTTCGATTTTCGAGCCGGTATATTGGGCAATGTCTTTAGCCAACGCTACCATCTTTGCAGTAGGTGCATAAGCGGCAGGCGAAGCGACGCTGATGTCCATGCCGACTTTGGCAGCGCCGATCATCAACGAGTTGGCCATATTGTTGCCGTCTCCGATATAGGCCATTTTCTTGCCTTTCAAAGTGCCGAAATGTTCGAGAACGGTCATCAAGTCCGCCAGCACCTGGCACGGATGGAAATCATCCGTCAAGCCGTTGATGACGGGAATGGAACTAAAGTCTGCCAGTTCCTGGACTACAGATTGATGGAACGTACGGATCATTAATCCGTCCAAGTAACCGGACAGTACGCGCCCGGTATCGGGAATGGTTTCTCCTCGGCCGATTTGCGTGTCCTGTGAGCTCAGGAACATGGCGTTGCCGCCCAGTTGGAGCATTCCGGCTTCGAAGGAAACGCGTGTACGGGTGGATGATTTTTCGAAAATCATGCCCAGCACTTTGCCTTTCAACAGCGGCAGGTATTTGTTCTCAGGTTTTTTCAGTTCAATTGCCAGGTTCAGCAAATCCATGATTTCGTCTGTGCTGTAATCTTTCAGGGACAAGAAGTCCTCTTGGACAATCGATGGAGCAAACGGGATCGCCATTGTCATTTTGCAAGCACTCCTTTCGCTAATGCGGTAATGGATGAATACGTTCCGTTGAAGGCTGCTGCGGTTTCAGGGCGTGTCCATACGTGGAGACGGTGAATGGCAGCTTGCTTCGCGTTGGTGCTTTCCGGGTCAGGGGCAAAGTCGATATAAACTTTCTTCGTTTCTGTTTTCAGCCATTCCTCGAAAGGCATAGTCGCTTCTGTGACAATCCTGAACCCGAGTGCTTCCCATGAAGCGTTGTCCACTTGGTCAATTGAACTGTCCGCGACAAACACTGTCCCGCCGTCGGCCAAATTGGCCAATTGGACAGAGGCACCGGTCAGAGCTTTCGCCAATGCGGTATCGAGGTCAGGGCTTGAACCGATTACTTCACCTGTCGACATCATTTCAGGAGACAGGACAGGCGATAATCCAGGAAGTTTGATATGGGAGAATACCGGCGCTTTCACGGTATATTCCGGCTGTCCATTATAGCTTTCTTCAATATGGAGCTCTTCAAACGGCACTCCCAGCAATAAAGCCGTGGCGTGCTGAACGAGCGGCACATCCGTCACTTTCGAGCTGATCGGCGCTGTCCGCGAAGCGCGCGGGTTGATTTCCATAACGAATAATTGATCGCCTTCATATACGAACTGGATATTGAACAAGCCAGTATAATCCATGTTGGTGGCAATGTGTTTCGCTGTTTCAGTAAGCTCCACAATGGCCTGTTGCGATAAGGAAACGGGCGGCGTAATGGAGATGCTGTCGCCGGAATGGACGCCGGTTCCTTCAACGTGTTCGAAAATAGCGGAAACCCAGACGTTTTCGCCATCGGTCAGGATATCGGCTTCGACTTCTTTGCCGGTGACAAAATGATCGACCAGTACAGGGAATTCCATAGTGGTCTGCTGAAGCCATTCGCTCAGTTCTGTTTCATTCTGCAACACGATCATGCCGCGTCCGCCGATGACGTAAGAAGGGCGAAGAAGCACCGGGAAACCGAGTGAGCGGGCTGCCGGGATGACAGCAGAAGCTTCGAGAGCTGTTTTGCCTGGAATGGTCGGCAAGCCGATTGACTCCAGGAAGGCATAGAACCGGTCACGGTCCTCCATTTGATCCAGCAGATCCACAGTAGACCCAAGAACGGTGATGCCGGCATCCTGCAGGGCAGCTGCCACATTCAAGGAGGTTTGGCCGCCGAACTGGAGGATGACTTGGTTGATGCCTTCAAAATCCAGGACATTGAGAATATCTTCCGGCGTCATCGGTTCAAAATACAGCGCGTCTGCCACTTCATAATCGGTACTGACGGTTTCAGGATTATTGTTGATCATGATCGCTTCGTAACCAAGTTTCTGTGCGGCCATGACACTGTGTACGCAGCAATAGTCGAATTCGATGCCTTGTCCGATGCGGATTGGCCCTGATCCAACAACCGCCACTTTTTTCTTGTGGTGAGAGCGATCGACATCGGAAGAACCTTGCCACGTCGAATAAAAATAATTGGTATCTGAGCGGAATTCAGCGGCGCATGTATCGATCATGCGGTAAGCGGGCGTCACTTGCCAAATGCGGCGCTGCCCCCAGATTTCGGGGCAAGAGACATTCCAAAGGTCAGCCAACTGCTGATCGCTGAATCCGAGCGTTTTGGCTTGCAGGAGGCGGGAACGTGTCATGCTGTTCCAATCTAATTGCTGCAGTTCCTGCCATTCGTTCACGATATTGGCCATCACCGACAGGAAGTAAGGGGTGATCCCCGTGATGTTGTGAAGAAATTCAATGCTCTGTCCACGCACCAGCAGTTCAAAAAGAACAAACAGCCGGCGGTCATCGGCTTCGATCGCCAATTGGCATAAGCTATCAGTAGGAAAATCAGCAAGTGCCGCCAGACGGAAGCCATCAATCGGCAGTTCCAGTGAGCGGATTGCTTTTTGCAGCGCAGCTTCCATGCGCCGTTCGATGGCCATGACTTCGCCGGTCGCTTTCATTTGTGTGCCGAGTCTGCGTTCCGCCTGCGGAAACTGGTCAAACGGCCAGCGCGGAATTTTTACCGCTACATAATCCAGTGCAGGTTCGAAGCTGGCGAATGTTGTGCCGGTTACTGGGTTTTTCAATTCTGCCAATGTGTATCCGATTGCCAATTTAGCGGCAATCTTAGCGATTGGATAACCTGTTGCTTTTGAAGCGAGTGCCGAAGAGCGGCTGACACGCGGATTGACTTCTATCAGGTAATAAGCGGAAGTTTCGGGATGCAGTGCGAACTGGACATTGCACGCGCCGATGATGCCAAGTGCTTCGATGATGTGGATGGAAGCGCTCCGCAGCATATGGAAATCTTTATCGTTCAGAGTTTGGCTGGGTGCCACCACAATCGAGTCACCGGTATGTACGCCGACAGGATCCAGGTTTTCCATATTGCAAATGGTGATGCAGGTGCCATCTGCGTCACGCATGACTTCATATTCGATTTCCTTGTAGCCGGCGATGCTGATTTCTACCAGGCATTGTTGGATGGGGCTTGCGCTTAATCCTTGTTTGACCAGCTTGATGTAAGTTTCCTCATCTTCGGCAATTCCGCCGCCAAAGCCGCCGAGTGTATAAGCAGGGCGCACGATGAGTGGATAGCCGGCTGAAGCGGCAAACTCCAAAGCGCCTTCAATCGAGTAGATGATGTTGCTGTCCGGGACCGGCTCGCTTAACTCATTCATCAAGGAACGGAATTGCTCGCGGTCTTCAGCTTGTTTGATGGCTTTCATATCAGTGCCAAGCAAGGTGACGCCGTATTGCGCCAAAATGCCGGAATCGGATAAAGCCATCGCCAAGTTCAGGCCAGTTTGTCCGCCGACTGTTGCGAGTAAACCATCTGGGCGCTCTTTCTCGATGATGGCCGTAGCGCTTTCCAAGGTCATCGGTTCAAAATACACTTGATCGGAAACGGATTTATCAGTCATGATCGTCGCTGGGTTATTATTGATCAGGATTACATGGATGCCTTCTTCTTTCAAAGCCAAGCATGCCTGTGTGCCGGAATAATCGAATTCTGCAGCTTGTCCAATGACAATGGCGCCAGAACCGATAACCAATACTTTTTTGATTTGCTGTTGCTTAGGCATGCATTTTCACACTCTCTTTCTGTTGTGCCGCAGCCAGGAACTGATGGAACAATTCGAGGTGGTCAGTTGGTCCCGGCGCTGCTTCTGGATGGAATTGGACGGTCTTCAATGGCAAGGTGTCGTGGACTAGGCCCTCGACACTGCCGTCGTTGACGTTTTCGTAAAGGACAGAAAACGGGGTGTCCTGCAAACTGTTTTTTTCGACCACGTAACTGTGGTTTTGTGAACTCATGCTGACCCGTTTAGTCTGCAGGTTCATCACAGGATGATTGGCTCCCCGATGTCCATATGCCAGTTTTGTCGTTTTTGCGCCAAAGGCAGAAGCCAGTACCTGGTGTCCAAGGCAGATGCCAAAGCTTGGGTAGCGTTCAGCCCAATCTCGATATGTAGGAAATAAATGCTGAAGTGCTGCCGGATCTCCAGGGCCATTTGAAAAAAGCAGCCCGTCCAGTTGGAGCGAATCGAGCGTTTCTGTAGCAGTTGCATATGGAATGATGCTGACTCGGCAATCGAATTCGAGCAGTTCATTTAAAATGGAGGATTTATAATGGAAATCAATCAAACCGATGTGGGCAGAACCCGATCCGACGGTCTGGATTTTGTCTGTGGTTGTGGTGGCCGGGAAAAAATAGGTCTGTACGGGTTCCCAGGCCAATTCCGGCAAAGAAGTATGGATTAGTTGGGATTGCATGGTTCCAGACTCGCGGACATTTTGGATGACCGACCGTGTATCTACACCACTCAAAATCGGAATGCCGTGGTTTATGGCAAATTCGGCGAGTGGAATGGAATCTTTGCTCAAAGGCCCATCATACAAGCCGGCAACAATGATGCCGGCTACTTGAATGGAATCAGACTGCGCATAAAGGGATTGGATGCCATATTGACCAATCAGCGGATAGGAAAACACAATGATCTGGCCTTTATAAGAGGGATCTGTCAGAACTTCTTCATAACCGGTCATGCCTGTAAAAAATACAACTTCTCCTTGAATGGCAGAAGATTTGCCGTGCCAATGGCCTTTAAATGTTTGTCCATTCGATAATGTTAACAATCCGGTCATACACTTCACTCCAATTTTATTCATTAATTTTGTATATTTATTAGTGTGATTTTATTTTTTATGTGTAAAAAGCTTATGAATGTTCATATAAAGATAATGATTAGTATTATAAGACTGTATAAAAATTAAGTCAATAGTATTTTTATTAATAAAAAGAAAATTGAAAAGAATGTAACGCCGAGAAATGCAGTGAAAATAGGGAAAATTATAGAAAAAGCTTATAATATCAAGGGTTTTCATGTATAATAATGACAAAGTTAGTAGGGAAGGGGAGCGGGTCATGAGTTTGAAGAGAGATCAAAAGGCGGAAACGCGCGAAGTCACCTCAATTCGCAATGACTATGTCCGTTCAGTAGAAATGGAAGGGGAACGCAAAAAAGCGCATCGAGTCCGGTTGTTCAGACGATTGACCGTCTTTGGCCTGCTGGTCCTGATGGCCACCATTTGGGTAGGCTCCACCATTTATGCACAAACACAGACGATTTCTGAAAAAGAAGAGCTTCGTATACAAGCTTTGCAGCAGCTTGAAGAGGTTGAAAAACAGCAGAGCCAACTGGAAGAGCAAATTCTACTACTGAATGATGAAGAATATTTAGCGAAATTAGCGCGCAAAGATTATTTCCTATCAGATGAAGGAGAAATCATTTTCACTACACCTAATACTGAAAAAAAAGATGAAGAAAAACCATCAGAAGAAGAGTAGTCGGTTGACACTCTTTTTTTGATGGTTATAATAAAAAGTGGGACAAGTCCCGCAAAATGACAGTGTGGCCCAGCTTTTTGGAGTCATCTTAATTTTTAAGGAGGAGCATTTTTTTTATGTCGATTGAAGTAGGCAGCAAGTTAGAAGGTAAAGTCACAGGTATTACAAACTTTGGAGCATTTGTTCAGCTTCCAACTGGTGCAACAGGCCTCGTGCATATAAGTGAAGTCGCCGACAATTATGTCAAAGATATCAACGATCATCTTAAAGTTGGCGAAATGGTAGAAGTGAAAGTCATGAATGTAGAAGCAGACGGTAAAATCGGTCTTTCCATTCGTAAAGCGAAGCCACAGCCAGAAGGCGGAACAGAACGACCACAACGACCACGCCCAAGCAATCGTTCATTTGATCGCGCTCCAAAAGAGAACTTTGAAACTAAAATGGCGAAGTTCTTGAAAGACAGCGAAGAAAACATGACGACCTTAAAACGCGCTACTGAATCAAAACGTGGCGGCAGAGGGGCAAAAAGAGGCTAACTTGCTAGCTGTTTTAATAGTATAGGGAAATGCTTCAACTCAGCTGGAATTTAATATTGAAACGCTTCTCACTTTGGGAAGCGTTTTTTTTAGCACATTCCAAAAGTTTGCCGAAGGTTTCCGTGAAAAAAAGCAGCGCCTTTATAAAGGCGCTGCTTGGTGTTAAGGTATTCAATTGAAAAATGATGGCGGCAGAGGGGATCGAACCCCCGACCTCACGGGTATGAACCGTACGCTCTAGCCAGCTGAGCTACGCCGCCTTGTTTAAACGAACATTTAATAGCATACTATTGAATGCTGGACATGTCAATTGCAAATTGAAATTTTTTTAACCTAACCTTCTCCAGTATTTGAAGAAAGAAGGCTTAGGCAAGTGAGGTGAGGAAATGAAGAGTTTTCAAGAGCTGATGATGCAGCATATCCACAAACACCGATTATTTGAACCAGGCGATCTGGTGTTGGTAGGCTGTTCAGGTGGGATTGATTCCATGGTATTGCTCCATTTCCTGAATTCAAAAAAAGAGGAGCTTGGCATTTCGCTGGCTGCAGTGCATGTCGACCATATGTTGAGAGGCGAGGAATCCCATCAGGATCGGTTGTTCACGGAAGCGACAGCGACTGAATGGGAAATCGGATGCTTTAGCCGGGCGATTCCAATTCCGGCCATATGGAAAGAACAAGGCGGCAACAAACAGCAGGTATGCCGTTCGGAAAGATATGATTATTTTCAGGAAGTCATGGAACAGACCGGTGCCGCTAAGTTTGCAACCGCACACCATGCCGACGATCAACTCGAAACGATTCTTATGTCAGGCGTGCGAGGAAGCCTTCAGAACGGGTCATTCGGGATGCAGGCCAGTCGTCCGTTCGGTCGGGGCTCTTTGGTACGCCCTCAATTGTCAGTAACCAAGGAACAGGTTGCCGCGTACGCTGCGCAGCATAAAGTCTCTTATCGGGAAGATTCCAGTAACCAAGAAGCAGTCTATACGCGGAATCGTCTGCGCCAGCGGATTTTGCCGCTCCTTAAAGAGGAAAACAGCCAAGTCTCCCAAAATTTCGTGGAGTTGGCTGAAGACATGCAGCAGGATCAGCAGTTTCTCCAGGATTTGGCCCAAGAGAAATTACGGCAGTTGATCCAGGTGAAAGAAGATGAAATCAGTTTGTCTGCCAAAAGTTTCAGACTTGAAGCGTATGCTTTACAAAAAAGAATGGTTCTACTACTATTAAACTATCTATATAATCGGAAGCAAGTTCCCGTAACAAGACAGCTGGTTGAGCAAATGCAGGAGATGATGCAGAGTTCAGCGGGCACTGTTTTTTTACATTTGCCGCAAAATTATGTAGCGACCCGCCAATACGACACGGTTTTCCTCAATCGCCAATCGCTGGAAAAAGTGGCCGGAACAGACCCTGTACGCCTTACCGGGGATTGGTCGCAAGTTTATTGTGGCTGCCGATACAGAGTGCTGCCGTTCACCCAATTTGAACAAGCGGAAGATGCTGCGGTCTGGCATTTTTGCGCACCGGAAGATTCGCGATTCTTTGTAAGGAACAGAAAACCGGGAGACCGGATTCTGCTTGCTGGAATGGATCAACCGAAAAAATTGGCCCGCTTGATGATTGATGAAAAAATCCCTGTGCCTATGAGAGAAAGTTGGCCTGTCATTGCGACTGACAAAAACGAACTTTTATTAGTGCCAGGCATACGCCCATCCGCCAAGGTCAGCCAGCAAAGATGTGACGGAGACAATTGGGTACTAATTGAACAATTTAATAGAATGTAAAACAAGGAATACTAGGAGGTCCACCATTTTGCAGAATGACATTAAAGAAGTATTGATCAGTGAAGAACGGTTACAGGAAAAAGCCCGTGAATTAGGAGCGGTGTTGACAGAGGACTACAAAGACAAATATCCGTTGGCTATCGGCGTCTTAAAAGGTGCAATGCCTTTCATGGGCGATTTGATGAAACGCATTGACGGTTACGTCGAAATGGATTTCATGGATGTCTCAAGCTACGGCAACGCTACCGTTTCTTCTGGAGAAGTTAAAATCATCAAAGACTTGAACGCCAGTGTCGAAGGGCGTGATCTCCTGATCATCGAAGACATCATTGACAGTGGATTAACACTCAGTTATCTAGTTGACCTGTTCAAATACCGGAAAGCGAAATCAATCAAGATCGTTACCTTGCTGGACAAGCCAACAGGACGGAAAGTAGACTTGAAAGCGGATTATGTCGGCTTTGTAGTGCCTGATGCATTCGTTGTAGGTTACGGGTTGGACTATGCAGAAAGATATCGGAATCTGCCTTATATCGGAATCTTGAAGCCTGCAGTTTATAGTGGAGAAGAAGGATAGACAATGTTCGTTCACAGTCTGTTTATTTAACAGCGGGAATAAGGCCTTTTCGTTGTATGCTTAAATGTTCCTATGGTAGTATTTAGTATAGTTTTAGGGAAACTTTATGAGGAGGCGCGGGATGAATCGGATATTTCGATACACCATATTTTATTTACTGATTTTCCTAGTTATTATCGGGATTCTGGGTACCTTTAACAACAGTAACCAGCCGACTGAAAATATAGGATATAACGAATTTTTGGAAGCATTGGAAAATGGGCAGATTGAAGAAGTGACGATCCAGCCGGATGCTATGGTTTACGAAGTAACCGGGAAAATGACCGGTTATGAAGAAGGGCAATCTTTCGTTACCAATATTCCTTTGGAGAACGAGGCGTTGACTGCTGAAATCGATGCAGTTGCCAAAGCACAAGATGGTGTTGAAATTGAATATTTGAAAGCTCCACAAACAAGTGGTTGGGTTTCATTTTTCACTGGCATCATTCCTTTCATCATCATCTTTATCCTTTTCTTCTTCTTGCTTAATCAATCACAAGGCGGCGGAGGCGGCCGTGTGATGAACTTTGGCAAAAGTAAAGCGAAGCTATATGATGATCAAAAGCATAAAGTTCGCTTTAACGATGTAGCTGGTGCAGATGAAGAGAAACAGGAACTTGTAGAAGTTGTTGATTTCCTGAAAGATCCGCGCAGATTCGCAGACATCGGTGCCCGCATTCCAAAAGGGATTTTGCTTGTTGGACCTCCGGGTACTGGTAAAACTCTATTGGCGCGTGCTGTTGCCGGAGAAGCTGGGGTTCCTTTCTTCTCCATCAGTGGTTCTGATTTTGTTGAGATGTTTGTCGGTGTCGGGGCTTCCCGAGTTCGTGATTTGTTTGAAAACGCTAAGAAAAACGCACCGTGTATCATTTTCATCGATGAAATTGATGCAGTCGGACGCCAACGTGGCGCCGGTCTTGGCGGTGGGCACGATGAACGTGAGCAGACATTGAACCAACTATTGGTAGAGATGGATGGTTTCGGTGCAAACGAAGGCGTCATCATTATTGCCGCAACTAACCGTCCAGATATTCTGGATCCGGCGTTGCTGCGTCCAGGACGTTTTGACCGTCAGATTACTGTAGGCCGTCCAGACGTAAAAGGCCGTGAAGAAGTGCTTAAAGTACACGCACGCAACAAACCGCTTGACGAAAATGTTGATTTGAAAGCGATCGCTCAGCGTACACCTGGATTCTCGGGTGCCGATTTGGAGAACTTATTGAACGAAGCGGCACTTGTTGCAGCCCGTCGCAGTAAGCTTAAAATCGATATGTCAGATCTTGATGAAGCATCTGACCGCGTTATTGCAGGCCCTGCTAAGAAAAATCGCGTTATTTCGAAAAAAGAACGCAATATCGTGGCATTCCACGAATCTGGACATACTGTCATCGGTTTAATATTGGATGACGCAGATATCGTCCATAAGGTAACCATCGTTCCTCGCGGACAAGCAGGCGGCTATGCTGTTATGCTTCCAAGAGAAGACCGTTACTTTATGACGAAACCGGAATTGCTTGATAAGATTGCCGGATTGCTTGGTGGCCGTGTGGCTGAAGATCTTTCATTCGGCGAAGTATCAACCGGCGCCCATAACGATTTCCAACGTGCAACGGCTATTGCCCGCAGCATGGTTACGGAATATGGGATGAGTGACAAGATTGGACCTGTCCAATTCGGTACGGCACAAGGCGGGAATGTCTTCCTGGGCCGTGACTTTAACTCAGAACAAAATTATTCTGATGCGATTGCTTTTGAAATCGATCAGGAAGTTCAACGCATCATCAAAGAGCAGTATATCCGCACGAAAGAGATTCTGACTGAAAACGAAGATCTTCTGAAACTGATCGCGAATACATTGCTTGAAGTTGAAACCCTGGATGCTGCCCAGATCCTTCACTTGAAAGATCATGGAACGCTTCCTGAACGCTCGTATGAGTCACTTAATGGTGACTTTGGGGATGAAAGCACGCCTGATTTGAAAAAAGATAGCGATGTCCCAGATGCAGTAGGAGCGTCATCCGACCCTTCAGCTGGAGACCTGCCATCAGAAGAAGGCGAAGCAACTTCAGTAGGAGAGCCGATTCCAGAAAAACGCAAATAAGATAAACGATGAGCTGGTTGCCCGTTCCCTTTGAAGGGGAGAGGCAACCAGCTTTTTGCTTTCCTGAAATTATGGTATGATGTGTTGGAAATTCGTCAATAAGCGAGGGCAAATCATGATTCTAGTATTGGACGCAGGAAACACGAATATTGTCCTGGGTGTCTACAGCCAGGATCAGTTAATACATCATTGGCGAATGGAAACCCTTCGCCACAAAACGGAAGATGAATACGGCATGCAGATCAAAGCTTTTTTGAACGATGCAGGACTCGGATTTTCATCGATTGATGGCATTATTATGTCTTCTGTAGTGCCGCCGATCATGTCGGCGCTTGAGCGCATGTGCCAAAAGTATTTTCACGTAAAGGCCCTTATTGTGGGTCCGGGTGTAAAAACGGGATTGAACATCAAGTATGATAATCCTAAAGAAGTAGGTGCGGACCGTATCGTCAATGCAGTCGCAGCTATTCATGAATACGGCAGCCCGCTGATCATTGTGGACTTTGGTACTGCCAATACTTTCTGTTACATTGATGAAAAGCAGCAATACATGGGAGGCGCAATCGCTCCCGGCATCAATATTTCAACAGAAGCACTGTATGCCCGTGCTTCCAAATTGCCGCGGATTGATATTTCCACGCCTGACCATGTCGTTGGGAAAAACACAATTTCGGCTATGCAGGCTGGGATCATCTTTGGCTATGTGGGCCAGGCAGAAGGCATTGTGGCCCGTATGAAAAAGCAAAGCAAGGAAAAACCGACTGTCATTGCAACTGGAGGAATGGCTTCTTTGATTGCCGGCGAGTCGACCATCATTGATTATGTAGATCCTTTATTGACATTAAAAGGACTGTATTTAATTTATAAACGCAACCAAGCGTAAAGAAAGGAACGATAAATGTGTCAGATTATTTAGTACGCGGCCTTGCATTTAATGGGAGTGTCCGTGCATTTGCGGTAGACAGTACGAAAACAGTGGGAGAAGCACAGCGCCGCCACATGATGTGGCCGACAGCTTCAGCGGCTTTGGGGCGCGCCATGACAGGAGGCGTCATGTTTGGCGCTATGCTGAAAGGCGACGACAAAGTAACGATTAAATTTGAGGGTGGCGGACCCATCGGTGCATTGCTGGTTGACAGCAACGCAAAAGGCGGCGTTCGTGGGTATGTTTCTAATCCTCAAACGCATTTTGATTTGAATGAAAAAGGGAAATTGGATGTCAGCCGTGCAGTTGGGACGAACGGCATGATGTCCGTTGTCAAAGATCTTGGCATGCGTGACAATTTCACAGGGCAGACACCGATTGTATCGGGTGAAATTGCTGAAGACTTCACTTATTATTTCGCATCATCCGAACAGGTTCCTTCCTCGGTCGGACTTGGTGTTCTGGTGGATACAGACAACTCGGTATTGGCGGCTGGCGGTTTTGTCGTTCAATTGATGCCGAATACAGATGATGAAACCATTACGAAATTAGAAGAACAATTAGCCGCAATCGAACCTGTTTCCAAAATGATTCAACGTGGATTATCACCTGAAGAAATTCTTGAAGCAGTGCTTGGAGAAGGAAATATTCAAATTCTTGATAAAATGCCGGTACATTTTGACTGCAATTGTTCTAAAGACCGTTTTGCTACAGCTATTCTGGGGCTTGGGAAAAAAGAAATTCAAGACATGATCGATGAAGACGGCATGGCAGAAGCACAATGCCATTTCTGTCTGGAAACGTATCATTATTCTAAAGAGGAACTTGAGTCGTTTATCAATGAACTCCAGTCATAATAACCGGCGACCTGTGCCACCGGCAGGCACAGGAAAGCCGAAAAGACATCTGAAGACCAAACCGGTGCTGCTGGTCATCGGCATTTTGCTGCTGGCTAACTTCCTGTGGTTTATTGCATGGCTGATACCCAACGATACCGGCAATGCGGAAAAAGTCGCTTCCGTCAGCGGTGATGAGATTACACGGGAAGAGTGGCTGGCTGCTATGGAAGAGCAGCATGGCCGCGAAGCATTGCTTGAACTGGTCAACGAAAAAGTAATGGCAACTGCAGCGGAAGATTATGGAATCAAAGTAAGTGATAAAGAAATTGATTTGGAACTGGCGCTTCTCCGCTCTTCGCAGGACGGTACAGAGACGGCTCTTTACGCAGCGGATGAAACACGCCAACGCGAGAAAGTTGCAGCCCAATTGATTCTGGAAAAAGTGTTGACGAAAGATATTGTCATTGAAGACAGCGAAATCAAAGCTTTTTACGATGACAATCAATCGCTTTACGATGTGAAAGATTCTTACCGAACGCGCATGATTATGTTGAACTCAGTAGCAGAGGCGGAAGAAACCATTGCAGAGCTGGAGAAAGGCTCTTCTTTCGAAGCGACTGCCCGTGAACGTTCGGTCGACAGCGCAACCGGTAATTTAGGTGGCGACATCGGCTATATTTCAAGTGGTGAGCCAGGCGTAGACGCTAATATCGCAAAGAACGTAGCGAAAGTGGATGTTGGCGGCTGGTCATCTCCTTTGGCACTTGAAAATGGCAAAACCGCCATCATTTCTGTAACGGAAAAAGTTGGTGGCCAGACATTTTCGTTTGAAGATGTAGAAGGCCACATCAATCGTGAGCTGGCATTGGAACAATTGCCGCAATCGGTCACTCCGGAAGCATTCTGGCAGGAATTTGACGCGGAATGGTTTTACGGAGAATAAATTCTGGACGTTTCGGCAACGAAACGTCTATTTTTTATGAATTCATACAATTTGACAAACGGTCTATTTTATTGATACCATTAGCTTTATTAAAGTCGACAAAATCACTAGGGATTAGGAGTGTTGAAGATATGGCGCGTGTAGGAAATTCAATTACTGAATTGATTGGGCAAACCCCAATTGTGAAGTTAAACCGATTAACAGGTCCTGAAGATGCGGACGTTTACTTGAAATTAGAATACTTCAATCCAGGCAGCAGTGTGAAAGACCGCATTGCCCTGGCGATGATTGAGGCGGCTGAAAAGTCCGGAGATCTAAAAGAAGGCGATACCATCATTGAACCGACTAGCGGCAACACAGGCATTGGCTTAGCGATGATCGCAGCGGCAAAAGGCTATAAATCTGTTTTGGTTATGCCTGAAACAATGAGTATGGAGCGCCGCAATCTATTGCGTGCTTACGGAGCGGAGTTAATCTTGACGCCAGGAGCAGACGGAATGAATGGTCCAAATGGCGCCATCAAAACTGCTGAGAAAAAAGCGGCTGAAAACGGCTGGTTCATGCCACAGCAATTTAACAATGAAGCAAACCCTGAAGTGCATCGTTTGACGACAGGACCGGAAATTGTTGAAACAATGGGCGACCAATTGGATGCCTTCATTTCAGGGATCGGCACAGGCGGTACGATTACGGGTGCGGGACAAGTATTGAAAGAGAAGTATCCCGATATCCAAATCGTGGCCGTGGAACCTACGGATTCTCCAGTATTGTCTGGCGGCAAGCCGGGACCGCATAAAATTCAGGGGATTGGGGCAGGATTTGTTCCTGCTGTATTGAACACTGAAATCTATAGCGAGATTATCCAAGTCACAAACGACCAGTCCTATGAAACTGCACGCCAAGCAGCTCGTGAAGAAGGTATCCTTGGAGGCGTATCTTCAGGTGCTGCCATTTACGCGGCTCTTCAGATGGCTAAACGATTGGGCAAAGGCAAGAAAGTGTTGGCGATCATCCCATCCAACGGAGAACGCTACTTAAGTACTCCACTTTACCAATTCGATGAATCCAACTAAAATACAAAAAGAGTGCGCTTTAATGGCCGCTCTTTTTTTGTGGAAAAAAACCAATGAATTAAGGTAAGATGAAGGCGCGCTTTTATTTCCCAGGAAATCGATACATATTTAAAGTTTGGACGGTGAATCTGCATGAAAATTAATTTCGATGAGAAAACGCTCGTTATGGGCATCCTGAATGTCACTCCGGATTCTTTTTCTGATGGAGGCAAATACAATGGGGTGGAACAGGCGATAGTGCATGCCCGGCAAATGATTGCAGATGGTGCTGACATCATTGATGTGGGAGGCGAGTCAACGCGTCCTGGCTATGTGCGGATCTCAGATGAAGAAGAAATTGGACGGATCGTTCCTGTTATCGAAGAACTGCGCCGGCAGTTTGACGTGTTGATTTCCGTTGATACCTATAAATCGAAGGTGGCCGATGCAGCGATTGCTGCTGGTGCACACGTCATCAACGATATTTGGGGAGCTAAGTACGATCCCGCGATTGCAGGCATAGCGACAAAATGGGATGTGCCTATTATCCTTATGCACAACCGTAACGATACGTTATATACGGATTTTCAAAAGGATTTTATGGAGGATTTGAACGAAAGTATAGAAATCTCTTTAAAGGCTGGTGTGAGCCGGGAAAATATCTGGCTTGACCCTGGCGTCGGATTTGTTAAATCAGTGGCGCAAAATCTTGAAGCGATGCAAATGATCGGCCAGCTTACGAACTTGGGTTATCCGATTCTTCTCGGCACTTCAAGGAAATCGTTTATTGGAAAGATTTTGGATGTTCCTGTTGATGAGCGATTGGAAGGATCGTTGGCTACTGTTTGCTATGGCGTCAATCAAGGCTGCCACATTGTGCGGGTCCATGATGTAAAAGAAACGGTACGTGTAGTGAAGATGATGGATGCGCTCAATGGCAAGCGGCCATACAAGGAGGAAGACTGATGGATTTTATTCACGTGAATGATATGGAATTCTATGGTTATCACGGGGTGTTCCTTGAAGAAACGAAACTCGGCCAACGATTTCGCTTGACGGTTTCATTGGCGGTAGATTTGCAGAAGGCGGGAGAAACGGATGCATTGGAACATACAGTGCATTATGGAGAAGTTTATGAAGCTTGCCGTTCAATTGTCGAAGGCGAGCCGAAAAAATTAGTGGAGGCTGTAGCAGAAAGTATTGCCAGCCGTATTCTTTCGGAATTTCCATTGGTGCAAGGCATCCGTGTCCAGCTCATCAAGCCGGATCCGCCGATTCCTGGCCACTATAAATCAGTTGCCATCGAATTGACGCGAGGGAAATTCTCATGAACCTAAGTTATTTATCACTCGGCTCCAATATGGGCGACCGTTTTGAAATGTTGAGGCAGGCTGTCGCGCAGCTGGCGGAACAGCCTGCTGTTACCGTTACCCAAATTTCTTCACTCTATGAAACAGATCCTGTTGGTTACACAGATCAGGAACCATTCCTTAATATGGTTGTCCAGCTCGAAACGGAATTGACGGCGATGGCATTATTGGATGTTTGCCAGATGATTGAGCAAAACTTGAACCGCAAGCGTCTTGTCAGATGGGGGCCGCGCACAATTGACCTTGATATTCTTCTATACAATCAGGACCGGATAGAAACAGCTAGGCTTACCGTTCCGCACCCAAGAATGAATGAGCGGGCTTTTGTTCTCATCCCTTTATTGGAAATAGATCCTGGTCTTGAAGTGGCAGGAACTCTAGAAACTGATGGCGTACTTTTATGGAAATCCTATAATAGCCTCGCGGCGTTTCTGCAGGATGCGCATTAACAACTGTATTAAATAGGTGGGACGCGGAGATGTGGGCAGCAAAGATTCGCGTGTATGCAGAGACTGCCACAAATTTGTGGCAGCTTTTTTATGTAGTATGGTAAGAAATTGTGTACAATAGAGAAATACATGAATGAGATTGGCTTTATATAGATAAAGGAGTGTAGGACATGTCAGAAGAATTAAATGACCAATTATTGGTGAGACGCGAAAAAATGCAAGCATTCCGTGATCACGGAATGGATCCTTTCGGCGGCCGCTTTGAGCGGACTCATTTGTCGCAGGAAATTATCGAACAATACGGAGAGCTTTCTAAAGAAGAGCTTGAAGAAACGCCGCACGAAGTCGTCATTGCTGGACGGGTTATGACAAAACGTGGAAAAGGAAAAGCAGGCTTTGCGCATATTCAGGATCTTAAAGGGCAGATTCAAATCTACGTCCGCAAAGATGCAATTGGTGAAGAAGCTTATGAATTTTACAACACAGTCGACTTGGGGGATATCTTAGGCGTTAAAGGGACTGTCTTTAAAACAAACGTAGGGGAACTATCGGTAAAAGCGAAAGAAGTAACGTTCCTTACAAAAGCGTTGCGTCCTTTACCGGAAAAGTTCCATGGTTTAAAAGATGTAGAACAACGTTACCGCCAGCGCTATTTGGATTTGCTGACAAGCGAAAGCAGCAAAGAGACTTTCATTCTGCGCAGCCGGATCATCCAATCGATGCGCCGCTACTTGGATAACGAAGGATTCCTGGAAGTGGAAACTCCGATGCTGCATTCAATTGCAGGGGGAGCAGCTGCCAAACCATTCATTACACACCACAATGCGTTGGACATGGAATTATATATCCGCATTGCGATTGAACTTCACTTGAAGCGTTTGATTGTCGGTGGTCTTGAAAAAGTTTACGAAATTGGCCGCGTCTTCCGCAACGAGGGAATATCCACACGCCACAATCCCGAATTTACGATGCTGGAGCTTTATGAAGCATACGCTGACTTCAATGATATTATGGCGCTTACTGAAAACTTGGTTGCCCATATTGCTCAGGAAGTTTTGGGAACTACTACTGTCCAATACGGGGAAGATGAGATTGATTTAGCTGTAGGTTGGAAACGACTACATATGGCCGATGCCGTAAAAGAATATACAGGTGTTGATTTTTGGAAGCCGATGACAAAAGAAGAAGCGCATGCTTTGGCGAAAGAACATCAGATCGATGTGAAGCCTACTATGGAAGTGGGACATATTTTAAATGAATTCTTTGAGCAGAAAGTAGAAGAGCAATTAGTTCAACCTACTTTCGTTTACGGACACCCAGTTGAGATATCGCCTTTGGCTAAAAAGAATCCTGAAGATGAGCGGTTTACTGACCGTTTTGAATTGTTCATCGTTCGCCGTGAGCATGCCAATGCCTTTACGGAGTTGAACGACCCGATTGATCAGCGCCAACGTTTTGAAGCGCAGTTGATCGAAAAGGCTGAAGGAAATGATGAAGCCCATGAAATGGACGAGGACTTCATAGAAGCTTTGGAATACGGATTGCCGCCAACGGGTGGATTAGGAATAGGCATTGACCGCTTAATCATGTTGTTGACGAATTCTTCTTCTATTAGAGATGTTTTATTGTTCCCGCAAATGCGGCCGAAAGAATAAGAAGCCTTTAGGGATAGCCGGTTTAAAGTGAAAAAGCTTTAAATCGGCTTTTTTTAAAAAAAGACTTGTTTCTATTTTAAAACGATGCTATACTATTTCTTGTCGCGTTTTTCATAATAAATAACGCGGAAGAAAATAAAGTAAAAAAGTTATTGACTTCCTGTTAGGAAGCTGGTAATATTGAAAAGTCGCCAATAAGCGCGGCAAACAACTTGAACCTTGAAAACTGAACAGCAAAACGTCAACATACAGCAACGGCCGCGCAAAACGGCCCGCGCA
>NZ_JADHDZ010000013.1:0-15719 GCF_016820615.1 Planococcus beijingensis
TTTGCGCGGGCCGTTTGCGCGGCCGTTGCTGTATGTTGACGTTTTGCTGTTCAGTTTTCAAGGTTCAAGTTGTTTGCTGTCGTTCTTGACGACTCCTATGATATTAAAGCATATTATCCAAACTGTCAACACTTTTGGGAAATAAAATTATATTTATAAAACATTCTTTCCGAACGTTCTTTCCCTTCTATAGGAAGAGTTTAAAAAAGAAGGCAAGTTAAACGGCTCTGTAAAGCCATTCTACTTGACTCCTTTTCCTCTTCAAAGCATTCTTCTTTTCGCTCAGTACTAATCTTACTTACCAGACTATTATATGCCAAACATAATAAATCAGAATATTTCCCAATTTGCAAAATGCATATAATCTCTATTTCGGCTTTTCCTTCTATTAAAGCTCACGCCGGCCTTCCAAAGCTTTTGACAACGTCACTTCGTCTGCATACTCCAAATCGCCGCCTACCGGAAGACCGTGGGCAATCCGCGTGGTCTTGATTCCTGATGGCCTTACCAGACGGGAAATATACATCGCTGTCGCTTCGCCTTCGATCGTCGGATTCGTTGCCAAGATCAATTCCTCTACTTCTTCGTCCTGAAGACGCTTCAGCAAGGATGGTACGTTGATATCTTCCGGACCAATGCCATCCATTGGAGAAATAGCACCCTGCAAAACATGGTACAAGCCTTTGTAATCGCGCATCTTCTCCATTGCGATGACATCTTTCGGATCCTGCACCACACAAATCGTCGTGCGGTCGCGCTGCTGATCCTGGCAGATATGGCAAGGGTCCACATCAGTAATATGGCCGCACACCGAGCAGAAACTTAAATTCCGCTTTGCATCCACAAGAGCTTTAGCAAAATCAAGCACTGTGTCTTCCTTCATGCCAAGCACAAAAAATGCCAGCCGGGCTGCTGTTTTTGGCCCGATTCCTGGCAATTTCATAAAACTCTCCATTAATTTCGAAATGGGTTCTGGATAATGCATCTGGTTTACCTCCTAGAACATGCCCGGGAGATTTAAGCCCTTCGTGAATTTCCCCATTGTGGAATTCGCATGTTCATCCGCTTTTTTAAACGCTTCGTTTGTCGCTACGATCAACAGATCCTGCAGCATTTCAACATCTTCCGGGTCTACGACTGTTGGATCCAATACAACATCCAATACTTCTTTGTGGCCGGATACAGTGACTTTGACCATACCGCCGCCAGCTGCTCCTTCGAACTTCAATGTACCAAGCTCTTCTTGAGCAATCGCCATCTCTTTTTGCATTTTTTGCATTTGCTTCATCATGCCTTGCATATTTCCTCCACCGCGCATAATTAGTTCCTCCTTAGAATTTTCATTTTAATCGTCATGAACTTCGACAAAGTCTTTTCCGAAAAGACGTTCGGCTTCTGAGATGATCGGATCTTCTTCCGCCACTGCCCCTTCACCCGAAAACGGATTTTCTTCTTCAGCCTCTGACTGTTTTTCTTCAGTGCCCGCTTTCAATCCGCTCTTTTTAATAAACTCTTCACGGATCTTCAGCCAACTGGCATCCGGAACAAAAACCGGCGTATAAGCTTTGCCTGCATACTGTTCCAGCAACTGGCTGAAAGTTGCGGCAAACGTCTGGTTTTCGGAAGCCATCTGGCAATGAATATCATACTTGAATTTTAACACAAATGCATCTGCTGATGCCGCTACCGGCTCTGCATCATTCAATAAAGCCGAATGCGATCGCTGCAATTGGTTCATGACTGTCGCCCAATTGGTTTTGATTGCTTGAATATCCACTTTGGTCGCATTTTTCAAAACATCCTGAATGCGTCCCGTCGGTATTTTAAAGCTGCTTTGCACACGCTGGCGTTTTTTCTGCTCGGCTGGTGCCGCCGCTGCGCCGCTGCCGGCCCCATTCTGTACTTGCTGCTGCAATTCGCGCACCAGGTTTTCCAACTGGATGACTTTCGCTTCCAGTTCGGGTGACACTGCAGAAGCCGTGCTTTGGACCGGCACATCCGCCTGCGCCATTTTCAGCAAGGCTGTTTCCATATAAATTTTCGTATGGTTGGAAAAACGCATTTCCTGCTGTGTCTTGGATAGAATATCAATCCAAGTGTACAGCGTCGCCGGTTCAAATCGCTTGGCCAGCTCTTCAAAACGCGGTTCATGCGTCGCCAACTCCAACATATCGTGAAGGTCTGGCGCCGTCTGGATCAACAAAAGATCACGGAAGAAGGTGATGAAGTCCTCAACCAGCCGGACGGGATCTTTGCCGTCGCGCACCAATTGCTCCAACAGAGTCAATGCCTGTCCGATGTCTTTGGCAAGCAATGCTTCAGCGATGCCATAGAACATATCCTGGCTGATGGAACCCGTAACCAGCAATGCGTCTTCAATCGTCATTTCATCGCCGCTGAAAGATACTACTTGATCCAACAGGCTGAGTGCATCACGCATTCCGCCTGCTGCAGCCTGTGCGATTATTTTAAGCACTTGTTCGTTATAAGGAATCTGTGCATCCGTCAACACTTCCACCATACGCGCAACAATGTCCACTTGTGTATGCGACTTAAAATCAAAGCGCTGGCAGCGGGAAATGATCGTCAAAGGCAATTTATGCGGCTCTGTCGTCGCCAAAATGAAGACCACGTGTTCCGGCGGTTCTTCCAATGTTTTCAGCAACGCGTTAAACGCACTGTTCGACAGCATGTGCACTTCATCGATGATGTAGATCTTAAAACGGGAATTTGCCGGTGAAAACCGGACTTTCTCAATTATCTCCCGCATTTCTTCTACACGGGAATTGGAAGCCGCGTCAAATTCGATGACGTCGGTATTGGACCCTTCGTTGATGCTCTTACAGGAAGCACATTCATTGCACGGTTCCGATGCCGGCGCCTGCTCGCAATTCAACGCTTTGGCAAATATCTTGGCCGCACTGGTCTTCCCTGTCCCTCTCGGCCCCGAAAACAAATAAGCATGTGTTGTCTTATTGTAAAGGAGAGCATTTTGAAGAGTTTGTTTGACATGCGTCTGACCTGTCATTTCAGAAAAGGACTGTGGTCTGTAAACACGGTAAAAAGCTTGATACGCCAACTTGTTCTCTCCTTTTGAAGAATCTGTTTTTCGTCCCTTTATTGTATCATAAAAAGCCGGTTCTCTTGAATGATTTCCCTGTACAGGAGAGGATGATTTCGTGAATAAAACAATAAAAAACCTGCCCGCTCAAGAGCGGACAGGTTTGAATTTAAAGATTATTGCCGTGCACCTTTCTTCGACTGCTGCACATAAGCGTTACCCTTGTCGTTGGCTCGATCTAGGCGATCCCGCGGCACATGGAATGTTCCACTTAATGCTGCTTCCTTCCGGACCTGACATGGTTCATGGGATTCCATTGCGCAGGACCCAGATGTCAACACTACGTGCAAGAGGCAGACCTTACATGCAAACAGCCTCAGAAAGGAATTCAGTCCTGCTAAAGCGGATTGCAGGTTACAGGACACCGCTATCTTCCCACCTAGCACGGCATTTACTAGTATACGAATGATTTGTTAAAAAATCAATCAGTAACCTTCCTTAAATCTTAATTTCTTTTTAATCGAGCATATTTCCGGGTGCAGATCGGTTTTTCATTAATTTTTTATAAAAAAGAGAATAATGGTTGACATCCATTATTCATCCATGATAAATTAATTCATGTCCAATACGGAGGAATACCCAAGTTTGGCTGAAGGGATCGGTCTTGAAAACCGACAGGGGAGTCAAATCCCGCGGGGGTTCGAATCCCTCTTCCTCCTCCATTTTTTGAATTTACACGCGCATATAAATTCGAGATTGGATTCGTTACGTATGTAACGAATTTTTCTTAAATTTTGTATGTCTGATTATTTCGATATAGAGTACCGGAAGGCTTCGGCTTTCCGGTTTTTTCATGTCCATTTTTTCGTATTACCCGGGAAATAAAACAAAACCCTTGAGCAAAAAATGCCCAAGGGTTTCTTTATTTGCGCAGAATAGAAGTTTGCTTCATAAAACTGCCGATACGCTCAACGATTTGCTCGGAGCAGTCCGGATTGTTCATCAAATCGTAATCGTTGATGTTCAAACGGAGAACTGGACAGCCATTGAAGGAATTGATCCAGTTTTCATAGCGCTGATGCATTTCCAACCAATAGTCCACCGGTGTCTGCTGCTCCATCGCACGGCCGCGCTCCTGAATGCGGGAAAGAATGTCTTCAATCGAACCCTCCAGGTAAATCAGCAAGTCTGGGTGTGGGAAATAAGGTGTCATCACCATTGCTTCAAACAAGTTCGTGTACGTCTCGTAATCCACGTTGTTCATTGTGCCTTTTTCCCAATGCATCTTCGCAAAAATTCCAGTATCTTCATAAATCGAGCGGTCCTGGATAAATCCGCCGCCGTATTCAAACATCCGCTTCTGCTCTTTAAAGCGTTCTGCCAAGAAATAAATCTGCAAATGGAAGCTCCATTTCTCAAAATCATCGTAGAACAAATCCAAATATGGATTGGTATCGACATTTTCAAATGAAGTCCGGAATTGCAAGGCATCTGCCAAGGCTTTCGTCATTGTCGATTTCCCGACCCCCACTGTGCCGGCTATTGTAATTACTGCATTCTGTGGAATGCCGTATTTTTCTCGTAAATTCATAAAGTCAAACTCCTCTTTTGTAAAGTTCCATCCACTTTATCTAAAATCAGCTGAAGATCGCCGCTATTTTGGACAAAATCGATTTCGTCCCCATTGAAACGCAACACTGGAATTTCAGGATGCTCACGCTCAAAGCGTTCGATGAACTCGTGGTAATCGGCTGCCAACTGCTCCATATAGTCCGGCGTGATCATCTGCTCAAATTCACGACCACGCAATTTGATGCGTTTCATCAATGTATCCAGACTGGCATGCAGGTAAATAACCATATTCGGTTTCGGCATATCCACCGTCAAGATTTTATAGATAGCTTCATACTTGGCGTACTCAGCTTCCGGCAATGTGCGTTTTGCGAAAATCAGGTTTTTAAAGATATGGTAATCGGCGACGACCGGTTCCTGTTTGGAAATGAACTTCTTCTGGATATCGGCCAATTGCTTATAGCGATTGCACAAAAAGAACATTTCTGTCTGGAAGCTCCACTCTTCTATGTCTTCGTAGAATTTATTTAAAAACGGGTTTTCGTCTACTATTTCTTTTAACAGTTGAAATTGATTTTGATCGGCGAGCGCTTTCGTCAACGAAGTCTTGCCTACCCCAATCGGACCTTCTACCGTGATGAATGGCACCGGCATGTGAAGTCCTCCTTTTTCGATTCAAGTAAATTGCAATGCCATTTATTTTAACACACCAACTCGGTTAAAAGTAGAGTGGAAAATCGACAGTTTGTTTAATGGATCGCCGCTTTAAATGTTCCGCCATGCACTTCCTGGGTATCCATAATCGTCAAAAAGGCTTTGGAATCAATGTCTGCTACAATTTGTTTCAGTTTGGTGATTTCCAGACGGGTGACCACTACATAAATGATGTCTTTCGGAGAGTTCAAATAACCGCCTTTGCCATGCAGTTTAGTGAAACTGCGGCCCAGCCGGTCATTGATGGCCAACCCGATTTCTTCGTATTCTTCCGAGATGATCAGCACGGCTTTCGTATCATCCAAGCCCTGTATGACGACATCAATGGTCTTGGAGGCAATGTAGTAGGTCAGAACCGAATACATAGCCTGTTCGATTCCGAGGACAAATGCAGCCCAGCCAAAGATGAAGATATTAAAGAACATGACAAATTCGCCAATCGAAAACGGCAATTTTTTCGTGAGCAAAATCCCTAAAATCTCCGTTCCGTCAAGCGCTCCGCCGTTGCGGATGACAAGTCCGACACCTGCCCCCAGAAGCAGACCGCCAAATATAGTAGCCAGCAGCGGATCTTCTACGAAAGGTTCAATCCGGTGCAGGGGTATTTCAATCAAGGCCAATGCCACAATGGCAAAAATGGAAGAAATGAAAAAATTGCGGCCAATATGCTTGTAGCCGAAATAAAGAAAAGGCAAATTAATGATGACCAGCAATATCCCAAAAGGAACTACCGTCAAATAATCCACGATCAAAGAAATTCCGATAATCCCGCCATCGATGATGGAATTCGGCACCAGGAACAATTCAATGGCAGCAGCGGCCATCGCGGCGCCAATAATGATGAACACAAAGCGGATTGTAAAATGAAGTGGTTTTTCCTTTTTATGCTGTTTCACCTATATCTTCACTCCCAGTCTTTTCGTTTCTTTATTTTACGCTTTATAATGATTTTTGTCTGCCTGCATTTCCCTGCTCATTTTGCAGGCCCGAACATGCTACACTAGAACTAAGGAGCGATGCATCATGAACGGAATGGAAATCGATCAATTTTACATGGGATTGGCAATTGAAGAAGCACAAAAAGCCGCAGCTAAAGGGGAAGTTCCAATCGGTGCTGTCATTGTCCATCAGGATCAAGTAATAGCGCGCGCTCACAACTTGCGGGAAACGACGCAAAACGCAGTCACCCATGCGGAACTATTGGCGATTCAAGAAGCTTGCCGGCATCTGGGCAACTGGCGGCTGGAAGATACAAAGATTTACGTAACGTTAGAGCCCTGTCCGATGTGCGCAGGCGCCATTCTGCAATCCCGGATTCCCCATGTCATCTACGGTGCACGGGATGCAAAAGCCGGCAGTGTGGATTCTTTATACCGCTTGCTGAACGACGAGCGGTTCAACCATCAATGCCAAGTAACCGAAAACGTCCTTGCTGATGAATGCGGCCAGCTATTGACTCAATTTTTCCGAAACCTTCGGGAAATCAAAAAACAAAAGCGGAAAACCCAACTATAGGGTCTTCCGCTTTTATTCGTTGATAAATTGCTCGATCAACCGATTGACGATATCAGGCTGCTCATGCTGAATCCAGTGGGTTGCTTCTCCGACAAACGCCAAATTGACTTCTTCACAAAAAGACATGCTTTCTTTTGCCAGCATGGGAGACAGGAACTGGTCACCCAATCCCCAGATGATCCTGACCGGCACTTTGATTTTTGTTTCCGGGATTTGGCGGAAGCTGCCCCGCCGGATGGCCCGGTACCAATTCAGCATGGCTGTCAGCGCATCGGACTGCGACCACGCTGTTTTATATTGCTCCATTTCATGCGAAGAAAATGTATTCGGCTTACTGGTCTGTTCTATGCTTTGCTGCATCGTTTTAAACTCTCCCATACCGAGAGCCTTTTCAGGCAGGTTGGGTAGCTGGAAAAACGCAATGTAAGAGCTCTTCATCCATTGCAGGGGATTTTTCTTCAATACCCGAGGCATGGCTTTCGGATGGGGGATATTCAGGACGATCAGTTTGTCCACATACTCTGGATGTGTGGCTGCCAAATGCCAGGCAACGGCCCCTCCCCAGTCATGCCCGATGACAATGGCCGATTCTTTTTGAAAATGCTCGATGATGCCGATAACGTCATCCCGCAAATGGTCGACCGTGTAATTATCGATTCCTTCTGGCTTGTCGCTTAAATTATAGCCGCGCTGGTCAGGTGCCACTACCCGGTACCCTCTTTCCGCCAGCGGCTGAATTTGATTTTTCCAGCCAAACCAAAATTCCGGAAAGCCATGCAGCAAGACAACCAATGGTCCATTCTCAGGGCCGGCCACAGCAATATGGAGATTGATGCCGTTCGACTCCAGGAATTGAAAGTTCACGTTTTCCATCTAACAAACTCCCTTCACAAATGCTCTTTATCTACTCCTTACCCTTTTATCAAAATAAAAGGCTCAAAAGCAAAGTGCTTTTGAGCCTTTTTTTATTTAGTGATGATCTTTTTGCCGCCCATATAAGGCTGCAGCACTTCAGGGATCTTGATTGATCCATCTTCCTGCTGGCAATTTTCAAGCAATGCCGCCACAGTCCGGCCGATTGCCAGTCCGCTGCCGTTTAAGGTATGGACAAACTCAGGTTTGCCGGTTGCTTCCCGGCGGAATTTGATGTTTGCACGTCTTGCCTGGAAATCTTCAAAATTACTGCAAGATGAAATTTCCCGGTACGTTTCTTGGCTTGGGATCCATACTTCGATGTCGTATTTCTTGGCAGCTGTAAAGCCAAGGTCAGCGGTACACATTTTCAGTACGCGGTATGGCAATCCAAGAAGCTGAAGCACCTTCTCAGCGTGGCCTGTCAATTTTTCTAATTCATCATAAGAATCTTCCGGCTTCACAAAGCGCACCAGCTCGACTTTATTGAATTGATGCTGTCTGATCAATCCACGTGTGTCGCGCCCCGCAGAACCCGCTTCAGAACGGAAATTTGCGCTGTAAGAAGCAAAGGCTTGCGGCAGCATATCCGCTGTCAGGATCTCATCACGGTAGAAGTTCGTCACCGGCACTTCAGATGTCGGAATCAGGAAATAATCCTCTTTTTCGATCAGAAAAGCATCTTCTTCAAATTTCGGCAATTGGCCAGTACCGGTCAAGCTTTCACGGTTGACCATATACGGCGGCAGCATTTCTTCATAGCCATGCTCTTCCTGGTGAAGATCCATCATGAAATTGATCAATGCGCGCTCCAGCCGTGCGCCAAGTCCGCGATAAAAAACGAAGCGGCTGCCTGTTACTTTTGCTGCACGTTCAAAATCAATGATATGTAAATCCGTGCCCAGATCCCAATGCGGCTTTACTTCGAAATCGAATTCCGGCTTGTCTCCCCACGTGCGTATTTCTTCATTATCATCTTCAGAATCGCCGAACGGGACGCTGTCGTGTGGAATGTTCGGGACACGCATCATGATGTAGTGGAGGCTTTCCTCCACTTCACGCAGTTCTTCGTCAATGGCTTTGATGTTGTCGCCGACTTCGCGCATTTTCGCAATGGCTTCATCCGCATTTTCTTTTGCCCGTTTCATGGCAGCGATGTTTTGTGATGCTTCATTGCGTTCTGCCTTCAATTTTTCAGTCTGCGCAATCAATTCACGCCGCTTCAAATCCAATCCTTCAAAATCATCCAGTACAGAAATATCTTCTCCGCGTTTCGCCAGCTTGGCTTTTACTTCTTCAAAATTCGCACGTACAAAACGAATATCCAACATAATTGTTTCCTCCTAAAATTTGATTAACAAAAAAAGACAACAAAAATAGCCCCCATCCCTTGGTAAAGGGACGAGA
Organism: Planococcus beijingensis; assembly: GCF_016820615.1. Classification (NCBI taxonomy): domain Bacteria; kingdom Bacillati; phylum Bacillota; class Bacilli; order Caryophanales; family Caryophanaceae; genus Planococcus; species Planococcus beijingensis. The sequence continues at coordinate 9,182 of NZ_JADHDZ010000013.1, forward strand.
GCTACCCGCGTTGCCACCCTGATTGATCGGCGAAAGCCAATCCTCTTCATCACATAACGGCATTAAAACCGGCAATGGCTTTTTTCGCCATGCAACTCCGGGACGGATTCAAACGCGTTTTTCACCGGTTCGCACCAACCACCGGCTCTCTTTGGAAAAACAATCGTTTTACTACTTCCCATCAACGTTTCGTCTTTGAAATTAATCATACTTTACTATAAATTGCTTAATTTGGCAAGGGAAAGCCTGACATACTGGGAATCATGCTTAAAAAATACGCCGTAATGCGATGGTCTTCCGTTAATTCCGGATGGAAAGAACAACCCAGAAACTGGCCGCTTTTCGCCATGACGATTTTCCCATCATGAACACATAACACTTCTGCGGATGGACCGGCGCTGACGATATGTGGGGCGCGGATAAAGACCGCATCGAATGCTCCGTCCAAACCTTTGATTTCAAGCGATGCTTCGAAACTGTCCACTTGTCGGCCAAATGAATTCCGCTCTACCGCCACATCCATAACACCAAGATGCGGCTCCTCATACCCAACCACTGTTTTTGCCAATAAAATCAGACCGGCACATGTCCCGAACATCGGCTTTCCGCTTTCAGCAAAATCCTGCAATGGCTGCATCATTCCATACCGATCAATCAGACGGCGCATGGCGGTACTTTCGCCGCCCGGCAAAATCAAGGCATCCAGCGTTTCGAGATCTTTCGGCCATTTTACCAAAACGCCTTCCGCTCCGCATGCCTCAAGCGATTGAAGATGCTCGCGAACAGCGCCCTGTAAAGCAAGAACTCCTACTCGTTTCATCTTTACCAGCCCCGCTCCTGCATGCGCTCGCCTGCAGCAATGGTTGAGATTTCAATCCCTTTCATGGCAATGCCCAAGTCTTTTGAAAGCTCCGCAATCAATTTATAGTCCTGGTAATGCGTAGTGGCTTCGACAATTGCCCGCGCAAACCGTTCGGGATTATCGGATTTGAAGATTCCGGATCCCACAAATACGCCGTCCGCCCCCAATTCCATCATCAATGCTGCATCTGCCGGCGTCGCTACGCCTCCGGCAGCAAAATTAACGACCGGCAAACGTCCCAGCCGTTTTACTTCTTTCAGGAATTCATAAGAAGCCCCCAGATTGCGCGCTTCCGTCATCAACTCATCTTCGCTCATGGTGATCACTTTTCTTACTTCTGCATTCACCTGGCGCAAATGGCGGACTGCTTCGACGATATTGCCGGTGCCCGGCTCGCCTTTCGTACGCAGCATAGAAGCTCCTTCACCGATCCGGCGCGCTGCTTCTCCCAAGTTGCGGCAACCGCAGACAAACGGCACCGTGTATTGATTCTTCAACAGATGAAATTCCTCATCTGCCGGCGTCAGTACTTCACTTTCATCAATATAATCTACACCCATCGCTTCCAGGATGCGGGCTTCTACAATATGGCCAATGCGGGCTTTTGCCATAACTGGAATCGAGACGGCTTTCATCACTTCTTCCGTTATGCGCGGATCTGCCATCCGCGCCACTCCACCGTCTCTGCGAATATCAGATGGCACCCGTTCCAGTGCCATGACAGCAGTTGCACCTGCCGCTTCAGCAATACGTGCCTGTTCCGCATTGACGACATCCATGATGACCCCACCTTTTTGCATTTCGGCCATTCCTCTTTTTACACGGTCTGTTCCTTGCTCACTCATTTACGAATTCCCCCTATTTGTTGATAAATTCAGTATAATAAAGATTGACCATATAAAAAGACTCAGTTCTCTTAATTTCAATAAGGTCAGTTGGAGGAAGGCAAATGGATATGCTTATGTTTCAGCTACAAAAACAGTCTCAAACCCCATTATATAAACAGCTATACCGTGAAATAAAAAAAGCCATCATTGAAGGCAGCATACAAGTTGATACCAAATTACCGAGCAAGCGAAAATTGGCGGATTATCTTCAAATCAGCCAAACGACTGTCGAACTTGCCTATTCCCAGCTTGTTGCCGAAGGATTTATTGAATCACGGCCGCGAAAAGGATTTTATGCCCAGCCGGTTGAAGAACTTGCCTATTTGGATATTCCGCAAGATGAACCGGTTACAAAAGAAACGATTTCCTACAAAGTTGATTTTAATTCAGCCAGCATTGATACGCGCTCGTTTCCTTTTTCCACTTGGCGTAAACTGGCGCGTGATATTCTCGATGAGTCGAGCCACGAATTGCTGTTGTCAGGCCATCCTCAAGGGGATGATGCCCTGCGCCAGGAAATTGCCAGGTATTTGTATCAGTCACGCGGAGTCATCTGCGCTGCAGAGCAAATTGTGATCGGTTCCGGTACCGAGCAGCTGCTGCCGCTGTTGATCCGCCTTCTCGATAAAACGCTTGTGTTCGGTTACGAGAATCCCGGTTATGCACTGACGCACAGCATTTTCAACCATCATGACCGCCAATCGGTTCCCATTGAACTGGATTCCGATGGCCTGAACGTCAGCGAATTGGAAGCGTCCAATGTGGATGTTGCATACGTTACCCCTTCTCATCAGTTTCCATCCGGCTCTGTTCTGAGCGCGACCAAACGGGCGCAATTGCTCAACTGGGCGGCGGCCAAACCAGAACGTTACATCATCGAAGATGATTATGACAGCGAGTTCCGTTATACGAGCCGGCCCATTCCAGCTTTGCAAAGCATGGATCGGAGCGACCGGGTCATCTACCTCAGCACATTTTCCAAGTCGTTGATGCCTTCTCTGCGACTTGCCTATATGGTCCTTCCAAAACGGCTGCTGCGCGCGTACCAGCAAACTTTTCTTCATTACTCTTCATCAGTGCCTAGGCACGACCAACAAATGGTCGCAACGTTCATGAAAGACGGACATTTCGCACGCCACTTGAACCGCATGCGCAAACTGTACCAGAAAAAAATCAAGCAACTCAGTGCCTCATTAGCTTTATATGCACCTACCGTCATCGTTTCAGGGGAACAGGCCGGTATGCACATTGTCTTGACTGTTCAAACAACGCTTACCGAAAAAGAGCTTGTCACAAGGGCTCAAGAAGCCGGTATCCGCGTGACAGGGATGGAATCTTATGACGTCCATAAAAAAGACAACCCCCACCCTAAAATTGTCCTTGGATTCGGCGGGCTGTCGGAAAAAGAAATCCATTCCGGCATCACTGAATTGATGTCTTGCTGGGAAATCCATTGAAAAAAGCCGGTCATCCAGTAGATGGCCGGCTTTCTTTATTAAAATAATCCTTTTACAAAACCACCGGCATCGTCCCATAGAGAAGACAAAAATCCTCCCGCACTGCGCATCGATAAAGATACCCAATTGGCACGTTCTACAGATTCAGTCGTCGCCACTTCAATATCTTCGGCGCTGCCGCTTAAATAACCGTATTCCGTTCCATCCGCTTTTGCGATTTCCACGGTTCCAACCACTGCATCTTTTTCTACAGCAGCTTCGAGTTTGCCGTTCTGGACAACTGAATCATCCAACAGCAATTCCGGTTGATACAATTTCTTGTCAGCGGTCCGGATCATCATCGTCACCGGCTCTTTGACGGCTATTGAAACATCTTCTTCCACGCCTTTTTCAACGGCTAAGGTTTCCTGCCCTTCAAACTGATAGCCAGCAGGAATGATTTCCTCTGTTGTAAATTGGCCAAATCCGAAATCCATCAACGCACGCGTTGCATCGAAACGGGCTTTATAAGAACCGGCCCCTTCATTGTCTACAGCCCCCATGACGACTGCAATCAACCGGGTATCTTCCCTTTTCGCTGTTCCAGCGAACGAATAGCCCGCGAAATCCGTGCTTCCAGTTTTCAGACCATCCATGCCTTCGTATTCATAAATTAAGCCAGGCAGCATTGAATTCCAATTTTCCATACGCGTTTCATCTGCCGTTCCTTCGCGGAACATCATCACTGGAACCTTTGTCGTTTCCAGCACTTCCGGATAATCATCCAGCAGGATTTTCGTCAGTTTTGCCACTGATCTTGCCGGCATCAGGTTTTCGTCAGTCTTTTTCGTCCCTTCCGGATGCATGTCCATTAGGCTCGAATTACTGAGGCCAGTTGAATTGACGAAAGTTGTTTCTTCTAAACCCATTTCCTCAGCTTTTTCATTCATTAACCGAACAAATTCACTTTCCGTCCCGGCAATCGTTTCAGCAATGCCGATCGTTGCAGCGTTGGCTGAGAAAATAGCCATCGCTTCATACAATTCTTTGATGGTATAAGAGCCATCTTTGCGGAATGGCACGTTGCTCAAACGCATATCCTGGGAAATTTGATAAGCATAATCCGTCACCTGGTATTCCTGGTCCCATTTGATCCGTCCGTCTTCAATCGCCTCGAACAACAGGTACTCTGTCATCATCTTGGTCATGCTGGCTACCCCTAAAGGCTTTCCGGCATTTTTTTCATAGAGGATCTTGCCGCTTTCAGCATCCACTAAAATCGCAGCTTCCGCCATTATATGTAACGATTCTTCCGCTTGTGCTTGCTGCGGAACAATTGCAGTCAAAGTCAAAATTGCCATTAAAGCCATCAATAAACCTTTATTAAAAACTTTTTTCACTTGGATAACTACCTCCGTTTATAATATTCCACATGCTATTCTACCATATTCTCCAGACCCAAAAATGCAAACATGAAAAAAGCACCTTTTCCGTCATAAGATTGACCGAAAAGGTGCTGAGAAGTCGATTAAATTGAGTAGTTAGGAGACTCTTTGGTGATTTGTACGTCATGCGGATGGCTTTCGCGCAAACCGGCACCTGTCATGCGGATAAATTGTGCTTCATCACGCAAAGTCTCTAAATCTTTTGTTCCGCAATAGCCCATTCCGGCACGGATACCGCCAAGTAATTGGTGAATGGTATCAGAAAGTGGTCCTTTGTAAGGCAAGCGCCCTTCGATGCCTTCTGGAACCAATTTTTTTGCATCATCTTGGAAGTAACGATCTTTTGAGCCTTTTTCCATTGAAGCGATTGATCCCATGCCACGGTAAGTTTTAAAACGGCGTCCTTGGAAGATTTCAGTATCTCCCGGGCTTTCAGTTGTCCCTGCCAGCAAACTGCCCAGCATAACTACGTGGCCGCCTGCTGCCAATGCTTTAATGATGTCTCCGGAATACTTGATCCCTCCATCAGCAATGATGGCTTTGCCATACTTGCGAGCTTCTGTTGCACAATCATAAACAGCTGTAATCTGAGGGACACCCACGCCTGCTACAACGCGTGTTGTACAGATGGAACCCGGTCCAATTCCGACTTTTACTACATCAGCTCCGGCTTCGATCAACGCTTTGGTTCCAGTAGCCGTAGCTACGTTTCCTGCAATGATTGTCAGTTCCGGATACTCAGCACGAATCTGTTTAACCATGCCCAAAACGCCTTCTGAATGGCCGTGAGCTGTGTCTAACACAATCACGTCAACAGAAGCCTTCACCAGATGCTCGACGCGTTTCATTGTGTCTGAAGTGACGCCTACGGCTGCTCCTGCCAATAATCGGCCGTGCTCATCTTTAGCAGCATTCGGGAATTCAATCACTTTCTCAATATCCTTAATGGTAATCAACCCTTTAAGAAGGCCATTACCATCAACAATCGGCAATTTTTCGATCTTGTATTGCTGCAGAATTTTTTCTGCATCTTCTAAAGTTGTTCCTACCGGAGCAGTGACCAATTGTTCTTTAGTCATGACATCGTCAATCTTTAAAGAATAGTCCTGGATAAAGCGCAAATCACGGTTTGTGATGATCCCGACAAGTGTAAGATCGTCTTCGTTCTTGACAATCGGAACACCTGAAATGCGGTATTTGCCCATTAGATGTTCTGCATCATAGACTTGATGTTCAGGAGTTAAGAAGAAAGGATCTGTAATAACGCCATTTTCTGAACGCTTTACAGTAACAACCTGTTCCGCTTGTTCTTCGATGCTCATATTCTTGTGAATAATTCCTAATCCACCCTGACGAGCCATTGCAATTGCCATTTTAGCTTCCGTTACTGTATCCATGCCTGCACTGATCACTGGAATTTTCAACTTAAGTTTTGGTGTTAATTCAACAGCCAAATCGATATCTTTCGGTAAAACCTCCGAATGAGCTGGTACAAGCAATACATCATCAAACGTTAAGCCTTCTTTTACAAATTTTGATTCCCACATAAGTAGACGCGCCTCCTGCTTCCTTTTAAATATTATTGTAAGGTTATCAGCGTCCATATAGTGTGTCAAGAAACTACGAAAAGAAAAAGTATTTCGAATAATTAATTTCATTTGTTTTAGGGTCGTTAGGAACGCTGTTTAAACAATTACTTACAAACTGCATCATCTTCTATATCGAATGGGATGCATATTGGATGGCCGGTGTTACTCTGATAATTTTTTAGGCTTTCCTATACTTCTTTCAAATAAACAAAAAAAGCCGTTACCGGAATCGGTAACGACTTTCATTCATGTGCCCAGCGACGTCCTACTCTCACAGGGGGAGACCCCCAACTACCATCGGCGCAAAAGAGCTTAACTT
>NZ_JADHDZ010000014.1:0-5517 GCF_016820615.1 Planococcus beijingensis
CTCCGCTTACTTCACCATTCGCTTTTAAATCCAAAAAGTCCTTCCTAAAATTTCATATCAATCACTTAGCAAATCCAAGAACGATACAATAGTCGAACCGTTCGTAAAAGTACACGTTTTCGAACACCTCAAAAGCAACCGAAAAACAGAAAAAGAACGTTCGTAAATGTGGTCATACACTTTGCGAACGTTCTTCTATTTCAAGCTAAATTTACGAACGAATTATTGCTGTTTTTTCATTTTTATCTATGTACTTTTTACATCCGAAGGCGACAAGTGAATCCCTTTCACCACCCCGATTTTGGGGTGGTGTATAACTGGGCACTTTGCGTGAAGATTTTCTGCGCCTTTTAGCGTTCCAACTCTTGGTCTCTTTTTCTAGCAATATTTTTTTCTTTTTCTTGCTGACGCTCTTTTTGCCATTCTTTGAATTTCTCCAGCTGGGATTTTGCAAACTCCAACAAAACATTCAGCTGGCTTTTCAGGGTTTTATTTTCCTTCTGCAGTTCCAGATTTTCTTTTTTCAATCCGCTATTTTCTTTCTGCAGCTGCGCCGTTTTTCTTTTTTCTTGATCCAGCTTCCGATCGCTGGCGATCACGTTATCGACCATATCGTCAAATCGCTTTTCATGAGCCTCAATTGTGCTTTCGATGGCTTCTGTGGCTTTCGCTCTTGCTTTCAGTGCTTCGAAGTCTTCTACAGGCAATTTCACGTGGTTCCGATCAAATAGAGAGGGTTTGCTGACTTGCAGCTCATCGACTTTCTTAGAAGCCGTCAGCGCATTTCTAAGGGCTTCTGTTTCCTTCTCAAGGGTTTTAATCTCTTCATTGAGCGTTAACGCCTTGAAACGGCTCATTTCAATGTGTTTCCGGTCAGAGGCAATGCCCCGTTCGACTTCAAAACCGACACTTTGCATGTGTTTCGGGAATTCTTCCTGCATCCACTGCAATTCCTGCCGATTAAAGACATTCTTGCCCTGGAGCTTGCCGTCACGCATCGGCACAACGCCCAAATGCATGTGAGGCGTTTTCTCGTCGTTGTGAACGGTCGCATAGGCAATATTCTGTTTGCCGTAGCGTTCCGAAAATAATTTATGGCTTTCCTCAAAAAACCGTTTCTGTTCAGCCGGATCCAACCCATCAAAAAATTTCCGGTCCGAAGTCACCAGCAGCTCATTGACGAGCACGGCATCTTTCCGGGTTTTCCGTTCGTTCACTTTTTGGCTCTCGATGATTTCTTTTACATGTTTGTTGTAGTCAATTTTTTCTTGATGGAGCAAATCATAATTTAAATGGAGACGGTCCGGATCGATGTCTGGATTCGTCCGACTTTCCCGTTCTCGCTGGTTGTGAAATTGCATGCCCTTTAAATCCGGACTTTTCATTTTCTGCATCCGTACCACAGCAAAACTCACAAAAACACGCCCCCTTATTTCGGTCAACTTCCATGTAAAGTATAGCACACTATACTTTACTGCCGTAAAGGTGTGCTCTCCGAGGGCAAGACCGAAGATCAAAAGCAAGTGGCAGCATCCCTCCGGATGCGCCCCCAAATTCAAAAGCATGGGGTTGATCGTCCTCGATGGACGGTCATTCCCCAGTAGGTCAACGGCAAGAAAAAGCATCCGGCTTCGGCTGTTTTTTCCGTAGATCAACAGCAAAAAAGAATGGTCCGATTGTTCGGCCATCCTTTTCCTCTAGACCAGACCTTGCCCCTTTTGACAAAAGTGGCAAATCCCAAAACCCCTACTCTTTTGAGAAAATAAAAATTTCAAAAATTAAAATATTAACAATAACCAGTACCCCTAAAGTTGTGAAACTCACCACTTTTGGAAAATCGAAAATAAATATTACACTCACAAAAATAATTAAAACAAAGACTAATTCTAAATAGCCCTTCTTTCTTTTAGTCATAACTTCTCCCCCAAGATATTACTCTCTATGAACTCTACACTTCCATCTCTTTCCAGTATCTAAATTATAATCCTCTTCCCTTTTAAGTTCTATCTTCAAGCCAGTTATAAAATTTAACTTTCTTTCTCGATTCAGTAGAGATCGAATGATGATTCTTTTCTAGCAACCGATTCAGTTCCCTGAAATCCCATACCGCTTTTTGGATTAAGCAATTTGCTTTTTCGCTTGTAATGGCGATCGGTTCATCGGTAAATTCTCGCATGGTTTCAATTTCTTGAATCAAATTAATTGCTTGCTGCCGATCCTCTTTGTCGTCGATATTCACGTATTGGAACATATCATCAAAAACAATATCGATGAGACCTTGAATCTCTTTGATCTGCTTCTTCGTGGCGCTGGTCACCTTCTTACCGTTTGACCAAATCAAATCGAATCCACTGATTGCCCGTCCCTCTTTTTCCACGTTATAGCGAATCTCTAATTCTGTGTGTTTATTAATTTCTGCAATTGCTACGTCTAAAACACCACGCTTAAATTGTGCAGTGTTATCAACGTATGTTTTTATCTTTTCTACTCCAAATAAACGCATTAAATCTTCTTTAGAAATTAATTTATGCCAATAACCATGATGCGCTTTTAAATAATCATACAAAGTCCACGAGAAACTACTTTTAAATTTTGATGCAATATTTAAATCTGTTGTGATGTACTTATCTTTCAACTCTAGAATATGAGGAATCATTTCTTCCGTCCAAGTGAAATGGAAAACCCCGGCGTGATACCTCATACCTCTAAAAACGTTCCAAAAATCAAAGTAATCTTTTTCTGGATCCCAATGGCCAAATTTTACGCTTGTTACTTTATCTGAATCTTTCCTGGCATCTTCTGTTTTGTATTTTTGAATACCAAACTTCTTTTCAAAATCAACTTTATGAAATTCTGTTATACCATTTTGCTGCGTACAAAAGATTGAGAACGCCAATAATTGCATCTGATTTAGCGTTAAGCCTTGATTTAGTTTTGCCATCGATAATTCATTACTTTTTCTGATTGAGTTTTCATGTGAAATTAATTGAGTTTTAAGATTTTTTCTCATTATTTTACCCCTTTTTAAAAATATGAGTTTCTGAATTATGTATCATAATATTCATTATACATTTATTAATATTTATTGTGTATTTTTTTTTATATTACACAAAGTAAAGGAGGTAATTTACACAGTAAAGGGAGGTAATTTACACAGTAAAGGGAGGTAATTTACACATTTAAACTTTCAAACCCTTGGGGCTCTAAGGCTCAAAGGCACTCCTAAATATAACTAATGTAATTAATCTTTTAAAAGATAATATATATAGGCAAAATTTCATTTTGAAAAAATGAAAAGAAAAAAGAGAGATTAAGTTCATTACTAGAAAAAAGAAGGACCGATCCGACTGAAGCATGCAAGTTCTCTTCAAAGCTTCCTACAAACGTTTCTAACGAGAAAATTGAATTAGATCCAAACAAATAGGTTTTAGAGGCTTAACCCCCCACCTTTAAAATCTTTTTAAGCAAAACAAAAACTCCACAGAATAAATCTGGGAGTTTTACAGGCGAAATGATTTCAAATTGCTCTCGATCTGCTCGTCTGTGATGCCGATATAGCGCAGGGTGACATTCGGATGCGTGTGATTGAGGATGTTCTGCAGCTCGGCAATGTCTTTGAATTGCTTGTAGTGCCAATACCCAAAGGTCTTGCGTAAGGTATGCGTACCAATGCCTACCGAGATATCGACCATCTGTGCGGCCTTGTTAAGCTGTCTGTACGCTTGAACGCGCGTAATCGGTCCATTTCCCTTCCGACTGGGAAACAGCCACTCAGCGCCCTCTAGCGTGCGAATATACGCATCCAGTTCCTCGTAAATGTTGCCGAGATGGATCGTCCGACGTTTTCCGGTTTTCCCTTCGCGCAACGACACTACCTTTTTGCCCTGGATCTCGCTCGTTTTGATGGCTAATAAATCCCCGACACGTAATCCCGAATTGATGCCGAGAAGAAACAAAATGTAATCCCGTTCGCTGCACCACTTCTTCAAGCTCCATTTCATATCCTCGATTTTTTCTAAGGACCGGATCGGCTGCACATCTTTGATTTCACTTTGTTTACTCATGCGAGAACTCCTTTTGGTTGATTGCTGTGTTTTTAGTGGCTCATTGCCGTATGTAGCGAACTACTCAAGGCATTTCAATCAAAAGAAAAAAGAGCGCCGCCAAGGAAAAGCGAACGCAGGAAACTCAAGGATTTGAATGTATCATTTTTTCTAGCAATTTCAGTTTCTTCGTTTTTTCTCAGAAAGTCAATAGAATCAGGGGTCTGAATGTAACTTAATTAGGATTATGTTACATTCGTTTTTTCCTTATAAAAGCCCAAAAGCTCTTATTGTCTGTGTAAGGTAGCAACAATAAGAGCTTTTGAGTTTGCATTACTTCAAGGCGATTATGCTCGAATTTTTTTCTGAATAGAATAAATTAAATAAACTGCTATTAAAACAACTGCAGTAAGCACTAAAGAATAACCAACTGTTCTCAGAAGGTATTCGGATGTCGTCAATAGTGCCGGTGAAGAAAGTCCTCCCATATCTGTTGTCATTATCGTTCTATTTCCAAGCCAATAGGTGAGGATAAATATAATTAAAAATGAAAATCCAGCAACTTTCCAATACTTGTTGTTCATTGTACTCCTCCTAAATAACAAATCCATATATACCAAATTGTACCATGACTTTGAATGTAACTTAATTGCTATTAAGTTACATTCAAAATTCATATCACTTATAGATTTTTTTCGTCTCTTAGTACACCATATCGTTGCTCTTCACCCATCCATGAACTGGCATCACGCCAGTGAACCTCTTTAGCCGAAATCCAGCTTACGGGATGAAGAAATGGTTGATCAATTTGCCAGTCTTCATCCTCTGCCCAATAGAATAGCCCTTCTTTGAGTACTAGTTTAGCTCCATAGATGATGGAGTCCTGACCATCTTCACGCGGATGTATGTGGAAGTGTGTGACCCCTTTAAAAAGCAATTCGATGGCTGATGGCTCCCGGGCTTGTCTTTGGAATAAAACACGGACGCAAGTATCTAGATTGACCGACATACTCATGGAGAGGTCTTCATCAACGAAAGTCTCGGTCCACATGTAAAGTTCTTTCAAGCAGCTGTCATGAAATCCTCCGAAGAGATCCATAAAATTTTCAATGTCTATGGGGTCATTAAGCTTATTCCAATTCACAACATCCCGTCCTTCTTAACAATATGATTACATACTGCACGAATACTAAATTTCCTATGATGTGAATGTAACTTAATTCACATTAAGTTACATTCGAAAGATTAATCTTTAACTAAGTATGAGCTTCTTTTAAATCAGTATTTCCGGCATTTTATTGCTCAGAAGATAGATTTTTGGTTAATTCCATTAACATAAAAACACTATCGGAAGGCAACTTTAATTCATATGTCGGATTGTTCAAGAAAAGGCTAATTTTTTCTTCCTCAACTTTAGCGAGTTTACTCACCAGATGTACTGTTATTACTCCATTTCTTATTAATTCCTGAAGAG
>NZ_JADHDZ010000015.1:0-2001 GCF_016820615.1 Planococcus beijingensis
CCTGCAGCAGCTGATGCAACAGCAGCCGAAACAGCAATTGCCAGATCCGGTGGATCATACGGAAGTGCTTGCTGACATGAAAAACGAATTGAAAAAGAGCCAGGAACGGGAAGAACAGCTTTTGGCCATCGTTCAGCAGCTACAAAGTGACCTGGACGAATTGAAAAAATCCCCAATAAAATCCAAGTGGAAGTTTTGGGGCAAAGACTAGGATTTGAATACTGATTTTAGAAAGTCCTGAGGAGGAAGAAAGATGGTCAATGAATTGGTAGGGAATGATTATAGATTACTAGCTGTACAAGCTATTTTTTCAAATGATGATTTAATGGAAATTGTGACATTAAAGGGAGGAAATGCGATGCAGCTACTGGATTTAACCAGTCGTGCTTCTCTGGATATAGATTTCTCCATAAAACAAGGCAGGAGGATTTCGGAAGAAGTTGAAGGAGAATTGTTTAAAAAAAGCCTTCAAAAAATATTTAAAGAACATCAACTGACTGTAATTGATTTTAAATTTGACAGTAAGCCTAAAAAATCCAAACAGGTATCGCCTCCATATTGGGGCGGATATGCCATTGAATTTAAGGTCATTCAAGACGAACATTACGAAAAGCATAAAGATAATGCTCAAAAATTGTCTACTATGGCTGTTTCGATGGAAGGCAACAAGAAGAAAATTGAAATTGATATTAGTTTAGAAGAGTATACAGAGCCAAGAATTGCTATGGAAATAGAAGAGTACACTATTTATCTCTACAGTCCTTTGATGATAGTGTATGAAAAAATTAGGGCCCTATGTCAGCAGCTTCCAGACTATCCTTTAGCCTCGAAAGAAAAGACAAGAGCCCGTGACCTATATGATATTTACTCAGCTATTTCAGTTATGTTAAAGAAAAATGATGAAGATCTTCGTCAAGAAATTTTAAATCCGAAAAATCTCTATATCCTTCAAGAAATGTTCGCTGCTAAAGATGTATCTTATGATTTGATGAAAAAAATCAGAGATTATAAAGAAGAATTAAAGAGAGACTACGAAGATCGGGTAGTACCTCAAATTCCTAACGATGAATCAGTCCCGGACTTCGAATTTCTCTTTGAATACAACCTGGAAATCATTGAGGAACTCCATCAGTTAGTACTAGGATAAATCATAATTTTGAAGTTTCTTTGGGTAATAGATGCCAATATTTTCATCTAGAACTTTTCCAGGAATTTGATAGTCTAAGTAAAAAAATAGACTCGCTTCGTCACTCTTATTTATAGATTCCGAAACCATTTTTAACTGACTGGAAGAATAACCGGTTCTGCTTAGATAAAAATAAATTGATTTCTCGTATAAATAAACATAGTCAAGCTTTTTCAATATCCCTAGAAGCCGATTCACAGATAAATCATCCTTGGCTCGTTCAAAACCATTCAGAATTTCCTCAACACCACCAGCATATTTTGGTCGAACAACACAATCTATTAAAGTTCTTTCTAGATTAGTTACTCGAACTGGCCTATGTGTGTGTGGTGTTTTTAATTCTATGACTCCTAGTTGTCCAGTATGTTTTCCGTTAAGCAAAAAAACTTGGTACTTCTTTTTTTTATAAGAGAATTTAGCTATTTGATTGGTTTGTCTCATCGGTCTATTAAACGCATAGTCTAGTTTTTGCTGAGTCACTTTATTTTCAGAATCTCTAGGTTTAGGAGTTTGCTCTCGATTGATATAAATATTTTTCGGGATGTTATGGGTTAAATCGTGTAAAAAAAGAGCGCTGTAATGAGAAACATAGGCACCTGGATTGAGACTCAAAGCAATTTCAAAAGGATGAACAGTAAAATCGATTAGTACGTATCTTTCTGTTTTAACATCATTAGGAAGGTCAACTTTGACTGTTTCCAATATCGGGAGATCGGTTGTTATCAAATCAACAAACCGTCCATATTTAAAAGATCGTCCTAAAACCTTTTGTTCTTTTAAGTCTTCTAAAATTTTAATGAGATCTATCCTAGAAA
>NZ_JADHDZ010000016.1:0-1576 GCF_016820615.1 Planococcus beijingensis
TTTCTTACGATTAGTCAATAGATTATATTCAACTATAAAGCGATTCTTTTGAGATTTTCTCTCTTCGTGGAGGCGGAAATTGGTTCGGAATAAAAATGGGCATGCCAAAAAAACCTCCGGCTTTTTCATTTTTAAACTGGGGGCAGAATGTGTTAAACTTTAGGTGCCACGGTGCAGGGGCTTAGCCTGTAATCGTAGCGTAATTGGTGTGTGACCAAGTGGTGGATCGTTTTGAGCAGCTTGTTCATGCACGCCACCACGGCAACCTTATGACATTTGTTATAAGGTTGTTTTTTTAATTTCTGGTAATAATCGACCAAGTGATTCTGTGAAAAGCGCTGTTGCTTAATCATATTCATAATGATGATATAGAGCAGTTTGCGGAGGTGTTTGTTTCCCCGCTTATTGATGCGATCCTTCGCCAGAAACTTACCGGATTGATACCTGCGGATGTCGATGCCGGCAAAGGCGTTCAATTGTTTGTGATTCTCAAAACGGTGGATATCACCAATTTCGGCAAGCAAGCGAACGGCGGTATTGTCCCCGATTCCCGGAATGCTTAACAAAATGGCATACTCGTTCAACGGAGAAGCCAGCGCCGCCATCTTTTCGATACACGCCTCTTTCAGAAAAACAAGCTCCTGGAACCGTTTAGCGTATAGCCGAACCAGCTCACAAGACAGGTCATCGACCTTTACTGCAGGGTAGGAACTAGTTGCGGCATCCAGCAGTTGGATGGCTTTTTCTTCTGCCTTTTTAGCGGACATTCGCTTTTCGGTATTGGCCAGAATTCGATTTTTGAGCACCGTTTTGGAGTGTCCCAACATGAGGTCGGGATGTGGAAACAACTGCACCAACCGCAGAAAGAGGTCCGATTTTGTCGTAAACAAGCTCGTCAGTTCGGGGAAGGTGAGCTGCAGTTCCGCGTGCAAGCGTCCCCGAATGACGGTCAATTCATCGTCCAGATCAGCGTAATAGCGAGACGTCTTCTTGAGTTGCCGGTAGATATCTGATGACGGTATCTCCAAGCGGCGTTCATTTTGGAAGTGGCTTCTTGCGAGCTGGTGGGCGTCTGCCCGGTCTGTCTTATGGCTCCGCAAACGGTCGCTCTGCAGTTTGGCTTCCAAGGGATTCATCAGGCAATACGGATAACTGTTTTCCTGCATGAAGCGTTCGAGTTGACGTGAATAGACCCCGGTAGCTTCGAATACCAGGTGTGGCACTTCATCATAACCTGCGGTTAGGTCGTCAATCAGCACCTTCAACTCAGCAAAATCTTCGCGCGTGTGCTGGATTTCTTTTTCAGCGATACAGGTTTTCAGCGCGTTATAAACCACAACATAGCTTTTCCCCATACTGACATCAAAAGCGATGACATGTTTCATCTCCCACACTCCTTTAATTTGTTTGGAAGCTTCACCGATCCTTACCGATTCCCATTTCTTCTACACGATCTCAACGGATCCCACATACTCAAACCTGATTCAGATAAGGGGGGTGAAGGAGGTCCGTTTTTTATCCGGATTCAAGATCCTAAGCCACACTCGACCTCCACTTCACCTCTACTATAAAAAAA
>NZ_JADHDZ010000017.1:0-979 GCF_016820615.1 Planococcus beijingensis
CGAAACTGGACGATTGTTTTTTTCTAATAAGCGATTCATTTCCCGGAAATTCCAAACGGCTTTTTTGATCAAGTCATCAGCTTTTTCTTTAGTAATGCAGATCGGTTCGCCGGTAAATTCACGCATGTTTTCAATTTCACGAATCAACTTAATGGCTCGCTGCCGATCGTCTTCATCGTTGATATTGATGTACTGGAACATGTCCTCAAAAACAATATCCAGAATGCTTTGGATCTCCTTGATCTGCTTCTTCGTGGCACTGGTCACCTTCTTGCCGTTTGACCAGATTAAATCAAACCCAATTATGGTTCGTCCTTCTCGTTCTTCGTTATAACGGACTTCCAAATCTGTTAGGGCGTTTATTTCTTTAATAGCCACATCAAGAACAGTTTTTTTGAACCGTCCAGTATTCTCTTTATAAGTTTTTTTATTTTCAACACCAAATAATCGCATAATTGCTTCTTTCGAGATTGGTTTGTGCCAGTACCCATAATGTGCTTGTAAATAATCATAAAGTGTCCAACTAAAACTGCTGTTAAATTGAGAAGCAATTGTTAAATCTGTCGTAATAAATTTTTCTTTTAATTCGAGTATATGGGGAATAAAATCTGTACTCCAACGAAAAGTAAATTTGCCATGTTCATATTTAATTCCGTTGAACACGTTCCAGAACTCAAAATAATCATTTTCTAAATCAATGATGCTGAATTGTAGTTGAGATATTTTTTGAGCATCTTGTCTAGCGTGTTCTGTTTTATATTCGAGATCAAACTTCTTTTCAAAGTCAGCTTTTCGAAATGCAGTATTTCCATCTTTTTGAGTAGAGTAGATTGCATATGCCAACAACTGCATCTGATTTAAGCTAAGACCATGACTCAGTTTAGACATGGAAATTTCATTACTTTTCAATATACTGTTCTCGTAATTCAATAAAGTTTCTTTGCTATTTATTCTGGCCAAATACTTCACTCCCAATTAA
>NZ_JADHDZ010000018.1:0-888 GCF_016820615.1 Planococcus beijingensis
GCTGTTTGACTTCACTTAGCGTAGCAGTTGCTATGTCGTCGCTATCGCGCTCACGTGGCGCTACGGAGATAGTCTTTTTCAAATCCCTAGAAGCTTCTGCAATAGCTCCTTCCAGTGATTTCTTACCGCTATGGACTGCCGCTATGATGCCTTTAATCGCTATGTACTCGCTATCCGTGTAAAGTCGGGCGTTTTTATGCGTTCGTTTGAAATGGATGCCTTCCTGTTCCAGCAAAGCAGAATATTTCCGTAACNCTTTTTTTAGTAAAGGTTCCTAGAAAAAAAGAGAAGATGCTCTGGACCAGCACCTTCTCCATGTTTCTGTTATAGGACTTCCGATAAATTTATGATATGTAAACTTTCATCCATTGAGAAACCATTCAAAACTGAAATATTTATTCTATTTGGTATTCCTTATTAGTTGGCGAAGTAACTTTTTACTTTCGATATCTTTTGTTCGGGGTGTTCGGCCAATTTGTTCATAGACTTCCTTTTCTTCCAGAAGTTGTTGGGGACTTAAGACCTTTACTGATAGTCCGCATAATGTATAGCGATTAGGCAGCAGAGAGTCAGGTTGCCATACCCATTCCGGCAAACCGTTCAGGATCAGATTGCCTTCAATGGATCGGGTGACATAGCCGACTGTGACATCTACCTCGTTTTTACGAAAATCAGACTGTCTATTCTCGAAATGGGATTTGACGGGTAACCGTTCATATCCTGCTTTGGAAAGTTCTTTTTCTAAACCGTCCCGATTTTGAATCCACGTTATCAAATCGAAGTCGTCGTGTGGCCTGGTGATTTTTCCGAGTAGAAAGTCAATTGCCCAGCCACCACGCAACCAAAATTCCATTTCCAATTGTTCCGTCAATAGGCAAATTTCGGACA
>NZ_JADHDZ010000019.1:0-823 GCF_016820615.1 Planococcus beijingensis
CAAAAGGTTTAGAAGGTGTAGTAGCAACCCAATCCGCGATCAGCTCGATCATTGATGACACACTTACATATGTCGGCTACGATATTGATGACTTGGCCGTAAACGCGAGCTTTGAAGAAGTGATTTATCTGCTGTGGCACCAACGGTTGCCAAAAGCAGACGAATTGGCGGAACTGAAGCAGCAATTGGCAGACAACATGGCGGTTCCACAGGCTGTGCTGGACCACTTTAAAACATACGACATCAAATCGGTTCACCCGATGGCGGCACTCCGCACGGCAGTTTCCATGCTTGGCCTGTTCGATGAAGAGGCAGAAGTAATGGAGCCGGAAGCGAACTACCGCAAAGCCATCAAGATCCAGGCGAAGATTTCGACGCTTGTGACGGCTTTCGGCCGCATCCGCAATGGCCAGGAGCCGATTGCACCCAAATCGGACTTGAGCTTTGCGGCGAACTTCCTGTACATGCTGTCCGGCAACCTGCCGGAAGCAGTGGAAGAAGAAGCGTTCAACAAAGCGTTGGTGCTTCATGCCGACCACGAATTGAACGCATCGACGTTCACGGCGCGTGTAGCTGTGGCAACATTGTCTGACGTCTATTCCGGCGTCACGGCAGCCATCGGCGCCTTGAAAGGCCCGCTTCACGGCGGCGCCAACGAACAGGTGATGAAGATGCTGACGGAAATCGGTTCTGTCGACAACGTGGAAGCGGTCATCAACGAAAAACTGGCGAACAAAGAAAAAATCATGGGCTTCGGCCACCGTGTCTACCGCAATGGCGACCCGCGTGCGAAGCACTTGCGTGAAATGTCCCAGAAATTGAC
>NZ_JADHDZ010000002.1:0-484437 GCF_016820615.1 Planococcus beijingensis
GCCACCGTGTCTACCGCAATGGCGACCCGCGTGCGAAGCACTTGCGTGAAATGTCCCAGAAATTGACGCAGATCCGCGGCGAAGAAAAATGGTACGACATGTCCGTGAAGATCCACGAAATCGTCACTGGCCAGAAGAACCTGCCGCCGAACGTCGATTTCTACTCGGCATCGGTTTACCACAGCCTGAACATCGAACATGACCTGTTCACGCCGATCTTTGCGGTTTCCCGCACATCCGGCTGGCTGGCACATATCCTTGAGCAGTACTCAAACAACCGCTTGATCCGTCCGCGTGCGGAATACATCGGGCCTGGCATGCAGACGTATGTACCGGTTGAAGAACGCTAAGGAGTATTCATTTCAGATCCACAAAAAAATATAACTCATAGGGCTAGCACTTTTTGTGCAGCCCTATGACTTTGACCACAGGAGGAAATTACAAATGACTAACGGCGAAAAAATTTCAGTAGAAAACGGTGTCTTGAATGTTCCAAATAACGCAGTAATCCCTTATATTATCGGTGACGGAACAGGACCGGATATCTGGAATGCAGCTTCACGCGTTTTAGAAGAAGCAGTAACGAAAGCTTATAACGGTGAAAAATCAATTGTCTGGAAAGAAGTTCTTGCAGGACAAAAAGCATTCGACGAAACAGGAGAATGGCTTCCTGAAGAAACTCTTGAAGTAATCCGTGAGTACTTGATCGCTATCAAAGGACCTCTTACTACGCCAATCGGCGGCGGTATCCGTTCATTGAACGTAGCACTTCGCCAGGAACTTGATTTGTACACTTGCTTGCGTCCAGTTCGTTACTTCGACGGCGTACCTTCACCGGTAAAACGTCCTGAAGACACTGACATGGTTATTTTCCGCGAAAACACTGAAGATATCTATGCTGGTATCGAATACGCTAACGGTTCAGATGAAGTGAAAAAATTGATTTCATTCCTACAGGATGAAATGGGCGTTAAAAACATCCGTTTCCCTGAGTCTTCAGGTATCGGCATCAAACCGATTTCAGAAGATGGAACAAAACGTTTAGTGCGCGCTGCAATCAACTATGCAATTTCTGAAGGCCGCGAATCATTGACACTAGTTCACAAAGGTAACATCATGAAGTTCACTGAAGGAGCTTTCAAAAACTGGGGCTACGAAGTGGCTGAACAAGAATTCGGCGATAAAGTATTCACATGGAACGAATACGATGCAATTAAAGATGAAAAAGGTACAGACGCTGCGAACAAAGCACAGGAAGAAGCACTTGCTTCAGGTAAAATCCTTGTTAAAGATTCAATCGCTGATATCTTCCTTCAACAAATCCTTACACGCCCAAGCGAGTTCGATGTTGTTGCAACAATGAACTTGAACGGAGATTACATCTCTGATGCTTTGGCTGCTCAAGTAGGCGGAATTGGTATTGCTCCTGGAGCGAACATCAACTACGATACTGGACATGCGATTTTCGAAGCAACTCACGGAACAGCTCCTAAATATGCTGGCCTTGATAAAGTAAACCCTTCTTCAGTTATCCTTTCAGGTGTATTGATGCTTGAACACTTAGGATGGGGAGAAGCTGCTAAAATGATCACAAACTCTATGGAGAAAACAATTGCTTCTAAAGTTGTAACTTATGACTTTGCTCGTCTAATGGACGGCGCTACAGAAGTGAAATGCTCTGAGTTTGCTGATGAATTGATCAAAAACCTATAAGAGTAAATGACAAGCAAAAAGGAGGGGGATTTTCCCCTCCTTTTTTTGTCGCAATTATTTCTGATAAATATTCACCAGAACGTTTGTCGGTTTTCACTGCTGGCCATTTGTTAACAGCCTGTCATGCTCCTTTTGGGACGTCCGCTGTTTTGGTCCAATTCCTTTAGGGTAAAGAAAGAAAACATACATCTTTCTTACTAAATTATTATAGCGACGCGCGCTGCTTGCTTAGGAGCAACTGCCTTCGCTGTACCCAAAGCGGCAGCAACGGCCACGGGAAGAAGGTGTTTTATTTCAACTCAACTACTGTTAAAGGAGAGATCGTTCATGACATTCAAACGTACAAAGATTTCAGTGATTGGTTCTGGCTTCACCGGGGCGACAACGGCATTCCTATTGGCTCAAAAAGAGTTGGGAGATGTCGTGTTGGTTGATATTCCCCCGATGGAAAATCCGGCAAAAGGAAAGGCGTTGGATATGGCGGAGGCTGGTCCTGTACAAGGATTCGATGCCCGCGTATCAGGCACATCCAATTACGAAGATACCAAGGATTCAGATCTGGTCATCATCACAGCTGGAATTGCCCGAAAACCTGGCATGAGCCGGGATGATTTGGTCCAAACCAACCAAAAAGTCATGAAAGCTGTTACAGCGGATATTGTGAAGTACTCTCCGGAGACGACAATCATTGTTCTGACAAATCCTGTTGATGCCATGACGTACACGGTTTTCCAGGCATCCGGCTTTCCGAAAGAACGTGTTATCGGACAATCGGGCGTCTTGGATTCCGCACGTTTCCGCACGTTCGTAGCTGAAGAATTGAATGTTTCAGTCAAAGACGTGACTGGATTCGTGCTAGGAGGACATGGTGATGACATGGTGCCGCTTGTGAGGTATTCTTACGCTGGTGGAATCCCACTGGAGACGATGATTGCAAAAGAGCGCTTAGATGCAATTGTGGAGCGCACACGCAAAGGCGGAGCTGAAATCGTCAATCTGTTGGGGAATGGTTCAGCTTATTACGCACCTGCAGCATCACTGGTTGAAATGGCAGAGGCCATCATCAAAGACCAGCGCCGCATCCTGCCGTCCATCGCTTATTTGGAAGGCGAGTATGGATTGGATGGCATCTACTTAGGCGTGCCAACCATTTTGGGTGCGGGCGGCATTGAAAAAATTATTGAAATCGATTTGAATGAAGAAGAAAAAACATTGTTGAACCAGTCAGCCGATTCGGTGAAAGCGGTCATGAAAGTATTGGCATAGGCAATGTGCGAAGCGGACAGGGGGAACTCCTGTCCGTTTTTCTGTCCTTAAAAATCGGCAGCCCTCTGCATTCAAACGTTCCCGGTACCTTGGGCGCTTGCACTTTCATTGATTAACTTGATACTATAAGAGTATCAAGTTAATTGGAGGGATGTTATTTGTTGCTTGGGAAAAAGCGGAAATTAGGCCGGCGAGTAGAAGACATCAAAATCGGAGAAAAACTGAAATTGACAGAAAAAATTGAAGACAAAGATCTTCTTCTTTATCTGGGTTTGACTAATGACAGCAATCCGCTGTATATTCAACACGATTTTGCGGCGCAAACCGCTTTTGAAAAGCCTGTGGTGCCGAATATTATGTTGACGGGCATTCTTACATCAGCGGTTTCCAAATATATACCGGGCCCCGGTTCGTATATCACGGGACAGCAGCTGAAGTTTTTAAAACCCGTCCACCATTACGCAACGATCGATTTTTTATTGGAAGTTGCCGAAGTGGACATCAAGCATAATGAGGTTGTCATCCAAGTTCAAGGAAGCGATGAACATGGGGATGTCGTTGTTCAAGGTCAAATCACAGCTAACCCACCGCAATAGGGGAACAAGTAACAACTTATGCACTAGATAATTTCTGACGCGGTTTGAGATGGGGGTTTCAAACTGAGTGTGGAGGATGTAAAATGCCGAAGAAAATATTGATCATTGAAGATGAACATTCAATTGCAACCTTATTATCCTATAACCTTGTCCAAGCGGGTTTTGAAACCATTATCGCCAACGATGGCAAACAAGGCTACGATTTGGCTCTGAGCGAGAATCCATCTTTGATTGTCTTGGATCTCATGCTTCCATCCATGGACGGTGTAGAAGTCTGTAAATCGCTGCGCCAGCAAAAAATCAATACACCGATTATTATGTTGACGGCAAAAGGTGATGAGTTCGACAAAGTCTTGGGTCTGGAATTGGGAGCGGACGATTACATGACCAAACCGTTCAGTCCAAGAGAAGTAGTTGCGCGCATTAAAGCGGTGTTGAGAAGAGCGAACAATGTCCCTACTCCGCAACAGGATTCATCCGCACCGATTTCTCTCGGAAAATTGGATGTTTATCCTGATCGATTCGAAGTATTTCTCAATAAGGAGCAGTTGGAGTTTACGCCTAAAGAATTTGAGCTTCTGGTCTATTTGATGGAAAATAAAAATCGTGTGTTAACACGGGATCAGTTGCTGAGTGCTGTGTGGAAATATGATTTTGCAGGAGATACTCGCATTGTTGATGTCCATATCAGCCATTTGCGCGATAAGATAGAAGAAAACAGCCGGAAACCGACCTTCATCAAAACGATCAGGGGATTGGGCTATAAGTTTGAGGAGCCGAAAAGCTCATGAAATCTTTTCGGCATCGGCTGTTGCTCACCTTGCTGGTGTGGATTGGAACGATGCTTACGGGTCTGTTTATGATCGTGCTTCAGATACTGCAATTCTACGAAGGTACTGAGGATAATTCGAATATCTGGCTTGTCTTATTTTTGGCATTTGCGGCAGCTTTGGTGTTTTCAGGCATCGTGGGCAGCAGAATCATCGATGTCCATATCAAACCGATTGAAAATGCCACAGAGACGGCTATGGAATTGGTAAAAGGAAATTACCGGGCACGTGCATCTGAATCAAATGCACAAAGCAGTGTTGGATTAAGCCGGACCATCAATGTACTAGCGCGAAATTTGCAGGAAATTACAGCAGTCCGTATCATGGAACAGGAACGGTTGAAAACGCTGATTGAAAATATGGGCAGCGCGTTGATCATGATTGATCGGCAAGGAGGCATTTCACTTGTCAATAAACCATTTCTGGAAGAATTCGATTTGGCTCCCGATCATGTCATGGGCAAGTTCTACAAAGAGCTTCGAATCCCAATAGAATTGGAAAGCTTTATTGAAGATGTGTTCATGACGGAAACCCATTCCCGTGCCCAAATTGAATTTATGTCGGGGTTAACCTTAAAAAATTTAAACGTATACGGGGCACCGGTAATCGGAGAACATCAGCGCTGGCTTGGCATTGTAATTGTCTTCCATGATATTACGGAACTGAAGCGGTTGGAACAGATCCGCAAAGATTTTGTCGCAAACGTTTCCCATGAACTTCGGACGCCGGTCACTTCCATTAAAGGATTTTCAGAGACGCTGCTTGATGGTGCCTATAAGGATACAGAAACGTTATTGTCGTTTCTGGAAATTGTCCATACCGAAAGCAACAGGCTGGAGATGCTCATCAATGACTTGTTGGACTTATCAAGAGTTGAACAAAGTGGATTTGATGTGAAAGCCCAGCCGACGGATATGAAAGTGGTCATTAAACGGGCAGTCGAAATGATTCAATCGAAACTTGATGAAAAATCGATCCGCTTAAAGCTGGATGTAAAGCCGGTCACTGTATTCGGTGACGCTAACCGGTTAATTCAAGTGATCATGAATTTATTGATCAACGCTGTTACATATTCTAGTGCCAATACAGAAATCAATATCCGGCTTTTCGTCAAAGGCGAGCAAGCCGTCATTCAAGTGGCAGACCAAGGAATCGGTATTGAAAGCTCAGAAATCGGCCGTTTATTTGAGCGTTTTTACCGTGTTGACCGTGCACGCAGCCGCAATTCAGGCGGCACCGGCCTGGGTCTCTCCATTGTCAAACATTTAATCGAGGCGCATCATGGAAAAGTGGAAGTCGACAGCGAAGTTGGCGTCGGCACGACATTCACCATTTATTTGCCATTGGCTAGTTAATTTAGGAGGAAAGTATGGAAACCAAACACCCATTTTTGCCAATCATCATCGGCACAGACATGAATGCCTATAATATGGCCATTTCTTTTCACGAAGCATATGGCATCAAGCCGATTTTAGTCGGTAAAGAACCGTTATCATTTACTTCATTGAGCACAATTACCGAAACGATCGAATTGCGTTCTGGATTGGCGGAAGATTCCCAGTTTGCCGATATCTTAATTGATATTGCCGAAAAATACCGAGCACCTGGAAAAACGCTTTTGCTGATCGGAACCAATGACCTGTATGTTCGGTTGATTATCGAAAACGCAAAAGTTTTGCGCGAGCACTATGTCTTCAATTATATTACGGAAGATTTGATGAACCAGCTGCAGGTCAAAGCGAATTTCTATGAATTGTGTAAAGTGCATGGCATCGAAACGCCAACGACATTTTTCTATGACTGCAAATCAGCTGAACCGTTCGAGGAAGAAATGATGTACCCAATCATCATCAAGCCGAGCAACGGGATCGAATACAGCCGAAACAAGTTTGAAGGGCAGCAGAAAGTCTATAAAGTCGATAGCCCGAAAGAGATGCACAACGTCATCCAGCAAATCAAAGCAAGCGGTTATAGCGACGAATTGATCATCCAGGATTATATCCCGGGAGACGACACTTTCATGTGGGATTCGGTTATTTATGCGAATTCAAAAGGGAAGACGCAGTTGGTGACTTTTGCTCAAGTAGTTTTGCAGGAGCATACTGTTACGGCCATCGGGAATTATACCGCATTGATTACACGTTTCGATAAAGAAATGATGGTCAAGCTGCAGAATTTCCTGGAAGCTGTCGGTTATACCGGTTTTGCAAATTTCGATTTGAAATACGATGCACGTGACAAAAAATTCAAAGTGTTCGAAGTAAACATTCGACAGGGCCGTTCAAGCTATTATGTGACCGCTCTTGGCCATAATATGGCTGAGTATTTTGTCGATGACCTGATTTATCAGGCGGACAAGCCGGTGACATATCTGAACGAGGATTTCCTGTTTACGGTTGTGCCGAAAGCTGTCCTGCGCAATTTCGTAGATAACAAAGCAGTTCTCAAAGACATCAAGCGCCTGATTAAGAAAGGCCAGTACGGCAATCCTTTGTTCTACAAAAAAGACAAGCATTTAAAGCGCAAGCTCTATTTGCTGGCACGGCAAGTGAATTACTATAAAAAGTACAAAAACAATCAATGGTAATTTTACAGTAACTTAACACCAGCTTCACAGTCGGATGGTAAGGTTTAATAGAACCCCCTTCAACCGCATAATTGGAAAAAGAGTCCTTCCCCGGGCTCTTTTTCTATTTTTATGAAACTATTTTACAATTATTCCGTATTACAGATAACAAGAAAAAGGGGGACTTATCATGTCGACGAAAAAGTTGTTGTCGGTGATCGGTTTGTCTATTGTGGGAATACTTCTGCTTATTGCAGTCTTTACTTCCTGGTATACAGTAGATGAATCCGAACAGGCAGTCATTGTTACATTTGGTGTAGCAAATGAAACCAATACAGAGGCCGGACTGCATTTCAAATTGCCTTGGCCAATTCAAAAAGCGGAAATCCTCTCCAAAGAAACGTATAGCCTGCAATTCGGCTATAACCAGAACGCTGAAGGGGAGATTGTGGCTTTCGATAAGGAAACCAAGATGATTACAGGAGACGAAAACATCGTCTTAACTGACTTGGTAGTCCAGTGGAAAATCACGGACCCTAAAAAATACTTGTTTAATGCGGAAGCGCCACAGGACATTTTGCACGATGCAACCTCTGCTTCCATCCGCTCCATCATCGGCAGTTCATTGATCGATGATGCCCTGACATCCGGAAAGGCCGAAATTGAAGCCGAAACCCGCGATTTGCTCGCCTCATTGATTGAAAAATACGATATCGGCATCACGGTTCTGGCAGTCAAACTGCAGGACGTCGAGCTGCCGAACGAAGAAGTGCGCGCGGCATTTACAAATGTAACGGATGCCCGAGAAACGATGAATACGAAAATCAATGAAGCGAAGAAGTATGAAAACCAAAAACGCAACGAAGCGTTGGGTGAAAAAGCCGCCATCAATTCACGTGCAGAAGGTGAAAAAGTTGCTCGTGTCCAACAGGCAACAGGGGATGTGGCTTTATTCGATAAGCTGTATCTGGAATATGACAACAATCCCGAAGTGACGAAACAGCGGATCGTTATGGAAACGCTGGAATCCGTTCTGCCAAATGCGAAACTGTACATTATGAACGACGATGGCGGGACCATGAAGTACTTGCCGCTGGATGGGCTGCAGACAGCAGTTCCGCCCGTGGCTGAAACGGAAGAAGAAGGGGGCGGCAATTAATGGAACCAAATAAACCCTTAGATGAAGTGAAAAAATACAACCCTTATGCAAAACCGAAAAAGAAAAAAGAACCGAAAGATCCCATTGATTTCAAAAAATACTGGAAGTTGATAGTCGGTCTGACAATCGCTTTCGCTGTGCTGCTTATCGTTTTGACGAACGTTTATGTGGTGAAGGAAAGTGAATACCGGGTTGTCCGCCAGTTTGGGGAAGTTGTAAAAATCCAGGAAGAGCCTGGCATCAAAATGAAAATCCCTTTTATCCAAAGTGTTACGACTTTGCCGAACTACCAAATGACTTATGACGTGTCCGAAGCGGAAATCAACACCAAAGACAAAAAACGCATCATTATTGATAATTATGCAGTTTGGCACGTAGTGAATCCGCTTGATCTTATTTCAAATGCCGGGACGATCGTCAATGCAGAAAGCCGGATGGAAGAATTCATTTATTCAGTGGTACGGACAGAACTTGGGCAATTGAATTACGATGAAATCATCAATGATGAAAATTCGTCCCGCGGTAGCCTGAACGATAATGTCACTGCTAAAGTCAATGAGCTGCTGGAAAAAGATCAATACGGCATCCGAGTGATGGATGTCCGCATCAAGCGTACGGATCTGCCTGAAGAAAATGAGCAGTCCGTGTACACGCGGATGATTTCAGAACGTGATTCCACCGCTCAGGACTATTTGTCACAAGGCGATGCGAAAAAACGTGAAATCGAAGCACAAGCTGATCGGGAAGCGCAGGAAGTAATTGCGACGGCACGTAAGGAAGCGGCATTGATCCAGGCTGAAGGTGAGTCGGAAGCTGCGAAAATCTATAACCAATCATTCTCGAAAGATCCCGAATTCTATGAACTGTACCGTTCATTGGAATCCTATAAGAAAACAATTGGTGATGACACAGTGATTATTCTGCCGTCGGATTCTCCATATGCGGATATTCTATCCGGTAATTTCGAATAAGGCCAAGGCCGTCATTTCTCTTCTATTTGCCCGCGTGGTAAAATAAAGGGAATGACGGCTTTTTTTATGGAAAGGGGTAATTTTGTGGCAAAGAAAATACTTTTATTAGATGGGAACAGCTTGGCGTATCGTGCGTTTTTCGCCTTGCCGCTGTTGACCAATGAAAATGGCATCCATACGAATGCAGTATACGGATTTACCATGATGCTTCAACGAGTATTGGAGGAAGAAAAGCCGACACATATGATCGTAGCTTTTGACGCGGGGAAAACGACTTTCCGGCATAAGACGTTCAGCGAATACAAAGGCGGACGGCAAAAGACGCCGCCTGAGTTATCGGAACAATTTCCTTATTTGAAAAAATTGATCGATGCGTACCGGATCAAACGCTATGAATTGGAGAATTACGAAGCGGATGATATTATCGGTACCTTGAGCTTGGAAGCGGAGCGGGAAGGCGACGAAGTAGTGGTCATTTCAGGAGATAAAGATTTGACGCAATTGGCTTCGCCGTCGACGACCGTTTACATCACCCGAAAAGGCATCACCGATATTGAGAAATATACAGTAGAACATATTAAAGAAAAGTATGGACTGACACCTCTTCAAATCATCGACATGAAAGGGCTGATGGGCGACTCTTCAGATAATATTCCGGGTGTGCCGGGTGTCGGTGAAAAAACGGCGTTGAAATTGTTGGCAGCCCATGGATCAGTTGAAGGCGTCTATGAAGCCATTGAACAGCAAAAAGGAAAAATGAAGGAAAAGTTGGTTGCCAATGAAGATCTTGCCTATATCAGCAAACAACTGGCTACCATCGAACGCAATGCACCGATTGACATCAGCATCGAGGAATTAAGCTATGCAGGACCGGACCAGGATGAATTGGTGAAAGTTTGGAATGAACTGGCGTTTAAATCCTTATTGGAGAAAATGGATTATACAGCTGAAGAAACCGTCAAAGAAGAATTGACATTCGAAGTGCTGTCGACTGTAGATCCGGCTATTCTGAAGGATGAAATGGCGGTTCACCTGGAATTGTATGATGAGCATTACCATAGCTGTGATTTGCTTGGGGTCTCTCTGGCGACTGACACGGAAACGTATGTGATTCCCATGGAGGTTGTGGAGCAGTCGAAGGAATTCCGTGATTGGTTCAAAGATCCATCGAAGAAAAAATTCATGGCGGATTCGAAAGCCGCAACCGCAGCATTTTTGCGCTGTGGCATTGAGCTGAAAGGCGTCGATTTCGATTTGATGCTGGGCGCTTACATCGTCAATCCTTCGCTCACTTACACGGATATGGCGAGCATTGTGCAAGAGTATGGCTATACAGATGTTTCCACCAATGAACAGATTTACGGAAAAGGCGCTAAGAAGAAAGTGCCGGAAGATTCAATTCTACACGAGCATATCGCCAGAAAAGCACGGACTATTTGGAAAGTGCGTCCGTTGGTCGTAGACAAGCTGGAAGAAAACGAGCAATTTGATTTGTATGACAAACTGGAATTGCCGCTAGCGACTGTTCTTGGCCAGATGGAATCATTGGGCGTCATGGTCGACCGCAACCAATTATCCGAAATGGGCAAGGAATTGTCCCATAAGCTGGAGAAAATCGAGTCGGACATTTACAGTCTGGCTGGACAGGAATTCAATATCAATTCACCGAAGCAACTGGGTGTAGTCCTGTTTGAGCATTTGGGATTGCCGGCGTTGAAGAAAACGAAGACAGGCTATTCGACAGCAGCGGACGTCCTGGAGAAACTGGAAGGCCAGCATGAAATTATTTCCCATATCTTGTTGTACCGCCAATTAGGCAAGTTGCTGTCTACTTATATAGAAGGTTTATTGAAAGAAATCCATAAAGACGGCAAAGTCCATACACGCTTCCAGCAAGCACTGACGACAACGGGACGCCTCAGTTCCACCAATCCGAATCTGCAGAACATTCCTGTGCGCCTGGAAGAAGGACGCAAGATCCGCAAAGCCTTTGTTCCATCCGAACCGGGCTGGGTGATGGTGGCAGCCGATTATTCGCAGATTGAATTACGAGTATTGGCGGATATGTCGGAAGATGAGCGATTGGTTCAGGCATTTAAAGACGATCGCGATATCCATACGACGACAGCAAGTGATGTTTTCCACGTGCCTGAAGAACAAGTTACCGGCGATATGCGAAGAGCGGCAAAAGCCGTCAACTTCGGAATTGTCTACGGCATCAGCGATTATGGCCTGTCACAGAACCTGAACATCACCCGGAAAGAAGCGGCAGCATTTATCGAGCGTTATTTCGAAAGCTTCCCTGGCGTTAAGACGTATATGACTACTATTGTTGAAGATGCCAAGCGGGATGGGTTTGTGACGACTTTGATGAACCGCCGGCGTTACTTGCCGGACATTACCAGCTCGAATTTCAATTTGCGCAGTTTTGCTGAGCGGACGGCAATGAATACACCGATTCAAGGCAGTGCAGCAGACATCATCAAAAAAGCTATGATCGATATGGATGCCGCATTAGAGCGTGAAGACATGCAAACGCGCATGCTGCTGCAAGTGCATGATGAATTGATTTTTGAAGCACCGCCGGAAGAAGTGAACAAACTTATGAAATTGGTGCCTGAAATAATGGAAAATGCAGTGAAGCTGAGCGTTCCATTGAAAGTCGACATTGCACAAGGCGACACTTGGTACGACACTAAATGACAGGAGGGCAACGATATGCCTGAACTTCCGGAAGTGGAAGGTGTCGTTCGGCAGATCCGCCCCGTCTCTATTGGAAAAAAGATTGAAGCAGTAGAAGTTTCAGACACCATCCGTGTGTCGAAAACGAACGGCAAAGAAGCGATCATTAAACGGATGGAAGCTGACCGGTTTATCGATAGCCTGGTCGGTGCACAAATCATCCGTGTCGAACGGCGCAGCAAATACATTTATTTTACATTGCGAAATGAAAACGAATTTTTATTGGTCAATCATTTGGGGATGTCGGGAGCCTGGTTTTATGTCGACCAGCTGCAGTCCATTCCTGAAGACAAATTCCGGCGGCATGTCCATGTGGTCCTAACATTAAGCGACGGCAATTTACTGGCGTTTTCTGATATCCGCCGCTTCGGGGAAATGAGGGTATTGCAGGAAGAGGCGGATTTTCCGCCCTTGCTGCTGATGGCACCAGAGCCTTTTGAAGCAGTCGCCCTCGATCATTTCCTGTTGATGGCGGAAAGCCCAAAATACCGGAACAAGGCCATCAAAGAAGTGATCATGGATGGCCAGGTCATTTCTGGCTGCGGCAACATTTATGCTACTGAAGCGCTTTTTAAAATGAAAATTCACCCAAAACGGGCTGCCAGCCGGATCAGCAAAAAACGCAAAGTGGAACTATTCGAAGCCATTGTGGCCGTTTTACTGGAAAGCATCGAAGCAGGAGGCAGTACCATTTCGGATTACCGCAACATCAACGGCGAATCGGGCAGCATGCAAAACCGTTTTGGCATGTATGGAAAAAAACAATGCATGGTATGTGGAACGATGACAAAAACCTTGAAAATAGGCGGGCGGGCATCGGTTTACTGTCCCGCTTGCCAGAAATGAGGATGGATGATGATCATTGGATTGACAGGCAGTATTGCCAGTGGAAAAAGCACGGTATCGGAAATGCTGAAAAACTCTGGATATCCGATTATTGATGCGGACCTTGTTGCGCGTCAGGTTGTAGAACCAGGTTCCGATACACTCGAACAAATTGAACAGGCATTCGGTCCGGAGGTAATTCGGGAAGATGGAACGATGGACCGGCCAAAAGTGGGGGAAATCATTTTCAACGATCCCGCCAAGCGGAAAATCCTGAATGACATAATCCACCCGGCCATCCGCCAGGAAATGCTTCAGCAGCGCCATGATTACATGACAGAAGGATATAAGACCATCGTTATGGACATTCCCTTGTTGTTTGAAAGCCGCCTTCAGCATCTGGTGGATAAAATTCTGGTCGTCAGCGTAACAGAAGAAAATCAATTCAACCGGTTGGTGGAGCGGAACGGCTTTACGGAAAAAGAGGCACGGGCACGCATCAGTTCACAATTGCCGATGTCGGTGAAAGAAGATGGTGCGGATGCAGTTATATACAATAATGGAACATTGGATGAAACAAAATGGCAATTGAACAGAATTTTGGATAACTGGAAAGCGAGTCCAGAAAAAGAATAGACATATGTGGTTTTTAAGGTTCTCTAAATGGTTAATTGTGTTATACTATATAAGAAATTAAAAACATCAGTATAACTTAATTATAAACGGAGGACTCCCACATGACAGTTTCTATTGCAATTAACGGATTTGGCCGTATTGGCCGTATGGTTTTCAGACAGGCGATAATGATGGACGATGTCACAATTACGGCAGTCAACGCCACTCATCCAGCTGAAACCCTGGCGCATTTGATTAAGTATGACACAAATCACGGCACCTTCGCAGGTGACGTATCTTCAGAAGAGGATGCATTAATTGTTAACGGGAAACGTGTTCAATTGGTAAGCGAACGCAATCCTTTGAATCTGCCATGGAAAGAAATGGGCATTGATATTGTCATTGAAGCGACAGGCAAATTCAATTCACGCGAGAAAGCGGCTCAGCATTTAGAAGCAGGAGCTAAGAAAGTCATTTTGACGGCACCTGGCAAAAAAGAGGATATCACGATCGTTATGGGCGTCAACGATGAAAAGTTGGATATCGACCAACATGACATCATCTCCAATGCAAGCTGCACAACAAACTGTCTTGCGCCTGTTGTCAAAGTGCTCCATGACAAATTTGGCATCGAAAACGGTTTGATGACGACAATCCACTCTTACACAAATGACCAGCAGAACTTAGATAACCCGCATAAAGATCTTCGCCGGGCACGGGCATGTGCACAATCCATCATTCCAACTTCTACAGGTGCTGCGAAAGCGTTATCATTAGTATTGCCTGAATTACAGGGCAAACTTCATGGTATGGCATTGCGTGTACCGACACCGAATGTATCTCTTGTGGATTTGGTAGTTGACCTGGAGACAGGAGTGACCATCGAAGAAGTCAATCAGGCTTTTGTCGAAGCATCTGAAAATGGTTTAGCTGGAATTTTAAGCTTAACGATGGAGCCGTTGGTTTCTGTCGACTTCAACAGCAATCCTAGTTCAGCGATTATAGACGGTTTGTCGACAATGGTCATTGGTGACCGGAAAGTGAAAGTTCTGGCATGGTATGACAACGAATGGGGCTATTCAGCCCGTGTCATCGATTTGACCAAGAAAGTTGCTCAGGCTATGGTACTGGTATCTAAATAAGGTCTTACATCCCGTTTCTTCCAGAACGTCTGGAGAAACGGGGTTTTTTTATGGGAAATTTAATGAAAGTTTTTCAATATCCAAAAGATATTATTATTGCAATTGCGATAAATCCGTTTTATACTATGAATCGTAGTTGAAAAACGACTACCACTTCTGAATTTCCATCATGTACCTCGGAATTAGGAGCGTAAGATTTTTATTCACATGACTGCTTAAAGGGTTAGGACCTCTTTGGACTAACTTTCCCCCGTGGTAGTCAACTTTGAATATTTTGCGCAAAAAACAAAATGATATCAAAGGGGGAAAACGAACCATGGAAACAATGGGACGTCACGTAATTGCAGAACTTTGGCAGTGTGATTTTGACAAATTAAACGATATGGATTTTATCGAACAAACTTTTGTTGATGCTGCACTCAAATCTGGAGCTGAAGTAAGAGAGGTAGCTTTTCATAAATTCGCGCCACAAGGTGTCAGCGGAGTTGTGATCATCTCTGAATCTCACTTAACCATCCACAGCTTCCCGGAACACGGCTATGCAAGTGTAGATGTTTATACTTGCGGCGATTTAGATCCAACTATTGCAGCGAAATATATCGCAGAAGCGCTAGGGTCAACCTCAAGTGAGCTTGTCGAAATTCCGCGCGGTATGGGTCCAGTCAGTGTTGAGAAATCCAAAGTTTCAGTAACTGTATAATCCATTTAACAAAAAACACTAAGCAGGGGACAAAATCCTCTGCTTTTTCTATTTTCCCAATGAATTTTTGTTATACTAGATACACTAGATAGAGAAGTTAGGGAGATGTCGAAATGAAATGTCCAGCTTGCCAACATAACGGCACACGTGTTGTCGATTCGCGGCCAATCGATGAAATGAAGTCAATCAGAAGGCGCAGAGAATGTGAGTCATGCGGTTACCGCTTTACCACTTTCGAAAAAGTCGAAGAAATGCCGCTGATTGTCGTCAAAAAAGATGGGTCACGTGAAGAGTTCAGCCGTGAAAAAGTATTGCGGGGCTTAATTCGTGCTTGCGAAAAACGGCCGGTATCTTTGGAAGTATTGGAAGAAGTCGTCTTTACGATCGAGAAAGACCTGCGCCGAGCAGGCAACCCGGAAGTGAAATCCGAAGAAGTCGGTGAATTGGTCATGAACCGGCTGGCAACAATCGATGAAGTGGCATATGTGCGCTTCGCCTCTGTTTACCGCCAATTCAAAGACATTACAGTCTTTATCGACGAACTGAAGGATTTGCTCAATAAAAGTCCGGAAGATAAGAAAAGCGAATAAGGCGGTGACTTATGACTGCGTATTATAAAGAATTACAAGCTGCTGATCCGTATCGGATCCGCTTGCCGTACCCGTTCTCAAATTATGACCGGCAATTGTTGACGATGCTGTATCAGCCGATGATTGGAGCGGAAGCCATCGCGTTGTATTTGACGCTGTGGGCGGAAGCAGAAGGCGCTAAGGAAGAGGCAACGCATTACACGCTGATGAATACATTGGGAAAACCCATCGCGAAAATTTTTGAAGCAAGAATTCAATTGGAAGCGATCGGTTTGCTGAAAACTTATCGGAAAAACACGGACGACCGCTGCTTTATCTATGAGTTATGTCCGCCGTTAGACCCGAAAACCTTTTTTATGGATCCTTTGTTGTCGATGTTCCTATTCAGCAAAATCGGTGAAACGTCTTATCGCCGTGTACGCGATCGTTTTCTTGTGCACAATGAAATCCCTTCGGATTTTGACGAAGTGTCGCGGACGTTCACGGATATTTTCCAGCCTGTCCATGCGAAAGCAGGATATCCTCCGGCACAGGAGGATTTGCAGGAACGGAAAAAAGGTGGATACGAATCTGATTTCGAGTTTGATTTTACTTTGCTTCGCCAAGGACTGTCAGAACAGCTGGTGCCTCGGCGAGTTTTGACCGCTGTCATCAGAGAGTTCATTTCCAAACTGGCTTACCTGTATGGATGGGGGCCATTGGAAATGCAAAAAGTGGTTTTGCTGGCGATTGAAGACGATTACCGTTTAACGGTGGAGGGGCTGAAACGAGCAGCATCCGAGTACTATAAATTGACAGTTTCCACTACTGCTCCTCAGCTCGTCCAAATGCAGAAGGAAACTCCGAAACTGCCGGAAACAGAAGGAGAGGAGGTTCCGAAAACCAAACAGGACGAATTGCTGGCCTATTTGGAAACGGCGCCACCGATTCAAGTGCTCCGCGACATCGCTGATGGCAACGAACCGCTGCCGGCAGATGTCCAGCTGGCCAATCAGTTGGTGGTAACCCATGGCATGAAGCCGGCTGTCGTCAATGTGCTGCTCCAGTATGTACTCTTGCGTACTGATATGAAACTGACAAAAGCGTACGTGGAAAAAATCGCTTCGCATTGGCTGCGCAAAAATGTCACTACGGCAAAAGAAGCGATGGAACTGGCTCGCGTCGAGCATATGCAGTATATGAAGTGGAAATCAGAAGGCTCGCCTACGACAGTTGCCAAGCCGTTTACAGGCAACGGAAACCGAAAACCGCTGCGTGAAGAAAAGCTGCCGGAATGGTTCCATAATAAGGATCAGGCACGTGTCGTCAAGACCGGACCGAAAAACGATAGCCTGGAAGTGGAAAAACAAAAACTTCTTGCGAAACTTGCGCTGAAGAAAGGAAAAGGTGGTTAAATGGAACCGATTCGTGAAACATTGAAACGTGTAGTCAATGCGCCTGCTTTCTCTGAGCGATACAACGACATGCGCAAAGAAGTGCTGGCCCATCCCGGGGTCCAAAAATTCCGGGAAGACCATGCAGACGAAATAGATGATTCCACCATTGATAGAGGGCTTGGGAAGTTATATGAATATATTGATCAGTCCCATGACTGCAATAAATGCCCAAGTGTAGATGCATGCATCAACCATTTGAAAGGTTTCGAACCGAATCTGGTATTGGAGCGCGGCACCATCGGCATCTCTTACACCAAATGCCGTTTGAAAGAAGCCGCAGACAACAAACGCCATGCCTCTTCACTGATTCACAGCATGTACATGCCGAAAGAAGTCATGCAGGCGACATTGGATAAATTTGATGCAGACGAAAGCCGGATGGAAGCGTTGATGGCTGTCGGGGAATTTCTGGATCAGGTGACTGGGCCTGGCAGCCTGCCTGAAAAAGGCTTGTATTTGTACGGTCAATTCGGCATCGGCAAATCGTATTTATTGAGCGCAGCCGCCAACGAACTGGCCGAACTGAATGTCAAAACGGTATTGGTGTTCGTCCCTGAATTCATGCGGGAAATGAAACAAGCAATCGGTGACCAGACCTTGCAGGAGAAAGTCGACTACGTCAAAAAGGCCGATGTCCTGATGCTCGATGATATCGGAGCAGAAGCGATGTCGAGCTGGACGCGCGATGAAGTGCTCGGAACGATTCTCCATTACCGGATGGCTGAAAAACTCCCGACTTTCATGTCATCGAACTTTAGTTATTCGGAGTTGGAACATCATCTGACTTACTCACAGCGCGGAGAAAAAGAAGATTTGAAAGCTGCACGCGTCATGGAGCGAATTCGTGCCTTGACCAAGCCAGTGAAGCTGGAAGGTCTTAATCGCCGGAATTAACCGCTGGAAGTATTGCGTTTTAGTCCATTTCGGTTTATAGTAAAGACAATCAAGCAAAGATTTTACATGCGCAGACAAGGACAATAGTGGAATTGTACGACTTTCAGAGAGAGAAGCCCAGGCTGTAAGCTTCTTAAGTACCGGCAATCCCATTTACCACCTTCGAGCAGCAGCTGTGAACGTTTTTATCAGTAGCAGCTGACGGTACCGGCCCGTTAGCCGATGCAGAGCTTCATTCGAACGGAACTGTCCGTATCGAATAGAAGAAGGGTGGAACCACGAACTAAAGCTTCGTCCCTTTTGGGATGGAGCTTTTTTGCGTGGAAAAAAAGAAAGGCGGAAGCGGCTGTGTAGAGCCATAAGGCTTAAGGTGAGCTGCCGAAGCGGCTTTAGCCGCACAGGCAGATTGACTTAAGACCCCGAGGTTCTAGCCGCTGAAGCTGGACAAAGAAAAGCGGGAATACCAAGCCAGACCCTGTGGCAAGGCATTTCCGGCAGAACATATAAAAGGAGAGATTGGCATGGCAGACATGATTCAACTGAAATTCCCTGATGGAGCAGTAAAAGAGTTTGAACAGGGCACAACTACTGAGGAAATTGCACAATCAATCAGTCCGGGATTACGCAAAAAAGCGTTGGCCGGCAAAGTAGGCGACAAACTAGTCGATTTGCGTGCACCGTTGAAGGAAGATGGAGACATCGCCATCATCACACCAGAATCGGATGAGGCATTGGAAATTTTGCGTCACAGTACTGCTCACTTATTGGCACAAGCAATCAAACGGATGTATCCGGATGCAAAACTCGGTGTAGGTCCGGTCATCGAAAACGGTTTTTATTACGATATCGATACAGAGACAGCCATCACTTCAGAAGACTTGCCGTTGATTGAAAAAGAAATGAAGCAACTGATCAACGAGAACTTCGAAATCATCCGCCAGGACGTAACTCGTGCAGAAGCTCAAGAACGTTTTGCGGCAATTGAAGATCCTTACAAATTGGAGCTGCTTGAAGCAATTCCAGAAGGCGATCAAGTATCCATCTACGAACAAGGCGACTTTTTTGACTTGTGCCGAGGCATTCACGTGCCTTCGACAGGAAAACTGAAAGAGTTCAAATTATTGAGTGTTGCCGGAGCTTATTGGAGAGGGAACAGCGACAACAAAATGCTTCAGCGCATCTACGGAACTGCATTCTTCAAGAAAGAAGACCTGAAAGCGCATTTGGCTATGCTGGAGGAAGCGAAAGAACGCGACCATCGCAAAATAGGGAAAGAACTGGATTTGTTCATGAATTCCCAGAAAGTTGGGCAAGGCTTGCCGATGTGGCTTCCTAAAGGGGCGACAATCCGCCGCATCATCGAACGATATATTGTCGACAAAGAAGAACGTCTGGGCTATGACCACGTTTATACTCCGGTAATGGGAAGCGTGGAGCTGTATAAAACGAGCGGCCACTGGGATCATTACCAGGATGATATGTTCCCGGTCATGAAAATGGATAACGAGGAATTGGTGCTGCGTCCAATGAACTGCCCGCATCATATGATGATTTTCAAACAAGGCATTCATTCATACCGCCAAATGCCGGTCCGTATTGCGGAACTTGGCTTGATGCACCGCTACGAAATGTCAGGTGCTTTGTCTGGATTGCAGCGTGTCCGCGGCATGACATTGAACGATGCCCACATCTTCGTCCGTCCAGACCAGATCAAGGAAGAATTCAAGCGTGTTGTTAATTTGGTGGTGGAAGTCTATAAAGATTTCGACATCAAGGATTATTCATTCCGTTTGTCCTACCGCGATCCGGCCGACAAAGAAAAATACTTTGACGATGATGCTATGTGGAACCGTGCACAGGCCATGCTGAAAGAAGCGATGGACGAACTGGAAATCGATTATATCGAAGTAGAAGGCGAAGCGGCATTCTACGGACCGAAAGTGGATGTTCAAGTGAAAACGGCGCTTGGCAAAGAAGAAACATTATCGACTGTCCAGCTTGATTTCCTTTTGCCGGAACGCTTTGACTTGTCATATATCGGTGAAGATGGCAAACAGCACCGTCCGGTCGTAATCCACCGTGGAGTCGTTTCGACTATGGAGCGTTTTGTGGCATTCCTGATTGAAGAATACAAAGGGGCATTCCCGACGTGGCTTGCCCCTGTCCAGGTGGAATTGATTCCAGTATCGCTCGATGCCCACAGTACTTATACAAAAGAACTGCAAGAAAAACTGCAGATTCACAAGATCCGTGTGGACATTGATGAGCGCGATGAAAAGCTTGGCTATAAAATCCGCGAAGCACAGATGCAGAAAGTTCCATATATGCTGGTCATCGGCGATAAGGAACTGGAAGATGGTTCGGTCAACGTCCGGAAATACGGGGAGCAGAAATCTGAAAGCATGCCATTTGAAGACTTCGTGAAACTGGTTCAAAGCGAACTTCGCTAGAAGGGTTGACAGGTCCAAAGGCACGTGATATTATAGTTAAGGTTATAGAATACTTATATGTGCAAGCAGGAGCACCCGCTTCTCACCTGATCGACCGATTGTTGGCAGGTATACACGATTGACTTTTACACGCAGAAAGAAGCGTGTTGTCATATTTGCGGGTGGACCTCTGTGGTCCACCCGCTTTTGTTTTGATCGGAACCCTGTAAACCGGTTCGGCCGGTTCACACATTTAAGCTATTCGCGACACTATCCGGAGGTGGATTACTATTAGCAAAGACATTAATGTAAATGACGGTATTCGTGCACGTGAGTTGCGAGTTATTGATCAAAACGGTGAACAACTTGGCATCAAAACACGTAACGAAGCACTTGAAATTGCAGCTCGTGTCAACTTGGATCTTGTTCTTGTGGCTCCTCAAGCTAAGCCGCCGGTTGCTCGTATCATGGACCATGGTAAATTCAAGTTTGAGCAGCAGAAGAAAGATCGTGAAATCCGTAAAAATCAGAAAGTGATAGTCGTCAAAGAAGTACGCTTAAGCCCTTCAATTGACGATCACGATTTCAACACGAAACTTCGCAACGCGATCAAGTTCCTTGAAAAAGGCGACAAAGTGAAAGCTTCTATTCGTTTCAAAGGCCGTGCGATTACGCACAAAGAAATCGGACAACGTGTCCTTGAACGTTTCGCAGAAGACTGCAAAGAAGTTGCAACGGTTGAACAGCGCCCTAAAATGGATGGCCGCAGCATGTTCTTGATGCTTGCACCGATCAACGAAAAAGAATAAGAGATCATTGTTTAGGAGGAATTCGAAATGCCGAAAATGAAAAGCCATAGAGGTGCGTCAAAACGTTTCAAAAAAACGGGTACTGGTAAAGTAAGACGCAACAGCTCACACACTAGCCACTTATTTGCAAACAAATCTACTAAGCAAAAGCGTAAACTTCGCAAAGGGAAATTAGTTTCTTCAGGCGACTTGAAACGCATCAAATCATTAATCTATAACATGAAGTAAGAAAAGCGTAAGCGTCCGTATAGATTCGCCGGGCATAAGACCCCGAGAATCTGGATGCTGAAGTCTAGACATGAACAAAAATCGAATTTTATATATTCAGCAGGAGGTAATGTGATATGCCACGCGTAAAAGGTGGAACAGTGACGCGCCAGCGTCGTAAAAAGGTCATTAAATTAGCAAAAGGTTATTATGGTGCAAAGCACATCCTTTTCAAAGTAGCAAACCAACAGGTAATGAAGTCAGGTAACTATGCTTACCGTGACCGTCGCAACAAAAAACGTGATTTCCGTAAACTATGGATTACACGCATCAACGCAGCAGCTCGCATGAACGACATTTCATACAGCCGTCTTATGCACGGATTGAAAGTTGCGGGCATCGACATCAACCGCAAAATGCTAGCTGAAATCGCTGTATCTGATGCAGCTGCATTCACAGCATTGGTTGACCAAGCAAAACAAGCAGTAGCTAAGTAAGAAAAGCGGAAGCGCCTGTTTAGGCCCGACAGGCTTAAGGCGGCCCATCGAAGCGGCGTTTTTTGCCGCATAGATGGGCTGACTTAAGACCCCGAGGGACTAGGCGCTGAAGCTAGAGTAATAAAAATGTAAGCGCCTGACCAAGCGGTCCATAGACATCACACAACTAGAAAGCTGCAATGCTCAGGCGTTTAGCGAACAATAAAAAAGACTGACGAATTTTCGTCAGTCTTTTCTTATGGAGGAAAACCTTATGTTCTTGATTATTGCTGCGTATTTCGCGATTTTAACCATCATGGCTTTCACTATGATGAAGGTCGACAAACACCAGGCTCAACGGCGCGGACAACGGATTCCTGAAAAGAACCTGTGGACTGTTGCCATTTTTGGCGGAGGCATCGGCGCTTATCTTGGCATGATGGCATTTCGCCACAAAACGAAGCACACCAATTTCCGTGTCGGTTTTTTGATGCTTGCCATGCTGGATGCCGCCATTTTAATCTGGTGCTACCTGAAATTTTTTAATGGATGGGCATAATGCTCATTCGTTTTGCTTCATTAACTGTTCAATCGGATTTTTCCAATTGATGCGGGCTTCGGGATAATTCATTAAGATCTCTTTTTCGAGGAAATGGAAATCCTCTTTCGTGAAGCCCTGCAATTTGTCGGGATTCTCTACCCACACAAAGATGGAAACCACTTCGAATGCATTTTCAGTAGTACCAAGATATTTTTCGCCTTCGAACAACACACCGCGGAAGGCAATAAAAAAGTTCTTTTGTACATTTTTTACATCATCAAGGAAATAATACGTACCTGATTCAAGGGCAGAGTCTAATTTTCTTTTCGGATCTAAAATAAAACGGATCAATCGATAGAATAAGTAGATAATCAATGCCAGTACAATGAGGCGTATGAGAAAAGCCATCTAAATTACCTCCTAAGTTACATAGTCCTATCTGTCTTATATACGAATCAAAAGTAGTTTGGTTTCAAGATTTATTCTATTAAAAGGGGAGATTTTTATGAATTTGCATGAACTATTCAAAATGCAGGAAGAATTGGATCGATTTATCCAATCGAATCAGGAAATCAACGAAGACGTTTTCAGAAAGAAAGGTTTAGCTTTATTAGTGGAGTTAGCTGAACTGGCGAATGAAACGCGCTGCTTCAAGTTTTGGAGTACCAAAGGACCTTCTGAGCGGCCGGTCATTTTAGAGGAATACGTTGACTCGATTCATTTCTTGCTGTCACTCGGTATTGAGAAGGATTTGAATACCTTAAAGAAGTGGCCCGAGCCCGTAGCGGAAACGGATTTGACGGAGCTGTTTTTGCTGACTCAAAAAGCCATTCAAGAGTTTCTGGAGAATTATTCAATGTCCAATTTCATGGAGATTTGGAGCTGCTATGGCGGATTGGCTTTAGCATTGGAATTCAGCTACGAAGAAGTCCTCGAAGCCTATATCCAAAAGAATAAAACCAATTATGACCGCCAGCATAACGGCTATTGAAAGAATGAATGTTTTGATAACTGAGCAGGATTGCATTATAATGGAAAAGCAACGGATTACTTAGGAGGTCGAAATAATGTCTACTCTAGATAAAACACAATTGATGTTAAAAGAATTGACGGATGCGAACGGCATTCCTGGAAATGAGCGCCAATCGCGTGAAGTCATGAAAAAATACATAGCACCATTTGCCGATTCCATAGAAACAGATGGCTTGGGAAGTTTGATTGCACGAAAAGAAGGACTGGCTGACGGACCTAAGATCATGGTAGCTGGCCATTTGGACGAGGTCGGTTTTATGGTCACGCAAATTGACGAAAAAGGCTTCTTGAAATTCCAACCGGTAGGCGGCTGGTGGTCACAAGTGATGCTGGCGCAGCGCGTGACAATCACAACGCGCAACGGCAAGGAAATTACAGGGGTGATCGGTTCCAAGCCACCGCATATCCTGTCTCCGGAAGCGCGCAAAAAACCTGTCGAAATCAAAGACATGTTCATTGATATCGGCGCATCTTCGCGTGAAGAAGTGAAAGAGTGGGGCGTGACTCCCGGCGACATGGTCACTCCATATTTCGAGTTCACGGTAATGAACAATGAAAAATTGCTGATGGCGAAAGCTTGGGACAACCGCATTGGTTGTGCAATCGCTATCGATGTTCTAAAAGGACTGAAAGGCGTCGACCACCCGAACGTGGTTTACGGAGTGGGTACGGTGCAGGAAGAAATCGGCTTGCGCGGCGCTAAAACAGCGACTGCCCAAATACAGCCGGATATCGGGTTTGCTGTGGACGTGGGCATTGCCGGCGATACACCGGGGATTACCAGCAAAGAGTCCAACAGCAAAATGGGCGATGGTCCACAATTGCTGTTGTTCGATGCTTCTATGGTTTCCCACCGCGGCTTGCGCGAATTAGTCGTAGACACAGCTGAAGAAGCAGGCATTCCATATCAGTTCGAAACGATTGCCGGCGGCGGAACCGATGCAGGCTCGATCCATTTGACGGCAAACGGCGTGCCGGCGCTTGCCATTGGTGTAGCCACACGCTACATCCACTCGCACGCAGGGATCCTGCACCGTGATGATTATGAAAATGCCGTGAAACTGATCATCGAAGTGATAAAAAAATTGGATAAAGACACAGTCGCGCGCATTACATTTGAATAAACTAGGTGACCTCTTCGCTTTGGCGAAGGGGTTTTTAAATTTTTGTTGATTCTGCAAACAACTATCACTTTTCCGCAAACAAATCGTCCTATTCTGCAAACAAAGCCGGTATTCTACAAACAAGTCATTGTATTCCGCCAATAAACTGTTGTATTCCGCAAACAATCGTTTGATCTTTCGCTTTTCGCCTGCGAAAAGCATTCATTACAAGTGTTTTTTTATTTGGAAATGCGGAATCTTGATAAGTTCAACAAAAACCTACGAAAGAAAGAAACGTCGCTTAATGCTATACTTCAACTATTCTATGGGGAGGTGCTTAATGAGCAAAAAAGAAATGGGTTTACTGTCGGAAACAGAGTCGCTGGAAAGGCTGTTATATCGTTTGCCGGAAAATCATCCGAAACGCCAATTTTTGCAAGTCGAATTGTTTAGAACAGCTGCAGGAAAAAGAGGAGAAAAGCGGCTGGAACAAAAATTGAAAGAATTTAGACTTGCAGAAAATCATCTTTTTCTGCGGAATGTTTGCTTATCAAAGGGCGAGTGGAGAATTCAGATGGATGGACTATTGCTGACCGAACGGGGGGCCATCATCATTGAGTCCAAAAACATCAGCGGCCAATTGTTTTTCGATGACAAGACAGGCGAATTCTCACGAATCGACTTGGAAGGCATCCGAACTGTTATGGAAGATCCGACAGTCCAATTAAATAAGCATATCCGTTTTCTTTCACTATTCTTCAAACAGCACAAAATCAATTTGCCAATCGACGGCATAGTGGTTTTCACTTCAAAGTATTGTGAGTTCATGACAAAGCCGAAAATGCGCTATGTCTGCAAAAATTATCAACTCATTGATTATTTGTTCACCATACTCGATACATTCCCTCAACAAGCCACACCTCAAAATCTACAGAAGATTGATAAACTGCTTCAAAAATTTCAAACTCCTTACAATCGGTATCCATTGTGCCAGCAATACTTTATCGATCCCAATGAATTGCAAACAGGCATTCTCTGTGCAGCTTGTAAAAAATATAGTATGGTACGCAAACACAAATCAGGGTGGATATGTTAGAGATGTCAGCTGGTGGATCCGCTTGCGTTGGAATGTGCTGTGCAAGAATATTTCTCGTTGGTCCATCCGCGGCTGAGCAACCGGCAGCTTCGGCAATTCTGCAATATTGACTCGCCTTATCTGGCTTCACGTTTGCTGGCAGCGTTCGATCTTGAACCCATTGGCGCTTTGCGGAACCGCAGTTATCAAATTAAAGAAGAAACAGTAGCTTTTCGCCCTTGGTGAAGAGCTTTTTATGCGTTCTGCAAACAAACTGCCGAATTCCGCAAACAACCTTGGGTATTCTGCAAAAAAAATGGTTATTCCGCAAATAAACATACGAATTCTGCAAACAACTAGCGCGTTTCCGCAAACAAGCCTTTAAAAAGGAATGGAGTATAAACGGATACTGGAAATATGTTATGTTTAATTTACATTGTGTATAAAAACAGAACATCTCATTAGGAATATGAAACCAATGCTTAAAAATCGCGTAAAAGAACTGAGAGTCCGCTCTGGTTTCGCGCAAAGCAAGTGGATGCCGCCCGCCAGACGATTGTCTTTATTGAAAAGGAGAGTTTTCGCTTTGTATTTTTGAAC
Source organism: Planococcus beijingensis (assembly GCF_016820615.1). NCBI lineage: Bacteria > Bacillati > Bacillota > Bacilli > Caryophanales > Caryophanaceae > Planococcus > Planococcus beijingensis. Next base: position 26,318 of record NZ_JADHDZ010000002.1, read on the forward strand.
TTCCACAAGCACTTGAAGGGGGAAACTGAATGATTTATGAATATTTTCTGGTTTTTTTAGGAGCCGCAATTCCGTGGTTTGAAATTGCTTTAGTGATTCCGCTTGGCATCATCTGGGGCTTGTCGCCTTTTTGGGTGATGGTGGTGGCCTTTATCGGCAATATGCTGACTGTATTAGCATTGATCATCGGCTTCGATCGCTTCCAAATCTGGTATAACAAGCGCCAAGAAGCGAAAGGAAAAAACGTTTCGAAAAAGAGTGAACGTGCGAAACGCATTTGGAACAGATACGGTTTGCCTGGACTTGCGATGCTTGGACCGATTCTGATCGGCACACATATTGCCGCCTTTATCGGCATGACACTCGGCGCAACCAAAAAGAATACGACCCTTTGGCTGACCATCAGCATTGCCGTCTGGACATTGGCTTTCGGCATTTTGACAGCTCTTGGCTTTGATTTCTTCACGAGGGAAATCTAAGCTGTGTCCAGATTCCAGCGCCCAGCCCCTCGAGTCGCTTCAGCCTTTCCAGCAATGGCAAAGGACGCCATTACCGTAAAGGCTTCCAGCGCTTGTCGGGGCTAGATGGGCGCTTCCGCTTTTCTGTATGCTATACTGAAGCTATTCTGAAATAAAGGCGTGATCCTGTAATGAAAAGAATTGAATCGAACCAAAACTCACTCGTTAAGCATTGGAAAAAGCTTGGAACGACCCGGAAAGAACGCGATAAATTCGCGGAATTCCTGGTCGAAGGCTTTCATTTAACGGAAGAGGCTTTAAAGAAAAAAGAGCTGATCAAGTCATTGATCGTCCGTGAAGGTGTGGATATTCCAGCAGACTGGGACGTTGAAGGAGTTCCTCAATATTCCGTAACAGCGGGTGTAGCAAAAGAAATATCGGAAACCGAACATACACAGGGCATTTTTGCACATTGTGCGCAGCCTGAGTTTGCGGAAGACGAGCAGAAGACATGGACGAAGCTTCTGATGATCGATGCTGTCCAGGATCCGGGCAATATCGGCACAATGATCCGTACAGCATCGGCGAGCGGCATAGACGCCGTGATTCTGGGCAAAGGATGCGCAGATCCGTATAATCCGAAAACCGTGCGTTCGGCGCAAGGGTCGCATTTCCAAATCCCTGTCGTTAAAGGGGAATTGATTGAGTGGATCGAACAGTCCAAAGCAAGCGGCATCCAAATTTTCGGGACGGCATTGCAAAACTCGGTGCCGGTCCATGAAGCGGAGACGAATGAGAAATTTGCTTTAATCGTTGGGAATGAAGGCAGCGGCGTTGACCAAGTGCTGCTTCAGCAGACAGACCAAAACCTGATGGTGCCGCTTTACGGCAGTGCAGAGTCGTTGAATGTCGCAGTAGCAACTGGCATTCTTTTGTATAGTCTCGTCCCGAAAAACTAAGTTTGATAAAAGCCGTGAACTTTCGTATAATGAAAGAGTAAATATAAGTAAAAGCGAAGAACGGGAAAAGTACGTTGCGCCCTTACATCACAGAGATTCCGCACCTTGACTGGAAGTGTGGATATGTAAACGCCTCAGAAGTTCACCCCGCGAGCTGCCCGACGGGACCAGTAGAAATGCTGTAAAGATGGGCCGGTGAAGAGCCGTTATGTAAATGAGTGATTGCTGTATGGCGATAACTAGGGTGGTACCGCGAATAATGCCTCGTCCCTTTTCTGGGACGGGGCTTTTTACTGTCTAAGGAGGAGAAAAGAATGGAAGCACAATTGCAGGAATTGAAAACACAGGCACTCGATCAGATTGCCGCAGCTTCAACGGTCAAAGAACTGAACGACGTCCGCGTGGCGTATTTAGGGAAAAAAGGGCCGATTACGGATTTATTGAAAGGCATGGGGAAACTCCCGGCTGAAGAACGTCCGAAAATGGGTGCTTTGGTCAATGTTGTACGTGAAGAAGTGACAACTCAATTGGAAGGCCGTATGGCTATCCTGGAAGAAGAAGCGATCAATATGAAGCTGCAAAGTGAAACAATCGACATCACCTTGCCAGGACGCCCTGTGAAAACAGGCAATTCGCATCCGTTGACGCGCGTTGTGGAAGAAATCGAAGACTTGTTTATTTCCATGGGCTACGAAGTGGCAGAAGGGCCGGAAGTGGAAAAGGATTATTACAACTTTGAAGCATTGAATTTGCCGAAAGGTCATCCGGCTCGCGATATGCAGGATTCCTTCTATATAACAGAAGATATTCTATTGCGTACACATACGTCACCGGTACAGGCGCGTACGATGGAAGCCAAAGGTGGAGAACCGATTAAAATCATCTGCCCAGGCAAAGTGTATCGCCGCGACAGTGATGACGCGACGCATTCGCACCAGTTCACGCAAATAGAAGGATTGGTCATCGGAGAAGATATCCGCATGAGCGACTTGAAAGGGACACTTTCCGTCTTCGCCAAGAAAATGTTCGGGGACGACCGCGAGATCCGTCTTCGCCCAAGTTTCTTCCCATTCACGGAGCCTTCTGTGGAAATGGATATTTCCTGCTTCAAATGCGGCGGCAGTGGCTGCAACGTCTGCAAAAAAACAGGCTGGATCGAAATTCTGGGCGCTGGAATGGTGCATCCGAATGTTCTTGAAATGGCCGGCTATGATTCAAAACGCCTGACTGGATTCGCTTTCGGCATGGGGCCTGAGCGCATTGCCATGTTGAAATATGGCGTCGAAGATATCCGTCATTTCTATACAAACGATGTCCGCTTTTTATCCCAATTCCAACGTACAGAACTTTAAGGAGGAAATAAAACATGCTCGTATCCATTAATTGGTTGAAAGACTATGTAAATACACAACAATTGCCGCCCGCTGAATTGGGTGAAAAAATAACGCGTTCCGGTATCGAAGTGGACGCAGTCATCGACCGTTCGCACGGCATGACAAATATCGTCGTCGGCTATGTCGAGTCGTGCGTCAAGCATCCGGAAGCAGATAAACTATCCATTTGCCAAGTCAACGTTGGCGAAGAAACCACTCAAATCATCTGTGGCGCACCGAATATCGCGGCCGGCCAAAAAGTCATCGTGGCTCGTCCTGGCGCAAAACTTCCGGGCGACATCAAAATCAAGAAAGCGAAACTTCGTGGAGAAGAATCGCATGGCATGATCTGCTCGCTGCAAGAACTGGGCATTGAAGGCAAACTCGTACCGAAAGCTTACGCAGAAGGAATCTATGTATTGCCGGAAGATGCGGAAACAGGATCTGATGTCATCACCAATTTTGATTTGGATGACACAGTATTGGAACTGGGCTTGACGCCCAACCGTGCAGACGCGATGAGCATGCTTGGAGTCGCTTATGAAGTCGGTGCGATTCTTTCCGAAGAAGTGCAGCTTCCTGAAATCAGCTACAACGAAGCATCGGATACTGCGGCGTCCATGTTGACGTTGAATGTGGATGCACCTGAAGCCAATCCATTATATGTTGCAAAAGTGGTCCGCAACATCAAAGTACAGGAATCGCCAATGTGGCTGCAACAGCGCTTGATGGCTGCAGGCGTCCGCCCGCATAACAATGTGGTCGATATCACCAACTACATTTTGATGGAATACGGCCAGCCGCTTCACGCATTTGATTACGATGCACTGGGAACCGGCAACATTACAGTTCGCCACGCCAAAGAAGGCGAAATGATTACTACGCTTGACGACGCAGAACGTAAGTTATCCGGCCATCACCTGGTCATCACCAATGGTGAAAAACCAGTGGCGATTGCCGGCGTAATGGGTGGAGCCAACTCAGAAGTAAGTGATTCGACAACGACGGTTGTCATTGAATCGGCTTATTTTGCATCAGGATCTGTTCGCCAGACATCGAAAGATCACGGACTTCGCAGCGATGCAAGTTCACGCTACGAAAAAGGCGTTGATCCAAATCGTGTCATCCCGGCTGCAGAACGTGCGGCGCAATTGCTGTCTGAACTTGCCGGTGGAGAAGTATTGGCAGGATCAGTGGTATTTGACGAATTAAATAAAGAAGAGAAAATCGTTAAAGTTTCTCCGGATTTCATTAACAGCCGTCTCGGCATGAAAATTCCTTTCGAAGACATGCTGGAAATTCTGAAGCGCCTGAAATTCGATACGCAAGCTGTAAATGGCCAATTGGTGATTTCGGTACCGACACGCCGCCAGGATATTCAAATTTCTGAAGACGTGGTGGAAGAAATCGCACGCCTTTATGGCTACGACGAAATTCCAGCAACCTTGCCGGAAGCAGAAACAACGCCAGGAGGTTTGACGCCTTACCAGGCAAAACGCCGCATTGTCCGCAACCTGATGGAAGGCGCCGGTTTGCTTCAGGCGACGACGTATTCACTGACTTCCGAAAAATCGGCGAAGCAATTCGCTTTGGAAGAAACGGATACGACGCGTCTGTTGATGCCGATGAGCGAAGAGCGCAGCATCCTTCGCCAAAGCTTGCTTCCGCATCTTTTGGAATCTGTTACGTATAACACAGCGAGAAGAATGGATTCAGTGGCATTGTATGAAACTGGTTCAGTCTTCCTAAAAGGCGATGACGAGCTTTTGAACGAGCAGGAGCATTTGGCAGTCGCCATGACCGGTCTTTGGCTTGATAACAGCTGGCAGGGCGAGAAAAAGCCAGTCGACTTTTTCGTCTTGAAAGGCATTGTGGAAAGCCTTGCCGATAAACTTGGCGTTCAATTGACGTTTGAACGCGGCCAAATGGACGACTTGCATCCAGGCAGAACCGCATTCATCATGCACGACGGCCAACGCATTGGTGTTATGGGCCAATTGCACCCGTCCGAGCAAAAAGCACGCGACTTAAAAACAACGATTGTCATGGAATTAAACCTGGCAGCGCTGTTGAACCTGGAAACAGAAGCTTTGGTCTACACGCCAGTGCCGCGCTACCCATCCATGTCACGAGATGTGGCATTAGTCCTTTCGAAAATTGTCGAAGCGGCAACGATTGAAACAGTCATCCGCAACGCAGGCGGCAAGCTATTGAAAGACGTTCGCGTATTCGATCTGTACGAAGGCGATAAAATGGAAGAAGGCAAAAAATCAGTGGCCTTCTCGTTGACTTACTTCGATCCTGAGAAGACGTTGACGGACGAAGAAGTCATCAACGCACACGATAAAGTATTAGCAGCATTGACGGAAGTCGGCGCTGAGCTGAGAAGTTAAAATGATTCGATAGTAATGTGTAAAAAGGATGAACCTATTGGGTTCATCCTTTTTATTTGATTTAGTAAGTAACTTGATATAAAAAATTTACTTTTTATAGGACTTTTTAGATTTTTCATCATAAAAATGTGGTAGTATTTATCTATTATGAAAAACGGAGGTACTCTCGTGAAGAGCCTGATGCAAAATGAAAAAGGATTGACGCTAGTTGAGTTGTTGGCAGCTTTAGTGATACTGGGAATTGTCCTTGTGAGTGTGATGAGTTTCTTTACCCAGTCGGCGAAGTTTACAGCCAGTAATCATGAAACATTAACTGCGGTCCAAGTTGGAGAGGAAGTTGTATCTAAAGTAAGAAATATTCATTCGCTTGTGGATTTGACACAAGCTCCTGAAAAATTTAGTGGAAACGAAGAGAAAGTTGCTTCAGCTATTCTATATTCTGATTATGATATTAGTGTAAAAAAAGAAGGTGGTTTAGTTGCTTCTAAACTACAAAAAGTAACAATAACTGTCTTATCTAAAAAAAACCTCGACAAACCTACTTCTGCATTTAAAACAGAAATGTATTTTGAGGTGAATTAGATGAAAAACGAAAAAGGAATTACATTAGTAGAACTTTTAGCTGCATTAGCGATTATGGGGATAATTGTAGTTGCAATCATGTCCGTTTTTTCCACTGGAGTGAATTCCTCTGATCGGAATGCGAGCCGCCAGCAGCTCCAACAGGAAGCAAATCTGATTGTGGAACAGATCCGGACGACTTACTTGGAAAATGAAAAATCTGATTTGATAGCTGAAGAGTTTAAGGTGAAAATTGAAGGTGATGAATTGTTGGTTACATCATTAGAAGATGAGAACGAGAAAACCTTATCTAACGGTTACCAATATAAATTAGCTAAGTCCACAGGAACCTTAGAAGTATTTTTGGATAGAACTAAAACTTCGCCTTTTTATTTAGAGATTTGTTCAAATGATCAATGCTTTGAAGTCCAGACGTCATTCAGTAAGTTGAACTAGGAGGAAAAAGAATGGACCGGATCCGAAATGAAAAAGGTTATGCATTATTACTAGTTATGCTATTGGTCGTTCTCTTTACTTTAATGGGAATGGGCTTGCTTACGATGAATATGAATGCAGCGAAACAATTCAATACTAAAGAAGAGCAAGTACAAGCAAGGCATCAGGCTGAAATGGGCATTCTACATTATGGTGCTGTGCTGGAAGAAAAAATTAAAAATTCATCAGCCACGGCTATGAAATGTAGCGATATAGATGCCTTACTAGGTACAACGAAAAAAATTACAGCCGGTAATTATATAGTGGAACCTGTCAATGCTTTAGGTTCTTCATGCAAAGAAATGGAAAATAGCAAGCTATTGGAAATAACGATCAAAAGTAAAGGAATCATAAACGAAGATACTATAAAAGAAGTTAAGGCAACTTTTTATGCTGCAAACCAAGGAGTTTCTACATCTGCACCGATTGCTAGTGGCAGTGCAGATTCCCCTACTATGCCTACTAGTCCTGATACAGTGACACTCAGTGAACTAACTATGAAAAAGGAAATAAAAAGGTATACTGGAAATTTAATTATTAATACAAAATTAGATATTGAGGGTGGTAGTTCAGATAGTTTAATAGTTGGAAAAGATTTATATATTACGGGAAATATAGTTATTCAGAATCATGCTTGTATTGCAGCTGGAGGAAATTTCGTGGCTTTAAAGTCTTTTAATTGGGGACATAGTAAAACCTCGTTACTAGTTAGGAATGATGCATATTTGCCCTCGACAATTGGGAATTGGCAAAAAAATCAAGTGAATGCATATGTCTTCGGAGATTTATACTTACCAAGAACCTATAATTATGATGTCAAAAAGCAAGATGATAGAAATCTTTATATTGCCGGAAAGGTTTATCAATTAGATAGCCAAAATAAGTATAACGAGATCAAAAATCCTTTTAAAGCACTTAAAGGACAACAAGTAACAGATGCCAGTAAACTATCATGCGGGGTTACTGCTTCAAAAGAAGATATATTGGGTGTACCTAAATGGATTTTGCAGGATGAAAAAATAATAAACTATCAATAATACAGTATGAAGAAACAAGTATTCTCATTCCAATAGCCAAAAAGAAGCCGAAAAGGAAGTTTCAATTCCTTTTCGGCTTCTTTTAAATACGATAATAGTCGGCTGTAAATATCAATCAGATTTCTTTTTCTTCCCAGCCAAAACCTTCGCCTTCCCCGTATTCGCAAAATGCACCTTCGTCAAACTCTTCAAATATTCCTCACCATGCTTCAGCAAAATCTTCGCGGCTGCTTCATCAACAATTTTCCCTGCCCCTTTCGGCAACGTGACGCCAGCTTCAGCGCTCATGCGGTCCATTTCTTCGAGAAAAGCGACGCGTGCAATGATGGAAGCACAGGCAACCGATACGTGGAGACCTTCTGCTTTAGTGGAGAACAGGACGTTCTCGCGGATGATTTCAGGTTCTTCTTTGATGTGTTTGTAGTAGATGCCGCGCTCGGCAAATTGGTCAATCAGGATGGCGTCCGGTTTTTCCGGCGCGATCTCATGAAGCACATGCTTCAGCGCCTGATTATGCAAAAGCGCTTTTATTTTACCTTGTGACCAGCCCTGGCCTTGCACTTTGTTGTATTTATCATTTTTCAAAGTCAGCACTTTATGGGCAAATGCTTCCCTTAAGTCGGGTGCCACTTGGCGCATCCATGCATCGGTAAGCTGCTTGGAATCTTTGACGCCGAGTTCATGGGCGAGTTCGACTTTGTCTGCAGGTACATAACAGGCAGCTACCGTAATCGGGCCGAAGAAGTCGCCGGTGCCGGTTTCATCAGACCCGAGGACGGATAGCTTGGCGAATCCGTCAGGCAGTTTGTCGCCTTTCGTCGAAACGGTCTTTTCGACTGCTGATTCTGCAGCTCCCCATTTGGCGGCTTCACGAGCGGCACCGTTTCCTTGGAACATGACTTTTCCGGAAGTGTAGACAGTGACCACAGCATCCGGCAGTTTGGCGCTAAAGCGGGCATATGGATTTTTGGTCTGGATTTTGTTTTTCTGGTAATGCGAAATCACTTGGAGCAGACTTTCCTCCGGGAGTTTCAGAACTGTATTTGACATGGACACGTCACCTTTCTTTGATTCACAATCGGCTTGTTTTCATGGTATGATGGTCTATAGAATTCCAAAGGGGGATATTGCATTGTCAGAGCAACATAAAATTCACACGGTCGTTGACATCTATGGCAACACCTATAAAATGGTCGGTACTGAGACTTCCGGCCACATGCGTCTGGTCGCATCGATCGTCGACAGCAAAATGCGCGAGATCAATGCCTTGAATCCATCGCTGGACCAAGCGAAGCTTGCGGTCTTGACGGCTTCAAATGCGGTACATGACTATCTTAAACTGAAAGAGCAAGTTGAACAATTAGAAAATGAATTGAAAAAACTGAAGGGTTGACGCTAATGCTTGATATACTTTTACTCATCATTCTGCTCGGTGGCATCATCGTGGGCGCCAAACGAGGCTTTATTGTCCAGTTAATCCACATGGTCGGCTTTGTTGTCGCTTTGATTGTGGCTTATAAGTACTATAAACCCTTGTCCGAATACTTCACGTTATGGATTCCGTACCCGGCAGTAAATGAAAACTCGCAGTTCACGATCGTCGTAGACCAATTGGATCTGGATCAGACCTTCTATCAATTATTGGCGTTTGCGCTTATTTTCTTTGTGGTGAAGTTCGGTTTGCAGCTGATTGCTTCTATGTTTGATTTCTTGAAGTTTTTGCCGGTGCTCGGATTTTTCAGCAAGATTCTTGGAGCGGTATTAGGCTTAATTGAAGTTTACATCCTGTTGTTTATCTTCATCTATGTACTGGCGTTACTGCCGGTTGATGCCGTGCAGAACCAATTGGAGAATTCCGGAATTGCCCAGTCTATGCTTGAACATACGCCTTATTTCTCTGAGAAAGTGAAAGAATGGTGGTATATTTATATGTAGTAGGAACTTCTCTCTTACGAGGGGAGTTTTTTTAATCGAAATGGGGAGGGCTCTCGTTGAATAAAAAAATCATCATTCGTACGCTTGAAAAAATAGCGTTATACATGGAACTTAAAGGGGAAAACCCGTTTAAAGTATCCGCTTTCCGAAAAGCTGCGCAGGCGCTTGAACTGGATCAGCGCAGCCTGGACGAAATTGAAGATGTTACGAAGCTGAAAGGCATCGGCAAAGGCACGGGAGACGTCATCCTCGAATTGATCAACGACGGCAAATCGACCGTTCTTGAAGAACTTCAGGAAGAAGTCCCAAAAGGCCTCATCCCAATGATGAAGCTGCAGGGAATGGGCGGCAAAAAGATCGCCAAACTCTACAAGGAACTTGGCATCGATTCGATGGAAGCCTTGAAAGCAGCTTGCTTGAACCAGGAAATTCAAAAGCTTCCAGGGTTCGGGCCGAAGTCGGAAGAAAAAATTTTGAAAGAACTGAATGATTTTGAGACGAAACCTGATCGCCAGCCGATCTGGAAAACGGAAGAAACCGTGGCATTCATTGAAGACGTATTGATCACGATTGCGGAAGTCACCGAGTTTTCAGTGGCCGGCAGTTTCCGGCGGACCAAAGAAACCAGCAAGGATTTGGACTTCATCATTGCGACGGCTGAACCGGCGATCGTGAAGGAGCAATTGCTGGCGGCGTTGCCTGTACAGGAAACAATTGCATCAGGAGAAACGAAAGTCTCTGTCACTGTAGATGTATTGGAACCGATCGATGTCGATTTCCGCCTGGTGGCGCCTGAAGAGTTCGTCACCGCTTTGCATCACTTCACCGGATCTAAAGACCATAATGTCAAAATGCGCCAATTGGCGAAATCCCAGAACAAGAAAATCAGTGAATACGGAGTGGAGCAAGAAGACGGGACGGTTGCGACTTTTGCATCCGAGAAAGAATTTTTCGCGCATTTCGGACTGCCTTTCATTCCGCCATCCGTTCGTGAAGATGGGCGTGAGCTTGACCGCCTGGAAGAGTTGCCTGAGCTGGTGGCGATTGAAGACATCAAAGGCGATCTTCATATGCACACCACCTGGTCGGACGGAGCCAATTCCTTGAAGGAAATGGTCGATGCCTGTGTGGCGAAATCCTATGAATTCATGGTCATCACCGACCATTCTCAATATTTGAAAGTCGCTAACGGCCTGACACCCGAGCGTTTGACGGAGCAGCATGGATTGATCCGCGAAATCAATAAGCAGTACCCGGCGATTGAAGTGTTGTCCGGAACAGAAATGGACATTTTACCGGATGCCACCTTGGATTTTGACGATGCCATGCTGAAACAATTGGATTTTGTCATTGCCAGCATCCACTCTAGCTTCCAACAGTCGCAGGAACAGATCATGGAACGCATTTTGACTGCGATGAAAAATCCGCATGTCCACATGATTGCGCATCCGACTGGCCGAATCGTAGGCCAACGCGAAGGGTACGATCCGGATGTTGAACAGATTCTGGATTGGGCCAAGGAATACGGCAAAATTGTCGAGTTGAACGCCAGCCCGTACCGTTTGGATCTTGCTGTCCCGTATTTGGTGATGGCGCAGGAAAAAGGTGTGCCTGTCGCAATCAATACGGATGCCCATGCCATTGAAGGCCTGGAAGTCATGGAAACAGGCGTCAAGCATGCCCAAAAGGCATGGCTGAAAAAAGACAATGTAGTAAACACATGGTCGCTGGAAAAATTGAAAGCCTATTTGAATAAATCGAAGTAAATTAGTTTTTAAAATAAAATGAAGTTGTTTTTCGGAATATCTTTATTAATTTATCTGAAACGTTAGGAGGTTCTTAAATGATCGCAGAACGCGCGTTAAGAACACTTGAATTTTATAAAATCCGGGATGAAGTGGCACGGTATTGCACATCGTCACTAGGAAAAGCCCATGTGGATAACTTGCTGCCATCTACAGATATCAACGAAGTTAATCGTTTGCTCGAAGAAATGGATGAAGGCGCACAAGTATTGCGTGTCAAAAATAATGTGCCGATGGGCGGTATTTTTGATATCCGTCTGCATGCACGGAGAGCGCAAATTGGCGGCAGCCTGAGCCCGATGGAACTGATGGAAGTTTCATCGACCATCCGTGCCAGCCGCATTCTGCGCCAGTTTTTCGAAACGATCCAGGAAGAAGCAGTGATTCAAATTCCACATTTCCTGGAGAAAAAAGAATCGATGCCGATTCTGACAGCTCTCGAACATGCCATCAACATCTGTATTGACGATAACGGCGGCGTTTTGGACAGTGCGAGTTCTGAATTGCGCTCAATTCGCCAGCAACTGCGGACGCAGGAAAGCCGTGTCCGTGAACGGCTGGAAAGTCTGGTGCGCGGTAAAAATGCATCGAAAATGCTGTCGGATTCCATCGTCACCATCCGCAATGACCGTTTTGTTATTCCCGTTAAACAGGAATACCGCAGCCATTATGGCGGCATTGTGCACGATCAATCATCATCCGGGCAAACATTGTTCATTGAACCGGATGCCGTGGTACAGGCCAATAATGAAGTGCGCCGCCTGAAAATGAAAGAAAAAGAGGAAATCGACCGGATTCTGCAAATGTTGTCAGCACAGGTGCAGGAAGTGGCCCATGAACTATTTGATTTAGTGGAAGTGCTTGGGGAAATCGATTTGATTTTGGCAAAAGCGAAATACGGAGCTGCCCATAGAGGGACCAAGCCGACTATGAACATAGAAGGCTACATCAATTTGAAGAAAGCCCGCCATCCATTGATTCCGAAAGATGAAGTGGTGCCGAATGATATCGAATTCGGCGGAGAAATCACTGCAATTGTCATTACGGGCCCGAATACAGGCGGTAAAACAGTGACGTTGAAAACAGTTGGCTTATCAACTTTGATGGCACAATCCGGTTTGCCGGTTACTGCGCTCGATGGATCGGAACTGGCGGTATTCGATCAGATTTTTGCGGATATCGGCGATGAACAGTCCATCGAACAAAGCCTCAGTACCTTTTCATCCCATATGGTCAATATCGTTGATATCCTGACCAAGTTCGATGAGAATTCATTGGTGATTTTTGATGAGCTGGGTGCAGGTACAGATCCACAGGAAGGCGCAGCACTGGCCATTTCACTGCTGGATGAAGTGCATGGCAGAGGAGCACGTGTCATTGCAACAACCCATTATCCGGAATTGAAGGCTTATGGCTTTAACCGTCCGGGTGTAGCCAATGCCAGTGTAGAATTTGACGTAGAAACACTAAGCCCGACTTATCGTCTGTTGATCGGAGTACCAGGCCGAAGCAATGCTTTTGAAATCTCCAAGCGACTCGGCTTGCCTGAACATATCATCAGCCATGCCAAGAGCTTTACAGGAACTGACAGCAAAGCAGTCGATTCGATGATCGCTTCTCTCGAAAAGAGCCGCCGTGAAGCGGAGCAGGACGCCGAAGAAAGCAAACAGGTGCTGGCGGAATCAGAACGCTTGAAAAAAGAGTTGGCGAAGCAGCTGGAAGAGTACGAACAGCAAAAAGAACGGCTTGAAGAAAAAGCGAAAGAAAAAGCCCGGAAAATCGTTGAGCAGGCACGGGCAGAAGCGGAAGCTGTCATTTCGGATCTTCGCAAGATGCAGCTGAATCAAAGCTCGTCTGTAAAAGAGCATGAATTGATCGATGCGAAAAAACGCCTGGAAGATGCGATGCCTCAAAATCGAATCCTGAAAAAAGCGGCAAAAGATAACGCAGCCAAACCGCTGAAAGCCAATGACGAAGTCAAAGTGATTTCCTTTGGCCAAAAAGGGACATTGGTCGAGAAAGTATCGGAAAATGAATGGATTGTTCAAATCGGCATTTTGAAAATGAAGTTGCCGGAGTCTGATTTATCCTATACCAAACCCGAAAAACAGAAAGAGACCCGGACCATGGCAACCTTGAAAGACCGGGACAGCCATGTGAAGATGGAACTCGATTTGCGCGGAGAACGATATGAAGATGCCCTGGCGCGTGTTGAAAAATACCTCGACGATGCGTTATTATCAAATTACCATCAAGTATCGATCATCCATGGAAAAGGGACCGGTGCATTGCGCCAAGGTGTCCAGCAATATTTGAAAAAGCATCCACGGGTGAAAAGCTATCGTTTTGGTGAAGCAGGGGAAGGCGGCTCGGGCGTTACCGTAGCCGAGTTAAAGTGAGTTTCCGCAGAGGAGTATAGGACATGACTGAGAATGGATTTTGGACGCACCCAGTAGTTGAATCAGCTGGCTACTTCAGTGTGGTGGTATTGTGCCTGATCGTTGCCATGGTAATTTTTGAAATGGTGACAAAATATAATAACTGGGAACAAATCAAAAAAGGGAATTTAGCGGTAGCAATGGCTACAGGCGGAAAGATTTTTGGTGTCACCAATATTTTTCGCTTTTCAATTGAACAGCATAATTCCTTGTTCGAAATGATCGGCTGGGGATTGTTCGGTTTCACCTTGCTGATTTTTGCTTATATCCTGTTTGAGTTTCTGACGCCTAAGTTTAAAGTGGATGATGAAATTGAGCAGGACAACCGGTCTGTCGGATTGATTTCAATGGTCATTTCTGTCGGTTTGTCTTTTGTGATCGGAGCCAGTATTCAATAGGAGTTGGATGTCGTGGAAAACTTAATCAAAATATTATTTGTGTTTTGTGCAATCTTTCTGATTGTGGGAGTCATTTTTCTGTTTCTTTTCTAAAGAACAGTGCCAGCCTTGGAGCTGGCTTTTTTCTTGCCTTAATCCAAGAATAGACAGATTTAAGCAAGATAGTACAATATATAAAAAATAAAGTTTGTAAGCGGTATCATTTTTCTCTATAATTAAATATAGGAATATTCGCGCGATTCTAAAAAAACTAGGGGGTCAAAAGAATGACTGAAAAGCCGTGGTTAGCCCATTACCCACCGGAAGTTCCGCACACGTTAACGTATCCCAGCATGCCGGTACAGGATTATTTAACAAAGGCATACAGAAAGTTCCCGAAAAAAATAGCCATCCATTTCATGGGGAGAGAACTTTCTTATGAAGAACTTTATCAATCCTCTATGAAGTTTGCCAACTACCTGCAGAAACTGGGCATCCAGAAAGGTGATCGGGTTTCAATCATGTTGCCGAACTGTCCGCAGGCGGTCATCAGTTTTTATGGGATCCTCTATGCCGGCGGTGTTGTCGTTATGACCAATCCGCTTTACACAGAACGGGAAATCGCTTACCAAATGAAAGATTCAGGAGCCCGTGCCATTATTGGGTTGGATATCCTGTTCCCGAGGATTTCGAAAGTATTGAAGGAAACGGATCTGGAAAATGTCATCGTCACAGGCATCAAGGATTACCTGGCATTCCCCAAAAATTTGGTTTATCCGTTTATCCAGAAAAAGCAATATGGCATGAACGTGAAAGTGGAACATCGGGGCATCAATCACTTGTTTACTGAAATCATGAAAACGGCGCAGCCAACTGTAGCGGAAACGCCATTTGATTTCGATGAAGATTTGGCTTTGCTGCAATATACAGGAGGCACAACAGGTTCTCCTAAAGGCGTCATGCTGACGCATAAGAACCTCATCTCCAATGCAACAATGTGCGACAGCTGGCTATACAAAACAACGGACGGGGAAGAAACGATCATCGGAATCATCCCGTTATTCCACGTTTATGGTTTAACGACGGTCTTGATTTTATCGGTCATGCAGGGAAATAAAATGGTGTTGCTTCCGAAATTCGATCCGGAAACGGCATTGAAGACCATCAATAAGCAAAAACCGACGCTTTTCCCTGGAGCGCCAACTTTGTATATCGGCTTGATGAACCATCCTGATATCGCCAAATATGATTTGTCTTCCATTGAAGCCTGCTTGAGCGGTTCAGCACCTCTGCCGGCTGAAGTACAAGAGAAATTTGAAGCATTGACCGGCGGGAAATTGGTTGAAGGCTATGGTTTGACGGAAACATCACCGGTAACCCACTCGAACCTGGTTTGGGGCGAACGGACAAAAGGATCAATCGGCCTTCCATACCCGGATACGGACTGCAAAATTTTCCAAACGGGCACAACCAATCCGGTACCAAATGGGGAAATCGGTGAAATCGCCATCAAAGGGCCTCAGGTAATGAAAGGATATTGGAACAAACCTGAAGAAACAGCTGCTACAATCGTCGATGGCTGGTTATTGACAGGAGACCTTGGCTATATGGACGATGAAGGCCATTTCTTTATCGTCGACCGCAAAAAAGACATGATCATTGCCGGTGGATTCAATATTTATCCGCGTGAAATCGAGGAAGTGCTGTATGAACATGAAGCTGTTCAAGAGTGCGTCGTGGCAGGTATACCGGATCCGTATCGAGGTGAAACGGTAAAAGCATACATTGTGCTAAAAGAAGGCTATACTGTAACAGAGGAAGAATTCAATCAGTATTGCCGTGAACACCTCGCTTCATTTAAAGTGCCGCGCGTTTATGAATTCCGCAAAGAACTGCCGAAAACAGCAGTCGGGAAAATTCTGCGCCGTTCACTGGTCGATGAAGAGATTGCCAAGCAGAATGAAGCAGTGCCGTCTTAACGAAATAAGCTTGACACATTATTGAATAAACTATAATATGAAAATATGAATGAATCGCCATTCATATTTTCATATTTTTTTGGGTGGTGACAACATGGTAAAAAAGGATAAGCCGAAATACAAACAAATCATTGATGCGGCTGTTATTGTCATTGCTGAAAATGGCTATCATCAAGCACAAGTCTCGAAAATAGCCAAACAAGCAGGGGTAGCCGACGGAACGATTTATCTGTATTTCAAAAACAAAGAAGACATTCTGATTTCTGTATTCCAGGAAAAGATGGGTGTGTTCGTCAGCAAACTTGAACAGATCATCTCGCGTGATTTGGATGCTGCATCCAAATTGGGATTGATGATTGAAAGCCATTTTGAACTTTTAGCCGGTGACATCCATTTAGCGATTGTCACACAGCTCGAATTGCGCCAATCCAACTACGAAATCCGCATGAAAATCAATAATGTGCTGAGGGAGTATTTGAAGCTGATGGATCAGATTCTGGTTAAAGGCATGGAAGATGGAGAATTTGATCAAGCGATGGATATTCGTTTAGCAAGACAAATGGTTTTTGGTACAATGGATGAGACCATCACCACTTGGGTGATGAATGATCATAAATATGATTTAGTCGAACTCGCACCACAAGTTCAGCGTTTGCTGCTGAAAGGTATGCAGGCTTAAAGGAAGGGGCTCATTGGATGGAATTTATCAGTTGGAAAAAAGAAGATGGGGTAGCTGTCGCGACGATTAATCGTCCACCGGCAAATGCACTGTCGCGTTCGCTCATTTTGGAAGTCGATGAATTGTTGAACCAAGTTGAGAATGATGAAGAGGTTCGCGTCATTGTCCTGCACGGGGAAGGTAGATTCTTTTCTGCAGGAGCTGACATCAAGGAGTTTACGCAAGTATCTTCAGGAGAAGAATTTTCAAAATTATCAGCGAGCGGCCAGGAAGTTTTTGAACGGGTTGAAACCTTCCACAAGCCTGTAATCGCGGCGATCCACGGAGCAGCCTTAGGAGGCGGATTGGAATTGGCAATGAGTTGCCATATGCGATTTGTCACTGAAAATGCTAAACTGGGATTACCGGAGCTTCAACTGGGCTTAATACCCGGGTTTGCTGGGACACAGCGCCTGCCAAGATATGTAGGCTCAGCGAAAGCGGCTGAAATGCTGTTGACGAGCGATCCGATCTCCGGTACCGAAGCTGCACAATACGGTTTGGCTAACCGTGCTTACGCTGAAGAAGACCTGTTAACGGAAACGCTTTCAATCGCCCGTAAAATTGCGAAGAAAAGCCCGGTTTCCGTCAAAGCGGCGATTGGGATGCTGCAGTACACAAAGCCTGCGTCTTATCATGAAGGCGTAAATGCAGAAGCACAATCTTTTGGAACTGTCTTTGTTTCAGAAGATGCAAAAGAAGGAATCCAGGCATTTCTGGAAAAACGTGAAGCACAATTTAAAGGGAAATAATACTTGGGAGGTTTACGTTCATGAACATTTATGTATTGGTAAAACGTACGTTTGACACAGAAGAGAAAATCGTCGTTTCTGGTGGACAAATCCAGGAAGACGGAGCGGAATTCATCATCAATCCTTACGATGAGTACGCAATTGAAGAAGCCATCACAGTCCGTGACGCACATGGCGGCGAAGTGACTGTAGTCACAATCGGCAATGAAGAAGCAGAGAAACAGCTGCGTACCGCACTTGCGATGGGCGCTGACAAAGCTGTCTTGATCAATACAGAAGACGATGTTGAAGAAATGGACCAGTTTACTTCTGCGTACATACTGGCTGAATACTTGAAAGACAAAGAAGCTGATTTGATTCTAGCAGGGAACGTAGCAATCGACGGCGGATCTGGGCAAGTCGGACCGCGTGTGGCTGATTTGCTTGGCATCAACTACGTAACGACAATCACTAGCTTGAGCATTGAAGGCGAAACAGTTACCATCGTCCGCGATATCGAAGGGGATGCGGAAGAATTGGAAACATCCTTGCCGCTTCTGGTTACAGCACAACAAGGGTTGAATGAGCCTCGCTATCCATCACTTCCAGGAATCATGAAAGCGAAGAAAAAGCCGCTTGAAGAATTGGAATTGGATGATCTGGACATCGAAGAAGACGATGTAGAAGCTAAAACTGAAACAATCGAAATCTACTTGCCGCCGAAAAAAGCGGCCGGGCGTATTCTGGAAGGCGACATCTCCAACCAGGTTACAGAATTGGTCGGACTATTGCGCAACGAAGCAAAAGTTATTTAATTGAAGAAAAGCGAAGGTGCCCGTTCAGCTCTGACGGGCATAAGACAGACCAGCGAAGTGGCGCTCTTTGCCGCACAGCTGGGTTGGCTTATGACCCAAAGAGCTGGGTACCGGAGTCTGGACAAAGAAAAGCGAAGGTGCCCGTTCAGCTCTGACGGGGGTAAGACGATCTGGCGAAGCGGCATGTTTTCAGCCGCACAGCCAGAGTGGCTTACATCCCGAAGAATAGGCTACTTTCCATTCGACTGACAGCAAGTAACGGTTCCATATAATTTTCACATCTACTTAGGGGGTAAACGGACTATGGCGAAAAAAGTATTAGTTTTGGGCGAAACGCGTGAAGGCGCTTTGCGTAATGTCTCATTTGAAGCAATTGCGGCTGCCAAGAAAATTTCTGGCGGCGGAGAAGTAGTAGGCGTTCTGATTGGGGATTCGGTTGCTGATTTTGGTGCTGAATTGATTGCATACGGAGCAGACCGTGTCGTAACGGTAGAACACCCGCACTTGAAGTCATACACGTCTGACGGCTATGGCCAAGCATTTATGGCAGTCGTTGAACAGGAAAACCCGGAAGGCCTTGTCTTTGGCCACACAGCAGTCGGAAAAGACCTGGCACCGAAAATCGCTTCCAAGTTGCAAGCTGGATTGATTTCGGATGTAACGGACATTGAAGGCGAAGGCGATGAAGCTGTCTTTATCCGCCCGATCTTCTCTGGTAAAGCATTTGAAAAAGTGAAGCTGAAAGAAGGCATCGACTTTATCACAGTGCGTTCGAACAACATTGCACCACTTGAACGCCAGGAGCGTACAGGCGAAGTTAGTTCATTGTCTGTAGATATCACGAACCTTCGTACCATCATTAAAAACGTTGTCCGCAAATCTTCTGAAGGCGTCGATCTTTCGGAAGCGAAAGTCATCATCGCCGGTGGCCGTGGCGTGAAGAGTGCTGAAGGATTTGAGCCATTGCAGGAATTGGCGAATCTTCTAGGCGGCGCGGTTGGCGCGTCCCGTGGCGCTTGTGACGCAGACTATTGCGATTACTCGCTTCAAATCGGACAGACAGGGAAAGTGGTTACACCGGACCTGTATATTGCAGCCGGCATTTCCGGAGCGATTCAGCACATGGCGGGTATGTCCAACTCGAAAGTGATAGTGGCGATCAACAAAGATCCAGAAGCGAATATTTTCAAAGTAGCAGATTACGGCATTGTCGGAGACTTGTTTGAAGTCATCCCGATGCTGACAGAAGAATTCAAGAAAGTAATGTAATTTTGGATGGCGGCGGGTCTACAGGACTCGCCGCCATTTTCTGTTTAACGTCCCCAATTGACGGGTAATGGAAGAGTAGGCAAATAAATAGCTGTTGTTTTTAACGCATGCTATACTCTGTATATAGTTTGGTTTTAATCATAAGGAGGAATTATTCATGGCAATCGTACACGGTACAGATCAGAACTTTTCACAAGAAGTATCAGAAGGACTCGTTTTAGTAGATTTTTGGGCAACTTGGTGCGGACCATGTAAAATGATCGCTCCAGTGCTGGAAGAGTTAGACGCTGAAATGAGCGATAAAGTTAAAATCGTAAAAGTTGATGTGGATCAAAACCAGGAAACAGCTGGAAACTACGGCATCATGTCAATTCCGACTTTGCTATTGATGAAAGACGGAGAGACAGTAGATAAAGTAGTTGGTTTCAGACCAAAAGAAGCATTGGCTGAATTGGTTGAAAAACACGCATAATTCTTAACCGGGTCCAGTGATGGTGCCCGGTTTTTTAATAGGGTGAGATAAAAGATGGCTAACGAATTGATTCAGCATAAATTAGCAATATTGCCTGATCAACCAGGTTGTTATTTGATGAAGGACCGCCAGAATACCGTCATTTATGTCGGCAAGGCGAAAGTTCTTAAAAATCGCGTGCGCTCCTACTTTACGGGAAGCCACGATGCAAAAACCCAGCGTTTGGTCAATGAAATCGAGGATTTTGAATACATCGTGACATCTTCCGATAAGGAAGCGCTGATTCTTGAATTGAATTTGATCAAGAAATACGATCCGAAGTACAACATCATGCTGAAAGATGACAAAAGCTATCCGTATTTAAAGATTACCGGTGAGCGCCATCCGAAGCTGATCACGACCAGACATGTCAAAAAAGACAAAGGCAAGTATTTCGGTCCGTATCCGAATGCTTATGCCGCGGCAGAGACGAAAAAGTTGTTGGACCGCCTGTACCCATTGCGGAAATGCCATACCATGCCGGACCGGGTTTGTTTGTATTATCATTTGGGGCAATGTCTTGCGCCATGCGTCAAGCCTGTAGAAAAAGAAACCTATCAGGAAATGATCGACGGCATCAGCAAATTTCTGAATGGCGGTTTCCGTGAAGTCAAACAGGAATTAGTCGAGAAAATGTCTGAAGCGGCAGAAAATCTGGAATTTGAGCGGGCCAAGGAATACCGTGACCAAATTTCGATGATTGAAACCGTTATGGAAAAACAGAAAATGGCGATGAATGATTTCACCAATCGCGATGTATTTGCTTATGCGGTCGATAAAGGCTGGATGTGTGTACAGGTCTTTTTTGTGCGCCAAGGCAAATTGATTGAACGGGATGTATCGCTTTTTCCGCTTTATCGTGACCCGGAAGAAGAATTTTTGACTTATCTTGGCCAGTTTTACGAAAAGCCGAACCACGTTAAGCCCAATGAAATTCTCCTTCCAGAAGCCGACGATCCGGATATGCTGAAAGAATGGCTCGGAGTCCGGGTGCTCGTTCCGCAGCGCGGCAAGAAAAAAGATTTGGTGGCGTTGGCGAAGAAAAATGCTGAAATTGCCATTAAAGAGAAATTCCAGCTGCTGGAGCGTCAGGAAGAACGGACAGTCGGTGCCTGCGTGGATTTAGGTGAAGCAATGAACATTGAAACGCCTTTGCGCATCGAAGCGTTCGACAACTCGCATATTCAAGGGGCAGATGCAGTGTCTGCAATGATTACGTTCATTGACGGCAAGCCTTCTAAAAAAGATTACCGGAAATACAAAACGCGAAACGCTTCCAAGCCCGATGATTATGCAGCGATGCGTGAAGTGATCCGCCGGCGCTATTCACGGGTCTTGAAAGATGGTTTGCCTTTGCCGGATTTAATCGTCATTGACGGCGGCAAAGGGCAAATGGAATCAGCCCGTGAAATTCTGGAAGATGAACTCGGCTTGTCGATTCCGATTGCCGGTTTGGCAAAAGACGCCAAGCACCAAACGTCCCAATTGCTCTATGGTTCACCTCCTGAAGTGGTTCCGTTGAAACGGACCAGCGAAGCGTTTTATTTAATGCAGCGCATTCAGGATGAAGTCCACCGGTTCGTTATCACGTTCCACCGGCAGCTGCGCGGCAAGAATTCAATTCAGTCCGCTTTGGATGGCCTTGAAGGAGTTGGCCCGAAACGCAAACAGCAATTGCTGAAGCATTTCGGTTCGGTCAAAAAAATCAAAGAAGCTTCTATAGAAGATATTCAACAAGCGGGAATCCCGTTAGCTTTGGCGACATCCATCAATCAGCATTTTGCTGAAGATGCGTTGCCAAGCGATTCATAACGTGTTATCGTAAGAGCATAATTAAATCACTTGGAAAAGTGATGATAGAGGCGCGAACGTCAATAGTAAACATTCGGAGATTTGCAGAATCTGCGAAGAATGTTGAAAGGGGCGGTCGCCGAAGTGTGCGTATTTACTGCTGTTGCGCATGCTGGTTCTGCATTTAAGAAGTGCAGAGCTGTCAGAGTCAATCTCTGGAGGGCTATCTCACATGGACGTTTTTCGTACATGATAAAAGAGGTAGTTTGCCGCGGTTGCGGTGAGCTGCCTCTTTTTGTGTCTTTGCCTGGGAGTTGCTGCAGCTTCTTGGCACGGCATGTTGAGGGCCACATACTAAATGTGGGAGTGGATGGAATGGAAACGATCGTCATGAAATTTGGAGGCACATCCGTTGCAACACCTGAAAAAATCATTGGAGTTGCTGAAAGAGCCATCCGTGAAAAAGAAAAAGGCAAACGGGTCGTTATTGTGGTTTCAGCAATGGGCAAGACGACAGATACACTGCTCGGATTAGCAGGGAAGATCTCAGCTGAGCCGCCGAAACGGGAAATGGATATGCTGTTGGCTACAGGCGAGCAGATTACCATTTCGTTACTGGCTATGGCCTT
Source organism: Planococcus beijingensis (assembly GCF_016820615.1). NCBI lineage: Bacteria > Bacillati > Bacillota > Bacilli > Caryophanales > Caryophanaceae > Planococcus > Planococcus beijingensis. Next base: position 48,592 of record NZ_JADHDZ010000002.1, read on the forward strand.
TAAGAAACTTGGCCATGAAGCGCTTTCGTTTACAGGTTGGCAAGCCGGAATTGAAACAGAGTCTGTGCCGCGCAATGCACGGATTGAACAAATTCACACGGAACGGCTTGAACGCGTGCTTGAGAATGGTTATTTATGTGTAGTGGCTGGATTCCAAGGGGTAGATAAAATCGGCAACATCACCACCCTTGGGCGGGGAGGTTCCGATACGACCGCAGTCGCACTTGCGGCAGCGCTCGGAGCTGAAAAATGCGAAATCTACACCGATGTTGACGGTGTCTACACTTCTGATCCGCGTTTTGTAACAGGTGCACGGAAGCTCGAACAGATTTCATATGACGAAATGCTCGAACTTGCCAATCTGGGAGCAGGAGTGCTTCATCCTCGTGCAGTTGAGTTTGCCAAGAACAATCGTGTACCATTATCCGTCAGAGCAAGTTATTCAGACGAGCCTGGCACAATCATACAAGAGGTGATCACTGTGGAAAAAAATTTAATCGTCAGAGGTGTAGCGTTTGAACCTGGTGTGGCGCGTGTAACTGTCACTTACAAAAAACCATTTAACGGATCGCTGGCAAATATTTTTACGAAGTTGGCAGAAAATCAGATCGACGTTGATATTATTGTTCAAAGCATCAGTGATGAATTCCCTCCTTCGGTATCGTTTTCCATCAGCCAGGAATGCTTGGAAGAAACACGCCGCGTGTTGACTGAAGCTCAAAGTGAAATTGGCTTCCTTTCCGTGAATGTGGAAATCGGCCTATCGAAAGTCTCCATTGTGGGGTCAGGCATGGTATCAAATCCAGGGGTGGCTGCACGGATGTTTGATATTTTGAGAAGTCAAGACATCCCAGTGAAGATGGTCAGCACATCTGAGATCAAAATTTCAGTGGTAGTGCCGGAAACGGATATGAAGAAATCGGCAAATGCGTTGCACGAGGCCTATGGACTTTCAGAACTTCAGGTGCATCAAGACATATCTTGAATTAAAAACAGTGTACGTGAAAATATTCACAAAATGTTCAAATTCTCAATAGCAATGTTGCGATAATCCCGACAACAGTGGAATACAGCAGAAACAGCCGAAAAAGCGATTCTCAATTAGAGAATCGCTTTTTCGCATAAATCTAATAAAACGGTTACATTCACATAGGTTTTCCCCCTTATGCGGCGTGAAGTGCCCCTTTTTAATGTAATAACTATCTGTTTAAAAGGAATTCGTTGCCTTGACGCTCTCAGAGGGGGGGAGTACAATAAATATGTCATATTCTTGTATCATGATGGTGTTGCGGCTTCAGGTGCTTTCGTCAATTTTTCGTTTGCTCTGGACGCTGCCAATCAATGTTTTGAGGGGGGTAAAATTTTGGATAACAATCGTGAATTTTTAATGCGCAGGCTGCACTCATTGTTGGGGATCATTCCTATCGGTTTATTCTTAACGCAGCACTTAATCGTCAACCATTTTGCAACTCAGGGTGTGGAGTCATTCAATAAGGCATCCGAATTTATGGCTAATCTTCCATTCGTCATTTTCCTGGAGATTTTTGTCATCTATTTACCAATCTTGTATCATGCGTTTTATGGCCTATACATAGCGTTTACTTCGAAGAACAATCCTGGCCATTATAGCTATTTGCGCAACATTCTGTTCGTTGCACAGCGCTATACAGGTGTCTTCCTTGTAGTCTTCATCGCTTGGCACGTATTTGAAACAAGATTCCAAGTGGCAATCGGAGCAGCTGCTGCAGCTGATTTCAACATGATGGAAAACATTTTAAGCAATCCGTTCATGCTGGCATTCTACATCGTCGGTGTCTTGGCTGCAGTCTTCCATTTATCAAACGGAATTTGGTCTTTCCTTGTTACTTGGGGAATTACACAATCCGAAGCATCTCAACGAAATGCAACATATTTCACGCTTCTAGTATTTATTGTATTATCGATCATTGGTATCAGAGCATTGTTTGCATTCGTTTAAGAATGTTTCAATCATTGGTGAACTAAAAGAGGAGTGAATACTAACATGGCGAAGGGCAAAATTACGATCGTCGGTGGCGGCCTTGCTGGATTGATGGCAGCAATTAAAGTTGCAGAAGCAGGTTCATCCGTCGATTTATTTTCAATCGTTCCCGTTAAACGGTCCCACTCAGTATGTGCGCAAGGCGGGATCAACGGAGCGGTTAATACAAAAGGTGAAGGGGATTCCCCGGATATTCACTTTGATGATACTGTATACGGAGGCGACTTCCTTGCGAATCAGCGTCCCGTAAAAGCAATGGCGGATGCAGCACCTGGAATTATCCGGATGTTTGACCGCATGGGCGTTATGTTCAACCGTACGCCGGAAGGCCTTTTGGACTTCCGCCGCTTTGGTGGAACGATGTACCACAGAACTGCGTTTGCCGGTGCAACAACTGGTCAGCAATTGCTATATGCACTTGATGAGCAAGTTCGCCGCTACGAAGTGAACGGACTGATCACAAAATACGAAGGCTGGGAATTCCTGGGTCTTGTTCTTGACGAGCAAGGCGTCGGTAAAGGAATCACAGCTCAAAATATGACGACTATGGAAATCAAATCGTTCCGTGCAGATGCTATCATCATGGCAACTGGCGGACCGGGGATCATTTTCGGGAAATCAACGAACTCTGTCATCAATACAGGTTCAGCGGCTTCTATCGTCTATCAGCAAGGTGCATACTACGCAAACGGCGAATTTATCCAAATTCACCCGACAGCGATTCCAGGAGACGATAAACTGCGCTTAATGTCAGAATCAGCTCGTGGAGAAGGCGGACGTATTTGGACATACAAAGACGGCAAGCCTTGGTATTTCCTTGAAGAAAAATATCCAGCTTACGGAAACCTGGTTCCACGTGATATTGCAACACGTGAAATCTTTGACGTCTGCGTCAACCAAAAACTCGGCATTAATGGCGAGAACATGGTCTACCTGGATCTTTCACACAAAGATCCTAAAGAACTTGATATTAAACTAGGCGGCATCATTGAGATCTACGAGAAATTCACTGGTGATGACCCTCGCAAAGTACCAATGAAAATCTTCCCGGCTGTCCATTATTCAATGGGTGGACTATGGGTCGATGACCACCAAATGACAAGCATCCCTGGCGTTTTGGCGGCGGGTGAATGTGATTATTCTCAACACGGCGGTAACCGTCTGGGTGCGAACTCATTGCTTTCAGCGATTTACGGCGGTATGGTCGCAGGACCGAACGCTATTGAATATGTAAAAGGCCTTGATGTATTGGCAGAAGATCTTCCTTCGGCTATTTATGAAAAATACGAAGCAGAAGAGCAGCGCAAATGGGAAGAAATCCTTGCATTGAACGGCACAGAAAACGCTTATGTCCTCCACAAAGAGCTTGGCGAATGGATGACGGACAATGTAACAGTCGTACGCTACAACGATCGTTTGCAGAAGACGGATGAAAAACTCCAGGAACTGCTTGAACGTTTCAACCATATCAACATTACTGATACACAGCTTTGGAGCAACCAAGGCGCAATGTTTACACGCCAGTTGCGAAATATGCTACATTTAGCACGAGTGATCACAATCGGAGCGCTTAACCGTAACGAAAGCCGCGGAGCTCACTACAAACCGGAATTCCCGGAACGTAATGACGAAGAATTCCTTAAAACGACTATGGCTAAATTCAATGGCAATGATGCACCTATCTTCCATTATGAAGAAGTCGACACATCGTTGATTCCACCGCGTAAACGTGATTATTCAGCAAAAGCATAATCTAGAAGGGAGCTAATTTACCATGGGTGAAGCAGCAAAGACGGTTATATTTGAAATCGAACGCAGAAACTCTACGGATGAAGATTCGTATTGGGAAAAGTTCGAATTGCCATATAAGGCGAATATGAATGTCATTTCGGCATTGATGGAAATTCGCCGTAACCCTGTCAACATGGAAGGGAAGAAAACCACTCCTGTAAACTGGGACATGAACTGTCTGGAAGAGGTTTGTGGAGCATGTTCAATGGTCATCAATGGCAAAGCGCGTCAATCATGTACTGCTTTGGTCGATCAGTTGGAACAGCCAATCCGCCTTCAGCCGATGAAGACATTCCCTGTTGTCCGTGACCTTGTCATTGACCGCAGCCGTATGTTCGACTCGTTGAAGAAAGTTAAAGCATGGGTGCCAATCGATGGTACGCATGACCTTGGAGACGGACCACGTATGCCTGAGCGCAAGCGCCAATGGGCTTACGAATTGTCTAAATGTATGACTTGCGGTGTATGTCTTGAAGCATGCCCGAACGTCAACGATAAATCCGATTTCATCGGAGCTGCACCACTTTCACAAGTTCGCTTGATGAACGCGCATCCAACGGGGGCAATGAACCGCGATGCACGTTTGAATGCGATCATGGGTGAAGGCGGACTTGCAAGCTGCGGTAACTCTCAAAACTGTGTGGAATCTTGTCCAAAAGGAATTCCTTTGACAACTTCAATCGCAGCGTTGAACCGCGACACGACTGTTCAAATGTTCCGTAACTTCTTCGGAAGCGACAGAATGGTTGACTAGTATTTACTGAAAACCCCGCTGCGGCGGGGTTTTTATTTTGTCCTGTTTAGAAAATGCCTGCTCTTTTCTCAAGTTTTTGATATACTAGGAAAATGAAGAAGTTGAGCCAGTGGAGGTTTTTTCGATGAAAGCAAATTATATTGAGAATTTCAATGAGTGGAGCCGGGAATTTTCCTTTTCCGCTCCGGTGCAGGTGCGGTTTTCTGAAACCGATATGTTCGGTCATGTGAACAATACGGTACCGATCGCTTATTTTGAATTTGCACGGATTGAATTCATGAAAGAGATGGGTTTGATGCAGCGTTGGTTGGAAGCTGGAAATGAATTATTTCCTGTCGTCGCGGATATGCAAGTGGATTTTGTGCAGCAAGTCTTTTTTGATGAAAAATTGCGTGTCTACGTCAAAATCGGGCGTGTCGGAACTTCTTCGGCAGATGTCCATTATTGGACGGTCAACGAAAAAGAGGAAACATGTTTCACTGGGAGAGGGACGATCGTCCAGATTTCGAAAAAGACTGGAAAAGGCCATCCTTGGTCCGAGCAAGACATCGAATTGCTGCGTGCCGAACAGTTGGCGACCGTTAAAAAATAAGTGAGTTCTTGCTATATCAATTAAAAACCTTCACTATAAGAAGAAGATGGTTTTTCAAGGAGTGGTAATTATTAATGAATGATGACAAGCAAGGCATCAGCCATGATTCAGAACGTATCGCATTCATGGAAAAGGAACTGCGTTACATTTCAGGGATCATTAAGCAAAAAGGCCGGGAGATTCTGAATTCCTATACGATTACACCACCTCAATTCGTTGCATTGCAATGGCTGTTTGAGCATGGCGACATGACCATCGGCGATTTGTCGAACAAGATGTATTTAGCGTTCAGCACAACGACGGATCTGGTCGATCGCATGGAAAAGAACGAGCTCGTTGTCCGTATCCGTGAAGAACAGGATCGCCGTGTCGTGCGGATCAAGTTATTAAAAGAAGGCGAACGTGTTATTGAAGAAGTCATTCAGAAGCGCCAGGAATATTTGAAAACGGTATTAGCGGATTTCACAGTAGACGAAGCGGAACAATTTGCAGCTTTGCTTGAGAAACTGCATACAAACATGAAATAGGATAGAGGCGATGATGTTGAACGCGCCAATCGGAGTAATTGATTCAGGAGTCGGTGGACTTACCGTCGCAAAGGAAATAATGAAACTATTGCCGAATGAGCAAATTTACTATATCGGTGATAATGCCAGATGCCCTTATGGTCCCCGTCCGCTTTCGGAAGTGCGGACTTATACATGGCAAATGGCTAATGCATTGATGAAAAAGAATATAAAAATGCTGGTCATCGCTTGCAATACCGCTACGGCAGCAGCGCTGTCTTCTCTACAGAAAAACTTGCCGATCCCTGTAATCGGTGTGATTTTTCCAGGGGCCAGAGCTGCGATCAAATCTTCGACGACGAAAAACATTGCCGTTTTGGGCACTTTAGGGACAGTGCAGAGCGGTGCCTACGAAAAAGCGATCTTGTCGCTCGTTTCTGCTTCCCATGTCGTACAGCTGGCTTGTCCGCGTTTTGTTCCTTTGGTGGAAAGTGATGAGTATGAAGGGGAATTCGCTCACCGCATTGTCCAAGATACTTTAGAAGCAATTGCCCATGAAGAATTCGACACCGCCATTTTAGGCTGCACACATTATCCATTGCTTCAAGGCTTTATCGAAGAAGTTCTTGGCGATACGGTCCATGTGCTGTCTTCTGCTGAAGAGACGGCCAAGGATGTGGAACGTTACTTGAGCTATAAAAATCAATTCGCTGAATGGAAACAGCCGCCGGTGCATCGTTTTTATACATCAGGCTCTACGCAGATTTTCGGCTCCATCATCCAGAAATGGCTGGGAGTCGAGGAACCGATGATCCATTCGATTCGATTTCCCAAAACCTGATGGCTTCCGGCTGTCAGGTTTTTGTTGTTGCCAAGGAAATATGGTAAGCTATTTGAGCATATATGAGGAGGATTTTTATGACACGCATAGATAATAGACAAACAAACGAACTGCGTCCCGTATCAGTGGATGTCGACTATTTGATTCATCCGGAAGGCTCTGTCCTGATCACTGTAGGGCAGACGAAAGTCATTTGCACAGCAACGATTGAAGATAAAGTACCTGGATTTTTACGGGGGCAGGGGAAAGGGTGGATCACTGCAGAATATTCTATGTTGCCGCGCGCTACCAACAGCCGGAACCGCCGCGAGGCTTCAGCCGGCAAAATTGGTGGACGCACAATGGAGATCCAACGACTGATCGGCCGTGCATTGCGTGCTGTAGTCGACCTGGAGAAGCTCGGTGAGCGTACTTTGTGGATTGATTGCGATGTTATCCAGGCGGACGGCGGAACGCGTACAGCGTCCATTACAGGTGCATTCATCGCGATGACAATGGCCATCAGCAAATTAGAATTGCCGGCATTCCCGGTAACGGATTTTCTTGCGGCAACAAGTGTCGGTGTTTCGGCTGAAAACGGACCGATCCTTGATTTGAATTACGTTGAAGATTCAAGTGCGGAAGTTGATATGAACTTGGTGATGACCGGTGCAGGACATTTTGTGGAATTGCAGGGGACAGGCGAAGAATCTACTTTCACACGTGCCCAATTGAACGAATTGCTGGATCTTGGAGAAGCGGGGATCAGCCAATTGATCACCATGCAGCGTCAGGCATTGGGTGACATCGCTTTGCGTGTTGGTGAAAAGGTGCCGGCGGAACTATGAAAAAAATTGTAATCGCAACTCAAAACAAAGGCAAAGCCAAGGATTTCGAAACCATGCTGTCTCCACTCGGTTATGAAGTGCTGACTTTGCGGGACGTGGCACAAGACATGGACGTAGAAGAAACAGGGGTAACGTTTGAAGAGAACGCTATTTTGAAAGCTGAAGCTGTGGCGGATGCGCTTGGCATCCCGGTCATTTCAGATGACAGCGGATTGGAGATCGACGCATTGAACGGGGAACCGGGGGTCTACTCAGCGCGCTATGCCGGCCTCGCTAAGAGCGATGATGCCAATATCGATAAAGTGCTTGGGAAATTGGCTGGTGTACCGGACAATGAGCGTACAGCGCGTTTCCGTTGTGTGCTGGCTGTCTCAGCTCCCGGACAGAAGACTGAAACCTTTTCAGGTTCATGTGAAGGAATGATCCTTCATGAACGCCGAGGCAATAATGGTTTTGGCTACGATCCGATTTTCTTTGTGCCTGAACAAGACAAAGCGATGGCTGAACTTGAACCGCATGAAAAAGCAGCGATCTCTCACCGTGGCAATGCTTTGCGCCAGTTACAAGCGAACCTGCCAACGTGGATGAACGAACAAAATTAAACGTCTGTAAATTAATTTTAATGTTTTTTTAAAATAGCATTGACTTTTATTCAAATCATTTCTATAATTAAAATTGTCTTTCGTTAGAAAAGCGAAGCCGTCCGCAACTGCAGGCGCCACAGTCTGGACTACAAGAAAGCTTTGGTCTCAGTAGCTCAGCTGGATAGAGCAACGCCCTTCTAAGGCGTCGGTCGGGGGTTCGAATCCCTCCTGGGACATTATAGGAATGTACATAGTACACGAAAGAAACCTCCTCATCGTTCATTGAACGGCGGGGAGGTTTCTTTGTGCATGCAACAGGTGATTTTTTCATCTCTGAACTACCGGCTTCTATATGGCTTTTTGTATTCGCTTTTGGCGTGAATTTTAAGGAGAGTGAAACTAAATCCTGCTTAAGACGTAATACTAATAAGGAGGTTTTTTTATGCCAGTATGTGAAAGATGCGGAACTCAATGGACTTGGAAGCAGTCGATCAAGGCCTCATGGAAAATCCATGGCCCCATGCACTGTCCGAATTGCAAAGGCAGTCAATATGCAACACCAAAATCTCGGCAACGAATGACGCTGATCAATTGGCTGATTCTTTTGCCTTTGCCGTTTGCGGTCATTTTGGATTTTCCATTGGTTTACACAGTCGGCATGATGATTGGATTGTTTGCAATTGGCCTGTCCCTGATTCCGAAATTTCTGCAACTGACCAGCGAACAGAAAGCTTTGTGGTGATGGGCAATCATTATTCCAACAATAAGGTTTTTATTTTCGCTCTAACGGGAATATGATATGATTATGAGATACAAAAGAGGTGGTAGGATGCGGAAGAAATATCGCGATTTAAAGCGCAAGGGGAATGTCATTGTTTTTCCGACGACCGTAACACGTTTGTTGTCTGAAGGAATGACCTATTTAAAAGAAGAAAAGTACGAAGATGCCCGTGACAGTCTATATCAAGTTTTGTCATATGAACCTGAACACGCAGCAGCCCTGGGCGGTTATGCCTATTGCCTCTATGAGCTTGGGGAATTCCAGGAAGCGCTTGAAGTGTGCCGTGAATTATTGAAGATCGGACCAATTCATTACCTGGAGACGATGGAATTATACATAAGTATTTTGATGCAAGTCCGCGAATTTGAAGAAGCGGAAAAAATGATTGAAGCTCTAATAGAAGAAAAAGTGTTGCCGGAAGAACGGCTGGAACAATTCCAGCAATTGCGTGACTTGAACGAACGCATTGCAGCAAATGCGGCATCTGAAAAAGTGGATGCTTCGAAGTACGCCATCGATACATTTTTGGCGCTGCACCCTGCGGAACAAGAGCAATTGATTCTGGATTTGCCGACGACTTCCTATCAAGCTTTGAAGAAGAAGCTGATTGCGATCATCGAACATCCGGAAGCCGATCTCTTGACGAAGACATACATATTATTCATGCTGTTCCAGGAAAAGATCGATGCGGAAGTTTCCGTCCGAAAATTTCATTACCAAGGCACATTCAGCATCAATGAATTGCCGGATCCGGTGAACAACAGCCGAATCCGGAAAATCACCGCTATCATCGACAACGAGCTGGCGAAGGATCCGACTCGTCTAGAGATGGTCAAAGAACTGTTTGAACGGCATATTTATCTATTGTATCCGTTCATCTGGGATGACTATAATGAAGAAGACGTGGCGCAGGGGTATATGGTTTACACAGAAGGGCTGTTCAGCGGAATGACTTCATTCAGTGAAGACGAAAAGCTGCTCGAGCTGATTCAGCAGGCCGAACTTTGGTTCGAAATGCGCAATGGGTAGAAATAGTTGAACCTGTCGGCATGTGTGCTATAATATTGAAGTTGTCAAAATTCGTATAAAACGTAAAATGACTTTGTAGAAAATGTTTGGAGGGCTTATAATATGTCAGCAAAATGGGAAAAACAAGAAGGTAACACAGGGGTTCTTACAGTTGAAGTTCCTGCAGAAGAAGTAAACGCCGGTCTTGATAAAGCGTTTAAGAAAGTAGTTAAAGAAATTAACGTACCAGGTTTCCGTAAAGGAAAAATGCCTCGTCAAATGTTCGAAAAACGTTTTGGCGTAGAATCACTTTACCAGGACGCTTTGGATTTCATCTTGCCTGACGCTTACGCGAATGCAGTTGAAGAAGCAGGAATCAACCCGGTTGACCGTCCTGAAATCGACATTGAAACAATCGAAAAAGGCCAGCCTCTTGTATTTACAGCGAAAGTGATTGTAAAACCAGAAGTTGAGCTTGGCGAATACAAAGGTCTTGAAGCATCGAAACCTGATACTGAAGTGACTGACGAAGACATCGAAAACCAGTTGAAAGAAAACCAAGAGCGTATGGCTGAGTTGACTGTTAAAGAAGACGAAGCAATCGTTGAAGGCGATACAGCTGTTATCGATTTCGAAGGATTTGTTGATGGAGAAGCTTTTGAAGGCGGCCAAGGAAATGATTATTCCCTTGAAATCGGATCAAACTCTTTCATCCCTGGATTTGAAGAGCAATTAGTAGGCGTAAAAGCTGGAGAAGAAAAAGACGTTGAAGTCACTTTCCCAGAAGAATACCACGCTGCTGAACTTGCAGGTAAAGCTGCAACATTCAAAGTGAAAGTAAACGAAGTTAAAGGCAAGGAACTTCCAGAGTTGAACGACGAGTTCGCTAAAGAAATCGACCCTGAAGTGGAAAGCCTTGAAGCGCTTCGCACGAAAATGAAAGAAAGCCTGATTGCTGAGAAGAAATCTGCTGCTGATGCAACGCTTCGCGACGAATTGGTCCAAAAAGCTGCTGAAAACGCAACAATCGATATTCCTCATGCAATGATCCACACAGAAATGGACCGTATGATGAGTGATTTCGAACAACGTTTAACTCAACAAGGCATGAACCTTGAATTGTACTTCCAGTTCTCTGGACAAGACGAAGCTGCACTTCGTGAGCAAATGCACGGTGATGCTGAAACACGCGTACGCGTTTCATTGACACTTGAAGCAATTGCTGAAGCTGAAAACATGCAAGTTACTTCAGAAGACATCGACAAAGAGCTTGAAAAAATGGCTGGTCAATTCAACATGGACATTGAACAGATCAAAACAGCTCTAGGTGGAACTGAAATGCTTGAGAACGATATCCGCATGCAAAACACAGTTGAGTTCCTAGTGGACAACGCTAAAATCGCTGAATAACACATAAGCAACATATAAAGAATTAGGAAACAAGGTGCGGAGACGCACCTTGTTTTCCACTACATAGAACACTGGAATTATACTTAGGGTGCCAAGAAATTGACTGTGAATCTAATTAGTTGCTACAATTACGATAATCTTGTAAGATAATGGCTTGAATAGGGGTGAATACATTGTTCAAATTCAATGACGAGAAAGAGCATTTAAAATGTTCATTTTGTGGTAAACCACAAGAGCAAGTTCGTAAACTGGTCGCAGGACCAGGTGTTTATATTTGTGACGAATGTATTGAGCTTTGTACGGAAATCGTAGAAGAAGAGCTTGGTACAGACGAAGAAGTAGAATTCAAAGAAGTGCCTAAGCCAAAAGAAATTCTGGATATTTTAAATGGCTATGTCATCGGCCAGGAAAAAGCGAAGAAATCACTGGCTGTAGCAGTTTATAACCACTACAAACGCGTCAACTCAAACAGCAAGATCGACGATGTCGAGTTGTCGAAATCCAATATTGTCTTGATCGGACCAACAGGAAGCGGGAAAACCTTGCTTGCACAAACTTTGGCCCGCATTCTGAATGTGCCGTTTGCCATTGCAGACGCAACTTCATTGACTGAAGCTGGTTATGTCGGAGAAGACGTAGAAAACATTCTACTCAAGCTGATCCAAGCTGCAGACTATGATGTAGAGCGCGCAGAAAAAGGAATCATCTATATTGATGAGATCGACAAAGTGGCACGCAAATCCGAAAACCCATCGATTACACGCGATGTTTCCGGTGAAGGCGTACAGCAGGCCCTTCTGAAGATTTTGGAAGGAACCACTGCAAGTGTTCCACCTCAGGGCGGACGCAAGCATCCACATCAGGAATTCATCCAAATCGATACGACGAACGTTTTGTTCATCGTAGGCGGCGCGTTCGATGGAGTAGACCAAATCATCAAACGCCGTCTCGGCAATAAAATCATCGGTTTCGGTGCAGATCCGAACAAGGAAGAATTGGATGAGAAATCATTGCTTAGCCAATTGATTCCGGAAGATCTGTTGAAATTCGGTTTGATTCCAGAGTTCATCGGCCGTTTACCTGTATTGGCAAGCCTTGAGCAATTGGATGAAAAAGCTTTGGTTGAAATCTTGACTGAACCGAAGAATGCGTTGATCAAGCAATATCAGAAGATGATGGAACTTGATGGCGTTAAATTGACTTTCGAGCCTGGTGCACTTGTTGAAATTGCGAAATTGGCAATTGAACGCAAAACCGGTGCCCGTGGACTTCGTTCAATTATCGAGAATATCATGCTTGAAGTGATGTTTGACCTGCCTTCACGTGAAGACATCGTTGAATGTGTCATCACAAAAGAAACTGTTGCGGATAGCGTACAGCCTAAACTGATTTTGGAAGATGGCTCGGTATTCGTCAACGACAATAATGAGAAAACATCCGCGTAAAATGAGTGGAACTTCACGCAGTGGAAAAGTCTCACTGAGTGGCAGTTGAACCAATCAAAAGGATGATACGGGCTGACTCTGATCGTGCGCATCCGCGCATTTCGGAGTTGGCCCGTTTTTATTAGAAAAGCGGAGGCACCTGTCAAGGCTCGAAAGGCATAAGACAAACCGGAGAAGTGGCGGGTTTTGCCACTTCTCCGGGGTGGCTTATGACCGGAGGGCCTAGGTGCTGGAGTCTGGACAAAGAAAAGCGGAAGCGGCCGTTTAGCTTCGAAAAGCGCTGGAAGCCTTGCTGGTAATGGCGGTTTTCAGCCATTGCGGGAAAGGCTGAAGCGACTCGAGAAGCTGGCCGCTGGAGTCTGGACAGAGAAAAGCGGAAGCGCCTGTTCAGCTGCAATATGTCTTATAACCTTAAAAACTTACTTACGATTGTTTCTTGTTGAAAATATTCCCGGAGGTGACTTCCCAGATGGCGAAGAAAAAAGTGACGAAAAGTGTGCCATTACTGCCATTGCGCGGACTTCTTGTATTCCCGACGATGGTATTGCATATAGATGTAGGCCGTGAGCGTTCGGTGGCTGCATTGGAACAGGCATTGCTGGATGACAACATTATCTTTTTGGCAACTCAAAAAGACATGAGTACAGAGCAGCCGGAGAAAGACGATCTCCACAAAATCGGTACGCTGGCATACGTCAAGCAGATGCTGAAATTGCCAAATGGCACAATCCGTGTACTGGTTGAAGGTTTGGAACGCGGACAAATGAAGAACTACGAGGAAGGGGAGGACTTCACGATTGTTGAAGTGACTTCTTTCCCGGACGAAACAGAAAGAGACGCAGAACAAGACGCCCTAATGCGTTTGTTGCTCGAGCATTTTGAGAACTACGCGAAAAGCTCGAAAAAAGTCAGCACAGAAACGTATAATACCGTTGCTGATATTGAAGAGCCTGGCCGCTTGGCGGATATGGTCGCTTCCCATCTTTCGATGAAAGTGGCTGCCAAGCAGGAAGTTTTGGAAACATTCGATATCAGTAAACGCTTAGAGCTTTTGATTACCCGCCTGCATAGCGAACAGGAAGTCGTGGATCTGGAAAAACGGATCAACCTTCGTGTGAAAAAAGCGATGGAGCAGACGCAAAAAGAGTTTTATTTGCGCGAGCAGATGAAAGCAATCCAAACGGAACTTGGCGACAAAGACGGCAAATCAGCTGAAGTGGTCGATCTGAAAAAACGGATCGAAGAAGCGAAAATGCCGGAATCCACTCAAAAAGTGGCTTTCAAAGAACTGGACCGTTACGAGAAACTTCCTTCCGCAGCTGCAGAAAGCGGCATTATCCGCAATTATATCGAGTGGTTGGTAACGATTCCGTGGTCGGAAGCGACAGATGATCGTCTGGATATCAAATACGCAGAAGAAGTGTTGGACCGTGACCATGATGGACTGGAAAGCGTCAAAGAACGCGTACTGGAATACTTGGCTGTCCAGCAGATGACCAATTCATTGCGTGGCCCAATTCTTTGTCTGGTCGGACCTCCAGGTGTCGGGAAAACGTCCTTGGCGAAATCGATCGCCGAATCCCTGGACCGCAAATTTGTCCGCGTTTCACTTGGCGGCGTCCGCGATGAATCGGAAATCCGAGGCCATCGCCGGACGTATGTCGGTGCGATGCCAGGCCGTATCATACAAGGAATGAAAAAAGCGGGAACCGTTAACCCGGTCTTCCTGTTGGATGAAATCGATAAGATGTCGAATGATTTCCGCGGCGATCCATCTTCGGCGATGCTGGAAGTATTGGATCCAGAACAGAATAATTCGTTCAGTGACCATTACATTGAAGAAACGTATGATCTTTCCAATGTGCTTTTCATCGCGACAGCCAATGATTTAGGATCAATTCCTGGACCGCTGCGTGACCGGATGGAAGTCATTTCAATAGCGGGCTACACAGAAGTCGAAAAACAAATGATCGCTAAAAACCATTTGGCACCGAAGCAATTGAAAGAACATGGTTTGACGGAAGAACAGTTGCAGTTTGATGACGAAGCTTTGCTTAATATCGTCCGCTACTATACGCGCGAAGCGGGTGTCCGTGGACTGGAACGCCAAATCGCTTCAATCTGCCGCAAAGTAACCAAGCAAATTGTCTCAAAAGAGAAAGACCGAGTGAAAGTCGGCGCAGAAGAAGTGGAGACTTACCTTGGGAAACGCAAATTCCGTTACGGAATGGCTGAAACGGAAAACCAAATCGGCGTGGCTACTGGCCTTGCCTACACAACAGTCGGCGGGGATACGCTTCAAATCGAAGTTTCGCTGTCAGCCGGCAAAGGCAAATTGCAGTTGACCGGTAAGCTGGGAGACGTCATGAAAGAATCTGCACAAACGGCTTTGTCGTTTGTCCGTGCCCGTGCTGAATCTCTGGGGATCGATCCGAATTTCCATGAATCGCACGATATCCACATCCACGTTCCAGAAGGCGCTGTTCCAAAAGACGGCCCTTCAGCGGGGATTACCATCGCGACTGCTTTGGTATCTGCTTTAACGAAACGTCCGATCCGCCGTGAAGTCGGCATGACGGGTGAAATCACCTTGCGCGGCCGCGTTCTGCCAATCGGCGGAATCAAGGAAAAAACCTTGAGTGCGCACCGTGCTGGCTTAAAAACCATCATCTTGCCGCTTGACAACGAGCGTGACCTGGAAGATATACCAGAAACAATCCGTGAAGAGTTAACCTTTAAACTGGTTTCTCAAGCGGATGAGGCATTGGAAATTGCCTTAGAAGGAGAAAATGAATGAAAGTTAATCATGTAGAACTAGTCATCAGTGCCGTCCGTCCGGATCAATATCCGGAAGACGGTTTACCGGAATTCGCTTTAGCCGGACGTTCAAACGTCGGAAAATCGTCTTTCATCAACAAAATGATCGGCCGCAAAAGCATGGCACGAATCTCATCTAAACCCGGCAAGACACAGACCTTGAACTTCTATAAAATTGAAGAAAAGCTGTTCTATGTCGATGTTCCCGGATACGGCTATGCCAAAGTATCAAAAAGCGAACGGGAAGCATGGGGCAAGATGATTGAAAGGTACATCACAGACCGCGAACCATTGCGTGCTGTGATCCAAATCGTCGACTTGCGCCATCCGCCAAGCAGAGATGATATTGCAATGTACGATTTCATGAAGCATTATGACATTCCATGCATCATTATCGCAACCAAAGCGGATAAAATTCCTAAAGGAAAATGGGACAAGCACAAGAAAATTGTGCGCACCACGTTGGATATGGATAAAACCGATCCATTGATCATTTTTTCGTCTGAAACCGGTCTCGGCAAAGACGAAGCCTGGAAAGAAATCGAAAGCAGAATGCAATAAATTCAAGCGCAGCCTCCGGGCTGTGCTTTTTTTATTGGAAATAGCTCCTTCTTCCATAGATTTCCCTCTGCCTAACTGCTCTTCAATCGCCCGCCTGAAGCGAAATTATCTCTCGCGATAGTTTGAGTTGACAGGTAATTCCGACTAAGAGCGTTATACTTGTAGACGTCAGACACCTTTGCTACTATTAATTTATAATAATTATAAATAAGGACTATATTCATGCCTTGTTCACAAATTCAAAGGCATTTTAAAGATGATAAGTGGTATACTAAATCTAGAGGAAATATGAACGTGAAAGGTGTTTTGTACCCATGCATACATTAGTAGTCGGGGTGAATTATCGCTCTGCACCCGTGGAGATTCGCGAAAAGCTTTCATTTATTGAAAATGAGCTGCCACAGGCGATGCAGGCGTTAAAAGAACAAAAAAGCATATTGGAGAACGTGATCGTGTCCACTTGTAACCGGACGGAAATCTATGCGGTCGTGGATCAGCTTCACACTGGGAAGTATTATGTGAAGCAATTTCTTGCTGACTATTTTGGCTTGCCGCAAGAAGCCATTTCCCAGTATTTATTTGTCCATGAGCAAGATCAGGCAATTGAACACTTATTCCGTGTAACAGCCGGCATCGACTCAATGGTATTGGGTGAAACGCAGATTCTTGGGCAAGTAAAAAACAGTTTCCTTGCAGGCCAAGAGCACGGCACTACAGGTACGGTGTTTAATCAATTGTTCAAGCAAGCTGTTACATTGGCGAAAAGAGCGCATTCTGAAACGGCCATCGGCGAAAATGCCGTGTCGGTATCGTATGCAGCTGTTGAACTCGGCAAGAAGATTTTTGGTACGCTTAAAAACAAACATGTTGTTATTTTAGGTGCCGGAAAAATGGGTGAATTGGCCATCAAGAACTTGCAGGGGAGCGGAGCTGACCGTATCACTGTCATTAACCGTACATTCGAGAAAGCGGAACTGTTGGCAGACAAATTCGGCGGCAATGCAAAACCGTTGAACCAATTGCAATGCGCATTGCTGGAAGCGGACATTCTGATTTCATCAACCGGCTCGACTGACTTTGTCATCGATCTTGAATTGATGCAGTTTGTGGAAAAACTACGCAAAGGCAAACCGTTATTCATGGTAGATATCGCAGTTCCACGTGATATGGATCCACGCATCGGCGACTTGCCGAATGTCTTCTTGTACGACATTGATGACATGCAAGGCATCGTAGAAGCGAATTTGGCAGAACGTGAACGCGCGGCTGGCCAAATCATGACCATGATCGATCAGGAAGCACTTCAGTTCAACGACTGGCTGACAACGCTTGGCGTTGTCCCGGTAATTTCTGCGCTGCGCCAAAAAGCGCTTGGCATACAGGCTGAGACCATGGCAAGCATTGAAAACAAAATGCCGGATCTGACTGACCGCGAAAAGAAAATTCTCAACAAACACACCAAATCGATTATCAATCAATTGTTGAAAGATCCGATTCTGCAAGCGAAAGAAATGGGCGGAGCGCCTAAGTCACGTGAGCAATTGGAATTATTCATGCAAATTTTCGGAATTGAAGAAGACGTTGAAAAAGAAATTGAAAAGCAGTCGCAAGCTGCACAAAAGAAAACGGAAAAAGCCGTTCTCGAAACCCAACAAGCAACTGAAACTCCCAAATATTCATTTTAAGCTTTCTTAAAGAGGCGTTTTCGGATCTATATGTTAAAATGTAGAGACGGAACGCCTTTAACTATGGAAACGAAGGGGAATGGGATGGCTGATATAACAATGGCAAGGCTGCACGAAGCTATGGTTATACTATATGCTGTCAGCCTTGTTTTTTATTTTATAGATTACTTATATAAAGAGAAAAGAGCCAGCCGGATAGCCATGACGCTGCTCGGCATTGTATGGGTGCTGCAGACGGTCTTCCTGGTGCTGTATATCGTTGAGACTCAACGATTTCCGATACTGACTTTATTCGAAGGCATTTATTTTTATGCCTGGTTGCTGGTGACGTTGTCGCTCGTATTGAGGATTTTCTACCGTTTTGATTTTGCTGTATTCTTCATCAACATCATTGGATTCATCTTCATGACGATCCACACCTTCGCGCCGGTCCAGATCGAGCGTTCGCCTGTCGGGGAATCGCTGGTCTCGGAATTATTGTTCATCCATATCAGTTTCGCGATTTTATCCTATGTGGCATTTTCCTTGTCATTCGTTTTTTCGGCGCTTCACATGATCCTTTACCGATTATTGAAGCAGAAAAAATGGACAAAGCAATGGAGCAGCTTGCCGTCACTCAGCCAAACACAGCAATTTATGACGATTTCGATTCTCGTCGGGATTTCGCTGCTGTTCGTGTCATTGGTGCTCGGGCTGCAATGGGCATTTATTTCACTTGCTGCATTTTCTATCTTCGACATGAAGATTGTCGGATCGTTCATCTTGCTGGTGGTCTACAGCTTTGTGCTGTGGTGGCACCGCAAAGGCTCATTGAATGGGATGAATTACGCGCTGGCACATACGTATGCATTTTTATTGCTGCTGATCAATTTCTTTTTAGGCAGCCGGTTATCTGAATTTCATTTTTGGTATTAAAGAAGGGTAGGATTCATTTGAGAAAAATTATTGTAGGTTCAAGAAGAAGTAAGCTGGCATTGACGCAAACCAACCAGTTCATCGAAAAAATGAAAGCAGCGGGAGCACCTTTTGAATTTGAAATCAAGGAAATCGTTACGAAGGGCGATCGCATTGTTGACGTCATGCTCTCAAAAGTCGGCGGTAAAGGTCTTTTCGTTAAAGAAATCGAACAGGCGCTGTTCAATAAAGAAATCGATTTTGCTGTCCACAGCATGAAGGATATGCCTTCTGTCTTGCCGGAAAGCCTGACTATCGGCTGTATTCCAGAACGTGAAGATCCGCGCGATGCTTATATCGCCAATGGCCATGTGAAATTATTGGAACTTCCGGTTGGAGCCGTTGTTGGGACAAGCAGCTTGCGCCGCAGTTCACAGCTTTTGCTGTTGCGTCCAGACCTTGATATCCAATGGATCCGAGGCAACATCGATACACGTCTTGCGAAATTGCAGGCTGGCGATTTTGATGCCATCATTTTGGCTGCAGCCGGCTTGAAACGCATGGGCTGGAAAGATGACTTGGTTACCGAATTCCTGGAAGTCGACGAATGCCTTCCAGCTATCGGACAAGGCGCGTTAGGAATTGAATGCCGCGAAGACGACAAAGAACTTTTGGCGGAACTGGCTAAACTGAATCATGAAGAAACAGCTTTGGCTGTTAATGCAGAGCGTAAATTCCTGCGTGACATGGACGGCAGCTGCCAAGTGCCGATTGCAGGATACGGAACAGTGAAAGACGGGGAAATTACATTTACAGGATTGATTTCTTCGCCGGAAGCGGATCAGGTATTCAAGGAAACGGCAATCAGCCGCGACCCGGTTGAAGCAGGCCGCGAAGTGGCTGAGAAAATCAGTGCACAAGGCGGTTACGATTTGATTCAACGCGTTAAAGCTGAGAGCAATGTCTGATAAAGATCTTTTGCTTCAAGGCGAAACCATCGTTTTTACCGGTTCCAGAGAGCCGGTGGAAGCGGTTCGCCATGCACAAGCACTAGGAGCGGAGACGCTTTATGTGCCGCTTGTCACCACTTCGATCCGCCAATTGGACAAGCCGGACCTCGATGGCTACGACTGGCTGATTTTCACAAGCCGCACCAGCGCACAAGCATTTTGTCAGCTCGATGAAAAGGTTACGGCGAAAATTGCGGCTGTCGGCGACCAGACGGCTGCTGTGCTGCAGCAGCATGGCTACACCGTTGATTTCATCCCGCGGGTTTTTAGTGCCGACCATTTCATCCAGGAGTTTCCGGTGGTTTCCGGCAAAGTCAAATGCCTGTTCATCAAAGGCAATTTAGCGAAAAACACGATTGCTTCGATGCATATGCAAGTGGACGAGTGGACGGTTTATGATACCGTGCTGGACTTGAAGAATGCGGAAAAGCTAGTGCAACTGAAAGATGTCATCATTCTATTCGCCAGTCCTTCTGCTGTGTCGGCTTACCGGCAGGCAGGAGGAGGCTGGTCGAATATCCGCACCGCTGCCATTGGCCATGTTACACAAGGGGCCATTGAGGCAAACGGCGGAAAAGTCGATTTTACTCCGAAGAAATACACTTATATGGAAGTCATCAATGAAATAGCGAAAGGAAGTTTTTCAAAATGAAAGAATTGAATTTTAACCGCCATCGCCGTTTGCGTGGATCTGCCAATATCCGTTCAATGGTCCGCGAAACGAGCTTACATAAAGAGGATTTCATTTATCCGATTTTTGTCGTTGAAGGCGAGAACATTAAAGAAGAAATTTCTTCAATGCCGGGTGTTTTCCATTACTCATTGGATAAATTAGGCGAGGAACTGGACGAAGTTGTAGATCTTGGAATTCCTTCTGTTATTTTGTTCGGTGTGCCAAATGAAAAAGATGCGGTCGGTTCGCAAGCTTATCACGACCATGGCATTACACAGGAAGCGATCCGCTTTGCGAAAGAACGCCATCCGGAATTGGTGGTTATCGCTGATACTTGCCTTTGCCAATATACCGATCATGGCCATTGCGGTGTAATCGAAAATGGCGTCATCTTGAACGATGAATCACTTGACTTGTTGGCGCGCACTGCCGTGTCTCAAGCAAAAGCAGGAGCTGACATCATTGCGCCGTCGAATATGATGGACGGCTTTGTTGCAGCGATCCGTTATGGACTGGACCAAGCCGGTTTTGAAAACACACCGATCATGTCTTACGGCGTCAAGTATTCATCTGCTTATTATGGACCTTTCCGTGAAGCAGCACACAGTACTCCTCAATTCGGAGACCGCAAAACATACCAAATGGATCCCGCAAACCGTATGGAAGCATTGCGTGAAGCTACTTCCGACATTCAGGAAGGCGCAGATTTCATGATTGTCAAACCGGCATTGTCTTATTTGGACATCATCCGTGAAGTACGCGATAATTTTGATATCCCGATTGTTGCTTACAATGTTTCAGGCGAATACGCCATGGTCAAAGCAGCAGCGGCAAACGGTTGGATCGATGAAGAAAAAATCGTTTTGGAAACACTGCTCAGCATGAAACGCGCAGGAGCGGATATCGTGATGACGTATCATGCAAAAGATGCGGCACGCTGGTTGGAGGGAACTAAATGACATACGAAAAATCATTAGCAGCATTCACTGAAGCAAAAAAACTAATGCCGGGCGGCGTCAACAGCCCGGTCCGTGCGTTTAAATCGGTCAACATGGACCCGATATTCATGCAATCCGGCAGCGGAGCAACCATCACAGATATTGATGGCAATACGTATATTGACTATGTCCTGTCTTGGGGACCGCTGATTTTGGGCCATGCCCATCCGGAAGTGGTCAAGGCGATTCAGGAAACGGCAGCGCTTGGAACTTCATTCGGTGCACCGACTGAACTTGAAAATACCATGGCGAAGTTGGTTATGGAACGTGTTCCTTCCATCGAAATGGTCCGCATGGTTTCATCCGGAACAGAAGCGACGATGAGCGCATTGCGTGTGGCACGTGGTTACACGGGCCGCGACAAGATCCTGAAATTTGAAGGCTGCTACCACGGCCATGGCGATAGCCTGTTGATCAAAGCCGGGTCAGGCGTTGCGACTTTAGGATTGCCTGATTCTCCAGGAGTTCCAGAATCGATCGCTAAAAACACCATTACAGTTCCATATAACGATCTGGAAAGCGTGCGTTTGGCGTTCCAGGAATTCGGCGACGATTTGGCTGCAGTCATTGTCGAGCCGGTTGCCGGCAATATGGGCGTTGTGCCGCCAAATGAAGGCTTTTTGACAGAGCTTCGCAATTTGACTCATGAAAATGGCACGATTTTGATTTTTGATGAAGTCATGACCGGTTTCCGTGTCGGCTTTAATTGTGCACAAGGCTATTTCGGCGTTACACCGGACATGACGTGCCTCGGCAAAGTCATCGGCGGCGGGTTGCCTGTTGGGGCATTCGGCGGCAAGCGTGAAATCATGCAACAAGTTGCACCGAGCGGGTCGATCTATCAGGCAGGTACGTTGTCGGGCAATCCGCTTGCAATGCGGGCAGGATACGAAACGCTGTCCCGTTTGACGGAAGAAAGCTATGACGTCTTTATCGAACGCGGCGACCAGCTTGAAAAAGGATTCCGTGAAGCGGCGACGAAATACAACATCCCGCATACCGTGAACCGTGCAGGATCAATGATCGGTTTCTTCTTCACAAATGAAGACGTAGTCGATTTTGAATCAGCAAAAACTTCGGACACCGAGTTGTTCGCAGATTATTACCGCTTGATGGCGGAAGAAGGCATCTTCCTGCCGCCGTCCCAGTTTGAAGGCATGTTCCTATCGACTGCCCATACGGAAGAGCATATTGCGAAAACCGTTGAAGCATTCCATACCGTATTTGCTAAACTGGCACGTTAATAAAAGAAAAACAGGCCGAGGCTTCTGGAATTTTCAGAGGCCCCGGTTTTTTGTATGGAAAGAACACCGAACGCCAGCCTGCATACTCCACAGATGCCCTTGTTTCCTGTACCATAGAAAACAACTAAGGCACTTGGGAAAGGAGGAAAGGCTGTGAAGCCATTTGTCGTAACGGCAGTTATTGCGATTGCTGCAGGGGCGGTATTCGAGGCAATCGGCATGTTTCTGCCTTGGCTGCTGGGGCCGATGTTCACACTTTTGCTCGTCAATCAATTCACGAAAATCCCTCTCTACTGGCCTCGATTCTTGCGGACAGCGGGTCTGGTGATGCTCGGTGTGCAGATCGGTTCGTCGTTTACACGCGATGCGGTGTTATTGATGGTGATGGACTTGCCTTATATGGCGTTCATGACGATTTCAGTCGTGGCCTTGTCGGTTGCTCTCGGTCTGCTGTTCAAGCGGATGGTCCATGAAAGCCTGGGAACGAGCCTGCTTGGTTCCATACCGGGTGGATTGGCGCAGATGGTGGTTTTAGCTGAAGAAATCCCTTCGGCGAATATTACCGTAGTGACGATGATGCAGACCATCCGCATTTTCATGGTGGTGACGATTGTGCCGTTCCTGACGATTTTCCTGAACGGCAGAGGAGCAGGCGAAGTGAAAGAGCAGCTGTTTACATTCTCGGCAGGCTTGTTCCTGTTGGCGCTCACTGTCAGTTTATTATTGTATGGGGCTATGAAGAAAATTAAATTTCCAGCTGCTGAACTGTTGGCGCCCATTATGGCCATGGCGATTGTCCAGGCCGTGTCGGGGGATGTCCTGATTGATATGCCGTACTGGCTCATTGCTATTGCACAGGTCTGCATCGGTGCGAATCTCGGCCTGCAGATGGAAGGAATCGGCGACAAACTGACGTTCCGGCTGGGTGCTGCAATTGTCCTGAACAATGTGCTGCTCATCAGCTTCACCGTATTAATTGCCAGGGTTCTCGCTACTTGGCTGCCTGAATACATATTCCTCGACTTCTTTCTAAGTGCAGCACCCGGTGGCATAGCGGAAATGGCCATCACCGCGCTCGCTGTTGGAGGGGACGTGGCACTCATCACCGGATTCCAGCTGTTCCGGCTGTTCTTTATTCTATTGGTGGCCGCGCCGCTTGTGGCATTCATTGTAAAAAAACTTGACGCTAAAACCGGATATTGAGTACAATAAGAGTAATTAGATATTCATGCGTTGATGAGGATAGTAGAATGTGTGTGCATTTCAGAGAGAAGGCCGATTGGTGAGAGGCTTTCATGGACCCATGTTTGAATGTCACCTCGGAGCAGTTGCCGTGAAATGAGTAGCGGGAACCGGACTTAACATCCGTTATGAAACTTGAGAGCCAGGTGTGCAAGTGGACCTGTGTATAAAGGTGGTACCGCGAAAAACTCCTTCGTCCTTTACAGACGACAGGAGTTTTTTGCGTTCTATCAGAAATAAGAGGAGGAATTCCAATGACTGAACAAATGTCTACTAAGTACGATCCGCAATCCATTGAGAAAGGCCGTTACGAATGGTGGGTCGACAACAAATTCTTTGAAGCGAAACCGGAAAGCGGCAAAACGCCGTATACCATTGTGATCCCCCCGCCGAACGTTACCGGCAAGCTGCATTTAGGGCATGCCTGGGACACGACATTGCAGGACATCATGACGCGCATGAAACGCATGCAGGGCTTTGACGCATTATGGCTGCCTGGAATGGACCATGCCGGCATTGCGACGCAAGCGAAAGTGGAAGGCAAATTGAAAGAAGAAGGGCGTTCACGCTATGATTTGGGCCGTGAAGCATTTCTTGAAGAGTCATGGAAATGGAAAGACCAATACGCGGGACACATCCGTGAGCAATGGGCAAAACTGGGTCTTGGCCTTGATTATTCCCGTGAGCGGTTTACATTGGATGCCGGTTTATCAGATGCGGTGCGCGAAGTTTTCGTAAAGCTCTATGAGAAAAAATTGATCTACCGCGGGAAATACATCATCAACTGGGATCCGGCGACGAAAACTGCTATTTCGGATATTGAAGTTATCTACAAAGACGTACAAGGTGCGTTTTACCATATGCGTTATCCGTTGGCAGATGGCAGCGGCCATATCGAAATCGCGACGACGCGTCCGGAAACGATGCTGGGCGATACAGCGGTTGCAGTTCACCCGAAAGATGAGCGCTACCAGCACTTGATCGGCAAAAAAGTGATCCTGCCAATTATCGGCCGTGAAATGGAAATCGTTGCGGATGACTATGTGGACATGGAATTCGGAAGCGGTGCTGTGAAAATCACGCCGGCTCATGACCCGAATGACTTTGAAATTGGTAACCGCCACAACCTGGAACGTGTGCTGATCATGCACGAAGACGGTACGATGAATGAAAATGCCGGCAAATACGAAGGGCTTGACCGCTTCGAATGCCGCAAGCAGATCGTCAAGGACTTGCAGGATTTGGATGTGTTGTTCAAAATCGAAGAACATATGCATTCTGTAGGACACTCAGAACGCAGTGGAGCAGTTGTTGAGCCGTATCTGTCTACACAATGGTTTGTTGACATGAAGCCTTTGGCTGCCGCTTCAGTGGAAGCACAGAAAACCGATGCCGGCGTCAATTTTGTACCGGACCGTTTCGAGAAAACCTACCTGCACTGGATGGAGAACATCCGCGACTGGTGCATTTCACGCCAGCTTTGGTGGGGACATCAAATTCCAGCCTGGTACCATAACGAAACAGGTGAAATTTATGTAGGGCACGAAGCACCGGCGGATGCTGAAAACTGGACACAGGACGAAGACGTTCTAGATACGTGGTTCTCGTCTGCATTATGGCCGTTCTCAACGCTCGGCTGGCCGAAAGAAAACGATGACCTTAGCCGCTACTATCCGACCGATGCGTTGGTTACAGGCTATGACATCATCAATTTCTGGGTATCCCGGATGATTTTCCAGGCACTTGAATTCACAGGTGAAAAACCGTTTAAAGACGTATTGATCCACGGCCTTGTACGCGATGCGGAAGGACGCAAAATGTCCAAATCACTGGGCAACGGAGTTGATCCGATGGATGTCATTTCTCAATACGGTGCAGATTCCCTGCGTTACTTCCTGGCTACTGCTTCATCTCCAGGACAGGATCTCCGCTACTCGAACGACAAAGTCGAGTCGGTTTGGAACTTTGCCAATAAAATCTGGAACGCTTCCCGTTTTGCATTGATGAACATGGAAGGCATGACGTACGATCAAATCGATTTGTCCGGCAAGAAATCCGTAGCCGATTCATGGATTCTGACCCGTTTGAATGAAACCATCGAACAAGTGACGGATCTTGCAGAACGCTATGAATTTGGTGAAGTGGGACGTTCCCTTTATAACTTCATTTGGGACGATTTCTGTGACTGGTACATCGAGATGGCGAAATTGCCATTATATGGTGAAGACGAAGAAGCGAAGAAAATGACGCGTTCAGTCCTTGCTTATGTATTGGACAACACGATGCGCCTATTGCATCCGTTCATGCCGTTCATCACAGAAGAAATCTGGCAGAACTTGCCGCATGAAGGCGAATCAATCACCATTGCAGCATGGCCGACAGTGGACGATTCCTTGACCGACCAAAGCCAATCTTCAAGCATGAAGCTGTTGATGGACGTGATCCGTTCGGTACGGACTATCCGTGCAGAAGTGCAGTCGCCGATGAGCAAGAAAGTGCCATTGACGATTTCAGCGAAAGACGCCGACACGCATGCAGTGCTTGAAGCGAACGCTGCCTACATCGAACGTTTCTGCAATCCAGAAACGTTGACAATCGGCCAAAACATCGAAGCTCCAGACAAATCGATGTCAGCGGTTGTATCCGGTGCTGAATTGTTCATGCCGCTTGAAGGCCTGATTGATATTGATGCCGAACTTGCACGTTTGCAAAAAGAACTGGAAAAATGGGCGAAAGAAGTGAAGCTCGTCAGCGGCAAATTGTCGAACGAACGCTTTGTTTCGAAAGCTCCTGAAGCCGTTGTTGCAGAAGAACGTGCGAAGCAAGCCGATTACGTTGAAAAACACGCAACGGTTGAAAAACGAATTGAAGAATTGCAGAACTTGTAAGAACTACAAAAACCGCTTTCCCAAATGGGAGAGCGGTTTTTTCGGTTTTATAAGGATATTCCGTAAACTAACTCCGCTAAAGAATTCTCAGAAGAAAGAACATAAGGAATAAAAAAGTTAGTCTTCAGTTCAGCTTGCATAGCTCTAAACTAGTTATTTAAAAATGGAAACTAAATACTCACTTCGAATTTCCTGAATCTCTTAGCGCCGGCGAGTCTGCGGGCTAGACAAGGAAATAAGCCAAAGGAAGTTTGGGTTATTTTCTTTGCTTCGAAGCTAGCGAAGCGATGCAGAAGCAGGAGTTTTATAACTCTTACTTTAGGAACTCAGCCCAAATCGACCGAAGCGATTTATAGTAGCTCACTAACTACTGAGGACGATCTTCCCGCCGAAACGGGGCATGCTTTTCCAGTTTCCGGACATGCTCCACTACTAATTCAGCAATGTTTTCATCGTGCGTTTCGTAGAACGAACGGGCGCCGACGGGATCTTCGATTTCATTGAATAGATGCCGGCCGTCTTCTAATAGAAGAAAGTCGATGCCGATATAGTCGCTGTTCAAGGCACGGGCAATCCGCAAGACATCTTTTTCTTGGACAGCACTCAACATGTATTTCTCAGCATGGCCACCAAGTGAATAATTGGCTTTAAAGTCACCAGTGGAACTGCGTTTAACCGCACCCACTACTTCTGTGCCGATGACATAGGCGCGAACGTCTGCCACATGTTCAACAACCGGCTGAAAAATCAGCGGGGAAGTGGCTGGTGGAATTTCATCAGCCGAATGAATAAGCCACACTTCCGAACCGCCATGGCCGTCCACGGTTTTGGCGATGCACGGATACTCCGTGGCTTCCCGGTATGTCGGTACTGCCGGAACGCCAAGCAGCAAAAGCAGTTGATAGCTTTGCCATTTGTCGTTGGCGGTGCGGTTGACTTCGGCGCGGTTCACTAAATGGATGCCTTGAGCCTCTAGAAAACGGGCCGCTTCCGGACGCCGCGTGCGGAAGAGCACGATATCCCCGCACAACTTATCCACAAGCATGGCCAAGCCTTCTTCGCTCCAGTCGTCCCATTGGATCAGATCAAAATCACCAAAGCGCTGCAGCTCTTCAATAAACCCTTGATTGCGTTCGGCATCTTTAGTTTCATAGAGAAGTTTCATGCTAAGTCCTCCCGTATATAAGCGATCATGGCGTCTGCAACATTAACTCCTGTGACATTGAGGATATTGCGGATATGGGCAGCGGCATTCACTTCACAAACCAAGGGCTGGTCGTTTTCACCAAACAACAAATCGACACCCGCAAACGTTGCACCAACTGCTTCAGCAGCCGATAAGGCGAGTTCCCGTTGTGATTCCGTCAGTTCTATGGGTGAAGCGACACCGCCATTGGTGATGTTGGCGCGGAAATCGGTTTCCGAATGGCGGTACATGGCAGCCACAATCTGTCCGCCGACGATATTGACACGGATATCGCGCCCCCGGCTGGAGGCGATAAACTCTTGGAACACATAATCGATGCCCCGCAGGCTGTCGACTTTTTCGTAGAATTGTTCCTCAGTTTCAATCAAGTAGACCTTCATGCCAAAAGAGCCATGCCCTTCCTTGATGACCATCGGCAACCCGAGACGATCAATGACTCCTTCGAAATAGCCCGAATCCAGTATAGAGAAATTCGGATAGACTTTCGGAGCCACAATGGTCCGTGGCATCGGCAAACCTTTTGCAGCCAATTGGACGTATTGTGTGGCTTTATTATCACATAAATCAATGACAGAAGGGTCATTATAAACTGGGACTCCCCGGCTTTTCAAAAAATATCCAAGCAATATATCTTTATCCAATAAAATTGCGAAATCAGGTATACTGAAAGTAACAGATAAATCCATGACAGTTTCGTAATTTTTCATGATTTTGACAGTGATGCCAGCACGTTCTGCTGCTTCGGCAACAAGCCTGGCCTGATCTGCAAACTTATCGGAAACTAAGCTTCCGTTGTAAATAACCCAACAACTCGTCATATCCATTCCACCTTCGTGCTATAATCATACTCAAAAAGTGTATCATGTTTACCGCAGAAAAGAGGCTTCAAAATGATAATTGGACTCGAACAATACAAAGACAAATGGAATATTCATACAGATGCTTCGATTCAACCGGGTCTGGAAGCTATTACAGGGGCATTGGACGAATTGGGGAACCCGCATAAAAACGGTAGATTCATTCATCTGGCTGGCACCAACGGCAAAGGATCGACAGCTACATTCCTGTCGGCAATCCTTCAGGCGCATGGCTACAGTGTCGGGAATTTCTTTTCTCCTTGCCTTGAAGATCTCCATGACCAGATCCAAATGAATGGAGAGCCGATCGACCCAGTGGAACTTGAGCAAGTGATGGAGCAGTTAAGCAAAATAAAGACACCGTTAACGGATTTTGAACTCTTGACGGCGGCCGCCTTTATCGCTTTCCAGCAGCAGGCACCTGATTTTTCCATCATTGAAGCAGGCATGGGGGGAGCGCTTGACAGCACGAACGTCATCAATCCCGAACTTTCCATCATTCCTTCCATTTCCATTGAACACACGAATTTTCTGGGAGAAACTATAGAAGAAATTACACGCCATAAAGCAGGAATCATCAAGAAATGGAAGCCGGTGGTCATAGGGGAACTGCCGCTTGAGTCTCTGGAAATTATCCAGGAGACAGCTGACCGTTTACATGCAGAAGTCATCCGGCCGGCTGGACAAATTGATGTACCGCTGAAACTGAAAGGGCCGCATCAACAAAAAAATGCCC
Organism: Planococcus beijingensis; assembly: GCF_016820615.1. Classification (NCBI taxonomy): domain Bacteria; kingdom Bacillati; phylum Bacillota; class Bacilli; order Caryophanales; family Caryophanaceae; genus Planococcus; species Planococcus beijingensis. Next base: position 77,963 of record NZ_JADHDZ010000002.1, read on the forward strand.
AACTGGCGTTGGAAGCCGCTAAAGAACTGCTGGGCCTGAACTTTAGCGAGGAAAAAGCGGGGCTTGGGCTTTCTTCAGCTACTTTGCCGTACCGTTTTGAAGAAGTATTTCCTGATGTTATTTTTGACGGTGCCCATAATCAGGCGAGTGCCGAAGCCTTGATTGCTACCATAAGAGACACATTTCCGGATGACCCTATCCATATCGTCATGGGAATCTTCAAAGATAAAGATTATCGGAGCGTACTCCGCCATTTGGAGACGATCAGTGATCATTTCACCTTTGTAGACTTTGATAATGAACGGGCATTGCCAGCTGCAGAACTATTTAAAGAAAGTTGCAGTAAAAGAAAGACAATTACAAATATGTGTGATATATTACCTGTATCGAATAACAAAGAAAAGACTATAGTCACAGGTTCGTTACATCTTCTTACACTTCTTCGAAACTCAGCGAACGTCTTTTTCAAGAATTACCAATAAATCATACCCTGGTCTATACCTCACTAATTCGTTTCAGAAAGGAAAGATGTCATGGGGGAGAAATTTAACCGAAAAATCGTTTTATGGTGCCTATGGGCATTGATTGTTCCGGCAGGCTTAGTGATTGTTTACCGTTTCTTCCCGCCATCTGTAGCAGATCCGTGGAACTTAATGGCGTACATTCTGTTTTTTATTTTGATGAGTTTGATGCCGATGAACATCAATGGAGCCTCGACATTTTTGGTGCAATGGGTAACAGTGGCGCTGTTTCTGAAATATGGACTTTTTATCGAAATGCTGGTATCCCAATTGAGCATGTTGATTGTGCTGTACCGTATTCGAACCAATGAAGAACAATCGGTGCGGATTCCTTTCAACTCGCTGATGTTTTTCTTTGTCTCATTAATAGCAGGATTGGCTTTCATAGGGGCAGGCGGCCAAATCGGAACATTGGAAATGTCGCATGTCATTTTGTATGGCTTGATATTCCAGGTGCTTTCCGTATTGATTAATCAAATCATTTATCACTTATATGACTACACGACAGGTGGTCGGAGCAAATTCTTTTCGGTCGACGCCATTTGGGATTTTGCCTTGATGTTTGTGATTTTCCCTTTTGCGGTCGCTTTGTATTTGTTTGAGTCGCATATCGGAATTCCGGCGCTTGTATTGCTGGGTGTGCCGTTTTTCATTATGGCAGCGGTCATGAAAAAGTTCACCAGCTCAGAACAAGTCAATATTGACTTGAAACGGGCTGGAGATATTGGACATCAGCTTGCAGATCGTCTGGAAGCGAATGAAGTGCTTGACCAATTTGTTGTAGAGGTTGCCAAGATGTTCAAAGTTGAATATGCCTATATCGTCGATTACCGTGATGGCCAACAGCAAATGTTGCGGCTTTATGAAAATAATCAATTGCAGCCCCGTGAAATTGAGTCACTTCCTTATAATCGGGGAGTTGCTGGACATGTCATCGTCACCAACGACTCGTTCATCTTTGATGAAAAAAGCCAATGGGCGGATTATGTCACCGGCAACCTGCCAGAAGATACAGAGAGTTTGATGGCCACGCCGATTGCCCGAAACAATAAAACCGAGGGTGTACTGATTTTAGCTTCTAAAAAGAAATACGCTTTTGCCAAGCACCAGCTTCAAATTTTGGAAATCCTCAGTACTTATTTCGCCGTATCGGTGGAAAAAGCAGGGTATATGCAAAAAGTCATTGCCAAAAGTGAACGCTGCGGATTGACCAAGTTATATAATTATCGCTATCTGGACGAAAGTCTGGAAAGTTGCATTAAGGAAATGAATGAAGGCCGTCTCGAGCAATTGTCTTTGGTCATGATGGACATCGATCATTTCAAGAGCATCAATGACCGGTACGGACACCAGAGCGGAAACGATATTCTTGTGCAATTGGCTGATATTTTGCGGGAAGAGTTTGGCGATGAAGGAACCATCGCCCGCTACGGCGGCGAAGAATTCGTCATCCTGTTGCCGAATTACAGTAAGGATATAGCCGTGCTGCTGGCAGAAAATCTGCGCAAACGCATCGAGAAGCACGACTTCATGATAGAAAACGACTTAGGGGAAGACCGGGGACAGCAAATCGTCCACATCACCTTAAGCATCGGCGTATCCACAGCGCCGGATGACAGCGACGAAGGCATGTCTCTGATCCGGAACGCGGACCGTGCGCTATATATTGGAGCAAAGCAAGCTGGACGGAATAAAGTTGCGGCGTATTCAAAATAAGACTGTAGATGGGCTGACGCCTGTCTGCGGTCTTTTTTCCTATTTAGAGAAATATATTATTAAATTTTTTTGAGGAAATCATGTTTATTCCAGAAAAAACACTATTCAGGAGAGCAAAAAGAGTGTAATAATGTAGCTAAGCAATGATTAGATAAAAAGATTCTTATATTAGGAATAAATAGGAATATAATTATGATTGATTGTGGGGGAATAGGACAGATGACCTTAAACGACCGAGGATTGACTTTAGTGGAAGTATTGGCGGCAATCGTCATATTAGGGATTCTGTTTGTTGGGATCATGTCTATTTTTCCTCAAATGACAGTCTTTAATGCTAAAACAGAGACCAAGCTGGATACCATGAACTTAGCAAGGCAGGAAGTGGCGGAACTGGTGATGTTCGGCAATAAGAAAATAGATGGCAGCGACCGTTTTGACGAACAATTCATTTGGAGCAAAGTGATGGCAACAGGATCGCATGATGCCATGTCGCTGGATCAGGAAATGTTGAAAAAAGCGATGCTGGCACGTCAGTATGTATACGTCTCCTCGAATCCGAATTACCTGCGTTTTGAAAAAAATGGAGACTTTCGTTATGAAGCTGATATTTATCTGAGTTGTGAACCGTTTAAAAAAATTGATTTGGTTCAATCGGGAGAACTGCCATGTCAGGCCGCAGACAGCAACAAACTGTTCAAAGTGCATCTGAAAGCCTATGACAATCAATTACTGAGCAGCGAAACCTATTCCTATATTAAATACGACGCTATTCCACAGGCCACAAGCGAAAGCGGAGGTGGCTGATATGGAAAAAAGTGAAAAAGGTGTGACATTGGTCGAAGTCCTGGCAGCCTTGCTGTTGGTTTCACTTATAGCCGGCATCGCATGGACAGCCCTTACGATCGGCATGAAACACAGTGCTGCTGAAACCAGCAAAACACAACTTCAGCAGGAAGCGAATTTAATAGTCACCAAACTGGTCAATGAACATAGACGGAGTGACCATTATTACTTGAGGCTGGCAAATGGCCAATTGGAAATCAATTCTTGTGATGCGGATGGTGCCGGAATCGAAAATTGTAACGGATTTAAAAAAATCACGCAGCAAGACTTTTTGCATAAAGGATCGGTCAACGGCACAGACTTTGCGTTGCTGGATGAAACAAACCGCATTCTGCCGAAAAAAAACCATGTCAAACTGGTGCTGAAAGTCACCGATCTTCAAGGTGAACTGGAAGCGGAAGTGGAAACAAAATTGACGCGAATCTTAACCGATCGATAGACAGGAGGCAGCGTATTGAAAATTATAACGAACGAAAAAGGGTATGCGCTGCTGATTGTATTGTTGGCCGTGATTTTGGTTCTGGGGTTTTCAGCCGTATTTCTGGCAGGTTCACTGAACCATGCGACGCAGGAACGAACCGTGGATACATCCAACCAGTCAGTGGCGGCGGCTGAAATGGGTGTCCTGTACTATACGGCAAGCTTTGAAAAAGAATTGGAGATGGAACTGCTGAAAATCCAGAAAGACATCAATGAACGGCTGGATAGTCTAAAGCAATGCAAGGGGTGCAATTTTGCTGCTGAAGTCGAAGTTTTAAATGACAGGAAAATTAAAGAGTACACTGCCGTTATCCAGGATAAAGTCAAAAATCTGGAAGATGCGGGAGACTATTACCGTCGAACCGTTTCATTGGATGGGCAAATAGACTATACGGTAAAATCCGCTGTTTCCGAAATTGCCGACGACAAAAGCATCAAAGTGGAGATCCAACTGAAAGGGACAGCAAAACAAGGTGGAGCGGATGCCGAAAATACATTAGCCGTCATTTTTTATGTGGCCGTCCCCGATACGTTCCTGACAAAATCTACACAGATCATTTATGACGATATCTACAAAAATCCTCCTTCTCTATCCTGTAACGATTTCTTGAACACCAAGAAATATACAGATGAAGACATCGAGCCTTATTATGAATGCACGCTAGGAGCGGATGAGAAGATAGCGGATCTGCTGTTGAAGTTGAAAGCTCAACCGCATAACCTGGCACCGAAAGACTTCATGGTCTACACCAATAATTATTTGGCAAATGTCTGCGACCCAAATGGCAATCCTGATAAAGCCGAGATCGCCAACTGCAACTCCAAAGACCTCGAAGGCATCAGCATTGTCGTCTATGGCAGTGAAGATACCGTAACAAAAAACATGAATGGGCTGGAAAATGTCAAAATCTACATCAATGGCCAATTATCGGTCCAAAATTTGAACAACACGTCAAATGCAGTTTTAGTGCTAAAGGAATTGAAGGTCAGCAACAACTCGCAAAATATCGAAAATTCGACCATTGTGGTATTGGGCCATAACAATGCAGCAACTCTTGCCGAGTTGAAAGTGAGCAACAATATCACCTTGAAGACAAATGCAAAATTTTGTTTGGATGCAGACAGGATTACAGAATCGGACATCATCAACTTCGGCAATCAAATCACAGTCAATGAAGGCAGCTGGCTGATCTATTATTCATCCACCGGGAAAAATTACTTCCAGACAAATCAGCATGTCAAAAAAATAACCAACTATACGGATTTCTTAAGTCTTTGCAATGTTTCCGTCAATGGCTCTCCGACTGCAGACAATATAGACCCAGGATTTGATTACGAAGTAGAGTATTGACAGCTGGATACAATTAACCAACAGGAGGATTTATATGATACGCATACTGATTTTCATCATCATAGCAGCAGTGGTTTTACCGCTTGCTTATTTACTTTTCAAACAGGTTCCGCTCATCAAGCGCATGACCATTGCCGGGGGTGGGCTTGCCGCTGCTGCGGCGGCCGTCGGGATGCAAGGGACATATGCCTGGTACCTGGTTGCCCTAGCCCTACTGGGAGTTTCGTTCCTGGCATCTTTCGCCTTTATGAAAATCATCGAAAAAGAACAGGTTGAAAAACAGCGTCTGGCCGAGGAACGCCGGCAGTTGAAACAGCAAAAAGCAAAGACTTATTTAGCGGTGGAAGAAACAGTCCCGCAAGTTGAAAAAACGTCTGAAAAGCCGAAGCCGTTCGGCATGCAGTCGATTGCTGCTGATCGAGAGGAGATTACTCGTGGATAATAAATTATTTGGACTTGCTTTCGCAGCCGTATTCGGCATTGCGGTTTTTGTATTCGGAACGGCAAATGTTGGGGCATATGCTGTAGACAACTGGCTGTTTCCGACAGAAGAATTTGGCGACAATACGTATATTGGTACAACAGATGTCTCCAATATGGAAGTGGAGTCGGCCAAAATGATGTTTGCAGGCCAATCTGAAACTTGGCGGTCAGATGCTGAGCTGCATGTCACGTATCAAGATGCAACAGCGGCTTATCCGCTTGAAAATGCAGAAATTCTGTTGGATGAAACTGTTCGAAATGCTGAAACAGGATCTCAGAATAATTTTGTGTTTAAATTGCCTGAAGCAACAACAGCAGCTTTTCTGGCACAGCATTTTCCGGTTGCCGATTTTACGGAACCTGATCTAGCCCTTATTAATGAAAAGTTAGAAACGGCCTTGCAAGCGGGCCAAACCAAAACTGTTGTCACGATCAGCGATGATGCGCTGGGCATTGCCCGTGAAAAAGTATCGGATATTGTATTTCCGGCATCTCTTTCCAGTAAAGGCAGTTCCATTGTCATCGAGGCATTGGACGGCATCCAATTGGCGCCTTCAACCAGATTTTCATTTCTTGAGTTTATTGCTGAGCTGCCGCTGAGCGATATCAGCGATAGCGAATTGACACAGATTGCCTCCGCCATATATGGTGCTTTGCTGCAATCGAACTTCAGCATCGACGAGCGCAGCATCGGTTCGCAAGTGCCGGCTTTGATACCTGCCGGACAGGAAGCCGCAATCAATCGAGGGCTTGGCATCGACTTTGTTTTCACAAACCCGAATGCCAGTTCATTCACTTTGAACATGTCCAAAGACAGCGGATCAGTCGATGCGTCGCTTAGCGGCTATCCGTTCCTGCACACCTATACAATCGGAGTTACAGAAGAAACCGATATCGAACCGCGGCTGATCAAGCAATACAGTGCATTTGTTACAAGCGGCAATAAAGTCGAAGAAAAAGGGCGAGCCGGAAAACGCTTAACTGTCATCCGGACGGTTTTGGATGGCAATGAAGAAGTGGAAGTCGAAACAGTATCGAACGACTTTTATCCGCCGGTCCATCGTGTGGAAGTGTATCCGTTGACGAAACCTGAAGCACCGGCAGCCACTGTTCCTATCGCAGGTCAACCCGGATTTGTCGATGCCAATGGAGACGGCATTCATGATGGGACAACTCCGGTTGTTCCGATAGCCGGCCAACCCGGATTTGTTGATGCCAACGGCGATGGCATCCACGACGGAGCTCCAGCAACGCCGACCATACCTGTCGCCGGCCAACCGGGCTTTGTCGACACTAACGGAGATGGGGTCCATGACGGCGCTACGCCAACGACTCCTGTTGCGGGACAACCAGGGTTTATTGATGCCAATGGTGATGGGGTGCATGACGTTCCAACTGCTCCGGCAACACCGGTGCAGACCGAAGAATCCAAAGAACCAGCCGATAAGCCTGTCTATGATAAAGGCGGAAATTTAGTGCCAAAGTAAGTGCAAGGAAGGAGAGATTGAATTGGCGATTGTCAGAAGAAGGTTAGGCGATATATTGGTTGAACAGGGGCTGTTGACTCCTGAAGAACTGCAGGAAACGCTGAATGGCAAACAGAATGATCAAAAGCTGGGAGACGCCTTGCTTCAGCGGGGAATCATCACGGAGCAGCAATTGATTGAAACACTGGAAGTCCAACTCGGCATTCCGCGTGTTTCGCTGTTCCGCTATCCGTTCGATCCGATGCTGTTCAACGTGGTGCCAAAAGAATTTGCCAAGCGCAAACTGCTGGTGCCGCTCAAGACAGAAGGCGACCGGCTGTTTATTGCCATGAGCGACCCGACGGATTTCATCACCATTGACGACCTTCGGCTGGCGACCGGTTTCCAGATTGAACCGACGATTGCTTCTAAGGAAGACATCGTCAGGACCATTGCGAAATACTACGACGAAGAATCGTATGACGAACTGCTGGAGGAATTGCCGCAGGCAGCAGAAGAACAGCAAAACGATCTGGATGACATGGATGCGCCGATTGTCCGTCTGGTCAATCAGATCCTGTCGAACGCCGTCTCCCAAAAAGCCAGCGACGTCCATTTCGACCCGCAGGAAAACCGCATTCTTGTGCGCTACCGGATCGACGGCACTCTCCGCACCGAGCGGATCCTGCCAAAGACCATGCAGCAGATGATCACCGCGCGCATCAAGATTTTGGCGAATCTGGACATCACCGAAAACCGGATTCCGCAGGATGGCCGGATCAAGACCACAGTGGATTTCCGTGCGATAGATCTGCGTGTGTCGTCCCTGCCGACGGTTTTTGGCGAGAAAATCGTTATGCGGATTTTGGACTTGAGCCAGAATTTGACGGACATCTCCAAACTTGGATTCAACGACTTGAACATGGAACGTTTCATGCATGAAATCGATAAGCCGAACGGCATCATCCTTATTTCGGGTCCGACGGGTTCGGGGAAATCGTCGACGCTGTATGCGGCCTTGAACAAACTCAACTCAGAAGAAGTCAATATCATTACCGTTGAAGACCCAGTCGAGTACCAATTGGAAGGGATCAATCAGATCCAAGTGAACTCCAATGTCGGACTGACTTTTGCGGCCGGGCTGCGATCAATTTTGCGCCAGGACCCCGATATTGTCATGGTGGGGGAAATCCGTGACAAGGAAACGGCCGATATTTCCATAAGGGCTTCGTTGACGGGGCATTTGGTGCTCAGCACCATCCATACGAACGACTCGATCGCTTCGATCACCCGTCTGATGGACATGGGCATCGAGCCCTTCCTCGTAACAGCTTCCTTGAACGCCGTTGTGGCACAGCGGCTGATCCGCCGTGTCTGCCGGGATTGCCGGGAAACCCAAGTGGCTACGCTTCGCGAAAAAGAAATCTTCGCCAAACGCGGTATCGCGATCGAGACCATTTCCCGAGGAACCGGTTGTCCACAATGCAATATGAGCGGCTATAAAGGCCGCATGGCTATACACGAAGTGCTGGTGGTGGACGAAGCCATCAAAGATGTCATCAACCGCGGCGGAACCGCAGCAGAAATCCGTGAAATCGCCATAAGAAATAAAACCATCTTCCTCATCGACGACGGCTTATTAAAAGTAAAGGAGGGCATGACAACGACGGAAGAAGTACTTCGCGTTGCCATGACAGACTAGCCCATGACTACTACGACTTTCATCGACCATGTATTGACTGAAGCGAGGGAACGCAACGTCTCCGATATCCATATGACCACCGGCATTCCACCTGTCTTCCGGATGAATGGCACTTTGGTCCAATTCGGCGATAAACGGTTGATGCCCGAAGACACGATGGCAATCGCCAAAGTATTGATGCCGGAATCCTTATGGGATACATTCCTGGAAAAAGGCGAAATGGATTATTCCTATTCAATTCCCGGCGTCGCTCGCTACCGCGTCAACTCGTTCCATCAGCGCGGTTCGATTTCTCACGCATTCCGGACCATCCCATCCCGCATCCCGACCATCGACGACCTGCAGATGCCCGATACTCTGAAAAAACTGGCGGATACCCATCAAGGGCTGATATTGGTGACCGGCCCAACAGGATCCGGAAAATCGACGACTTTGGCGGCCATGATCCGCTATATGAATGAACACATGACCAAACACATCATCACGTTGGAAGACCCGATTGAATACATGCACAAGCACGGCACGTCGGTCATCGACCAGCGCGAAGTCGGTTTTGATACGAATTCGTTTGCCAATGGCCTGCGTGCAGCACTTCGACAGGATCCGGATGTGATTTTGGTCGGTGAGATGCGCGATCTGGAAACGATCACCACTGCCATCACCGCCGCTGAAACCGGCCACTTGGTCATGGGGACGCTCCACACGTCCAGTGCGGCTTCGACCATTGAACGGATCATTGACGTTTTCCCGCACGAACAGCATGCGCAAATCCGGACGCAACTCGGTGGAATCATCAAAGCGGTCATCTCACAGCGCCTGTTGCCGACAGCCGATGGCAAAGGACGTGTTGCTGCGACCGAAATCATGATATCCAATCCGGCCATCGCCAACTTGATCCGTTCGGAAAAAGTCCATCAGATCCCGAACGTCATTTTGACCAACCGGGCGGCGGGTATGCACATGATGGAGACTTCCGTGCAGGAACTTTTGAAAAAAGGCAAGATTACGCGGGAAATTGCGCAGCCTTATTTGAAAGGAGCGGAATAACGTGGCCCGTTTTAAATATGAAGGGCGCGACCGTAAAAAAATCCGTACCGGCATCGCCGTTGCCAACAATCGCCGGGATGCGGTGGCCAAACTGCGTGAAGAAGGCATACGCGTCATCGATATCCGTGAAATTCCGACTACGGCGCTGCAAAAAGACATCGTCATCGGCAATCCGGTGAAACGCGATCAGTTTATCATGTTCCTGCGCCAGTTTTCGACCTTGATGCGTGCGGGAGTGACCATTGTCGATTCCATCCACATCCTGTCACAGCAAGTCGAGTCCAAAGCGCTGCGAAAAGCGTTGTCGGAAATCGCTGAGGAGCTGCGAAAAGGCAATTCATTGTCAGACTCGCTGGCAAAATACCCGAAAATCTTTGAACCTTTGACGATCAATTTGGTCAAAGCGGGGGAAATGTCAGGGAATATCGACGATTCATTGGAAAGCCTCGCAACTCATTACGACAAGGCGTACCAGACCAGACAGAAAGTCGTTTCGGCTATGTCTTATCCAGTTGTCGTAGGGATTTTGGCAATCGGCGTCGTCATTTTCCTGTTATCTTCTATCGTGCCGATGTTTGCCGATATGTTCGCAGGCTTCGGCGGCGAGCTGCCGATGATCACACAAATCGTCATGGGCGCGTCCGACTTTGTACAAGGCTACTGGTATTTACTGCTGCTTGGAGGAGTGGGGATTGCTGCTGTCATCTGGCTGATGCGCAAAAATCCGCAAGGCACTATGATCCTGGATACGCTGCTTTTGAAGATTCCAATCTTCGGTAAGATTTTGCAGAAATCGGCATTGGCGCGTTTGACGCGGACCTTAAGTTCGTTGTTCTCGAGTTCCGTGCCGATCCTGCAATGCTTGACGATGACCGAAAAAGTGGTGGGCAATGCGGTCATGTCGAAAGTCATCCTATCCTCCCGCGATTCACTGGAGAGAGGCGGCTCCTTGACAGAACCGATGCGCAAGCACTGGGCATTTCCGCCGTTGATTCCGCATATGATATCGATCGGAGAGCAAACCGGTTCACTCGATCACATGCTCAGCAAAGTCGCGGAGTTCTATGAGAAGGAAGTGGAAGCTGAAACTGACAGATTAAAAGCGTTGATAGAACCATTGATGATTGTGCTATTAGCGGCCTTAGTCGGGACAATAGTCCTTGCTATTATGATGCCGATGTTCGAGATGTTCCAGAACGTAGATAATTTATAGTGCATTTAGTGATTAAAATTGAAAATATTTTGTAAAAAAACAATAAACAGCTATTGCTTAAATTGGTACTATTGTTATAATTGAGCTGTACTCAAAGTAGTATATAAAAGTAAAAAAATAGGGGGAAAGAAAATGAAAAAATATCTACAGAAGAAATTGAACAACGAAAAAGGTATGACGTTGATCGAGCTATTGGCGGTTATCGTTATCATCGCGATTATTGCTGCGATTGCGATTCCGGCGATTGGGAATATTATTGAGAATAGTCGTTATAGTGCTGTTAAATCGGATGCTTTGAATGCTTTAAATGCAGCAAATATTTATTTTGCTGAAAATGCAGATGAAGATGATGTGACAATTGCTGAATTAGAAAATGGGTACTTGGATAATGCTGGGACTTTAGATGATCCAGTAGCAACTAGTAATCTTATCAAAAAAAATACTGAGGGTGCAGTTACTCTGACATATGCTGATATTACTTATTCTGGTAGCAAAAAAGTTTCTTTTTCAAATGCAACAGTTGAAGCTATTAATGCTGACGAACAAAAAGGTAGTGATCCAGAAGCTGCTAAAACTATATCAGCAGCATCATCAGATGATGATGGTGAATAGAAGATAATATTACAAGATATTTCTAGGAGCTGAAAAAATGGCCTTATCGTTTTTATCGAGAAAAGCACGCGTCGTCACCATTACAATAGAAGAAGACGCGATTCGTCATGTCGACTTGAAATCCTCTGAACCGATTGAGCTGAATTGCGCGGAAGAACAGCTTCTTCCCGCCGGCATCATCGAAGAAGGCAAGATCGTCGACCCGGAAGCGCTGGCATCGGAACTCGATAAGGCTGTCAATCAGTGGGGTCTCTCTAAGAAGTCAGTCCGCTTCCTCGCCCCTGACGAATTCGTTATTATCCGCAAAGTACCTTACCCCGAAGATGTCGAAGCCGATGAATTGAAAGGCCACTTCTTCATTGAAATCGGTTCGACGCTTTACTTGCCCTTCGAAGATCCCGTCTTCGATGTGGTGCCGTACCACCAGGAAGACGAAGAGCCGGAAGCGATCATCATTGCTTCCAAAGAATCGGTCATGCAGTCCTATGAAGATGCATTTGACCAGGTGAAATTAAAAGCGGTCGTCGCTGACATTACACCGCTCGCGCTATATCGTTTAGGCTACCTACAGCATGATTTCCAGGAAGACGAGCACATCATGCTCATCGACCTGCAGTCGAAAAAGATGACCGTGTCGATTTTCCATGAACATTTTCCGATGTTCATGCGGCCCGTGGATCTCGAGATTGAAGATCCATTCTCAGCAGACCGTACCGCGGTCATGGAGACCATTGAAATCGAAGCCGAAAAACTGGCGAACTTTTACCGCTACAATATGAACAACGGCGAAATCGGCATCACGAAAATCATCTGCAACGGTGAATTCTACGACTGGCCGTCTTTCCAGAAAAGTTTGGAATTGCGTTTTCAGATTCCTGTTTCGCCGCTCGTCATCGACGTCATTCCATGCGGCGACGAAAAAGATGTTGCAAGACGCTTTAACCGGGCCATCGGTCTCGCGCTGAAAGAGGTGTAAGAGTTTATGTTAGTTGATATTAACTTATTGCCGCAAAAAGAACGGGACCGTCCCGCTTTTCTGATTGCGGCGATTTCGATTTTATTATTGGCCGTCATCATTTGGGGCGTATTGGCGTTTTTGGCAGGCTCCCATGAAGATGAACAGGCCGTTCTCGCCTCGCAAAGTGTGCAAGTGGCTGCTGAACAGAAGGCCATCCGTGCCCAACTCGAAGCGGCGCAAGGCATGAACGAAGAACAGCAATTAAAAGCGACGGTCGACTGGGCGGAAAGCTATCAATTTGATACGGTGCCGCTGCTTGAGGAATTGGTGTCGATCTTGCCGGCACGCGGATTTTTTGAAAGCTTTTCCTACACCGGATTGGACCAGGCAATTTTGTCGGTCCAGTTTGATACAGCACGCGAAGCTGCATATTATTTGGCGCAACTGAAAGCATCTGAGCTGATTGAAACTGCCACACTGGACAGCGTCGCCCAAAACGAACTTGATTCCGCCGAAACGGAAGAAGGCGTTGTTGTTGAAAAAGCAGTCATTCAAGAAACGCCGCGTTACATAGCTACCTATACACTGGTCTTTATCGACGAACGTATTCCAACGGACGACACGGCTGTTTCAGTTGAAGGGGAAGCTGTCACGGAAGAAGAAGCGGTGGAAGAACCTGTGGAAGACGTGGATGTCGATGTGGAAGTCAATACGGAGACCGAAGCGCCTGCCGAAACGGTTGAACCGGCTGAAACCGCTCCAGCAGAAACAGGAGGGGAAGGCCAATGAGCAGTTTATCGAAAAGCCAAAAAGAAAAAGCGCTGATTGTGTTGGCTGTCATTTTCCTGCTGGCACTTGCGGCATATTCCTATTTCTCTTTATACGCACCTGCAAAGGAATCACGGCTTCAAGCAGAACAGACTTTGAGCTCTGAGCGCGACGTGTTGATCGCACTGCAGACGCAGCTGAAGGAATTGCCGGAAGGTGAAAAAATAAGCACCAGCAACCTGCAGCAGAAAGTCTCTGTCGAAGCGTTGACGGAGCTGATTGTTTTGCAGATCGAACAAGCTGAATTGATTTCCGGTACTTTGATCGACAATATTGGCATCACCGAAGGTTTGGTGGAACTGCCGGTACCGGTCGAAGGGCTCGAAAACCTGCAGGAAGTGCTGACGACCGTCACTGTTAAAGCAAATGACTATAAAGAAATCACAACGTTCATTGAAGAAGTCGAAGCGATGGAACGCATTATGATCGTCGAAGCCATTGATTTCGGTTCGAATGAAGAAGTTACATCCACCGACCAAGTGGGCGAACCGCTTGACGTCAACTTGACCTTCTCGGCTTATTTCCGCCCCGATCTGATCGCGCTCGCAGACACTTTGCCGAAAGTCGACGCTCCGGCGCCGGCAGGAAAAGTCAATCCGCTGCCGCAAAATGACGGCACGGCTTTAGCTGAAGAGGAAGAAGACGCAGACGTTTCTGTAGATGTTGAAGTCAATGTCGAAGAAAACGCCGCAGCTTCAGATGAGGAATAAATGAAAGAGAGAAATCATCGTGATTTCTCTCTTTTTGGTAGAAAAGGAACGAAGAGCCCGTTAAGGCCGTTCTGCAAACAAAGGGACGGATTCTGCAAACAACCGGTGTTATTCCGCAAACAAACTCAGAATTCCGCAAACAACCGAGCAGATTCCGCAAATAAAACCAGTATTCCGCAAACAAAAGTTCTTTCATTCGCTTTTCGCCCGCGGAAAGCATCCATCAACCGTTTTTTCACCAACAATATAGAATAAAACACCGAAGCCTCCTACCGAAAAGTGAGGCTGCTTATGAAATATCACCAAAAATAAACTAAAGCAAAGAGGGTTTCTATGGTACTGACTTATTCTGTTTTCATTTCACTGTTCGGGCTCGTCTTTGGGTCGTTTTTCAATGTGGTGGGCTTGCGCGTGCCGAAAAAGGAATCGATCGCTTATCCGCCTTCCCATTGCACCAATTGCCAGCGCCGATTGACCGCGCTTGACCTGGTGCCGGTGTTCTCGTATCTGTTTCTGAAAGGCCAATGCCGGACATGCGGTTCGAAAATCCATTGGGTCTATCCGTTGATGGAAGCAGTCACGGCGGTTTTATTTGTGGCGTCGTACTTGGTGTTCGGGTTTACGCCGGAGCTGATCGTAGCGCTCTTGTTCGTTTCAATGCTGGTGATCATCACCGTGTCGGACATCGCTTATATGCTTATTCCGGATAAAGTGCTGCTGCCGTTTGCGGTGGTGCTGCTGGGCTTGCGTTTGGCCATTCCGCTTGATCCGTGGTGGGATAGCCTGCTCGGCGCTGCCATTGGATTTTCATTGCTGTTCCTGATCGCTGTCGTCTCCAAAGGCGGCATGGGGGGCGGGGACATCAAGCTGTTCTTCGTTATCGGATTGGTGCTCGGAACAGCCGGCACCTTGATGACCTTGTTCTTTGCATCGTTCATCGGCGCGATCGTCGGCATCATTCAGCTGCGTGTAATGAATAAAGGGCGCAAGACACCGATTCCGTTCGGCCCTTCGATTGCAGCGGCCGCCGTCATCGTCTATTTCTGGGGCGACGCCATGCTTGCTTGGTACTGGAATTTTTGGCTATAAAAAAGCTCAAGGGAATGTTCCCTTGAGCTTTTTGTTATTTTATTTTGAATAAAGAATCGGTGATGCAGGACCCAGATCAAGGCCGAACAGCATCCAGACAATCAGCATCAATGACCAGAAGATCATGAAGAAGATGGAGTACGGGAACATGACCGAAATCAATGTACCGATGCCCATTTTCTTATCGTATTTCTGGGCAAAAGCGATAATGATGGCGAAATACGTCATCAATGGCGTGATGATGTTCGTTGACGAATCCGCGATGCGGTAAGCCATCTGCGTCAGTTCGGGCGAGTAGCCGAGCTGCATCATGATCGGTACAAAGACAGGCGCCATCATGGCCCATTTCGCAGAAGCCGAACCGATGAACAGGTTAATGATTCCAGTGACCACAATAAAACCAATGATCAACGGAATGCCTGTCAAATTAGCGGCTTCGAGTGCTTCAGCTCCGTAGACGCCAAGCACCATTCCAATATTTGATTCTGTGAAATAGGCGACGAACTGTCCGGCGGTGAAGGCCAGGACGATGAACATTCCCATGGCAGCCATCGTATCCGTCAAATGCGCAGCGACGTCTTTATCGCTGCGGATGTTCTTGGTGGCGATACCGTAGAACAATCCAGGGATGAAGAACAGGATCGTAATGATCGGCACCAATGAACTCATGAATGGCGACTGGACGATGCCGCCGTCTTCAGCGCGCAAGACGCCGTTTTCTGGAACGATCAACAAGGCAGTCAGGATAATTCCGACCAATACGGAAATTCCAGCCCATAGAAGGCCTTTCTTTTCTTCAGCGGTCAAGCCGTTCAAGTCTTCGCGGTATTGCCCTTTGTATTCACCAAGACGCGGCTCAACCACTTTTTCTGTAACGATTGCGCCAACGACGGTCAACAGGAAGACCGAAGCGATGATGAAGTAATAGTTCATGGCAATGTTCATGCCTTCTGCATAAGTCGGATCGATGATCGCTGCTGCCGCGATCGTCATTTCACCGAGCATGGCATCAGTGGCAGACAGCAGCAGGTTTGCCGAGAATCCGGCGGATACACCGGCAAATGCTGCGGCAAGACCAGCCAATGGATGGCGTCCGAGCGCCGCGAAAATGACAGCACCAAGTGGGGGGAGGACCACATACCCGGCGTCAGAAGCAACACTGGACATGATTCCAGCGAATACCAGTCCTCCTGTGATCAAGAACTTCGGAACGGATAGGACGAAAGCCCGCAGTACAGCACTGATGAGTCCTGTGCGTTCCGCAATTCCGATACCCAACATGGTGACCAGGACAACGCCTAGCGGAGCGAATCCGATGAAATTATCGACCATGCTGGCAAATATGTATTGAATGCCTTCTGCATTCAGCAGGTTCTTGACTTCAATGATTTCGCCTTCCTGGCCCGGATGTTCGACGGTAATGCCGATTGCCGAGATGATAGAGGAAATCACAAGGACGGCAAGTGCGAGCAGGGCGAACAAGGTCACCGGATGAGGCAGCTTGTTGCCGATCAGCTCGATGCGATCCAGCGATTTCTGAAATAAACCTTTGCGCTTTGTCTTCAAAAAAGACAGCTCCTTTGCTAAAAGAATTGGTGAAAACTATTTCATAATAATAATTTTCAGAAATTAAAAGCCAAATTTCATTATAATAGCTCTTTTTAATGAAGTGAATCGCTATAAAAAAGTGCCAATAATGCTAATTTTGGATAATGTTAGAAGAATTTTGTGCTTGACATAAAAACCTTGTCGCTACAGCTTTTGTCGGATATTCGTGAACAAAGCAAATGTGAATTTTAGATGACAGCACACAGCGCTTTCAAGAAAAAACTAACTGAAAAATGATTTTTGAACGCCTGCTGAAGGGCAAAAATGATTTTTGATGGTTTGTTGAGTGCTGTCAGGGATGGTATGATTCTTGAAAAAAGGAGAGATTTCCCCATGAAATTCAAATCTGATTTCCCCGTCATTCTAGCTTCACAATCACCGCGCCGCCAGGAACTGCTTGGCATGCTTGGTGTCGATTTTAAAGTCATTCCGAGTCAACAGGATGAACCAAATCCGCAGGACTTCCAAACGCCGCTTGGCTATGTATTGGCATGTGCTGCTCAAAAAGCGCAGGAAGTGGCAAGTGCCCATCAAGAAGCTGTGGTTATCGGTTCTGATACCATTGTCGTCCTTGATGGTGAAATCCTATTGAAGCCGAAAGGCAAAGAGCAGGCCAAAAGTTATCTTCAAAAGTTATCCGGCCGCACACATGAAGTCATTACGGCGGTGACGGTCGTAAAAGGTAATAGCGAGCAGTCCTTCCATGAAGCCGTCAACGTGACGTTCTTCGAATTGCCGGAAGCCTGGATCAACGCCTATATTGAAACCGAAGACCCTTACGACAAAGCAGGTGCTTATGGTATCCAGACGGTATCCGGCTTGTTCGTCAAAGGCATTCAAGGAGATTACAACGCTGTTGTCGGCTTGCCGGTTGCGGAACTGACGCAGAAACTGGCAGCTGCTGGGTTTATTTCGTTAGAAGGGAGCGGTGTCCGATGCTGAACGACGCGCCGTTGATGATCCGTGACGTCCACATTGCCGATCGTCCCCGTGAACGCCTGGTCAACCAAGGAGCATCGGCATTGTCCAATCAAGAGCTGATTGCCATCCTGCTGCGCACCGGAAGCAAGCAGGAGTCGGTGCTGCATTTGGCCAACCGGGTGCTGACCCATTTCGAGCAGATCCAGGAAATGAAAAACGCCACCATCGAAGAGATGGTGGCGATCAACGGCATCGGCCGGGCGAAAGCTGTCCAGCTGCTTGCGGCTGTAGAACTTGGCCGTCGCCTGTCATCCAAGCAGACCGATACGAAATTCACCATCCGCTCCCCAAAAGATGCAGCTTCCTATTTAATGGCCGACATGACTTCCTTGAAACAGGAGCATTTTGTCGTCTTGTTCCTCAACATCAAAAACCAGGTGATGCACCGGCAGACCATTTTTGTCGGCAGCCTGAACGCCTCCATCGTCCACCCCCGTGAGATTTTCCGTGAAGCGGTCCGCCGTTCCTCAGCTTCGATTGTCTGCGCCCATAACCATCCTTCCGGCAATCCAGCGCCATCGCCTGAAGACATCGATGTCACGAAGCGCCTCGTCGAAGCCGGCAGCATCATCGGCATCGAACTGTTGGACCATGTCATTATCGGTGACCACCAATTCATTTCCCTGAAAGAAAAGGGGTTCATGTAGCACTGTTTATTTTTTTTCTTTTCGTCTATAATGAGTGGTATTGTGTCAACGCAATTGCCGAAATACCGGCTTGTTACAGAAAGGAAGAAAACCTGTGCTTGGATTTGGTTCAAAAGATGTTGGAATTGACTTAGGTACTGCAAATACATTGGTTTACATCAAAGGCAAGGGAATTGTTCTTCGCGAACCTTCCGTTGTCGTTAAAAATAAAAATACCGGAGAAATCGTCGCTGTCGGAACCCAGGCAAAAAACATGATGGGCCGTACAGCCGAGTCGATTGTCGCCATCCGTCCGATGCGTGACGGCGTCATTGCGGATTACGATATGACCTTGGCGATGATCAAGCATAATCTTGTCGAAGCAGCGAAAGCGGCAGGGGGCAAATGGAAAAGCGGCAACGTCATGATCTGTGTTCCCTATGGCATCACTTCTGTTGAACGGCGGGCAGTTTTGAACGCAGCCCGTTCAGCCGGCGCACGTGAAGCCTATACCATTGAAGAGCCTTTCGCAGCGGCGATCGGCGCGGATTTGCCGGTTTGGGAACCTATGGGCAGTATGGTCGTCGATATTGGAGGCGGAACGACTGAAGTAGCGGTCATTTCACTTGGCGGCATCGTTTCAAGCGACTCGATCCGTGTAGCCGGAGATGCACTGGACACTGAAATCATCCAGTATATCCGCAAGACGTATAACGTCCTGATCGGTGAACGGACAGCTGAAGCACTGAAAATGGGTGTCGGATCTGCCCGCATTATGGAAGAGGCTGAAAAAGACCTTTCCATGGAAATCCGCGGGCGCGATTTGTTGAGCGGTTTTCCGAAAACGCTGCAGATTACTTCGGGTGAAATTGTGGAAGCCCTCAGTGAATCGATTGCTGCGATTGTAGCAGGCATCAAATCGACGCTTGAAAAGACGCCGCCTGAATTAAGTTCAGACGTCATGGAAAACGGCATCGTTTTGACAGGCGGAGGGGCATTGCTCAAGAACCTCGACCGCGTCATTTCAGATGAAACGTCCATGCCGGTCTTTATTGCCGAAAATCCATTGGACTGTGTCGCACTGGGCACTGGCAAAGCGTTGGAGAACATGGACCAATTCCGCCGCCAATTATCAATCAAATAAGGAGGATGGCAATATGCCAC
The DNA here is from genome assembly GCF_016820615.1 of Planococcus beijingensis. Taxonomy (NCBI): domain Bacteria; kingdom Bacillati; phylum Bacillota; class Bacilli; order Caryophanales; family Caryophanaceae; genus Planococcus; species Planococcus beijingensis. Next base: position 97,361 of record NZ_JADHDZ010000002.1, read on the forward strand.
AGCTTTTAACAAACAAGCGGCTGATTTTGCTGCTGTTGGGTGTCATCCTGCTCGTTGCACTGATTTCTTTTTCGCTCCGTGACCGCGGCAATGTGTCGCTGCCGGAACAAATCATAAAAGATGCTGTTGGAGCCGGGCAGTCGGTATTTTCACGCCCTGCTCATTTTGTCACTGGAATTTTTGACAATGTCGATTCACTATTGAATACATTTGAGGAAAACCAGCATCTGAAAACGCGCTTAGAAGAATTTGCGGGCGTGCAGGCTGAAGTCAAAGACTTGCGTTCTGAAAACGCAGAATTGAAACAACTCGTAGGGAAAGAAGAAGACCTGCGCGATTACAACCCGATCCAGGCCACCGTTATTGCACGGAACCCGGATCAATGGGAAGAGAAAATCATCCTCAACCGCGGCTCCAACCAAGGAGTAGCAGAGAATATGGCGGTCATGACTGCGTCAGGCCTGATCGGCAAAGTGACATTGACGACTCCGACAACTTCAACGGTCGAATTGATTTCCACACTCAATCCGAACTACCGCGTATCAGCGATGGTCGTTGGCGGGAAGAAAGATGTTTTCGGTTTGATCGAAGGCTATGACGCGGAGCGCCGCGAATTGCTGCTCAAGCGGATTGATGCCAATGTCGAATTGAAGGAAGGCGACCAGGTCATATCCAGCGGACTCGGCGGCATTTTCCCGAAAGGCATTCTGGTCGGCACCATCACCGAAATCACCATAGATGAATTCGGGTTGACTAAACTGGCTTATGTGAAACCGTCAGCCGACTTCTCCTTATTGGACCACGTCGTCATCGCTGACCGCATCATGCCGGAAGTGGACGGTGAAGACAACGGCGTGACTGGAGACGATGAATCATGATCCGTTTCCTTATCCCGTTGATCTGCCTCGTCCTGTTTTTCATGGAACCGGTTTTCGGCCTTTTTTCACCGCTTAATATTGGCGGCGAATTAAATTATATTGTGCCGCGCTTCCTGATTATGTTCCTGATTTTCCTGACTTTGTACTATGATTTAAAGCATGCGATGTTCTATGGATTATTTTTCGGGCTCTTGTATGATGTCTTTTACATTGATATTATTGGATTATATTCTTTTTTGTATCCAGCCACTTGTTTGGCAGCTGCATTTGCTTTCAAGCGAATTCCGCAGAACTTGGTGACGGCGACACTTCTGACGCTCGTTTTGCTGGGCGTATTCGAATTTTTGCTTTACCAGTTCTTCCTGCTGATTTCATTGACAGGAATGCCGCTCGGTACATTTTTGGCGACTCGGCTCTGGCCGACGATGGTCGCTAATTCAATCTTCCTGGTGATGCTCGGCTGGGTGTTCAAATCAGTAATGGTCACGCAGCTGTCGGAGCGTGACACTAAAATAGGGTTATATTAAAGAAAGCGCAGGTGACACATTTTTTGAAAAATCTCGTTAACATTAAAGGGAAAAATAAAGGCCTCGTGCTGTATCTCGATGACCAATGTGCCTACACGGATCTATTGGCCGAGCTGAAGGCGAAGGTGTCGGATCCTGCGCTTGACAGTGATACTGAAGTGACGGTCCATCTGAATAAACGCTATTGCACCGACAGCCAGATCAAAGAAATCAGCGACATTGTTTCGACCAACCCTCATTTGAAGGTAGTTGCGACGACGAGCGATATCCTGACGGTCGAAGAAAGCGATCAGATGATCCTTGAACGCCAGTCGGAAACATATGTCGGCATTGTGCGTTCGGGACAAGTTGTCAAAGCGAACGGCGACCTGGTCGTCATCGGCGACGTCAATCCGAACGGCCGCGTCGAAGCGGGCGGCAGTGTTTACGTGCTGGGACGGCTGAAAGGTGCGGCGCATGCCGGAACCAAAGGCAACCGGGACGCAGTCATTGCAGCCTCTTGGCTGGAAGCGACGCAATTGAAAATCGCTGACGAATTGGAAACCATGACAGACGAATTGTCCAGCTTATCGGAACAACCGGAAATGGAATGTGCTTATTTACATACAAACGGCACCATCATCATTGACCGTTTGCAGGAATTGCGGTTTATTCGTCCGCAAATTTCAACGTTTAAAGGAGGAAGCTAGTGTGGGAGAAGCTATCGTAATTACATCAGGCAAGGGAGGCGTCGGTAAAACGACGACAACCGCCAACCTCGGCACTGCATTGGCTCTTCAAGGGAAAAAAGTATGCCTGATCGACACTGACATCGGGTTGCGCAACCTTGACGTCATCCTCGGTTTGGAAAACCGCATCATCTATGATTTGATCGACGTCTTGGAAGGCCGCTGCAAAGTGCATCAAGCACTTGTCAAAGATAAACGCTTTGATGACATGCTGTATCTTTTGCCTGCTGCTCAAACCGCAGACAAAAACGACGTCAATCCGGAACAGATGAAGGAATTGGTGACGGAATTGAAGAAAGACTATGATTTCGTTATCATCGATTGCCCAGCCGGTATCGAGCAAGGCTACAAGAACGCTGTTGTTGGCGCGGATCACGCAATTGTCGTGACGACGCCTGAGATATCAGCTGTCCGTGACGCTGACCGCATCATCGGATTGCTTGAACTGGAAGAGAACATCGACGCTCCGCGTTTGATCATCAACCGCATTCGTCCGCATTTGATGAAAGCGGGAGAAGCGCTGGATGTCAATGAAATCACCACTCACTTGTCGATCGATCTTCTGGGCATCATTGCAGATGACGAGCGTGTCATCTCAAGTTCGAACAAAGGCGAGCCGATCGTCATGGACCCATCAAATACCGCAGCACTCGGCTACCGCAACATTGCGCGCCGTTTGCTAGGAGAATCGGTACCGTTGATGAGCATGGAAAAAGCACCGCCAAGCCTGTTCACCAAAATCAAAGCTGTTTTCACTAAATAAGATTGTCAGAGCCCTCGCTGTCCAAGCGGGGGCTTTTTTAAAACTTACGGGAGGTGTGGCATGAACGATTTTTTACTCGCACAGATGGTTGCAGCAGAACGTTTGCCGAACGCACATGAATCCAAGGCAGCGGTTTTAGCCGAACTGAAAAGTTCATTGGCTGGTGCCAGTGGTGAGCAGCGGACGGCTGCTTTGTTGAAAAGGGAATTGGATCTGCCAGGCGAAACGATTTTCTTGAGTGATGTGCACATTCCTTATAAAGAGGGAACAGCGCAAATCGATTTGCTGTTGATTCATGAACAAATGGTCTGCGTACTGGAAGTGAAGAACATGGTGGGCGAGTTTTATTTTGATTCCGTCAATTTTCAGTTTCACCGGATCATCGATGGGCGCAGGGAAGGAATGCGCAATCCGGAAGCGCAGCTCCACCGGGCGGTCCGTGCCGTCAGCAATTTTCTCGGCGTCTCCGTACATGGTGTAATCGTACTTGCGAGCCGGTCCGGCAAAGTGGTGGAGGCACCCAAGCAGTATCCCATCGTGTCGCTCGACTATCTGCCTTTTCATTTGGAACGGCTTGCACTGGGCTCCAACATTTTTGATGCAACCGCACTGGCTTCTAAAATTGAACGATTGCCTCGGCGGAATTCTACCCACCACTGGCTCGAGCGCCATCGAATCGGCTTCAACGCCATGCGCCACGGTGTCACCTGTCCAAATTGCCGCATCCTTTCACTGGATTGGCAAGAACGCAAATGGCTTTGCCGCATCTGCGGGTTTCATTCGCGGGATGCACATCAAGTGACGCTCCAGGAATATGCCGTGCTGTTTGGTGAAAGTCTAGACACGCAATTGGCGTATCGGTTGCTGGGAGTAGAAAATAAATATACGTTATACCGATTGTTGAAAACGGCTGCACCGCAAAGCAACGTTCGCGGAAAGAGGCGCATTGTGGAAGACCGGGATTTACTGCGCGGCTATTTTGGTAAGATTTATCGGTAAGCGCACCTCAAATGGGTAAAAGCGCACCTCATCCGCGGACAAGCGCACCTCATCCGTCCAAGAGCGCACCCCGCAAGCGGACAAGCGCACCTCACGCACCAAAGAGCGCACCTCGCATCGACAAAATCACTCCTCACAACCATTTGCCTAACCACTCATCACCAATTTCTCAAAACCTCACATTATCTATTGACGCGACACGCAACGGCGTGGTATTATTCTAATGTTATGTTTGTAGCGTACCATGCTGCAACCGCTCGAATCAGGTTACCTTAAGCATTCGCTCCGGCGAGTCACCTGAATAGGCGAGTCTTATTTTAAGAGGAGGTGCAAGGATATGTACGCGATTATTGAAACTGGTGGAAAACAAATCAAAGTTGAAGCAGGCCAAGAGATCTACGTTGAGAAATTGAACGGAGAAGCTGGGGATGTTATCACATTTGACAAAGTTCTATTTGTAGGTGGAGACGATACTAAAGTGGGTGTTCCTTTTGTTGAAGGAGCTACTGTTACAGCCAAAGTTGTTAAAAACGGCAAACAGAAAAAGATCACAGTCTTCAAATATAAAGCTAAAAAGAACTACCATAAAAAACAAGGTCACCGTCAGCCATACACGAAATTGACTGTCGATGCGATCAACCTGTAAGAATGATACAAGTTACTGTAAAAGAAACCTCAAAACGCATTTCGTCTTTTGAAATGTCAGGCCATGCGGATTATGCTGAACACGGGCAAGACCTCGTATGTGCTGGAGCGTCTGCTGTCTCTTTCGGAGCGGTGAACGCCATCATGGAGCTGACGGGAATCGAACCGGACATTCAGCAGGCAAACAGCGGCTTTTTAAAAGTCGGTTTTCCGGAGAACCTGGATGACAAGACGGACGAGCAGGTTCAACTGCTTGTACGCGCAATGATTGTTTCATTGAAAACGATTGAACAAGACTATGAAGAATATATTAAAATAACCTTCACAGCTTAGGAGGTGGGACAGAATGTTAAGATTAGATCTTCAGTTTTTTGCATCCAAAAAAGGTGTAGGTTCAACGAGAAACGGACGTGACTCTGAATCTAAACGCCTTGGCGCAAAACGTGCAGACGGCCAAGAAGTTACTGGTGGTTCAATTTTATACCGTCAACGCGGGACTAAAATTTATCCAGGTGAGAACGTTGGACGCGGCGGAGACGATACACTTTTTGCTAAAATCGACGGAGTCGTACGTTTTGAACGTTACGGACGCGATAAGAAAAAAGTTAGCGTATATCCAGTTGCACAAGAAGCTTAATACAAAACGAAAAGGGCTGCTTTCGCAGTCCTTTTTCTTTTGAAATTTATAAGCGCGGGCCCTGTCGGCTGAACGCATTATTTTAGGAAATTCCTGCGAACTCTTGGTATACTGGAATAAGAAGCTGAATCGGGACGTGACTTATGGAAAAGACAATCACAGTGGCACAATCGCTTCGGCATGCGCGCCATGATTTTTTAAATGAATTGCAATTGATCAAAATGAATTTGGATCTGGGCCGTCTGCAAGAGGCGCAAGAAATAATTCGTTCGCATGCCGAAGCGGCTATGCATGCCAGCCGGCTGTCTGATATCGGGCTGCCGCTGACAGAGGAATGGCTGTTGACTGCAAATTGGCGTTTTCCGGGATTTAATTTTCATGTCGAATGTTCGGCTGTTAAAGCACCGACTCATTTGGACGCAGCATTTCGGCTTTTTCTGGAGAGTTTTGTGGAAGCGGCCAAAGGGCGCCTGGAACCTTATCAGGCGTTTTATGGAACGGTTTCATTGGCTTCCAGTTCCACGCTGTTTGAAATGAAAATTACTTGTCCGGGGAATTGGCTGGATTTGGACGTTTTAGAAGTACAGGGATTCACAGCACGAAAAGAGTGCAGCGAAAACAACACATTGATTGTTGTGCGCGCACAGATGGAGGGATAATATGTTTGTCGATCACGTAAAAGTTTATGTTAAAGGTGGCGACGGCGGGGATGGCATGGTTGCATTCCGCCGCGAAAAATATGTACCGAACGGCGGCCCTGCCGGCGGAGATGGCGGTAAAGGCGGAAATATCGTCTTTATCGTTGAAGAAGGATTGCGCACGCTGATGGATTTCCGCTACAAACGGATCTTTAAAGCCGAACGCGGAACACACGGCATGAGCAAGAACCAGCACGGTGCCAAAGCTGAAGATACATTGATCAAAGTTCCACCGGGCACAGTCGTTAAAGACGTAGATACCGGTGAAACCATTGCTGATTTGGTGGAACATGGGCAGACAGCAGTCATCGCAAAAGGCGGCCGCGGCGGCCGTGGAAACTCTCGTTTCGCAACGCCTGCAAATCCGGCGCCAGAGCTTTCTGAAAAAGGCGAACCGGGCTTTGAACGCAATGTCATCTTGGAGCTGAAAGTGTTGGCGGATGCCGGGCTTGTCGGATTCCCAAGTGTCGGAAAATCGACGTTGTTGTCGGTTGTTTCTGCTGCAAAACCAAAAATTGCTGAATATCATTTCACGACGATCGTCCCGAATCTGGGCATGGTCGAAACAGAAGACCAGCGCAGCTTTGTTATGGCCGATCTTCCAGGATTGATCGAAGGCGCTCACCAAGGCGTTGGCCTAGGCCATCAATTCCTTCGCCATATTGAACGGACGCGTGTCATCATCCACGTCATCGATATGTCAGGTCTTGAAGGACGCGACCCTTATGAGGATTACGTAACAATCAATGAAGAACTGAAACAATACAATATGCGTTTGACCGAACGTCCGCAATTGATCGTTGCGAACAAAATGGATATGCCGGAGTCGGAAGAGAACTTGGCGAAATTCCGTGAAAAATTGCCGGAAGATGCCCGTATTTTCCCAATTTCTGCTTTATCCCGCAAAGGATTGAACAATCTCTTGTTCGCCATTGCTGACGTTATTGAAGTGACACCTGAATTCCCATTGATCGACGAGGAAGAAGCTGAGTCAGAAAGCACGGTCTTGTACAAACACGAAACCGATGCAGATGGATTCAGCATCACGCGTGAGTCTGATGGCGCATTCGTGTTGTCCGGTTATGCGATTGAACGCATGTTCAAGATGACCGACTTCTCACGTGAAGATTCGATTCGCCGATTTGCCCGTCAAATGCGCGGTATGGGAATTGATGATGCACTTCGTGAGCGCGGTGCAGAAAACGGCGATACGGTTCGCCTGCTTGAATTCGAATTCGAATTTATGGATTGATGCGGAGGTAGCTTGAATGAAGGATATTTCGGAACAACGGTATTATTTAGTGCGTGAAGACGTTTTGACGGAAGCGATGCAAAAAACGCTTGAAGTGAAAAAAATGCTGCAGAACGACCGCATTTCCATTATGGACGCGGTCAACAAGACAGGTCTTTCACGCTCTGCGTTTTATAAATATCGGGACGCTGTATTTCCGTTCCATTCGATCGTCAAAGAACGAATCCTGACGGTTTTCCTGCAACTGGAAGACCGCTCGGGAACGCTCGCGACGCTTCTGCAGTCAGTCGCTGAAAACGGCTGCAATATTTTAACCATCCACCAGACCATTCCGATCCAAGGGCGTGCGAATGTCACACTGTCTTTGGACGTAACGGCGATGGACGGGGATTTGGACGTATTTTTGCAACAGCTGAAAAAGCTCGATTTCGTCGAGTCGGCTGATGTGGTATCAAGTGGATCATCTTAATGGAGGAATGTTTAAATGACTGGACAAGCTGTTGATACACGAATTTCATATTTAGGGCCGGAAGCGTCATTTACACACCTTGCGGCAACAAAAGTTTTTCCTGAAGGTACCCTGGTGCCATTTACGACCATCCCTGAATGCATAGAAGCAGTGGCAGAAGGCAGCGTGGATTACGCTGTCGTGCCACTGGAAAATGCGTTGGAAGGATCAGTTCCGTTGACAGTGGATTATCTATTCCACGAAGCGCAATTGTATGTGACGGCGGAAGTATTGTCGTCGATTCAACAACATTTGCTGGTACATCCGGATAACCGCAATGCGGAATCGTTTGAAGCGATTTATTCACATCCGCATGCATTGGCGCAATGCCATAAATTCCTGTTTTATACATACAAGAATACTCCTTTGGAGCAGTATAGTTCGACAGCGGCTGCAGCGAAGATGGTTGCCGAATTGCCGGAGCGCAACATTGCGGCTATCGCCAACGAATTTTCCGCCCATAAATACGGGTTGGACATTCTGCAGCGTGACATCCACGATTTCCATTTTAACCACACACGCTTTTTCGTGTTGTCGAAGTCTGATCACAAATTGACAGACCCGACGCATGACGATCAAATCAAAACAACGTTGATGATCACACCGCCCGACGATGACCGTTCAGGTGTCCTGCACCAGATCTTGTCCGTTTTCGCATGGCGCCGATTGAACTTAAGCAAAATCGAATCGCGCCCATTGAAAACCGGCCTCGGCGATTATTTCTTCATCGCTGATGTACTGGCGGACGAAAAAGACGCCATGATGCGCGGTGCGTTTGAAGAGCTTGCGGCACTTGGCTGTACGGTGAAAACCTTAGGATCGTATTATACGTATAAATGAAAAAGAGAAGTCCCGCAGCGTTTTTCGCTGCGGGACTTCTAGCTTTTAGGCAATAAATGATTAATTAGAAGAATAAGTAGCCGGTTTATTAGCTTCATAGCCAATCCTGCACCCCAGGCGGATGCTATCCGTGGACTTGCGGAGCGATACAGGAGCCTATCTTTTCCTTTCGCCGTCTTGCGCTCTGGATTCTTGCGTAAGCTATGCCCTAAGCAGCCGAAGCGTTGTGTAAGGGCTATCCTTTTTTAAAATTGCCATAGCTATAACTAAGCATTCAAAACAAAAAGCCCATAATTCCGCAAATTGCGGATCATGGGCTCATCATAAAACTATTCAATTTCTTCCAACAAAAATCCGTTATCCCGCATCGTTTGGACAGCTTTTTCAAGCGTCGCGTTATCAGGTGCAGTGATGGTATGGAGATGCGTCCCGTCTGTCAGTTCCAGCAAGTAGCTGGCGCCGGTTTCGCGGACGCGTTTCATGAAAGCTTCAACTTCCTGGATGTTTGACACATGGATGCCGGCTGTCAGTTCGCCGTATACCGGATGCTCAATCGACACATCTTTCACTGTGACGCCCGATTCAACCAGCAGTTTCAGTTCGCGTTCGGTTTCGTTGGCCTGATGGTGGCAGGCAATGCGCCGGCTTGCTTCTTCTGTCGCCCGGTCGGCCAGATACAGATAACCTTGGCTGGTCGCGATGATGGGTTCGCCTTTTGCCTTCAGTAACGTCATGTCGCCGACGATGACCTGGCGGGACACGCTGGTTAAAGCGGCCAGCTCACCGCCAGTCAGTGGTTGTGTTGACGTTTTTATTTTTTCCAGCAGGAATTGACGCCGCTGTTCGCCGAATAATTTTTTCATTAGATTCCCTCGCTTATTGACTCGTTCTCTTTATCTTATCATGTGCCACTCAACAACGGGTTTATTTCGTCTAAAGCAGCTGAATATGCTATAATTATAAAGTTGAATTGAAGGAGAGACTGTCCATGTACGATTACATAAAAGGCAAGGTTACACGCGTAACGCCTGAATATTTAGTGATAGAACAACAAGGGATCGGCTGGCAGATTTTCGCGCCGAATCCGTATTCTTTCAGCAGTGATGAATTGCAGGTCTTTCTGCATCATCATGTCCGTGAGGATGCGCAATTGCTGTTCGGCTTTCCGACACTGGAACAACGCGAATTGTTCCGCAAGCTGATTTCCGTCTCGGGCATCGGCCCCAAAGGCGCATTGGCGATTTTGGCCAGCGGACAGCCGCAGCATGTCATCGAAGCGATCGAACGTGAAGATGAATCCTATTTGGTGAAATTCCCGGGTGTCGGCAAGAAGACGGCACGCCAGATGATTTTGGATTTGAAAGGCAAGCTGACCGAGTTTTTCGGCGATCCTTTCGATCCGGAAGAAACGACTGCATTGCTGTCGCATGACCAGGCAGAACTGGAAGAAGCGATGCTGGCCCTGGGAGCCCTCGGCTATTCAGAACGGGAAATCACCAAAGTCAAACCGCAGCTGCGGGATTTGGATCTGGATACAGAAGGCTTTATGAAAAAAGCATTGCAATTGCTGCTTAAACAAAACTGATGAAAGGAGGCGAACGGCATGGAAGACCGCATTATCGACAGTGAGATCTCGGAATTTGATGACCGCTTCGAACAATCCTTGCGTCCGCAATTGCTGGGCCAGTATATCGGGCAGCAGAAAGTAAAACACAATCTGCAAATTTTCATCGAGGCCGCGAAAATGCGCCAGGAAAGTTTGGACCATGTGCTGTTGTACGGGCCTCCTGGACTCGGGAAAACGACACTCGCTGCTGTCATCGCCAATGAAATGGAAGTCAACATCAAGATGACCAGCGGACCGGCAATCGAGCGTCCGGGTGACTTGGCGGCAATCGTGTCGTCATTGGAGCCTGGAGATGTGCTGTTCATTGATGAAATCCATCGCTTGAACCGTTCGATTGAAGAAGTGCTGTATCCGGCAATGGAGGATTTCTGTTTGGATATCGTCGTCGGCAAAGGTCCGACGGCGCGTTCTGTCCGGCTGGATCTGCCGCCGTTCACTTTGATTGGGGCGACGACGCGCGCAGGCGCTTTGTCTGCACCGCTGCGCGACCGTTTCGGCGTCTTGTCGCGCCTGGAGTACTACGATACAGAAGCACTGACGGATATCGTCATCCGCAGCTCGAAATTGTTCGAAGCGGATATCGATCCGAACGCAGCTGTCGAAATTGCCCGCCGTTCCCGTGGAACTCCGCGCATCGCCAACCGGTTGCTGAAGCGCGTGCGTGATTATGCGCAAGTGCGCGGCACCGGGTCCATCACGATGGACATGGCGGAACAGGCTTTGGAAATGCTGCAGGTCGATCCGCTTGGATTGGACCATATAGACCATAAATTATTGACGGGCATGATTGAACGTTTCCGCGGCGGCCCGGTTGGACTGGATACCATCGCAGCCAGCATCGGGGAAGAGTCGACGACGATTGAAGACGTCTACGAACCGTATTTGCTGCAGATCGGATTTATCCAGCGTACGCCGAGAGGCCGCACGGTGACGCCGCTTGCCTATGAACACTTTAAAATGGAGATGCCTGAATGACTAAATTAAATACACCACCCACAACATTGAATGTACAGGATTTTGATTTTGAACTTCCGGAAGAGTTGATCGCCCAAACACCGCTGCTGGACCGTACGTCGAGCCGGCTATTGGTCATGAATAAAACCACCGGCAACACGGAGCACCGCCATTTCCGCGACATCACCGAGTATCTGCATAAAGGCGATACGCTGATCCTCAACGATACGCGTGTTTTACCTGCACGCCTGATGGGTGTCAAGGAAGATACAGGAGCCAACATCGAATTGCTGCTGTTGAAGCAGATAGAAGACGATGTATGGGAGACGTTGGTCAAACCAGCGAAAAAAGTGAAAGTCGGAACCGTTGTTTCATTTGGAGAAGGTTTGCTGCGTGCTGAATGCACCGGCATCCTGGACCATGGCGGACGCCATTTCAAGATGATCTACGATGGCATTTTCTACGAAATTCTGGACGAATTGGGCGAAATGCCATTGCCGCCATATATCCGTGAAAAACTGGAAGACCAGGATCGCTACCAGACTGTTTTCGCGAAAGAGCGGGGAAGTGCGGCGGCACCGACAGCAGGGCTTCATTTCACCGATGAGCTATTGGAAGAAATCCGGGCAAAAGGAGTCAATATCGCCTTTATCACCCTTCACGTGGGACTTGGAACATTCCGGCCGGTATCGGTAGATTCGATTGAAGACCATGAAATGCATTCGGAATTTTATCGCATTACACAGGAAACGGCTGATTTGATCAATCAAACAAAAGCACAAGGGGGACGCATCATTTCGGTCGGTACGACTTCGACGCGCACCTTGGAATCCGTTGCCCAGAAATTCGGAGGCGAGCTGCAGGAAGACAGTGGCTGGACCGATATCTTCATTTTCCCGGGCTATGAATTCAAAGCGATCGATGGGTTGATCACCAATTTCCATTTGCCGAAATCAACGCTCGTTATGCTCGTCAGCGCATTGTCGAACCGTGACCATATTTTGAACGCTTATCAACAAGCTGTAAATGAACGCTACCGTTTCTTCAGTTTCGGAGACGCCATGTTCATTGAGCCACAGAAAAAGGAGACTCACCAATGACAGCAGCAGTAACCTATGAACACATCAAAACCTGCAAACAAACCGGCGCGCGCCTGGGCATCGTCCACACACCGCACGGTTCGTTTGAAACCCCGGCATTCATGCCCGTCGGCACGCAAGCGACGGTCAAAACCATGTCACCGGAAGAGTTGAAAGCCATGAACGCCGGCATTATCCTCAGCAATACGTACCACTTGTGGCTGCGTCCCGGCAATGATGTCATCAAAGAAGCGGGCGGCCTGCATAAATTCATGAACTGGGACCGTCCGATTCTGACGGATTCCGGCGGGTTTCAAGTGTTTTCACTAAGCGAATTCCGCAACATCAAAGAAGAAGGCGTCCATTTCCGCAATCACATGAACGGCGACAAGCTGTTCCTGAGTCCGGAAAAAGCGATGCAGATCCAAAATGATCTGGGTTCTGATATCATGATGGCGTTTGACGAATGCCCGCCGTTCCCGGCGACGCATGAATACATGAAAGCCAGTGTCGAACGCACGTCCCGCTGGGCAGAACGCTGCCTGGAAGCGCATGCCCGCAAAGCGGACCAAGGCTTGTTCGGCATCATCCAGGGCGGCGAGTACGAAGATCTTCGCAAACAAAGCGCTCAGGATCTGGTGTCACTTGATTTTCCTGGCTATGCCATCGGGGGATTGTCTGTCGGCGAGCCGAAAGATGTCATGAACCGTGCGCTTGAGTTCACAACGCCGTTGATGCCTGCCAACAAACCGCGTTACCTGATGGGCGTCGGATCTCCTGATTCGTTGATCGACGGCGCTATCCGCGGCATCGATATGTTCGATTGTGTCTTGCCGACGCGCATTGCCCGTAATGGAACATTGATGACCAGCACAGGCCGATTGAACATCAAAAACGCGGCATTTAAACGTGATTTCGGACCGATTGATGAGAAATGCGATTGCTATACATGCAAAAACTATTCGCGCGCATATGTCCATCACTTGATCCGAGCAGATGAAACATTCGGAATTAGGCTTACTAGTTATCATAACCTGCAATTTCTGTTAAACTTAATGGAACAGGTGCGTCAAGCGATTCGCGAAGACCGTCTGGGAGATTTCCGCGAAGAATTTTTTGAAGCATACGGTTTCAATAAACCCAACGCTAAAAATTTCTGAGTTTGTTCGAGAATAGAGAAAGTGAAAGGGGGAAAATGAATAATGGAAACTTTAATTGCGTTATCACCTTTACTATTAATGTTCTTGCTAATGTGGTTTTTCATCATCCGTCCTGCCCAAAAACGTCAGAAGGCAACAGCAAACATGCAGTCAGAATTGAGACGCGGCGACCGCATCGTTACAATCGGCGGATTGCACGGACTTGTGGATGCAGTTGACGATGCAACAGTCTACATCACAGTAGCGGATGGCACGCGCATGCAGTTCGAGCGCCAAGCAATCGCGAAAGTAGTGGAATCAGCGAAATCGACAATCTAAACAAGTAAAGGAACGCCTTCGACTGTGAAGGCGTTTTTTTCATGATTAAATAATATTTTATTCTAAATTTTCCAGTTGCGAGGTACAATGGATACAGTACATCGGAAAGGAGTATACGCATGACGAGTCACCCTGAGCAATTCGAATTCGTTCTGCCAGCCCTTCAGAGCAAACGCAGTGAATTTCATCATTTTGAATACGACACGTTTACAGAACAAGACTTATGGGAATTTTGTGTGAAGAAAAAATGGCGAAAAAAAGATATAGAAACCATGCATCTCTATGAAATGATCAACGACATCATGGACATGACCGCTTCCGACTTTTTGGCTTACCACCAAGTGGAGGGTTTAAAAAAAGCGCGCTGGAACGATGACAGCACACTTGAGAACATCGAACATCTTTTGAGGCCGTCCCCGAAAAAAACGAAGTAAAATAACCGATGAACATTTCATCGTTCAACCAGATTACTTTTTTTGATTCGATCTTTTATTCAACTCATGTCCAGTTGCATTTGACAGCAATCAGCGGCTGTTTCATAATGATAGTGCTGTGTTTTACACACCCGAGGAGGAAGTTTACATATGAAAGCAAGAGGTCGCATTATCGCCTTTTTCTTACTGGTTATTGTACTGATAGGAATCATTGGCACCACAAGTTTACCCATCGCTAAAGACATTCGGCTAGGCCTGGACCTGCAGGGCGGCTTTGAAGTGCTCTACGAGGTGGAAACCTTAGATGGCAAGGAAGTTACGGAAAAAGTACTGACGGATACAACAGATGCGTTGATGAACCGGATCAATGTATTGGGTGTCAGTGAACCGGTCATCCAGATTGAAGGAGATAACCGGATCCGTGTCCAATTGGCGGGAGTAGAGGATCAGTCTTCAGCACGTGAGTTGCTGTCGACTGAAGCAAACCTGACTTTCCGTGATGCTCAAGATAATTTGCTGCTTTCCGGAAATGACCTGAAACAAGGTGGAGCCACCGGTACGTTCGATCAGAACGGCAATCCGATTGTCACACTGGAATTGAACGATCCCGGCAAGTTCGCGGAAGTGACGGAAGAAGTTTCCCAGATGCCCGCCCCTGACAACGTGTTGGTCATCTGGCTTGATTTTGAAGAAGGCGTGGATTCCTTTGCGGAAGAACGCATGAAAGCAGACCCGAAATTCGTCTCGGCACCAAGTGTGCAGCAACGGATTTCATCACCATCCGTTGAAATTTCGGGATCGTTCACTGTGGAAGAAACACAGAACCTGGCAGGAATCTTGAATGCCGGTGCGTTGCCGGTAAGCTTGACGGAAATCTATTCGACTTCTGTCGGAGCCCAGTTCGGTGAACAGGCACTCGACCAGACCATAGTCGCTGCAGCAGTCGGTATTTCACTGGTTCTGCTGTTTATGCTGGTTTATTACCGTTTGCCCGGAATGGTGGCAGTCGTCACCTTATCGACCTATGTGTACCTGATCTTGCTGGTGTTCGAATGGATCGGCGGCGTTCTGACTTTGCCGGGAATCGCGGCAATCATGCTTGGTGTCGGGATGGCAGTTGATGCCAACATCATCACCTACGAGCGGATACGCGAAGAAATGCGTGTCGGCAAATCGGTTCAAGAAGCGTTTAAAGTAGGAGCTCGCTCTTCTTTCTCCGCGATTATCGATGCCAATATCACGACGCTGCTGGCAGCTATTGTATTGTTCTATTTCGGAACGAGTTCCGTGAAAGGATTTGCAACGCTGTTGATCATTTCCATTCTGGTCAGCTTCCTGACAGCTGTATGGGGATCTCGCCTGTTGCTTGGGCTATGGGTCCACAGTGGTGTGCTTGACAATAAATTCGGTTTGTTCGGTTTGAAGAAATCGACTATCCATGCAAGAGAAGAAGGGTTGGAAATCACAGACCTTTCAACACGCTTTGACCGTTTTGATTTTGCGGGCCACCGCAATAAATTCTTCTTGGCTTCGATTGTCCTGATCATTGCAGGAATGGCCGTAATCGGTGTGTTCCGCTTGAACTTGGGCATCGACTTCTCCAGCGGTACACGTGTGGAAATCGCATCAGAAGCGGCGTTGTCGAAAGAGGAAGTGCAGACTTTCCTGGACGGCGCAGGCTATGAAACGGAAGATATCGTCATTTCGGGTGATGCGTCCAATATCGGCGTAGCCCGGTTTAACGAGGAATTCAGTCAGGAAGAAATCAATAGCCTGAAAGCGGTCGCTGCAGAAGAATTCGGTGCAGAACCGAATATTTCGACCGTGTCGCCTACAGTAGGCCAGGAACTGGCTAAAAATGCATTGTATGCGCTGGCGATTGCCGCTCTTGGCATCATCATCTACGTAGCCTTCCGTTTTGAATGGCGCATGGGTGTAGCTTCGGTAGTGGCATTGATTCACGATGCATTCTTCATCGTTGCCGTCTTTAGCCTATTGCGGCTTGAGGTGGATATCACCTTTATCGCGGCAGTTCTGACAATTGTCGGGTATTCCATCAATGACACGATTGTGACATTTGACCGAATCCGGGAAAATATGAAACGTATGAAGAAAATCGATTCTTTCGAGCAGTTGGAAAACGTGGTCAACGTATCGCTTCGCCAAACGCTTGGCCGTTCAGTCAATACGGTATTGACCGTGGTACTGGTGGTTATTGCGCTATTGATCTTTGGCGCGCCATCGATCACCAACTTCTCAATCGCCTTATTGATCGGTTTGATCGCGGGAACTTACTCTTCAATCTTCATCGCTGCCCAGCTATGGCTGGTACTGAAAAAAGGCGAGTTGAAGAAAAAAGGTCCGATCGACATCGAGAAGAAAGAGCAGGAAAGCAAATGGGGTTCTGACGAGCCTGTCGTATAAGTTTAGAGTTGAAATGGAACAGGGTATAGTTACTATGACCTTGTTCCATTTTTTTATTTTGAGAGGAGAATCCACAATGAAATTACAATGGCTTATTTTAATTGGACTTGTATTTGCAGTAATTATTGCGGTGTTCGCCGTTGTCAACGTTGACGAAGTGCCTGTCAATTACGTATTTGGTGAAGCTGAATGGCCATTGATCCTGGTTATCCTGGCATCTGCATTGCTTGGATTTTTGCTCAGCGGTGTGTTGGCGATCATCCGCAACTACCAGATGCAACGTAAAGTAAAGGCGCTGCAAAAAGAAATGGCGGTCAAAGAAAGCCTGATTGCCACACAGCAAAATGAAATTGGGGAGTACCAGAAAGCCGGTGTAGTGCCGGAAGCCCAGGTCGTCACCAGCGAAGAACAGACTAAAGAGCAATTCTGAAAAATGAACCTTTCGGTGTAGTTGCCGAAAGGTTTTTGTCTGTGAATTTTTGCTGTATAATGAATCGGTGAGGAAGTGATACAGATGATTGAATCCAAAAAAAGATGGCGTTTGACGACGCCCGATGAACAGACAGTTGAGGAAATTCGGAAAGAATTGAATATATCGTCCGTATTGGCAAAAATTTTAGTGACGCGCGGACTGGATACTGCAGAAGCAGCCCGTACGTTCATGGAAATGGACGTCAGCGGCATACATAATCCATATTTGATGAAAGATATGGATGTGGCAGTCGAACGGATCCGTGGAGCCATCGATAAGCAGGAAAAAATTGTTGTCTATGGCGACTATGATGCGGATGGCGTTACAAGCACGACTGTCATGATGACTGTGTTGCAGGATTTAGGGGCTGATGTGTCCTTTATGATACCGAACCGATTTAAGCACGGATACGGTCCGAATACGGAGTTATTCCAACAGGCGTATGACAATGGCACAAAACTGATTGTGACTGTCGATAACGGCATCTCGGGCATTGAACAAGTCGATTTCGCCAATGGATTGGGAATGGACGTCATCATCAGCGACCACCACGATATCGGGGAGGCTTTGCCGAACGCGCTTGCGGTAGTCCATCCGCGCCATCCGGAAGGCAATTATCCGTTCGGAGAGTTGGCTGGTGTCGGCGTGGCATTTAAAATGGCACATGCACTGTATGAAGAAATACCCGATCATCTAATTGAATTGACAGCCATTGGAACGGTGGCCGACTTGGTTCCGCTTCACGGTGAAAACCGGTTGTTCGTCAAAGAAGGCTTGGCCGCATTGATTGATTCGCCGAGTCCGGCGGTTGCCGCGTTATGTGAAGTGGCGGGCATCAAGCAGCAGGACATTACGGAAGAAACGATCGGTTTCATGTTCGGCCCGCGTATCAATGCCATCGGCCGTCTGCAGGATGCGGATCCGGCTGTGCAGATGTTCCTGACTGATGATGCAGCAGAAGCGCGTTCACTGGCTTCCGGTCTGGACGTATTGAATAAAGAGCGTCAAGCCATCGTCAAGCAGATTTCAGAAGAAGCGATGCAGCAAGTGGAGCACTGCTATCCGAACGGTTCACCACGTGTCATCGTGGTGGCTCAGGAAGGTTGGAATCCAGGAGTTGTCGGCATTGTTGCTTCGAAACTGACAGAGAAATTCTACCGTCCGTCGATTGTCTTGTCGCTGAATCCGGAAACCGGCAAAGCAAAAGGTTCGGCCCGCAGCATCGATGGTTTTCATTTGTATAACGAGCTCGCCAAGAACCGGGACATCCTGCCTCATTTTGGCGGGCACCCGATGGCAGCCGGTATGACCCTAGAAGCGAAAGATGTCGACGAATTGCGCGAACGGCTCAACAAACAAGCTGAAACCAGCCTGACGGAAGAAGACTTGCTGCCGGTCGTGGAGATCGATATTCCACTCCGTTTGGATGAAATTGATATTACAGCCATCGAATCCATGCGTCTTTTAGCGCCATATGGCATGGGCTTTGCCAAACCGAAGTTTTATCTGGAAGGCGTTAAAGTGGCATCTATCCGAAAAATCGGAGCCGCGCAAAATCACTTGAAGATGGAATTGACGCAGCATGCCGCTTCACTGGACGCTGTTGGTTTTGGTATCGGACCGGTCGGTGACGAGTTGACCCCTGATGTCAAGATCGACGTGATCGGTGATTTGCAGATCAATGAGTGGAACGGCCGCAAAAAGCCGCAGCTGATGGTGGAGGATGTCCGCACGGATCAATGGCAATTGTTTGATATCCGCGGCATCCGCCAAGTGTCGCGCTGGTCGAAGCTGATTCCTCAGGAAAATCAGGTTTACTTGGCTTTCAAAGATGAAACGCCGGCTCTTTTCCAGTCATTCCTGCCGCAGCCGATCTGCATGGCTTCTCAATTGGATGAACTTCCCGGCAACAAACATCACTTGGTGCTGTTGGACTTGCCGGAATCGGAAGAACAATTGGCTGAAGTGCTGACAAAATTGAAGCCCAAGCGCATCTATGCACATTTCCATGCCAAGGACTCTCAGTATTTTGAGCAGATTCCGACCCGTGAACAATTCAAATGGCTGTTTGCTTTCATCAAAAAACGCGGTACATTCGATTTCAATAAACATTGTGACGAACTGGCAAAACACAAAGGTTGGACACGGGATGCATTATTTTTCATGCTGCAGGTGTTTTTTGAACTCGGTTTTGTTACACTTAACAATGGCGTTACCGAGATTGCACAATCGCCGAGCAAAAAGGATTTGTCGGAAGCGCCGATCTACAAAAAGCGCGAACAGCAGGTTGCCCTGGAGCAGAAGCTTTTGTATGCGTCTTATAAAGATTTAAAAGAGTGGTTCGATGCGAAAGTGTCTGCCAAGGAGGAAGAAATATGGATTTGAAGAAGTACATCACTATTGTTGAAGATTGGCCGAAACCAGGAATCCAGTTTAAGGACATCACTTCGTTGATGGACAATGGAACTGCCTATAAGTATGCAACAGACCAGATCGTTGAATACGCAAAAAAAGTAAATGCTGAAATTATTGTAGGACCGGAAGCACGTGGATTCATCATTGGATGTCCAGTTGCTTATGCACTTGAGCTTGGCTTTGCCCCTGTCCGCAAAGAAGGAAAATTGCCGCGCGAAGTCATTCGTGCACAATATGGCCTTGAATACGGATCTGATGTGTTGACTATGCACAAAGACGCCATCAAACCGGGACAGCGCGTCCTGATCACTGATGACTTGCTTGCTACAGGCGGAACAATCGGCGCGACAATCAATCTGGTTGAAAAACTGGGCGGAATCGTCGTCGGCTGCGCATTTTTGATCGAACTGACTTATTTGGATGGCCGCAAGAACTTGAACGGCTATGACGTAACGACTTTAATGCAATATTAATAACGAATCTCTTCGCCTTTTGGGGCGGGGGGATTTTTTTCTAGCATCAAGGGTATGGATACATAATAACTGGATTGTGGAGGTGACGGGAAAATGAAACTGGAAAAAGATCACGACCCCCGATTAAATGCTGCATGGATCAGCCAATACTTGGACGATCGCACACCTCTTGAAAAAATTACCCGCGAAACTGAACAATTCTTTACAGCCATCAAAAAGGATTTTGCCCTCAGCGAACACGCACGGCGAAAAATGACGTTCACCGAAAGATTGTGGTCTTTGTTTGCTGAACCGTTCTCGATTGAAGATGAGCACAATTTTGGAACAAAAGTTGAAGGAAACCAGGCAGTGCCGGAATGGAAAGATCGGTTGGATGCCGAATACCGCAAACTTGGTGCGACGATTCAGCGCCGTGTCAATGTTCGGGATTACGGAGCTGTAGGAGACGGAGAAACGGATTGTACAGAAGCATTCAAAAAAGCTTTCGGCGCCGGGGCCGTGGAAGTGAAAGTCCCTGCAGGCATTTTTGTAGTGGAGGGTTTGCGCTTGCCATCATGGACCCGTTTGGTCGGAGCAGGAAAAGGGCGTACCGTTTTAAAACTGCATCCGAAAGCTTCCCGAAAAACCCGGTTGCTGACCAACCGTAATTATGTATCCGGCAACCGCAATATTGCCGTGGAAAAACTGACTTTGGACTGGAATGTCGAGCGTCTCGGTGACATTGAAATGACCAGTGCTGGTGGGAACTATTCCAGTTGCCTGACCTATGCCCATGTCACGTACGGTTGGGTCATAGACGTCGATGCGCTAAACCCTGGGCTTCATTGCTTCGATATTACGGCTTCATTATATAATTATGCAGGAGACGGATTGCGCGGGAAACGCGGCAGCCGCTTTGTCTGGCTGGACGGGGTAACGGGGTCGGGATTCGGCGATGATGGGCTGACGACGCATCACAGCGACTATATTTTCGTTTCCAACTCTCATTTCAGCGATCCGAGCGGACGGGCACATAAGCGTGGATTCTCCAACTCCAATGGTTTTGAAGTGGATGATGGCTCAAGGCATGTCTGGCTTTCCGATAATTCCAGCACGCGCTGCTTTGGTGGAATTGAAATTAAAGCCCATGCCAATTCTTCTGCTGCTACTGGTGTCCATATTTCAGGGCATCTGTCGGTCCATGACAACCGTTCGTTCAATTTCCGTCATATCGGCCACCATAAAAAAGAAGATCCCGAATCGCGTTCGGCTTTCAATATCCGCGCTCAGCGGCTGGTGTCGATCGAACCGATCGAAACTGCTCTTTATGAAGGGTCTGCGCCCCGCTCGCTGGTTGTTTCAGGCTACCGCAATGTTGCCATCAACCGTTTTCTGTTTGTCGGAAACCCGGATTACGATTATAAACGGCAGCCGGCAGCCGCTATTCAATACCGGGCTGCCTGTGTTTTGCTGGCCAATGGCGTCGTGAGGGACTTCACGACCGCTGGAGCAGACCTATCGATTGCAGGAGGCGAACAAAGCGCGCGAAATGTCAGGGTTCAGAATCTTGTCAGCCTGGCTTCAGCGGAACAGGCTGTAACTGTTGGCAGAGGCAGTGAACTGGTGCAACTAGAGGGCATCAGAAAGCGCAGTTCTCATTTATTGTGAATCGATGCTAAAAGGAGGAAATACCATGAGATTAGCTGGAAAGAAAGTGCTGAGTTTTGTTCATCATGAATTTGAAGATTTGGAACTTTGGTATCCGATTTTAAGGCTCCGCGAAGAAGGTGCCCATGTCGACATTGCCGGGGAAGAAGCGGGCGTCAATTATATCGGCAAATATGGCGTTCCCGCAAAATCCGACATGACATACGGGGAAGCTCTTGCCAATCGATACGACGCGATTTTAGTTCCCGGCGGTTGGGCACCTGATAAAATCAGGCGTTTTCCTGAGGTTTTGGAAATGGTTTGCCATATGGACGACCGGCAAAAGCCCATCGGCCAAATTTGCCATGCTGGTTGGGTGCTTATTTCCGCCAATATTTTAAACGGCCGAAAAGTCACCAGCACACCAGGCATAAAAGACGATATGGTCAACGCCGGCGCGGAGTGGCTGGATGAACCGGTTGTGGTCGACGGACACTTGGTATCAAGCCGCCGGCCGCCGGATCTGCCGGATTATCTCCGTGAATTCATTAAAGTGATTGAGAACAGCTAACAAAGCTTTACATTTAGCCACTTTGTTTTTTATAATAGAAAGATATACTTTTGGAAAAATTTAAAGCAAGGTGGGCAATTATGGCGAAAGATCTAGTGAGAACAGCTGAAGATGTATTCGAGATGGTTGCGTCTTATATGAATGCCGAACACGTGAAAACGATTAAGAAGGCGTACCAAGTTGCGTACGATGCCCACATGGGACAGTTCCGGAAATCTGGAGAACCTTATATTGTGCATCCGGTGCAGGTGGCTGGAATCCTGGCAGAGTTGCAGATGGATCCAGCTACCGTAGCAGCGGGCTTTTTGCATGATGTGGTTGAAGACACGGAAGTCAGCCGTGAAGACATCGTCCGCGATTTTGATGAAGAAGTGGCAATGCTGGTCGACGGCGTGACCAAGCTGAGCAAAATCAAGTATTTATCAAAAGAAGAACAGCAAGCGGAAAACCACCGCAAAATGTTTGTGGCAATGGCACAGGACATCCGTGTCATTTTGATCAAATTGGCTGACCGCCTGCACAATCTTCGGACATTGAAATACCAGTCTGTCGAAAAGCAGCGCATCAAAGCAAACGAGACACTGGAAATTTTTGCCCCGATTGCGCACCGCCTTGGGATCAACACCATCAAATGGGAATTGGAAGATACCGCGCTGCGTTACTTGAATCCGCAGCAGTATTACCGGATCGTCAATTTGATGAAAAAGAAACGGACCGAACGGGAAGAATATTTGAATAACGTTATGGGGGAGATCCGCACGCAGCTCGACGAAGTCGACATCAAAGCGGATCTTTTCGGGCGGCCGAAACACATTTACAGCATCTATCGGAAAATGGCGATGCAAAACAAGCAATTTAATGAAATCTATGATTTATTGGCTGTCCGCATTACGGTCGAAAGCATTAAGGACTGCTACGCAGTGCTGGGAATCATCCATTCCACGTGGAAGCCGATGCCGGGACGTTTCAAGGACTACATCGCCATGCCAAAACAAAACCTGTACCAGTCGCTTCATACGACAGTCATCGGGCCTCAAGGCGATCCATTGGAAGTGCAGATCCGTACAGAAGAAATGCACCGGATTGCCGAATACGGGGTAGCGGCGCATTGGGCTTACAAAGAAGGCAAAACCATCGACAAGCCGAAAAGCTCCGTCGATTCGCGCCTGTCCTGGTTCCGTGAAATTTTGGATTTCCAAAATGAATCCGATAACGCGGAAGAATTCATGGAGTCGTTGAAATACGACTTGTTTTCCGATATGGTCTATGTCTTTTCGCCAAAAGGCGACGTCATCGAAATGCCGGCTGGATCTTGTCCAATCGATTTTGCTTACCGTGTCCATTCGGAAATCGGCAATAAAACCATCGGCGCCAAAATAAACGGCAAGATGGCACCGCTCGATACCGAATTGCATACAGGGGACATCGTTGAAATTTTGACGTCCAAGCAATCTTTCGGACCTAGCCGCGACTGGCTGAAAATCGCTAAATCGACACAGACCAAAAATAAGATCAAGCAATTCTTCAAAAAGCAATTGCGTGAAGACAACGTCCAAAAAGGCCGCGATTTGATCGAGAAAGAAATAAAATCGCAGGAGTTCCCGGTGAAAGAAGTGCTGACCAACGAAAACATCAAGCGCGTCTGCGAGAAGTTCAATTTTGCGGGCGAAGACGATATGTACGCGGCGGTCGGCTTTAACGGCATCACGGCACAGCAAGTCGTCAACCGATTGGCTGAAAAAATGCGCAAAAAGCGTGAGCAAGAAGAAGCCATCGAGAAAATCACCGTTGAAATGAAATCCAACACACCGAAAAAACAAACGGAATCAGGTGTCATCGTCAGAGGCATCGACAATATGATGATCCGCTTGTCCAAATGCTGCAACCCGGTGCCAGGAGACGATATCATCGGGTTCATCACCAAAGGCCGCGGGGTATCTGTACACCGCACCGATTGCCCGAATATCCATGCCGATGAAAACGATCGGCTGATTCCGGTTGAATGGGAAATCGACGGCGCAGGGGATAACAAATCCTATCAAATCGATATTGAAGTCCAGGCATACGACCGTACCGGTTTGATCAATGAAGTCATGCACATGGTCAGTGAAACGAAAACGACCATCACCGCAGTGAGCGGCCGTGCGGACAAAGACAAGATTGCGACGATCAACCTTTCCATTATGATTCCGCATATCACACACTTAAACCGTGTCGTTGAACGGATCAAATCGATCCCGGATGTGTATTCGGTCGAGCGTGTGACGAATTAAGGAGGCACTATGAGAGTAGTTCTGCAACGTTCCAAAAAAGCATCAGTGACAGTCGAAGGCGATATAACCGGAGCCATCAGTTCCGGATATGTGCTGCTCGTCGGCATCACTCATGAAGATACAGAAAAAGACGCTGAATATCTGGCCGGCAAAATTGCGCAACTTCGCCTGTTTGAAGACGAAGAAGGCAAAATGAACCGGTCGATCCTCGACAACGGCGGCGAGATCCTGTCGATCTCCCAGTTCACGCTTTACGGCAACGTCAAAAAAGGGCGCCGGCCAAGTTTTACGTCGGCTGCGCGCCCGGAAACGGCTGAACCGCTTTGGCAGGCCTTTAACGACGCTTTGCGCCACCAAGGCCTCGTAGTCGAAACTGGCGTCTTCGGCGCTATGATGGACGTCCAATTGGTCAATGATGGCCCGGTGACGATTTTAGTGGAGTCTAAATAGAAAAATGTTGAGAAGTACGGGCGAAATGGCCTGTGCTTCTTTTTTTCGCTTGAATATAGGCGAATCCTGGGATATACGCATGGATTGTGGCCGGATACGCTCGCTTTTTAAGAAATACGCACGTTCATAGGAAAATGCGCACGTTCAACAGATTTTGCGCACGTTCAACAAGAAATACGCACGCAACGCAAAAATGCGCACAAAAAAAGCGCGGAGAAAAATTCTCCGCGCTTTTTTATCCCGCTTTTCTTCAGTGGAGGATGAAGAATCCCACTAATTAAAGTCTCTCTTTATTCGCCTAATTGGGCATCGAAATAATTGATGACGCCGGTGTAGAGGCCAAGCGCCGCTTGTTCTCTGAATTGATCGGTAGTCAGGACGCGTTCTTCGTTGAAGTTGCTCAGGAAGCCAAGTTCGACAAGAACGGCGGGCTGCCGGTTTTCACGGAGAACCAGGTAGTTGCCGCGTTGGACGCCCCGGTCATGCAAAGTCAATTTACCGCCAAGACCGGCATTCAGGTATTCGGCCAATTCTTTTTGGTAATCCTGCTGGTAATATGAGGTGAATCCAGAAATACTGCTGTCTTCAGTGGAATCGTAATGGATGCTGATAAAAGCATCTGCTCCAGCTTGGTGGCTTCCAGCTACACGTTTGCGGAGATCCACGTAGGTATCGGATTGCCGCGTCATGACGACTTCAGCACCTGCCGCGTTCAAATGGTGGGACAGGATTTCAGCTGTTTTCAGCGTCAATTCTTTTTCTTCTGTTTTGCGGACGCCGACTGTGCCGCCGTCATTTCCGCCATGCCCCGGATCAAGCACGATGGTGACGCCGTTCAACGTGCCTTTTTTGCGGTCAGGCACGTCTTTTTGTTCTTTTTCAACAATTGCTTCTTCTGCTGATACAACCCATTCAGCCACAAAGGCTTTTTGGCCATCCGGCAATGAAACGTGGTACCATTCGCCTTGTTTATCGATCACCGCTAATTCGTCGCCGGCATTCGCGCGGCTGGCAACTTCGGATGCAGTCGTTGCCTCAGTCCGCAGATTCGTGCCGTCGGTTAGGATTGTGACAGACTCATTGGTGTCACTTGTTACCGTTTCTGCGGTCTGATCGGACAATTGGCCATGAAATGCATAGACCCATCCGTTTTTGTCTTTGGCCAATTGGATCTCAACCCAATTGCCTGCCATGGAAACGACAGGGAAAACTTCGCCTTTATTGACCGTCTGTTGAATCTTCGAGCTGAGGTCGGGTTTCGAGCGGACATTTAATGCACTGACAGCAATTTCAAAAGAGGCGACTTTGGAAAGTGCATCTTTTTTCTCTTCCGGCTTTTCTTCGTCAGCCGGCTGCTCTTTTTTCGCTGCTTCGTCGGTGACATTCAAATACTGTTTGGACACGAACCCTCGTGTGTTGCGGAAGTCGATTTCAACCCAGTCACCGGCTGTGCTGATCACTTGGGCTTCGTGGCCGGCATTCATTTTCGTCAATACGGCCGCCGAGAGATCAGCCTGCGCACGGACATTCAAGCCATTGACGGATGAAACGGCTGTCTGGCCGGCGGCTGTCTGTTCCTCGCCTTCGCCGGTCGTTAGCCAAGAAGCGATCCAGCCTTCTTTGCCATCAACCTGAACTTCCAGCCAGTCACCTTCTTTTGAAAGGACAGAAGCGGTCTGCCCCTGTTCCAAATCACCGGTTACGCTGTAAGACAGGCCAGGGCCTGAGCGGATATTGACAGTTGTGCCGGTAATTTCGACAGAGCCATTGTCAGCGGATACATGGCCGTGGTTAAGTGGCGGAAAGCTGCCGGCTATGAATAAAAAGAATAATATAAGTACGATTAACCATTTGTGCCTCATTCAATACCTCCTAAACAAAGTTCTCTACAATAGTATCAAAAAACTGACGCCTTGTGTCAAAAAGGTTGACAAGCCTCCAGTGAGTTA
Organism: Planococcus beijingensis; assembly: GCF_016820615.1. Lineage (NCBI taxonomy): Bacteria > Bacillati > Bacillota > Bacilli > Caryophanales > Caryophanaceae > Planococcus > Planococcus beijingensis. The sequence goes on from NZ_JADHDZ010000002.1 coordinate 124,061, forward strand.
TTAAGATTGATTTATCCCGCTTTACCGGGCAGTAAGACTCCCACTTAAAAAAGATGGAGATCCACTGCCCGTAACAGTCCGATTGAGGCCGACAGGATGTCGGTTACATAGGCGTTGCCGCAGGATGCGGCGTTCTTAGCCTATGTTCCGCTTTTCTTCAGTGCGGGATAAAGAATCCTCACTGAGTGAAGTTTCTCTTTATTATACTTATATATTTGCTGACGACGAAGAAAGTAATTGCATGATTTGGCTGAAAAGAGAAGGAAAGTCTTGGGCTGTAAACTTTCCTGCAGACAACTGCGATGAAAAACACTTTCGAGGCTTTTTTCTGAAAAGCGCATGCCGCCTATTAGGGAAAAACGGAACCGGCCGTTACCCGGAATGAGAGGATGCATCATTTTGCATCAACTAGGGTGGAACCGCGGAAGCTAATACAGGCTCTCGTCCCTTGCGTAAAGCAAGGGGCGGGAGCTTTTTTGTATGGAAAAACAGAGGAGTGAAAACATGGCTAATATTCAAGCACCACGCGGCACTTACGATGTGCTGCCCGACCAATCCGCCAAATGGCAGGAAGTAGAACAAAAAATCAATGATTTGTGCAGGCTCTACCAATACAAGGAAATCCGCACACCGATTTTTGAACACACGGAATTATTCCAGCGCGGTGTCGGCGACACGACGGATATTGTCCAAAAGGAAATGTATACTTTCCAGGACCGCGGCGACCGCTCACTGACGCTGCGTCCGGAAGGCACAGCTTCAGTTGTCCGTTCATACGTGGAAAATAAATTATTCGGCATGCCGGACCAGCCGGTAAAATTATTCTATACCGGCCCGATGTTCCGCTACGAACGTCCGCAGGCAGGCCGCATGCGCCAATTCGTTCAATTCGGTGTAGAAGCGATCGGCTCGAAAGACCCGGCTATCGATGCGGAAGTCATTTCACTCGCAATGGACCTTTACCGTTCTGTCGGTCTGAAACAATTGCGTCTGGTCATCAATTCGCTTGGTGACACGGAAAGCCGTGTGGCGCACAAAGAGGCATTGATCAAGCACTTTGAACCAAGCATCAATGAATTCTGCGGTGACTGCCAAACACGCCTTGAGAAAAACCCTTTGCGCATCCTTGATTGCAAAGTGGACCGCAACCACCCGTTGATGGCTACTGCGCCGTCACTGGCTGATTATTTAAATGAAGAATCGCAGGCTTATTTCGATGAAGTGCAATCGTATCTGTCGAGCATGGACATCGACTTCGTAGTCGATCCCAACTTGGTGCGCGGCCTTGATTACTATAACCACACCGCCTTTGAAATCATGAGCGATGCAGAAGGTTTTGGCGCCATTACGACTTTGGCGGGCGGGGGACGCTATAACGGCCTTGTCGAAGATCTTGGCGGACCGGAATCTCCGGGGATCGGTTTTGCGATGAGCATCGAGCGCTTATTATTGGCGCTTGAAATGGAAAAAGTGGAAATCGGCCAATCCAATAACTTGGAAGTCTACGTCGTAGCGATGGACGAGTCGACGAAGAAAAAAGCTTTTTCAGTCGTTCGCGATCTGCGGATGAACGGCATTTCAGCGGATATGGATTTCACAGGCCGCAAAGTGAAAGCGCAGATGAAATCTGCAGACCGCAAAGGCGCCGGATTTGTCATTGTCATTGGCGAAACGGAGCTGGAAAGCGGAAAAGTGGCATTGAAAGAAATGGCGACGGGTGAACAACAGGAAATGGCATTCGAAGAAATCGCTGGAACCATATTGAAAAAGAAATCACTGGAGGAATAGACATGTCAAGAACGCATTATTGTGGGGAAGTCAACGAAACTGTTATTGGACAACGTGTTACATTAAAAGGATGGGTACAAAAACGCCGGGACCTTGGCGGTTTGATCTTTGTCGACGTCCGTGACCGTTCAGGAATTGTCCAAGTGGTCTTCAATCCGGAAATTTCAACAGAAGCTGCTGCAATCGGTGAATCCCTGCGGAACGAATTCGTAGTCCACATCGACGGCTTAGTCGTGGCACGGTCAGAAGGCCAGATCAACGCAGCGATGAAGACCGGGAAAATTGAAGTGCAGGTGGATCACGCAGCCATCATCAATGCAGCGAAAAACCCGCCGTTCGCCATCGACGACAATAACGATGTCAATGAAGATCTGCGCTTGAAATACCGTTATTTGGACTTGCGCCGTCCGGCGATGTACGAAACGTTCAAAATGCGTTCAGACGTCACCAAATCGATCCGCCGCTTCTTGGATGAAGAAGGTTTCATTGAAGTCGAAACACCAATTTTGACGAAATCGACTCCTGAAGGCGCACGTGATTACCTGGTGCCGAGCCGTGTCCATGACGGGGAATTCTACGCCTTGCCGCAATCGCCGCAGCTTTTCAAGCAAATGCTGATGGTTTCCGGATTCGATAAATATTACCAGATTGCCCGTTGTTTCCGTGACGAAGATCTGCGTGCTGACCGCCAGCCGGAATTCACGCAAATCGATATGGAAATGAGTTTCCAGACGATGGAAGACATTATCGGAATGAATGAACGTTTAATGGTGCAAATGATGAAAGACGTCAAAAATATCGACATCGAACCGACTTTCCAGCGCATGAGCTACACAGAAGCGATGGACCGCTTTGGTTCTGATAAACCGGATGTCCGCTTCGGCCTGGAATTGGTCGATGTATCGGATTTGGTAAAAGATTCAGCATTCAAGGTTTTCACTGGTGCAATTGAAAATGGCGGCCAAGTGAAGCTGATCAACGTTAAAGGGCAAGCTGCCAATTATTCACGCAAAGACATCGATGCACTGGGTGCATTCGCTGCAGTTTACGGAGCAAAAGGATTAGCTTGGCTGAAAGTTGAAGAAGAAGGCGTCAAAGGGCCGATTGCAAAATTCTTCGAAGGCGAAGCAGCAACTGCTTTGACCGAACGTGCAGAAGCGGAAGCAGGGGATTTATTGCTGTTTGTAGCTGATAAGAAAACGGTGGTCGCAGATGCGCTTGGCGCTCTTCGCTTGAAGTTCGGCAAAGAACTTGGCCTGATCGACAACTCGATCTACAAATTCCTTTGGATTACGGACTGGCCGCTATTGGAATACGATGACAAAGACGGCCGCTATTATGCAGCCCATCATCCTTTCACAATGCCATTCGAAGAAGACTTGGAAAAATTGGCGACAGAACCGCAAAATGTCCGTGCACAAGCCTACGATCTTGTGTTGAACGGCTATGAATTGGGTGGGGGATCTTCGCGTATTTACCGCCGCGAAATTCAGGAGCAAATGTTTGAAGTACTGGGCTTCAGCAAAGAAGAAGCCAATGCGCAATTCGGTTTCCTTATGGAAGCTTTCGAATACGGAACGCCTCCGCATGGCGGGATTGCATTCGGCCTCGACCGTCTTGTGATGCTTCTTGCAGGACGCACAAACTTGCGCGACACCATTGCTTTCCCGAAAACAGCTAGCGCCAGTGATTTGCTGACGGATGCGCCGAGCCCGGTTTCAGGTGCACAGCTTGATGAATTGAGCCTATCGTTGAACATTCAGAATAATAAAAAAGTATCAGAGTAAAAAGCTTGTCTAAATAAAAAAGGTGTGCTAACATACGTTTATAGAGAATCCTGATGTGTTCGTTTTAAGCAATTCGATTTTGACCCAACATTATGTCGTCGGGAGATCGGATTTCACCATGGCTAACATGCCTTAACGGGAAGTTATAAGTGGTGAAGAGGTCACCCACCTGCTTTCAGCGGGTTCAAACGATGCGCACCAACAAAGACGGCACGATTGGGATTCCTAATTAAAAAATCATTTTTATCCCTCCGGCAATTAATTGTCGGAGGGATTTTTATTGTGTATAATTCCTATTATGCGTATCAACTTTGAAAGGCAGTGGCTTAATGTTACACCAATTCTCCAGAAATGAATTAGCAGTAGGAAAAGAAGGAATCGATTTATTGAAAAACGCGACAGTCGCCATTCTTGGCATCGGAGGCGTAGGCTCATTTGCAGCAGAAGCATGCGCACGCAGCGGCGTCGGCACCATCATCCTGGTGGATAAAGACAATGTTGACATCACCAACATCAATCGCCAGTTGGTCGCCAATCTGTCCACTGTTGGGCAGTCAAAAGCAGGTGTCATGAAAGACCGCATTGCGGACATCAACACTGAATGCAAAGTAATTTCCTTGCATATGTTCTATACCGAAGAAACGTATGAGGAATTCTTCAGCTATAATCCGGACTATGTAATTGATGCCTCCGATACAATGATCTACAAAGTCCACTTGATGGAAGAATGCTATAAGCGCGGCATCAAAATCATCGCAAGCATGGGAGCGGCCAATAAAACCGACCCAACACGCTTCAAAATTGCGGATATTTCCAAGACACATACCGACCCACTTGCGAAAATCATCCGCAAGAAGCTGCGCCAAGCTGGAATCTACAAAGGCATTCCAGTTATCTTTTCGGATGAAAGCCCGATCATCGTCCGCGAAGATGTCGTAGAAAATGTCGGCAAGCCCGATGCAGCCATCCGCAAAGCGCAGATGCCGCCGTCCTCAAATGCCTTCACGCCATCGACAGTCGGCTTGATTGCAGCGAGCTGGGTAGTCAACGACATCACAAAGTCCATTCCCATCACGCGTGTCCGCATGAACTGACCAGCCGCCGGCTCTTAACCTTGAGCCGGCTTTTCTGTGCTGTTTTAAAGATTCCAGACAGAGAAAAAGCCATTTCCAACGAAGGAAATGGCTTTGCTAAGAAAACATCATTTTTTATTTTTCCGGAAACTCTTCAGTTTTTCATAGATCCCGGCAAATTTCTTTTCTTCACCGGCAATGACCGGTTTGTAGAACTCTGCCGATTTTACTTCTTTCGGCAAATAGTCCTGATCGACCCAGCCCCCAAACGAACCGATCGGAGAGTCGTGAGGATAGCGGTAGCCGCCGTGCCCAAGTTCCGCACTGCCTGCGTAATGGGTATCACGCAGATGCAGCGGGATGTCGCCAACTTGGCCTTTGTTGATGGCTGCAGTGGCAGCATCGATTGCTTTGTAAGCTGAATTGGATTTTTCGGACAAACACATTTCTGCTACAGCTTGGGCGAGCGGGATGCGCGCTTCAGGAAGGCCGAGCCGGTCTGCAGCCTGGCAAGCTGCCAGCACGTGTCCGCCGACTGCCGGATTGGCTAGCCCAATGTCTTCGTAGGCCATGACCAATAAGCGACGTGTGACTGCCGTCAAATCTCCGTTTTCCAGCAGATGCGCCAAATAATACATAGCGGCATTGACATCGCTGCCGCGAACGGATTTTTGGAGGGCAGACAGCAGGTTGAAGAAGTGGGATCCTTTTTTGTCGCCGAATACGCCGACGCGCTTGATCATCTGTTCGACCATCTGGTCTTCCACGATGTATTTGCCATCGCGTTCATCAGAAGCGATGACGATCGACTCTAGCATCGTCAATGCTTTGCGTGCATCTCCGTTGGTGCCTTCTGCGATGCGTTCGACTTGTTTTGCAGAAATGGCGATTTCTTCACTGCCAAGGCCGCGCTTGGTGTCGGTCAAAGCCGCATTCAAGAGCTGAACGATATCTTCCTGCGTTAATCGCTTCAGCTGTTTGATTTCACCACAGCGAGAGCGGATTGCGGGGTTGACATCATGGAATGGGTTTTCCGTTGTCGCACCGATGAGGACGATCGATCCACTTTCGACATGCGGAAGCAAAGCATCTTGCTGGAGTTTGTTGAAACGATGGATTTCATCCAAAAACAGCAAGACTTTCCCGGTCATCCGTGACTCGGTCACCACCTCTTCGACATCTTTCTTGCCGGAAGTGGTGGCATTCAAGGCGATGAACGGCAAATTGGATGTGCCTGCGATCGCGTGGGCGATGGAGGTCTTGCCGATTCCGGGTTCACCGTATAGCAGCATAGACGGCACGTGGCCGTTGCTGATCATTTTATAAAGAGCCGTATGCGGTCCGATAACATCTTTTTGTCCGACCACTTCGTCGATGGTGCGGGGGCGCATACGGAAAGCTAAAGGTTCGTTGTGCATAAGAAAACTCCTTCCGTACATTCGTTCTATCAGTATAGCGTTTGAAGTTTCAAAAGTCATTGCAAGTCCATTCGGCCCAATTTATGCTATACTGTTTTGAAGAATATCGGTGTTTGTTTAGCATGGATCAGTTATTTATTATTAGCATTATTCTGCTAATTTCATACTTTAAATCGGCTGTGCTTTTGCAGGATTACTGGTGGCACAACTGTTTTGCTTCATTTCTTGACCGGCTAATTATAAATTCAATTTATTAAACTCAGAGGTGCAATGATGAAAATATCAACCAAAGGCCGTTACGGTCTGACCATAATGATCGAATTAGGAAAACAATACGGGGAAGGCCCGCTTCCGCTGCGCAAGATTGCTGCAGAAAATGATTTATCGGAAGCCTACCTGGAACAGCTCGTCGGACCACTCCGCAACTCGGGACTTGTGAAAAGTGTCCGCGGAGCATATGGCGGTTATATGTTGACCCGCCATCCTCGGGAGATTTCTGCAGGAGATGTCATTCGTGTCCTGGAAGGGCCGATACAGCCGGTCGAAGGCATTGAAGACGAGAAACAGCCCCAGCGCGAGCTATGGGTGCGCATCCGTGATGCAGTGAAAAATGTACTCGATACAACGACTATTGAAGATTTGGCCAAAGCCAATAACGGTGAAACTGAAAGTTATATGTATTATATATAAGGGAGTTAGCAAATCATGAATCGAATTTATCTAGACCATGCAGCGACTTCTCCGATGCATCCTGAAGTGGTCTCCACTTTTTCAGAAGCACTTGGAACGGTCTATGGCAATCCGTCGAGCATACACGGGACCGGAAGAGCCGCCCGCAAGGCATTGGACGACGCCCGCAAATTACTGGCTGACAGCATCCACGCTGATGACACAGAGATCATTTTCACCAGCGGCGGAACCGAAGCGGACAATTTGGCGGTTTTCGGCACTGCTGCCAAAAAAAGCGGCAAACACATCATCACGACAGTGATCGAACATCATGCAGTTCTGCATGCTTGTGAGAAATTGGAACGGGAAGGCTACGACATTACTTATCTGGCGGTTGATGAAAATGGCCAGGTCCAAGCAGAAGACGTGAAAAATGCGTTGCGTGACGATACAATTCTAGTGTCGGTGATGCTGGGCAACAATGAAGTCGGCACCATTCAGCCGGTCGCTGAAATCGGTGAACTGCTGAAAGGGACAGGCATTACGTTCCACACGGATGCTGTCCAGGCATATGGTGTGCTGCCGATTGATGTTGAGAAATTGAACGTCGATTTATTGTCCGTATCCGCACACAAGCTGAATGGACCGAAAGGCGTCGGTTTTCTATACCAGCGTAAAGGAACAGCGGTAAGTCCATTGTTGTATGGCGGAGAACAGGAACGCAAACGCCGTGCAGGAACAGAAAACGTACCGGCAATTTCCGCATTTGCCAAAGCTGCAGAAATTTCATTGTCGACGATGGAAGAGAAAACTGCGGCATATGAGTACTACAAAACCATCTTCAAATCCGCATTGAATCAGCAAGGCATTGATTACAAGGAAAACGGCAGCAATCAACTGCCGCATATTTTAAATCTCAGCATTCCAGGCATCGAGATCGAATCGTTTCTGGTCAATCTGGATTTAGCGGGAATTTCAGCTTCAAGCGGGTCCGCCTGCACAGCCGGGTCAATTGATCCTTCCCATGTGCTCGTGGCCATGTACGGTGAACAAGCTGCTGAAATCCGCAATTCCATCCGATTCAGTTTCGGATTCGGATTGGCGCCTGAGGATATTGAACAAGCTGCTGCAAAGACAGCTCAAATCAGCCAGCGTTTGGCGTTAAAATGAAAAGGTGAGAGATAATGACTGCAAAAGCACCACAAGATACACGTGTTGTCGTCGGCATGTCCGGAGGGGTCGACTCTTCGGTTGCCGCTTATTTATTGAAAGAACAGGGTTATGATGTCATTGGCATCTTCATGAAGAACTGGGATGACACCGATGAAAACGGCGTCTGTACAGCGACGGAAGATTACGAAGATGTTATCCGTGTCTGCAACCAGATTGGCATTCCGTATTATGCCGTCAATTTTGAAAAGCAGTACTGGGATAAGGTTTTCACATATTTCCTGGAAGAGTACAAAGCAGGGCGTACACCGAATCCTGATGTCATGTGCAACAAGGAAATCAAATTTAAAGCATTCCTTGAACACGCTTTGAGCCTGGGTGCAGATTATTTGGCGACCGGCCATTACGCACAGGTAGAACACGCGGCAAACGGGGAAACAAAAATGCTGCGCGGCAAAGACAACAACAAAGACCAGACGTATTTCCTGAACCAATTGGATCAAAGCCAATTGTCTAAAGTGATGTTCCCGATCGGCCATATGGAAAAGAAAAAGGTCCGTGAAATCGCATTGGAAGCTGGACTTGCAACAGCAACGAAAAAAGATTCCACAGGCATCTGTTTCATTGGCGAACGCAATTTCAAGGAATTCCTTGGGCAATACTTGCCGGCTCAACCCGGCCAGATGGAGACGTTGGAAGGCGTCAAAATGGGCACGCATGACGGTTTGATGTATTACACGATCGGCCAACGGCAAGGGCTTGGCATCGGCGGCGCCGGCGACCCTTGGTTCGTCATCGGTAAAGATTTGAAAAAGAATGTTTTATACGTTGGGCAAAATATCCATCACGATGCTCTATTCTCGGATAGCCTGACTGCAGTAAACTTAAGCTTCACGTCAAATACAGCACCGACCGGCATTTTGGAGTGCACAGCGAAATTCCGCTACCGCCAACAGGATGTCGGCGTTACAGTGGAATTTAAAGGCGAGGAAGCCATCGTGACATTTGCAGAACCGGTCCGTGCCATTACACCAGGACAAGCCGTTGTTTTTTATGACGGCGAAGAATGTCTGGGCGGCGGAACCATCGACCGTGTCTTTAAAAATGGTGCGCGTTTGGAATATGTAGGGTAATGGGAGAGACAGCGATGAATTACAACGAAATCGGCATACAGGCTTTACAGGAAGGCAACACGGAAGAAGCGATCAAAGCTTTTACACAAGCGATTGAAGAGCAGCCGGATAATCCGCTTGGCTACATCAACTTTGGCCATGTGTTGACTTCCATGGACGAAATCGACCGTGCAGAACGCTTTTTCCAAAAAGCAATCACGCTTTCTGAAACCTCGGCGACGGCTTATTACGGCCTCGCCAATCTTTATTTCAATTCAGAGCGTTACGAAGAAGCATTGAAGTTATACGAAAAAGCGCTGCAATACGAATTGGAAGGCGCAGATGCGCATTTCATGATCGGCAAATGCTTCGAAAAGCTGGAGCAGCCTAAATTGGCGCTGCCTTATCTGCAGCGTGCAGTAGAGCTGGATGAAGGCGATGTCCAGGCTCGCTTGAGCTATGGCATCACTCTGGCATCATTGGAATTGTTCGAGCTGGCAGAACCGCAATTTCTACAGGTGCTTGAACAGGATCCGAACCACTCGGACGCCCATTATAACCTGGGTGTTCTTTATGCGGTTTCCACCAACCGCACGGAAGATGCCATGCATCACCTGAAACATGCATATACACTTGATGACCGCAATGAAATGGCGCGCTACGCGTACGATATGATCGCAACAACACTGGAATAGCCACGTGAAAAGGAGACGACAGAAATGACCGGACAAATCGATTTATTTCAAGAAGAAAAACAGTTTGTATTAGGGCGTCCTGTCGTCTCGATTTTTCACAATCCCCAAAATTTATTCTCCATCGCGAAAGTGAAAATCCAGGAAACCAACACCCCTTATACCGAAAAAGAAATCATCGTATCGGGCTATTTCCCGATGCTGACCATGGAAGAGCAATACCGGTTTACCGGCGTGGTGAAAAACCACCCGCGATACGGCGTCCAGTTCCAGGTGGAAACCTTCACCAAGGAAGTGCCCGAAACTGAACAAGGCATTATCCATTATCTGTCGAGTGATATGTTCAATGGCATCGGCCGCAAGACGGCTGAAACCATCGTCAAAAAACTTGGCAAAGACGCCATTAAAAAGATTTTGGAAGATCCGGATGCATTGGACAAAGTGCCGCGTCTGTCGGACGATAAAAAAGACACGATCCGTGCGACGCTGCAGATGAATCTCGGACTTGAGCGCGTTATGATCCAGCTCAACGACTGGGGATTTGGCCCGCAAATCGGGATGCGGATCTACCAGGCTTACCGTGAAGAAACCATTGATATTTTGACGAAAAACCCTTTCCAGCTGATCGAAGAAATCGAAGGCATCGGTTTCCAGCGTGCCGATGAACTGGGAATGAAACTCGGCATCACCGGCGCCCACCCCGACCGCATCAAAGCATCTATCCTGCATATCCTTAACCAGGCATCCTTGTCGGATGGGCATGTTTATGTCGATGCTAAAACCTTGATCCCAATGGTTAAAGAAATGCTTGAATCGCGCCAGCAGGCAGAAATTCCGATTGATGCGATCTCCAAAGCGGCCATCGAATTGAACGAAGAAGGCAAAGTCGCAGGGGAAGAAACGCGGCTCTATTTGCCATCGCTTTATTATTCGGAAGTGGGCATTGCGACCAAACTGGAAACCTTGCTGGCAGAGCAGGAAACCCGCACGAAATTCCCGAGTTCAGAAGTCCGCAAAGCACTCGGAGAAGCGGAAGAGCGGCTGGGCGTCAATTACGCTGAAACGCAGGTGGATGCCATTGAAAACAGCATCAACTCATCGGTCATGATTCTGACGGGCGGCCCGGGTACCGGCAAGACGACCGTAGTCCGCGGATTGGTTGAAATCTACGCAGAGCTGCATGGTTTATCTCTGGATCCAAAAGAGTACGCCAAGAAAAAAGAACCATTTCCAATCATCCTGGCAGCACCGACAGGACGGGCGGCCAAACGCTTGAGCGAATCGACCGATTTGCCGGCGATGACCATCCACCGCTTGTTGGGTTTTAACGGACAGGAAAAAGACGAAGAAACCGAAAAGGAAATCGAAGGCAAATTGATCATCATCGACGAAATGTCCATGGTCGACACTTGGCTTGCGCACCAGCTCCTGAAAGCCGTTCCGGAAGATGCCCAATTGATTTTTGTCGGGGACCAAGACCAATTGCCGCCGGTAGGACCGGGGCAAGTGCTGCGGGACCTGCTTGAATCAAAACGGATTCCTACGGTGGAATTGACCGAGATTTACCGCCAGTCTTCAGGATCTTCCATCATCGAGCTGGCGCACCAAATGAAAAAAGGCAAATTGCCGGAAGACATTACCGCGAAAACAGCAGACCGCTCATTCATCAAAGCGGGAGCGGATCAAATTCCATCAGTGGTTGAAAAAGTCGTGAAAAGTGCCTTGTCGAAAGGCCATTCAATCAAGGATATCCAAGTGCTGGCGCCGATGTATAAAGGACCGGCAGGAATCGATGCCTTGAACCGGCTGATCCAGGAAATGGTCAATCCGAATGCCGACGGCAAACGCAAAGAACTGGTATTCGGCGACATCACCTACCGCATCGGCGACAAAATCCTGCAGCTGGTCAACCAGCCGGAAAGCAACGTCTTCAATGGCGACATGGGCGAAGTTGTAGCCATTCTCAAAGCGAAAGAAACAGTCGAAAAGCAGGACATGCTGGTGGCGTCATTCGATGGCATCGAAGTGACCTACGAACGCAGCGACCTGAACCAGCTGACGTTGGCCTATTGCTGCTCGATCCATAAATCGCAAGGGTCGGAGTTCCCGACCGTCATCATGCCGGTTGTCCGCGGCTATATGAAAATGCTGCGTCGCAACCTACTTTACACCGGCATCACCCGCAGCAGGGATTTTCTGATCCTGTGCGGAGACCCTAGCGTTTTCCGTTACGGTGTTGAACGGACGGATGACATGCAGCGGATGACTACCTTGAAAAACCGTCTGGCAGTTGCAGCAGAAGAACCGAAAACCGAACAGCAAACCATGAAAAAAGCCGAAGCCGTCCAGAGCGGACCGGTCAGCCTGACCACGGAAAACGTCCACGCCATCCACCCGATGATCGGCATGGAGGGCATCACACCACAGAAATTCATGGAAGCTTGATGTAGTAAATTGCAAAGATAGATTGCGATGTTGCTATTTCTCAAAACTGCTTAGCTATTCCGCGGGAGCAGCGGAGAAATTGATTGCTTCTGCATAGCGAAGCCAGCTTTGTCTGAATAATATTGATTGATCTATATTGGTCGGTATCTTCCTGTGGAATTGGTACAAGCTAAAGAACATGGATAGAACCTAGCGAACTGAGCGGTTCAAGATGTACACGTAAAAAGTTTGTTTTTTCATACCGGTTGCTTGGGCGCTAACCCGCGGAAAGCGAGCGCCGAAACGGAAAGCAACCACTCCAATTGGGAAGATTTTTGATTCATGTTCAAAAACATCCGCCTGAAGCGATTTCTTCACCCTTCTATTGACATCACTCCAGGCTTTTTCTATAATTCAAATTAGACTGATAGACAAACACATTGATGGAGACAGTATAAAATCGCATCCGGACAGAAACAGGGCCCCAGGCTGAAAGGCCCCGACGAGATTTGATTTTAGAAAGCTACTCCGGAGTGCAGCTAATCCCTGCCGTTGAACCGCGTTAAGGTGTTCGAGAGACATGAAGCTTCCGGCTTTGTGTAACTAGGGTGGTACCGCGAAATAAAGCCTTCGTCCCTTTTTTGGGATGAGGGCTTTTTATATTGTTGAGGAGGAAAAAAAGATGAAAAACTTGAAAGCTGAAGACATCAGACAAATGTATATTGATTTCTTTAAAGAAAAAGGCCATGACCAGGAACCGAGCGCACCGCTTGTGCCGTTTGAAGATCCGTCCCTATTGTGGATCAACAGCGGCGTGGCGACATTGAAGAAATATTTCGACGGCCGCGTCATTCCTGAGAATCCACGGATCGTCAATGCGCAAAAATCAATCCGGACGAACGATATCGAAAACGTCGGCAAAACAGCACGCCACCATACATTCTTTGAGATGCTCGGCAATTTCTCCATCGGTGAATACTTTAAAACCGAAGCGATCCACTGGGCGTGGGAATTCCTGACTGATGACAAATGGATTGGTTTCGATCCGGAGAAATTATCCGTAACGATCCATCCGGAAGATGAAGAAGCATATGGCATTTGGTTGAATGAAGTCGGCGTTCCTGCTGAACGCATCATCCGCCTGGAAGGCAACTTCTGGGACATCGGCGAAGGCCCGAGTGGCCCGAACTCGGAAATTTTCTACGACCGCGGTGAGAGCTATGGCAATGATTTGAATGACCCTGAATTGTATCCAGGGGGCGAAAATGATCGCTATTTGGAAATCTGGAATTTGGTTTTCTCTCAGTTCAACCACAATCCCGACCATACGTACACACCGCTTCCGAAACAGAACATCGATACAGGAATGGGCTTGGAACGCATCACTTCCGTTGTCCAAGACGTACCGACAAACTATGACACGGATCTGTTCATTCCGATTATCCAGAAAACCGAAGAAATTTCAGGTAAGAAATATGGCCAAGATGCCGATATGGATATGGCTTTCAAAGTAATCGCTGACCACATCCGCACCGTGGCATTTGCAATCGGGGACGGAGCGCTTCCGTCGAATGAAGGCCGTGGCTATGTATTGCGCCGCTTGCTGCGCCGTGCTGTACGCTATGCGAAAAAGCTGGGCGTCGAGAAACCGTTCTTGTTTGAACTGGTTCCAGTGGTCGGGGACATCATGAAAAACTTCTACCCGGAAGTCAGCGACAAACAGGACTTTATTATCCGCGTCATGAAGCTTGAAGAAGAACGTTTCCACGAAACGTTGCATGATGGCTTGGCTATATTATCGTCCGTTGTAGAAAAACAAAAAGCGGCTGGCCAGACGGAAATTCCAGGCGAAGACGCATTCCGTTTGTATGACACTTATGGCTTCCCTGTGGAGCTTACAGAAGAATATGCGGAAGAGGAAGGCATGGCGATTGACCATAAGGGATTCGAAGCAGCGATGCAGGCACAGCGTGACCGTGCAAGAAATGCGCGTCAAAATGTCAATTCAATGCAGACGCAATCGGAAGTATTGGGCAATATTAAAGACAACAGTGAATTTATCGGCTATAGCCAAACGGTAGCCGATGCGCAAGTGCTGTTTATCATTAAAGATGGCGAATTGGCAGAAAGTGCCCACGAAGGGGAAGAAGTTCAAGTTATCCTGGACCAGACGCCATTCTATGCGGAAAGCGGCGGGCAGATTGCAGACCACGGGACATTGAGCAACGATTTGGTTCAAGCAGCTGTACTGGATGTCAAAAAAGCGCCGAATGGCCAGAATCTTCATTCTGTACGAGTTGAAACCGGTGAATTGACGAAATCCACTGTCCACGCACAAGTCGATGCTTCAGAGCGCCGCCACACGGTCAAGAATCATACAGCGACGCATCTTCTGCATCAAGCACTAAAAGATGTTCTAGGCACGCATGTTAACCAGGCAGGATCTTACGTAGGGCCAGACCGTCTGCGTTTCGACTTCTCGCATTTCGGCCAGGTGACGACAGAAGAATTGGAGACGATCGAAAAAATCGTCAATGAAAAAGTCTGGGAAGGCATTGCCGTCCAGACCGGCTACCATAATTTGCAGGAAGCAAAAGAAATGGGTGCGATGGCTTTATTCGGCGAGAAATACGGAGATGTTGTCCGTGTCGTTGAAATTGGCGGGTACTCACTTGAACTATGCGGCGGTGTCCATGTAACGAATACATCGGAAATCGGTTTGTTCAAAATTGTTTCAGAAGGCGGCATCGGCGCCGGCATCCGCAGAATTGAAGCTGTTACAGGAAAAGGCGCTTACGAAAGTTTGAAAGACAGTGAACATATCTTGGAACAGGCATCCGGCCTCCTGAAATCATCTCCAAAAGACATGGTCCAAAAAGTCCAGTCTGTCCAAGCGGAAATGAAATCGCTGCAGCGTGAAAACGAATCGCTGCTTGCAAAAATTTCCAATGCCCAATCTGCCGGCATTCTAGACAGCGCGCAAAAAGTAGGCGATATTACTGTCCTCTCTGTTAAAGTTGAAGCGAAGGATAATAACCAGCTGCGCCAGATGATGGATGACCTGAAAACGAAAATCGATAAAGCGGTGATCGTTCTTGGGGCAACAGATGGAGAAAAAGTCATGCTGGCGGCAGGTGTTACGAAAGATTTAGCCGGTGGGGAATATCACGCTGGCCAAATCGTCAAACATGTGGCAGAACTGTGCGGCGGCAAAGGCGGCGGACGTCCGGATATGGCAATGGCAGGCGCCAAAGATCCTGGAAAATTGGACGCGGCGCTCGAATCAGTCTATAGCTTAGTGAAATAGGTTTAATAAATCGACGCTATCGGTTATAATGGAAATCAGACAGCAGGAGTAAGTATTCCTATTCAAAATCCGAAAGCGAGGTGCTTGTCGTGAGTTCATTTGATCGAACTATGAAATTCGATTCTTCTGATGAGTCGATGGAGCAAGATGTGAAGCAAGTGATGCTTCAAGTCCATGCTGCACTTGAAGAAAAAGGCTATAACCCGATCAATCAGATTGTCGGATATTTATTATCAGGTGATCCGGCTTATATTCCTCGCCATCAGGATGCGCGAAATATGATTCGCAAACTGGAACGGGATGAAATTCTGGAAGAGCTTGTAAAGTTCTATATTAAAAAGAATAACGGGGAATAATCATGCGTATAATGGGACTTGATGTCGGATCGAAGACAGTCGGCGTCGCAATCAGCGACCCGATGGGCTGGACAGCTCAAGGAATCGAAACCGTCAAAATAAATGAAGCGATCGAAGAATTCGGAATGGCCCGCCTTGGCGAGCTGATCAAGCAATATGAAGTGACCGAAGCGGTCGTCGGCTACCCGAAAAACATGAATAACTCTATCGGGCCGCGCGCTGAAGCTTCCGAAAGATTTGCAGCTTTGCTGAAAGAAGCGTATAGTATACCGGTGGTCCTATGGGATGAACGGCTTACGACGTCGGCAGCAGAAAAGATGTTGATCTCCGCGGACGTCAGCCGCAAAAATCGCAAAAAAGTGATCGACAAGATGGCGGCAGTCATGATTTTGCAAGGCTATCTTGATTTTAAAAAATGATGAGGTGACACAAATGGAACACGGACAAGAGCACATTACAGTCGTGGACGAAAACGGCAACGAACAATTATTTGAAGTATTGTTCACATTTGAATCAGAAGACTTCGGAAAATCATATGTTTTGTATTTCCCGGTAGGCGCTGAAGAAGATGAAGAAGGCGAAATTGAAATTCATGCATCTTCCTTCACGGAAAACCCTGAATCAGACGAAACTGTTGGCGGCGGAGAACTTCGCCCGGTTGAAACTGATGAAGAGTGGGACATGATCGAAGAGATGTTGAATACGTTCCTTGACGAAGAAGAAGAAAACGAAGAACTATAAAAGTGGAAGGGACGGAATTGTTTGCTGATTCCGTCTTTTTCTTTTGTGCACTTTTCTTGTATACTGATAGAAGTTGAGAGAATTAAATCAACTTTTGCAGAAGAGAAAAGCTGGGGGGGGAACCCGTGGAGAAACCGTCAAAAAAAGAGATCATGTTTGAACGCATGAAAGAAAAAAAGAAGGAAGTGAGAGTCGTCCGACGCATCGTCTTAATAGTCGCGCTGATCCTATTGGTCATCATCGGAATCGCAGGCTTTCAAACCTACAATTACATCACGAACGGCCTGGAACCGGTTGATCCGGATTCTGAAGAAGTGGTTACTGTCGAAGTTCCAATCGGTTCGAGTCTGGACAGTATTGCAGCATTGCTTGAAGAAAACGGCATTATCGAAGATGCCCGCATCTACAAATATTACGTTAAATTCAACAATGAATCCGAATTTCAGGCAGGGACATACGACTTGTTGCCATCCATGACATTGGATGAAATTACGGAAAGCCTGAAAAGCGGAAAAGTCTACCGCGAGCCGTTATTCACCATCAATGTTCCGGAAGGTTTGACTGTAGAAGAAATTGCTGAAAATGTCATCGCGAAGAAAACATCGTTTACGGCAGAAGAGTTCTTGGAGAAAATTCAGGATCCTGCTTACATCGAAGAACTGATGGTCAAATACCCCGATCTGCTGACGGATGAGATTTTGAATGAAGACATCCGCTATGCGTTGGAAGGTTATTTGTTCCCAGCAACTTATCCGATCTACGATGAAGACCCATCGCTGACGCTGATTATTGAGCAAATGCTCGATACGACACAAGCAAATGTCATGCAATACCAAAGCGTTTTGGAAGAACAAGGCGAGACCCCACATTGGCTTCTGACATTCGCTTCCCTACTGGAAGAAGAGGCAACGGCTCAATCAGACCGCCAGACCATCGCCAGCGTATTCTATAACCGACTGAACGATGACATGCCATTGCAGACGGATCCAACGGTCATTTATGCGATGGGCGAACACAAGGATCGTCTCTTCAATACAGATTATGAGTTTGAACATCCATTCAGTACTTACAAGAATAAAGGACTGCCGCCTGGACCGATTGCAAATGCTGGAGGTTCTTCGATTGAAGCGGTGTTGGATCCCGCTGAAACCGAATATTTCTATTTCTTGGCTGATTCTACAGGTACGAATCATTTTGCCAAGACCTATGAAGAACATTTGGCCAACCGGGATGAACATATCGGTAAGTAAAGCCATCGAGAAGGAAGCGCCCTCGCTTTCCTTCTCTTTTTATGGTAAGATTTGAAGTAATTTTTGCTTAGCCGAAAAGGAGCTTTCCAGTATGGTGAACAATCAATTATCAACGACGCTTAAAGCGGTTCAAGCTTATGCAGCGGCACATCATGTGCCGATTATGGAAGATCAGGGAATCCGGGAGCTGGTGGATTTACTGAAAGCACAACAACCCGAACGGATTTTGGAAATCGGTTCAGCCATTGGATTTTCAGCAATTAAAATGGCTGAGGCACTGCCGGAATGTACAGTGGATACGGTTGAACGGGATGCTTCCCGCTATGAAAAAGCGGTTGAATTTATTGCGCAATCAGGTTTCGGGGAACAGATCCGCATTTATCATGCAGATGCATTGGAACTTGCCTTATCGGAACTGAAACCACAGTATGACGCTATTTTTATCGATGCCGCCAAAGGCCAGTATGAACGCTTTTTCGACAAGTACGAAAGCTTATTGGCAACAGGCGGAATTATATATTGCGATAACATGGCGATGCATGGACTCTCTGACATTCCACTGTCCGAAGTTCCCAGAAGAAAACGTACAATGATCCGTAATCTTGCATCATTTAAAGAACATATGCTCCATCACCCTGCTTATGACACGCAATTATTGTCAGTGGGCGATGGCATTATGATTTGCAAAAAGAAATGAACACACTAAAAACGAGGTTTGCAAGGAGCTAAACAACATGTCTAAGAATCGGCCGGTCGTTATTGGGATCGCAGGGGGTTCGGGCTCGGGGAAAACGAGTGTCACGAACTCCATTTATGAAGTATTTAAAGAAAACTCAGTGGTGGTAATCGAACAGGACTATTATTACAAAGACCAAAGCCATTTGGCCTTCCAAGAACGCCTGGAAACAAACTATGATCATCCATTGGCATTTGATACAGATCTGCTGATTGAACACATCAATGATTTGCTTGAACGCAGACCAATCGAAAAGCCGGTCTATAATTACGCTTTGCACACCCGTGCAGAAGAAACGGTGCTAATTGACCCAAAAGATGTTATCATACTGGAAGGCATTTTAGTGCTTGAAGATTCACGCCTGCGCGATTTGATGGACATCAAGCTGTTTGTCGACACGGATGGCGATTTGCGGATCATTCGCCGTTTGTTGCGCGATATCAATGAACGCGGCCGTACCATCGATTCCGTCATCGAGCAATATTTGACGGTTGTCCGCCCAATGCACAACCAATTTATCGAGCCGACAAAACGTTATGCAGATGTAATTATTCCAGAAGGCGGGCAAAACGAAGTGGCGATTGATTTAATGGTCACAAAAATCAAAACTATTCTTGAATAGATTGTTAAACTATAATATGATGAGACCAGACTGACGGTTGCACCTATGCATCCAGGTCAGCAGTTGAAGGAGTGGAAAGAATGGCTAACGAAAAACAATTTCCAATGACAGCTGCAGGAAAGCAGAAGTTGGAAGACGAACTGGATTTCTTAAAAACGGTAAAAAGAAAAGAAGTAGTGGAACGGATTAAAGTAGCCCGCAGTTTCGGAGATTTGTCCGAGAACTCAGAGTATGATTCTGCGAAAGAAGATCAGGCTTTTGTAGAAGGCCGTATTTCGACGCTTGAATCGATGATCCGTAACGCCGTTATCATAAATGAAAACGAATCAAATAAGGATATCGTTCGTTTGGGGACGACTGTGACATTTATAGAAGTTCCAGATGGCGATAAAGAATCTTATACAATCGTCGGATCAGCAGAAGCGGATCCTTTAGAAGGCCGCATTTCTAATGATTCTCCTATTGCGAAAAGCATGATCGGCCGCACAATTGGTGAAAATGTGAAAGTATTGACGCCTGGCGGAGAAATGGAAATCAAAATTCTTTCTATCACGTGATGGAAGCGGCCATTCTGCATGCAGGATGGCCGTTTTTCATTAACTTTACCCGATATGAAACGAAATTATCGTTGAAACGTCAAATTTGTCATGAAGATTATATGTTAAACTTACAAGAAAGGGGGACATCCAATGACGAACGAAGAAAAACCGTATCCCTCTCGTTTGAAGAAAAAGAAAGAAAAAAATCGGTCAAATTCCATTTTGAACATCATGATCGGTCTGGTATTTGCATTGATTCTCATTATTGGAGTTTCTATGCTATTTAGCGGAGGGGACGATCAGGCCAACGAGTCTGAAGAAGTGGCAATCTCAACTGGTACCGAAGAACAAACGAGTGGCTCTGATGACGGTGAAAGCGCAAGTGCCGGTGACGAGGATGAAGACGCTGAAGCAAAAGCTGAAGAAGAAGCAGCCAAGAAAGCTGAAGAAGAAGCAAAAGCTAAAGAAGAAGCAGCCAAGAAAGCTAAAGAAGAAAAAGAAAAAGAAGAAGAGGGATCTGTCACAAAAGGCGGAACCATCACACGTGAAGATTCGAGCGATCCGATTGTAGACGAAACAGTGATCAATACAAGCTGGGAGCCGGTTGGCACCAAGCAAAAAGGAGACCATGTTTCCGTTTACCAGAAGGATTCTGTTGACTGGAATGAAAAAGTCAAAGCTGTTTCCTATGCAACTGGCCTTGACTCAAACAATATGTACGTCATGATGATCAAAAATGGCGGAGGCCCTCAGAAATCGATTGCGACTGTACAGTCTAAAGACGAATCTGAGAAATACCGTGTCCATTTGGAGTGGGTGGATGGCGAAGGCTGGAAACCAGTGAAGATGGATGTATTGAAAACGCTGCAAGGCGCCTATTGATAAAGGCGTCTTTTTCTTTGCTAGTATGAGTAATTGAAACAGGTAATATAAATCGACGCTGGAATGAGGAATGCAAAAATGAAAATCGGTGTGATTGGTGCGATGGAAGAAGAAGTTCAATTATTGAGAAGCCGACTGGAAAGTCCGCAGACTGAAGAAATCGCTAAATGTGAATTCACTTTAGGTACATACGCAGGCCAGGAGATCGTGTTGTTGAAAAGCGGCATCGGCAAGGTGAATGCTGCAATGTCTACAACGATTCTCCTTCAGCAATACCAGCCGGATATCGTCATCAATATCGGCTCTGCAGGAGGTTTTGATGAAGAACTCGAAGTTGGGGCAGTCGTCATATCGGATGAAGTTCGCCATCACGACGTGGATGTTACAGTCTTCGGCTATGAAATGGGACAAGTCCCTCAATTGCCGGCTGCATTCACTTCGAACGAAGAATTGATTGAACTGGCAATTAAAGCAGTCAAGGAAATGGGACAGCATGATTATGCAGTCGGATTGATCGCAACTGGCGATTCGTTCATGAACGATCCTGAACGTGTTGCCAAAGTGCGTGAATATTTCCCGACGATGAAAGCAGCTGAAATGGAAGCGGCTGCGGTTGCACAGGTCTGCTATCAATTCGATGTTGCCTTTGTGGTAATCCGTGCTTTATCAGACATTGCCGGAAAGGAATCATCGGTATCTTTCGATGAGTTCCTGCCAGTGGCAGCTAAACATTCAACGGAAATCGTCTTTAATGTCATCAGCCAATTGGCAGCACGCATTTAAGCTTCCCGAAAGACAACAAAAAAGCTGAGGACGTTTTCTCAACGTCGCTCAGCTTTTTTAAACTTTTCTCAAGGTGAATGTGCTGACCATCAGCAATGAACAAAGGATGAACAGGAACATAAAGACGACCGGTGAAAAAGCTGGCACCCCAAAGTATGAAAGGGTGATGACAGTACCTGCTGCAGTAATCGGCAAACCGGTAAAATAACCTGTCGCATCTGAAATGTTGAAGCGTGCCAGACGGAAAGCGCCGCACGAAATGTAGATAACAGTAAAAACCATTCCGACAAAACCGAAATCTGATAAAACGAGCTGGTACATTAAAATTGCGGGTGCAACACCAAAGGATAATATGTCACTCATTGAATCGAGCTGTTTGCCTAAATCGGATTCCTGATTGAACTTTCTTGCCACCATACCGTCAAAGCGGTCCAAAAAAGCCGCGATAAATATAAATAGCACACTATAGCTATATGATCCATTTAAAGTGGCCATAAGAGAGGCACCACCAAACAGCATATTACCGATTGTAATAATGTTCGCTGTCTGTGACCTCAATTTTTTTATGGTGTGATCCATTCTTTCTGTAATTAACAATGGAAAACACTCCTTCTTTTTTGTAAACTTGTTCACTCTATTATACTGTGAAAGGTAAAAAAATGGTAGACTATTTTAGCAACGGAGGCATCTCTATGAAAAAATATTTGTACCAGCGCTCCATCGAATTGACCAATGGAGCTTATACTTCAAATTTAATCCGCAAATTTGCCCAATCTAAAAACAGCCGCAGATTTATTCCGGGGTATATTAAAGCCTATCAGATTTTAACGGATGATGTTGAAAAACCGTTAGACTCTTTTTCGACTCTCCATGATTTCTTCGTGCGGAAATTGTCGCCCGGGAGCCGCCCAGTCGCTCCGGCACCAGTAGTTTCTCCTGTCGATGGAAAAATTGAAATTGCCGGTGACCTGCATGAAAATGTCCATTTTCTTGTAAAAGGACAGCATTACTCGTTAGCTGACCTTTTAGGGGATAAGGCTTTAGCCGATCGCTATCAGGATGGAAAATACGCAGTGCTTTATTTGTCTCCGGCCGATTACCACCGGATCCACAGCCCTGCTGACGGCAAGGTCAACAGGCAGTATGTACTTGGAAAAAAATCCTACCCGGTTAATGCTGCCGGATTACAATATGGCAAAGCGCCGATCAGTGGCAATTACCGAATGGTCACTGAACTCTATACCGCTTTCGGCAATATGCTGGTAGTCAAAGTCGGCGCCATGTTCGTCAATTCCATCAAATTGACCGAAACTGGCGGCGAATGGCAAAAAGGAAACGAAGTGGGGTATTTCAGTTTTGGTTCCACAGTTGTTTTGTTTTTTGAGGCGAACTCCATTGAATTTGTTGAAGATATGTCGAATGGCAATCGGATCAAGGTGGGAGAACCGTTAGGAATTATGGTATAATCAGTAGAATTAAGTTAGGAAAACAGGAGTGGGTTGCCGTGTATCAGAATTTTGTACCAAGCCAATATGTAAAAGACGTTTTTGACATTAAACCGGAAACATTAATTGAAAAGAATATTAAAGGAATCATTACGGATTTGGATAATACGCTGGTGGAATGGGACCGTCCGGATGCGACGCCAAAATTGATTGAATGGCTTAAATCAATGAAGGAAGCCGGCATTCAAGTCGTCATCGTTTCCAACAACAAGGAATTGCGCGTTAAATCTTTTGCGGATCCTTTAGGTATTCCATTTATTCACCAGGCACGCAAACCGATGGGCCGCGCTTTCCGCAAGGCGCTTCGGATCATGGAAGCAAAACGCGATCAGGTAGTGGTGATCGGGGATCAGATGCTGACGGATATTTTCGGAGGCAACTTAAATAAGATGCATACGATCCTGGTATTGCCAGTAGCGCAATCAGATGGGTTTTTCACCCGTTTTAACCGGAGAGTCGAGCGCAGAATCATGAAGAGATTGAAAGAAAAAGGACAATTGATGTGGGAGGAAGAAAATTGAGTGAAATGCCAACTTGCATCGGATGCGGTGTACAGATTCAAACTGAAAACAAAGAAGAGGTAGGTTACGCTCCGCCGTCTTCATTGGAAAAAGAAGAAATTATTTGCCAACGCTGTTTCCGTTTAAAGAATTACAATGAACTTCAGCCGGTATCGTTGACGGATGATGATTTCCTGCGTATTTTAAATGGATTGGGCGAACGTGATGGACTGATCGTGAAAATCGTCGATATTTTCGATTTCAACGGCAGCTGGCTTCCAGGCCTTCACCGTTTTGTAGGGAATAATGATATTTTATTAGTTGCCAACAAAGCGGATCTTCTGCCGAAGTCGGTCAAACAACAGAAACTCGTCAATTGGATGAAGCAGGAAGCCAAAAAATTGGGCTTGCACCCAATCGATGTCTTGACGGTCAGTGCCCATAAAGGGACAGGAGTTCCGGAAGCGATGGAAGCCATTGAAAAGTACCGCAAAGGCAAAGACGTTTACGTGGTCGGCTGTACAAACGTTGGGAAATCGACGTTCATCAACCGTGTCATCAAACAGGCGACTGGCCAATCGGATGTCATCACAACGTCACATTTCCCTGGAACGACATTGGATATGATTGAAATTCCTTTGGATGACAAACGTTCATTATTTGATACGCCGGGAATCATCAACCATCACCAATTGGCTCATCATTTAAAAACAGCAGATCTAAAGCAGATCATGCCGAAAAAAGAAATCAAGCCGCGTGTGTTCCAGCTGAATGCCGAGCAGACCTTGTTTGTGGGAGGGTTGGCGCGCTTTGACTTTATTCAGGGGGAGCGTTCATCGTTTACGGTCCATGTTGCCAATGACCTGCCGATACACCGTACGAAATTGGAAAATGCAGATGCCCTCTATGAGCAGCATCTGGGAGATATGCTGGCGCCGCCTTCAGCTGAATATAAAGACGAATTCCCTGAATTGGTGCGCCATGAATTCCGTGTTAAAGATGCCAAAACAGATATCGTATTTTCCGGGCTTGGCTGGATCACGATTCAGCACGGCAACGCAGTTATTGCTGCCCATGCCCCTAAAGGTGTAGAAGTCATGTTGCGCCCATCGCTGATCTAGGAGGTTTTTGGATGAAGAAATGGTACGCGGTAATCGGTGATCCGATTGCCCACTCCCTATCCCCGTTTATGCATGAAACATGGTTTGACGAGCATGGCATCGATGCGGCCTATATTCCGATCCATGTGGAACCGGAACATTTGGAAAAATCTTTTGAAGCCATGAAAACCTTGGGTATCAGCGGTTTCAATATCACCTTGCCGCATAAGCAGTCCATTGTGCCGTTTCTCGGCAGCCTGGACGAAAGCGCCATGCAGATGAATACGGTCAATACCGTGCATTTTGATGGCAAAGAATTTGTGGGTTCAAATACCGATGGCGATGGTTTTGTCCGGTCATTGCTCGTGCATCCGGTCGATAAGACAGCGAAAGTGTTGCTGATTGGTGCCGGTGGCGCTGCAAGAGGCATCGCTTTTGCATTAAAACGTGCAGGTTTTGCCGATATTACCATCACCAACCGGACATTCCGGAGAGCCGAGGAATTGGCTGCTGAAATCGGTGCCAGCGCTGTGACTCTTTTGGAATCTGAAGAGCGGCTGGCAGAATTCTCTGTTGTCATCCAAACCACTTCAGTCGGTTTGTCGACAGGGGAAGCGTTGCCGATTTCCTTGGAACGGATCAAGGCTGGGACAGTAGCGGCGGATATCATCTACACACCTTTGGTTACCCCTTTTTTAGAAAAAGCAAAAGAAAAAAACTGCGTGACAGTAAACGGAGTCGGCATGTTCGTCTATCAAGGTGCAATTGCATTTGAGAAATGGACGGGCGTTCAGCCGAACACCGAGAAAATGATTCAATTGATCACAGAAAAACTAGGAGGCACTTATGTTAACAACTAAACAAAAAAGCTTTTTGAGAAGCGAAGCACATCATCTTGATCCGATTTTCCAGGTAGGAAAAGGCGGCGTCAATGAAGCGATGCTTGTACAAATCAAAGAAGCATTAGAAAAACGCGAATTGGTAAAAATCAGCATTCTGCAAAACAATGAAGACGGCAAAGATGAAGTGGCGAAAGCTCTTGCAAAAGGCACCAAATCGGAATTGGTCCAATTGATTGGTCATACGGTGGTCCTTTACAAGCAATCGGTCAACAACAAACGAATCGAGCTGCCGGTCAAACGATGAAAAAAGTCGGGATATTGGGCGGAACATTCAATCCACCTCATCTCGGCCATCTGATTATGGCCAGCGAAGCATACCATTCAGCGAAACTGGATGAAGTGCGCTTCATGCCGAATTTTATTGCACCTCATAAAGATGTAGCGGGAGCCAGTGCTGAGCAGCGGCTGGAAATGACACGACTGGCGATATCCGGCCATCCGCAATTCCGGGTGGAGGAATTCGAAATCAACAGCGGCGGCGTTTCCTATTCGTTTGATACATTGACAAAGCTGACAGAAAAAGAACCGGATGCGGAATTTTACTTCATCATCGGCGGAGATATGGTGGAAGGTTTGCCTTCCTGGTATCGCATCGATGATTTGGTGAAGTTGGTTCGCTTTATCGGAGTCAAGCGTCCGGGGTATAATACAGAAACGCCTTATCCGGTCATGATGATCGATTCACCTGAATTGCTGCTGTCATCGACCATGTTGAGAGAACGTGCTGCTGTTGGGCGGCCGCTGGCATTTTTGGTGCCTGACAAAGTGGAAGCATTTATTCGAGAGGAGGGGTTGTATGGAGCCAAGCCAAATGTTGGAGAAAGTTAAAGAACGGCTGCCTGACAATCGTTTTACGCATGTGCTTGGGGTAGTGGATACGGCGATTGAACTGGCAAAGGAATTCAATGTTTCTGAATCCAAAGCTGAAATTGCTGCCATTCTTCACGACGTTGCGAAGTTTTCGGATCGTGACTGGATGAAATCCATCATTGTCTCTGAAGAGATGGACCCGCTCTTGCTTGAATACCATGCGGAACTTTGGCATGCACCGGTTGGCGCTTATTTGGCAACTACCGAATTCGGAGTGGAGGATGAAGATGTCCTGAATGCCATCCGTTACCATACGACGGGGCGCGAAGCGATGTCTGACTTGGAAAAAGTCGTCTATATTGCCGATTTGATCGAGCCCAACCGAAAGTTTTCCGGTGTTGAAGAATTGCGACAATTAAAAGATCGGGGATTGGATGTTATGATGGAAGCCTCGGTTAAACATTCCATCGAATTTTTAGTATCAAAAAATCAACCGGTATTTCCGGATTCACTGAAGTGCTACAACTACTTCGTGCAACAGAAAGGGAAAGTGAAAGAATGACTAAAGAAACTTTACTGCAAGTAGCTTATAATGCTGCGGAAGACAAAAAAGCGGAAGACATCGTTGTCTTGAATATGGAGGGGATTTCGCTTTTGGCTGATTTCTTCGTTATTTGTACAGGGAACTCCGATCGCCAAGTCCAATCGATTGCAAAAGAAATCATGGACAAAGCACACGAAGAAGGCCACGAAGTGAAAAGTGTTGAAGGATTCGATTCAGCACGCTGGATCCTTGTTGACCTTGGAGATGTGGTAGCCCACGTTTTCCATAAAGACGAACGCTCGTACTATAACCTTGAACGCCTGTGGAGAGAAGCTCCGCAAATGGAAATATGAAATACGGAAAATTTGCCGCAGTCTATGATGGACTGATGGAAGATATTCCTTATGAAAAGTATGTGGAGTGGGTCGCTTCCCACGTCCTGTCCGGCAAATTGCTGGACGTGGCGTGCGGAACCGGCACATTGTCACAGCTTTTTGCTGAAATGGGCTATGAAGTGACCGCAAGCGATTTGTCTGAAGACATGCTGACGGTCGCCAATCAACGGTTTCAAGAGGCAAACCAGTCTATTCCGGTGCTTCAATTGTCCATGGACAACTTGGAAGGGCTTGCCGGTTTCGATATCGTCACGATTGCAATCGATTCCTTAAATTATCTGCAGAGCGGCAAACAGGTCCGGCAGACGTTCAGGGAAGCTTATGAAGCCTTGAACTCAGGAGGCCATTTTTTCTTTGATGTGCATTCCGTTTTCAAAGTGGATACAGTTTATATGGACAGTCCGTTTGTTTATGATGCAGAGGAAATCGCTTATATTTGGCATACCGAGCCTGGAGAGGCAGAACATAGTGTGATTCATGACATGACTTTTTTTGTCCGCCAGAATGGCTTGTTTGAGCGCTTCGAAGAAACGCACGAACAATTGACTTTCCCGGTGGATGTTTACATCAAGTGGCTGGAAGAAGCCGGATTTTCCATAGAATCGATTACAGCCGATTTTTCGGATCAGGCTCCAGATGAAGAAAGTGAACGCATTTTCTTTCATGCAAAAAAATAAGCACTGATTCTCCACAGCCTCCTGCCTGATGCAGGGGGCTTTTTTCTATTTCGAAAAGGATGGACAAGTGAAATGGAATTAATATATAATTCAAACAGCTTCTATTTAATTGCCTTCTGAAGAAACGAGGAATGCCAGCTGAAACTTTCCCAGCTTCAGAATAAAACCGCATGGCTGTTGATCCCCGCTGCCGCCATTGCGCTGCTGTTGATTTATTTTTTATTTCCTCAAGGAAACCCTGAAAAAACTCCTGTTCCTTCTCTAGAACTGATCAACGCTGAATCCCCTCAGCAGACAGAAACTCCTGAAAACGAAGACCCTGTAATCGAATCTACTGTAATGATTGATATGAAAGGCCAAGTGGCCAATCCCGGCGTTTATGAGCTCGCGCCAGGCTCCCGTATGCAGGATGCTATAGACGCAGCTGGTGGATTTACGTCTGAAGCCGACAGCCGCGCCATCAATTTGGCATTGATTGTTGCTGATGAAACCAGTTTATACGTACCGGCGGCCGGTGAAGAAATCGTCCTGCCCGCATTGGAACAGACAGCTTCAGCGGGCGGCAGCAGTTTGATCAACATCAATCAGGCAACTGAAACCGAGTTGATGGAGTTGCCGGGCATCGGCCCTTCCAAAGCCGCTGCGATCCTTGCTTACCGGGAAGAAGCCGGCAGCTTCAAAACACCGGAGGAATTGACCGAAGTCTCAGGCATCGGCGATAAAACCTTCGAACAATTAAAAGAGTTGATCACCACTAAATAACGGAACCGGCTTGAAAAGACGGTTGACGAAACGACTGCCTCTGCTACACTTATTTTAACTACACTTGCAGGAGGCAATTAGATGAAGCGAATAACTTGGGATCAATTCTTCATGGCGCAAAGCCATTTACTGGCACTTAGAAGTACTTGTACACGTCTGTCGGTCGGAGCGACCATTGTGCGCGACCGCAGAATCATGGCCGGCGGTTATAACGGATCGATTTCAGGCGGCGACCATTGCATCGATAAAGGCTGTTATGTCGTCGATGGGCATTGTGTCCGTACCATCCATGCAGAAATGAATGCACTGTTGCAATGCGCCAAATACGGCGTCAGCGTAAATGGCGCCGACATGTATGTCAGTCATTTCCCGTGTCTGCAATGTACCAAGTCGATCATTCAGTCAGGCATTTCCCGTCTGTATTACGCAACTGACTACAAAAATCACGAATACGCCATTGAATTACTGGAACAGGCTGGTGTGGAAGTGGTGCAAGTGGTATTCGATGAGCGTAAAATCGACTTTTTAAGTGTCGAAAAGTCAGCTCTATACATGGAGCTGCTGGAAAAATTACGTGAAAAAGGCGGAAGCGAGGAAGAATTGGCCCATTATAACGAACGGGTGAACCAATTATTCGGAGAAGTCGAAGTGTAACAGCCAATCTATTTTTGTACCTGGCAACTGCTACAGCTCTTGCCACATATGCAGCGCATGAAACACCGGTTCAACTCGTGTTCATGGCGCTGCTTTTTTGTTGGATGTGTTGGAAAAGAGAAAGTCCGATGCTTATTCTCAGTATCTTTTTAGTTGCTGGCGCGATTTACCTTTTGCAGGATTTCCGGAGCCAGGACCATTTTGATTACTCGCTTCCCTATTCGGGTGAACTGACATTCCGTGCAGGATCAGCTGTCGATGGTGACAGCCTAAGAGGCTTTGCGGTAATCGCGGATGGGACGGTCGTCTATGCCCGTTATCGAATAGCTTCGGAAGAGCAAAAAAATCAGCTGGAAGGCCTGGTGGACCGGTCGGACTTTCTGGTAAAGGGGGTATTTGAGGTTCCGTCACCGCCTTCCCATCGTTATTCGTTCAATATGGAAGAATATCTGATCCACAATGGAGCTTCCCAGTTACTGGTTGTTCAGTCGATTGAAGGCATCAGCGAAAACGATTCGTGGTTTACAGGGCTGTTGGGGAGGCGTGATGCACTCAAGCGCCATATCCGTGAACATTTTCCCGAAAGCTTGTCAGTGGAAGCGGAAGCGCTGCTGATCGGGGAGCGGGAAAACATGGACCCGGAAGATCAACGCATTTATCAAACGCTTGGAATTTCTCATCTGTTTGCCATTTCGGGATTGCATGTGGGAATCGCATCAGGGATGCTGTATTTCATCCTTACCCGCCTGCATGTCCGAAAAGAGTCGGCTACAGTCATTCTGCTCATCATTCTGCCGCTTTACGCAGTCATGGCTGGTGGTGCCCCTTCAGTTTGGCGGGCTGTCAGCATGGTAACTCTTGTATTAACAGGAAAGTTGCTTGGATTCCGGTTGCCTATTGCAAATGTTATGTTAACTAGTATGATTCTTTTGCTGTTATGGAATCCGTATGTCCTCTTCAAAATTGGATTCCAACTGTCCTATGGCGCGACATTCGGTATTATTTACTCGTTGAAATTGTTGGCGGGAATCCAGTCTGCTTTGAAAACGGGATTTGTCATCACCTTCATATCTCAAGTGACCTTGTATCCGTTGCTGCTGTTTCATTTTTATGAATTGTCTCTGTCTGCATTCCTGGTGAATAGCCTGTTTGTCCCGCTGTTCACCTTGCTGATTCTGCCGATGAATTTTTTGCTGTTGTTTCTGACTCTGCTGTACCAGCCGGCGGCAGATTTCATGTTTTATTTTTACGAACCTTTGCGTGGGCTGGTTGGGCAATTAATGCTGTGGCTGGCGGATTTGCCTTATCAATTATGGAATCCTGGAAAGCCGGGAGTTCTGGCCGTCTGTTTGCTCATTGCCAGTGTTTATGTATTTTATTGTGTTGCAGAGTTAGGGTTCCATTGGCGCCAATTGTTGATTTTGATCTTTCCGGCCCTGCTTTTCACAGCGTTGCCTTATTTGGATCCGCGTTTGAAAGTGACATTTTTGGACGTTGGCCAAGGGGACAGTGCAGTAATTGAATTGCCTTACCGGGAAGCGGTCTATTTGATCGACAGCGGGGGCTTGCTGCGATTCGATACTGAAGCTTTTAAGGAGAAGAAGCGACCTTACGAAATTGGCAGGCAGGTTGTAGCACCTTATTTAAAGGGGAGTGGAATCTCTTCACTGGATCTGTTCATCATTTCGCATCCGGATGCCGATCACGCAGAAGGAGCAGAGGAGATTTTCAAGCTGTTTCCTATTGATCAGTTGCATTTGACGCCAGGGTCAGCGGCGAACGCGTTGATGGTCGAACTGGCTCCTGATGCGGCGCAGACGGAAGTGGCATTTCCGGCTAAGGGATCAAACTGGACCGTAGGACAAACGCACTTTGCGTATCTGTCGCCGGATGATGAGGAGTACGAAGGCAATAATGATTCCTTGGTATTGCTGATGAAAACGGGCGATTACCGAATTTTGTTTACGGGAGACCTGGAAGCGGAAGGCGAAGCGCGTCTGCTGGAGTCTTACGAACCTGATCTTGCCGGGCTGACAGTATTGAAAGTCGGTCATCATGGCAGCAAAACATCCAGCAGCGAAGGCTTCCTGGCTGCCCTCAAGCCTGCACTGTCGATATTTTCGACGGGTGCTGATAACCGTTACGGACATCCGAGCCTGGAAGTGGTCGAGCGCTTTAGTGAATTGGAACTCCGTACATTGAACACTGCTGAAAACGGCACCATCCGGCTGTTATATAATGATGGACAGGTGGAGTTGGAGACTATGCGTTGACTGATGTATTGAGCAACAAAAAAAGGTTCCGGATATGAAACTCCGGAACCTTTTTTGATTTAATTACCGTGCAGCGAACTGTACAAGTCCAGCGATGATAAAGATAAGGGCGAAAAATCCAAAGGATACGACAAAGCCCATTCCCGCGTCGATTGCATCGTTACGTTTGGACTGTACATTCTGTTCAAATTCATTCATTGAAATCCCTCCTAATTCCTTCTAATTATAAGCGAAGTCTGAATAAAAATCTAGATTGAAGTGGACTTTAACAAACGAATTTCTGCGCTGACACATAACTGTCAAATACCCAAATGGGCAAAAATCCGATATAGTAGAGAGAGGGAGGCTGATACGATGATTACATCCGTGTGGAAATCCATACGCAGCGGGCAAATAGACCCTGTTTATCTCATAGTGGGAACAGAAAGCTATTTCATTGAAAAAACATTGGACTTATTAAAAGATAAATTAACGGACGGCGGGGAATTGGAACTGACATTTTTTGATTTGGATGAAGTTCCTGTTGACCACGTCATCGATGAAGCGGATACCATTCCTTTCTTCAGCGACCGGAAGCTCATAATCGCTCGCAATGCTTCGTTTCTGAAAGCGGCGGAACGCGGCAAGGAAAAGATCAATCATGACTTGAAGGCTTTGGAAGCGTGGCTTGAAAATCCACCGGGCAGTTCTGTGACGATTTTTGTTGCACCTTATGAAAAGCTGGATGAGCGGAAAAAAGTCACCAAGCTGATGAAACAGCATACCGTTCTGGTGGAAGCGAAATCTTTGCAGACAAATGATCTGGAAAGCTGGCTGATGCATGAAGCGAAAAGTTTTGGAAAAGGCATCGATTTGAAAGCGGCGCAGCGGCTGATGGAAATGGCAGGCACCAATCTGACTCTGCTGTCTTCGGAAATTGAGAAGATGTCGTTGTACCTTGGTGCAGCGGAAGGCGATATCACGGTAGACCTTGTAGAAAGAATGACTGCGCGGACGCTCGAACAGGATGCCTTCAAAATGCTGCAATCTTATTTGGACGGCGATGTCAGCGGCGCACTCAGTGTCTATTATGATTTGTTGAGGCAAAAAGAAGAACCTGTGGCGCTGACGGCTTTGCTGGCTTCGCAGATTCGCTTCATGATCCAAGTCTATTACTTGCAGAAAAAAGGCTATCATGCGCAGCAGATCTCCAAACAATTGAAAGCCCATCCGTACCGGGTCAAGCTGCTGGTGGAAAAGCGCCAACAGATTTCCGAGAAGCGGCTGCTTCAAGTATTGGGGGATTTGGCGGCGATCGATCTGCAGCTGAAGACAGTCAGCGGCAACCGCGAACGCATCCTGGAATTTTTCCTGATGAAGCGCGCGTCTCAAATGAAACGTTAACATGCATAGAAAAAAGCCGGTTCCCCTGGAGGAACCGGCTTTTTAAAAGGTTTTACGCTTTTTTCATCAAGCTCGATTTTTTACGAGCTGCAGTGTTTTTATGGATCAAGCCTTTAGAAGCCGCTTTTTCCACCTGTTTAATCGCAGCTTTTACAGAATCGCTAGCGTTATCGTCTTTGTTAGTCAAAGCTGTTTCAGCTTTCTTAATAGAAGAACGCATTGCTGATTTCACATGTGAGTTTTGAGCGTTTTTAGTTTCGTTCGTGCGCACACGTTTGATTGCAGATTTAATGTTTGGCATATCTTTCACCTCCTAGACAATATGTAAGAGGGGAAATCATCCCAACTCTTTAATGTCTCTATACAACAAGAGTTATTTTATCAAATCAACGACAGGAATGCAATAGTTACGTGCAAAGAAGTTTCACTTGACACTGAAATGATTTCTGGGGCTTTCATTGCTCAATCCGTGCTGTACTGCTATAATTCATAGTAGTTTATTTAGGAGTGAAGAGAATGAATAATGAGGAAAGATTATCCCGTCAAAGCAAAATCCGCAACTTCTCAATTATTGCGCATATTGACCACGGCAAGTCTACGCTTGCTGACCGAATTTTAGAAAAGACGGAAGCGCTGACTTCCCGTGAAATGAAAGCACAGTCACTGGATTCCATGGATCTTGAACGGGAACGTGGCATTACCATCAAATTAAATGCTGTCCAGCTGAATTATAAAGCCAAAGACGGAGAAATCTATATTATGCATTTGATCGACACACCGGGCCATGTCGACTTCACTTACGAAGTATCACGCAGCCTGGCCGCCTGTGAAGGCGCTGTACTGGTTGTCGATGCGGCTCAAGGCATAGAAGCCCAGACTTTAGCGAACGTTTACTTGGCATTGGACAATGACTTGGAAATCCTGCCAGTTATCAATAAAATCGATTTGCCTGCTGCCGATCCGGAGCGTGTTCGCCAGGAAATCGAAGATGTCATCGGATTGGATGCTTCTGAAGCTGTATTGGCTTCAGCAAAAGCGGGTATCGGCATCGAGGATATTCTTGAACAGATTGTCGAAAAAGTTCCTGCACCAACAGGCGACCCGAATGCGCCGTTAAAAGCATTGATCTTTGACTCCCTTTACGATCCATACCGTGGCGTCGTCGCTTATATCCGGATTGTGGAAGGAACTGTGAAGCCTGGAGACCGCATCCAGATGATGGCTTCCGGAAAAGAATTTGAAGTGATTGAAGCAGGGGTTTTCACTCCTCATGCAACGCTTCGTAATGAATTGACGGTTGGCGATGTCGGATTTTTGACCGCGGCCATCAAAAATGTCGGCGATTCCACCGTCGGAGATACCATTACATTGGCCAATAACCCGGCAAAAGAAGCATTGCCAGGTTATCGCCGTTTGAATCCGATGGTTTATTGCGGATTGTATCCGATCGATACATCCAAATACAACGACTTGCGTGATGCGCTGGAGAAATTGGAGTTGAACGATGCCGCTCTGCAATTTGAACCGGAATCTTCCCAGGCGCTTGGCTTTGGTTACCGTTGTGGTTTCCTCGGCTTGTTGCATATGGAAATCATTCAGGAACGCATCGAGCGTGAATTCAACATTGATTTGATCACAACAGCACCAAGTGTAATCTACGACGTACACATGACGGACGGGGAAATCCTGAAAATCGATAACCCTGCCATGATGCCGGACGCGCAGAAAATCCAAATGGTTGAAGAACCTTATGTCAAAGCGACTGTCATGGTCCCGAATGATTATGTCGGCGCAGTTATGGAAATCTGCCAGCGCAAGCGAGGCAATTTCATGACAATGGATTATGTCGACGACACACGTGTCAGCATCATCTATGAGCTGCCGCTTGCTGAAATCGTCTATGATTTCTTTGATCAGCTGAAATCGGGAACAAAAGGCTACGCTTCATTTGATTATGAATTGATCGGCTACAAAGAGTCGAAACTTGTGAAGATGGATATTCTACTGAATTCCGAACAAGTCGACGCCTTAAGCTTTATCGTCCATCGTGATTTTGCCTATGAACGCGGCAAAGTGATCGTTGATAAGTTGAGAAGCCTGATCCCGCGCCAGCAGTTCGAAGTGCCGATCCAAGCCGCCATCGGCCAGAAGATTGTTGCACGCCAGACCATCAGTGCCATGCGCAAAAACGTTCTTGCCAAGTGTTACGGCGGGGATATCTCCCGAAAACGCAAACTTTTGGACAAGCAAAAAGAAGGTAAAAAACGCATGAAGCAAGTTGGATCTGTTGAAGTTCCACAAGAAGCATTCATGGCGATCCTGAAAATGGATGACCAATCAAAATAAACGGAAAAAAGGGGGCGGGAATTTCAGCCTCCTTTTCTTATTAGAAAAGAGGAAATAAAAATGGTTAAAGGATTGTATATCCATATTCCATTCTGCCACCAGATCTGCTTTTACTGTGATTTCAATAAAGTCTTTTTCAAAGACCAGCCCGTAGATGCCTATATCGATTCTGTCGGGAAGGAGCTGGCTTTATGGAAAGAACAAGGAGCACTTGACCAGCCGCTTGAAACGATTTTTCTGGGAGGCGGCACGCCAACTTCGCTGACACCTGTTCAGCTGGAGAAGCTGTTGTCCTATATCCACCGCTATGTGCCGATGGCAGACGACTTGGAATGGACTTCAGAAGCCAATCCGGATGAACTGACACGCGACAAAATGCAGGTGTTGTTTGACGGAGGCGTCAACCGTTTGAGCATGGGCGTCCAGTCATTTGATGAAGACCTGCTGAAACGGCTTGGCCGGACACACAGCAATACCGATGTTGGGCGGGCGGTCGAATCGGCGCGCCAAGTCGGCTTCAAAAACTTGAGTTTTGATTTGATGTACGGGCTGCCGGGCCAGAGCATGCAGCAATGGGAAGATACGCTCGCACAGGCATTCGCTTTCGACTTGCCGCATTTCTCCGCATATTCGCTGATCATTGAACCGAAGACGGTCTTCTACAACTTGATGACAAAAGGCAAGTTGAATACTGTCACAGAAGATTTGGAAGCGGATATGTACGAACGATTGATGAATGAAATGGACGGCCGGGGACTGAAACAGTATGAAATCTCCAACTTCGCGCGCCCAGGCCATGAGTCCCGGCATAACCTCCTGTATTGGGACAATGTTGAATACATTGGTGTTGGAGCAGGCGCGCATGGTTATGTAGACGGTATCCGTTATTCGAATGCCGGACCGTTGAAAAAATACATGGAACCGCTGGATTCAGGCCAGCGCCCGATCCTCAATACACATGAAGTGCCAGTCCATGAAAAAATGGAAGAGGAAATGTTTTTAGGGCTGCGGAAGACAAACGGTGTATCACTGCTGCATTTCCAGGATAAGTTCCAAAAACCGATACAGGATGTATACGGCAGCATATTGGAAAAGGAAATCGAAAAGAAAAATTTGGAGATCGCCGGAGACTTTGTCCGGTTGACCAGAAAAGGCCGGTTTGTCGGCAACGAAGTATTTGAACAATTTTTATTGGCATAGGGGTCTTGCGTTGACAAGGGTCGTTATATTTGTTAATTTTAATGTAGTATTAGCACTCGGGTACTTAGAGTGCTAACAGAGGTGATGATCATGTTAACTAAACGGCAACTGCTCATCTTAAAGGTGACAGTGGATGATTATATTCAATCAGCTCAGCCGGTAGGATCGAACCAACTCTCCAAGAAGCCTGGGATTTCCTATAGTTCGGCAACCATCCGCAACGAGATGGCCGAGCTTGAAAGAATGGGCTTCCTGGAAAAAACCCATACGTCTTCCGGACGCATTCCTTCCGAAAAGGGGTACCGCTATTATGTCGATCACCTGCTGACGCCAAGGCCATTGCCGCAACAGGATATCGTGCAATTGCGTTCCATCTTTGAAGAAAAATTGACAGAGACTGAAGAAATCATTAAGCGCTCGGCGATGATTCTTTCGGAGTTGACCAATTACACATCCATTCTTTTGGGGCCTGATGTGCGCATGCATATCGTTAAGAAATTGTCGATCGTGCCGTTGACGGAAAATGCTGCGGTTGCGATTATCGTAACCGATTCGGGGCATGTGGAGAATCGCGTGTTTTCCATTCCGCCTGGTCTTAACCCATCAGATATTGAGAAGATGGCCAATATCCTCAATGAACGGCTGGTTGGCGTCTCGCTGAACAACCTGCATCTGCGGTTGGAACAGGAAACGCTGATGATCTTGAAACAGCATGTTGAACACTATGGAGAATTATTCCATACGTTCAGAAAAGCGGTTTTATTGCCGCATGAAGATGAAAACGTCTTTTACGGTGGGAAATTGAACATCCTCAAGCAACCTGATTTTCACGATCTCCAGAAAATCAGAAATTTGATGGATGTTATGGAAGAAGCCAAGCATATTCCGATGATCTTGCCAGTGGGAAGCCAAGGCCTCCACATCCGCATCGGCTCGGAAAATACGCTGTCGGCAATGGAAGATTGCAGTGTCATTACGGTGTCGTACGATATCGGTGAAGAACAAACAGGGTCAATTGCCATAATCGGACCAAAACGAATGGATTACAAACGTATTGTTTCCATATTGGACCTATTAAGCGGTGATTTATCGAAAGAGTTGACCCGCATGTTTAAAGGAACGTGAACAAAGGAGGAATAGACTTGTCAAAAAAAAATGAACCATTAAAAACTGAAAAACAAGATATGGCTGAAGAAGTGGAAGAAAAAGCGAAAGCGCCTGTTGCTGAAGAGGAAACAGAATTCGCGGATACAGAAACTCCGGAAGTCGACCTTTCCGCTGAGCAAGAGGAAGAAACGGTTGACGAAGCTGAAGAGCTGCGCAAACAGTTGGAAGCAGAACAGAACAAATATTTGCGCCTGCTTGCCGATTATGATAATTTCAAACGGCGTACGCAAATAGACAAAGATTTAGCCAATAAATTCCGCTCTCAATCCCTGCTATCAGATATCCTGCCAGTTTTGGATAATTTCGAGCGTGCATTATCGCTTCAAACCACCAGCGAAGAATCGGCTTCTGTAATGAAGGGTGTCGAAATGGTCCAAAAATCCTTGATTGAAGCTGTCAGCCGCGAAGGCTTGGAAGAAATCAAGGCGGTTGGCGAACCTTTCGACCCGAACTTCCATCAGGCAGTCATGCAGGAAAAAGATGATTCCGCTGAACCGGGAACTGTCCTGCAGGAATTGCAAAAAGGCTATATCTTAAAAGGACGGGTTCTCCGTCCGGCAATGGTAAAAGTAAACGAATAAAAAATTATTGGAGGAATTCATAATGAGCAAAATTATCGGTATTGACTTAGGTACAACAAACTCAGCAGTCGCAGTATTAGAAGGCGGCGAGCCAAAAATCATTCCAAACCCAGAAGGCAACCGTACAACACCTTCTGTTGTCGCTTTCAAAAATGGTGAACGCCAAGTCGGCGAAGTGGCAAAACGCCAATCGATCACAAACCCGAACACCATCCAATCCGTAAAACGTTTGATGGGTACTCAGCAAAAAGTAACAGCTGAAGGCAAAGAATATACGCCACAAGAAGTTTCTGCAATGATTCTTCAATATCTTAAAGGCTATGCTGAAGAATACTTAGGCGAAAAAGTAACAAAAGCGGTTATCACAGTTCCAGCTTATTTCAACGATGCAGAACGCCAGGCAACAAAAGATGCTGGGCGTATCGCAGGCTTAGAAGTGGAACGCATCATCAATGAGCCTACTGCTGCAGCACTTGCATACGGTTTGGACAAAACAGAGACAGATGAAACAATCCTTGTTTATGACCTTGGCGGCGGTACGTTCGACGTATCGATCCTTGAACTGGGCGACGGCGTTTTTGAAGTAAAATCAACTGCCGGCGACAACCGTCTGGGTGGCGATGACTTCGATAAATTGGTCATCGATTACTTGGTGCAGGAATTCAAAAAAGAAAACGGCGTTGACTTGTCGAAAGACAAGATGGCGACACAGCGTTTGAAAGATGCGGCTGAAAAAGCGAAAAAAGATTTGTCTGGCGTATCGTCAACTCAAATTTCACTGCCGTTTATCACAGCAGGAGAAGCTGGACCTCTTCACTTGGAAGTTACATTGAGCCGTGCGAAGTTCGATGAATTGACTTCTTCATTAGTTGAACGCACAATGGGGCCGACTCGCCAGGCGTTGAAAGATGCTGGCATTTCTGCTTCTGAAATTGACCGTGTTATCCTTGTCGGTGGATCTACTCGTATTCCAGCCGTACAGGAAGCTGTTAAGAAAGAAACAGGCAAAGACCCGCATAAAGGCGTTAACCCGGATGAAGTTGTAGCTATGGGTGCAGCAGTCCAAGGCGGCGTATTGACTGGTGACGTTAAAGATGTTGTCCTATTGGACGTAACGCCATTATCTCTTGGTATTGAAACAATGGGCGGCGTATTCACTAAATTGATTGAACGCAACACGACAATCCCGACTTCAAAATCGCAAACATTCTCAACTGCTGCTGACAACCAGCCGGCTGTAGATATTCATGTATTGCAAGGGGAGCGCCCGATGGCAGCAGCCAACAAAACGCTTGGCCGTTTCCAATTGGCAGATATTCCGCCAGCTCCACGCGGCGTGCCGCAAATCGAAGTAAGCTTCGATATCGATAAAAACGGTATCGTCAGCGTTAAAGCGAAAGATCTTGGGACACAAAAAGAGCAGACAATTACAATTCAATCCAACACTTCTTTGACGGACGATGAAATCGAACGCATGATCAAAGAAGCAGAAGAAAACGCTGAAGCGGATGCTAAAGTAAAAGAAGAAGTTGAACTTCGCAACGAAGCGGACCAAGCTGTCTTCACAACTGACAAAACAATCACTGACCTTGGTGAAGTTGTCTCTGAAGAAGAGAAAAAACAAGCGGAAGATGCGCGCGACGAACTAAAAGCGGCATTGGAGTCTGACAACATCGAAGACATCCGTGAGAAAAAAGATAAATTGCAGGAGATTCTTCAAGGCCTCTCCATGAAAGCGTACGAGCAGGCAGCAGCAGCTCAACAAGCTGCCCAAGAAGAAGGCGCAGCTCCAGGCAACGACGATGTAGTCGATGCTGAATTTGAAGAAGTTAACGACGATAAAAAATAAGCAAGAACTTGAAAAGTCAAAGCAAAGCAACATGCTTTGGCTTTTTCAATGTCTTTGCATCAGTGATTTAAACCGTGTACAATTACAGTTGATTGCTAGAGGGAGAGTGACTTATGAATAAGCGAGATTATTATGAAGTATTGGGCGTATCCAAGTCCGCTTCTAAAGAAGAAATTAAAAAAGCATACCGGACCTTATCCAAAAAGTTTCATCCGGACATCAATAAAGATAAAGATGCTTCTGCTAAGTTCCAGGAAGTTAAAGAGGCATATGAAGTATTAAGCGATGAGCAAAAACGTGCACAATACGATCAGTTTGGCCATCAGGATCCGAACCAAGGCTTTGGCGGCGGATTCGGCGGAGCTGAGGGATTCGGTTTCGATGATATTTTCAGCACTTTCTTCGGTGGAGGTTCAAGACGCCGCGATCCGAACGCACCACGTAAAGGCGATGATCTTCAGTACTCCATGACCATCGATTTCATGGATGCCGTATTCGGCAAGGAATCGGAAGTTGAATTGCCGAAAGACGAAACATGCGGAACATGTGACGGTTCTGGCGCTAAGCCAGGTACGAAGAAGAAGACATGTCCATATTGTGAAGGCTCCGGCCAGCTGAATGTGACGCAGGATACGCCATTTGGCCGTATGGTCAACCGCCGTGCCTGCCATCATTGTGAAGGCTCTGGCCAAATCATCGAAGAAAAATGCCAGACATGCCACGGCGAAGGAAAAGTGCGTAAAGTCAAGAAAATCAAAGTCACGATTCCAGCCGGTGTAGACGATGGCCAGCAATTGCGCGTTACTGGACAAGGTGGACCGGGAATCAACGGAGGACCAGCAGGGGATCTCTATGTTGTATTCCGCGTCAGACCGCATAAACAGTTCCAGCGTGAAGGGGACGATATCTATCTGGATATTTCCATCACCTATCCACAGGCCGCATTAGGGGATGAAATCGAAGTTCCGACAATTTCAGGTAAAGTGAAGTTGAAGATTCCAGCTGGTACACAAAGTGGAGCCCGTTTCCGACTGAAAGGCAAAGGCGTCAAAAACGTTCATGGCTATGGAACCGGAGATCAACATGTCATTGTGCGCGTCAAAACACAAACAAAACTCAGCGAGAAGCAAAAACAGCTGCTGCGTGAGTTTGCTGAAATCAGCGGGGATATTCCAGAAGAACACAGCAGCTCGCTGTTTGATAAAATCAAACGGACCATTAAAGGCGAATAAGTGAGAACCTGGACTGATGGGGAAGTTGCTGTCAGTAATTAATCCAGTTTTTGCAACCAGTAGACTCTTGCGTAATGCGGGAGTCTTGCTGATTGTGGAAGCGAAAAAGGAGCTGGACGGAATTGAAATGGTCAGAATTAGCAATCCATACCACGAATGAAGCGATTGAAGCAGTTTCCAATATCATGCACGAAGCAGGTGCCAGCGGAGTAGTCATCGAGGATTCGGAAGATTTGACGAAAGAACGGGAAGATCGTTTTGGTGAAATCTATTCGTTGGATCCGGAAGATTTTCCGGTGGACGGCGTGATCTTAAAAGCTTATTTGCCGGTCAATAGTTTTTTAGGCGAAACGGTTGAGGCCATTAAGTTGGCTATCAATAACCTGGTGGCATTTGATATTAATTTGGGCAAAAACGAAGTGACCATCAGCGAAGTGAACGAAGAGGAATGGGCGACTTCATGGAAAAAATATTATCATCCCGTCAAAATCTCCAAACGTTTCACAATTGTGCCGACATGGGAAACTTATAATCCGGTATCAAGCGATGAATTGATCATTGAATTGGATCCTGGAATGGCTTTTGGTACAGGCACGCATCCAACTACTGTTATGAGCCTACAGGCACTTGAAAAGACAGTTAAGCCGGGAGACCGAGTCATTGATATAGGTACGGGATCAGGAGTGCTGGCGATTGGAGCGGCTTTGCTTTCTGCCAAAGAAGTCTATGCGCTGGATTTGGATGACATTGCTGTAAAATCAGCAACAATCAACGTCAAGCTGAATAAAGTTCAAAACACTGTGACCGTAGAAGAAGGCAACCTGGTCGATAAAATCAAGGAACCGGGTGACGTGGTCGTCGCCAATATTCTGGCGGAAGTCATCATGTCCTTTACAGATGATGCGTTCAAGGTCGTGAAACCAGGTGGCCAGTACATCACATCCGGCATCATTGCAGCGAAAAAGAACAATGTCAAAGAAGCGCTCGAAGCATCTGGCTTTGTCATTGAAGACGTCATGATGATGGAAGATTGGGTCACCATCATTTCCAAAAAACCTGAATAACGGGGTGCCACGATGCAACGATATTTTATAGAAGGCAAAATTCCTGAAAATCGAATAGTGGCAATAACCGGCGATGATGCTAAGCACATCGCCAAAGTTATGCGCCAAACTGCAGGAGATTATTTGATCGCAGTAATGGAAGGCGAAGCGCACCTTTCAAAAATCGTCACGGCGGATTTCGATGTGGAAGTGGAGCTTGGCGAGAAATTGGAAACGCAAGTTGAATTGCCAAAAAAAGTGACCATTGCTTGTGGGTTGCCGAAAGGCGATAAGCTTGATTTGATTACACAAAAAGCAACAGAGCTGGGAATGTACGCGCTGCTGCCATTTGCAGCAGAGCGTTCGATTGTCAAATGGGACAGTTCCAAAAGCGGGAAAAAAATCGGCAGGCTCCAAAAAATCGCTAAGGAGGCAGCTGAACAATCTCACAGAACCCACATCCCTGAAATCCATCCCGTCCACAGTTTCAAGCAATTGATGGTCCAAGCTGAAACCTATGACACCGTTATCGTCGCTTATGAAGAAGAGGCGCGGGACGGGAACCGGACGCGGTTTGCTGAAATTTTAAAAGCGTTGTATGATAAAGATTCAGTCCTGATTGTCTTTGGCCCGGAAGGCGGGATTTCAGAGTCTGAAGTGGCTGCTTTGAAAAACTTCGGGGCGGTTTTCACTTCGCTTGGCCCGCGGATTCTGCGGACAGAAACTGCGCCTTTGTACGCACTGGCCGCTATTTCCTGTGAGTTTGAATAGGAATGGGGCTATGCCTGTACAAGGCATCCAAAACGCTCAGAACAGTGATCGGCGGCATTTCCCGGTTGGGGGAACTGGCCTGATGAGTAACTGACTTTAAACAAGAATGGAGATTTTCTATTATGACGAACATTGCATCATATATCGACCACACATTACTAAAACCGGAATCGACCGAAAGCCAAGTTATCCAGCTTTGCAAAGAAGCTGCTGAATTCAAGTTCGCTTCTGTATGTGTCAATCCGACTTGGGTTGAAGCTGCTGCAGCTGAATTGGCAGGAACTGAAGTCAAAGTATGTACAGTTATCGGCTTTCCGCTTGGTGCATCGACTCCGGAAACAAAAGCTTTCGAAACAACTGACGCTATTTCAAAAGGTGCAGGCGAAATTGACATGGTGTTGAATATAGGCGCCCTTAAAAGCGGCAACACGGACCATGTGAAAAAAGATATCGAAGCGGTTGTCAATGCGGCAAAAGGAAAAGCAATCGTGAAAGTGATCCTTGAAACATGCCTGCTGACCGACGAAGAAAAAGCGGCGGCTTCCCGGCTGTCTAAAGAAGCAGGAGCTGACTTTGTTAAAACTTCAACCGGTTTCTCAACTGGTGGAGCGACTGTCGAAGACGTAAAATTGATGCGCGAGACAGTAGGTCCTGATCTGGGTGTTAAAGCTTCAGGCGGCGTTCGCAGTCTGGAAGATGTTCAAGCGATGATCGAAGCAGGAGCAACGCGCATCGGTGCAAGCTCAGGCGTAAAAATTATGCAGGGCTTAACTTCAGATTCCGATTATTAACTATTGACCTTTCTTTGAGAATACGATATAATTTTTGAGTATATAACACTTGTTGTTCTTCGCTTCAACGTGTGTTCGGAGGGAGGGAAAAAGAGATGACAAAAACTACAGTTCGTAAAAACGAATCGATTGAAGATGCTCTTCGCCGCTTCAAACGCACTGTTTCTAAATCTGGAACAATGCAAGAGGTAAGAAAGCGCGAGTACTATGATAAGCCGAGCGTGAAACGTAAATTAAAATCAGAAGCTGCGCGTAAACGTAAATTTTAATTGACATTAAGAAGTATAATCGACTTTTAAAAAATATGAACGACCAGCCTAAGCCGCCAACACAGTAAATGTGTTGGCGGCTTTTCTAATTGTCATATTTGTAAGCGCATTCTTTCGTTATTGGGCAGCCAATCATTTATAATGGAAATAGCTCAAAAAAATGAAACCGAATCCAGTTTCATCCGTATATATACAAACAGTAAATTTAACTTGCGAAAGGAGAGATCCCATTGAGCAGAGTCAAAGTCTATACAGGATTTGGACTTTTACTGTTATCTTTTCTGCTCATGCTCCCGGCGATCCAGGCGGACACTTCGACAGTGTAT
This sequence comes from Planococcus beijingensis, assembly GCF_016820615.1. NCBI lineage: Bacteria > Bacillati > Bacillota > Bacilli > Caryophanales > Caryophanaceae > Planococcus > Planococcus beijingensis. Next base: position 168,490 of record NZ_JADHDZ010000002.1, read on the forward strand.
GTAATTCCGATCGAAGATGAAGTTGAACGAGGACTGCAAGCTTTTATCGAACGGGGCATTGAAGAAGCTGAAGATGCTGGAGCAGAGGCCATCATCTTTGAAATCGATACGCCAGGCGGTTTTGTGGATGCGGCAGATGGCATTGCTCGGCTGCTCAATAAAACACAGCTGGAAACAATGGCATTCGTCAACCAAGATGCTTTATCAGCTGGTGCTTTCCTGGCCTTGCATAACGATGAAATCTATATGCATCCAAACGGCCGCATGGGCGCTGCTCAGGTGATCGACCAGGCGGGGAATGCGGCTGCGGATAAGGCGAACAGCGCATGGCTCGCTTCTATGAAGAATGCAGCTCAGACAGCCGGTCGGGATCCTGAGTATGCATTGGCAATGGCTGATGCTTCAATGGCTCTCCCGGAGCTGGGAGTTGCAGAAGGTGAGCTGCTGACGTTGGGAGCGCAGGAAGCTGAACAGGTTGGCTATTCGCAAGGGACTGTATCTTCTCTTGACGAGTTGCTGGCGTTAAAAGGCTATGAAAATGCATCGGTTGTTACAGTCGATGAAACATTTTCAGAAAGTCTAGCTCGTTTCCTGACCAATCCGATCGTTGTACCGATCCTTTTGTCAATTGCAGGCTTGGGTTTGTTGCTTGAACTGTTTACACCAGGAGTCGGGATTCCTGGGATTATTGGGCTGGCTTCCTTGTTGCTGTTTTTTTATGGTCACTTGGTGGCAGGCTTGGCAGGATACGAGTCCATCATTTTATTGGTCATCGGCTTCGGGCTTTTGGTGGCCGAGTTCATTATTCCGGGCGGTGTTGCCGGATTCCTGGGGATCGCCGCTATTCTTGGCAGCATTTTATTGGCTGGAGGCGATTTAAAGTCCACCGCCATAGCGGTACTTATTGCAATGATAGTAGCAACAGTAGGGATGGTGATTGTAGTGAAATTCTTTGGTAAGCGGCTGGATTTGTTCAAACGGATTATCTTGACGGATGCCACCGATACAGAAAGTGGATATGTATCGACTACAAATCGCCCGGAACTTGTCGGCAAAATTGCCCGGACTGTAACGGCGCTTCGCCCTTCAGGCACAATCAAGCTGGATGACGAGCGCATTGACGCCGTTTCGGAGGGCAGGTTTATCGACAATGGGAAAGATGTTAAGATAATCAAGGTAGAGGGTTCGCGCATAGTTGTTCGCGAACTTGAAAAACAAGAGGAGGAATAAGAGAATGGGAATTGAAGCAATTGGTTTAGGCGCAGCGATAATAGGTATCATCATTGTTTTGGCAATTTTCTTCACATTTGTGCCAATTACATTATGGATTTCAGCATTGGCAGCAGGCGTTAAAATCAGTATCTTTACACTGATCGGGATGAGATTGCGCCGTGTTATTCCATCACGGATTGTAAATCCGTTGATCAAAGCGTCAAAAGCAGGTTTGACAGTCAGCATCAACCAACTGGAAAGCCATTACTTGGCAGGCGGTAACGTTGACCGTGTAGTTAACGCATTGATTGCTGCGCATCGCGCAAACATTGAATTGCCATTTGAACGTGCAGCTGCAATTGACTTGGCAGGGCGTGACGTGTTGGAAGCTGTTCAAATGTCGGTTAACCCGAAAGTTATTGAAACACCATTTATCGCCGGTGTTGCGATGGACGGAATCGAAGTGAAAGCGAAAGCGCGTATCACGGTTCGTGCGAACATCGACCGTCTAGTCGGTGGTGCGGGTGAAGAAACGATCGTTGCCCGTGTTGGTGAAGGTATCGTATCAACACTCGGTTCAAGCACAAGCCACAAAAAAGTTCTTGAAAACCCGGACTTGATTTCTCAAACTGTTCTTTCAAAAGGCTTGGACTCAGGTACGGCCTTTGAAATCCTATCGATTGATATTGCTGACGTTGATATCGGCAAAAACATCGGCGCGGAACTGCAGACTGAACAAGCTGAAGCAGATAAGAAAATTGCCCAGGCTAAAGCTGAAGAACGCAGAGCGATGGCTGTTGCAAGTGAACAGGAAATGAAAGCGAAAGTTGTGGAAATGAGATCGAAAGTTGTCGAAGCGGAAGCGGAAGTGCCGCTTGCGATGTCCGAAGCGCTTCGTTCAGGAAATATCGGTGTTATGGATTATATCAACTATAAAAATGTTCAAGCAGATACAGGTATGCGAGAGTCCATTTCAAAAACCGGTATGGACAAATCCGACGATAAATAATCGGCGATAACCATAAGGGAGGTTTTTCGTATGGAAGCTCTCATATTTGGGCTTGTAATCATGGCGATTAGTGCTTTTTTCAATAAGAACAAAAAAGACTCGGCTGACGATGTTCCGAAACGCCCCGTCCCGACAAGATCATCCACTGGTGATGACAGGCGTTCTGGTCAAAAAACGTTTAAGCGAGTAGAAGATTATGCCAAAGAGATTTACGGGGAACTGCAGAAACAGCAAACCCAGCGACCTGAACGAACACAGCAAGTGAAAAAACAAGTGGAAGAAGCGGTAAATCGAACGCCTCTCCGGGAAGCGCGCCAGGAAGTCCAACGCCGAGTGTCGTCCCGTGAAGTGCAAGATGAAATAGAAGACCGCATCACTACCGGCGGTTTACGGTCAGTGAGAAATCAGCCATCCGTTGCACAGAAAGAAAAAGACGCAGATGACTTCCTGCCGTTGACTGATGAGGATGTCAGAAGAGGGATCATCATGGCGGAGATTTTGATGCCGCCCAAATCCAAAAGATAAAAGGTCGGCCAGTTTTTACTGGCCGACCTTTTTATGTTTCTAATAACTTTATTATGTAAACAAAAAGAGCTGGAATAAAACTTTGGTTTACACAGAAAATCGATTCAAACTCCAGCGAAATTTACGCATTCCGAGAAAACAAAATCCTATAGTTCGAATTATCTAATACAAATATTTTACAAAGGATAATCTTTAATGATAGAGTAAAAATAGCAGTAAATACTCGATTCCAAGGAGCGTCCACATGACAGAAAACAACCTACTAGAATTACATGTGAAAGACCCAAATGAAGCGGTTCAGCTGCTCGGGATATCAGATAACCACTTAACTTTAATTGAAGAAGCGTTCGACATCCATATTATTACCCGTGGTGACGTTATTAAATTATCAGGTTCCGAAGAGGGCAAGCAGACTGGGAAATTATTGATTGAACAATTATTGCGGGTGATTCGCAAAAATATCAATATCGATCAACGCGATATCGTCTCTGCCATCGAGATGGCCAAAAACGGAACGATTGAATACTTCGCGGAATTATACGACGAAGAAGTGGCACGCAATGCAAACGGCAAATCGATACGGGCGAAGACCATTGGCCAGCGGCATTACATCCATGCTGTACGCAGCAAGGACCTGGTATTTGGGATCGGACCGGCTGGGACAGGCAAGACCTATTTAGCTGTAGTGATGGCTGTCCAGGCACTGAAAAACGGCCATGTGAAAAAGATCATTTTGACACGGCCTGCTGTAGAAGCGGGAGAAAGCCTTGGTTTTCTGCCGGGCGACTTGAAAGAAAAAGTGGATCCATACCTGCGTCCGCTCTATGATTCCCTGCACGATGTACTCGGCCTTGAGCAAACCAATCGTTTTATCGAACGCGGCACCATTGAAATCGCTCCTCTGGCCTATATGAGAGGGCGGACACTGGATGAAGCTTTTGTTATTCTCGACGAAGCGCAAAATACGACTAAAGCACAAATGAAAATGTTTTTGACGCGTCTTGGTTTCGGATCGAAAATGATCATTACCGGAGACAAAACTCAAATCGATTTGCCGCGTGGAGCGGAATCCGGATTGATTGCGGCAGAAACAATTTTGAAAGGAGTCCGCAACATCCACTTCCAGTACCTTGAAAGCGGGGATGTTGTCCGCCATCCATTGGTAGCCAAAATAATTGAAGCTTATGAAAATCAGCCAAGCTGACTGATGTGGAATAAAGGCGCACGGGATGAAAATCCTGTGTGCTTTTTTATGTGATAGCTGCAGACTCGGATAGCTCTGTTCAATCTGTTGTCATAAGGATAGAGATAATTTCAAATTTTTAGAAATACACGGTGAAATCTATTTCTTAAGTTGTTATGATGGAAGTAGAAAAGCGGGGTGGAGGCATGCGTCAACGGGCACAGAAAATCTTTGATAAATTAGGCTACCGAAAAATAATGGTGGTGGCCATTTTATTGACCGGGCTAATCCTATATGCCGCTTTAGTGGAATCGGTTCAGGGCAATACATACGACATCAACCTTTTTCAATTGTCATCGGAAACGATTCGCTCAGAAAAAACAGTGGAAGATCCGATTAAAACAGAATTGGAAAAACAGCGTTTGGCAGAAGAAGTTGCGCCAAGCTATCAGTTTATAGATGAAATTGCCGCCAATCAGGTGGCGTTGATCGAATCGCTGTTCGGCTATATCCTGGACGCAAAAGCTGCGCCTGAAAATGAAAAAGAGGAACGTTTTCCGGATGCCATGGTCTCTCAGTTGAGAGAAGACCTTCGGCTGATGGAGACCAGTGAAAATGGCTTGCGTTTGACGGATGATATGCTCCGGTCTTTATTGGCGTTGCCGGATGATAGCTTGTTGACCGTGCAACAGCAATTGGAAGCATTAATGGAAACCTATTTGAGTGAACCTGTTCGGACAGAAGAAGTGGCGAGGATTCGCACGGAAATCGAGCAGGACATCCGGCGCAATGAGCAATTTCCGGATAACGTTGTCCAAGCAGCGGTTACCATCGGCCGTTTCGGGATAATACCGAACGAACTGGTCAATGAAGAGTTGACGGCCAGCCAAGTGGAACAGATCCGCAATAGTGTCGAGCCCACTCGTATTCTGCAGGGGCAGGTGTTGGTCCAGGAAGGCCAGGTTGTCGACCGGGAAGTGTACCGGCAGCTGGAGCTTGCTGGAATGACGGAGGAGCAATTGGATTATAAGCCGCTTTTGGGGCTATTTATTTTCGTGCTGGTCGCCATGGGCCTTCTATTAGCCGTCATGTCTCGTTCAAAAACCGAGAGTGAACGGAAGAAAACCACTGAATTGCTGGTGGTGACTGCAGTCATCGGCATCTCTTTGGCCCTTATGAAATTATTGTATGCGGTCGGCGGCAATTTTGATTTTGTCATCGCATTTATCTTCCCTACCGCGCTGGCGGGAATGATTGTCCGTCTGCTGGCCGGCGAACGGGCTGCTGTCTATGTCACCATTTTAATCAGTGCAGCAGCAGGCATCATGCTCCAGAGCAGCTATTCGGCTTCCCTGCAAATTGATGTCGCGCTTTATATCCTGTTTGGTGGATTGACAGCCATTTATTTGATTGAACAAGATGGAGGGCGTGGGCGTCTGCTGCAGATTAGCTTGGCAGTCGCATTGGTCAATATGCTGTTTGTCGCCATTTATCTGTTGATCGGCCAAACGCAGTATAGTTGGTCGGAGATCGGCTTTTATTTTACAGCTGCCCTTGTTTCGGGGTTGCTTTCCGGTGCTTTGGCGATTGGTTTGCTGCCGTTCTTCGAGTCAGCCTTCGGCCTATTGTCGACTATGCGCCTGATTGAGCTGTCCAATCCGAATCATCCCTTATTGAAAAAAATCCTGATGGAAACCCCTGGTACATACCATCACAGCTTGATGGTCGCCAATCTGGCGGATGCTTCCTGTGAAGCGATCGGAGCGAACGGCCTGCTTGCCAGAGTCGGCTGTTATTACCACGATATCGGCAAAACCAAACAGCCTCAATTCTTCATTGAAAACCAAGTGAACATTGAAAATCCGCATGACCGGCTGCCGCCAGAGAAAAGCCGTGATATCATTCTCGCACATGGCTTCCAAGGGGCGCAGATGCTTAAGGAACATAAAATGCCTCAGGAAATCGTGGATGTGGCAGCACAGCACCATGGCACAAGTTTGTTGAAGTTTTTCTATTATAAAGCGAAGGAAAACAACCCGGATCTTGAAGAAGCGTCTTTCCGCTACCGGGGGCCGAAGCCGCAAACCAAGGAAATTGCCATCATTTGCATTGCAGACAGCCTGGAAGCTGCTGTCCGGTCGATGAAGGAACCAACATCAGAAAAGATAAAAAAATTGGTGGATGCGATAGTTGAGGATAAACTGAAAGATGGGCAATTCGAGGAATGTGATATATCCTTGAAAGAGCTGAAGACAGTAAAAGCGGTGATGTGTGAAACCTTGAACGGCATTTTCCACTCACGCATCGAATATCCGAAAGAAACCAATTGACAGGAGGAACTGCTATGATTGCAATCGATTTTATGGACGAGACGGAAAGCCTGAACCAGCAGGAACTGGAGTTTGTGCAAAAAATACTGGAGCACGCAGCGAAAGAAGAAGGTTTGGGGGACAGCGAAGTATCGGTGACGTTTGTCACCAATGAAATGATCCGCGACATCAACCGTGAATACCGGGGGAAAGACCAGCCGACAGATGTCATCTCATTTGCCATGGAGGAGTTGGGTGAAGGGGAAACAGCCATCATCGGTTCACCTGAGCCCCGCATGCTGGGCGATATCATTATTTCGCTGGACCGTACAAAAGAACAGGCGGCAGATTACGGCCATTCATTTGAACGGGAGCTGGGCTTTCTGGCTATCCATGGCTTTCTGCACCTGTTGGGATACGACCATATGACAGAGGAAGACGAAAAGAAAATGTTTTCCCGTCAAGAGGAAATTCTGGTATCACTCGGCATAACACGTGATTAAGATGAAAGCGCGCAGATTTTTCCGCTCTTTCCTGTTTGCGGCTGAAGGCATTCGGACGGCCTTGCAGCATGAACAAAACATCCGTTTTCATTTTCTGGCGGCCGTTGCGGTAGTGGCTGCAGGGCTGGCGACGGGTCTGTCTCTTCTGGAATGGCTGGTGGTCATTGTGCTGATCGGGGGCATGCTGGCCTTGGAGATGTTCAACTCAGCTATTGAACGTGTAGTGGACCTTGCGACATCTGAGCTTCATCCGCTTGCCAAGCAGGCCAAGGACATGGCGGCAGGTGCCGTTTTGGTATTTGCGGTGGCAAGTGCTATAATTGGATTACTAATATTTCTACCCAAATGGTTTTAAATTCGCAGAGGTGATAAACATGGAAAAAGAACAATTGATGAAGCAAGCGATAGAAGCACGTGGAACAGCGTATGTGCCTTATTCGAAATTTCCTGTCGGGGCCGCTTTGCTGGCAGCTGACGGGACAGTATACACCGGCTGCAATATCGAAAATGCCGGCTACTCTTTAACAAACTGCGCAGAGCGCACAGCCGTGTTTAAAGCGGTGTCTGAAGGCAACAAAACATTTACGGCACTTGCGGTGTCCGCTGACACTCCGGGCCCTGTATCGCCTTGTGGAGCGTGCAGACAGGTGTTAGCCGAGTTCTGCCCACCGGATATGCCGGTATACTTAACAAATTTAAAAGGTGACGTCCAGGAAACGACAATCAGTGAATTGCTTCCCGGCGCATTCTCAACGGAGGATTTAAAATATGCAGCAAGAGAATAACGGTTTCAAATCAGGGTTCATTTCAATCATCGGTCGCCCGAATGTCGGCAAATCGACATTCCTTAACCGCGTAGTGGGCCAGAAAATTGCCATTATGAGTGACAAGCCCCAAACAACACGCAATAAAGTGCAGGGAGTCGTAACCACCAATGAAAGCCAAATGATTTTCATTGATACACCCGGAATCAACGAACCACGCCATAAATTGGGTGATTTTATGCTGAAAGTGGCTAAAAACACATTCCGTGAAGTGGATGTGCTGTTATTTGTAGCAAGCGCTGTCGACCGTGTCGGAAAAGAAGATCGTTACGTGCTTGATATGTTGAAAGGCATCGACGTGCCTGTATTTTTGGTCATCAATAAAATCGACCAGGTACACCCGGACAATTTGCCGAAGATCATCGAATCTTACCGCAATGAATTTGATTTTGCAGAAGCGATTCCAATTTCAGCGCTGGAAGGCAATAACGTGGAGAACTTATTGGCGAAAATCAGCGAGCGGCTTCCGGAAGGCCCACAATACTACCCGGCAGACCAAATCACAGACCACCCGGAACGCTTTATCATTTCCGAATTGATCCGTGAAAAGGCCCTGCATTTGACGCGTGAAGAAATTCCGCATTCCATTGCTGTAGTGATCGAAAAGATCGCACCGGATTCTGAGAATAAAGACATGATCCGAGTTCAGGCGACGATTATGGTTGAACGCGATTCCCAAAAAGGGATTGTCATCGGCAAAAAAGGTGCGCTTCTGAAACAGATCGGAACACGCGCCCGCCAGGATATCGAAAACCTGCTGGGATCGAAAGTGTATTTGGAACTATGGGTCAAAGTGCAAAAGGATTGGCGCAATAAAGCGATGCATTTACGCGATTTCGGCTTTAGAGAAGACGAATACTAAGGAGTCGTTCCCATGCAAAGTCAAGTAGAGGGAATTGTCATTCGTACGATGCCTTACGGCGAAACGAATAAAATCGTCACTTTGTTTACTAAAGAAGCGGGGAAAATCACCTGCATGGCGAGAGGTGCGAAAAAACCGGCGAGCCGGTTGGCTGCAATTACCCAGGTTTTTACTCATGGCACATTTTCCATCTACAAAGGAAGAGGCATGGGTACGCTGCAGGCGGGAGATCCGTTGGAATCGCTGCGGCATATACGGGAAGACATCATGTCGACGGCATATGCGAGCTATGTGACTGAACTGATTGACCGGCTGACGGAACAGGACGAGCCGCAACCTGTCATTTTTGGCATGCTGTATCAGGCGCTTCACGCCATCGATGAAGGCTATGATCCAGAAGCCATCACGTTGTTTGTGGAATGGAAGATGCTGCAGCAGGCCGGCTTAACGCCGACGCTGCATCAATGTGCAAACTGCGGGGCAACGGAAGGGGAATTCGCATTTTCATTTCAGGAATTGGGCTTTCTTTGCCATCGCTGCTTCCACATCGACCGCTACATCATCCGTTTGAGCCCGGCTTTGGTGAAATTGATCCGTACCTTCTATTTTGTGCCGATTGAACGGGTGGGCTCCTTGACCTTAAAAAAAGAATCCAAGAGCCTGCTCAAACAAATCGTTCGCACCATTTACGAGGAAAAGGCGGGAATCCGCTTAAAGTCCAGGAAGTTTCTCGAGCAGTTGGAGCGGACGCCTGAATTTTTACCGAAAAAAGAAGAGTTGCCAAAAGACGAATAGTCTTTTGGCAACTCTTTTTGTTTTGCTTTTAGTTGAAAAGAAATAGAAAAATTTTTCCAGGTGAACGAAACAGCATATTTTGCCCTTCTTTACCTATCGCTCTTTCTATTCAAAGTCATGAAGGTTATCAGATTAAATTTTTTTCCGATAGCTAATGATTTAATGGATAATCCAATTTTTTTTAATGATATGGAGCAAAACAACGGAGACTCCCGCGGGATAGTTCAGCGCAAGCCCGTAGGAAAGCGGAGTTGTTTTGCGGAATATCATGTTGAAAGATTAGAACTGAATATGCTTCTCGACATAAGCCTGTACTTCAGCGATCGGCATGCGTGTTTGTTCCATGGAATCGCGGTGGCGCACTGTTACTTGGCCGTCTTCGACAGAGTCAAAATCGTAAGTGATGCAGAACGGCGTACCGATTTCATCCTGGCGGCGGTAGCGTTTGCCGATGGATTGCGATTCGTCGTAATCGACCATAAAGTGCTTAGCCAAATCAGCGAATACGCCAGTTGCGCCTTCTGCCAATTTTTTCGATAACGGCAGGACAGCAGCTTTATAAGGAGCCAATGCCGGGTGGAAGCGCAATACAGTGCGTTTGTCGTCATTTTCAAGCTCTTCTTCAGTGAAAGCGTCCACCAGGAATGCTAGTGTAACACGGTCTGCACCAAGAGAAGGCTCGATGCAATAAGGAACGAAGCGCTCATTTGTTGCGGCATCGATGTAATTGAAATCTTCACCTGAATGTTCCATATGGCGCTTCAAGTCAAAGTCGGTACGGTCTGCGATGCCCCAAAGCTCGCCCCAGCCGAATGGGAATTTGTATTCGATATCCACAGTGGCATTCGAGTAATGGGAAAGCTCGTCCTGGTCATGCTCGCGCAGACGCATATTTTCTTCGGTCAAGTTCAAATCCAAAAGCCATTTTTTGCAGAAATCGCGCCAGTAAGCGTACCATTCCAAATCTTCGCCAGGCTTGCAGAAGAATTCAAGTTCCATCTGTTCAAACTCGCGTGTACGGAACGTAAAGTTGCCGGGTGTGATTTCGTTGCGGAAACTCTTGCCGATCTGCGCAATTCCGAAAGGCATTTTTTTGCGCATCGAGCGCTGGACGTTCTTGTAGTTGACGAAAATCCCTTGTGCGGTTTCCGGGCGCAGGAAGATTTCGTTTGTTGAAGCTTCAGTAACACCTTGGAACGTTTTGAACATCAAGTTGAACTGGCGGATTTCCGTGAAATCTTGTTTGCCGCATGTCGGGCATTTCACTTCGTGTTCCTGGATCAGTTCGGCCATGCGGTCAAAAGACAAACCGTCGACGATCAATTCGATGCCTTTGGCGTCCAATGCGTCTTCGATCAATTTATCTGCGCGGTGGCGGGTTTTACAGCTTTTGCAATCGATCATCGGGTCGTTGAAGTTGCCGACGTGCCCTGAAGCTACCCAAGTTTTCGGGTTCATCAGGATGGCTGCGTCCAATCCTACGTTATACGGGGACTCCTGGACGAACTTTTTCCACCAAGCTTTTTTGATGTTGTTTTTCAATTCAACACCAAGTGGGCCGTAATCCCATGTGTTCGCCAATCCTCCATAAATTTCAGAGCCCGGGAATACAAATCCTCTGTGTTTTGCTAATGCTACTACTTCTTCCATTGACATAAAATAACCTCCATAAAATAAAAAATCGCACCCATCCTCGGACATCTTCATGTCCGAGGACGAGTACGTTAAGACCCGCGGTTCCACCTCGATTGACTGCAAACTGCAGTCCGCTTAAAATAAAAAATAGCTCTGGATCGCCTTTTCCTGTAGTTGCAGGCTTTCACTTTCCCTGCTCGCTTTTTGTTACAGTACTTATTTATCCGTCATTGCCTGTGTTCAATTCTTTCATATTGTACCATGGCGAAGTTTTCTTCGCAATATCACGTTAATTAGTATATAATAATTGATATTGAGTATAACATATATATATTTTGAGGCGGTGAGTCCAATCGAACTCAATAAACGGCAAGAGGAAATATTGCAAATCGTAAAAGGCAATGGTCCGATTACTGGCGAACAGATAGCGGATCGCTTAAACTTAACAAGATCAACGCTACGACCTGATTTAGCCATCCTGACAATGGCAGGCTTCTTAGATGCCCGTCCGCGTGTTGGCTATTTTTATTCGGGCAAAAAACCGGGCCAGGATGTCACGGATACGATGAACAACATGAAGGTCAAGGATTTTCAATCGATTCCGGTTGTTGTCCGGGAAGACGTCAGTGTTTACGACGCCATCAGCCAGATGTTTCTTGATGACGTGGGTACGCTTTTTGTCGTGGACAAACAATCCTACCTGACGGGTGTATTGTCGAGAAAAGATTTGCTGCGTGCAAGCCTCGGCAGCCAGAACCTGACAAGCATTCCTGTACATATCATTATGACACGCATGCCGAACATTACCTATTGCGCGAAGAACGAATCTTTGATCCAGGCAGCACATCGCTTAATCAATCAGCAAATTGATGCATTGCCTGTGGTTGAAGAACAGCCGGATGGCTTTAAAGTCGTCGGCAGATTGACAAAAACGAATATTACTCGTGCGTTTTTATCGTTATCGGAAAACCACGATCTGTGAGGTGCCAACTATGAATTCACTCCGCATGTTCATTGTCTCCGATTCGGTTGGAGAGACAGGGGAGCTGGTCGCAAAAGCTGCTATAAGCCAATACCTTAATAGTGATCAAAATGCCGTACTGAAACGTTTTCCTTATATTGATTCCATCGAACATCTTCAAGAAATCATCAAATTAGCCGTCGCCCAAAAGGCTTTTATTGTCTATACATTGGTTTCTCAGGAACTGCGCAACTACATGGAAACTGAAACAGCCAAATTTTCGGTGACAGCTGTCGATCTGATGGGGCCTTTATTGGATGCATTGGAAAAAGAGCTGGATGCACCGCCTCTGCAGGAAGCGGGCCTCGTCCGGAAATTGGATGATGATTATTTTAAAAAAGTTGAAGCGATTGAATTTGCGGTCAAGTACGACGATGGACGGGATCCGCGCGGCATTTTGATGGCCGACATAGTCCTTGTTGGAATTTCAAGAACTTCGAAGACGCCATTATCACAATACCTGGCACATAAACGTCTGAAAGTTGCAAACGTGCCGTTGGTACCCGAAGTCGACCCGCCTGAAGAGTTGTACCACGTGGATCCGAAAAAATGCTTCGGATTGGTCATCTCGCCGGACAAACTCAATAGCATCCGCAAAGAGCGGTTAATCGCACTGGGTTTGAATGATGATGCCAATTACGCGAAATTGGACCGGATCCATGAAGAAATCGTCCATTTCCACAATGTGGTGGATCGCATCGGCTGTGAAATTCTTGATGTTACCAATCGGGCGGTTGAAGAAACGGCTAACCTGATTTTAAGTAAACTTCAAAAATGATTTCAGGAAAACCACCTGCACAGGCGGTTTTTCTTTCTTTTGTGTGGATTTTTTAATAAAAACGTTTTATAATGAAGAATTGTGGCTAAAGCTTACTAATGGATAGTATAGTTAGCTTTATCTTTTTGTCGAAAAATGAAGGATTTTGTCTTTGCATCACGAATTAAATAAGTTAAGCAAACAAAGATGGTGAAAATAATGTCCAGTCGAGTTCCAGAAGAAGTGATTGAAAAAATCCGTTCCAGCACAGATATTGTGGATATCGTCGGTGAGTACGTACAACTAACCAAAAGAGGCCGCAATTGGTTCGGCCTTTGTCCTTTCCATGGAGAAAGCACACCATCTTTTTCTGTCACCGCCGATAAACAGATCTTTCATTGTTTTGGTTGTGGAGCCGGTGGTAACGTCATCACGTTTCTCATGGATATTGAAAATCTAACGTTTCAGGATGCCTTGTCAAGACTTGGAAGCAGGGCAGGCATCGAGGTCGATATACAGGCTCCAGCCGATTCCGGTCCGGTGCAGTCAAAAAGCGATCACCAATTGATTTTGATGCACGAGTTTGCTGCGGACATGTACCACCATATCCTTCTCAATACAGAAGAAGGCCAAGCGGCATTGGATTATTTGGAAGACAGGGGCTTTACGCGGGAAATCATCGAGAAGAACAGAATCGGCTGGTCGCTTCCTGAATGGAATTACATGGCATCTGCACTCAAGCGGAAGGGTTTCAGCGAAGAAGAATTGGAAGCGAGCGGTTTAGCGATCGCCCGCGAGCAGTCCAGTGGCTATTTCGATCGTTTTCGCGGCCGGATCATGTTTCCAATCATGAATGAAAGCGGCAAAGTCATCGCCTTTTCAGGCAGGGTTCTTGAGCATACGAAGCAGGATGCCAAATACATGAACAGCCCGGAATCTCCGATATTCCAAAAAAGCCAAGTACTGTATAACGTCCATCATGCAAGAGGCGCGATACGCAAAAACCGAAAAATCATTTTGTTTGAAGGGTTTATGGATGTCATTGCAGCGGGTAAAGCAGGGGTTGATAATACTTTAGCGACCATGGGTACATCGCTCACTTCCCAGCACATCCGGCAGATGAAACGTTTTGCCCAGGAAGTCGTCATTTGCTTTGACGGCGATGATGCGGGTTGGGAAGCTGCTAAGCGAGCTGCCATCGCACTCAACGAAGATAATTTCAAAGTGGAAGTGGCAGTCCTGCCAGGCAAGATGGACCCCGATGATTTTGTTCGTGAAAACGGTGCAGAAGCCTTTAAGGAACAGATCATCGGAAAGCCGCATGCATTTATTGCCTTTGCCATGATGCACGCCCGCAGGCATAAGAATTTTCAATACGAAAATGACCTGTTGCAATATATACAAGAAGTGCTGCAATTATTAGCCGGTAGATCCTCGCCTTTAGAGCGGGATTTATATATAAAGCAATTATCAGAGGAAACCGGATTATCACAAGAAGCGATCCTACAGCATTACCGCAAATTGGAGAACAAGACCATCGAACGGAACCGCCCCGAAACACCGGCAGTGAAGACGGTCAAAAAAGAACCGAAACGTGTCACTTCATTGCACCGGGCGGAACGGATGCTCTTATCACATGCCTTGGCAGATCCGGCAGTCATGGATAAATTGGCGCTCGAAGACAACGGCATACCATTTGTCAGTGAAGAATTCCAGGCGCTGTACGTTCAATTGCTCGGTTTCTACGAGGAATGGGATAAAGCGGATTTCCATAAATTCCTTGAGACGCTGCAAGATGCAGAGCTCCGCAAACTGGTTATGGAAACGGCATTATCCGAACGCGATCCGGAACACGCGGATGAAGAAATTTCCGATTGTTTAAAGCATCTGCAAAAACATCGGGTCGAGCAGCAAATCAATCTAAAAATCCAGCAATCAAAAGAAGCGGAAAAACAGCATGACATAAAGCGCGCTTTGCTTCTTGCACAAGAAGTGATTGCTTTACGGAAATCATTGTAAGTTAATTCCGGTTTTTTTAAAGGAGGAAGTCACATGGCTGAGAAATCTGAACGCCAAACTGAAGTTGAAGCAAGCAATGTACCATTGACTACTGAAGGTCCGGAAGCAACTGTTGAAGAAGCGAAAAAACAGCTGATTGAAACAGGTAAAAAAACCGGAGAACTCAATTACGAGCAAATTGCCGACAAATTAGCGGTTTTCGAAATGGAATCCGATGCAGTAGAAGAGTTTATCGACCAATTGGAAGGGCACGGCATCGAATTGGAACGCAAATCAGATGACGAAGAGCATTTGGACCGTCTGATGAAGCCGACCGAAGATAAATTCGACTTGAATGATTTGAGTGTTCCGCCTGGCGTTAAAATCAATGACCCGGTCCGCATGTACTTGAAAGAAATCGGGCGTGTGGATTTGCTGAAAGCAGAAGAAGAAGTCCGTCTGGCGAAATTGATTGAGCAAGGCGACGAAGAAGCGAAGAAACGCTTGGCTGAAGCCAACCTGCGTTTGGTTGTCAGCATTGCGAAACGCTATGTCGGCCGCGGCATGCTGTTCCTGGATCTAATTCAGGAAGGAAACATGGGCTTGATCAAAGCTGTTGAAAAGTTTGATTACTCGAAAGGGTTTAAATTCAGTACGTATGCCACTTGGTGGATTCGCCAAGCCATCACGCGCGCCATTGCCGACCAGGCACGGACAATTCGTATCCCGGTTCATATGGTTGAAACCATCAATAAACTGATCCGCGTGCAACGCCAACTGCTTCAGGATCTTGGGCGCGAGCCTTCACCGGAAGAAATCGGTGAGGAAATGGATTTGCTGCCTGAAAAAGTGCGTGAAATCCTTAAAATTGCACAAGAACCGGTTTCATTGGAAACACCGATCGGTGAAGAAGATGATTCGCATTTGGGTGACTTTATCGAAGATTCAGATGCACAGTCGCCATCTGACCATGCGGCTTATGAATTGTTGAAAGAGCAATTGGAAGATGTCTTGGATACGCTGACAGACCGTGAAGAAAATGTCTTGCGTCTTCGCTTTGGCTTGGACGATGGCCGTACACGGACACTTGAAGAAGTGGGCAAGGTATTTGGAGTGACGCGTGAGCGGATTCGCCAAATCGAAGCAAAAGCTCTTCGCAAGTTGCGCCATCCTTCCCGCAGCAAACGACTGAAAGATTTTCTTGAATAGGAATAATTGCTTGAGCCGCTTCCGTTTTTCCCGGAAAGCGGCTTTTTTATGATGAAGTCTTGTTAATTTTCTGTTAAAGCTTGAGTTTGCCTTAATTTTCCCTATATAATGAAAGTTGTAAGCGTATTCATGACAAAGGGGATGTACACAAATGGATTTCGATTTGACACAAGAACAACAGATGATCAAAAAGACCATCAAGGAATTTGCCGATAAGGTGGTAGCACCAGGGGCTATCGACCGTGACCGCTCCAAGGCGTTTCCGACCGAAATCTTCAAACAGCTGTCCGACATGGGGATGATGGGCTTGCCGTTTGACGAAAAATACGGTGGAGCTGGAGCGGATACCACCAGTTTTGCAATTGTAACAGAAGAATTGAGCCGCGCCTGTGCTTCGACAGGTATCACGTATTCTGCGCATATCTCACTTGGCGGTGCACCTTTAAATTTGTTTGGAACGGAAGAGCAGAAAGAAAAATACCTGACACCCATCTGCACCGGTGAATCATTCGGAGCATTTGGATTGACGGAACCCAACGCTGGATCAGATGCAGGGGGGACTGAAACCCGTGCTGTTGAAGATGGCGATGACTGGGTCATCAACGGATCGAAAGTCTATATCACGAATGCCAGCCATGCCAAGCATTTGGCGATTACAGCCATCACCGGCATGAACGACGGCAAGAAAGAAATCAGTGCCATCATCGTACCGACAGACGCTGAAGGCTTTACGGTCATCGATAATTACGAGAAGATGGGTCTCCATTCTTCCAATACAACAGAATTGGTACTCGACAATGTCCGTGTACCCAAAGAAAACCTGTTAGGCAAGCGCGGAGATGGCTTTAAACAATTCCTGGTGACACTCGACGGCGGACGTATCGGCATTGCGGCAATGGCTGTAGGGATCGCTCAGGCGGCATTTAACAAAGCCCTTGCCTATTCCAAAGAACGCAAGCAATTCGGAAAGCCTTTATCCGAGTTTCAAGTGACGCAGTTCAAATTGGCGGACATGGCGATGAAGATCGAACTGGCACGCAATATGGTCTATAAAGCAGCCTGGTTGAAAGATCAAGGCCGCCCGTTCACGAAAGAGGCATCGATGGCGAAACTTTATGCTTCTGAAATTTCCATGGAAGTGGCCGATGAAGCGATTCAGATCCACGGCGGCTACGGCTACATGAAAGAGTACGAAGTGGAGCGCTATATGCGTGACGCGAAATTATTGGAAATTGGCGAGGGAACTTCTGAAATTCAGCGCATGGTTATTGCACGCCAGATTGGCTGCTGAATAGTTTTTTAAAAGTCCCGCTTCCCGCGGGGCTTTTATTGTTCGCGATGCGTTAGTAGCGAGAAGTCAGCGGAATATGTTTTATCAGGAAAGTATCTGGGTAAACTTCACTGTCTGCACGTAAAATAAAAATTAAATTACCGTTTTTGTCACAAAGAATGAAAAGTTATCTGATAAGACTTTTCGTTTGGCGGATAATACAGTACAATAATGAATGATACGAATAATATCATAAAGCAGAACTAGTAGAGGGAGGGGTAACGGATGCAAAAAAATGCAATTGTACCTTATATCTTAATCATGGCGTTCGGTATTGGTTTGATTTTCTTCATGTCCATTCAGGGAGTTAATAACGAAGCCGAAATCGCAGAAGAACATGCAGCAGAAGAAGGCGGCGGTGAAGAAGCAGCTGAAGGCGGCGAAGAAGCAGCAGCTGGAGATTTCGATCCTGAAGCACACGCGCAAGCAAACTGTATTTCTTGTCACGGTTCAAGCTATGAAGGCGGAGTAGGTCCATCATTGGTAGCTACTGAACTTGCTCAAGAAGACATCGAAGATATCTTGATCAACGGTAAAGGCACTATGCCAGGCGGGCTTGTTCCAGAAGCGAACGTAGCAGCAATGGCTGAGTGGGTATTATCACTCGAATAGCATCTAAAAAACCCTTAGTTCTTCTAGAGCTAAGGGTTTTTCTGTCAAATTAGGAGGATCTGAATGAATGCTCAACAATTATCACATCGTCTGACCCGTGTTGCCCATCATGTGCCAGAAGGCGCTGTAGTGGCAGATATCGGCAGTGACCATGCTTACCTGCCCTGCTACTTGGTCTTGAATGGCATTATCGGGAAAGCTGTGGCGGGAGAAGTGGTCAGAGGCCCTTTTGAATCGGCCAAAAGACAAGTCCAGCAGGAGGGGTTGAACAGCCAGATTGAAGTCCGGCTGGCCAGTGGACTTGATGCGGTCCATCCTGAAGACGGCATAACCGCTGTCACGATAGCAGGCATGGGCGGTCCGTTGATCTGTTCGATTCTGGAACAGGGCAAAGAACGGCTGACCGGAGTGGAACGGTTGATTCTGCAGCCGAACGTCCATGCCAAATCCATCCGCGACTGGGCCGTCGCCAATCACTGGACTATTATCGAAGAAGAAATATTGAAGGAAAATGAAAAAATCTATGAAATTCTGGTGCTTGAAAAAAAACAGCCGCCCGTTTTATTGACGCCACAGCAATTATTGATGGGACCAAAATTGCTGGAGGAAAAAACAGCGATTTTCCATGAGAAATGGATGCGTGAAAGCGATCAATGGAAAAAAATTGTCGCTTCCATGGAATCAACAGCCCAAACTATGGAGATCATAGAGAAAAAACAGGAATTGGTGGAAAAAATACAGTTGGTGGAAGAGGTGCTGCAGCGTGAAAATTCCTAATGGCCAGCAGATCATCGAAGAATTCGAAAAGTGGTCGCCCAAGTATTTAGCGATGGAAGGCGACCCGATCGGTTTGCATGTAGGAACTTTAAACAAAAAAATCGAAAAGGTTCTGGTTACTTTGGACGTCAATGAAGACGTTGTCGATGAAGCGGTTGCCAAAGGTGCCGGGTTGATCATCGCCCATCATCCGCCGATTTTCCGTCCTTTGAAAAACCTGCAGACGGATTTTCCTCAGGGGCGCCTGATGGAAAAACTCATCAAATCCGACATTGCCGTCTACGCGGCACACACCAACCTGGACGTTGCACAAGGGGGCGTCAATGATTTATTAGCGGATGCCCTTGGATTAAAAAATACGAGTGTGCTGGTGCCCACTTTTGAAGCGGAATTGGTGAAGATTGCAGTCTTCGTGCCGGAAAGCCATGAAGAGGCTGTTCGGGAAGCGTTCGGCAAAGCAGGAGCCGGCGCTATTGGCGATTATGAATACTGCAGCTATACTTTGTCCGGAACAGGACGTTTCCGCCCAACAGCAGAAGCGGATCCGTATATCGGAGAAGCGGGGAAAATGGAAGTGACCGCAGAATCAAAAGTGGAAGTGGTTGTCCGTAAACAAGAAAAAGACCGCGTCATTAAAGCGATGATTGCGGCACATCCCTATGAAGAAGTCGCATACGATGTCTTTACGTTGGAGAACAAAGAAATCGCAATGGGATTGGGGCGCGTTGGAACACTGGAAACGCCAATGACCTTAAAGGATTTTGCCGATTGGGCTAAACAACAATTGGACGTTCCGTCTCTACGCATGGTCGGAGATCCGGATGCCACAATCAAAAAAGTGGCCGTGCTCGGAGGCGATGGCAATAAATACATTCAACAGGCCAAGCGCGCTGGAGCGGATGTCTATGTCACAGGCGATATGTATTTTCACGTAGCACAGGATGCACAGGCGATGGGGCTGAACATCATCGATCCGGGCCATCATGTGGAAAAAGTGATGATTCAAGGCGTGGTGGAGCATATGGCAAAGCAGCAGCCGACATGGCAATGCGAATTCCTGCCATCAGAAACGAATACAGAACCTTTCCGGTTCATTTAAAAGAAAAAATGTAGAATGGTTTCAAAAAAAACGGTGTCCATCGAAAAAATCTGTCTTTAAAACGACAAACTTTCAAGGATGCAGTATTTTATTTGATGCTATACTAAACGTACAACTCAATAGACTTTGACTTTATGTCAAAGGGGAGTAGCTATAGGGAAACCTATTTCACAGTCGTCATTACATGGTTCGTAGCCATCGGTTGTGATAGCAAATATTTTGCTTAGCGAGACCTTTGCCTTTTATTAGGCAAAGGTCTTTTTTGTTGGCAAAAATTAGGAGGAGGAAAAAGGATGGAAGCAATTTTATTGGAGTATTTATGGGTATTACTAGTACTAGTGGCGCTGGAAGGGCTATTGGCGGCCGATAATGCTGTTGTCATGGCGGTCATGGTCAAGCATTTACCGAAAATACAACAGAAAAAAGCCTTGTTTTATGGATTGATTGGAGCTTTCGTGTTCCGTTTTGCGGCTTTGTTCATGATTACAATTTTAGTGGATGTGTGGCAAATTCAGGCTTTGGGAGCAGCTTACCTCCTGTTTATCGCCTTCAAGCATATTTACGATCAACGGAAAGGGAAAGAACATTCTCTTGAACCGGAAGCGACTAAGGGATCAGGCTTCTGGATGACTGTTTTGAAAGTAGAACTTGCAGACATCGCTTTTGCGGTCGATTCAATGCTGGCTGCAGTAGCGTTGGCAATGACATTGCCTCATCTGGGGAGTATGGAAATCGGTGGAATCAACGGCGGCCAGTTCGGCGTCATGCTGGCCGGCGGAGTGGTCGGTCTCGTTATCATGCGCTTTGCTGCTCATAAATTCGTCAAGTTATTGGCAGATTATCCACAACTGGAAACCACAGCGTTTGTAATTGTAGGCTGGGTTGGCGTTAAGCTGCTGGTGCTGACATTGGCGCATAAAGACCTTGGCATCCTGCCTTATGACTTTGCACATTCGACAGAGTGGAAACTGATTTTCTGGACAGTATTGCTTGGAATTGTTGCAGTTGGAGCATTCATTAGTATAAAGAAAAAGAAACAACAAGAAGCTTAACTCGCGACTTACTATCCGAATCAATATCCTAATTTATCTACGCATACAGAAAAGAAAAACTGCACATCACATATGTGCAGTTTTTCTTTTTGAGCTCTAACCATCATTTTAGGAATATTGATTTTCCATCTTAGTTATAGGTGATAAAGCGATCCAATAAGAGGACCGCCATTTTCATGGGATTCAGGCACTAGCGTAGAAGCGATCATTGCAATAAGAATGATTGCTGCAAACGATGAAATGACAGCTTGTATCGATTCGGAGGATTGGTCCAGCAGCGGTTAACCGACAAGAGAACTAGGGTTTGGAAGCAAACAGAACCTGTCCCCATATGAATAAAATCTTTATCTTGATGTATCCTCCTTGTTTGAGGCTTACCGTATTGGATATTCCTTCCGGCAAGTAAAATAACAAGGCCAGACTCTCCACCCGAACATGCAGGTTTTTCCTTGCCATCGCCAAATCGTTTTCGGTGCATGCCAAGTGGGGGTCAGCAAGTTAATTTCGCATAGCCATGGAACAAAAAAAGCTGCCCTAAAAGTCGGGAAACGACTTTTGGGGCAGCCTTTATTTTATTCGCCTACTGGATACGGCTCAATGCGATCCGAAGGTTTCGGGTGCTTGATTTTAGGAAGAATCTTATTAAGCGGTACAGAGCGTGTCAGTGCATGTGTGCCCGGGTCTGCCGGGTCATAAAGATCCAAGAACTTCATGACTTCTTTGACGATCGGTGTTGGTGTAGAAGCTCCAGCTGTAATGCCGACAGTTTCCACGCCTTCAAGCCATTCCAATTTCAGTTCAGACAGGTCAGAGATACGGTAGGCTGGAGTGCCCGCGATGTCCTGTGACACCTGCGCCAAACGGTTTGAGTTATTGCTCATCGGGTCGCCGATGACGATCAATAGATCCGCTTCGCCTGCTTGCTGAGCAACAGCTTCCTGCCGAACCTGAGTAGCCAGACAGATTTCTTTATGGACTTCTGAATGCGGGAATTTTTCTTTCAGGCGTTCCATCATATCGACAACGTCCCATTGGCTCATGGTCGTCTGGTTGGTGACGATGATTTTCTCTGAGTCGATCTCCAGGCGGTTGACGTCTTCGACGGTTTCAACCAGGTGAACCATATCCGGAGCGACGCCGATTGCGCCTTCCGGTTCCGGGTGTCCGCTCTTGCCGATATAGACGATCTGATAGCCGTCAGCTGTCTTCTCACGAATCAAATCGTGCGTCACGGTGACGTCGGGGCACGTAGCATCTATCGACACCAAACCTTTCCGTCTGGCTAACTCACGGACTTGTGGAGAAACACCGTGCGCAGTGAAAATGACTGTGCCGGTTTCAACTTTCTCCAGAATTTCAAGCCGGTTGCTGCCGTCCAATGTAATGATGCCGTCTTCTTCGAACGCATCCGTTACGTGTTTATTGTGGACGATCATTCCTAGTATATAAATGGGGCGTGGCAAACTTTCATCCATCGCAGCGTTCTTAGCGATAACCATGGCATCCACCACTCCGTAGCAATATCCTCTTGGCGATATTTTCATAACCTTCATCAAGTACCGCGCTCCTTTCAAAATCATACATTCATTATAACGGAGACGGCGCAGCTTTACAAAAGTTGCATCGCGTAAAGACACCATTTTATGCTATAATGGCTAGAGCGTAAGGAGGGAATTTAATCCCATGACAAAATTCAACGAATATCCATTCAAACCCTTCCTATTGGAAGCGGTAGAAAAACTCGGTTTTACAGAACCGACACCGATCCAAAAGGAAATGATGCCCCATATACTGAAAGGCTCAAGTGCAATTGGACAATCCCATACAGGGACTGGCAAAACGCATAGTTTCATTATCCCGATCGTAGAACGTATCGACGTCAGCAAACAGGAAGTGCAGGCGGTAATTGCAGCACCGACGCGTGAACTTGGAACGCAGATCTACAATGAATTGCAGAAATTGGTTGTCGGATCAGGCATTGAAGTGAAATCGTTTATCGGTGGAACAGACAAGCAACGTTCAATCAACAAATTAAAGACTCAGCCGCATATCGTCATCGGAACACCGGGCCGTTTGAAAGACCTGGTTAAAGAAAACGCCTTGTTGGTTCACACGGGCAAAATCCTGGTTGTGGATGAAGCCGATTTGGCTTTTGATATGGGCTTTATTGAAGAAATCGATCAAGTAGCCGGCAAAATGCAGGAAGACTTGGAGATGTATGTCTTTTCGGCGACGATTCCTGAAAAGTTAAAACCGTTCCTGAAAAAATACATGGAATCACCGGTACACGTGAAAATCGGCGACAAACTGCCGACCGCTGATGGCTTGGACTTCTACTTGGTGCCAGTCCGCAGCAAAAAGAAAATGGATCGCCTGCAGGATGTCATGAAAGTGATCAATCCGTATTTGGCAATCATTTTCGTCAATACCCGTACGAATGCTGATTACGTAGCTGATCAGCTGGCAAGAGAAGGCATCCGTGTCGGCCGCGTCCACGGCGATTTGGCTCCACGTGAACGCGTCAAAATGATGCGCCAGATCCGCGATCTTGAATACCAATACATCGTAGCGACAGATCTAGCAGCGCGCGGAATCGACATTCAAGGCGTCAGCCATGTCATCAACTACGAACTGCCGGAAGACTTGGAATTCTTCATCCACCGTGTCGGACGTACGGCTCGTGCAGGAATGAAAGGCGTAGCCATCACGTTGTTCAAGCCGGAAGACGACGACGCAATCGTACGCATTGAAAAAATGGGCATTCCATTCCAGCAAAAAGACATCGTCAAAGGCGAATTCGTCGATTTGAAAGAGCGCCACAGCCGGACGACCCGTACCAGAACGGCGAACGAAGCAGACGCGAAAGCGAAAACGATGGTCCACAAACCCAAAGCGGTAAAACCGATGTACAAGAAGAAAATGAAGTGGAAAATGGACGAAATCAAAAAAATGGAACGACGCAAAAATCGCAAAAAGTAAGGAGATAGTTTCATGCTATTAGGATCTCACGTATCGATGAGCGGCAAAAAGATGCTGCTTGCAGCAAGCGAAGAAGCCGCTTCCTACGGAGCGACAACATTCATGATCTATACGGGTGCGCCGCAAAATACGCGCCGCAAACCGATCGAAGAGTTGAATATCGATGCAGGGCTTGCCCATATGGCTGCCCATAATTTAACGAACATTGTGGTCCATGCACCGTACATCATCAATTTAGGCAATACCCAAAAACCGGATACATTCGCACACGGTGTCGAATTCCTTCAAAAGGAAATTGAACGGACAGCGGCTCTTGGCGCAAAACAAATCGTTTTGCACCCGGGCGCCCATGTCGGAGCCGGGGCGGATGCGGGAATCGCTAAAATCATTGAAGGTTTAAATGAAGTATTGACGCAGGATTACCCGGTCAATATCGCATTGGAAACCATGGCTGGAAAAGGCACGGAATGTGGCCGCAGTTTTGAAGAAATCGCTGCGATCATCAATGGCGTTACACATAACGATCGTCTGTCCGTGTGCTTCGACACTTGCCACACACATGATGCGGGATATAACATCAAAGAAGATTTCAATGGAGTTCTGGAAGAATTCGACCGCATTGTCGGGATCGACCGCCTTCAAGTGCTGCACATCAACGACAGCAAAAACGTTCGCGGAGCGGGCAAAGACCGCCACGAGAACATCGGCTTTGGAGAAATCGGCTTTGATGCTTTAAATGGCATCGTCCATCATCCTGACCTTATGCACGTACCGAAAATCTTGGAGACGCCGTATGTCGGACTGGATGCCAAAAACAAAAAGCCGCCATATGCTTTTGAAATTGAAATGTTCAAAGCAGGCATCTTTTCTCCAGGCGCCATCGAAGAATTGAAATCTCCTCTATAAGCAGGAAGGCAAGAGGCGGAAGCTGAAGATGACCCCGATTTTAGGGGGTGTCTTCAGCTTCTTATTTTTCATTGATGCCAGCAAGGAAAGACATTTGGCAAGAAGTGGAAGCAATCCCTGTAGAAAATGGCACAATAAAGTTAATTAAGCTTAATCTATTTACATTAGCTATAAACTCTACTATACTTTCTTAAGGTAAATCGTAATCATTATTAATTAGAAAAGAGGCGACACAATGGTCGCGCCATTAATAGACATTAAAGACATCAGTTTTGAATATGAACAAACAAAAGCGCTCGATAATATTTCCATGAAAGTGGAAGAAGGTGATTTTCTGGCTATCCTGGGTCCGAACGGTTCGGGAAAATCGACTTTATTGAAAATCATGTTGGGGCTGATCAAACCGAGCGAAGGAAAGATTGAATTGTTCGGTGTGGATGCGAAAAATTTCAAGAACCGTGAATGGATCGGCTATGTTTCGCAGAAATCGAATTCCTTCAATTCCGGATTTCCGGCGACTGTAGAAGAAGTGGTTGCAGGGGGATTGGCCAAAAAGACCGGATTGTTCCATCGATTGCCGAAGTCGTCTCACCAAGAAGTGGCTGAGGCGTTGAAGGCGGTCGGAATGGAGGACTTTATGGGCAGAAGCGTCAGTGAACTGTCAGGCGGCCAGCAACAACGGGTCTTCATTGCCCGTGCGCTTGTTGCCAAGCCGAAAGTACTGATCCTGGATGAGCCGACTGTCGGTGTGGACCATCAGAATGTCCAGGCTTTCTATGATATGCTCGCTTCTCTTAACCGGGACCAGAACATCACTTTAGTGCTGGTGACACATGACGTCGATACGGTGACAGACCGCATCACCCATGTAGCTTGCTTGAACCAGACCATCCATTTCCACGGATTCAAAGAACAGCTTCACACGATGAGCGATGAACAGCGCGAAGCGTGGTACGGCCATTCTGTCCGGAAAATTCATCATATCGGAGGAAGCCACGCATGATCGATGCTATATTGTCTTACGAATTTTTACAGAACGCTTTTGCAGCGGGGCTAATCATCGGCGTTATTGCACCGCTTCTGGGCGTCTTTATCGTGGTCCGTAGGCTTTCGCTGATTGCGGATGCGTTAAGCCATGTGACACTTGCGGGAATTGCAGGCAGCTTGTATTTAAGCCAAAGTGTCGCTTCACTGGCGATGTTGAATCCGTTGTTTCTCGGAATTGCGGCATCTGTCGGCGGTTCGGTGCTGATTGAGCGTTTGAGAAGCTTGTATAAACATTACGAAGAACTGGCCATTCCAATTATTTTGTCTGCGGGCATCGGCTTTGGTGCCATCTTTATTTCTCTGGCACAGGGCTTCTCGAATGACTTGTTCGGTTATTTATTCGGCTCGGTATCAGCTGTCAGCAGGGAAGACCTGTTGATCGTGGCTGGGATTGCCGTCGTTGTACTGGCATTCATCTATTTCTTCTTCAAGGAATTGTTTGTTTTGTCTTTTGATGACGAATACGCACGGGCTTCAGGACTGCCCGCGAAATGGGTTCATTTTATGTTCATGATCGTCACGGCGTTGGTCATTGCGGGTTCGATGCGCATCGTCGGCATCCTCCTGGTTTCGTCATTGATGACGATTCCAGTCGCAACAGCCATGCGCGTCACGAAAAGCTTTAAACAGACCATCATCATGTCCATCGTTTTTGGCGAAATTTCTGTCATCACGGGACTGGTAACCGCTTTTTATTTCGACTTGGCGCCGGGAGGCACGATTGTTGTTACATCCATTTTCCTGTTGCTATTGGTCATCGGCTATAAGAAAATTATGGTTTCACTTAATAAAGGAGCGATCACATGAATTTATCCAATGCATGGACGATCTTGAAAGAGAACGGATTTAAGGAAACGTCCAAACGCAATCAGATTCTGGAACTGTTCGCCAATGACGAACGGTATTTGACGGCAAGGGACTTGCTGGATGTGATGCAGAAGGATTACCCGAGCATGAGCTATGATACCGTTTACCGGAACCTGGCAACTTTTGTGTCACTCGGAATTTTAGAAGAAACGGAATTATCAGGTGAACGGCATTTCCGTATGCAATGTGAGAGCGACCACCATCACCATCATTTTATTTGCATGGACTGCGGAAAAATAAAAGAAATACCGGTTTGTCCGATGGATATGCTGGGCGCGGCATTGCCGGCCTATGAAATTGCCAATCACAAGTTTGAAATTTACGGGAAATGCCCGGAATGCAAATAAAAAAGCGAGAGTGGGAAAATCCACTCTCGCTTTTATTTTATATATATTACTTGCTGCTCAATGTTTTCTGGACGCTGAATTCATTCTTTACCCATTCATTGGCTTCGATCCAATCATACACGCGAATGACCTTATCAGGAATCGGTTGGCGGTTGTAAGGGGTATCGAACAACAAAACTGGAATGTCCAGTTCTTCAGCAATTTCGACAGCATTGTCGTGTTTGTCCTCGAAGAACAAATGGACGTTATGGCGTCTGGCTGTTTCGATTTTCTTATGCGATCCAATCAATTCGATATGATCATAAGCAATGGCATGCTCGGCAAACCAATCAAAGGTGACGTCCCGGACATTGTCGCCGCGGGCAGAAATGTAATACAGCTCGTACTGGTC
Organism: Planococcus beijingensis; assembly: GCF_016820615.1. Taxonomy (NCBI): domain Bacteria; kingdom Bacillati; phylum Bacillota; class Bacilli; order Caryophanales; family Caryophanaceae; genus Planococcus; species Planococcus beijingensis. The sequence continues at coordinate 195,739 of NZ_JADHDZ010000002.1, forward strand.
TTTCCAGTTGTTCAAAATATTCTTGGCGTTTTCAGAAACCGGCGAAGCCGCATAAATCCGCGGCTCGGAATCCCGGAACCAAGAATAGAATTCACCTTGTGACAAATGGGGAAGAGCTGCCGTCAAATCGTATTCCTTGATATCATCTAAAGTCAATGTGCTTTTGAACTTTTCATTTATGTGAGGGATCAGCGACGTTGGAGAAGTTACTGTCCCATCTATATCAATTCCAAAACGGTATCTCAATCTGCTCACAACCTTATGCTTGTTGTTGTTCCATTTCTTTTTCTTTCTTTTCTGCAGCTTGCTTTGCGAAATATTCTTCCGCCAATTTGTCGATTTCAATCTTCAGTTCATCAACCATTGTTTCTTCAGGCACTTTTCGGACGGTTTTTCCGTGCATGAACAGCAAGCCTTCTCCGCGCGCACCGGCGATGCCGATATCCGCTTCGCGTGCTTCACCCGGTCCGTTTACCGCACAACCCAGAACAGCCACTTTCAATGGCGCTTTGATGTGGGAGATGTATTCTTCCACTTCGTTGGCGATGGCGATCAAGTCGATTTCGATGCGTCCGCATGTCGGGCATGAAATCAGTGTTGCTGCGTTTGAAGAAAGACCGAAAATCTTCAGCATTTCACGCGCTACTTTAACTTCCTCGACCGGATCCGCACTCAAGGATACGCGCAGCGTGTTGCCGATGCCTTTTGCGAATAGGGCCCCAAGGCCGGCAGCGCTTTTTACTGTGCCGGAAAACAGCGTTCCCGACTCCGTGATGCCGAGGTGCAAGGGATAATCAAAGGCTCTTGAAGCCAGTTCATACGCTTCAACAGCAAGGCTGACATCCGAAGCCTTCAATGAAACGATGATGTCATGGAAATCCAGGTCTTCCAGGATCTTAATGTGGTGAAGGGCACTTTCGACCATGCCTTCAGCAGTTGGATAGCCATATTTTTCAAGAATTTTACGTTCCAGTGAACCGGCGTTGACGCCGATGCGGATTGGAATGCCTTTTGCTTTGGCAGCGTTGACGACAGCTTCCACTTTTTCACGTCGGCCGATGTTGCCCGGGTTGATACGGATTTTGTCTGCGCCTTGTTCGATGGCAATCAACGCCAATTTATAGTCAAAATGAATATCTACTACTAAAGGAATATTAATGCGCTCTTTAATGGCGCCGATTGAATAGGCAGCACGTTCATCCGGGCAGGCGACGCGGACAATCTGGCATCCCGCTTCTTCCAAACGCAGAATTTCAGCTACGGTGGCTTCTACATCATGTGTTTTCGTTGTAGCCATACTTTGTATAAATAATTCATTGCTGCCGCCGATCGTCAAATCTCCGACTTTTACGGGGCGTGTCTTTGAACGGTGTGTCATTTCGCTCATGAAAAAATCTCTCCTTTTTGATGATGGCCTGTTCTATCGGCTCATATATCTTGTCCGGCATACCAGTGAATACTCCAGAAAGTGCCGGCTCTTTTCCAGTACCTATAGCCATTTTAGCAGTGTCGCTTGTCAAAAGACAAGAAAGACGGCTGTTTACTGCATTTCTTTACATAAAATTAACCTTGTTGACGTTTCTGTTGTACAGGGGGCTTTTTCGGGTAATAGCCGATCGCCAAATACAAATAGAGGATAGTCAGCAGGCTGGTAATCAGTGAGACGGCAAAACCGAGATCCCAAAAGCTGAGAATGAATGCCAATAATGTCGGAATTGTGACGCTGAGTGCGGTGGTTCTCCACAAGTGCCGGTATTCGCCGCGGCGCTTTCTAATGTTGAGGATTGCCACAGCCACCAATGCGAACAAACTGATTTTTATAAAATGGTAAAGGGTAGTGGAGACAAACAGAAAAACCAAAGCGAACGGATACAGGAGCCATTCGATTTCTTCTACGAACTCAACCAACCCATCGATATTGCCTGTGGCATCACCTAAACCGAAAACCCATTCGGCAAATGAGACAATAGTTAAGATCGCGATAAAGACGAAAATAAACTGCATGATTTTGCCGATGGTCATAATACGGACGGCTGCTTGCCTTTTAGGTTCCATCAGGCTTGCCTTGAATAATTGATAGAGATTCACGAACATCTTCCTTTCATCTATAGAATAATCGTAACACGATAGAAGAAGAAAAAAACGGCGCTTTGTTACGGGAATGTAAATTTTCAATAAAGGTGTTTACAATTCCTTAGTGAACTATTCATAATAGGTTAGGTGTTCAAGTTAAATTTAGGAGTTGATCGGAAATCGTGGAGACGAACTGGCAAGAAATGCTCTTTACATTTTTTGGAGGACTTGGATTATTTCTATTCTCCATTAAATTTATGGGTGACGCCCTGCAAAAAGCGGCAGGAGATAGATTACGGGGAATATTGGATCGCTTTACCACTAACCCGTTCATGGGTGTTCTGGTAGGGATTGCGGTTACGATATTGATCCAATCTAGTTCTGGTACCACCGTAATCGTTGTAGGATTGGTCAGTGCCGGATTTATGACTTTGAAACAGGCGATTGGCGTAATTATGGGAGCCAATATCGGGACAACCGTCACCGCCTTCATTATCGGTCTGGATGTAGGCGCTTATTCATTGCCAATTTTGGCATTAGGCGCAGTTTTGATTTTCTTCTTTAAAAAGAATAGCATTCAAAATATAGGTGAAGTTGTATTCGGTTTTGGGGGTCTCTTCTATGGTCTTGAATTGATGAGCGATGGCATGAAACCTTTGCGTGAATCGCAAGCTTTCATCGATATGACCATCAGTCTAAGCGAAATGCCGATTCTTGGCGTAGTGGTCGGGACAGTCTTCACTTTAATTGTCCAAAGCTCGAGTGCTACGGTTGCTATATTGCAGGGTCTTTATTCCGAAGACGTGCTGAGTCTTGCAGCTTCATTGCCAGTATTGTTCGGTGACAACATCGGAACAACCATAACCGCAGTCCTTGCAGCACTAGGTGCTTCTATTGCAGCCCGCCGTGCAGCAGCTGTCCATGTCTTGTTCAACGTGCTGGGAAGTGTTATTTTCTTAATTCTGTTGATGCCGTTTACCGCATATGTTGAATGGATCTCTGGAATCTTGAATTTAGAACCGAAAATGCAAATTGCTTTTGCCCACGGAACGTTCAACGTTGCCAATACGATCATCCAGTTCCCGTTAATCGGAGCATGGGCTTATCTGGTAACTAAAGCAATTCCGGGTGAAGATGTAACAATCGAGTTCAAACCGAAACATTTGGATATCCACTTTATTGAGCAATCTCCATCGATCGCGCTTGGACAGGCGAAAGAAGAAGTGCTTCGAATGGGTGAATTCTCCGTTCAAGGGCTTCAGGAAACGTATCAATACTTAAAAACGCAAAGCAAGAAACACGCTGAAACCGGTTATCAATTGGAAGACGCCATCAATAACCTGGATTCGAAAATCACCGATTACTTGGTTATGATTTCAGCGGAATCTCTTTCTGCGGCTGATTCCACACGCCATACAATGTTGATGGAGACAGTACGCGACATCGAACGAATCGGTGATCATTTTGAAAATATTATCGAATTGGTCGACTACCAAATCAACAATCGTGTAAACATCACAGCGGATGCGGTAGAAGATCTGGATGAAATGTTCACTTTGACGATCGCAACGGTTCAAAAAGCACTTTCTGCTTTAAACACAACAAGCCATGAATTGGCTCGCGAAGTAGCAGAGCAGGAAGACTTGATCGATAAAATGGAACGCAAATTCCGTAAAAAACATATTTTGCGTCTTAACGAAGGGAAATGTACAGCGCAAGCCGGAATCGTGTTTGTCGATATCGTCAGCAACCTGGAACGTATCGGCGACCACGCTGTAAACCTTGCAGAAGCGATTTTAGGAAACCGTGCATAAAGAAAAGCGGAAGCGCCTGCTCAGCTCTGACAGGCATAAGGCGAATCAGCAGAGTGGCGCTCTTTGCCACACCGCTGGGGTGACTTATGACCCGAAGAGTTGGCGCTGGAGTCTGGACAAAAGAAATGCGGAAGCGACCGGATAGATTCGACGGGCATAAGACAGATCGGCGAAGCGGTGCTTTTTGCCGCACAGCCGGAATGGCTTATGACCCTAGAATCTGGTCGCAGCAGCTGGACAAAAGAAATGCGGAAGCGCCTATACTATGTTTTGAAAAGAATAGCTGGCTTCAAACCGCAAAAAAGCTCTTTTTCATCCCGCTTTACATTTTAAAAAATGTAGGGCACGATGGAAGAGAGCTTTTTATATAGGGAGGAATACAGATGGAGATCATCGGCTGGATTGTCATTCTGCTTTGTTTCGTGATTGGTTTCATCGGTCTGGTTTATCCGATCATACCGGCGGTTCTGTTTATTTTTGGAGGCTTTGTCATGTACGGGCTGTTTTTCAGCTTTGGTGATTTGCCATGGTGGTTCTGGGCGATTCAGAGTCTATTCGTCATTCTGCTGTTCGGAGCGGATGCTATCGCCAATGCATTCGGTGTCAAAAAGTTCGGCGGCTCGAGAGCCGGTTTGTGGGGAAGTACAATCGGCTTGATCATCGGTCCTTTTATCATTCCGATTATCGGTATTTTGATTGGCCCATTCGTTGGTGCCATTATCGCCGAGCTTTTGTTCAATAAATCTTCGTTGAAGAAGTCCTTCTATTCCGGAATCGGTTCGGTTGTCGGATTTATCACGTCAGTTTTCACAAAAGGAATCATTCAGATTGTCATGGTCGCTATCTTCCTTTTCACTATCTGAGACGGACTGGTTCCACAGCCTGCTAAATCAGGTGAATTCAGTCAAAGGTCTGAATAAAAGGATTTGGCGTGCATTATGTTTGTATAGGCCAGATAATTTTGATAGGCTAAGAGAGTAGACCAATAGACTCAAGGAGGAATTTTATCATGGCATATGAATTACCGGAATTACCTTACGCGTACGACGCACTTGAACCGCACATCGACAAAGAAACAATGAACATTCACCACACAAAACACCACAACACATACGTAACTAACGTAAATGCGGCTTTAGAAGGCCACGAAGATCTTGCTTCAAAATCTGTGGAAGAATTGATTTCTGATTTGAACGCAGTACCTGAAGAAATCCGCACTGCAGTTCGCAACAACGGCGGGGGACATGCCAACCACTCATTATTCTGGAAACTATTGTCTCCAAATGGCGGCGGCAACCCAACAGGCGCTCTTGGAGAAGCAATCAACAGCAAGTTCGGAAGCTTTGACGAATTTAAAGAAAAATTCGCAGCTGCCGGCAAAACCCGTTTTGGTTCAGGATGGGCGTGGCTGGTTCTTTCTAACGGCGAATTAGAAATTACTTCAACTCCAAACCAAGATTCTCCATTGATGGAAGGCAAAACTCCACTGCTTGGCCTTGATGTTTGGGAGCACGCTTACTACTTGAAATACCAAAACAAACGTCCGGATTACATCAACGCTTTCTGGAATGTTGTAAACTGGGAAGAAGTTTCAAACCGTTACGAAACTTCGAAATAATTGTCACGAATTGAAACTTTGCACACACTTTTTCGTCTGAAAAAGTGTGTGCTTTTTTTTATGTGGTGCTATACTGATAAGTGGATATTTTTGCGAAAGGAGAAACCGCCTCATGAAACCGCCTCAAAAAAGACGCGTTTCGCTTGCAAGAGTGAAATTGCAGTCCAATACCGTCTTTCGGATGAATATCCTCTTTTTCACTATCTTCCTCTTGTTTTCTGTATTGATCCTCCGTTTGGGCTTTCTCCAAATCGTTAAAGGAGAAGACTATGCGCGTGCCATTGCCAGGACTGAAGAAGTTCCTGTCAATACCAGCGTGCCGAGGGGGCGCATTTTTGACAGCGAAGGCCGGATTCAAGTCAACAATACACCGGTCAATGCCATTACCTATACGGCGATGCAAACGACCAAAAGAGAAGAAATGCTGACAGTGGCTAAAGAATTGGCCAAATTGATCGAAAAAGACGATGACAAAGTGACACTCCGTGATAAACAGGATTTTTATATACAAATGAACACAGAAAGTGCCAACAAAAAAGTCACGGATGAAGAAAAAGCGGCCATCGCCGCTGAAGACATACCGGAAAAGGAAAAGCAACGCAAGCTTGATGCATTAGTCAGAGAAAAGATCACGGACGAAGAATTGGCTACTCTAAGCGTTGAAGACTTGGAAGTTCTCGCCATATACCGGGAGATGACTTCAGGCTACGCACTGGCCCCGCAGATGATTAAAAATGAAGACGTCTCGGATGAAGAGTTCGCCCGAGTTTCTGAACGGTTGACGGATCCGAAACTCAAAGGCGTCAACACGGTAACCGATTGGAAACGTGTCAAATCGAGTGATTTAACCATACTTGGCAGCACGACCACTCCTGAAACTGGAATCCCCGCCAATAAACTTGAATATTATCTGGCACGCGATTATTCACGCAATGACCGCGTCGGGACCAGTTTTCTGGAGCAGCAGTATGAAGACGTGTTGCAAGGCCAAAAGTCGGTTGTCAAAAATGTTACGGATGGCAGAGGCAGCGTCATCGAAACCATACCTTTAGATGAAGGCAAAGCAGGGAAAGACCTAGTTCTGTCCATTGACAGCGAATTGCAAAGTGAACTGGAAAAAATTGTGGAGGACAAGTTGTTGCAGTTGAAGGCCGGCCCAAGTTCTAAACTGGTCAAAGATGCATACCTCGTCATGATGAATCCACAGACCGGTGAAGTGCTTTCCATGGTAGGCAAACGCCTAGGCAAAGATGAAAACGGCAAACAGATCATCAATGATTATGCGTTTGGCAGTTTTACAGCTTCCCATGAAATGGGCTCGACTGTTAAAGGAGCTACGCTGTTGACCGGGTATTCGCAAGATGCTGTCGAATTGAATGAAGTTCAAATTGATGAGCCATTGAAATTCGCCGGTACAGCTCAAAAGAATTCCATTTTCAATACACGATTATTCAACCGTATTCCAATGACGGATTTGATGGCCATCGAACGTTCTTCCAACGTTTACATGTTTAAAATTGCCATGAAGATTGCAGGAGCGGAATACCAGTATAACCGGGGGCTGTATGTATCGCCAGAGAGTTTTGCAACTATGCGGAATTCATTCGCACAATTTGGTTTAGGCGTCAAAACCGGCATCGACTTGCCGAACGAAGCCACCGGTTATATGGGAGGAACCTCTCCAGGCGCCAAACTGCTCGATTTGGCAATCGGACAGTTTGATACCTATACCCCTCTTCAATTGGCTCAATACATTTCGACAATTGCCAATGATGGATACCGTATGGAGCCTCATGTGGTCAAGGAAATCCGTGAAGCAACCCGGGACGGAGAATCACTCGGCCCGATCGAAACCATTATTGAACCCAAAATCCTTAACCGCATCAACAATTCGCAGGAAGAAATTGAACAGGTGCAAAAAGGGATGCGCAATGTGTATGTTGGCAGCTCAGGATCAGCGCGTGCGCAATTCAGTGATGCACCTTATACTGCCGCCGGGAAAACCGGAACCGCAGAAGTTTATTTCTACGAAAAAGACCACGAAATGAACGGCCAATATGCGATCAATATTGCACATGTCGGTTACGCTCCTTTCGACAATCCGGAAATCGCTTATGCCGTCGTGATTCCATATGTGACAACCGATCCGAAAAACGTCCCGAAGGCGAATAATGAAATTGCCCGGGCTGCAGCGGATAAGTACTTTAAATTGAAAAATAAAGAAGCGCAGGCAGCATCCAATTCAATAAAACCGCCGTACAGCGCTTCAGTTGAAGTGGAAGGCGAATAACCGCAAGCCCCCAGGAACGTCTCAGTATGAGAATTTTCCTGGGGGCTTTATTAATTTGGCGGATTTTCAATTTACAATTTCTTAACATAGCCTTTATATGTTCTCAACAATCAGTCTTTATAGTAGAGAATGTAAACAAACACTAACCTGTAGGGGGAAACAGCAAAATGAGAAACTGGAAATTCGCTATGGCATCAACTATTCTTGGTTCGGCTTTAATTCTTGGTGCGTGCGGCAGTACGGAAGAAAGTACCGGTTCTGGCACAGAAACAGAGCAAACGACATCGGATACAGCTGGAGAAGAAGCAGCTGTTGAAGGAACCGTGTCAGGCGACGGATCTTCTACCGTGGCACCGATCATGGAAGGTATTGTGGAAGAATACGCTGGAGCACAGCCGGATGTTCAAGTGACAGTCGGTACATCAGGGACTGGCGGCGGATTTGAGAAGTTCATCCAAGGCGAAACAGATTTCTCCAACGCTTCGCGTCCAATTAAAGAAGAAGAGGCTGCCAGCCTTGAAGAAGCTGGCGTTGAATACACAGAATTTCAATTGGCATTTGACGGATTATCAGTGGTAGTCAGCCAGGAAAATGACTGGGTGGAAGATCTGACCGTGGAAGATTTGAAAAAACTGTGGATAGAAGACGGCACTTCGAAAAAATGGTCGGACATCAATCCGGAATGGCCGGATGAAGAAGTGGTCTTTTATGCACCGGGAACAGACTCTGGAACATTTGATTACTTCAACGAAGTGATTCTTGAAGATGAAGACCTTGTCAGCTCAGCTACACTTTCTGAAGATGACAACACATTAGTGCAGGGAATTCAAGCAGATCCAAACGCTATCGGATTCTTCGGCTATGCCTATTACGTAGCGAACCAGGATACACTGAAAGTTGTTTCGATTGATGGAGTGGAGCCGAACAATGACACCATTGAATCAGGCGAATATTCCCCATTATCACGTCCATTGTTCACCTATGCGAACAACGCAGCATTGACCGAAAACGAAGCAGCTTACGATTTCATGAAATACACACTTGAAAATGCAGGAGCTATGGCAGAAGCAGTCGGTTATGTAGCTTTGCCGCAGGAAGATTACGATAAAGGCTTAGCAGATTTAGAAGCATTGAAATAAGAACAAGATCCAGTGTAGTTTAATCTGAGGGTGAGCAGCCACTGCTCGCCTTTTGGGGTTGAAAGGGGATTCTATATGCGACCATCTGTGCAGGAAATGATCGCGCAGTCGAACGGCAAGAAAAACAAGAAAGTGATCGAAAAGATCATTCCAATTATTTTATTTCTCATCGCTTCAGTCTCGGTTTTGACATCCATCGGCATTGTTTTGACATTGATTGTGGAGACCGTTACATTTTTCACCCGTGTTCCATTTTTTGATTTTATCTTTGGCACCACTTGGCTGCCATTTTCCAATAAAGAAGCCCAATTCGGCATTTTGCCATTAATCGTCGGTACCTTGAAAGTGACGTTGATTGCTGTCATCGTCGCAGTGCCGATCGGCATTTCAGCAGCCATCTATTTGAGTGAATACGCCAGTGAAAATGTCCGGCGTATCCTGAAACCGGTTCTTGAAGTATTGGCTGGCGTTCCGACGATTGTCTATGGATTCTTTGCATTGACATTCGTGACGCCGGTGCTGCAGGCAGTATTCCCGGAAATCAAAATTTTCAACGCCATTTCACCGGGGATCGTTGTCGGCATCATGATCATCCCAATGATTGCGTCCTTGTCGGAAGACGCCATGTCTTCTGTACCGAAAAGCATCCGTGAAGGGGCATTGGCGATGGGCTCGACTAAATTTGAAGTAGCCTGGAAAATCACAGTGCCAGCTGCGCTTTCAGGAATTATTGCATCGGTGGTTCTTGCGGTATCCCGGGCAATCGGTGAGACCATGATCGTTTCACTTGCGGCAGGCTCCACCCCAAGGCTTGATGGGGATTTTACCGGGTCGATCCAAACGATGACCGCCTATATCGTTCAGGTTTCAAAAGGAGACGCTGGATACGGAACGACCATTTACTATTCCATTTACGCTGTAGGATTCACGCTGTTTGTCTTTACGATGGTGATGAATATCCTTGCCGGCTACGTCTCCAAACGTTTCAGGGAGGAATACTGATATGAGATACATTGAACAACAGACCGTCGTCAAACGGATGAATGGCCGATTGATTGCCAACAGCATCTTCAAATACATTTTTCTGGCAGCGACGCTGATCGCCTTATTGGCATTGGTGATTTTGCTTTACCGGATTGTGACGCAAGGGGCGGGGCACTTATCGATCGAGTTTTTGACCAACTTCGCTTCCCGCTTCCCCGAAAAAGCCGGCATTAAAGCGGCTCTCGTCGGATCCTTATGGCTGATGTTGGTGGTCGCGCCGACTTCCATCATTCTTGGTGTCGGTTCAGCCATCTATTTGGAAGAATACGCAAAACAAAACCGCATCACTACGTTTATCCGGATGAACATCTCCAATCTGGCGGGAGTTCCGTCCGTGGTTTTCGGTTTGCTGGGACTGACCATTTTCGTCCGTGCACTGGCACTCGGAAACAGTGTATTAGCCGCCGGTTTTACCATGAGTCTATTGATCTTGCCGGTGATCGTCGTGGCGTCGCAGGAAGCAATCCGTTCTGTGCCGGGTGAATTGCGTGATGCCTCTTACGGCATGGGTGCAACAAAATGGCAGACCATCGTCAAAATCATCTTGCCTGCCGCAATCCCGGGCATTTTGACTGGCAGCATTTTGGCGCTGTCGCGGGCAATCGGTGAGACAGCTCCTTTGATTGTCATCGGCATTCCAGTTATCATTCAGTTTTTGCCAGCAGGTGTTATGGATACATTTACCGCGCTGCCAATGCAGATTTATGATTGGTCCAGCCGTCCGCAGCAGGAATTCCAGACAGTGGCAGCAGCTGGGATCATCGTATTGATGGCCGTCTTGCTGTTCATGAATTCCATTGCTGTCATCATCCGCAACAAATTCGATAAACGTTATTAAGGCAAATTATGTGGAAGGGGTTCTGCAAATGACCACCATCGTTACTAAGAAACCACCAATGGAGAACACAATGACCGAGCCTGCAAAAAAGGCTGTCTATGAAACAAAGCAACTCAATCTTTGGTATGGCAGCAACCATGCCCTTAAAAATATCGATTTGGAAATTATGGAAAATGAAGTGACTGCTATTATCGGGCCTTCGGGCTGTGGCAAGTCGACTTATATCAAAACCTTGAACCGCATGGTAGAGTTGGTGCCTTCAGTGAAGACATCCGGCGAAATTCTCTACCGCGGACGAAATATCTTCAACCACGACTATGGAGTGGAAGAACTTCGCACGCGGGTGGGGATGGTTTTCCAAAAACCAAACCCATTTCCGAAGTCAATTTATGACAATATTGCTTATGGGCCGCGCATTCACGGCATCAAGAATAAGAAGATTCTTGATGAAATTGTCGAGAAAAGCTTGCGCGGGGCTGCCATATGGGACGAAGTGAAAGATCGTCTGAATGAAAATGCTTATAGCATCTCCGGCGGCCAGCAACAGCGGATTTGCATCGCGCGCGCCTTGGCAATCGAACCTGACGTAATCTTGATGGACGAACCAACTTCTGCGCTCGACCCAATTTCAACCTTGAAAGTGGAGGAATTGGTCCAGGAGCTGAAAAAAGACTATAGCATCATTATTGTGACGCATAATATGCAGCAGGCCGCGCGGATTTCAGACAAAACCGCATTTTTCCTCAATGGGGAAGTGGTCGAGTATGACCATACAGATACGATCTTTTCGAATCCTTCGGACAAACGGACGGAAGATTACATTTCAGGGAGATTCGGTTAATGACAGGAGGCGGAAATTTTGTCGGTACGTGAAAAATTCGATGTTGAATTAAAGACCGCGCAGGAAGAATTGATTGTTTTGAGTACGATGGCGGTCAATGCCTTGAGCAAATCCATGGAAGCATTGGTAACGCAAGACGTCGATGCAGCGCTTGAAGTGATCGAAGACGATAAAGACATCAATCAGATGGAAGAGTTCATCAACGACCGGGTTATTTTATTGATTGCCAAGCAATCTCCAGTTGCCACCGATTTAAGGCGCTTGATTGTGACGATTAAAGTGGCTTCGGATATGGAGCGTGTTGGGGATTATGCAGTCAATATCGCGAAAGAGACCATTCGCATCGGCAAGCAGGAGTTGCTGCCGCAAATCGGGCATATTCAGCAGATGCAGAAGTTGGCTGTGGCCATGCTGCGCCAGGTCATTGATGCATTTGTCGAAGAAGACATCGTCAAAGCAAAAGAAATTGCCGAACTCGACGATCAAGTAGATGAATTGTACGGTGATGTGATTCGCAGGCTGATGCGTGAAGGCGGAGAAAACCCCGAGAAGCTCAGCCAAATCACCCAATTGGCGTTTATCAGCCGCTATATGGAACGGTCGGCTGACCATGCCACCAATATTGCGGAACAACTGTTTTACCTGGTCCGCGGACAGCATTACGATTTGAATAAATAAGAGAAAGCATTATTTGCAGGCTTAGCGTTCTTTTAAATGGCCTCTGCAGTAAGAACATTTGCCGGGAGTAAAAAGCTTCTGGCATTTTTTTTATTTAAAAGCTTCAATTTAGTGGGATTTTACAGTAGACTTTGCTTTGAAATATGCTATAATAATTAAGTCGTATAGATCACGCTTATTTATAAATGATCTTTGAAAGAATTAGGAGGGATACCGATGCGTGTTAACATCACTTTAGCTTGTACAGAATGTAGCGAACGTAACTACAGCACTGTTAAAAATAAGCGCAACAACCCTGAGCGTCTTGAAATGAAAAAATATTGCTCACGTGAAAAGAAAATGACAGTACACCGTGAAACAAAGTAATAACATTGATTGCCAAAACCTGCAGAGGTTTTGGCTTTTTTCTTTGTAGAGGAGATGGTGCTGATATGGAAAAAATTTCTCAGCGAAAAAAAGTACTCGCTTTGCTCAATCAAATGACAGAAAAAGAATATAGAAGAAAGTCTGAGGCGATAATCAGCCGGTTATTGGAGGATCCTGCATTTTTAGCAGCGGAAACCATCGGCATGACCATTTCTGCATATCCAGAAGTGGACACACTCGATCTAATGGAAAAATGCTGGGCAGCAGGCAAAAAAGTGGCGGCCCCGAAATGCCATCCGGCTACGAGGGGGATGGATTTCCGGATCATCGACAGTTTAGATCAGCTCGAAGTTGTTTACATGAAGCTGCAGGAGCCGATTGTTTCAGCAACTGTATACATAAAACCGGAAGAAATTGATCTGTTGATCGTACCGGGTGTCGTCTTTTCGAAGGAAGGTTATCGAATTGGCTTTGGGGGAGGCTATTATGACCGTTTTTTGGCCTTTTACAAAGGGGAGACTCGCTCTTTAGCCTTCGACTGCCAGATAGCGGATGCGATACCAGTGGAAGTTCACGATATGCCTGTACAGGGAATATACACCGAAAGCGGTTTGATTGATACGGGGGCGGTGGACAAATGAAAAACTTATATGATGTTATGCAGTTACTGAAGCGCTACGGCACGATCATCTATACAGCTGACTATAAAGCGGATCTTGAACTGATGGAAGATGAAGTCAAGGAACTGTATCGCATGCAGTTTATTTCGGCTAAAGAATTCGCATCGGCCATGCTTATTCTTCGCCAGAAGAGATCAGAATATGATAAGAAATAAGTTCGATTAACGAAACTTATTCGTAGTTCATTCGTCTAGAATAAGGGTGATTACTTCATATGCTATTAAAAATCTCTTATACTGTATTATTATGATGTAATCTCAACTACTTTTAGTCAACCGAATAAGGAGGCTGTGCGGGAATGTTGAAAAAAGAATGGCCTAAGCATTCAATACTGGCAATAGCCATTGTCGCAACATGGCTAAAAACATATATTGTTTATAAGACCAGTTTTTCGATCACCATTGACAATGTTTTACAGGAATTCATCTTATTTATCAATCCTTTGAGCATGCTGTTGTTTATCTATGGGATATCACTGTTCTTTAAAAGTGAAAAAGCCAAAAATCGTTATTTGATTGCTGTAGCAGCTATTACATCGATCGTCCTTTATGGAAATGTCGCCTTTTACCGGTTTTTCAATGATTTCATCACCTTGCCGGTATTGTTTCAGACTGAAAACTTCGGCGATTTGGGATCAAGTGCGGCTGCCAGTATTTTTTGGACGGACCTCTTGTATTTTGCAGACTTGGCCATCATTTTGCTGGCGATCAAATTCATTTCAACTAAAACGGGTATAGCTGCTTCTACATCGGTCCAGCGCAAAGCCTATTATGTCTTGGCGCTAGCGGTCCTGTTCTTTAACTTGGGGCTGGCTGAAGCTGAACGTCCTCAATTGCTGACGCGCAGCTTCGACCGGGAGATGCTGGTGAAAAACCTGGGGATGTACAATTATCATCTATACGATATTTACATCCAATCCAAATCTCAGGCCCAACGTGCTTTAGCGGACGGCTCTGAATTGGTGGAAGCCAATAACTATGTTCGTGCCAACCAAATCGATCCTTCAGAAGATATGAAAGGCATTGCCGAAGGGCGCAACTTGATTGTTGTGACATTGGAATCACTGCAGAGCTTCACCATCAACAGTGAAATGAATGGACAGACCATCACGCCATTTTTGAATTCGCTGACAGAAGATGAAGATACGATTTATTTCGAGAATTTCTACCACCAGACGGGATTGGGGAAAACTTCGGATTCGGAGTTCTTGCTTGAAAACTCCCTTTATCCATTGAGTGGCGGTGCGGTTTTCTTTACGCACAGCGGGAATACCTTCAATTCCATGGCTGAAAGCCTCAGTGAAAATGGTTATTCAACAAATGTACAGCATGCCAATACGAAGAGCTTCTGGAATCGTGATATTATGTACGAATCGATGAATATCGATAAATTTTATGATATCGAAAGCTTTGAAATTGGCGAAGGTGAAGCGGTCAACTGGGGAATGAAAGATATTCCGTTCCATGAACAATCGGTCGAACACATGACTGAAATGCAACAGCCTTTCTACAGCCGTTTGCTGACATTGACGAACCACCATCCGTTTACATTGGATGAAGAAGATAAATTGATCGATGAATACGATTCCAATTCAGGAACCTTGAACCGTTATTTCCAAACATCGCGTTATTTGGATGAGTCAATCAAAGTCCTGTTTGAAGAGTTGAAGGAAAAAGGCCTATACGAAAATTCGATTATCGTCATGTATGGGGATCATTACGGAATTTCCGAGAACCATAACGAAGCCATGACCCAATACCTGGGAGAAGAAGTGACGGATTTCACATCTGCTGAATTGCAGAAAGTACCTTTCTTTGTGCACATTCCCGGATATGGGGAAGGCTATGTTGACGATGAAGTCGGCGGCCAGATCGACATGCGGCCGACAATCATGAATTTGATGGGCATGGACACGTCGAAAGATATTCAGTTTGGCGGCGACTTGTTCTCTGAGGAGCATGAAGAATTTGTCATCTTCCGCGATGGACGCTTTGTGACAGATGAAGTCGTTTACGCAGGAAATGTCTGCTATGACAAAGAAACCGGTGAACCGGCTGAACAGGAACTGTGTGCACCGTATATTGAGCGGGCGTTTACCGAACTCGAGTATTCCGAGTCGATCATCAATGGCGACTTGCTGCGTTTCTACGATGAAGAAGACGGGCAGTTGACCACGATTCCAGACGTCGAACTGGAACAATAAAAAGAGAGAGCGCTTTGCGCCCTCTTTTTTTTTGAATGAAAAAAGCCGAGCGTTTGACGGCATCGGCTTTTTCTTGATTAATGAAGTGCTGGTGGATAACCTTGCGTGATAAGTGTTGCAATAGTGAAGCCGCCAAAAATTACTAACGTCCCAAAGTTAAAAAGAAAACCGAGGATTTCTTTGTTTTTAAGCGTTTGTAATGTGCCGACAGCTGCAAGAATTGCAATAAGGCCAAAAATAACTAGTAACATCCAACTCATCGATGACACTCCCTTCAACTTAAACAGCCAGTGCCGCTTTGTTCTCTTTATATTGTAAAGATATTCCGCTGTTTTGTCGAGGACAAAAAGTGTCAGTATGTTGACAGTCCTTCCGGTGCATCATGGTATAATTGGGCAGAGGTGAAAGAAAATGCTGAAAATCGACCAAATGGAGCTGGGACCTGTCCAGACCAACTGTTACATCATCTCGGATGATCAGAAAGAATGCCTGATTTTCGATCCGGGAGAAGAAAGCGCAAAGATTCAGGCGCTGGTTAAAAAGAAAAACTTAAAACCGATCGCCATTTTGCTTACGCATGCCCATTTTGACCATATCGGGGCAGTGGATGATATACGGGAACATTATTCGATTCCGGTCTACCTCCACCATCTGGAAAAGGAATGGCTAAGCCGGCCGAATTTGAACGGATCTGGAAAATACGGAGCGTTGCCGGATTACCGTATCAAAGACGCGGATGTATTATTGGCTGATGAAAAACACCTGCAAATCGGCTCATTCCAGATGGACATCTTCCATACGCCCGGACATTCCCCGGGAAGCGTCAGTTTCTCTTTTGGAAAAGAAGGTTTTGCCATAGTTGGAGATACACTTTTCCGCGGAAGCATCGGACGGACAGACCTTATCGACGGCTCTGAGAAAAAACTGCTGCAGTCCATCCAGGACTCGTTGCTGACACTTCCCGAGCATATGATTCTATATCCCGGTCACGGCCCGGAAACGACGCCCGAACAGGAAATGAAGAGCAATCCGTTTCTTCGTGGATTGTAAGGCATGTAACTAAAAAATAAAAGGTGCATCGGATTTCTCCGATGCACCTTTTATCATTGAATTCGTATTGATTAGTGCCCAGCACCAGGAACGTGGATGAACGTAGAGTAATAAGTGAAGCCTACGAAAAATACTGTCAAATAGGCGCCAAAAATATACAAATACATGCGTTCAGAAATATTTAAGAATCCAAGAAGAACAAAAAATCCGGTGTTAGCGACCATTAATAAAGATACTTCAACCATATCGCCTACATAAAAGAGAACTGCAAATATACCAGTCCACCATCCCATTAACTTGAACATATTATTCATGGGTAATCCCTCCTTTGCCACAACACAATAATCTCTCATTCATTATATAGGATAGGCAGTGAATGTGTAAACAGCGAGTTGGTCTTTCTTTGTGACAAACACGTGTACGGCTGTTTTCATCATTGTCAGGATTCTCGCAAAAATTTGTGGATCCGATTTCAGAAGCCGTGGCTGACTGCTTCAAATCTCGGATTTGGCGTGAATCCGGGGAGCAAAATTTTATTTTGGCCAAAACTATTCCTTTCTGAAAACCAGCTGGTTATACTATGTGGGAACAGAGAGGCAGCCTTTGTTCAAGCCGAAAACAGGAGGTGGATATGCAATCGATTATTGAACGCCGCTGCGTTGATCTTCTGCACGATGCGGCAAAAAACAAGACCACGGACATCCACATCAAACCCGAACCAACCTGCTATTCCGTCACTTACCGTTCGTTCCAAAGCCTGCGGCAAGTGACACAACTCCCCTTTGATCTGGGTGATCGCATGATCGCTTATTTCAAATACCTATCCCTTTTAGATATGAGTGAAAGAAGAAAACCCCAAACCGGTTCATTCCAGCTTCCCATCGACGAACTTTCCTATTACTTTCGCATTTCAACTTTGCCTTCCGTTTTGACGAAAGAGAGCATTGTCATTCGGATCATGCCGGACGATGCTGCTCAATCCCTCCATCAACTGGCAGCTTTCCGTGACTCTGCACGTCTGCTTGAAAAACTTTCTGAAGCTTCACAAGGCCTGATTTTGCTGACAGGGCCAACGGGCTGCGGCAAATCGACCACGCTGTATTCATTGCTGAAACATTGCGCCGATAAATTGAACCGAAACATCATCACGCTGGAAGATCCCGTCGAACGGAAAAACCAGGCAATTCTGCAGATCCAAGTCAATGAAAAAGCCGGCCTAAGCTACGCTGCAGGGCTGAAGGCCATTTTGCGGCACGATCCTGACATCATTATGATCGGAGAGATACGTGATGCAGAGACAGCGCAGATAGCCGTGCGCGCGGCTTTGACGGGCCATCTGGTCTTTTCGACCATTCACGCCAGGCATTCGGTCGGCTGCCTGCACCGTTTGCATGATTTAGGGGTGTCATTCGAAGACATGTCACAAACTCTGATCGCCGTTTCGGCACAAAAAATCATTCCTATGTATTCGGATACCGGCCAATCGGAATCTTGCCATCGTGCTCTCTATGAGATTTTAGAAGGCGCCAGGCTGGAGGAGGCATTAGCATCAGCCGGCCAGAAAAAACATTATACGTTGCCGAACTCCTTGACGTTCGACGGCCAGATCAGGGAAGGGGTGAAAATCGGTGCAATTCAAGCTTCCTTTGCGCTCAGATAAAATCCGCATACGTGATCGGGAACAGTTTTTGACGCGTCTGGCTGTTCTCATGAAAGAAGGATACCTGCTGCCGACAGCTTTGAGCTTATTGCTGCCGATGCATACGCCGAAGCTGGAGGAAACACTGGCAGGCATAACCGGCATTTTAAAAGGAGGCGGAAATGCCGCTGAAATCCTAAAATTTCTAGGCTTTAAAGACCATGTGCTGTTTCCGATTGAAATCGCGGAATACCACGGCCGCTTGGCTGAGTCGATCGACAGCATCGCCAAAAGTTTTGCAAGGACGGAACAAGTGCAGAAAAAGCTGAAGAATATTTTGATTTACCCGGTATCCCTGTTGATTTTCACTTCAGTATTGTTTTTGTTTTTCCGCACCAGTTATGTGCCGAATCTGACAGAAATGATGGATTCGCTTCAATCAGGAGAAGAAGGATCCGGAGTACCGGCCTATTTGCTTAGTCTCCCAGATTTTTTTATTGCCATCTTTGCGCTGGCGGCTCTGTCGGTTTATGTTTTCAGGCAATTGCTGAAAAGACAGCCCATTGAGCGGCAAATCGAATGGTTGCTGGCGGTGCCCGTGATCGGCAGCTTCATGAAACTGTATTGGTCGCATCTTTTGGCTCGTGAACTTGGTACATTGTTGCATAGCGGAATCTCCATGCAGGAATCACTCGAACTTCTGCAACGCCAGAATTACCATAAAATCATCCAGTTCATGACACGGCTGTCCCATGAAGAGCTGATGCTGGGGCAGACGTTTTCAACATCGCTGGAACATTTTTCATTTGTTTCCAAAGACATGCCGGCATTTGTGCAGCATGGTGAATTGACCGGCTATTTGGGGAAAGAATTGCTTCTCTATAGCGAAGTGCTGATGGAACAGATCGAACAGCAGACGCAGCGAATATTGCGCATTATCCAACCGAGTTTTTTTATCATGATCGCCATCTGCATTGTGGGTGCTTACTTGGCCATCCTAATGCCGATGTATAACCTGGTCCATACCATTTAAGGAGGAAAAATATGCGCTTATTGAAAAATCAAAGAGGGTTTACGTTAATTGAAATGCTGATTGTTATGCTGATTATTACAGTCTTGATTGCTATAGCCATTCCAAATGTCACAAAACAATCTTCTGCTGTAGATGAAAAAGGCTGTAAAGCTTATGTCCAGATGGTCCAAGGGCAAGTGGAATCCTATCGTATGGACATGAAGGCGGTTCCGACACTGGCGAATCTTGTAACGGAAGGTTATTTGAAAACTGGGGAGACGGAGTGTCCGAATGGCGATGCCGTGAATATTTCGGTTGACGGAGTGGTGACCTCTACTAAATCGTCATAAAGGAGAAGGGCTTTACCTTGTTGGAAATGTTGCTTGTCTTGATGGTGTTGATGGCGATCATTGCCATAACTATTCCTGGCTATCAGGCGATGTCGGTCAAGAAAGAAGAGCAGCGTTTTTTTGAAATCTTGCAGCAGGATGTATATTATGCGCAAAGCCAGAGTTTGGACTTGAAGCAGGTGGTGAAAATCGCGTTCCGGGAAACCAAAAGATCTTATGACATCTATATGGACACCCACATACCGGGCCAGACCAGGAAACTTCCGGATTCCGTCACTTTGAAAAAGACCAGCAATCTCACGGAAATCAAATTCAATGCCAGTGGGTCAGTGGTCCAGTCGGGAACGTTCCGTTTTGGCACAAGCAGCGGAGAAAAGACAATGGTTGTCCATCTTGGAGGAGGGAGAGTGGTGTTTTCTGAATGAACGAGGAATGTCCTGGGCTGAAACCATGGTAAGCCTGTTCATGGTGTTTATCATTTTTGGCAGCCTGCTGCCGGCCATGCTCAGTGTCCAACAAAGCCTGCAGGTGAAAAAAGAACGCGTCAGTGCTTTTGAAACCCTCCATGAAGCAGCGAGGGAAATACATTCGACTGGGGCATTGCGTGGCCGCCGCAGCGTAAACGGCATCGTCTACAGCTGGGAGATGGCGGACAGCCTGTGTGTCGATTACGCGGATTTTAGAGGTCAGCAGGAGCGGCTATGCAGCGAGTAAAGCTGCTGGATGAAAGAGGGTTTTCATTTCTGACATCACTTTTCGACTTATTGGTGTTGATGACGATGCTGCCGCTGATTGTCCTGTTTTATGGATTTGCTGTCAGTTTTACAGGAGATTTGGATCCGCACCGGCTCGAATGGCAATTGTTCACAAGCGATTTGCAGGGTTATTTGAACAGCAGCGACTCGCTTGAAATCATCAACGAAGGAAACGGGGTCCGTATCATCCAGATGGGAGAGGAGTATGATATTGAAATGTACACGGACATGATCCGTAAACAGAAAGACAGGAAAGGCCATGAAGTTATGTTGACGCGCATCCGCCATTGCAGCTTTTCTTTAAATGGCGACAAGTTGAAGATCAAAGCAGAGTTTTCCACCGGCACCTTGGAAGAGGCAGAGTATGTTTTTACGCGTCCTTAAAAATGAAAAAGGTGCTATCTATCCGATTGCCATCGTCTTTTTCATGTCCGCTCTGGTTCTGTTATCCCACACGCTCGTCCTTTATTCCGTCCAATATAAAACATACGATGGTTTGGAAAATATGCATAGACATGCTACGATACAACTACTAATAGAAATAGAGCAAAATAAAATACCTGAGTAGAGGTAAGTATCGGGTGGGTAGGATGAACAGAATTTATTTGATTGGATTCATGGGCTGCGGGAAAAGCGCAGTCGGCAGAAGGCTAAGCTTTTTGCTGAAACTGCCCTTCTACGACATGGACAAAGAGATTGTCCGGCAGGTAGGGAAAACGATTCCGGAGATTTTCGAGCAGCATGGCGAAGAATATTTCCGGCAATTGGAAACGCAGTTTTTGCGAAATTTTAAACAGGATCATTGCATCATCTCCACCGGCGGCGGCGTGACCATGCGAAAAGAAAACCAGAAAATCATGAGAAATACCGGACTCGTGCTGTTTTTGGATGCGCCGTTCCGGGAAATCTGGCGGCGGATCCACAGAGATCCAAACAGGCCGATTGTCCGCCAGTCGACGCGAGAGGAAATTGAAGCGTTGCATAAATCTCGCTACAAAGCGTATAAACAAACTGCGCATATCACTATCCGGACCGAATTCCGGACGTTGCGGCAAATTACACAATACGCTGCATTTCAAGTAAATCGACTAAAAGGCGAATGATTTGATTTTAATTAATCAAATCATTCGCCTTTAGTCCTTTTAAGGAAAAAAGATTGCGCTTTCCTTGGATCAATGTTAGGATTAACTCAAAGTTATACTATTCTGTATAACGGATTGGACCAATCAATATTGATTTGGGCGGATGAATGTATGGGGAGAGAACGCCAAGGCGTCGCCGAAGGAGCAAATAACAGAAGTTATGAATCTCTCAGGCAAAAAGACTCATACAGGACGCATCTCTGGAGAATGCTGCATGTCAGCTACCAACGAGGAAAGCCATTACGGTAAACTTTCAGGTTCCAGGACAGAGATTTCCCTTTAAAGGGAAATCTCTGTCCTTTTTTCGTGTCTGCAGTCAGGTTTGGCCGGCCGAAGGAAGTTGAAGAATGAGGAGGAAAATCATTGGCACAGTTAAAACGTACACCCTTATTTGAAACGTATTCGGAATATGGTGGAAAAACGATTGATTTTGGCGGTTGGGAACTGCCTGTGCAATTTTCAAGCATCAAGGAAGAACATGAAGCTGTCAGAACCAAAGCAGGACTTTTTGATGTATCCCATATGGGGGAAATCTTCGTTACCGGGCCTGATAGCTTAACGTACCTCCAGCATCTGGTTACCAATGATGTGTCCAAAATCCAGGATGGCCAGGCACAATATACAGCGATGTGCTATGAAGATGGCGGTACAGTAGACGATCTATTGGTTTATAAATTGGCGGATCAACAATATCTTTTGGTCGTCAACGCATCTAATATCGAAAAAGATTTCGAATGGATGGAACAGGCGAAAAAAGGCGACGTTACATTAGACAACGCATCTGATCGGTACGGTCTTTTGGCATTGCAGGGGCCTCTTGCAGAAGTGGTGCTTCAGCGGCTGACAGATGAAGACCTGTCATCGATCAAGCCCTTCCGTTTCAAACAGGATGTCGATGTTGCTGGTCAGACGGTGATTTTATCGCGTACTGGTTATACCGGTGAAAATGGTTTTGAGATTTATGCTGCTCCTGAAGCGTTGACTGTTCTATGGGACAAGATCCTTTCAGAAGGAAAATCGGATGGCGTTGTGCCAGTAGGTCTTGGTGCGCGTGATACATTGCGCTTTGAGGCTGGTCTTGCTTTATATGGCCAGGAATTGTCGAAAGACATAACGCCACTTGAAGCTGGCATCAATTTTGTCGTGAAATTGAAAAAAGAGCAGGACTTTATCGGCAAACAGGCATTAGCCGCACAGAAAGAAGCGGGTGTTCCACGCAAATCAGTCGGCATTGAAATGATCGATAAAGGCATTCCGCGTCATGGCTATGCGGTATATGCAGAAGACCGTAAAATCGGAGAAGTGACGACCGGCACACAATCGCCGACTTTGAAAAAAAATATCGGCCTTGCCTTGGTTTCAAGTGAGTTTGCTGAACTCGGAATTGAATTGGAAGTCGAAATTCGCAACAAACGGTTAAAAGCGAAAACAGTAGAAACGCCATTTTATAAACGATCCAACTAATCTAACTTGAAAAGGGGACAGCACCTTATGAAACATCGTTATTTACCAATGACATCTCAAGACGAAAAAGAAATGCTGGAAACAATCGGCATCGGATCAATCGATGAATTGTTTTCCGATATCCCGGAAAAAGTTCGTTTCAAAGGCGAATACAACATTAAGCCTGCTAAATCCGAGTCTTCATTGACAAAGGAATTGGCACAACTTGCTGCTCAAAATGCCGACACCAACCGCTATGCATCGTTCTTAGGAGCTGGCGTATACGACCATTACAAACCGATTATTGTGGATCATGTAATTTCCCGTTCTGAATTTTATACGGCTTATACTCCTTATCAGCCTGAAATTTCTCAAGGCGAATTGCAGGCGATTTTTGAATTCCAGACCATGATCAGTGAATTGACAGGTATGGACATTGCCAACTCATCCATGTATGACGGCGGAACTGCGCTTGCTGAAGCTGGAATGCTTGCTGCTGGACACACGAGACGCAAAAAAATCCTGGTTTCGCGTGCGGTCCACCCGGAATCACGTGCTGTTGTCCGAAGTTACGCACTTGGCCAGTCGATCGAGGTTGTTGAAATTCCATTGAAAGACGGACACACGGATATGGACGCTTTGACGGAAATGATCGATGAAAACGTAGCAACGGTGATGATTCAGTACCCGAACTTCTTTGGACAAGTTGAAAACCTTAAAGCGATCGAACCGATTGTCCACGGGGCCGGTGCATTGCTATCGGTTTCTTCCAACCCATTGGCACTCGGTGCTTTGACTTCTCCAGGACAGCTTGGCGCTGATATTACAGTGGGCGATGCACAGCCTTTCGGCATTCCGGAAGCTTTCGGTGGACCTCATTGCGGTTATTTCGCTGTGACGAAGAAATTGATGCGTAAAGTACCTGGCCGTTTAGTCGGTGAAACGACGGATGAAGAAGGCCGTCGTGGATTCGTTTTGACGTTGCAGGCACGCGAACAGCATATCCGCCGCGACAAAGCGACATCGAATATCTGTTCCAACCAAGCATTGAACGCATTGGCTGCATCTGTAGCGATGACAGCACTCGGCAAAGTCGGTACACAAGAAATTGCCAAGCAAAATATCGTGAAGACCCATTATATGAAACAGCAATTGAAAAAAGCAGGCCTTGAAATTGCATTTGAAGGCGCTCATTTTAATGAAATCGTTGTGAAAACGAAAGAATCCGTTAAACAGTTGAACGATCGTCTGTTTGAAAACGGCATGATCGGCGGCTATGACCTTGGATTGAGCTATGACGAATTGAGTGACCATATGCTGGTTGCTGTTACTGAACAACGGACAAAGGAAGAAATCGATGCATTCGTGCAGGAAATCGCTGCCAAAGTGCAGGAAGTGGGGGCTACTCATGCATAAGGACAACCAAGCGCTAATTTTTGAATTGACCAAAGAAGGCCGCGTCGGCTATAGCCTTCCGACACTTGATGTACCAGAAGTGGACTTGAGCGAACTATTGCCGGCTGACTTGATCCGTACAGAAGCGGCAGAACTGCCGGAAGTTTCTGAATTGGATATCATGCGCCATTACACGGCGTTGTCCAACCGGAACCACGGTGTGGATTCAGGCTTCTATCCGCTCGGATCGTGCACAATGAAATACAATCCGAAAATCAACGAAACAGTAGCACGTTTCCCAGGGTTCGCGAACATCCATCCGCTGCAGGATGAAAAAACGGTTCAAGGGGCTCTTGCTTTGATGTTTGACTTGCAGGAGCATTTGAAAGAAATTACCGGTATGGATGAAGTGACGTTGCAGCCAGCTGCAGGTGCACATGGTGAATGGACCGGATTGATGATGATCCGTGCCTACCACGAAGCGCGCGGTGACTTTAAACGGACGAAAGTCATTGTTCCCGATTCAGCGCACGGCACCAACCCGGCTTCAGCAACCGTTGCCGGTTTTGAGACCGTGACCGTCAAATCAAGTGACCAAGGACTAGTAGACCTGGAAGATTTGAAACGCGTGGTTGGAGAAGACACAGCAGCATTAATGCTGACAAACCCGAATACGCTCGGCTTGTTTGAAGAGCAGATTCTGGAAATGGCTGCGATCATTCATGAAGTCGGCGGCAAGCTGTATTACGATGGCGCCAACTTGAACGCAGTTATGTCTAAAGCACGCCCGGGAGATATGGGCTTTGATGTGGTTCACCTGAACTTGCACAAGACCTTCACCGGACCTCATGGCGGTGGTGGACCTGGTTCAGGCCCTGTCGGCGTTAAAAATGATCTGTTGCCGTACTTGCCGAAACCGGTACTGGTGAAAAAAGATGATGCTTATACGTTCGATTACGACCGCCCGGATTCCATTGGCCGTGTCAAACCGTTCTATGGCAACTTCGGCATCAACGTACGTGCCTACACGTATATCCGCTCTATGGGACCAGATGGCCTAAAGGCAGTTACCGAATATGCTGTACTAAATGCCAATTACATGATGCGCAGGCTGCAGCCTCATTTCGATTTGCCGTATGACCGCCACTGCAAGCATGAATTCGTCTTAAGCGGCCGCCGCCAGAAGAAACTGGGTGTCCGTACATTGGATATGGCGAAACGCCTGCTTGATTTTGGCTACCATCCACCGACAATCTACTTCCCGTTGAATGTGGAAGAAGGCATGATGATCGAGCCTACTGAAACAGAATCCAAAGAAACTTTGGATGCATTTGTCGATGCGATGATCCAGATTGCGAAAGAAGTAGAAGAAAATCCAGAAATCGTCCAAAATGCACCGCATACCACTGTCATCAACCGTTTGGATGAAACAAAAGCGGCGCGCCAGCCTGTGCTCCGTTATTATAAAGCTGAATAAAATACAATAATTCGCAGCTGTATCGTTCGGTTGCTGCAGGGAAATGAATTAAAAGCGTGGAAGCCACTTGGCTTCCACGCTTTTCTAATGGAACTGTCTCAACATCGTCGCTTGATTGGGGAAGTTATATTTGTCGACGAGATACTACCCGGAAGCCTGTAAATCGCTTTGTGTGCGCTTCAAGAAACCGCTAACCGCATTATTTAAGTGAGGGGTAAGATGGAGAGCGTCTTGTCTACTTTTTTATTAGCCTAGCAAATAGAGAAAACCCTTCCGGTTAAGAAAGGGTTTTTGAAGCCTAGGATTTGGATTTGATTTTTCCGGTCCATTGCTTGAAACCGCCTTGAAGCTGGAACAATTGATTGTAGCCTTTTTTCTTAAGGAAAATAGCTACCCGTCCACTGCGTGCTCCGTTTTGGTCATACAGGTAAACCGGCTTGTCTGCACGGATTTCCTTATAGCGTTGGCGCAATTGCGTCTGCGGAATATTGCGCGCTCCCAGAATATGGCCAGCTGCAAAATCTTTCGGTTCGCGCACATCAATCAATTGTGCTCTGCGGTAGCCTTCGATAAATTGCTCCTGTGTCAGGTTAGTGACAGCTTTTTTGATGCGGAAATAAGAAATGACCGCGTAAATGATGATTGCCAATACGATGGCGATCGTGATGTACAGAAATTCCAATGTTCTTGCCCCTTTCTCATCTTCCTTTATTATAAGAGAAGAGATGACGGATATTCAATGCCAATGTTACACTAATTATCGGAAATAGGAGGCGATCTTGTGAAATATCCAAAATGGATTTTTATAAATTCCGGTGCCGGCAGTCCGGCGTTCAACATGGCGCTTGATGAAGCCTTGCTGGCATGGCATAGTGAAGGGCTTATTCCGCCCGTCATCCGTTTTTACAGCTGGCAGCCTGCTGCCTTATCGATCGGTTATTTTCAGAACGTAGAAAAAGAAATTGATATGGAAGCCGTCGACCGGCTTGGCCTTGGATTTGTCCGTCGGCCTACAGGAGGCAGAGGTGTTCTCCATGAGCATGAACTTACATATAGCATCATCGTCAGTGAAGATTACCCGGAGATGCCCGAAACCGTAACAGAAGCTTATCGCGTATTGAGCGAAGGGTTGTTGGAAGGGTTTAAAAATTTGGGGTTGGACGCCTATTTCTCGGTGCCGGATACAGAAGAAAAACGGGCCGATTTGAAAAAACCGAAATCAGCGGTTTGTTTCGATGCACCGAGCTGGTATGAAATGGTCGTAGAAGGAAAGAAAGTAGCGGGCAGTGCCCAAACGCGCCAAAAAGGCGTCATCCTGCAACATGGTGCTATACTGATAGATCTGGATGCCGAGAAGCTATTGTCGGTTTTCAAGTTTTCCAGTGAAGCTGCCAAAGAGCGCATGCGCAGCAAAATTCCGGAAAAAGCAGTATCGATCAATTCGCTCCGCGAAAAACCCGTGACGCCGGAAGAGTGTATCCATGCGTTTAAAGCCGGTTTCGAACAGGCCTTGTCAATCAGTCTGGAATCCTACAATTTGACCGAACAACAATTGGCGGATGTCAAGGCTTTGGAAAAAATAAAATACGGGAATTCTGAATGGAATTTCCGCGCTTGAGAGTCTTTAGGCTCATTTTGTAGATTTCTAAAGCTGGAAACGTTGGTAAATAAAGCTTTTCATTGCCTCAAAAGTTTCCATCAGAAAATTGTTATTGAAAAGAAGTTTCAACATATAGTATGATGGGAATTGAATTAATACTATATATAGTATCTAACTCCATATAACACAAAGGAGGAATTGTCAAATGGTTTCCGCCACACAATCCCAATATTCGTTGAATGCAAGAGCTTTAAACAAAGATATCGAATCGTTTCCCCAGGTACATGCAATTACTCCTGACATGAAACTGACGCATAAAGGTGTATCGCGCCTCGTGATGATCGACCGTTATTCCTTTAAGGACACGGAGAAGAAAACACTTAAGGCAGGCGATTTTGTTGTATTGACTGTCAAAGAAGATCCGAAATTCCCGGCGCGCGGCCTTGGCTACATCGTTTCCATCGATCACCAGGCCAATAAAGCACAGGTTTGGATCGAAGAAGATTACAGAAGTGCAATCGACAAACCGGAAGAGCAGCAGGCAGGCATCGTCAATCGCCCGATCGACGTGATTGAAAAACCGCTTGAAGTGTTTTACGAGCAGATCGCCAAACGCAATGCAACGGGCCTTGCCTCTGTAGAAGAAACAGCTGAAAAGCGCCAGGAATGGTTTGAAAAATTCTATCAGCAATTGGTTGGATTGAAATTCATTCCGGCTGGACGTGTCCTATATGGAGCGGGTGCTGATACGGACGTTACGTACTTCAACTGTTACGTAATGCCGTTCGTGGCAGATTCGCGTGAAGGCATTTCCGATCACCGTAAACAAGTGATGGAAATCATGAGCCGCGGCGGCGGTGTCGGAACAAATGGTTCGACACTTCGCCCGCGCAACACCTTGGCACGCGGTGTCAACGGCAAATCATCAGGTTCTGTTTCGTGGCTGGATGATATCGCTAAATTGACGCATCTTGTTGAGCAGGGCGGTTCACGCCGAGGCGCACAGATGATCATGCTGGCTGACTGGCATCCGGATATTGCAGAATTCATCATTTCGAAAATGCAGAACCCGCGCATTCTTCGTTATTTGATTGAGAACACAGAAGATGAGACCATCAAAAAATTGGCTCACGACAAATTGAAATTCAAACCTTTGACAGAGCAGGAAGATGCAATGTACCAAGGGATCCTGAATTACCGTGCGATTCCTGGAATGGGCGGATTCAATGAAAAAATTATGCGCGATGCTGAAACCAAGCTGCGTGATGGCGGAACTTATTCAGTCCACAACGAAGAATTCCTGACAGGCGCCAATATTTCCGTCACATTGACCAGCGATTTCATGACAGCAGTGGAAAATGATGCAGACTTCGATCTGCGCTTCCCTGCAGTAGAGTCGTATTCAAAAGAAGAGATGGCTGTCTACAATGAAAAATGGCAGGAAGTCGGCGATGTCCGTGAATGGGAACGCATGGGCCATGGTGTCCGTGTTTACCGTACGATGAAAGCACGCGAACTGTGGAACCTGATTAATATTTGTGCTACCTATTCAGCAGAACCGGGTATTTTCTTCATTGACAATGCCAATGAAAAAACCAATGCAGCAGCTTACGGGCAAAAAGTCGTAGCGACCAACCCTTGCGGCGAGCAGCCATTGGCGCCTTATTCTGTTTGTAACCTGGCTGCCGTCAACTTGGCGCAGTTTGCAGATCCGAAAACGAAGACGGTCGATTTCGAAGCGTTGAAAGAAACGGTTCGTGTCGGTGTCCGCATGCAGGACAACGTCATCGATGCAACTCCTTACTTCCTGGAAGAAAACCAGGTTCAGGCACTTGGTGAACGCCGTGTTGGCTTGGGTGTCATGGGGCTTGCGGATCTATTGATCTATTGCGATAAAGAATACGGTTCTCCGGAAGGCAACGAGCTTGTAGATGAAATCTTTAAGACGATTGCTACGGCTGCTTATGAAATTTCGACAGACTTAGCAGCAGAACGCGGCAGCTTCCCGTTCCTCATCGGCAAAACTGATGAAGAGACGGCAGCACTGCGCAAAGCTTTCACAGAAACAGGATTTATGCAGGGAATGCCGGAACATGTTCGCGAAGCAGTACTTGAGAAAGGTATCCGCAACTCGCATCTGTTGACGGTAGCTCCAACAGGATCTACTGGGACGATGGTTGGCGTTTCAACCGGACTTGAACCTTATTATTCATTCACATACTACCGCAGTGGACGCCTTGGCAAATTTATCGAGGTGAAAGCGGACATCGTCAGTGAATACCTGAAAAACAACCCTGAGGCTGATGAAGAAAACCTGCCGAAGGCATTCGTGACATCCATGGACTTGGCGCCTGAAGCACATGCGGATGTTCAGTGCATCATCCAGCGCTGGATCGACTCATCCATTTCGAAAACCGTCAACGCTCCAAAAGGTTATACAGTCAAACAGGTGGAAGGCGTCTATGAGCGTCTTTACAAAGGTGGCGCTAAAGGCGGAACGGTTTATGTCGATGGCAGCCGTGATTCACAAGTCTTGACGCTGAAGGCCGAAGAAAACACGTTTGAAGAAGAGCAACAGCCGGAAGAGACTGGCAAACGTCCGATCGTCTTGATCGACACAATTCAGGATCTCCGTTCAACCAATGTCACCATCGGTTCAGAAGTAGGCGATACATGCCCAGTTTGCCGAAAAGGGACAGTCGAAGAAATGGGCGGCTGCAACACATGCACCAACTGCAACGCTCAGCTGAAATGCGGATTGTAAAATGACCAGCGCGATGGCCGAATAGCCATCGCGCTTTTTTATGGTTTGTTTCTGAATGGTGCTTGAATTTTTGACCGCTTCCGCTTTTCGATGTCCAGCTGCAGCGCCCATATTCTAGGGTCATAAGCCATTCCGGCTGTGCGGCAAAGAGCGCCGCTTCGCCGATCTGTCTTATGCCCGTCGAATCTACACGGTCGCTTCCGCATTTCTTGTTGTCCAGCTGCAGCGACCAGATTCTAGGGTCATAAGCCATTCCGGCTGTGCGGCAAAGAGCGCCGCTTCGCCGATCTGTCTTATGCCCGTCGAATCTACACGGTCGCTTCCGCATTTCTTTTGTCCAGCTGCAGCAGCCAGCCCCTCGAGTCGCTTCAGCCTTCCCGGTAATGGCAAAGACCGCCATTACCGGGAAGGCTTCCAGCGCTTGTCGGGGCCAAACGGCTGCTTTCGCTTTTCATAAAAGTTGCTCGATTGTTCCGATATGTTAAAATAATGAAGAATGTGTCAGGGGAAGGGGAAAGCTGAATGCGTGTGCTGATCTTGAACGGCCCTAATTTAAATCGCTTGGGCAAGCGGGAGAAAGAAGCTTATGGAACGTTTACGCTGGAGGAATTGGAGCAGGAACTGGTGGAGTTTTCTTATCACCATCATATTGAATTGATTTGCCGCCAGTCGAATCATGAAGGGGAATTGATCGACTGGATTCACGGAGCGGGCGATGATGGCCTATCCGGCATTGTCTTGAATGCTGGAGCATATACCCATACAAGCATCGCTATTCGTGACGCGATTGCTGCGATTCAAGTACCAGTAATCGAAGTACATATATCGAATGTCCACAAACGCGAGGAATTTCGCCATCATTCCTACATTGCGCCGGTCACGATCGGGCAGATTGTGGGATTCGGCCAAGATGTCTACAAATTAGCATTGCATGCATTGATCTTAAAACAGGAGAGAGGATGAACACATTGAAACTTCAAAAATTACGTGCTGAAATGAAACAACGGGATGTGGAGGCGCTGCTCGTCACCAGTCCTTTCAACTTGCGTTACATCACCGAATTTACGGGTACTGCAGGGCTGGCGATTGTAACTGCGGAACAAGCGGTTTTCATCACGGATTTCCGTTATACAGAACAGGCTGGAGAACAAGTCAAAGAATTTGATGTAATCCAGGCTGAAAAAAACCTGATGGATGAAACGGTAAAGTCGGTAAAATCTCTGGGCATCCGTACGCTTGCTTTTGAACAGGACTATATGACTTATTCGACAGTTGTGCAATACAAGTCAAAAATCGACGCCGACCTGGAACCTGTCAGCAACTTGATTGAAAAGATCCGAATGATCAAGACACCGGATGAAGTAGCTATTCTGAAAGCAGCGGCCAAAATTGCAGATGATGCATTCGAACACATTTGTGGGTTTATCCGTCCGGGTTTAACGGAACTTGAAGTATCCAATGAGCTGGAATTCTTTATGCGCAAACAAGGTGCGACTTCCTCGAGCTTTGACACCATTGTGGCTTCAGGGCTGCGCTCAGCGCTTCCGCACGGTGTAGCAACGGATAAAGTCATTGAAAAAGGAGACATGATCACGCTTGATTATGGAGCACTCTACAACGGCTATATTTCAGATATTACCCGTACGGTCGCAGTCGGAGAACCTTCCGCGCAGATGAAGGAAATTTATGATATTGTATTGAAGGCGCAGGAACTGGGTGTGGAGAAAATTGGACCAGGCATGAGCGGCATCGAAGCGGATGCCATTGCACGCGATTACATCAAGTCCAAAGGTTATGGAGAAGCATTCGGCCATTCTACTGGCCATGGCATCGGTTTGGAAGTCCATGAAGGCCCGGGTTTGTCATTCAGATCGGAAACGGTGCTCGAACCGGGCATGGCTGTGACGGTGGAACCGGGGATTTATCTGCCAGGAGTTGGCGGAGTTCGCATTGAAGATGATATACTGGTAACCGAGTCAGGAAATGAACGATTGACTAACTCCACAAAAGAGCTTCGCATTTTATAACAAACGGAGGAACTATTATGATTTCAGTAAACGATTTTAAAACAGGTGTCACAATTGAAGTGGATGGCGGAATTTGGCGCGTTATGGAATTCCAACACGTAAAACCAGGCAAAGGCGCTGCATTCGTGCGGTCGAAACTTCGCAACTTGCGTACAGGAAGTGTCACTGAAAAAACTTTCCGTGCCGGTGAAAAAGTCGCAAAAGCACAGATTGACAACAACAAAATGCAGTATTTGTATGCCAATGGCGATATGCATGCCTTTATGGATACAGAAACCTACGAACAGATTGAGTTGCCTGAAAAGAACATTGAATACGAATTGAAGTTTCTTCAAGAGAACATGGAAGTCCAAGTGATCCAATTCCAAGGAGAAGTGCTTGGCGTTGAGTTGCCGAACACGGTAGTTCTGGAAGTGGCTGAAACTGATCCGGGCATCAAAGGCGACACAGCCAGCGGCGGATCAAAACCAGCAAAACTTACAACGGGATTGACTGTTCAAGTGCCATTCTTCATTAATGAAGGCGACCATTTGATCATCAATACAACAGATTCTTCATACGTTTCAAGAGCTCAATAATGATGAAAAGACCTCTAACAAAGAGGTCTTTTTTTAAAAAGTCAGATTAAGTGTTTCAAAATAGACTGAAAAAGTCTAAAATAGAAGAGTAGTTGAATAAATACATAATTAGGGGAGTCGGACGAATATGAAAATTCAAGAAATTCGCGAAATTATCAAATTGGTGGATGGATCATCTATTGAAGAGTTCTCTTATGAATTTGAGGGCGTTAAAGTCAAGATGAAAAAGAGTGGTTCAGGCAAAGTTCAGCCAAGCGCCAGCTCATCCATCCAAACATCCCCAGCATCAAAAGCAGTAGAAGCACCAAGTGCTCCAGCACCGGCAAAAGAGCCGAAAGCTGAAGAACTGGTATCAGAAGAAGCACCGGAAATTCCAGCGGACAACGAGTCGGAGTACCACAAAATCCTCTCTCCAATGGTCGGTACGTTCTACGAATCTCCATCACCGGACGAAGATGCTTATGTTCAAGTGGGAACTAAAGTTACTGCAGACCAAGTAGTCTGCATCGTCGAAGCAATGAAGTTATTCAATGAAATCGAAGCTGAAGTAGATGGGGAAATTGCTGAAATTCTTGTAAAAGACGGCCAGCTTGTAGAATACGGCCAGCCTTTATTCCTCGTGAAAGCAAACTGAGGAAAGGGGAGATGGCGATGAAGACGATGAAAAAAGTATTGATTGCAAACCGTGGAGAAATCGCGGTACGGATCATCCGTGCCTGCAAGGAAATGGATATCAAAACGGTTGCTGTATATTCTGAAGCCGATAAAGAGGCGCTTCATGTTGAACTGGCAGACGAAGCGTATTGCATCGGTCCAAAATTATCGAAAGATAGCTATCTGGACTTTTCCAATATCATGTCGGTTGCGAAACTGACTAATTGCGACGGGATTCACCCGGGTTATGGCTTTTTAGCAGAGAATGCGAGCTTTGCAGAACTTTGTGAAGCTTGTGACATCATGTTCATCGGCCCGACAGCGGATGCAATTTCCCGTATGGGTACTAAAGACGTGGCACGTGAAACGATGCGCAAAGCGGGAGTTCCAGTTGTTCCAGGTTCGACTGGCATCGTAGCCAGCGAAGAAGACGGATTGCGCATCGCTGATGAAATCGGTTTTCCGGTCATCATCAAAGCGACGGCAGGCGGCGGCGGTAAAGGAATCCGTGTGGCACGCACACGCGAGGATTTCATCACCGGCTTGAATATGACGCAGAAAGAAGCGGCAGCGGCTTTCGGCAATCCGGGAGTTTACATCGAGAAATTCATCGAAGATTTCCGCCATATTGAAATTCAAGTGCTTGCTGATTCCCATGGCAATGCGATTCATTTAGGCGAGCGCGATTGTTCGATCCAGCGCCGCATGCAAAAATTAGTCGAAGAAGCGCCATCACCGGCTTTGTCTCCTGAATTGCGTGAAGAGATGGGCGATGCAGCTGTAAAAGCGGCTTTGGCTGTCAATTACCGCGGAGCGGGCACAGTGGAGTTCATTTTTGATGCGGTCAACCAGAAGTTCTATTTCATGGAAATGAACACGCGCATTCAAGTAGAGCATCCGGTAACGGAAATGATTACTGGAATCGACTTGATCCAGCAGCAATTGCGTGTGGCATCAGGCGAAACACTCGCTTATAAACAAGAGGATGTTAGGTTTAAAGGCTGGTCGATCGAATGCCGCATCAATGCGGAAAATCCAGCTAAAAACTTTATGCCTTCAGCGGGCAAAATCGATATGTACTTGCCTCCGGGCGGTTTAGGTGTCAGAATTGATTCAGCCATGTATTCAGGCTATACGATTCCGCCTTATTATGATTCGATGGTTGCCAAGCTGATTACTTTCGCTGATACACGTGAAGAAGCGGTAGCGAAGATGAAGCGCGCATTGGACGAATTTGTAATTGAAGGCGTGTTTACGACGATTCCGTTCCATTTGAAATTAATGGATCACGAAGTATTCAAATCAGGAGATTTCAATACGAAATTCCTGGAGAAATATGACGTGCTGGGATCTTAAGGAGGAAGTTTTCAAATGGCTGAAAAAACAGCACCTTATGTACGAATGAAATCGCACGGAGCACAAGACCTCGGCAACATCGAAGTGGCTCCGGAAGTTTTGGAAATCATCGCCAGCATTGCAGCAACGGATATTGAAGGGGTCGCCAGTATGCGCGGCAACTTCGCTTCCGGAGTTGTTGAACGCTTGGGGAAAAAAGTGCATGGCAAAGGCATCAAGACAGACCTATCAGAGGAAGGTCTTGCCATTGATGTTTATTGTGTCATCAACTACGGTGTTTCCATACCGAAAACCGCTCTGAAAATTCAGGAGCAGGTTCGGCAGACGCTTGAAAATATGACGTCTCTTCAAACACAAGAAGTGAATGTCCATATTACCGGCGTCAATTTCGAAGCACAAGCAGCGGAATGATCAGTAAGGCTGTCCTGGAGTCCTGTTATGGCTTCAAGGACAGCCTTCTCTTTGTTTTAGCTGGCCGCTCCAGACTGAATCAGGCAGCGCAATAACCCTCCAGGAGTCGGTGCTGGGCTATTGACCGAACATTTCAAACATGGAAGTTCAGCCCGAATACCTGTATAATGGGGGATAATTAGCTGTGAAAAGGAGATCGGATATATTATGAAACGACACGAAGCACGCGAAAAAGCGCTTCAGACCTTATTTCAATTAGAAGGTACTGAATTGACGATTGATGAGGCCATGGATCATGTAATGGCTGGAGAAAATGATAATTTCTATAGCTTGTTGGTACAGGGCACCCACGCCAATATGGCGGAAATCGATGAAAAATTGGTTGGCCATCTTGAAAATTGGTCACTCGAACGTTTGCCGAAAATTGAACGGACCATTCTGCGCATGGCTATTTTTGAGTTGGGCTATATGGAAGATGCCCCATCACGTGTGGTCATGAACGAAGCGATTGAACTATGCAAAACATTTGGAGACGATAAATCCAGCCGGTTTGTCAATGGTGTCCTTTCTAAATTCACAGACGAAACAGCAAATTAATTGGAGGAATTTACGTGGCTGCAAAATTGATTGATGGAAAAGCGGTAAGCCAGAAAATTAAAATGCAAGTGAAAACACGCGTAGAAAAATTAGCGCAACAGGGAATTGTCCCAGGGCTGGCCGTAGTGCTGGTCGGGGAAGATTCTGCGTCCCTTACATATGTGAAAAACAAGAAAAAAACGTGTGAAGCACTGGGAATGCGATCGGACCTTCATCAATTTCCGGATACATTAACTGAACAAGAGCTTTTAGCGAAAATCGATGAATTGAACAGCGATCCGGAAATTCACGGAATCCTGGTCCAATTGCCGTTGCCGCAGCAAATTGATGAATTCAAAGTGATCACGGCCATCAGCCCAGAGAAAGATGTGGATGGGTTCCATCCGATTTCTGTCGGCAATATGATGATCGGCAAGGATGCCTTCCTTCCTTGTACACCGCACGGCATCATGGAGTTATTGGCCCATTACGGCATCGATCCGGCCGGCAAGCATGCCGTGGTCATCGGCCGAAGCAATATCGTCGGCAAGCCGATTGGGCAGCTATTGCTTCAAAAAGATGCAACCGTGACGTATTGCCATTCGAAAACGAAAGATTTGGCGAATTTCACAGCGCAGGCGGATATCCTAATTGCCGCGATCGGCAGAGCTAAATTCATTGACCGGACGTTCATCAAACCGGGCGCAGTCATCATCGATGTCGGCATGAACCGCGATGAAAACGGCAAGTTGTGCGGTGACGTCGACTTTGAGGATGTTCAGGAAACGGCTTCTTTTGTAACACCGGTACCAGGCGGAGTTGGGCCGATGACGATTGCCATGCTGATGGAAAATACGCTTGAATCAGCTGAAAAAGGGTTAGCAAAGACAAAACAGGCATAAGCATGTAAAATAAATAGCAATAGGGCTGTTTTTCGAAAGAAAGACAGCTTTTTAAATTCACAGACAGGGGTTGAAAGTGTGTCAACCGACCCGTATTTAAGTGTCAAAGCGTTAACCAAATACATAAAAAAGAAATTTGATGCCGATCCTCACCTGCGTGATGTTTACGTTAAGGGTGAGCTTTCGAACGTCAAAATCCATACCAGCGGGCATATTTATTTTACGCTGAAGGATAATGCCGCCCGTTTGCCAGGCGTCATGTTTTCGGCAAATGCCAAATCGGTCAAGTTTAAACCTGAAAGCGGCATGACTGTGCTGATCCGCGGAGATGTCACGGTTTACGAAGCATCCGGCCAATACCAATTGTATGCGCAGTCGATGCAAGCGGATGGCATTGGCGATTATTATTTGGCTTTTGAACAGTTAAAAGAAAAACTTGCCAAAGAAGGCTTGTTCAATGCCTCCTATAAAAAGCCGCTGCCGCGTTTCCCTAAGCGGATTGCAGTAGTGACGGCCCAGACCGGTGCTGCCGTACGAGACATCATCATCACGCTTCACCGGCGCTACCCGTTGGCAGATGTCGTGCTGTATCCGACACTGGTGCAGGGAAGCGGTGCGACGCAATCCATTGTACAGTCGATACAGGCGGCCAATAAAGGTGATTTCGATGTCATGATTGTCGGACGGGGCGGCGGATCGATTGAAGATTTATGGGCATTCAATGAAGAAGCGGTCGCGCGGGTGATTTTTGATTCCCGAATTCCGGTCATTTCTGCCATTGGCCATGAAACCGACACGACCATTGCAGACTTTGTCTCGGACTTACGGGCACCAACGCCGACGGCCGCTGCGGAACTGGCCGTGCCAAGCCAGGCGGAACTGCTGGAACGCATAGCAAGTTACCGCAGCCGCATGTACCGGATGGTTTCAGGAAGCGTCAATCAGCAAAAACTAGCCTTGAACCGGTTAGCGACATCATTTCCGTTGGCTTATCCTGAGCGCCTGTACCGGCCGTTCAGCGAACGTGTCGAACGCGCTGCAGAATCCTTGCAAAGGGAATCCCTGCAGCATTTAAAGCGTTCTCAGGAACGCCATAGAACACTTGACCAGCAATTGAAATCGCGTATGCCGCTACAGCGGATCCGCCAATCCGAAACGGAAGTGTCGGAACTGGCGAGACGGCTCGATTACCAAATGAACCAATTGCTGAAAAACCGATCGCAGCAGCTGTCTTCAGCAATCCGGACGCTTGATGCACTGAGTCCCTTGAAGATTATGGACCGTGGCTATTCGATTCCTTATATAGAAGGAAATGTCGTCAAAAGTGTAACGCAGGTGAAAACTGGCGATCGTCTGACCATTGCCATGCAAGATGGAACTGTAGAAACCACTGTCAATGAAATAAATCCAGCAAACGAAGGAGACTAAAACGATGGCTGAAAAGAAAATCATGTTCAATGATGCAATGGAGCAACTTGAAGAAATCGTCCGCCAGCTCGAACAAGGAGATGTGCCGCTGGAACAGGCACTGACTCTCTATCAAAAAGGCATGGAGCTTTCGAAAGTCTGCCACGATAAACTTCAGAATGCAGAAAGCCAATTGGTGACCATGATGAAGGACGGCAAAGAAGTGCCGGCTGACATAGAAATGGATGGGAATGCGAAATGAACCTGACTGAATTCCGAGCTCATTATGAACCGCTTATCCAACAGGAAATGGCACATTTAATATTGTCTTTGTCAATTCCGGATTCCTTAAAGGATTCCATGCATTATTCATTGCAAGCGGGCGGAAAACGCATCCGCCCGATTCTGCTGTTGGCTGTACTTCACGAACTGAGTGGTGAAGAACATCCGGATGCATTGAAAGTGGCGGCTGCCATTGAAATGATCCATACATATTCGCTCATCCACGATGATTTGCCAAGCATGGATGACGACGATTTGCGCCGCGGCATGCCGACCAACCACAAAGTATTTGGGGAAGCTGTAGCGATTTTGGCAGGAGATGCGCTCTTGACTTACAGTTTTGGCATTGTCGCACGCCTTCAACACGTTTCCAGTGATGATAAAATACGTTTGATTGACTTGATGAGTGTTTCTTCTGGAGCTGAAGGAATGGTCGGCGGCCAGATATTGGATATTGAAGGCGAAGAAAAGAAATTGACGCTGGAAGAACTGGAACAAGTCCATCGATTGAAAACTGGGGCTTTGCTGACCTACAGCATTTTGGCTGGCGGCATTTTAGCGCAGGCATCCAACGAAGAAATTATGGCACTCAGCCGATTTGGCGAACACCTTGGCCTTGCGTTCCAGATTCAAGACGACATACTGGACGTTACCGGTACCTCCCAGGAACTGGGTAAAACTGCCGGAAAAGATGAAACGAGTGAAAAAAGTACGTATCCAAGTCTGCTGACATTGCCGAAAGCAAAAGAAAAACTCGATTTTCACGCATCAGAAGCCATTAAGGCACTTGAATCGCTGGAAGGCGAAAAATCATTGCTTCTGCAATTGACTCAATTGATTGTCCAAAGAAAAAGCTGAATTGTGAGGCTCTGATTTGTACATTCGCTGCAGACTGATATAATATGAACAGACAGTCAGAAGGAAAAATTTCAATAAAAAGGTGCGTGATGGCAATGGATCTTCATTCGATTACTGGTCCATCTTTCTTAAAAGAGCTGACAACTAAGCAGCTTGAAGTATTAAGTGAAGATATTCGACGGTTTCTAATAGAGAACTTATCAAGAACAGGCGGACATATCGGTCCGAATCTTGGCGTGGTGGAACTGACAGTTGCGCTGCACAAAGTATTCGACAGCCCGTCTGACAAATTTATATGGGATGTGGGACATCAATCGTATGTCCATAAAATCCTGACAGGAAGAGCTGGCCAATTTGATACTTTGCGCCAATTTAAAGGCCTTTGCGGCTTCCCGAAACGCAATGAAAGCGACCATGATGTTTGGGAGACCGGACACAGTTCAACTTCATTGTCGGCAGCTATGGGAATGGCAGCAGCCCGTGACATCAAAAAAGACAGCAATCATGTCATTCCGATCATCGGTGACGGAGCGCTTACGGGCGGTATGGCTTTTGAAGCTTTAAATCATATCGGCCATACGAAAACGGACATGATCGTCATCTTAAATGACAACGAAATGTCCATCGCTCCGAATGTTGGAGCGATGCATAGCATGCTTGGCCGTATGCGGACAGCAGGCAAATACAACAAAGTCAAAGACGATCTTGAATACCTGTTGAAGAAAGTGCCGGCAGTCGGCGGGCGATTGGCGTCAACGGCTGAACGTGTAAAAGACTCGTTGAAATATTTAGTGGTTTCCGGTATGTTTTTCGAGGAAATGGGCTTTACATATTTGGGGCCGATTGATGGACACGATTTGGAAGAATTGGAAGACAACCTGCGTTATGCCAAGAAGACAAAAGGCCCTGTTCTGCTTCATGTCGTTACGAAGAAAGGCAAGGGATTCTTGCCGGCTGAACAGGATACAATCGGCACTTGGCATGGAACAGGCCCTTACAAGATGGAGACTGGCGATTTGGTGAAATCATCTTCAAAAGCCCCATCATGGAGCGGCTTGGTGGCGGAAACTGTCCGCAAACTG
Source organism: Planococcus beijingensis (assembly GCF_016820615.1). NCBI lineage: Bacteria > Bacillati > Bacillota > Bacilli > Caryophanales > Caryophanaceae > Planococcus > Planococcus beijingensis. The sequence continues at coordinate 236,083 of NZ_JADHDZ010000002.1, forward strand.
GCACGCACTGATGAACGGATTGTGGCTATTACCCCGGCAATGCCGGTCGGTTCGAAATTGGAAGGTTTTGCTTCCGAATTCCCAGACCGCATGTTTGATGTCGGCATCGCGGAGCAACATGCGACAACGATGGCTGCAGGACTTGCAACACAGGACATGAAACCGTTTTTAGCGATTTACTCGACATTCCTTCAACGTGCCTATGATCAGGTGGTCCATGATATCTGCCGCCAGAATTTGAACGTCTTTATTGGAATTGACCGTTCGGGGTTGGTCGGGGCTGATGGGGAAACACACCAAGGTGTATTCGACATCGCCTTCCTGCGCCATTTGCCGAATATGGTCATTATGATGCCAAAAGATGAGAACGAAGGCCAACATATGGTCAAAACTGCCATCGATTACAATGGCGGTCCTATTGCCCTCCGCTATCCAAGAGGCAACGGTTTAGGTGTGCCAATGGACGAAGAGCTGAAAGTATTGCCAATCGGCTCATGGGAAGTCCTGCAAGAAGGAACCGATGCCGTAATCCTGACATTCGGTACCACCATTCCGATGGCCTTGCATGCGGCCGAACAATTGCTTGAACAAGGCATTTCGGCACAAGTGGTCAATGCCCGGTTCATCAAACCAATGGATGAAGCGATGCTGCATACTATTTTCGAACGTAATATTCCGGTTGTTACGATTGAAGAAGCAGTTCTTCAAGGTGGATTCGGCAGTGCCGTTCTGGAATTTGCGCAAGAAAATGGCTACCGCGAGACTGTCATCGATCGTTTGGGAATACCGGACCACTTTATCGAACATGGCGACGTCTCTGAATTGATGGACGAAATCCATCTGAACAGTGATGAAGTTGTACGTGTCGTAAAAAAATGGACACAATCCAAAACGCAGGCAGGTTCAACTATTCTATGAACAAACCAAAAAAAGAGCGAGTAGATATCCTGTTGGTTGAGCGGGGTATTTGTGAAACACGCGAAAAAGCAAAACGTGCCATTATGGCAGGAATCATCTATTCAGGATCTGAGCGGATGAACAAACCGGGGGAAAAAATTCCGGAGGACGCACCGCTTCAGATGAAAGGCAATGATTTGAAATACGTCAGCCGAGGCGGCTTGAAGCTTGAGAAAGCATTGCAGCAGTTTGATTTGTCGGTTGACGGCAAATTGATGCTGGATATCGGCTCATCGACAGGCGGCTTTACGGATTGTGCCCTTCAAAATGGCGCCAAACATTGCTACGCGCTGGATGTCGGCTATAATCAATTAGCGTGGAAAATTCGGCAGGATGAGCGGGTCACAGTAATGGAACGGGTTAATTTCCGCCATTCCAAACCTGAAGATTTCGTTCAGGGTCTGCCGGAATTCGCCACGATTGATGTGTCCTTCATTTCTTTGCGCATCATTTTTCCAGTCTTGAAACAAGTTTTGGTGCCAGGCGGAGACGTGATTGCGCTTGTGAAGCCCCAGTTTGAAGCCGGCAGGGAGAATGTTGGGAAAAAAGGCATTATTCGCGACCCGAAAATCCATCAGGATGTATTGGTCAAAGTGGGCAAGTTTGCAGTCGAATCAGGATTTCATGTGAAAAATATGTCGTTTTCACCGATTACTGGAGGAGAAGGCAATATCGAATTTTTATTCCATCTTCAATCCAGTGCTGAAGGCCAGGAAATAGCCGGAGTTTCCGAAACGTTGATTGATGAAACAGTCAAAGCAGCACATGAATTGTTGTAAACACATTCCAAAAGGAATGTGTTTTCTTGTCTAATGTATGTTATAACTGTAGAATATTAAGTATATGGAATAATTATTCATTCAAGGGGGAACACCATGAATAAAGGACAGCGACACATTAAAATACGTGATCTTATTTCGAATCGTGAAATTGAAACACAGGACGAGCTGGTGGATTTATTGAAGTCAGCGGGTTATGAAGTAACGCAAGCGACCGTATCGCGTGATATCAAAGAATTGCATCTGGTGAAAGTCCCATTGCAGGATGGACGCTACAAATACAGCCTGCCAGCAGACCAGCGCTTTAATCCTATGCAGAAACTGCACCGTGCTTTGACGGACGCTTTTGTCAGCATCGATGGAGCCAGCCATTTCCTGGTTATGAAAACATTGCCCGGTAATGCCCATGCAATCGGTTCACTGATCGACCATTTGGACTGGGAAGAGATTCTAGGGACCATTTGCGGCGACGATACCTGCCTAATTATCTGCAGAGATACTGAACATCGTGAAATTCTAAAACAGCGTTTAATCGAAATGCTTTAAGAAGAGGTGAACGGATATGCTTCGGGAATTAGATATACGCAATTTTGCCATTATCGACGCCCTGACCGTCAGTTTTTCTGAAGGGCTGACTGTTTTGACAGGGGAAACCGGTGCCGGTAAATCCATTATCATTGATGCCGTGCATCTTTTGGCCGGTGGACGGGGAAGCCAGGAATTTATTCGTCATGGTGCCAAAAAAGCAGAAATAGAAGGTTTATTTTCTTTGGACGACGATCAGCATCCGGTCTTCCGCAGATTAGAGGAATTCGGAATCACATGGAGTGATGGCGACATTTTGCTGCGCCGGGAATTGAACGATAAAGGAAAGAATGTTTGCCGCATCAATGGCAAACTAGTAACTATTTCCATTTTGCGTGAAGTCGGAGCTGCGCTCATCGATATCCACGGACAGCACGAAACCCAGGAATTGATGGACGAAAAACAGCATTTGTACCTGCTGGACCAATTTGCCGGCAAAAGCCTGGCTAAGTCCAAAGAAAGCTATCACCATACTTTCGATAAATACACCAAATTGAAGCGTGAGTTTTCTTCCTATACGGAAAATGAACAGCAGATTGCCCAGCGCATCGACTTGCTGACTTTTCAGCTGCAGGAAATCGAAGCAGCGGAGTTGGTCATCGGTGAAGAAGAGGACTTGGTGGCAGAACGCAAAAAACTGCAGAATTTCAATAAAATCTACGAGTCGATCTCAGCTGCCCATGAAGCGATCCAAGGCGAGAGCAAGGGGCTGGACTGGATAGGTTCTGCCATGTCAGAACTGGAGCATGCTGCATCGGTGGATGAAACGTTTACTGGATCCTCCGAGACACTCTCTGGAGCATTTTATCTGATTCAGGACACAGGAACGGAAATCAAGCGCATTTTGGATGATATGGAATTCGATCCTGCCCGTTTAAATGACATTGAACAGCGTCTCGCTGTCATTCAATCGTTAAAAAGAAAATATGGTGCATCCGTAGAAGACATTTTGCTGTATCATGAAAAGCAGACAGATGAATTGGATAAATTGGTCAACCGAGATCAGCGCTATCAATTGGATCAGGAAAAGTTGAAGGAATTGACCGATGATTTGCGAGTTGAAGCCGAAGAGCTGACGATTCTGCGCAAAAAAGCTGCGAAAAGTCTTGGCAAAGCCATCATGGAACAATTGAAGGAATTGCATATGGCAAAAGCCTCGTTCGAAGTGAATTTCGGGATTTTGCCGAATGGCCGATTCGACCGGAATGGCCATGACTCAATTTCCTTCTATATTTCCACCAATTTGGGTGAACCGCTCAAGCCGTTGACGAAAGTAGCTTCAGGCGGCGAATTGTCCCGTATGATGCTGGCTTTGAAAACCATTTTCTCCAAGCACCAAGGAATTACGTCCATTATCTTTGATGAAGTGGATACAGGTGTCAGCGGCCGGGTCGCTCAAGCGATTGCCGAGAAGATTGCAGCGATCTCTGTGCATTCCCAGGTCTTGTGCATTTCCCATTTGCCGCAAGTTGCTGCAATGGCAGACCAGCATTTGTTTATCGAAAAGAAAGTCGACAAACAGCGGACGACCACTGCGGTCACCGAGTTGGATGGACGCGAACGAACAGAAGAGATGAGCCGGATGCTGTCAGGCGCTGAAATAACGGACCTGACACTGCAGCATGCAGAGGAATTGCTGTCGCTTGCAGCCGATCGTAAGCTTTTGATGAAATGAGCCGGTCCGGCAGCCGGGTAGTAGGGCCCGCTGTTGGATTGTAAATGTGAAATCAGAAGAGTCAGTCACCAAGGAGAGAGCCAAATGGATAAAATTAAAATCGCAATTGCAGATGATAATCGCGAATTGGTCGGACTGATGGAAGATTATTTAAATGCACAACCCAATATGGAAGTGGTGGATGTTGCCTATAACGGCAAGACCTGCATCGAGATGCTGCAAAAGCAAACGGTCGATATCTTATTGCTGGACATCATCATGCCCTATCTGGACGGTATCGCTGTTTTGGATGCGCTCAAGGAAAATGGGGATTTGAAAGAGATTGACGTTATTATGCTGTCTGCTTTCGGACAGGAATCCATCATGAGCCAGGCAGCCGATTACGGGGCTTCCTATTTCATTATGAAGCCTTTTGAAGCCAACCGCCTGGCCGTACAAATCAACCATATCATGAATGCGCGGAGCAACGCGGCAGGACCGCCTGAAGGCCGTTTGACGCAAGAAGACCGAATTACCAATATAGTCAAAGAAATTGGCATCCCTCCTCATTTAAAAGGATATAATTATTTGAAGGAAGCCATCACTTTAGTATTAGAGCAGCCAGAGGTACTCAATAAAGTCACGAAAGTACTGTATCCTGGAATCGCCTCTAAATTCGATACAACATCAGCGCGGGTCGAAAGATCGATTCGCCATGCCATTGAACAAGTGTGGAATCGCCACGAAACCATTGACCACATCGCCAAAATTTTCGGATACAGTGTAGCGCATTTAGAATCGAAGCCGACTAATTCTGAATTTATCGCAATGGTCGTAGATAGTTTGCGGCTTGAAATGCGAAATGAATCAGACCAATAGAATTTTTTAACTTTCTTATCGCTTAAACAGCGGCAAGAAAGTTTTTTATTTATCTGGAGGATAACGCCGAAGGTCCCTTGCTGCACTTGAATTCGATGGAAATACGCTTACTTTTTTGACAGGAAATCCAGGTTTAGCTTCTGTGAATTAAAGGAAAAGGTTAAGACGCTGTTTTATTGCAAGCAGTGAAAGTCTTCAATGAAACGATTACAGCAAAATGGAAAGAGGCGAATGCACGTGCAAATGATCAGGCAAATTGATGACTACTTTTTGGGCAATGGAGAAGGGACAGTTGTCGACCGGCTGTATTTTTACGGGGTATATTGTGCAACTTTAGGCATCGCATTTTTTACCATGCTGTCGTTAGTATAGATGTCCAGGCAGGATCCATAGGAAAAGCAAACCAGTGAGAATATGCTCATTGGTTATTTTTTATGGGAAAAAGCAGAACAGCGTGTTATTTACATAAGGGAAAAAACTTGGCAAATACATGGAAAATCGATGAGCTATTTGGTATAGTGGTACTTATTGCGCTGAATAAAAAAATGAAATTTGCTGAAGGAGTTTTTGCATGATTAAACGGAGTGTCTATTTGGTTTCCGCTATTATTTTAATGGCTGTTATCGCATTTGGAGCATTGAAGTTTTGGGATAAGGACAAACTGTCCGGCAGTTCGATATCTGCTGAAACTTCTTCGGAAGAGGCGCTTGAGACAAGCGTCAAAAAGATGGAAGGGCTGGAATTTGCCCAATCTGTTCCAGAAGATGCTTCAGAAGCCACGGTGACGGCCATGATGCACAAGATGACTCATCAAAAAGTTATCGCTTCTGAAAAATGGGGAATCATCCAAATGGACCAAGAATCCATTTCCAAAGCAAAACAGCTTTTGCAGGCATCTGATTTCAATTCCAAAGAAGAGTTGCTGGAAATCATCAGCCGGTGGGAAAAAGGCAAATTCGATCAAGTGGATGATGACCATAACTTCATTTGGGAACTCCAAGGCGGCAGCATTGGCCGAGCGACAGGCATTTTGACAGAACAACAAGAACAGCAATTCATTGAAAATAATTTCAGCAATTAAAATTTCGGAATCCGGCCTGAAGCCGGATTTTTCTTGTCCCCAGCTTTAAATGTAATATCTTACATAAGGTTATATGAATAAAACCCAAACCCGCAACAAGAAAACAACAACCGGCAAGGCTTTTAGTCTGTTGCAATAAATGTTAAAATAGTTGGGAAACTATTTAGAAGTCAGCTGGATTGGCAGAATATGATCTTGTTGAGTTAAGCGGATTTCAAAAATGGAAGAGGATGATTCAATGTCTGAAGTCAAAGTGTATGCACACCGAGGCGCTTCAGGATATGCACTGGAAAATACATGGTCAGCTTTTTACAAAGCCTGTGAATTTGGTGTTGGCATCGAATTGGATGTCCAGATCACCAAAGACGGCGTTGTTGTCGTTTACCATGACGATAATCTGCGGCGCTTGACTGGCGTCGATGCTGGAATTGAAACGCTCGATTACGAAGAAATAAAGGATCTGCCTGTCGGCCGGAGGTGGCTGCGCAAATTTCAGCACCATCAGATGCCGCTGGCTTATGAAGTTTTTCAATGGGCAAAGAAAAAGAACATCCCGTTGAATATTGAACTGAAAAGCTCGTTTGCGAAAAATGCCAAGGGGCCACAGATACTCGCTGCTATGCTGGAAGGGATGAAAGAGATCCATCTGTCCTCCTTTAATGCAGAGTTATTGAGGGAAATGAAAAAGTTGATGCCTTCCACGGAAATGGCGTGGATCATCAAGAAAAATGTCCAGTTGTCCCGCATTAAAGAAATGGAATGGGTGGATAGCATTCATCTTCATAAACGGCTTCTTGCAAAATCCGTTAAAGCAGATGTGTTGAAACTTGATAAGAATGTCCGTTTATATGGAATTCTGGGGTCGGAACCCCTTATGAAACGATTGGATCCGCAATTGGTAGGAATCATTACCAATTATCCGGATCGTGTTAAACGAAAAATTGCGTCTTCCCTTATCGGGTAGACGCAATTTTTTTATTTCTGGAATCTTTTCGACACGGTTCCTTTTTTTCGATCACGGTTCAGCAGGAAACCAGCAAAAAAGCCGATTCCGAGAACCACAAAAATAGTTCCTAAAGTAAATTGAATCCAGAGAGCCGGATAAGGCTCGAGCAATTTATTGAACAAGGTATCGCGCATCAATTTGATGCCGTATGCCGCCATGATTCCAGGGATCAGCAAAATAATAAATGCTACTAAACGTCCCATAATTCCACATCCTTCTTCATCTATTGTTTCCAATTCGGTTAAAGTTGTCAAGAAATCCTTCCTGCGTTACCCTTAAATTACATTGCAATTACTTGCAAAACATCGGAAATGAGGTTGAACTATCTTGCAAAACGTATTGATCATTGGAGGAGGCGTTGGGGGATCAGCTATCCTCAATACGCTAATGGAAACGGATTACCTGCATGTCTATGGAGTTGTGGATTTAAATCCGAATGCTTCAGCCATTAAAACAGCAGCATCCCGCGGCATTCCAACCGCTGAAGACTACGCGAAATTCGACAAGCAACAGGTGGATATTGTTTTTAATGTAACGGGAAGTGATCAGCTTTATCAGGAATTGAAGGACTATTATTTGGAGAAAACGGTTGTCATTCCGGGGAGCTTGGCAAATGTCTTTGTCCGGCTGCTGGAAGAGAAAGAGCATTTCATCACGCAACTCAGCAAAGATAGCCACAGGGAAAAAATCATTTTCAATTCCATAGAAGAAGGCATGATCGGCATCGATAAAACAAGCCGCATCACTTTTATCAACAAAAGCGCAGCAAGAATGCTGGGGGTGCAGGTGGAAGAAACTATCGGACGGCACATTCATGAATTCATTTCACTCAGCGAATTGCCAAGAATCTACGAAACCGGCCGGATTGAACTGAATAAAGAGCTGGAACTGATGAATGGAGCAACGATTGTCACCTCACGCTTTCCGATGATCGATGAAAATGGAGAGACAATCGGTGCATTTGCAGTATTCAAGGACATTACGGAAGTGGTGTCGCTGGCAGAGGAAATTACAGATTTGAAGGAAATACAGACCATGCTGGAAGCCATCATCCAATCGAGTGACGATGCCATTTCAGTCGTTGATGAGAAAGGCAATGGCTTGCTGGTCAACCCTGCCTATACGCGAATTACCGGATTGCATATGGAAGACGTCATCGGCCAACCGGCCTCTGCGGATATTTCGGAAGGGGAAAGTATGCACTTGAAAGCGCTGCAGACCCGTAAACCGGTTCGAGGCGTCAATTTGAAGGTGGGCCCATCAAACCGGGAAGTCATCGTCAATGTCGCTCCAATAATCGTCGACAATAAATTAAAGGGCAGCGTCGGGGTCATTCATGATACCACCGAGATCCGCTCATTGATGAAAGAGTTGGACCGCGCCCGCAGCATCATCCGGACATTGGAATCCAAATATACCTTTGATGACATCATCGGTTTGTCTTCGGAAATGCAATTGTCTCTTCAGCAGGCGAAACTGGCGGCACAGACTTTGGTGACGGTTTTGCTGCGCGGGGAATCCGGTACAGGCAAAGAGCTTTTTGCGCATGCCATCCATAGCGCGAGTGAACGGAAATTCAACAAATTCGTGCGTGTCAATTGTGCAGCGCTTTCTGAAGAATTGCTAGAAAGTGAACTGTTCGGTTATGAAGAAGGGGCGATTCCCGGCATCAAGACTGGAGAAAAACGCGGGTTGTTCGAAGAAGCGAATAACGGCAGTATTTTCCTCGATGAGATCGGTGAATTGTCTTCTTCGTTGCAAAGCAAGCTGTTGCGCGTGCTGCAAGAACATGAAACGTTGAGGATTGGGGGCGGCAAACCGATTCCTGTCAATGTCCGTGTTATCGCTTCGACAAATGCCAATATGGAAAAAGCATTGCTGGACGGCAAGTTTCGTGAAGATCTTTACTATCGCCTTAACCGGATGCCGATTCTCATTCCGCCTCTGCGAAACCGCAAGCAGGACATTCCGAGAATCGTTGAACGGCTATTGCTGAAGCTGAACCAGGAATATGGCCGAAGTGTTGAGTCTGTGTCAGACAAAGCTCTGCAGTATTTGCGCGTCTACGATTGGCCGGGGAATGTCAGGGAACTAGAGAACGTCCTCAGCCGCGCCATGATTTTTATGCAGATGAACGATAAAGTGTTGACCGAAGAACATATCCCGTTGAATATGCTGAAAGTTGCGGAAGCCAAAAATGAAGTCGTTATCCAGTCTTCGGCCCCGCTTCAGGAACAGTTGGATACAGTTGAACGAGGAATTCTTCACCGTGCATTGCAGCAATACAACGGCAATAAATCGAAGACAGCCAAGCAATTGGAAATCTCTTTGCGAACCTTGTATTACAAATTAGAAAAATACGGTTTAATGTAACGACTTTGCAATTTGTTGCAGGGTTTTGCAAGAATTTGCAATAAAATATGGTTAAAACTGCAAATAAAACGCTTTCATCTCTTATATATCCCCATTTGTTCTGTTTTAATTAAGGAGAATGAGGTGAGCATCAATGGCCACATTAACACAATTGATCGAAAATGTTCCAACAGATTCAAATCTCACTGTCGCTGTTGCTGCAGCTGCTGATTCGGCTGTCCTGGAAGCGGTGAGTATGGCCGTTGCCCGAAACATGGTGCGTTTTCGCTTATACGATGATGAATCGGCAACAACAGCAATGATGCGGGAGCATTTCCCTCAATTGCTGGATCATCCGGATGTTCAGCTTCATCATGTCAGCAGCCTGGAAATGGCTGCTGAAGAAGCCGTGAAATCGGTGTACAGAAATGACTCCGATATCTTGATGAAAGGCCAGATTGCAACCGCCATACTGCTGAAAGCAGTGTTGCATCCGGATTACGGCTTAAGAACCGGAAGAGTCATGTCCCAAATTGCCGCTTTTGAAGTAGCTGGATTCGACCGGCTGATTTTCGTCACGGATGCGGGCATGAACATCAATCCGGACTTACCTCAAAAAGTACAAATTATCCAAAATGCTGTCCAGATTGCACGTTCAGTCGGAGTAGTTATGCCGATTGTCGCGCCATTAGCAGGAGTGGAAGTCATCAATCCGAATATGCAGGCCACTCTGGATGCAGCCGCATTGACCGCAATGAACCGTCGCGGGCAAATAAAGAATTGTATCGTGGATGGCCCTTTCGCCCTCGACAATGCAATTTCCATTGATGCAGCCAAACATAAACGGATTGCCGGCGACAACGCCGGCAAAGCCGACATTCTACTGGTTCCTACTATTGAATCGGGCAATATCCTGTATAAGTCGCTGGTATTCTTTTCAAATGCAAAAGTCGGCAGTATTGTTGCGGGTGCGAAAGCGCCAATTGTTCTCACGTCCCGTGCCGACAGTGCCGAAAGCAAATTATATTCATTGGCTTTGGCAATTTGTTCATCATTAACTTAAGGAACAACTACTAGGAGGAATTGAAATGGAAATTTTCAGCAGAATGGAACAACATGACTACGAACAATTAATTTTTTGCCAAGATAAAAACTCAGGGCTTAAAGCCATTATTTGTATCCACGATACGACGCTTGGACCGGCACTTGGCGGCACGCGCATGTGGAATTATGCAACTGAAGAAGAAGCAATTGAAGATGCAATCCGCCTAGGGCGCGGAATGACCTATAAAAATGCTGCAGCTGGCCTGAACTTGGGCGGCGGAAAAACAGTTATCATCGGTGACCCGTTAAAAGACAAGAATGAAGAAATGTTCCGCGCTTTCGGACGCTTTATCCAAGGCTTGAATGGCCGTTACATAACTGCTGAAGATGTTGGAACTACAGTAGCGGATATGGACTTGATCCATGAAGAAACAGATTACGTTACTGGGATTTCGCCAGCTTTCGGTTCTTCAGGCAATCCATCTCCTGTTACTGCATACGGGGCCTACATCGGCATGAAAGCTGCTGCACTTGAAGCTTTCGGCGATGATTCTCTTGAAGGCAAAACAGTTGCAGTACAGGGAGTAGGGAATGTTGCTTACCCGCTTTGCGAATACCTTCATAAAGAAGGCGCGAAATTGATCGTTACGGACATCAACGAAGAAGCAGTGCAACGTGCAGTCACTGCATTTGGCGCAACAGCAGTTGCACCAAATGACATCTATTCACAGGAAGCGGATATTTTTGCACCATGTGCAATGGGCGCTATCATCAATGATGACACGATTCCCCAATTGAAAGTGAAAGTGGTTGCCGGTTCTGCCAACAACCAATTGAAAGAAGAACGCCATGGCGATGAACTTGAAGCACGCGGCATCGTTTATGCTCCTGACTTTGTTATCAACTCTGGCGGCGTCATCAACGTTGCGGATGAATTGTATGGCTACAATAACGAACGTGCAATGAAACGTGTAGAAACAATTTATGACAGCATCACAAAAATCTTTGAAATTTCTAAACGCGACAACGTACCAAGTTACATTGCGGCAGACCGCATGGCTGAAGAACGCATTGAGCGCGTCCGCAAATCACGTTCGCAATTCTTGAGAAACGAACACAATATTTTAAGCAGAAGATAAACTTCAATCAGCAGGAGGTTTCTTTTACGACCACTGTAAAAGAGCAGCTTTCCTCTGAGAAGTTTCCCATAAACACCGCTTCGGCTGCTTTGGGCACCGCTCCCGTGAGAAGCCAGGCATCTGATGCCTGGCTTCTTGCTTGGCTTAAACAGCAAACTGCCGGAAGCATTGCTCGAAAAGAAAGAACAGTTTATAAAAAGGAAAACCAATAACCGTTATTTTAGAAAGAAATGGAGGGGTGGATGTGCAAAAACAGCAAAATCGTATCCTGGTCATCAACCCTAAAACCACTTCGACTAAAATAGGTGTTTTTGACAACGATATCTTAATTATGGAGAAAACCATTCTCCATACGGTAGAAGATTTAGGAAAGTCCGCTGATATTTTCAGCCAATATCCCTTCAGGAAGCAAACCATTCTGGAGGCGTTGGACGAAGAAGGCATGAATGTTTCCAAGTTGTCCGCGGTCTGTGGAAGAGGCGGCTTGCTGCGCCCCATCGAAGGTGGGACCTACACGGTGAACGAACAGATGCTTGAGGATTTGCGGCAAGGCTATGCAGGTCAGCATGCATCCAATCTGGGAGGAATTTTGGCTTCGGAAATTGCAGATGGGTTAAACATTCCCGCATATATCGTCGACCCGGTAGTGGTTGATGAAATGGAGCCGATTGCCCGGATATCCGGTTTTGCTTCCATTGAACGCAAGTCCATTTTCCATGCACTCAACCAAAAGGCCGTTGCCCGTCGATATGCCAGCAAAGTTGGACGCTCTTATGAAGAGGTCAACCTGATTGTCGCTCATATGGGTGTCGGCATCACGGTAGGTGTACATCAAGGAGGCCGTGTAATTGATGTCAACAACGGTCTGCATGGCGATGGTCCATTCAGTCCTGAACGGGCAGGGGCCGTACCGGCAGGCGATTTAGTGGAATTGTGCTTTTCCGGACAGTTTAACCGGCAGGAAATGATGATGAAGTTGGTCAGACAAGGTGGATTGACGGCCTATCTGGATACCAATGATGTCGTGAAAGTTGAACAACGCATAAAAAAAGGTGATTCTCAAGCGGATTTGGTTTATCAGGCAATGGCCTATCAGATCGCCCGCGAAATCGGCGCTGCCAGCGCGGTATTGAAGGGGCAAATAGATGCGATCATTTTGACTGGGGAACTTGCGCATGGTGAAAGCTTTGTTAAAGCAATCACAGAACGGGTCAACTGGATTGCCGATGTGGACATCCAGCCGGGTGAAAATGAGCTTCAGGCTTTGGCTGAAGGAGCGCTCCGCATATTGAATGGGGAAGAACGGGTCAAGCATTATTCATTTTAACCAGAGTAAAGACTTCAATCAGCAGGAATTGATTTTCCGTGGATCGAAGTGGGATAAAGGAGGAAGAAATCATGGCTCAAAATTATGATGTCGTCATTCTAGGCGGCGGGACCGGCGGTTATGTAGCGGCCATTCGGTCGGCACAACTCGGTTTAAAAACAGCGATTGTTGAAAAAGGCGAACTGGGCGGCACATGCTTACATAGAGGCTGCATTCCAAGTAAAGCATTGCTCCGCAGTGCGGAAGTCTATTCAACAACAAAACATCATGCGGCTGACTTTGGTGTTGAAACCGGCGAAGTTTCACTGGATTTCGCACGTGTCCAACAGCGCAAGCAGGGAATTGTCGATCAATTGCATGCAGGCGTCCAGGGATTGATGAAAAAAGGGAAAATCGATGTCTATGAAGGCATCGGCAGAATTCTTGGACCATCCATTTTTTCTCCAAACGCGGGTACCATTTCCGTTGAGATGAAAAATGGAGAAGAAAATGAAATGCTGATTCCAAGCAATGTCATCATTGCAACCGGATCACGTCCCCGTACATTGCCAGGGCTGACGATTGATGGCGAATTCGTTATGAGTTCCGACGAAGCTTTGAGAATGGAAAGTCTGCCAAAATCAATCCTGATTGTCGGCGGTGGTGTCATCGGCATCGAATGGGCGTCCATGCTCAATGATTTCGGCGTTGATGTAACCGTTATCGAATATGCAGAACGGATCATCCCGACGGAAGATAAAGATATCTCCAAAGAAATGTTGAAGCTATTGAAGAAAAAAGGCATTAAGTTTGCGACAAGTGCAAAAGTGATGGCGGATACATTGGAAACAGGTGAGAATGGTGTAACGATCCAGGCAGAAATCAATGGCAAGAACGAAAGTTTTTCCGCTGAAAAAATGCTGGTTTCTGTCGGCCGTCAGGCGAATGTCGAAAATATCGGCATCGAAAACACGGATATCATCATCGAAAACGGCTTTATCCAAGTGAAAAAATCTTTCCAAACAAAAGAATCCCATATTTACGCAATCGGTGACGTGATTGGCGGACTGCAATTGGCGCATGTCGCTTCGCATGAAGGGATCACAGCGATTGAACATATCAAAGGCAACAATCCGCACGCCATCAATTACGATTTGGTCTCACGCTGCATTTATTCCAATCCGGAAGCAGCAAGTGTCGGAATTACGGAAGATCAGGCAAAAGAAAAAGGGCATGACGTCAAAGTCGGCAAATTTTCTTTCAAAGCGATCGGTAAAGCATTGGTCTACGGCGAATCTGATGGATTTGTCAAAATCATTGCCGACAAAGAAACGAACGATATCCTGGGAGTCCATATGATTGGCCCGCATGTCACCGACATGATTTCTGAAGCAGGGCTGGCCATGGTTCTGGACGCAACCCCGTGGGAAATTGCGGATACGATCCACCCGCACCCGACTCTTTCAGAGGTCATGGGAGAAGCGGCGTTGGCCGTTGACGGAAAAGCAATCCATAGTTGAAGGAGGAAAAAACAATGGCTTCAAAACACGAAGAAATCGGTTTAACAAATGATGATTTATTGAAAATGTACGAAACGATGTTAATGGCACGCCGAGTAGATGAACGCATGTGGCTCTTGAACCGTGCCGGGAAAATTCCTTTTGTGATTTCATGCCAGGGGCAGGAAGCGGCTCAAGTGGGTGCTGCCTTCGCTCTTGACAACTCAAAAGACTATATCGCTCCTTATTACCGTGATATCGGTGTGGTCCTGCATTTTGGCATGACGCCAAAAGATCTGATGCTGTCGGCTTTTGCCAAAGCGGAGGACCCGAATTCAGGTGGACGGCAAATGCCTGGCCATTTTGGGCAGAAGAGCAACCGCATCATTACCGGTTCTTCGCCTGTAACAACTCAATTGCCTCACGCGGTAGGCGTAGCTTTAGCTGGCAAAATGAAGAAAAAAGACTTTATTACGTTCACGACGCTCGGTGAAGGCTCTTCCAACCAAGGTGATTTCCACGAAGGCATGAACTTTGCCGGTGTCCATAAATTGCCGGTCGTCATCATGGTCGAAAACAATAAATATGCGATTTCGGTGCCGGTTGAACGCCAATTGGCGAGCAAGAATGTTTCGGACCGTGCAATCGGTTATGGCATGCCAGGTGTGACGATTGACGGCAATGACCCGATTGAAGTCTACAAACATGTCAAAGAGGCTGCCGACCGTGCGCGCCGCGGCGAAGGCCCGAGTTTGGTCGAAACCGTTTCCGAGCGGATGACCGCTCACTCATCAGATGATGACCATCGCCAATACCGCTCAGCAGACGAATTGGCTGCGCAAAAATCGACGGATCCAATCCTGACATTTGGAGCGTACTTGAAAGAGCATGGCATCATGGACGATGAGCTTGAAAAAGACATCAACGACCGAATTATGGTAACAGTCAATGAAGCGACTGATTACGCTGAAAATGCACCTTACGCAGAACCTAAACATGCGATGAAATATGTCTATGCCGAAGAAGGAGGAGACGAATAATGGCTATTATGTCTTATATTGATGCCATCACGCTTGCCATGAAAGAAGAAATGGAACGTGACGAAAACGTCTTTGTTCTTGGAGAAGATGTAGGTAAAAAAGGCGGCGTCTTTAAAGCGACGCAAGGCCTCTACGATCAATTCGGTGAAGACCGCGTCTTGGATACACCGCTTGCGGAATCGGCGATTGCCGGTGTTGGAATTGGCGCAGCAATGTATGGCTTACGGCCGATTGCAGAAATGCAATTTGCGGATTTCATTATGCCGGCTGTCAACCAAATCATTTCTGAAGCATCCCGCATCCGTTACCGTTCGAACAATGACTGGTCATGTCCAATCGTCTTCCGTGCACCTTTTGGCGGAGGGGTACACGGAGCTCTTTACCACTCACAGTCAGTGGAAGCGATTTTCGCCAACCAGCCTGGATTGAAAATTGTCATTCCTTCCACTCCATATGATGCAAAAGGCCTTTTGAAAGCAGCGATCCGCGATGAAGATCCGGTTATGTTCTTTGAACACAAACGGGCATACCGCTTGATCAAAGGCGAAGTGCCGGAAGAAGACTACACCATTGAAATCGGCAAAGCGGACGTTAAACGCGAAGGCGAAGACATCACCGTCATCACTTACGGCTTAGCAGTTCACTTTGCGCTGCAGGCTGCCGAACGTTTGGCAGAAGACGGCATCTCTGCACATATCCTTGATTTGCGCACGATTTATCCGTTGGACAAAGAAGGCATCATCGAAGCCGCTAAGAAAACCGGCAAAGTGCTATTGGTCACAGAAGACAATAAAGAAGGAAGCATCATCGGAGAAGTAGCGGCAATCATTGCTGAAAACTGCCTATTCGACTTAGACGCTCCAATCAAACGTCTTGCTGGGCCGGATATCCCGGCAATGGCTTATGCGCCAACCATGGAGAAATTCTTCATGATCAACCCGGACAAAGTAGAAAAAGCGATGAGAGAATTAGCTGAGTTTTAAGAGGAAAAGCGTAA
The DNA here is from genome assembly GCF_016820615.1 of Planococcus beijingensis. NCBI lineage: Bacteria > Bacillati > Bacillota > Bacilli > Caryophanales > Caryophanaceae > Planococcus > Planococcus beijingensis. The sequence goes on from NZ_JADHDZ010000002.1 coordinate 252,401, forward strand.
GTGCCCATGTAGATTCGACGGGCATAAGACAGACCAGCAGTGTGGCGTTCTTTGCCACGCAGCTGGGTTGGCTTATGACCCTAGAATCTGGGCACTGAAGCTGGACAAATAGAAAAGCGTAAGCAGCCGTCAGCAGAAGCTAACCTAAGAACGCGACATCGTGTCATAACGGTTAGCTGACCCGCATCCTGCGGTCCCTCGACGGGCACTGAAGCTCCAATAGAACGATCAAACACCATCAAGTAAAGGAGGAACTCCCTTGGCTATTGAAAACATTAAAATGCCTCAGCTGGGTGAAAGTGTTACAGAAGGCACTATAGAAAAATGGCTCGTCCAGCCAGGCGACCATGTGAATAAATACGATCCGCTTGCTGAAGTCAACACAGACAAAGTGACTGCGGAGGTTCCATCTTCGTTTACCGGCACAATCAAGGAATTGATTGCTTCAGAAGGCGAAACTTTAGCGGTAGGCGAAATCGTCTGCACGATTGAAACCGAAGGCGGCGACGCGGCTCCTGTAGAAGAAGCAAAACCTGCCATTAGCGAGAAAGCGGCCGAAATGCCAGCAGCCGGTGCAAAACCGACTGAAAAACTGGAAGGGACGAAAGGATCTTCGCAACCGGTTAAAACTTCAGGGGCGAAAGGGCGCTACTCACCAGCTGTTTTGCGTCTTGCTCAGGACAATGACATCGATTTGTCACAAGTTGAAGGCTCTGGCAACGAAGGGCGCATTACACGCAAAGATTTGATGGCATTGATCGACAGCGGCAATATTCCAAAAGCGGGAGAAGCTCCGGCGGCACAACCTCAGGCTCAGCAGCAGGAACAGCCACCAGCGCCTAAGGAAACGCCTGTCCAGGAAGCTCCGAAAGCAGCAGCTGCACCGATTGAAAGTGCTCCGGGAGATATCGAAATCCCAGTAACCGGCGTCCGCCGGGCGATAGCTGCGAATATGCTGAAGAGCAAACACGAAGCACCGCATGCATGGATGATGGTCGAAGTGGATGTCACCAACCTTGTCCAGTACCGCGACTCCATCAAAGGCGAATTCAAGAAAAAAGAAGGCTTCAATATTACTTACTTTGCTTTCTTTGTCAAAGCTGTGTCACAGGCATTGAAAGAATTCCCGATGATGAACTCGATGTGGGCTGGAGACAAAATCATCCAGAAGAAAGACATCAATATTTCCATCGCTGTCGCTTCGGATAGTGCTTTATTCGTACCGGTCATCAAGAATTCTGATGAAAAATCAGTGAAAGGCATCGGCAAAGAAGTCAATGAATTGGCACTTAAAGCACGCTCTGGAAAATTGAAATCCGCGGATATGCAGGGCGGCACTTTCACCGTCAACAACACCGGATCGTTCGGTTCTGTTCAGTCTATGGGAATCATTAACCACCCACAGGCAGCTATCATGCAAGTGGAATCGATCGTCAAACGCCCAGTCATTATGGACAACGGCATGATTGCTGCACGCGACATGGTCAATCTTTGTTTGTCACTGGATCATCGTGTACTTGATGGTTTGGTATGCGGCCAATTCCTTGCGCGCGTCAAAGAAATATTGGAGAATATGTCCAAAGAAAATACGTCTGTATATTAAGAAAAGCTGGAGTCTTCGGACTTCCAGCTTTTTTTCCTCTTTAATGTCTGTCGTGAGTCGGGTAAAATGAAACTAGAAAGCCTTTAAGGAGGGAACAGTTTGACAATCGAATCGATGAAAAAGACGAAATTTCCAATCCGTACATATGCTGAATGGCAAGAAGCGGCAGTAAAAGCGATTAAAGGCAAGCCGTTTGAAGAAACATTAAAGACCCCTACCATTGAAGATGTAACACTGGAACCTCTTTATACCAAAGACATGCTTGAACAATTAGGCAGCTATATCACAGCTCAAACAGCAGCTGTCCAGCAAGGAAAACATCAGCCAAGTTGGCTCGTGTCCCAGGAAGTGATGGCGGATTCGGCGAAAGAATATTTGGCCTTGATGAAAGATGATATTCTTCGTGGGAATGAAACTGTTGTCTATAAAGGATTCCGTAAGTTTGACTGGACAGATGCCCAATTGGCTGAATTGGCAGAAATGATTGTCCAATATCCTTTGTACTTTAAACTGACAGGGGACGATAAAGACATTCTGCGTGTTTTCGATTTTGTAACTCCAGAACAATTGCCGAAACTCCAAGGGGTTATTTTCTCTGAAGAACCTGTTGAGGCACCGGCAAGTATTCGTACACAGGTTGTAGACACGATTCCAATCCACCATGCTGGCGGAACCGTGATCCATGAACTTGGAGTCGCACTCAGCATCTTGTCTGAGCGTATGTCAGAAGACACTTTCAAAGAAAGTGCTGAAAATACCTGGATCCGCTTTGCGGTGGATACACAATTTTTCCAGGAAATCGCTAAATTGCGCGCCTTCCGCGTATTATGGCAAGCCTTCAGTTCTGCATATGGCGAAGAAGCTCCGACAATTCCATTGTTTACGGAAACGTCTGTCCGTTCCTACTCTAAACTGGATCCTTATGTGAACTTGCTGCGTGCAGGAAATTCTACATTTGCATCAGTATTGGGAGGAACCGATGCCCACACCGTACATCCACATGACTTTTTGACAGAACCGGATCCTTCAAGCCGGCGCATCGCCCGCAATGTCCAATTAGTCATAAAAGAAGAAGCCCATGTGTCGCATGTGATCGACCCAGCAGCAGGCTCTTACTTTATCGAAACGCTGACAAAAGAATACGTTGAGGCAGCATGGAGCTATTTCCTTGAAATTGAAGAAGCTGGCGGCTATTCAGAAGTCATCAAATCAGGCTGGTTGACAGATGACATCCAGGCGAAATGGGTGGAGCGCGAAAAAAATGTGGCTACCCGCAAACAATCGCTGATTGGAACCAATATCTATGCCAATCCTCAAGAGCCGGTAAAAGATGCGAAAATCGATGATGGCCACCTTGAGTACATGACAGCGAAACGTCTGGCGACGCCATTTGAAAATCTTCGTGCCCAGAGCAAAGTAACAAGTCTTAAGTCAGCAATCATCCTTATCGAACCATTGAAGAAAATCAAGCCTCAAGTAGATTTCGTTTCTGGCTTTTTAGCAGTTGGCGGAATCGAAGCATTAGTCAGCCCGCATTTGGCTACGGCTGAAGAAGTTAATCAATTTCTAGCTGACGAGAAAATGGACTATGCCATCTTGTGCGGATCAAAAGAAGCTGTATCAGCACTTGTGCCAGGATTGGACAGTCAAGCCAGCATCGATCTTGCAGGCAAATATCCGAAAGAGCAATTAGCAGAATGGGCAACCTATGGCATTAAAGATACCGTGTATTCCGGCAAGCAGATGACCGCGAAACTGGAGAAAATTCTCGCTCTAGGAAAGGAGGCGCTATAAGATGGCTAAACCCGATTTTTCAAAAGTCACACTTGACCAATTAGCTATTGCTTCACAGACAGTTCAGCAGCAAAGCGCCTTTACCACCAATGAAGGCATTGACATCAAACCGACATATACAAAACAGGACATAGATTTCCTTGAAGAAAGCCTGCCTGGATTTGCACCGAATGTCCGCGGACCTTATCCGACCATGTATGTGTCGCGTCCTTGGACTGTACGCCAATATGCCGGTTTTTCAACAGCGGAAGAAAGCAATGCATTTTACCGACGCAATTTAGCGATGGGGCAAAAAGGCTTGTCTGTTGCTTTTGACCTTGCGACTCACCGCGGCTATGATTCCGATCACAAACGTGTTGTCGGAGATGTCGGCAAGGCCGGCGTTGCAATAGACAGTGTTGAAGACATGAAAATCTTATTTGATGGCATCCCATTGGATCAAATGTCCGTATCGATGACAATGAACGGCGCCGTTGTGCCGATCATGGCATTCTTTATTGTGGCAGCAGAAGAACAAGGGGTTTCTCCGGAACAATTGGCCGGAACCATCCAAAATGACATTCTTAAAGAATACATGGTCCGCAATACGTATATTTACCCGCCGGCCATGTCGATGCAGATCATCGCTGATATTTTCAAATATACCTCCGACCATATGCCGAAGTTCAACTCGATTTCGATTTCGGGCTATCACATTCAAGAAGCTGGAGCTACTGCCGATCTTGAATTGGCCTATACACTAGCGGACGGGCTTGAATATGTCCGCACCGGACTTGCAGCAGGCATCGACATCGATCATTTCGCGCCGCGCCTGTCCTTTTTCTGGGGCATTGGCATGAACTATTTCATGGAAGTTGCGAAAATGCGTGCTGGCCGTGAAATCTGGGCGAAAATGATGAAAACCTTCGATCCGAAAAACAGCAAGGCTTTGGCATTGCGTACGCACTCCCAAACATCCGGCTGGAGTTTGACGGAACAGGATCCATTTAATAACGTCACCCGTACCTTGATTGAAGCGAATGCAGCAGCCATGGGTCATACACAATCGCTCCATACCAATGCGCTCGACGAAGCGATTGCCTTGCCGACTGATTTCTCGGCACGCATCGCCCGCAATACACAATTGTTCCTTCAGGAAGAAACCATGATGACGAATGTCATCGATCCATGGGGCGGATCTTATTATGTCGAATCGCTGACTAAGGAATTGACGGAAAAAGCTTGGGCATTGATTGAAGAAGTTGAAGAATTGGGCGGTATGGCAAAAGCCATCGAAACCGGCTTGCCGAAAATGCGCATTGAAGAAGCAGCGGCGAAAAAACAGGCACAAATCGATTCCAATGAAGAAGTGATCATTGGGGTTAACCGTTATCGCCTGGACCAGGAAGATCCGATTGATATTTTGAACATCGACAACACGATGGTCCGCAAAACACAGATTGAACGCTTGGAACGCATGAAAGCAGAGCGTGACAGCGACAAAGTGGCAGAAGCGCTGGAAGCATTGACAAAAGCGGCGCAAAGCGGAGAAGACAATATTTTGGCTTGCGCCGTTGAGGCAGCACGTCACCGTGCATCATTGGGTGAAATCTCCGATGCCATCGAGAAAGCATCCGGAAGACATAAGGCGGTGATTCGTTCAGTGAGCGGAGTTTACAGTTCGAATTTCTCAAACCAGAAGGAAATGGAAATCGTCAAAGAAATGACGGAAGACTTTATTGAAAACGAAGGACGCCGCCCGCGTATCCTGATTGCCAAAATGGGGCAAGACGGACATGACCGCGGAGCGAAAGTCATAGCAACAGCGTTTGCTGATTTAGGCTTTGATGTGGATATCGGGCCATTGTTCCAAACGCCGGCTGAAACTGCACAACAGGCAGCAGAAAATGACGTCCATGTTATCGGCGTAAGTTCGCTGGCAGCTGGGCATATGACATTGGTTCCGGATCTGAAAGCGGAACTGGCGAAAATTGGCCGCGAAGATATTCTGATTGTGGTTGGCGGAGTTATACCGGCACAGGATTATGAATTCCTTCGCAATAATGGGGCCAGCGCAATTTTCGGTCCGGGGACAGTGATTCCGGTAGCGGCACAGAAAGTCATCGAAGAGATTTACGTGCGACTTGGTTACGAGGAAGTGGCAGACTGATGAGCCGCAAGAAAAATTCCAGGCATGTGATGGAGGGTGTTCAAGCTGCCCATGACGGCATGAAAGCCTTGCCTCGGAAAAAGTTCAAGAAACCGGATGATGCAACCATGGATATCCAGGCTATTGCGGATGGAGTCCGGAGTGGTTCGCGTCTGTACTTGGGCAAAGCGATCACTTTGCTGGAAAGTTCGAGTGCCGAACATAAGAAAAACGGCCAGGAACTGCTCAACCAATTGCTGCCATTCACCGGCAATAGTATCCGCATCGGCATCACCGGTGTTCCCGGTGCCGGGAAAAGTACCTTCATAGAAACGTTTGGTGAAATGCTGACTGGGCTTGGGCATCGGGTCGCCGTTTTGGCGATCGATCCGAGTTCGTCGCTTACCGGCGGCAGCATTCTTGGAGACAAGACGCGGATGGAACAATTGGCTCGAAATCCGAAAGCATTCATCCGCCCTTCCCCTACAGCAGGAACACTTGGCGGCGTCCATAAAAAGACCCGCGAAACGATGTTGTTATGCGAGGCTGCAGGATACGATGTCATCTTGGTGGAGACGGTCGGGGTTGGACAAAGCGAAACACTGGTCCGTGGAATGGTCGACATGTTCCTGTTGTTGGTGTTGACTGGTGCCGGAGACGAATTGCAGGGCATGAAAAAAGGCATCCTGGAGTTGGCCGATGCCATCATCGTCCACAAAGCGGATGGGGAAAACGCCCAGTTGGCGAAAAAGACCGTTTCAGAATACAAACAGATGATGCATTTCCTGCAACCGGCCACGGACAGTTGGAAAACGCGTTCGCTTGCGGCGTCCTCTGTGGAAGAAACGGGCATTCCCGAAGTCTGGAAAATGGTCAAAGAATTCGAAGACACGGTGAAAGTCAGCGGCTACTGGAAAAAACGCCGTCAGGAACAGACCAAGGACTGGTTCCGCTCGATGATCACGGATGAACTGCATAGCCGTTTTTTCGATCACGCAGAACGGCGCCAATTGGTCAAAACATTGGAAACGCAGGTGTTGAACGACGAATTGACCGTGGCACAGGCAATTATGCGTCTATTTGAGTAAGCTTTTTTGCAAGTGGGATAAACACCTGCTATGATAAAAGAAGAGACAATAAGGAGTGATATTTCATGAGCATGGATTTTAATTTTCTGATGAACGATATAGCTACACAAGCCCGCCAGGAATTGATTGATGGTGGATACACACAGCTTGAAACACCTGAAGCGGTGAATGAAGCATTTTCACAAAAAGGCACAAGCCTTGTCATGGTCAACTCTGTATGCGGATGTGCAGGCGGCATCGCCCGTCCGGCAGCTTTACATTCGATTCATTACGACAAACGCCCGGATAACCTGTATACGGTTTTCGCTGGTCAAGACAAAGAAGCGACAGCTCAGGCACGCGCGATTTTCGGTGACGATCACTTGCCATCATCTCCCTCTTTCGTGTTCATGAAAGACGGAAAAATGGTTGACGAAATTGGCCGTCATGAAATTGAAGGGCATGACCCAATGTCTGTCATTACACATATCCAAGCCATTTTCGAACAGCATTGCGATGAAGTTTAAGAAGGAATGCCTCTTTTAGGGGCATTTTTTTCATGCCGAAATTTGGAGGGGGAAGATGAAGCTGAATTTGAGGTCTTATTCAATTGGCTACCGCACGATGAAGACTGCTTTAGGTGTGGCAATCGCCATCACATTGGCGCAGTGGCTGCAACTGGATTATTATGTATCTGCCGGCATCCTGACCATACTCTGCATACAGCCGACCAAAAAGAAATCGATACGGGCCGCTTTTTCCCGATTTATTGCGAGCATTATCGGGATTGCCTATGCTTTCATCTTTTTTGAAGGCATCGCCTATCATCCGGTCATGCTCGGCATTCTGATTGTGCTCTTTATTCCTTTATTGGTGACATTGCGGTTTCAGGACGGTTTTGTCTCGAGTTCAGTCATTTTGCTGCATTTATATGATGCAAAAAATTTGGATTTTGATTTGCTGACCAATGAGTTGATTTTGATGCTGGTTGGTTTCGGTACAGCATTGGTGGTCAATATGTACATGCCGAGCATTGAGAAAAAGCTGGACAATTACCGGAACGAAATTGAAAATTTATACGCATCCATTTTCCGTGAAATCGTCATCTATTTGCGGGAAGGTGAATCTGGTTGGAGCGGCAAAGAATTGATGGATGCCAGGAAATTGCTGGAGAAGGCGAAAGCGCTGGCTTACCAGGATGTCGAGAATCACATCACCCGACATGAAAATAAATACTATCATTATTTTGAAATGCGGGAGCAGCAGTTGGAAATCATCGAGCGCATCTTGCCGAAAATCACCGCACTGCCTGTGATTGTAGACCAAACAGACCTGGTTGCGGATTTCCTGGAAGATTTGGCGGAACACGTCCACTCCGGCAATACAGCATACCGCTATATTTCGAAGCTGGACATCGTGAAAGAAAATTTTGCCAAGCTGCCATTGCCGGACAGCCATAAGAAATTTTTGGCCATGGCCGAACTGTATCAAGTCATTCAGGAAATGGAAAAATATTTGGAAATCAAGCAGTCATATAAAGGCTTTCATACAAGAAAAGCGGAAGCAGCCGTTTAGCCACGACAAGCGCTGGAAGCCTTACCGGTAATGGCGTTCTTTGCCATTGCTGGTAAGGCTGAAGCGACTCGAGTGGCTGGCTGCTGGAGCTGGACAATAAGAAAAGCTGAGGTGCCCGTGTAGCTCTGCAGGGCATAAGACGGACCGGCAAAGCGGCGCTTTTTGCCGCACAGTCGGGTTGGCTTATGACCCAAAGAGCTGGACAATAAAAAAAGCGGAAGCGGCCGTTTAATTCTGCCTGCTGGAGCAGGATTAATACATTTTCAACTATAAAAGACAGCTGGAGCAAAAAGCTCCAGCTGTCTTTTATCATTCCTATTAAATTACAAAGCTCAATCCCATCAATAAACTGGATAACAGCATGATGGCAATCATCGCGTAGACGATAAACTTACGGAAAGCTGCGTTTCTCATTAATAATAAACTCCTTTATCAATCAAATCTTTGAATGAATCATACCATATTTTCCAACATATTTGAAGAGAGGCAGATGTAGAATTCACAATATTCGCTAAGAGCCTAGAGTTTTTGGCTCTGTATCTGTACAATAAGAGAGAAGCTAAAAAAGGAAGTGAAAAAAGGATGAAGAAAGTAGACCATATTGGAATCGCTGTACGGGATCTGAATGCTGTCCTTCCCTATTACACGGACACGCTTGGGCTTCCGCTTGTGAAGATCGAAGAAGTTGAGTCGCAGAAAGTGCGGGTCGCATTCATCGATGCCGGCAATGTCAAATTGGAATTGTTGGAAGCGATGGATGATCAGAGCGCCATTTACAAATTTTTAGAAAAAAAAGGTGAAGGCATTCATCATATCGCTTTTGGTGTCGAAAACATCGAACAGCGTATGGAAGAATTGCGCGACAAGGGCATCCGCCTTTTGAGCGACAAGCCGAACCCTGGAGCTGGCGGAGCCATGGTGGCATTTTTGCATCCGAAATCATCGAATGGAGTATTATACGAACTTTGTGAAAAAGAGTGATTGGGAGTGATTGGCGAAATGGACATTTACGAAAGAATCAATGAATTGTATGACCGCAAGCGTGAAATCGAGCTTGGCGGAGGCGAAGAACGTATTGACAAACAGCATCAAAAAGGCAAATTGACAGCACGTGAACGTATTGATTTATTGCTTGATGAAGGCACATTCGTTGAATTGAGTCCTTTTGTTGAGCACCGCACAACAGATTTCGGTATGGCTAAAGGGCCTGGCGAAGGAGTTGTCACTGGTTACGGTAAAGTAAACGGCCGGCCAATCTATTTATTCTCACAGGATTTCACGGTTTTTGGTGGAGCACTTGGAGAAATGCATGCAAAGAAAATCGCCAATGTAATGGATTTGGCAGCACGCAATGGCGCACCGTTTATCGGATTGAATGATTCAGGCGGAGCACGGATTCAAGAAGGGGTCTTGTCACTTGATGGCTATGGCCAAATTTTCTACCGCAACTCGATTTATTCTGGCGTCATCCCACAAATTTCAGTCATTATGGGACCATCTGCCGGCGGTGCAGTATATTCGCCTGCAATCACTGATTTTGTTTTCATGGTTGATAAAACCAGCCAAATGTTCATCACAGGACCGAAAGTCATTGAAACGGTTACGGGTGAAAAAATCTCCTCTGAGGATCTTGGAGGATCGAGAGTACATACTGCAATTAGCGGAAACGCTCATTTCCGTGGCGATTCAGAACAGAAAGTACTGGAAATGGTACGCCAACTGATCAGCTATCTGCCACAGAACAATACGGAAATGCCACCTCGCCTGGAAGGCGGAGAAGAAGACGATTACCGTCCGGACTTGGCTGACGTCGTTCCTTATGAAGCGATCCGTCCTTACGATGTACGGAAAGTGGTTGAGCAGGTGGTCGACAAGGACAGCTTTATGGAAGTGCAGCCTGAATTTGCCCGCAACATCGTGATTGGCTTAGCACGCATTAAAGGCGAAACGGTCGGCTTGATCTGTAACCAGCCGAAAGTGATGGCTGGCGGACTTGATATCGACTCATCCGATAAAGCAGCACGCTTTATCCGTTTCTGTGACTCGTTCAATATTCCATTGATCACTTTTGAAGACGTTACTGGATTCTTCCCAGGTATCAAACAGGAACACGGCGGCATCATTCGCCACGGAGCGAAAATTCTTTATGCTTACTCGGAAGCGACTGTGCCTAAAATGACGGTGATTTTGAGAAAAGCTTATGGAGGCGCTTATGTGGCGTTGAACTCCAAATCGATCGGTGCCGACTTGGTTTACTCATGGCCGAATGCTGAAATCGCGGTTATGGGGCCGAATGGCGCTGCGAATATCATTTTTGCACGTGAAATCGCTGCAAGCGATAACCCGGAAGAAACACGCGCAGCAAAAATTGAGGAATACCGCGTGAAATTCGCCAATCCTTATGTGGCTGCAGCACGTGGAATGGTCGATGATGTCATCGATCCACGCGAAACACGCATCAAACTGATCCAGGCATTGGAAATGATGCGCAATAAAAAAGATACACGTCCAGCTAAAAAACACGGCAATATGCCGCTTTAAGAGAAATAGAAGAGGTGCTAGAAATGAACAATGAAAGACTGATGAACGAGTTTCTGGAATTGCTGCAAATCGATTCAGAAACCAAACACGAAGGCGAAATCGCTGCCATTTTGCAGACCAAACTTGAAGCGATGGGTTTCCATGTAGCAGTAGATGAATCAGCGGCAGTGACGGGGCATGGCGCAGGCAATATCATTGCAACTTTGCGCGGCACGTTAAGCCAGGTTCCTGCTATCTACTTTACGGTCCATATGGACACGGTGACTCCTGGAGTCGGCGTCAAACCTGAAATCCGTGATGGCTATGTCTACTCGGATGGAACGACCATTCTGGGGGCTGACGACAAAGCCGGCATTGCCGCTTTGTTTGAAATGATCCGCACTCTTCAAGAACAGCAAATCGACCATGGGGATATTCAATTGGTGATTACAGCAGGAGAAGAAAGTGGATTGGTCGGCGCCAAGGAATTGGATTCATCTCTATTGATCGCCAAATACGGTTATGCCGTGGACAGCGATGGCAAAGTGGGCGGCATTGTGACAGCTGCTCCGAACCAGGCAAAATTATGGACGACCATCCATGGCAAAACGGCCCATGCCGGCGTTGCACCTGAAAAAGGCATTTCTGCTATTACAATTGCAGCCAAAGCCATTGCTAAAATGACGCTCGGGCGCATCGACGAAGAAACAACGGCCAATATCGGGCGATTCGAAGGCGGACAAGCCACCAATATTGTTTGCGATGAAGTGAATATTTTATCGGAGGCACGTTCGATCAGCGAAGATAAATTGGCGGCACAGACCATCCATATGGAATCCGTTTTTGAACAGACGGCTGAACTATTGGGTGGACGTGCTGAAACGGAAGTCAAGCTGATGTATCCGGGCTTCCATTTTGATGACATGGACCCGGTCGTAGAGATTGCCCAGAAAGCAGCCGCGAAAATCGGTCGTCCTTCTCCGATTCTCACAAGCGGAGGCGGAAGTGATGCCAATATCTTCAATGGTTTTGGCATCCCGACCGTCAACCTATGTGTCGGATATGAAGAAATCCATACGAAAAACGAACGCATGCCGATTGAAGAGCTTGAGAAATTGGCTGAACTGTTGGTTGAAATTGTCAAAGAATCAACATCAATCGAATAAAGAGCGCCTTCAAAAAAGAGAGAACAGGATGTATGTTCTCTCTTTTTTTGATACACTGAAAGAAAACGGAAAGAAGAGCGATTTTCATGGCCAGCCGAGTTATTTTTCATATCGATATGAATAGTTTTTATGCCTCTGTCGAACAATCGCATAATCCTGAACTGAAGGGAAAAGCGATTGCCATTGCCGGGAATCCGAAAGAACGGAGAGGCATTATCGTCACCTGTTCTTATGAAGCGCGCGCGCATGGGATCTACACGACCATGCAGGTACATGAAGCCAAGCGGAAATATCCGGAACTTTTGCTGCTGCCGCCGAATTTCGAGCGTTACCGGGCAGCATCCAAAGCGATGTTTGAAATTTTGCGTTCCTATACCGATTTGGTGGAACCGGTTTCGATAGATGAAGGGTATGTGGATGTGACGGAATTGACAGAGCGGCGCCATGCATTGGAAATTGCGGATGAAATCCAACGGCGTCTGCTAAGTGAATTGGATCTGCCATGTTCAATCGGCATTGCGCCCAACAAATTCCTGGCCAAAACCGCATCCGATATGAAAAAGCCCATGGGCATAACTGTTTTGAGGAAACGGGATATTCAGGCAATGTTGTGGCCTAAACCAGTAATTGATATGCATGGCATCGGCGATAGTACGGCAGCCAGATTAAAGGGCTTGAAAATTGAGACCATTGGAGATCTGGCAACAGCAAATGAAGGCCTGGTCAAGGAAAAAATGGGAAAAAACGGCATCCGGCTGCAAGCTCGTGCGAACGGTTTGGACGATCGGCTGGTCGATCCGGATTCCATTTACGATACCAAAAGTGTCGGAACATCCACAACCTTGCCGATTGATGAAACGGATGAACAGAATCTAAAGGCATTGTTCCGCCAGCTCAGTGAAAAGGTGGCCAATCGTTTGGAAGCGAAAGAACTGGCGGGCCCAACTGTCAGTATTCAGACCCGCAGCTCCGATTGGAAAAACCGAACACGCAGCGTCACGCTGAACAATACCGTTTGGAAAGCAGAAGACATCCACCGGAATGCCTGGCAATTGTTCACACGGCATTGGAACGGAGAACCCCTGCGGCTAATCGGAGTTACAGTATCGAACGTTGCGGACAAAGGCGATATGACCGAACAATTATCAATCTTTAATTTTCAGGAACATGCCAAGGAAGAGCCGATTCTCGACTTGATGGCACAACTCGAAAGCCGTTTCGGCAAAAGTGTCCTCACGCGGGGGACAAAAATCAAAAAAACGAATTACGACTCCAAAACAAGCTTCAGCAAGGATTTTTTGGATGATCACGACCACGAGAGAAAGTAGGGGAAGCATGCAATTATTATTTCTGGGCACAGGTGCCGGAATGCCTTCTAAACAGCGCAATACATCTGCACTGGTTTTGAAATTACTCGAAGAGCGGGGAACTGTGTGGTTATTTGACTGCGGAGAAGCGACACAGCACCAGATTCTACATACGACGGTGAAACCGCGGAAAATTGAAAAGATTTTCATTACACATATGCATGGCGACCATATTTTCGGTCTGCCTGGCCTTCTGGGATCCCGTTCTTTCCAAGGGGGCGATGAGACACTGGATATATACGGACCTGCTGGAATCCGGGAGTTTGTTGAAATGGCTTTGGCGCTCAGCCGAACCCACTTGGCATACCCGATTGTTTATCATGAACTGGCAGACGGTTTACTGTTTGAAGATGAGTTGATGGTGGTGGAAACGCGCTTGTTGGACCATGTGATTCCGTCCTATGGTTTTCGGATCACGCAAAAGCCGTTGCCGCCTAAATTATTGATTGCAAAAGCTTTGGCGCTGGGCGTTCCAAAAGGTCCGCTGCTGGCAAAGCTGAAAAATGGGGAAGACGTTGAAACAGCTGAGGGGCATTGGGTCAGAAGTGCGGATGTAACAGAACCGGAAGAACCCGGTTTTGTTGTCACGATTCTCGGGGATACCCGTTTTTGCGAAGCAGCAATAGAATTGGGGCGCGGTGCAGATGTACTGGTGCACGAAGCGACCTTTGACGGAACCGCTAAGAAAATGGCTGCTGAATACGGCCATTCAACGGTCTACGAAGCGGCGGAAACGGCTCGTGCAGCAGGAGTGGATACGTTAATCATGACGCATATCAGCGCACGCTTCCTTCCGGAAGACGAGCGGATGCTGTTGAAGCAGATGAAGGAAATTCATCCGCTTGGATTTATTGCACATGATTTTTCGGAATTCGAGTGGCTGCAGCAAGCTAAAAAAATAAGGAAAAAACAAGAAAGCCGTATCTAAAAGATGGCATTTTTTGGTTGCATTAAAATATTTAATGGAAATAATAGAACAAATGTTCCCTTTGTGCTAAAATAAAGGTACAGCTGTATGAGGGCGGTTTGGCCATTCCCCAGGAAAGGGGGTGGTAACATGACCATAGCAGAATCATTCGGTCTCGTGTTTACGAGTATCGGGATAACGATCAGCGCTCTGACACTTGTCGTTTCCATGATTTTGGTCATCAACAAAAAAAAATAACCGTCCCATGTGGCGTGGAATGACGGTTATCTTTTAAGTCTATATTCCAGCCAACCGCTCTCGTGGCGGCATACAGCTGGCCGAATGCTCACGCATTCGGTTTTTTTACGTTACCCTTAGTATACTAAATCTCAAACATTTTGCAACCGCCTTATACCCAACCGCGTTTATAAGGCACTGGAGCCTCTAAATCGGCGTCAAGTTCCTGCGCAGCTGTGTATGCCCAATAAGGATTACGAAGCAATTCACGGGCTAGGAAGACCAGATCCGCGCGTCCGTTCTGAAGGATTTCTTCTGCCTGCAGTGCACTGGTGATCAAGCCGACCGCTCCAGTAGCTATTGGAGTCTGCTTTTTGATGGTCTCTGCAAACGGCACTTGGTACCCGGGATGGACGGAAATTTGTGCGGGTACGACCGCGCCTGAACTGACATCGATCAAATCAACGCCTTGTTGTTTCATCCATTGGCACATTTCCACGTATTGTTCCGGTGTCATGCCGCCATTGCTGTAGTCATGGGCGGAAATTCGGACGAATAACGGACCGTTCCATACTTCATTGACAGCATCGATAATTTGACGCAGAAAGCGATAGCGATTTTCTGCATTGCCGCCGTATTCGTCGGTGCGCTTGTTTGTTAATGGGGATAGGAACTGGTTGATTAAGTAGCCATGTGCGGCGTGGACTTCGATGACATCGAAGCCTGCAGTTTTGGCGCGGATTGCTCCTTTTTTAAACGCTTCAATGGTTTCTTCAATATCTGCTGGAGCCATTTCTGCCGGTTTTTTATAATTCTCATCAAATGCTAATGCACTCGCTGAATGGATGACGCCATCAACTCTTGCTTTTCTTCCGGCATGTGCCAATTGGATGCCGGTTTTTGCCCCGTGCTGTTTCATCAGGCGGACAATTTCTGCTTGCCCTTCTATATGGCGATCATCCCAAATGCCGAGGTCTTGTGCTGAAATGCGTCCTTGTGGCTGGACAGCCGTCGCTTCGGTGATGATGAGCCCGACGCCGCCGACTGCTCGGGTTGGGTAATGGATGCGATGCCAGTCCGTCACCATTCCATCTTCCTTATCACTTTGGTACATGCACATCGGCGCCATTACAATGCGGTTTTTAAAAACGACATCTTTAATCTCAAACGGTTCAAATAACTGAGCCATCAGACAACCTCCTCTATAGATACAACTGTAAATTATACAGAAGAGTTTACTTAAATTCTTTTCCGAGCTCTTGGGAACGCTGGGAAGCTGCTGTCACACAAGCTCCAATCGTTTCCTTGAAATGATTTTCCTCGAGTGTCTTGAGTCCGGCTGCTGTTGTACCATTCGGGCTCGTCACTTTTATCCGCAGTTCCGCGAAATCTTCCTGTTGGAGCATTTCGGCTGCACCGGAAAAAGTTTGGCGCACCAATTTTTTTGCATCGGCATGGGATAATCCATTGGCGACTGCCGCTTCTGTCATCGCTTCTGCGAAATAATAGATATAAGCAGGACCGCTTCCGGCAACGCCTGTCACTGCATGCAATTGTTCTTCTGCTACAACGGTCACGCTGCCGATGGAAGACAGGAGCTTGCGCAATTCATGCTGTTGTTCAAGCGACACGTGTTTGCTCCAGGCAACTCCAGTAGCCGACTTGCCGATTTTAGCAGATGTATTCGGCATAGCGCGGGCAACCGGGAAATTCCCGACATGCCGTTGGATGGTGTCGATGGATACACCGGCTGCGACTGACAAGATGACGGTATTGCCAGCCAGTTTATCTTTAATTCCGCTTAGCGCTGCTTCCACATCTTTCGGTTTCATCGCCAAGAGGATAAAGTGGGCATCTTTCAGTTCCGTTTTCTCCGGACAGACGATATTGACGCCGTATTCATCACTCAAAAATTCCAAACGGTCCTGATCGGATCGGTTCATAACGGAAATTTCTTCCGGTTTCATGATTCGTTTATTGATCCAGCCATGGATCATCGATTCGGCCATAGAGCCGGCTCCTACACATACGATTTTCATTCGACTCACCAACTTTCTTCATAATAAAAAGCGCAATCATCCCTGTTGTTACAAGGACGAAAACGCTTTGTTTCCGCGGTACCACCTAAGTTTGCCATAAAGACACCACTCGATATCCATAACGCGGACAAACGGCCGTGTTTTCACGGCAGCTCAAAAGCAGGTTCCACAGAGGAGAGGGGGTGCGCATTTCAGCAAAAGCTGCACTCTCTTTACTCCATCACTCCGTGTACTGGTCTTTATCTTCGCTCACATATGATAGTGAATTATAGAGGATAAATCGGCTTCTTGTCAAATGCCTGAAAGAAGTGACGGCATTCCGTTTTCCATGTATGATGGATGAATAGCGATTCATTTAAAGGAGATGGCCATATTGACTTTACATAAGATTATTATTCCGACACCCTTTGCGGTAGGAGACGTCAATTCCTATCTATTAAAAGGGGATATGCTGACGTTGATTGATGCTGGTCCGAAAACACCGGAAGCCTGGACGGCCATTAAGGCAGGATTAAAAGAATTTGGTGCAGAACCAGGTGACGTAGAACAAGTTGTGTTGACGCATCACCATCCTGATCATGCCGGGTGGGTGGACGGCTTCGAAAATGCAAAATTATATGGGCATCCTTACAACGATCCTTGGTTGCGCCGTGACCAAAATTTCTTTGATTACCATGATGCCTTCTATTTGGAGCGGTTAAAAGAAGAAGGGGTTCCGGGCGATCTGGAATTTTGGGTCAAGAAGATGAAGCGCCCCTTAAATCTGATGGGGAGCCGTCCGCTTGATATGTCCATCAATGAAGGCGATACGCTGCCAGGCCACCCTGAATGGCAAGTCTTTGAAACATTGGGCCATGCACAGAGCCATTTGTCTTTTTGGAATAAAGAAACGCATGAAATGATCGGCGGTGACCACGTTATAGCCAAAGTTTCCTCAAATCCTTTGATTGAACCGCCGTTGGATCCGACACAAGGGCGGCCGAAATCGCTGCTGCAATACAATGCATCTCTCAGCCGCTTGCTGAAAATGCCGGTGGATGTCATCTACAGCGGGCACGGTGAAGAAATCCGAAATGTTGATGAATTGATTACAGCCCGCCTGACCAAACAGCATCAGCGTGCCATGAAAGCGTTGGGGATGATCGGTGACGAAGAACGAACTGTCTATGGGCTGACCAAAGAGTTATTTGCCCATGCCTATGAAAAAGAACTCGGCTTGACGCTATCGGAAACGATTGGACAGATTGATTACCTGCTGGAAGACGGTCTCATTACAGAGCGTTTGGGTGATGACGGAATCTTCTACTATAATAAGGTATGAATTGAAAATTCGCGTGTAGGGACATTTTGATTTCTGGGCGTAAGTAAAACGAAAATGGGCTCATTGCTGATAATTGCAACTATTTCGTACAACAGGTAAAATTAGCTGGTCGATAGGTTTAGACATCACGAATTTACAGGAAAAGGATTGGGTCGTTTTGAAAAAATGGAGTTTATTTTTAGCAAGTGTCCTGCTGTTGGCAGCATGTTCAAATGAGGAAGCTGAGCCGACTGAAAAAGAACAAGCCGGTAAAACCGAGATGGCTGTCGAACAGAAAAGCATGACAGAAGAAGGTTTTATTACACAAATCAATGAAACCGATATTTTGATCAACAGTATTTATTTCAGCATTCCTGAAGATGTGAAAGTGCAATTCAGCGATGGTGCCGAAGCGACGGAAGCTGAAGTGCGGGATATACGCACTGGGATGAAAGTGAGCCTGGACTACCAGGGGCCTCTTGAAGAGTCCTTTCCAATGCAGGGAGAAGCGGAAACGGTGACGATCCTGACCGATGAGGATTCCACCAAACAATCAGAAGCGCTTGAAGCATTCATTAGCAAGGAACAATTGCCGCGCCTGATCATGATGGGCCAGCCCATTGTACGCGATAACGAAATCGGCTTCCTGTTCAACAATATGGAAACAGGGGAAATTTCCGAAGTGCGGATTGATCTCGAGACACATAACTATACAATTGACGGAGAATAAAGTAAATTAAGAAAAAGAAAGCGGCTGCGGCTGCTTTTTTTCATGAAAAATTATAGTTGTATCTCTTGCACTCGGCAAAAATCCATGATATAGTTTGTATATTCATTTCAAACGTTGCATAAAAATACATTGGAGGTTTTCATATTGAATAAAAAGATTGTACTCGCATACTCAGGTGGATTAGATACATCGGTGGCCATTCCGTGGCTGAAAGGACAAGGCTACGACGTCGTCGCTGTTTGCCTGGATATCGGGGAAGGAAAAGATTTGGACTTCATTAAACAAAAAGCGCTTCAAGTTGGAGCGGTTGAAAGCTATATGATCGATGCAAGAGACGAATTTGCAGAAGAATATGCATTAATATCATTGCAGGCGCATACGTTATACGAAGGCAAGTACCCGTTAGTATCTGCGTTATCGCGTCCATTGATTTCGAAAAAATTGGTAGAAATCGCTGAAGCGACGAACTCTACTGCTGTAGCACACGGCTGCACTGGAAAAGGGAATGACCAGGTACGTTT
The DNA here is from genome assembly GCF_016820615.1 of Planococcus beijingensis. NCBI lineage: Bacteria > Bacillati > Bacillota > Bacilli > Caryophanales > Caryophanaceae > Planococcus > Planococcus beijingensis. The sequence goes on from NZ_JADHDZ010000002.1 coordinate 271,355, forward strand.
CGAAGTATCCATCAAGTCATTGAATCCGAACCTTGAAGTGGTAGCGCCTGTGCGTGCATGGGCTTGGTCACGTGATGAAGAAATCGCTTATGCAAAAGAGCATAACATTCCGATTCCGGTTAATTTGGACAGCCCGTTTTCTATCGACCAAAACCTTTGGGGCCGTGCAAACGAATGTGGCATCTTGGAAGATCCATGGGCTACACCGCCTGAAGAGGCTTATGACATCACAGCTGCACTTGAAGATACTCCGGATACAGCGGATATCGTCGAAATCGAATTCGTCAATGGCGTACCGACTCAATTGAATGGCGTTTCGTACTCATTCTCTAACTTGATCCTTGAATTGAATGAAATTGCCGGCAAGCATGGAGTGGGAAGAATTGACCATATCGAAAACAGACTGGTCGGCATCAAATCGCGTGAGGTCTATGAAGCTCCTGCTGCCATGACATTGATTGCTGCGCATAAAGAGTTGGAAGACATCACATTGGTAAAAGAAATGGCTCATTTCAAGCCGGTTATTGAGAAGAAACTGACAGAATTGATCTATGAAGGTCTATGGTTCTCTCCATTGCGTGTTGCGCTCGAAGCATTCTTGAAAGAAACACAGGTTTATGTCAACGGGACTGTACGTGTGAAATTGTTTAAAGGTCATGCAATCATTGAAGGCCGTAAATCACCAAATTCTCTATACAGTGAGCAATTGGCGACTTATTCTACGGATGATACATTCAACCATGAATCTGCAGTCGGCTTTATCGAATTATGGGGCCTTCCAACAGTTGTCAACTCGATGGTCAATAAAAAAGAAGTTACAGTACCTGAAGATTTGAAAGAGAAGGTGAAAGCATGACCAAACTGTGGGGCGGCCGTTTTCAAAAATCGGCCGAACAGTGGGTCGATGAGTTCGGCGCTTCAATTTCCTACGATCAAAAATTGGTGATGGAGGATCTGGAAGGCAGTACGGCGCATGTAAAAATGCTGTCTGCCTGTGGTATCCTTCCGGAAGAAGATGCAAATCTGATCTTATCGGGTCTTAAAACGCTGAAACAAAAAGCGCAGGACGGCGATTTAGAATTCAGTGTATCGAATGAAGACATCCACTTAAACTTGGAAAAGCATTTAATAGATGAAATCGGACCTGTCGGCGGCAAGCTGCACACTGCAAGAAGCCGAAACGACCAGGTAGCGACTGATATGCATTTGTATTTGAAAAACCGTGTCCAGGAAATCATCGAAGCCATCACGGCGTTCCAGGATGCGATCGTGACACAAGCGGAAACGCATGTAGAAACGGTTGTTCCGGGCTATACCCATCTTCAGCGTGCCCAGCCGATTTCCTTCGGCCATCACTTGTTGACGTATTTCTGGATGCTGCAGCGCGACAAAGAGCGTTTGACGGAATCGTTGAAGCGCATCGATATTTCTCCGCTTGGCGCGGGGGCGATGTCCGGCACGACCTTCCCGATTGACCGTGAAATGTCAGCCGAGCTATTGGGCTTTTCAAACGTTTACCAGAACAGCCTGGACGCTGTCAGCGACCGTGACTTCATTTTGGAGTTCCTCAGCAATGCGTCTATGCTGATGATGCATATGTCCCGTTTTGCAGAAGAAATCATTCTTTGGTCAAGCGAAGAATTCCGTTTTATCGAGTTGGATGATACCTTCTCAACAGGGTCCAGTATCATGCCCCAAAAGAAAAACCCGGATATGGCGGAATTGATCCGCGGCAAGACGGGCCGTGTTTACGGCAATCTGTTTGGATTGCTGACAACCTTGAAAGGCCTTCCGCTTGCTTATAACAAAGACATGCAGGAAGACAAAGAAGGGATGTTCGATACGGTTCACACCCTGATGGGGTCGTTGCCGATTTTCGAAGGCATGATCCGCACCATGACAGTCCGTACAGATTCTATGGAAAAAGCCGTTCATTCGGATTTCTCCAATGCGACGGAATTGGCGGATTACCTCGCTGCCAAAGGCATGCCGTTCCGCGAAGCGCACGATGTAACCGGAAAACTGGTTTTCACATGCATCCAGCGCGGTTATTTCTTAAAAGACCTGCCTCTTGCAGATTTGCAGGAAGCAAGTCCATTGATCGATGAAGACATATACAATACGTTGATGCCGAGAACTGCAGTAGAGCGAAGAAACTCACTGGGCGGCACTGGTTTTGAACAAGTACATCATCAATTGGGACTTGCCAAGCAGCTCATCGGGTAAAAAGTCCATCTCTATAAAGCCGTTGGCGGTTGGTACCCGCTGCCGGTCCATAAAAGCCGATTTTCCTCTTCCCCTATGGAAAATCGGCTTTTATTTTTTTTGCCTTTTTTTCTGAAGAATGATTGAGGTATACAGAGAAAAAGAAGTTCAGCCGTAAGACTGATTTATTTTGCAAATCGAAATATTCTCTTTCCAATAGTTAACAGGCTTTGGTAAAATATATGAGATAAAAAATATCGGTACCAGCTGAATTTGTCTATGTTTTGCATGAACGGCAGGCAAAAAAAGTCCCATTATTCACGTAACTAAACAATGGCTCAGTGGGTTATGAGTAAAACATTAAAAAGCAAGGGGCAAGATGCGATGAAAGTCTTTTGGGAGCTAGGCTGGTTTTTCAAAGAACGCAAAAAGCAATACACATTGGGGATTCTGCTGTTGCTGATGGTGGCATTTCTTGGTGTATTGCCTCCGCGCATTATCGGATTTGTAGTGGACCGCATCAGTGAAGGCAGCTTGACGCCGGAATACCTTGCGACATGGTTGGCCATTTTGGCTGGCGCCGCTTTAGTGATGTACGTGCTGCGTTACATTTGGCGTCTGTTGATATTCGGTTCCTCCATCATTTTGGCACGTAATCTGCGGGCACAGCTGTTTCAGCATTTTACACAGATGTCTCCGGCTTTCTATCAAAAACGTCGTGTCGGTGATTTGATGGCACATGCCACCAATGATCTGCAGGCGGTGCAACAGACGGCGGGTGCGGGTGTACTGACGCTGGTCGACTCCATCGCGACCGGCGGCTTCGTCATCGCGGCCATGGCACTCACCATTGATTGGAAATTGACTTTGATTGTGCTGTTGCCGATGCCGTTGATGGCTTATATGACCAATTATTACGGAAAAATGATGCACCAGCGGTTTCACGGGGCACAGCAGGCTTTTTCAGGGCTTAATGACAAAACCCAGGAAAGCATTTCCGGAATGAAGGTCATCAAAACCTTCGGCCAGGAACAGCAAGACATCGATGATTTTAAAAGTTTATCGGAACGTGTGGTGGAAGAGAATATCCGGGTGGCGCGTGTCGACTCTTTATTCGATCCGACAATTTCTGCAATTATCGGCATCTGTTATTTTCTGGCCATCGGTTTCGGTTCTTATTTCGTCGTGAATGGGAAGATGACCATCGGAGATTTGGTCGCTTTTACTGCCTATCTCGGGCTTTTGGTATGGCCGATGTTGGCGTTCGGCTGGCTGTTCAATATTGTGGAACGCGGGCGCGCCTCTTATGACCGCATTCGGGCATTGCTGGCAGAACCGGTTGATATCGATGACCGCGAAGATGCCGTCGATGAAGAACCTTCGGGAGGCTTGTCCTTTTCAATTGACCAATTCAAATTCACCGGAGACGAGCGGGCGGCGCTTAAAGATGTCCACTTTACTGTCAAACAAGGTGAAACCCTGGGAATTGCAGGGAAGACCGGTTCGGGGAAATCCGCTATTCTGCGTCTGCTGCTAAGGGAATTTGACGATTATGAAGGCTTGATCCTATTTGGCGGGATATCGATCGATTCCTATAAAATGCAGCGTTTGCGTCAGGCAATCGGCTATGTCCCACAGGACCATTTCCTGTTTTCGACAAGCATTGCCGGGAATATTGCATTCGCGCAGCCAAATGCCAGTCTCCAGGAAATTCAGGAAGCTGCATCATTGGCCCATATTCATGAAGACATTGAGAACTTTACGAGAGGCTATGCAACAGTGGTGGGAGAGCGCGGCGTTTCGTTATCTGGTGGGCAGAAACAGCGGATTTCGATTGCACGGGCATTGCTGAAAGAGCCGGAGCTGCTGATCTTGGATGATTCGCTTTCTGCCGTGGATGCCAAGACAGAAGAAGCGATTTTGCAGTCACTGAAGACGACACGGAGCGGAAAAACCACCATCATCACTTCACACCGTTTAAGCGCCATCCAGCATGCCCATCAGATTTTGGTGATGGACAAAGGCACCATTGCGGAAATCGGTTCGCACGAAGAATTGATGAAGAAAAAAGGGCAATACTATGAAATGTATGAGCTGCAGCGATTGGAAGCGCTCGTCGAACAGGGAGGCGAGTTGTAATGTTGGCTAAAGAAACCCAAAAACAACAGGAACTTACCGGGCGGGACCAATGGATTGTGTTCAGGCGTTTGCTGAAATATTTGGCGCCGCATAAGAAAATGCTGATTTTGGCGATGGGGCTGTTGATTTTGACGGTGCTTGGAGATGTCCTTGGCCCTTTGCTCATTAAAATATTCATCGATGATTATTTGACACCCGGAAACTTTCCGACAGGGCCGATTATAGGATTGGCAGCCGCTTACTTGTTTATTCAAACATCCAATGTCATCATCAGTTATTTTCAGCTGCTGAAATTTCAGGAAGCGGCATTGAAGATTATCCAGCAGCTGCGGATTGATGCTTTTGCGAAAGTGCATGGGTTGGGCATGCGTTATTTCGACCAGACTCCAGCAGGCGGCATCGTTTCTCGCGTCACCAATGACACCGAAGCCATCAAGGAAATGTTCGTCACTGTCCTTATCGGCTTTATCCAAAGTGCCTTTTTGATTGTCGGCGTCTACATCGCCATGTTTTTCCTGAATTTCCGGTTGGCGCTTATTACCCTTCTGCTGTTGCCGATTCTTGGGTGGATCATTTACCTGTACCGGAAATACAGCTCGGTATTTTACCAGGATCTAAGGGAACGCCTCGGGCAATTGAATGCCAAATTATCCGAATCAATTCAGGGGATGGGGATGATCCAGGCTTTTGGCCAGGAAACAAGGCTGAAAGATGAGTTTAATGAGATCAACGACAAACATTGGCAGGCCGGCAAACGCAATATCAAAATTGATGGTCTGCTGCTGCGTCCGGCGATTGACCTCGTCTACGCATTGGCGCTCATCATGCTGCTCAGTTATTTCGGGATCAGCTCATTTTCAAACACGGTGGAAGTCGGCGTCATCTATGCATTCGTGACATACATCGATCGCTTTTTTGAACCGATCAATCAAGTGATGCAGCGGCTGTCGATATTTCAGCAAGCAATCGTGGCTGCTTCCCGCGTCTTTTTGCTGCTGGATGAACAGGAGAAAGCACCCCGGCAGTTTGGCACTGCTGGTGAAATCACAGATGGCGAAATCGAATTTCGCAATGTCAGTTTTTCCTATGATGGCAATAAGGAAGTGCTGAAGAATATTTCCTTTAAAGCTAAGCCAGGGCAAACGATCGCTTTAGTCGGCCACACCGGCAGCGGAAAAAGTTCCATTATTAATTTATTGCTTCGTTTTTATGAATTCGAAAAAGGGGAAATCCTGATTGACGGCAACTCGGTAAAGGAATATGAAACAGATGAACTGCGCAGGAAAATCGGGTTGGTGCTGCAAGATCCTTTCTTATTTTACGGAACGATCGCAAGCAACATCCGGTTGTATGATCAAACACTGACGGACGATGAGGTTCGAAAAGCTTCAGAATTTGTACAGGCCAACCCGTTTATTGAAGCTTTGCCGCAAGGTTATAACCAGCAAGTAACAGAACGGGGCTCGACGTTTTCGAGCGGGCAGCGTCAATTGGTGGCATTTGCGCGGACGATGGCAACCGATCCCAAGATTCTGGTGCTCGATGAAGCCACCGCGAACATTGACACGGAAACTGAAGTGGCTATCCAAGCCAGTTTGGAGCGCATGCGGCGTGGACGAACGACGATTGCGATTGCGCATAGGCTCAGTACCATCCAGGATGCGGATTTGATTTTGGTGCTGCATGACGGCGAAATCGTCGAGCAAGGAACACATCAGCAGCTGCTTTATCAACGCGGACTGTACCACAAAATGTATTTGCTTCAGAATGGTCTTGTTGAGTGAAAATGGACGGCTCAGGCCGTTCTTTTTTATTTCATAAATTTTATCCGATTTTAAGAATGCTCTTTTTTTACTTACTATGTAGTAAACTACAAAAGGTTTTATCATAAAACCTAAACACGTCAACAAGAAAAAACAGTGTCAAAATAGAAAAAGAGACATTCAGCAGGGGTTTAAGCTACCAAAGAGAACAATTAGGCATTTGTCCACAAAGATTTCACAGGCGCAAGGGCGGTGTTTCGCATAAAAATTTGGTAAGATGGGAGAAGTATAGGAAGGAGAATTACCAGTGGCATCTGATATCAATTTATTTTTGGCTTTTGGAGCCGGCTTTTTAAGTTTTGTTTCACCTTGTACTTTGCCTTTGTATCCTGCATTTTTATCCTATATAACAGGTATGACCATGGATGAAATCAAAAACGATAAAAAAGTCATGCAACGCCGGGGCATGTTCCACACCTTGTTTTTCCTTTTAGGGTTTTCAACAATTTTTATAGCACTCGGATTCAGTACTTCATTTTTCTATGAATGGTTTATCCGATATGATGAATTGATTCGACAGGTAGGCGCAATCTTCATCGTTTTATTCGGATTGATGATTGTTGGTGTCTTCTCACCGAAATTCCTTATGCAGGACCGCAAGTTCTCATTTAAAAACCGGCCTTCCGGATTTTTTGGGACATTTGTTATCGGATTGGCATTTGCAGCTGGATGGACGCCTTGCACAGGACCGATTACAGCAGCTATTTACGCTCTTGCTGCCACCAATCCGGGATCAGGTGTCTGGTACATGCTGGCTTATGTTTTAGGGTTTGCGATTCCATTCTTCGTCCTATCGTTCTTCGTGACACGTATGGGTTGGCTGCGCAAGCATAACAAGAAAATCATGAATATTGGCGGTTACATTATGATTGCAGTCGGAATTATGCTGTTCTTCGACGGTTTGACGTATTTAATCCGGATCATGAGTCCAGTTTTTGGTGATTTCCAAGGATTTTAAAACAACAACTAAGTAGGTGAGCAAGATGGAAATCATTTCTGCGATAGAAGAATATCAATCAAAAATTGCACAAGAGCAGTCATTTCTGTTATTTGTAAAAACGGAAAATTGCTCGGTCTGTGAAGGGTTGCGCCCGCAGGTCGAAGCGTTCGAATCCGATTACGGGCTGCCTTTCTATTTGGTTAATGCGGCAAAAGTGCCGGAATTGGCAGGACAGTTGATGCTTTTTACTGCACCGGTTATCCTGTTGTTCCGTCAAGGGAAAGAAATTCAACGATGGGCGCGGTTCGTGCCTATCGATGAATTGCGCCACCGGTTGGATGAACTGGAGGAGAGTTTGAATGTTTGATCAGATTCCTTCAGAAGTCTATTTGATTATCACTACCGCCGGAGCATTCGCTATGGGGCTATTGGCCATGTTTGTCCGTTCGAAATCGGCAAAAAAACCGGCATCGGTCAAAAAAATCATTCTGCCGCCTTTCTTCATGTCGACTGGTGCGTTGATGTTCATTTTTCCAATCTTTCGTGTAGCACCTATACAGATTCTCGAAGCATTAGGTGTCGGTATTCTTTTCTCGACTGTCTTGATTTGGACTTCGAAATTCGAAGTCCGTGATGGTGAGGTTTATTTGAAACAATCGAAAGCCTTTGTTTTCATCCTGTTTGGGCTATTGCTTCTGCGGGTAGTTGGAAAAGTGGTATTAAGCTCTAGCATTGATGTCGGCGAATTAGGAGGCATGTTCTGGATTCTGGCATTCGGAATGCTTTGGCCATGGCGTTTGAGCATGCTTTGGCAATATAAAAAAATCGCAGCAAAAGGTAAAAGCGCTGTTCCCATCTAAGGGAGCAGCGCTTTTTATTGTTCGAAATATTGCTCGTAAGGGCTTACGTCAATCTTGAGTTCAGCTAACTTTTTCCGCAAAAACTTATGGTCACGCTTTGGTGTTGCCAGGATATATCCACGGATAATATGTTCCAGTTTCATCTTTTTAGCTTTTTCTTCAAGCAGAACCTGTCCGATCCTGCCCGCGATTTTCTGTTTTGCAACCGGACGGAATAAATCAGGAACAGGTTGCACCAGCTCATTCAACATCGCTTTTTCTTCATCACCCCATAAATGGATGGTTTTATCGACATAATATTCTTCCCAGTTTAAATCTGAAAGGCCATCTTCCTTTGGCATGGACTTGAGGAACTTTCTGAACATGAAATATCCGCCAATCGCGAATAACCCCACCAGCACCACAACCCAAAATAGGATAAACCACAAAAACCAGCCACTCAGTTCCATATTGTTTCACCTCGTTTTTCCCATTACTTCTATTATAGAAGGGTTTGAAAAGAAATTCATTAAAAATGTATCTCTTTTTTTCATCTGTGTCTATATAGCGAATGAAAGGAGGTGGTAAACATGGCCTTTAGTGATTTTAAAAACGCCAGCATCCGTTGCACTTACGAAAACGGCTTGGATGCCAACGGCAAAGTAAAGAAAAAGATTAAAGCGTACCACAATGTGAAAGAAACGGCAGCAACAGACAACATTTTCGGAGCCACAGCTGTACTGGAAAATTTCGGAACAAGAACGTTAATGGATGTCGAGAAACAATCGACCATCACGATCTACCAATAATCGGCATAGGGGGAATGGGAAATGGCTAAAACATTGGAATTGATTTTTACAACCACTGCTGGGAAAGACGTCACTTTGACTGTAGAAGAGCCACGGGAAAATATCAGCGACGCAGAATTGCTGGCAGGAATGCAAGCAATCATCGCTCAGGATATTTTTGAAGTGGAAGGTTCTTCATTCGCATCAGTAAAAGGTGCGCGTGTGGTTGAACGGAATATTGTAGAGTACGCAGTATAAGCAAGAAGCTCTCCTGATTTGGGAGAGCTTCTATTTCAGTAGAAAGGAGTGAAACTATGGCTGAGTGGATGCAATGGATCCAAGAACTCGGATTCCCCATTTTTGTGTCATTTTATTTGATGCATCGTGTGGAAACGAAACTGGTCGCGATTCATGACGCATTGATTACATTAAAGCTGTCCTGACTTCACAAATTCGTGACAATGGCAGCGCGATATGTATTGTGCGGATTCTGCGCTTTCGCTATGATAGGGATGACGGAAGAGTGGAGGGCATTTTATGCGATATATTTATTTTTTGGCTTTGCTCAGCCTGGTTCTGCTGTTAACAGCATGCGGCAGTTCAACAATTGAGGATTTCTCCTATACAGACCATCGGGGAGAACCGGTGTCTCTTGAAGATTTAAAAGGAACACCATGGCTGGCGACTTTTATGTTCACGAATTGTGAAACTGTCTGTCCGCCAATGACTTTCAATTTAAGCGGGATTCAGGAAGAGTTGAAAGCTGAGGGAATTGAAGATTATAAAATAGTAGCGTTCAGTGTCGATCCGACTGTGGATACACCTGCGACGATGCAAGATTATTTAGCGAAGTATTCGGTTCCTGATGAATCAAAATGGCACCTGTTGACGGGGTATACACAACCCGAAATAGCTGAATTTGCGAAAGATAATTTCAGTTCTTTTGTCAAAAATGATCCTGAAAGCGATCAGGTCATTCATGGTACCGCTTTTTATTTAGTGGATCAAGAAGGAACCGTTGCCCATAATTACGACGGTTTTGAAGATGTGCCGGTAGAAGAGATCAAAGAAGACTTGCGCGGATTAATTGAAGGAAAGTAAAAAACCGGTCAAAGACCGGTTTTTTCTTTGCCCAAAAGATCTCTGATTTCGAGAAGGATTTCCTGAGTTTTGTCCAGGACTTCCGGTTCTTCGTCGGCAGGTACATCTTTTTTGCGTTTCAGTTTGGTGAAGACGCGGATCACCATGAAGATGGAGAATGCAATAATAAAAAAATCGATGATGGCTTGGATAAATAGCCCGTAATTCAAGACTACGTCATTGAAGGTGTAGCTCCAATTCTCCACGCTGATTCCGCCGACCAAAATCCCGACCAGCGGCATAATGATGTCTTCCACCAAAGAAGAAACAACTTTCCCGAAAGCGGCACCGATAACGACTGCTACTGCAAGGTCAAGGACATTTCCTTTTAAGGCGAATTTTTTAAAGTCTTCCCACATAATATTCACCTCCTGTACATATTTGTTTAGTCTATCAGAAATATTCTGAAAAGTAAAGAAACACAAGAGTTCTTTTGAAAGAGCACCGGTGTATGGAACGATATAGTCTGGAAGCTATGTTACACTAAAAGATATGGATAAAAAGCAACTTAAATCATTAGGGACTCGTCTCTATTGATTGTCAGTGTTTAATCAGGTTTTAGCAGCTAGCTATTTCTGCTTGGAAAAGTGGAGTTATGTTGTCTGTTGAAACGGGATAATAGGTGTGTGTAAATGAAAAAAAAGAAACTACCCATGAAATGGAAGCGGAAAATCGGTTGCCTGATCCTTTTGGTGCCAGGGGCCGTTGTCTTAGCGACACTCGGAATCCTTGTTTTTATGCTGGTCAATTCGGCTTCTGTGTTCACTACGCTCAAAGAAGCACCAAGCCACTTGATAGAGATGGAATTTCCAGAAGAAAATATTCCGCATTATAAAGATGCGGCTGAAGCATATGGCATTCCATGGACGTTGCTGGCTGCGCATCACCGGATCGAAACAAGATTTTCGACAATGGATCCGTTGCTGTCTCCAGTAGGGGCAGAAGGGCATCTGCAATTTATGCCTTGTACGTTTGTGGGATGGAGACATCCGACTTGTTCTGGAAAAGGCCAAGGGGAGATCAGCGAAGAAGACAAGACCAACCTCGAAGTAATCGCTTATTATGGCGGTTATGGAGTTGACGGCAATGGAGACGGCATAGCAGATCCTTATAATTTAACGGATGCACTGTATAGTGCAGCAAACTATCTGTCCCTAAATGGAGCTGCAGATGGGGATTTGGAAAGAGCGATTTTCCAGTACAACCATAGTGAGGAATACGTAGCAGATGTTCTTCATTATTATCATCTTTACGAAGAAGACTATAATTGACGACAAAAAAAGAGTGGACATATGTCCACTCTTTTTTTATTAGGCTCTACGGCCTTTTCTCATAGATCCCATAATCAGGCTAAGAACGAATACAAAGATCAAAGCACCGATTAATGCAGGGATAATAGCTACGCCCCAAATGACAGGACCTAAATCTCCTAGAATCAATCCACCTAACCAGGCACCTATGATACCTGCGATGATGTTACCGATAATGCCGCCTGGAACATCCTTACCTAAAATCATTCCTGCGATCCAACCGATGATACCGCCCATAATAAGGTATAAAATAAAACCCATTTTTTCCAGCTCCTTTTAATGTAATGAATAAGTGCTACACTCTAGGTATAACCGGAATCAGGACGTTTGAAACATAAAAGAGAAAAAAAGTTATAAAACGTGTGCGTCCAAGGTAGTGCTGAAGTGGCGCAGGGCCCAATCATGGCCAGCTTGATCAAAGCTTGCAACAGCATTTTCATGAATGAATATTTTATAGCCTTTGTTATAGGCATCGACCGCAGTATGCAGTACACAGATATCTGTACAAACGCCTACGATATGGATTTCTTCAATTTTTCGTTCCCGCAGCAGCAATTCCAGGTTGGTACCGGCAAATGCACTGTATCTGGTTTTGTCCATCCAAATGATCCGGTCGGCATTGGCTTTATAGACTTCTGCTAGGCGGCCATAAAGTTCTCTTCCGGCAGTTCCTCTTATATTGTGGGGAGGAAAGAGTTCTGCTTCCGGATGAAAGGCGTTGGTTTTTTCATGAAGATCAACCGGCATAACCACCAGCTCTTTTTCAGTCAAAAATTCTTCTGTCAGATTGCAAATCGCTTCTTCAATAGCCTGTCCTGGCTTTCCGCAGGTTAAGGCTCCATCATCTGCTACAAAATCTATTGTATAGTCGACAACCAATAATGCTTTCTTCATAAAATCACTCCAATCCTTTTTCTTGATTATAGCTAAAAGCAGGAGAAAGAAACAATGCTTGCCATCTTCAGTCGAATTCAGTATAATCAGACTATTCATAAGGAAGGGGTGGTCTTGATGCAATACGAAAATGTTGAGAAGCTTGACAGACAAGCTTTAATATTTGTGGTCCTTCATACATTGCTTATTTTTAATTTTGCATTGGATTTCGGTTTCTTGACATGAAGCGAAACAAGCAAAAGCCTATCCCGTTTTCAATGGGATAGGCTTTTTTAATGGGTGCCTCTTTTCAGGCGGACCAAAGAATCTTTTAGGATTCGGGATGCGGAGTCGAGTGAAACTCCTAAAATTTCCTGGATTTCTTCCAAATTCTTATGCTCCACAGAGTAAAGGTAATATACATAAGCAAAACGAATATCACCTGACCTCATGGGCATGCCGACAAACGAGGAAAGGGCTTCGGTGTAATCGGACAATGAACCCATCTGGAACATGGTGTATTCATTTTTCACTTTCGAAGATAACAGGTAGGGCGTACCGCGAAAGACGGCGCGTTCAATTCCATCCAACATAACAGGGATTTCTTTGTCTGTGAATTCAAGGCGGCATTGATAGCCGTCTTTTTTCTCGACTGCCAACGCCAGCTGACCATCTCGGTCATCAAAGTTATCGATATCAATAGCCACCATATCCCGCAGGCGGAGGCCGCGCAGGTAAAGGATATATAAAATCTTAGCATTTAATGATAGGTGATCGGCTTCGAGCACCGCGTCTTTCTTTTTCAGCAGGTCTTCGTAATCCAAGTGAATATCGGAAGGGGTCAAATCCAGTTTTCTGTTGAATTTGAACTTGGGCATAAAATCGTTGGGAATGCGTCCGATCTGCCACATATAATCGAACCATCTTCTTATATAGATCAGTTTTCGGTTCAGTGTGCTGTCTTTGATGCCGGCAGCGTGCTGGTCCTGCAGAAATTGCTGAATATCGGAAGGACGGATTTCGTGAGGTTCCACCGGTCTTTTGTACGTATGCCTAAGAAAAGCGAAGAGCGAGCGGATCAATTGGACTTCATGGACAACCGTGTTGGGGCTGATGCCGTTGTCCAATCGGAATTTCTCGTAACCATAAGGCATAAAGCGTCACCTCTTCTAAGGGATTTCCTTAAATTATACCATTAATACAGGTAAATAGAACGTATTTTCCCTTTCGTTCCTATTTTGAAGAAACCAATCTCATTTTTATTCTTTCTATAGAAGAGAAAAGAAAATCTATCGCCATAAATGTATATAAACCATTCGATTTAGGGTATGTTAATAAGGATAGGCAATTAGAGGAAACGAAGGTGCATACTGATATGTTCAAAGAAGACAATGCCAAAATCAGGAACCAGATTCTGCAGGCCGTAGAAGGGATGCCTGATGAAAAGCTGAACAGAAAACCGACACCTGAAGAATGGTCACCTATTCAAATCTTGGATCATCTTCAATTAATGGAGACAACTGTCGCCAAAGGCGTATCCCGTGAGCTGAAAAAAGAAACTGGTGAAAAAGCGGTGAAAAAACCGATTGCGTTGACTGTCAGCCGTTCTTTTAAAGTGGATGCTCCGAAACACGTAGTGCCCACCGAAGACTTTGTTACACTCGAAGAAATGAAAGAACGCCTGAATGCTTCCCGTAATTTCCTGTACGAAGTGTACAGCCAGGCTACGCCTGAACAGCTGAAACAAAAATCAATGCCGCACCCGGTCTTTGGGAAAGTACCTCTGGTCCAGTGGTTTCCATTTGTGGGCTTACACGAAAAGCGCCATTTCAAGCAACTGCAAGAGACCTTAAGCAAACTCGATTGAGTCGAAAGAAAGTCATTCGAAAAACTTATCACATTGTATAATTTTAATGTAATTTACTTATGCTCAAGCATTAGGTATGATGGAAGAGGAGAAAAGTGCTGTCACGAGCCTTTTCAGAAGATTTAAAGGAGGAACACACAAATGGCAAAGAGCAGTTTGCACAACAGCCGCACTTCTTTTGAGCTAAATGGCAAAACGTTTAACTATTATCGTTTAGCAGCATTAGAAGAAGCAGGGATCGCTAAAGTATCACGCCTTCCTTATTCAATCAAAGTTCTATTGGAATCCGTATTGCGTCAGCACGACGGGTACGTAATCAAAGATGAGCACGTTGAAGAATTAGCAAAATGGGGCAAAGACGCTAACAAAGAAGCTGAAGTTCCATTCAAGCCGTCACGCGTTATCCTTCAGGATTTCACAGGCGTACCAGTAGTCGTTGATTTGGCTGCACTTCGTTCAGCTATGGCTGAAATGGGTGGAGACCCGAACAAAATCAACCCTGAAATTCCAGTGGATCTGGTTATTGACCACTCGGTACAGGTTGACAACTACGGAACACAAGATGCACTACGCATTAACATGGAACTTGAATTCGACCGCAACGCTGAGCGTTACCAATTCCTTAGCTGGGCTCAAAAAGCTTATGACAACTACCGTGCAGTTCCACCCGCAACTGGTATTGTTCACCAAGTAAACCTTGAGTATCTTGCAAACGTTGTCCATGCTGTTGAAAATGCGGATGGTACTTTCGAAACATTCCCTGATACATTAGTCGGTACAGATTCACATACGACAATGATCAACGGAATCGGTGTTCTTGGATGGGGCGTAGGCGGTATCGAAGCAGAAGCCGGTATGCTTGGGCAGCCTTCATATTTCCCGATTCCTGAAGTTATCGGAGTTAAAATGACTGGCGAACTTCCAAACGGTGCTACTGCAACCGATTTGGCGTTGAAAGTTACACAAACTTTGCGTAAAAAAGGTGTTGTAGGTAAATTTGTTGAGTTCTTCGGCCCTGGTGTTACAACATTGCCACTTGCTGACCGTGCAACGATTGCCAACATGGCTCCAGAATACGGCGCAACTTGCGGATTCTTCCCAGTTGACGAAGAAGCGCTTGACTATATGCGTTTGACTGCACGTGATGCAGACCAAATCGCTGTCACTAAAAAATATTTGCAGGAGAACGGCATGTTCTTCACAGTTGACAACGAAGATCCGATCTACACAGACCTTGTGGAAATCGATCTTTCTGAAATCGAACCTAACCTTGCTGGACCAAAACGTCCACAGGATTTGATTCCTTTGTCTCAAATGAAACCTGAGTTCAACAAAGCTGTAACAGGCGAAGAAGGACCACACGGTTTTGCACTTGATGCAGCTGAAATTGCGAAAACAGCAACAGTTAACTTCAAAGACGGCAAAACTGCCGAAATGAAGACGGGTGCATTGGCGATTGCGGCAATCACGTCTTGTACAAACACTTCTAACCCGTACGTAATGCTTGGTGCTGGATTAGTAGCGAAAAAAGCAGTAGAAAAAGGATTGACTCCACCTGCTTACGTGAAAACTTCATTGGCGCCGGGATCTAAAGTCGTTACAGGTTACTTGAACGATTCTGGTTTGTTGGACTACATGAACCAAATCGGCTTTAACCTTGTTGGCTACGGCTGTACAACATGTATCGGTAACTCGGGTCCATTGCTTCCTGAAATTGAAGAAGCGATCTTGGACAACGATCTATTGGTATCATCTGTATTGTCAGGTAACCGTAACTTCGAAGGACGTATCCACCCACTTGTTAAAGCTAACTACTTGGCATCTCCAATGCTTGTTGTTGCTTATGCACTTGCTGGAACTGTGGATATCGACTTTGAATCTGAGCCGATCGGCAAAGACAAAGAAGGAAAAGATGTCTTCTTCAAAGATATCTGGCCTACAACTGAAGAAATCAAACAAGTCGTTAAAGACACAGTTACTCCAGAATTGTTCCGCAAAGAATACGAGCACGTATTCAACGAGAACGAAGCATGGAATGCGATTGAAACTAACGACGATTCATTGTATGAGTTCGATGCAACATCAACTTATATTCAAAACCCGCCATTCTTTGAAGGTCTTTCTAAAGAACCGGCACCGATCCAAGCACTATCTGGCCTTCGTGTAGTTGCGAAATTCGCAGACTCTATCACGACTGACCACATTTCACCAGCTGGTGCCATCGGCAAAGATACGCCAGCAGGCCTATACCTTCGTGAAAACGGCGTAGAGCCACGTAATTTCAACTCTTACGGATCTCGCCGCGGTAACCACGAAGTTATGATGCGCGGAACTTTCGCTAACATCCGTATCCGTAACCAAGTAGCTCCAGGCACAACTGGCGGTTACACAACTTACTGGCCAACGGGCGAAACAATGGCGATCTACGATGCTGCTATGAAGTACCAGGAGCAAGGCACAGGACTTGTTGTCTTGACTGGTAAAGATTACGGCATGGGCTCTTCACGTGACTGGGCTGCTAAAGGTACATTCCTTCTAGGCATCAAAACAGTTATCGCTGAAAGCTATGAGCGTATTCACCGTTCAAACCTTGTGATGATGGGTGTTCTTCCATTGCAATTCGTCAATGGCGAAAGCGCGGATTCTCTTGGTTTGACTGGCCGCGAAACAATCAGCGTCAACTTGACTGATGACGTGAAACCTCGCGACGTCCTTACTGTTACAGCTACTGCTGAAGACGGTAAAGTGACTGAGTTCAAAGTATTGGCACGTTTCGATTCTGAAGTCGAAGTGGATTACTTCCGCCACGGCGGCATCCTGCAAATGGTGCTGCGCAACAAATTGCTAGAAGTATAAGATTTATTCATGTGAAGGCTGCCGGGGAATTCCCCGGCAGCCTTTTCTGTTACATAAAGAACGAGATTTCTTGTATACTAATGTAGAGGTGAAATGGACATGTACATAAGTGAAAAAGAAATAGAAATCCGTTACGCAGAAACCGATCAAATGGGTGTGGTCTATCATGCCAACTACATCATTTGGCTGGAAATTGGCCGTACAAAGCTCATTGAAGACCTGGGATTCACCTATGCAGGTATGGAAAAGGACGGGTATTTATCCCCCGTAACAGACATCTCCATCCAGTATAAGGCGGCACTCCGCTATGGACAGAAAGCTGTTGTCCGGACGTGGGTCGAGGAGCATGGCCGGTTGCGGACCAAATATGGCTATGAAATTCTCCATGAAGATGGAACGATCGCCGCTACCGCAATCTCTGAACATGTCGTGGTCAAAAAAGACAACTTCCGACCAGTGTCCATCAAAAAGATTTATCCCGAATGGCACGCCAAATACGAAGAAATCAAAAAGCAGGTGGCCGATGGCGTTCGGAATTAAAAGGGACGAATTGAATCGCTGGAAACAGGATGTCACGGACGGCCGAATTGCTTTCTTGACGCATTACTGGGTGGATGAGCGTTTTCCCGGCTGCAGCACCGTGACGAAAGTGGGTTGCTGCGACATGGACAAATTGGAGGAATGGGGCAAAAAATACGGATTGAAACGGGAGTGGATGGATTTGCGGGGAGATTACCCGCATTTCGATCTTTTCGGCGATCGGCAACGGGAAATCTTGGAGACTGAAGGTTATCTGGAGCAATTAAACAGATTTCATCGGTAAAAAAACTCTTTATTCTACTCGAATTGCCGAAAGATGTGCGGACGAAAAGGCTCGTGATTTTCGGGGGAATACGTGTAGCAATATTATTCAACTGATAAATTTTGTTGCAATTCCCAGGTCTTGAACATCTAAACCACTCTTGAATTTATCCGGAATACATCGAAAAAGCTGCCGTTAACTGTCAAAATCAAGACAGTTAACGGCAGCTTTTATGCATGAGAATGTATAAAAAAACCAACTATTCATTCATTTAAGCGTTCTGTTTTGAGTATGAATAATCAAGTTCGTGCAGGTCATCATTAACCGTGACCTGAAGATCATGTCCATCAAAATACCAGACATCGCTTTGTTCAATAAAGTAGGTGACCTGGTCTTCCTCCACCTGAACAGCCATTTCATGAGGCTGATCTTTAGTGACGCCCAAAGAAAATCCGGGCTGAAGCTTGCTTGCACCTCCGTAGCGGACAAAAAACCTGACCGACTCACCGGGAGACACTTCCATTTCTTCCTTAAACCAATTGAATGCGTCGTCACTGATTTTGATTTGCATATGGCACGTCCTTTCGCAGATGTTACCAGTTGATTTTTGGTTCTGTACCCGCACGGATTCTGGAAATATTAGCCCGGTGGCGGAAAATGATGAAAATCGCTAAAATGTAGATGACGACCATAAACAAGTAATCACCGGTGATCACTCCATAGATGGTGGTGTAGATGATGAACACCACAGCCAAGATGATTGAAGACAAAGATACCATTTTGGTGATTTTCAATGCAATCAATAGCACTGCAACTGCCATGATGAATAGTGGCCATTGGTAGCCCAACAGAATGCCGCCTGAAGTTGCAACTGCTTTTCCGCCTTTAAATTTGGCGAATACAGGATAGATATGGCCAATGACTGCAACAACCCCGAATATCAATGGATGGATATCAGTAGCAATGTACAGGGGAATCAATGTAGCAGCGGTCCCTTTCAGGATATCCAGCAGCGTAACGGCAATGCCTGCTTTTTTGCCGAGAGTTCGGAATGTGTTGGTGGCGCCCAGGTTGCCGCTTCCTTTTGTGCGAATATCGGTATTGTAGAATAACTTTCCGATCCACAGAGCAGATGGAATTGAGCCGAGCAGGTAAGCTAATAGAATAGGAAGCAATGTACTCATGATAAACTCCTTTAAAACAACCTTATTTTGTAGTATCAGTTTACCATGACTGAAGATCTTTGAACAATAGATGGCAGATTATTCAACAGGCAAGACGAAATCGTGTATGATAGAATAAAAAGGACAGGTGATCATCTTGAACAATCCTAGCCGTGAAGAAATCAAAAACGTACTCGACAATGCGAAAACCATCGCTGTAATCGGGCTCAGCCCTAATCCGAGCCGAACATCCTATATGGTTTCGGAAGCTATGCAACGGGCCGGTTACCGCATTATCCCAGTTAATCCGCAGACAGATTCCGTACTGGGCGAAAAAAGTTACGCTTCTTTGAGTGATATTCCAGAAAAAGTGGATATCGTCAACGTTTTCCGGCGCAGTGAGTTTTTGGAAGATATCGCTGATGAATTTATGAAAATCGATTGTCCAGTTTTTTGGACACAATTGAATGTAGTGGATGAGAATGTATTTAATCGATTGGCTGATGCAGGCTATACGGTCATCATGGACCGCTGCATCAAAGTGGAACACGCCATTCTGAAATAAGGCATTACCGCTAAGAGCGCCCAGCGCTCTTTTTCTATGAAGTTTGACAGATGGCCATAGAATAGAATACGATTAAGAGAGAGAATTATACGAACAGATGTTTGTTGGAGGGAATTAGATGGCTAAAATTCAAAGCACGGCATACAACGAAGAAGCGATCCAAGTACTCGAGGGCTTAGATGCCGTCAGAAAACGGCCGGGGATGTATATCGGTTCAACGGACACACGCGGACTTCACCATTTAGTCTATGAAATTGTTGATAACTCAGTTGATGAAGCGCTTGCAGGCTACGGAGACAGAATCACCGTTACGATCCATGAAGACAATAGCATCAGTGTGCGGGATTATGGGCGCGGCATGCCTACAGGAATGCACCGCAGCGGCAAACCCACGCCAGAAGTGATTTTGACGGTTTTGCATGCTGGAGGGAAATTCGGACAAGGCGGCTATAAAACAAGTGGAGGCCTGCACGGAGTTGGTGCGTCAGTGGTCAATGCACTGTCCAAGTTTTTGGAAGTCACTATTTACCGCGACGGCAAAAAATACCGCCAGCGTTTTGAAAATGGCGGCAAACCGGTCACCACATTGGAAGAAATCGGTTCAACGAAAGAAACCGGTACAGTCATTCACTTTTTGCCGGATGACGCCATTTTTTCCGTAAGCAAATACAATTATGAAACATTGTCAGAACGTCTTCGCGAATCGGCTTTCTTGCTGAAAGGACTGAAGATCGAGTTGTTCGATCAACGGACAGAAGCCAAGGATGTTTTCCATTACGAAACCGGTATTGAAGCATTCGTCTCTTATTTGAACGAAGAAAAAGATGTGCTGCATCCAGTGGCTTATATCGAGGGGCAGCAGGATGAGATGGAAATCGAGTTTTCTTTCCAATTCAACGATGGCTATTCCGAGACGATTTTGTCATTCGTCAATAACGTCCGTACTCGTGACGGCGGTACACATGAAACCGGCGCAAAAGCAGCGATGACCCGAGTCTTCAATGATTACGCAAGAAAAATAAATCTCTTGAAAGATAAAGATAAGAACCTGGAAGGCTCGGATATCCGCGAAGGGTTGGCAGCTATTGTTTCTGTCCGCATTCCCGAAGGGATGCTGCAATTTGAAGGACAGACGAAAAGCAAGCTGGGTACGAGCGAAGCACGGAGCATCGTCGATTCGGTCGTGTCCCAAAAATTAATGTATTTCCTGGAAGAAAACGCCGATCTCAGCGCATCTCTGGTACGCAAAGCGATTCGGGCATCACAGGCTCGCCTGGCCGCTAGAAAAGCACGGGAAGACGCACGAAACGGCAAGAAACGAAAAAAATCGGATGCTTTGCTATCCGGTAAATTGACGCCTGCCCAATCCCGAAATGCTGCAAAAAATGAATTGTACCTGGTGGAGGGAGATTCGGCCGGCGGCTCTGCAAAACAGGGGCGCGATCGGACATTCCAAGCGATTTTGCCGCTGCGCGGGAAAGTCGTCAACACTGAAAAAGCAAAACTTGAGGAAATCATGAAGAACGAAGAAATCTCGACCATTATCCATGCCATCGGCGGCGGGGTATCTTCGGATTTTTCAATCGACGACATTGCTTATAACAAAGTCATCATCATGACGGATGCCGATACGGATGGTGCGCACATCCAAGTGCTGCTGCTGACGTTCTTCTTCCGCTACATGAAGCCTTTGATTGAAGCAGGCAAAGTCTTCATCGCGTTGCCGCCACTGTACAAAGTCTCCAAAGGCATCGGCAAAAAAGAAGTGATCGACTATGCATGGACAGAAGCCGATCTTGATGAATCCATCAAAAAAGTCGGAAAAGGCTATATGCTGCAGCGTTATAAAGGTCTGGGTGAGATGAACGCAGACCAATTGTGGGAAACGACCATGAACCCGGAAACACGGACACTGATCCGCGTAACCATTGAAGACAGTGCCCGTGCAGAACGCGGCATCACGACGTTAATGGGTGACAAAGTCGAGCCGAGACGCCGCTGGATTGAAAACAATGTCGACTTCGGACTGGAAGAAGACAGCAATATTCTTGAAAATGATTTGATTCACGCTGAGGAGGAACTTGTATGACACAAACCGAACGATTTCAAGATTTGCCACTGGAAGAAGTAATCGGTGATCGGTTTGGCCGTTACAGCAAATACATCATCCAGGACCGTGCACTGCCGGATGCCCGTGACGGCTTAAAACCCGTTCAGCGCCGGATTTTATATGCGATGTACCACGAAGGCAATACCAATGATAAAGCGTTCCGGAAATCAGCAAAAACTGTCGGTAACGTTATCGGTAACTACCATCCACATGGTGACAGTTCGGTTTATGAAGCGATGGTTCGCTTAAGCCAGGACTGGAAGATCCGCCACATGCTCGTTGAAATGCACGGTAACAACGGGTCGATGGACGGCGATTCGCCGGCTGCAATGCGTTATACAGAAGCACGCCTGTCTGCGATTTCATCTGAATTGCTGCGGGACATCGACAAACGCACCGTTGACTTCATTCCGAACTTTGATGATTCGGATATGGAGCCGACCGTTCTGCCAGCACGTTTTCCGAACCTTTTAGTCAATGGATCAACTGGTATTTCTGCCGGTTATGCGACTGATATCCCACCTCACGCCCTTCACGAAGTGCTGGATGCGGTACTGATGCGCATGGACAATCCACAGGCAACCGTTGCTGAATTGATGACCGTCATCAAAGGACCAGATTTCCCGACAGGGGGCATCATCCAAGGGGTGGACGGCATCCGTAAAGCTTACGAAACCGGTAAAGGCAAGATCATTGTCCGCTCAAAAGCGGAAATTGAACCATTAAAAGGCGGAAAAGAACAAATCGTCATTACGGAAATTCCGTTTGAAGTCAATAAAGCCAGCATGATCAAGAAAATCGATGATCACCGCTTTGACCGCAAACTCGAAGGGATTTCTGAAGTACGCGATGAATCCGACAGAACCGGCCTGCGTATTGTCATTGAACTGAAAAAAGATGTTCAGGCTATTGGCATCCTTAATTATTTATACAAAAATACTGATTTGCAGGTCAGCTACAATTTCAACATGGTGGCGATCCATAATCGCCGGCCAACGATGATGACCCTGCAAACGATGCTTGATGCCTATATTGAACACCAAAAAGAAGTCATCACCAAGCGCTCGGAATTTGATCTCCAAAAAGCAAGCGACCGCATGCATATTGTGGAAGGCTTGATGAAAGCTTTGTCGATTCTGGATAAAGTGATCAAAACCATTCGTTCTTCAAAAGACAAACGGGATGCTAAAAACAACTTGATTACATCGTATGATTTCTCGGAAGCTCAATCAGAAGCGATTGTGTCGCTGCAATTATACCGTCTCACCAATACGGATATCACTGATCTTCAAAAAGAAGAGCAGGATCTGAAAAAACTCATCGCTGAGTTGACCGGCATCCTGACCAGTGCAACCAAGTTGAAAAACGTCATCAAAAAAGAATTGGCAACGATCCGCAAGAAGTTTGCGGAACCGCGTCGTTCAGTCATTGAAGACAAAATTGAAGAAATCACCATTACACGCGAAATCATGATTCCGAGTGAAGAAGTGGTCGTGACGGTTACGAAGGAAGGCTATGTCAAGCGGACCAGCACCCGTTCGCATGCGGCTTCCAACGGCAAAGATTTTGCGATGAAGGAATCGGATTATTTGTTGTTCGAAGGCAATTTGAACACTCAGCATACGATTCTGATTTTCACTACAGCCGGGAATTTCGTTTACCAGCCGATCAACGAATTACCGGACATCAAATGGAAAGACCTCGGCCAGCATTTATCAAGCATCGTCCAATTAGATGCGAATGAATCGATCCTTGCCGTCTGCCCATTTGAGAACTTTGATGCGGATGCCAGTATCCTGACCGTATCGAAATTCGGCCAGGTTAAACGTTCAGCTTTAAAAGACTATCAGATCCAGCGGTATTCGCGTGCCATTAAAACCATGAACTTGAAATCTGGCGATGTCATGATATTCGCTGGATTGGTGACAAAAGAGACGGAACTGTTCATCGGAACCAACCAAGCATATGGTGTTCGTTTCCCGATGGATGAAGTGCCGCTTACTGGACTTCGCACCGCCGGAGTCAAAGGCGTCAACCTGAAGGACGGCGATGAAGTTGTTTCTGCAGTGATGATTGACCCGGAAGTGAAACAGGAACTTGTGCTGGTGACCCAACGGGGAGCAGCTAAGAAAATGAAGCTTCAGGAATTCGAAAGTGGCAGCCGCGCGAAACGAGGCGTAGTGATGCTGCGCGAATTGAAATCAAATCCTCATCGCGTCGTCGCCGTTATTGGGGCAACCGGAAAAGAAGAGATTCTGCTTGAAACAGCTAAAGGAATACGAATTCCATTGGTTGCCAATTCACTAAAAAATGTGGACCGTTATTCAAACGGATCATTCATTGCTGATGAAGCGACAGACGGCAAAGTAGTTGCTGCTTACCGGATTGAAAAAAAAGAATAAACAAATTAACCCACTCCTTTGAATGCAGGAGTGGGTTTTATTCATTCATTCGACAAGGCGGGGAAATGGTTCGTTATTCATGTGAAGTCCTTAAAAAAGCAATGGGGAACAAATGGGTAGAGAAGTGAATATCGATGAATATAGGGAACTAGAGTGAGGCCTGAATTTTGTTGAAAGAAGGTGTAAATTTCATAGCAAGCAGTCATGAAAAACTTTTCAACAAATTGTCGCAATCTTCTAGACATTATGACGTTGTGATGTGTTAGAGTAGTGAGATAAATAAAAATAAGAAGGTGACATCTATGACTAAGAGCAACATCAAAGAGCTCGACAGAGAACTTACATTAGCCAGAGTATCCGTGGAAGAAATTATGGTAGCCAACCAAGCGCTCAAAGATGTCGTCATCAAGACGCCGTTGCAGAAAAACGAACTGTTATCTGCACGCTATGACTGCAATGTGTATTTAAAGCGCGAAGATCTGCAAGTGGTGCGGTCTTTTAAATTGCGCGGCGCTTATAACTTCATCCGCAGCCTGAGCCCCGCAGACCGTGCCAAAGGAGTGGTCTGTGCCAGTGCGGGCAATCACGCGCAAGGCGTCGCCTACTCCTGCTTTGCGCTTGGCATTGAAGGCAAAATCTTCATGCCCCTGACGACACCTCGCCAAAAAGTGTCGCAAGTGGAACGCTTTGGTGGAGATAAGGTATCGGTTGTTTTGATCGGCGATACTTTTGATGATTCATTCACTGCGGCAATGGATTATTGCACAGTGGAAGAAAAAGTCTTTGTTCATCCGTTCAACGACAGCCGCATCATTGCGGGCCAAGGAACGGTCGCGGTCGAGGTGCTGAACGATATGCAAGAACCGGTGGATTATATGTTCTGTGCGATCGGTGGAGGCGGATTGGCGTCCGGAGTGGGTTCCTATTTGAAGGGAATCAGCCCTTCGACGAAATTGGTTGGCGTGGAACCTCAAGGTGCTGCCGGCATGAAAACCTCACTTGCCAATGGGCAAGTGACGCGCCTGGATACCATTGATACATTTGTGGACGGTGCTGCGGTTAAACAGGTAGGCGATCTCTCTATGGCGATCTGCACGGATGTTTTGGACGATATCGCTTTGGTTCCCGAAGGCAAGGTCTGTACGACGATTTTGCAGCTGTATAATGAAAATGCCATCGTCGCGGAGCCGGCAGGAGCTTTATCTGTCGCCGCGCTTGATTTTTATAAAGACGACATCAAAGGCAAGAATGTGGTGTGTGTGATCAGCGGCGGCAATAATGACATCGAGCGCATGCAGGAAATCAAAGAGAAATCCTTGATTTATGAAGGCTTGAAGCATTATTTCATCGTCACTTTCCCTCAGCGTGCAGGAGCGCTCCGTAAATTCATGGAACAGGTCCTGGGCGAGACGGATGACATTACGCATTTCGAATACACGAAACGGACAAACCGCGAAGAAGGGCCGGTGCTGGTCGGAATCGAACTGAAATGCCGTGAAGACTACGAGCCGCTTGTTCAACGCATGGCGGAAAACGGCTTCCCTTATAAAGACCTTAACAACGATTCGATGCTATTCAATTTATTGATTTAAGGATTGCGCCAAGTACCCGCGAATCCGGTAAAAAGGGTGTTCAGCCTAGGCTGAACACCCTTTTATCGTTTCAGGATTAAAATGGTATAGTAGAAAGAACTTAAGAAATGGGGTGGCGTATATGGAAAACCGCTGTTTGTGGGCGCAAAGCAATGCACTTATGCAGGCTTATCATGACGAAGAATGGTGCAGGCCGAGCTTTGATGACCGCTACATTTTCGAAATGCTGACACTTGAAGGCGCACAAGCAGGCTTATCCTGGAATATTGTGCTGAAAAAGCGGACAGCTTATCAGGAAGCGTTCCACCATTTTGACCTTTCCTATTGTGCGGAACTTTCAGATGAGGATTTGGTGTCCATTAAAGAGAACTATGCGATCGTCAAACACATCGCTAAAATTCAGTCTGTCCGCAGCAATGCACGGGCGATATTGGATATCCAAAAAGAATGGGGAAGGTTTGCTGATTTTCTATGGAGCTTTACCGACGGCAAGCCGATCCACAACAATTGGTCGAGTGATGCACAGATTCCAGCACAATCGCCTTTGTCCGTTCAACTGAGTAAAGAATTGAAAAAGCGCGGCTTCAAGTTTGTCGGTCCCGTTACTGCATATTCATTTATGCAGGCGATCGGCATGGTCCATGACCATATCGAAAACTGTGCATACCGGCTGATTGAATAACGGCTGGAAAATTGAATGACGAGGCATGAAATGAGCAGCGGAAAAAGGAAATCCTTTTCTGCTGCTTTTTATTTCTGGAAGGAATTTCCGAAAAAGAGACGAATAAAGGAAATAGCCATGATGTAACGAATGAGCAGTATAGTATAACTGGAGGGGCCTATATTCGGCCAACGTCCGACTTTAAGGTTGGGCAAGGAAGAGATTTCTTGTTTACCGTTCAGCAAAGGGTGTTCAGAATCGTACGGGCAGTCAGGGAAAACCACGCCAGATTCATCTGCCAGGTTCAACGCGGTTGCTAAAACTCTTCCTACTGTGGAAACGCCGTGGTATTGACAATTACTGAGAACTCCATCAACTTACCATTCCTATTTCATTTGGTGTATCGCTTTTCAACACCATTTTCAATTTGTTCTTCTAATCCTACTTTTTTCCACTAGAGCTTATAAGGGTTCTGCGGTAAACTGAATCATAAGGAAGCCTAATTTTTCCTGTTATCTGGTTATTGGAGGTCTTATTGACAAAAGTTCGCTTCCATTCTCATTTATCAGTAAAAGAAGCTGGTTAATTTACCTTCTATCCAAATAAGACCATTATTTAAAGTGTAAGTAAACTGTTTTTTATAAGGATAACATTAGAGTTGGATACCGGTGTTTAAGCCATAATCTATTTGGATTTAATCGACAGAAAATTACGAGCAAGTTGTGAAGGGAGATGCACCATGTTGAATTTAAAATACTTGGATCTGTTGGCGCAAAAATACGATAGTGAAGAGAAAGTGGCAACTGAAATCATCAACCTGGAGTCCATCCTGGATCTGCCGAAAGGGACGGAGCATTTTGTAAGCGATTTACACGGGGAGTTTCAGGCATTTCAGCACGTATTGCGAAATGGTTCCGGCAATGTCAAAGTGAAAATCAAGGACTTATTTAAAGAGGAACTGAGTGAAAAAGAGCTCAATGAATTTGCGACATTGGTCTATTACCCTGAAGAAAAGCTGCAATTGATCAAAAGCAATTTCACCAGCAAAAAGGAATTGCAGGAATGGTACATAGAAGTTATTGAGCGGATGCTGAAACTTGTTTCGTATGCGTCATCCAAATACACGCGCTCAAAGCTTCGCAAAGCCTTGCCGAAGCAATTTGTCTATATCATTGAAGAGCTGTTGTACAAAACCGATGAATTCAAAAACAAAAAAGAGTATTACGCCAAAATGGTTGAGCAGATCATTGCGCTTGGCCAAGCCGATAAGCTGATTATCGGGCTTGCTTATACAACACAGCGATTGGTTGTGGATCATCTGCATGTGGTGGGCGACATTTATGACCGGGGGCCGGATCCGCATAAAATCGTGGACACGCTGATCGACTACCATTCCGTCGATATTCAATGGGGAAATCACGATGTTCTTTGGATCGGGGCTTTTGCAGGATCGAAAGTGTGTCTTGCGAACATCATCCGCATTTGTGCACGTTACAACAATCTGGACATCATTGAAGACGTTTACGGCATCAATCTGCGGCCGTTGCTGAACCTGGCCGAAAAATACTATGAGGACAATCCAGCGTTCCACCCGAAAAGAATTTCAGGGGAAACCATGACCGAGCAGGAACAGCTGCAAATCACCAAAATCCACCAGGCCATTTCCATTATCCAGTTCAAGCTGGAAAGCCCAATCATCAAGAGACGCCCATGTTTTGCTATGGAAGATCGCCTCCTGCTTGAAAAAGTGGATTATGATAAAAATGAAGCCACTATCCACGGGAAAACCTATCCACTGGAAAACGGTTGTTTCGCTACTGTCAATCCGGAAAAGCCGGATGAATTGCTGGAAGAAGAAGAGCAGGTCATCGATAAATTGCTGTTCTCACTACAGCATTCTGAAAAACTGGCAAGACATATGAATTTCCTCATGAAAAAAGGCAGCCTTTATTTGAAGTACAATGGCAATCTGCTGATTCATGGCTGCATTCCGCTGGATGAAGAAGGCAATATGGAGAAGATGGAAATCGATGGGAAAAGTTATGCCGGCCGTGATCTGCTGGATCTGTTTGAAGATTATCTTCGCCATTCATTTGCCCATCCTGAAGAAACCGACGATTTCGCGACCGATATGGTCTGGTATTTATGGACTGGCGAATATTCCTCGCTTTTCGGCAAAAGGGAAATGACGACGTTCGAGCGTTATTTCATCAAAGACAAAGACACGCATAAGGAACGGAAAAATCCGTATTATTATTTGCGTGAAGATGAGGACATGTGCCGTAAAATGCTGGAGGAGTTTGATTTGAATCCGGACCACGGGCGCATCATCAATGGCCATACGCCAGTCAAGGAACGCGACGGCGAAAATCCAATAAAAGCGAACGGCAAGATGCTGGTCATCGACGGCGGATTCTCTAAAGCCTATCAATCGACCACCGGAATCGCAGGCTATACGCTGTTGTACAATTCATATGGCATGCAGCTGGTCGCGCATCAGCTCTTCAATTCGAAAGAAGAAGTCCTGCAAAAAGGGACCGATGTCTTGTCGGCGAAACGCCTCGTCGATGAAGAGCTGGAACGCAAAAAAGTACGAGAAACGAATATCGGTGAAGGCTTATTGCAGGAAATCTTCAATTTGAACAGCCTGCGCGAATACCGATATATGAAATGATCTATTATTGAATTGCATACAAAAAGGAAGAGCTGCAACAACGGCTCTTCCTTTTTGATGTGGTTTATTAATAAAACGTAGATAATTAGGCATTTCACCCTTTTACAGAACTGTCTGTGCGAACGGATTTTCGTTTTAAGGCATAGCGCTGTTCAAGGTTCGGTCCAAGCTGAAACAACAGGACACCTCCGCTAATCAGCAGGACACCGAGCAAAGACTGCCAGGTGAAAGGCACTTTTTCCAGGCCGAACCAGCCGAGTGTGTCCCACATGAGGCCGAAGAAAATCTGCGACACCATAATCAGGGAAATGGCGCGGCTGGGTCCGAGAAGCTGGACGCCTTGTGTTACACAAGCGACAACGCCGACACCGAGAATGCCACTGAACCAGAACCAGGGCTGTGCCTGGAATTCGAACAGGCTACTGCCTTCAAAAGCGAGGCCGGCGGCGAGTGAAGCCACAAATCCGAGGAGCAGGACAAGGGCTGTAGTAGACCAGACGCTGACCTGTTTTTTGACGTTGGCGTTGAATGTATTTTGAAGGCAGACAAATGCCCCGCCAAGCAATGCCAGTAATATGCCGATAGCCATATACATATCTCCTATTCGTAAATATTTTGACCCGCCTCGGCGAGCAGGGAAGAGCGGTCAAGGACAGTGATTTTCCCGCGCTTCTTCGTGATCCATCCGGCTTTTTCGAATTGCTGCAAGACGCGGTTCAAATGGCGGTAACTGGTACCGATCAAATCGGCTATATCGATAAGCGACGCGGAGTCGAGTTGTGGCTGCTTTGGCGTCATCGACAATAAGTAGCTCGCCAAACGCACGTCTACAGGATAAAACAGATTGAAATTCATTGCCTGCGATTTCATTTTGAACTTCTGTGTGATGGTCCCCAGAAGGAATTGAAGCCAAGGAACATGATTCTCCATTTCTTTACGTAAAACCTCATAGGGAATCCGGATGACCCGTGAATCCGTGACAACTTCCACTGTATTGATTAACGGGCATTGCTGAATGTATTCAATGTCACCAATCAGATCGAAAGGCGTTTTAAAAGCCAGAATCAGGCGCTTCCCTTCAGGAGACAGCATGGAAATCTTCAGTTTTCCTTCCACCAGCAAATACAGTGACTGTGAAATGTCGCCTTGAGACAATAAGCAATCTCCTAGTGCCAAGTTTTCCAGCTGCATTGACCGCTGGACACGTTCCGGGAACACGGATGCTATTCCGTATTGATTGAGGTAATCATGGATGGTTTGTTCTCGATTTTTCACCATTTAAGAACGACAACTCCCACGATCATCAGCAGCAGCCCGGCAATCTGCGTTACACCGATCCGTTGTTTGACCATGTCAAACCAGCCTTTGGCGTCAACCAATACGGCTGTTAGCAATTGGGCAATCAGGAAAATGCCGATGGTAAGCGTCACGCCCATTCTGTGGACAGCAGTCATGTTGGTGTAGAGCACGATGGCGGCCAGCAGCCCGCCGGAAGCGTAAAGAAGCGGCACGTTTTTCAAGTTCCAGTAAGATCGGTCACGCAGCACAATGACAATCAATATTGCCAGCACAAAGCCGGTGAACTGCGTCATCGTGGCAGCTTGCCAAGTACCGATGCTGTCGCTGATTGTGGCGTTGGCGACGCTTTGGAAGGTCAGGAAGAACCCACCCGCTAATGCAAAAAAGATTCCTTTCAAGCGCTTCACACCCTTTCTTTGGCTATAGTTTACGATATCAAAAAAAAGGACATATGTCCTTTTGGGTGCAAGGAAAGATTAACTGTTTTGCAGAAAGTTTGATTGGAACATAATCAGCGAAAAAATATACGATGAATTTTTCAGATGAATCGATTCTTTATGTTTATAATAGAAGAACACAGCCTATTTGAAGGAAAGCAAGTATTCAACTACAAAAAAGTTGCCGAGTAAGAGCGGGTGAAAAAACAATTAAGGTCATCTTTATGAAACAGGCTGCTAAAAAGGAGGAAATGCTTTGTCACTATCTGTCGGAGATATCATTACATTCGAACGGACATTTACGAAAGAAGACATAGAATTATTCACTAAGGTTTCTGGGGACTACGGAAATCATCACCTGACGCCCGACGAAGAAGGCAGGCTGGTTGTGCAAGGTCTATTGACAGCCACGTTGCCGACAAAAGTGGGTGGAGATAACGATGTACTGGCACGCACCATGAACTTTGAATTTCTGCGTCCCGTTTTTTCTACAGATACCATTCGTTGTGACGTGAAAATCGATCGCTACGATCGACTGGAAAACAGGCGGACGGCGATAGAAGCTTCCTTCAGCTGCAAAAACCAATTTTCTAAAGAAGTGTTGATCGGTGGATTTGCAGGCATCATTCTGCCTGTCTAACGGCAGTCAGCTTAACAGAATTGCGACTAACCGCAAGTTCAGCAGAAATTATTTAGCCGCGAGAAATCATTTATGGTAAGCTACTGACATAATGTCTTGACGGAATAGAGGGAGTTGCATCGGGAAGCTGCAACCCCGTTTCCCGATGATCAAGAGCGGAGCGAATAGCCATGTTAAAAGAACAAACAAGATATTCGAGGCTGGCTGAATTGACGAAAATCATCAATACCAAGCTGGAATTGAACGACATGCTGCAGCATGTCACTACAGCAATATCTGAAGAAATCGTCCAATGCGATTCTGTCGGAATTTATTTGCCGGGTGAAGATGGAGTATACAGAGGGGTGGCTGGTAAACCCGACTTCATCAATAACGAGATGATCACTGCACAACTGATCGATTTTGAAGCAGATGCATTTGCTAGACAAGTCATGGAAACTAAACAAACGATTTATATTCCGGATACCTCCATTGATTCGCGTCCGGATCCAAGGTCGGTGGCTGCGTTTAATATCAAATCACTGCTAGGGCTGCCAATTATTTATGAACAGCATTTATACGGGCTGATTTTTTTGTTTGATTGCGGAAAGCGGATGAATTTGACGGAAATTGAGATCCAAAGCATTGAAGCGTACGTCAATATGGCGGCTGTCGCTATTCAGAATGCCAACAACTTGAAACAGAAGGAGTACTTGATTGCGGAGAAGCAGCTGTTGCTTGATGCAAACCGGGAACTATCCATGTGTTCAACCATTCCGGAAACCTTGGATACGTGTTTTCATTATTTGGGCAAGACGGTAGATTGCAATAATGTCGCAGCTTTTCTTCGCGACCCAGAACAAGAAGGAAACCTCAGTTTCAAGAAAATGGGCAAAGATTCCGAGTGGTCTGAAGATGAATGGAAAAGAGCGCTTGAAGATATTCAAACCAACCAACAGACGGACCATGTGATTCATGAAGTCATGGTCAACCGGACAGTCAAATTTATCCCAAGTGAGGACAGATGCAGGCTGCTGTTGATTCCGATGATTTCCAAAGGAGAGGTCTTCGGATTTATCGCCATTGCTTGCCTGATGGAGACGCTGCAAGCCGATGAAAAATCACAGGTCCATTTAGCGCATTCCATTGTTGATGCTACAGCGCTGACTTATTCGAATCTAACGTATATGGACCAGCTGGAGCTGCGTGTGGCGAGGCGGACCAATCAGTTGGCGACTGCCAACGACAAAGTAACGAGTCTTATTGGAAGCATCACGGATGGATTTTTTGCACTCAACAAGGAATGGGAGTTCATTTACATCAATGAACATCAATACCTGCCTAAAGGAAAAACTTTTAAAAATGTACTCGGGGAAAGCATTTGGACAGTTTACCCCGATACACTCAATCCGGTTCTGCACGAGGAACTCCATCGGGCAATGGTCGAGAGAGTCCCTGTCCAGTTTGAAGTGTCTTCAGCAAATGGCTGCTGTTTTGAAGTGGTTGCCTATCCCTTTGATGACGGCATTTGCTGCCTGTGCAAAAATACCACCGAGAAGAAGAAATATGAAATGGAATTGCAGCGTTTGTCGAACCTCGAGCTGATCGGCCAGATGGCAGCCGGAATCAGCCACGAAATCCGAAATCCGATGACCACCGTCCGGGGATTCCTGCAATTACTGACAGGTGAGCAAGGATTAGAGAAATACAATACGTACTTTGATTTGATGATTGATGAACTCGATCGCGCCAACTCGATTATTTCTGAGTTTCTATCCATCGGCAATACGCGTTCTTCGGATATGAAAATGCAGAATCTGAATGCCATTATCTATGACATTGCGCCGCTTTTGGAAATCGATACTTTCAATCAAAATAAGGCGATCGAATTCCATACACAGCCGATTCCTGAAATGTTGCTGAACCGGGATGAAATCCGCCAATTGCTCATTAACTTGTGCCGCAATGGCTTAGAAGCCATGGAGCCGGGCAAGTTGCTGACAATCCGAACGTATATGGAAAATGAAAACACACCTGTTCTGGAGATCCGGGATCAAGGCGGAGGAATAGACAAGAACGTATTGAAAAAAATCGGCACACCTTTCTATACCACAAAAGACAATGGAACCGGATTGGGCCTTGGGGTAACCTATGCCATCGCCGCACGCCATAACGCGCAAATTGATGTTAACACAAGCGACGAAGGGACCCTGTTCTCCGTCAGGTTTCGACAGGATGGCTAGATGAGGAAATTTGTACTTTGATAACAGGGACTGCTGGATGCCAGATTGATGATAAAAGAAACAGCAAAAGAGGAAGAGCCCGTTTGGGTTCTTCCTCTTTTGGATATCGTAAATTAGTGCATGGATCAAGGCATCAAAAATGGCGGTGAACCCGGACTGTGGCCTGAAGCGAAGTCCAGCAATGGAATCACATAGGCAATGGCGATTGAAAGTGTGGCAAGCACCACCCATATCGACCAGCGGTCCATGAATAAAGGCGAAGCGTCTTTCGGATTGTAATCCTCGCCGATCGGAAAATCAGTATCACCTTTTGGTGCAAAAAATGCCAATTGAATCCAGATATAGACCAACAGCAGAATGCCCACGAACAGGATAACACCACCCATGGCCATGAACATTTCATAAAGCGCCCAGTCAGAAGCGGCACTGTGCCCGTTATACGTTGTATTCGCAGTTCGGCGCGGGCTGCCAAGTAAGCCATTGGCATGCATGGCACCCGACATAAGCAACATGCCGAAAGCCCAAATGATGGTTTGGGCGATGCCCAGTCGATTAAGGTTCTGCGTCAGTTTTCTTCCGGACAGATATGGAATCAACCAATAGGATATGCCGAAAAAAGTCAGCATGACCGTCGTGCCGACAGTCAAATGCAAGTGGCCGGTGACCCAAATCGAGTTGTGGACCACTTGGTTGACCTGGTTGCTGGCATTGATGATGCCACCGAGCCCAGCGGGAATATACGCAAGCATCGCGACGATCAAAGCGAAAAAGCGTGCATCGGACCAAGGCAAAATTTTCCACCATCCTAATAAACTCGTCACGCCTTTTGCCCTTCCGGAACGCTCCATGGTTGCGAGCATTGCAAAAGCTGTCATAAGGGAAGGGAAGATAATCATAAACGTTTGGATGACATGCAAGAATTTCAATTCAACCGACAGTCCCGGGTCGAGGATCTGGTGGTGGAACCCACCAGGTACATTGGCAACCACGAGAATGACGACTGCGACACGTGCCAATGAATCACTGAACACTTTTCCGCCAATGATTTTCGGCATAGAGACATACCAGGCAGAAATAGATGTCAGCATCCAAATGTTGACGAGTGTATGGCCGAACGCCCAAAACAAAGTACGCCCCATCATTGGATCGATGGTCGGCACCCATCCGAATGCCCAAGGAATGACCATTCCGACGACGAATACAGCGATAAAGAGTGAAGCGAAAACCCACAGAACAAAAACAGCATTCGAGAAGAAGGCAAATAGTGGAGTCAGCACGCCTGGATTTCGTTTTCTCCAACTCTGGTAGGTGATGAACATCCCTATGCAATTCAACAGGATTCCAACGACCAGAAGAGCCAGTCCGATGTAAAACCATGGATGTGCCTGCATCGGTGTATAGAATGTGTAAAGAACGTTAGCGTCGCCAGCCAAGATGAAAAAGGCGGCGATGATTGTCCCAGCAGTCATTAGTGCAAATCCGGCCCAACCGAAAGCAAGTGTCTTATCGGCGAGACCGCCCAGTACACGCGAAGTTCCTGCGTACAAGTACCCGATACTGAAGAAAGAACTTAATACCAAAACCAATAGGACTCCGTGAGCCGTTAAAAGTGCATAATAGCTGATCCAGGAAGGCAGTTCCAAAAATCCGCTGCGGACAAATCCCTGCAACAAGCCTGCTGCTCCGCCGACCAGCAAAGCGATAAAAGCGATGGACAAATTAGCAATGGACAAATAGAAATCCCGCTTTGAGATGCCGGCTGCGACATCTTCATTTACAGCTGCCCCTTTATGGCGAGTGTGTATATCGGTGATATGCGTCATGGTTTCCCCTTCTTTCTGATAGAATTGATTCGGGTAAATCAGAGCGATCTGCATTTGTTTAGTTGACTGTAATGGTATTGGCCATGTATTCATGCCCTAGGCCACAGTATTCGTTGCATAAGATCAAGTATTCACCGGGCTGATCAAAGGTATGGCTGACTTTCGAGATATGGCCGGGCACCACCATGACGTTCACATTGGTATCGGTGATCTTAAAGCCATGTGTGACATCCGGAGAGGCCAAGGTGAAATGCACCGTCGCACCAGCCGGTATTTCCAAGTCTCCAGGCTGGAATGAAAACATTTCAGCTACAATGGCGATTTCGTATTCGTTGTCGCCAATTTCCTTCAGTCCGGCATCTGCAAAGATTTCCGATTCTTTGACGGTTTGCGGATCAATCATCTCAGCATGGCTGGGCGGACCCATTTCAAGGTAAAAAGTTTGAATCGCTAAAATGGCCAAGAATACCAATAAGATAAGAGAGCCGATAATTAACCATAGTTTTTCATAACGATGGATATGCATGCGTGACAGTCTCCTTTCTAAATTCGGGAGTAAACCGTTAATTTTAATTGCGCTCCAAGAATAATAAGAATACGCTGAACCAGGAGATAAGCATAAAAACCGCGATAATCAAAACGGATACAAAAGTGCCGCTCAAGGAAGTTTCATCGTATTTCTTGCGGGTGTTGCTCTTTCTGTTTGTAGAAGAAGAATCATTCATTTTAAGTTCCTCCTTTCCTAATATTTACATTAGAGAACCGGATGGTAAGTTCTATAAAGGCGCAACTAAGCGGAAATAATATTATTATAATTATCTGAATTTTATCAAATATATACACTCTTTGGAAGGAAAATCTGTTTTCTTTTCGAGTTAGCACGACTAATAAGTAAAAGGAAAAGCTAAAAAAGATTTCATTGATTGTTTATCATACCGAAATCCATCCCACATAACCTTGACCTGCGTCAAGGAAATCCCTGTCATTTTTATTTTTTAAAATTACTGGGAAATCGGCTTTTCCGGTCAATTTGGCCATAAAAAATGGTGCAGCTAAAAGTTGATGCAGGTCAACGCTATCGATAAGAAATTTGGGTATACTACAGTAAACAAACAGAAAAAAAGCTTGGAGGAGATTCCTATGCTGGTAATCATGTCTCTCGTTCTTATTGTTACAGCCATTTTAATGCTCATCATTTCCGTTGAAGTCAGCGGGGCAGATGACAAGTTGTAAAGCGAGTTGTTAAGCTTTGGATTATTGCAGAAATGAAAACGAAAACGAAGGGATTTCGCTTATACAAGCGAATCTCTTTTTTGTTTTAAAAGTAAACTTACAACGTGAGCACAAAAAAATTAAGTAGTGCAATTTATATTCTTAAAAATGGTATGATTATTCCAATTAAGCGCTCGACTGACTTCATTAAAACTGCTGAGAAATTGTCGACAAGATAGCTTGCCTTGTAATAATACGGAATAGAGAAGCGCTGAAGTCCGGAGGCAAGCTTCAGGTAAAGGGGGTGGCCAGGTGAAAGAAAAATTAGTATTCTCGTTTCTGGTCGTCCTGACGACTGGGTTGATGGGGTCTTCGTTTGTGGTAGCCAAAATCGGGTTGACCTACATATCGCCTTTGTTGCTGGCAGGTCTTCGTTTTGTCATTGCTGGCTGCATGATGCTGGTCTTTGTGCATTTGTTCAAAAGAAAGCAGCCTGCCAACAAAGGCGAATGGGGCAAGCTGATCCTGATCGGCGCCATCCAAACAGCCGGCGTCATGGGATCGATCTTTTTGAGCCTGCGCACTATTACGTCCGGTGAATCCGCGATTTTAACTTTCATGAATCCCTTATTGGTGGTATTGATCGGCACTCTGGCACTGGGCATCCGGTACCGATTGGTTCAATGGACAGGCGTGCTTTTGGGTTTTGCCGGGGTCTTCATTGCCATGGGAAGCCATTTGACGATTGAAATCGGTACGTTTCTCGGATTTTTGAGCGCTGTTTTTTGGTCGGTTGGGACATTGATTATCAAGAAATGGGGTGGGCTGTTCGATATTTGGGTCATGACTGCCTATCAGATGTTTTTTGGCGGGCTTATTTTGCTGGTCGGTTCGGTTTTCCTGGAAACGTCCCGTCTGGTCATCAATTCAAGCTCCATTTTGATCTTGTTATGGCTGGCCATCCCGGCTTCAATCATCCAGTTCACGGTGTGGTTCTACTTGCTGCAAAAAGGTGATTCCGGAAAAGTGAGCGCGTTTCTGTTTTTAGCTCCTTTATTCGGCATCCTGTTCGGCTGGCTGGTTCTTGGAGAGCAGCTTGGATTGCCTTTACTAGTTGGAGGAAGCTTGATTTTTGCAGGGATCTTTCTGGTGAACTGGCCGGAAAAACAGGTGGCGGAAGAAGCTGCTGCATGAACCCAAAAGGTAGGGTACATAACCCGATCGATACAAAATAAAAAGCAGGCGAGAAAGGATGCAAACGGTGTTGGTAAATGTCACTGGCAAAAAAGTAAAACTAGAAAAAGCAAAAGAAGCCCAGATGGATCGCATCTATTATTGGCGCTACGAGGAAAAACAGCAGGAAGCGAAAAAGTGGAACGGCCCTTATATTCCGGAACCCTGGCTGACTAAAGAACAGCACCGAAAACAGTGGATGGAAGAAGAGGAAATCACAAATGGTGTTCCCGCTTCGCTCGTCATTACAGCAGATGAGAAAACGATTGGCTACGTCGGAGCTTATTGGATCGACCGCCATACAGATTGGCTGGAGACAGGCATTGTCATATACGACACCCAGTACTGGAATGGTGGGTACGGCTCCGAAGCCTACCGGTTGTGGATCGATTTTTTATTCGACTCCACAACACTTCACCGTCTTGGCATGTCTACCTGGTCCGGCAATGAGCGGATGATGAAAGTGGCGGAGCGGCTCGGCATGAAAGAAGAAGCACGGATCCGAAAAGCGCGCGTCGTGGATGGCAACTACTTCGATGCCATCAAGATGGGGATGTTGCGTGAAGAATGGACAGCGCAATCATAAATGCAAAAAAGGAAAAGTGATGGCCTTGGAGGCATCTGCTTTTCCTTTTTTATTAGGTAGAATACATCTTGAAATTATTCAGACAGCGAAATATGTAAAGACTGCCAGCAATATCGATGTAATGGTCATTGCAGCGAGCGGCAACATGGCACGTTCACGCAAATCACGAAGACTAACCGTCAATCCAAGCCCAACCATCGCAGCCGTCAGGAGCCAGGTAGTCGCTGTCGATACAAACTCCTGCAACTCTTGCGGGAATGGAATCGATTGGCCAAAAACATAGCTGCCTAAAACGCTCAATAAGAGAAAGCCGAGAAGAAACCAGGGAAACTCAATTTTTGCGTTTGTTTCCTGATTTTTGTCTTTTCGTTTCATCAGAAAAATAAAAATCAAGCAAAGAGGAACGAGCAGGAAGACACGCCCCAATTTCCCCAATAACGCCATTGCCAGACCGTCTTCACCAGCCGGCGCTCCGGCTAATGCCACATGGGCAATTTCGTGCAGGCTTATGCCGACCCACATGCCGTATTGGACATCATCAAGCGGCAAAAACGGACGAAGAATGGTGTATGAAATAGCGAAGACCGTGCCGACAAGGGCGATTATGCCGACACTGATTGCCGTGTCTTCGTCTTTAGCTTTGATGATCGGGGCGATTGCGGCAATCGCAGCCGCTCCGCAAACTCCGGTTCCCACGCCAAGCAACAGGGAAATGGTCTGATCGGCTTTAAAGCGCTTCGCCAGCCACACTGTCAACAGAATTGCGAAAGCAATGACAACCATATCCCGCAGCAACAAACCAAGTCCATCACTCAGTATAATATCGATGTTCAGTTTCAATCCATAAAGAATGATGCCGACCCGCAATAGGCGTTTTGAGGAAAACACAATGCCGGAACGGATGGCATTCGGATAACCGAAAATCTGCCGGTAAAAAACCGCAATGATGATGGCACAGGCAAGTTGGCCGACTTGGTTGAAGCCGGGGATTTGAGCCAATAAATAGCCGAGAAAAGCCAAAAGAAAAGTAAATAGCACTCCGCCAATCCATGCAGCTGCCGGTGATAAACCGGTGGAATTGGATCGTGCAGGTTTATTATGATGTGCAGACATGATGAAACCTCCTGCAGTTAGTATAAAAAACTTCTATACATTAGTAAAATAACGATCTAATATGATTATCATAAGCAAAAGCATATAAATGATTGGAGGATAAAGATGGATCAGCGCTTGGAAGTATTTCTCAAGGTAATCGAAAAGAAGAATTTTTCGAAAGCGGCAGAAGAGCTGCACATGACACAACCTGCCGTCAGCCAGTATATCCGTTCATTGGAAGAAACAACAGGCGTCAAATTGCTGGAACGGACGAACAAATACGTGCGGCTGAACAAGGCTGGAGAAATCGTCTACCACCATGCCATCGAAATCAAAGAGCTTTACGCGAAAATGAATCATCTTCTCGATGACCTCACCAATAAAGCAAGCGGATCGATTGCCATTGGTGCCAGCTATACATTTGGAGAATACCTGCTGCCGCAAATTATCGCAGAAGCAAAAGAGCGATTTCCGGATATCAAGCCAACTGTCACCATAGGCAACACTACTACCATTGCCGGACTCGTCCTCAGCCATCAATTGGATGTCGGCATTGTAGAAGGCCATTTCAAAGGAGTCCAGGAGTTGAAGACTGAACCTTTTGCTGAAGACCGGATGTTCGTAGTCGCTGCTGCCGATCACCCTTTGGTGCAGCGCACTAAGCCCATAAAAATAAACGAGCTGATTGAAGAAACGTGGATATTGCGGGAACTCGGTTCAGGGACAAGGGAAGCATCAGAAGCTGTCTTTAAAAAATTTTCAATTTTACCTCCGTCCCTCATGCACTTCAGCAGCACACAGCCCATTAAAGCCATGGTCGAAGCGGGCATGGGCATCAGTTTGGTTTCCGAGTGGGCGATTCAAAAAGAGCTGCGCTATGGGGACTTGAAAGTTCTGAATGTAGAAGGTCTTCCATACACCAGGGATTTTTCGATCGTGACAAGATCGCCTTTCCAAACAAAAGCCCTTTCTGCCTTTCTGGATTTGCTGAAGAACCATAAAGAACTGACGGACTTCAAACTTTTGTGATCTGCAGGAATTTTCTTTATTCACAGTGATGTCTGGGAAAAGATGAAGAATGAATGCACTGAAGAGTATATAGAATTGCAAAGAAGATGCTGCCAACGCAGCATCTTCTTTTTAATTCCTTTTCAGCCGATTTTTTTGAAATTCGTATCTTGCAATATTGTAAGGTAAACGTCATCTGGAACAAACGATAAAGTGAATAGCCTCTTTTATACTGAAGTTACTAAAGTGCTCCGTGAGCAAGAGCAGCTTTACATAAAGTGTTAAAGGCAACTTATGAAAAAAAGGAGAAAGGGGAGATTGCATTGAAGAAAACCTTATCAGTATGCGCCGCAGCAATCATGGCAGGAACATTAATGACTGGCTGCAGTTTGTTTCAAAAAGCGAATGGAATCATTTTGTACGGGGATGAAGAGAAGGTAGCCGAAGCATTGGAACAGGAGAAGGATGAGTTGATCGACGAGAGCCAATACCCGATAAAAATAGTGGCAGAGGCTGGAGAATGGATGATGGTTTTGAGTGAAGAAACAGCTCAAGCTATTGCGGACAAAGAATTGTTGAGAGAAGTCACCAGCGGAGATAAAACAAAAGCCATCTCATCGGTTACAAAGCTTTCAGAAGGAGAAGCTGTCGTCTATGCAAAAACCGAACGGGAACAATTGAGCTTGGATGGCCAAAACCTAAAAGCAAGCTATGGGGGCAACTCGATCATCGGTGATGGCAGAGCATACGTTGAGAAATTTTTAATTGTCGACGATGCTGATTGGGCGAAAATCCAAGGAGAAGAAAAGCTCATGGCAATCGTGGAATACAAAAAAGACCCCAGCATCAAACTGATGGATTTTGATGTAGACGACACCCAACTGGTTAGGGTAGTGAAATAAACAAGTATTGCACAAAGGCTTAGAAATTTATTTTTTATTAAAAGGGAGAATGGAAATGTGCGGGTTTACGGGGTTTATTGGAAAAACAGCTGACATGAAAACAGATTTGACGAATATGATGGATCGAATTATACACAGAGGTCCTGATTCAGCGGGAGAGTTTTTCGAAGGGGATGCAGCTCTCGGCTTCAGGCGCTTGAGTATCATCGATTTGGAGACCGGAGGACAGCCTTTTCATAACGAATCCAATTCGTTGGTTGCGATGGTTAACGGCGAAATTTATAATTTTGTGGAACTCCGTAAAGAGTTGATGGACAAAGGACATGTTTTTGAAACAGCGTCAGATTGTGAAGTGATTCTGCACGGCTATGAAGAGTATGGAGAAGCCATTCTCCCCAAATTGCGTGGCATGTTCGCTTTTGCCATTTGGGACCGGATAAACAAGAAACTAATAGCAGGGCGGGATATGTTCGGCATCAAACCGCTTTATTATGGAAAAATGAAGGATACGTTCTTTTCGGATCTGAAATCAAAAGTTTTCTTCCGCATCCAGGTTTTCAGAAAGCGTTCAATCAAGACGTTTTGCTGCCTTATCTTTCATTCCAGTACTCTGTTTTGGATGAAACTTTTTTTAAAGGGATATTTAAATTACCGGCTGCCCATTATTTGGTCTATGAAAAGGGAGAAGTAACGCTCCAGAAATACTGGACACCTGATTTTCAATCAAGCGACCGGAAACTGGAGCAGCTGGTGGATGAAATCGATGATACCATTCAGGAATCCATCCTCAGCCACCGTGTCAGTGAAGTGAAAGTCGGATCGTTTTTGTCGAGTGGCGTTGACTCCAGTTATGTGGCTTCCGTATTAAAGCCAAACAAAACGTTTACAGTAGGATTCAGCGACCAAAATTTCTCGGAAATCGACAATGCGAAATTATTGTCAGATGAACTGGAAATCCAAAACAACCATGCTGTATTGGATGCGGATGCCTGCTTTGGGCAATTGGAAAATATTCAGTACCAAATGGACGAACCGCATGCAGATCCATCGATTGTGCCACTGTACTTTCTGGCCGAACTGGCCAAAAAAGACGTCACTGTCATTCTATCGGGGGAAGGGGCAGATGAATTGTTCGGTGGGTATGAAGCCTATGACATGACACCATTGATGAAAAAGTACGGGAAAATCCCGAGCATCGTCC
This sequence comes from Planococcus beijingensis, assembly GCF_016820615.1. Taxonomy (NCBI): domain Bacteria; kingdom Bacillati; phylum Bacillota; class Bacilli; order Caryophanales; family Caryophanaceae; genus Planococcus; species Planococcus beijingensis. Next base: position 313,762 of record NZ_JADHDZ010000002.1, read on the forward strand.
GTAGACCCGCAGGAAGAGTTGCTTCCAAACTTCCCGAAATGCGCGGTAAACAATTTTTGATGCATGCCGGTCTCCCTGTTGAAGAATGGTTTATCGGACTAGCGAATATATTCAGTGAGACGGATGCGAAAAGGATCGTCAAAGAACCGTTTCAGCACGGTCCGTCCATTAAACAAATCGTCACTCCCTATTACGATCAAGTAAAAGACAAAGACAATTTGACGAAAAAGCAATTTCTGGATATGAATCTATGGCTGGTGGGCGATATTTTGTTGAAAGCCGATAAGATGAGCATGGCCCATTCACTCGAGGTGCGTGTGCCATTCCTGGATAAAAAAGTGATGGCTATCGCAGAACAGATTCCATCCAAATACCGGATCACTAAAACGGAAACAAAACATGCGATGCGCCTTGCAGCACGAAAAGCCCTTCCTGAATTTTTTGCTGCACGCAAGAAAATCGGTTTCCCGGTGCCGATCCGCAATTGGATCCGGGAAGAACGATTTTACCGCCAAATAAAAGAATATTTCTTAAGTGCGGATGCTGCTGACTTTTTCAATACAAATGAAATCATGTTGTTGTTGAACGACCACTACGAAGGAAACTCCAATAACGGCCGTAAAGTGTGGACAATCTTCACTTTTCTGATTTGGTACAAGCGCTATTTCCGCCTCGAAGAACAAGTTGTAGCTTACCGTGAACCGATGTTGGTCGGTGCAGCAAACTAAAGATTGCCATACCAGTCATCTTTTCTGGTGACTGGTATTGTTGGATGCCGATAAATAAGGAATAATATAGAAGACCGTTTAATAGCGGTAAATGGATAAAATATAGATACCAGCCAAGGGAGCGCTTTATTTGAACACTCACAACACGGGAGAAAGAATTGTTACGGCTTTAAAAAGAAAGATCGTAACGGCAGTTGTTAGTAGTTTGTTATTCGCCTTTATTTTTTCAGTATCTGGCGGATTTGATTTTTCAATAAATGGATTCGCAAACATGTATTACTTGAATTTCATGTTTGCCATTTCCTATGGATTGGTGGCTTCTCTCTTTAGTGACTGGATCAGCAGAAAGATAAGCAAGAAAACCGTTCGGCGTGAAATAATTTCGCTCGTTTTCCATTGTTTATTTGGATCCATCTTACTGGTTATGAGCCTGGTGTCGGCTATTACCTTCTTTACAGTTGACCGGTTATTAGCTAAGGTCAAAATTGGATGGGCTACGGTTAGCATTGCATTAGCTGCCGTAGTGATGGTTTTCGTCATTTTGCTCAACAAATAGCAGTAAAAAAGAAATAAACGGGAAATTAAAACTCATTGATTGAATAGAGTCCGGCGTAAGCGATTCGTTAATGCTTGTGCCGGACTTTATGTATAACCGAAAATTTAATGTGTAAAATCACTTTTCGATCTGTTATAGGGATCGGATTCGGTTTTGCTATTGATTGATTGCTTGAACGGGTTTTTAGTAGAATTAGGAGAAAGAAAGGAAGTGCCTAAAAATGGAAATGAAAATCTTCATTGTAGAGGACGATCTGGCCATTTTTCAATCATTAAAAGAAAACTTGGAAAAGTGGGGCATGCACATTTCAGGACCGGAAAACTTTCAAGACGTCATGTCTGATTTTAGGGGAGATGAACCACACTTAGTCATTATGGATATCCAATTGCCGGTTTACGACGGGTTTCATTGGTGCCGTGAGATTCGTTCGATTTCGAAAGTGCCGATTATTTTCCTGTCTTCACGCGATCACCCAATGGACATGGTTATGGCGATGCAGATGGGAGCGGATGACTATGTTCAAAAACCGTTTCACTCGGATGTCCTGCTTGCGAAAATACAAGCCACATTGAGAAGAGTGTATTCTTATGGAGAAGAATCTCCTGACACCATGGAGTGGAACAGGGCATTGATCGATTTGAAACGCGGCATGATTCGTTTGGATGGGCAAGAAGAAGAACTGACCAAAAATGAATTTTTCATCTTGACTGTTTTGGTGAAGGCAAAAGGAGAAATCGTCTCCCGTGATGAGTTGATCCGAGCTTTATGGGATGATGAACGATTCGTAAACGACAATACCTTGACGGTCAATATTACACGGCTTCGCCAAAAACTGGCGAATCTGGGTCTAGGGGAAGCGATACTGACGAAAAAAGGGCTGGGTTATGTAGCCGTTACTTCATGATGGAGGGATTTTATGTTTTTCAGCTATATAAATGATATGAAAAGCTGGATATTCTTTTTTTTCCTGTCTCTCTTATCAGCTGATTTGTTGCTGTGGTTGGATCCAGGAATTGACGTGGAAATTTCTTCGCTGGTTTACGTAAATGCATTACTGCTGATTGCTTTTATTGCATTTATCAGTTGGCGGTACTACCGGGAGACAGCGTATATTCGGCAGTTGGCATTACTGGAAGAAGAAACGGAGACTGACTGGTACGAAGCCTTGCCTGATCCAATATTCGAGCGCGATGAACAGGTAAACGACATTTTGCAAAGTGCAGGCATTTCGTTCTCTAAACAATTGAGTGAAGTTCGGCAAAATACGATTATCCAAGATGATTATATCGCCGGATGGGTTCACGAAGCGAAAGCCCCGCTTACCGCCATGAAACTCGTCATTGATGCAAACCGCAAAGATCCGCAAATACGCAAAATCGAAGCAGAATGGCTGCGCATCTTTTTATTGGTCGATCAACAATTATACATATCCCGGCTGTCCTCTTTAGAATCGGATTATGTGTTGGAGAGAGTTCCTCTTCAAGAAATCATAGCCGCAGAAGTACGGGAGCTGATGTCTTGGTGCCGGGAAAAGAACTTGGCAATTGAAATGGAAGGCTTGGAAACGAACGTTGTGACAGACAGGAAATGGTGTCGTTTTATAGTACGTCAGATTTTGTCGAATGCTGTGAAATACAGCCCGAGAGACGGTACCATTTTTATTACGACACGCACAGAAGCCGGAGGACATTGCATTTTGTCCATCAAAGATCAAGGAGCGGGCATACCAGATCATGACATGCCGCGTATTTTCGATAAAGGTTTTACAGGGGGCATGGGTCGGCTCCATAATACGGCGACCGGGCTCGGGCTTTACCTGGCCAAAACAGTATCCGAAAAAATCGGCATCCGGCTGTCGGCGATTTCAACAAAAGGCAAAGGGGCGACTTTGGAAATGGGATTCACAATGGAAAACGATTTTGATCAAATTCGCAGGTGACAACATTGTCACTTTGTACACCCTGTTTGTCATGCGAATCAAACGACTGCCGAATTGTTACGCGGTAGTATAAGGATAGAAGAAAACAGGGAGGCAAAAAGCATGGCACTTTTAAAAAGAAAATCAAAAACTACTGATCAAGTCTCGAAAAAAACGGTCTTATATGCTCAAAACGTCCGAAAATCATTTGGTTCGAAGGGCAATGTCCAGCAAGTATTGAAAGGAATAGATCTGCGCGTAGAAGAAGGCGAATTTGTTGGAATCATGGGCGCTTCCGGCGCCGGCAAAACAACCTTGCTCAATATTCTTGCGACGATCGACCGGGCCACGGAAGGGACGATCCTCATCAGCGGCTCGGATATTTCGAAGATGAAAGATGCCGCCATGGCCGCATTCCGAAGAAACCAGCTGGGCTTTATTTTTCAGGATTATAACTTGCTGGATACCTTGACCGTTAAGGAAAACATTTTGCTTCCGGTATCACTCGGCAAAATGAGAAAGAAGTTGGCGGAAGCGGAATTCCGTACGATCGCCGATATATTGGGAATTGCAGATCTTGCTGATAAATATCCGCATGAAATCTCAGGCGGACAAAAGCAACGCACTTCTGCAGCGCGTGCACTGATCAATCAGCCTTCAATGGTCTTTGCGGATGAACCGACTGGAGCGCTCGATTCCAAATCCGCTTCATCGTTGCTTGGCACCATGGCAGATATCAATGAGAAGCGTGGCGTAACGATTATGATGGTTACCCATGATCCACTGGCTTCAAGTTATTGCAGCCGTGTCGTATTTTTGAAAGACGGCAATATCTACACGGAGCTCTATAAAGGAGATAAAACGAGACAAGCTTTTTTCCAGGAAATTTTAAATATCCAAGCCGTGCTCGGAGGTGAAAGCATTGACGCTCTTTGATCTCGCTTTCCGCAGCATGCGCAAAAACATCAAACATTATTATTTATACTTTTTCGCACTCATTTTCAGTGTGGTGCTGTACTTCGTTTTCGCTACGTTGCAGCACGACCCTGCGGTTCTTGCACAAAACGAACAGATGAGTACGGCTTTTCTGGCAGCAGGAATCCTGCTGATCTTCATTGCCGGCATCTTTGTGGTCTACGCCAACTCGATTTTCCTGAAAAGAAGAAGCCGGGAAATTGGGCTTTACCAGTTGATTGGATTGAAAAAAAGAGTCGTTGCACGACTTTTGGTTATTGAAAATTTCTTGCTGGGCATCGCAGCACTTGTATTAGGGATTATTGTGGGAATGTTGGTATCACGTGTTTTCCTATTGCTGCTCATGAAGCTGATCGGTTATGACCTGATGATCGATGTTTCGTTTTCAATGACTGCTGTCATTCAAACCGTTTTTGTTTTCATTGGAATTTTCATGTTTACGACCATTCAAATGATTTCCACCGTTTACCGCAACACCCTCTTGTCCTTGTTCAACACAGAAAAAACCGGAGAACACCCGAAAAAACCGAAAACCAGAAATGCTGCTTTTCTGGCGATTCTCGGCATCGCCTTAATCGTTTTAGGTTATCTCATTTCGGACAATATGCTGAATGATTTATTTCTTTTTAATATACTGGCTGTATTAGCATCGATTGGTGTGGGGACCTACCTGATTTTCCGCGTCACCATCGGTTGGGTATTTTACAAAATCCGTGATGGAAAAGCAGGCCATCTAGGCTTATCCAACAGTTTATCTTTGGCTCCATTGATGCACCGGTTAAAAGAAAATGCGAATTCGTTGACCATCATCACGATTCTTTCCGCCATGACATTGACGATGCTTGCTGGCGCTTATTCTTTCTACTATGCCACTGAACATGAAACCCGTTCGCAAATGCCTTTCGACTTCATTTTTGAAAAAAATGAGACGGAAGCCACTGAATTGAGCAAAGAGTTTGATGAAAAAGGAATTTCCCATACCCATGGGGCCATCGACTTAATCGTGTTGTTCGGTCGAATGGAAGAAGGGGCCATGCCTGTTCCAAGCAATGAATTGTATATCGCCATTGTCAGCGATAAGCAGTTGCAGCAAGCTGGAAGTGATATAGAAGCTCCTGCGGATGGATCGGCAATTTTCTATAGCACTTCATCGATTTCCATGTTCAGAGATGTGATGGAAATGCCGTTGACGCTGCATTTAGCTGATGACGAAAAGACCACAATCGAAATCGCAGAATATGCGGAAGGCAACAGCATCAATGGGACGATGCTTTACTCTCAATTAGTGGTTAATGAAAACACCTATGAGCAATTAAAAGATCAGTTTACAGCGACAGGCCAGGCAGAAATGAGCCGGGTAGATGGATTTACCATTACCGATTCAGCGGATCTGGAAGCGGCGTCTGAGATTTATGTGCAACGCTATAATACAAGTGGGCACATTGACTATTATTCCGCCTACCAGAGAGCGATTGAAACGAATGGACTGTTGATTTTCATATCGGGCTTTTTAGGACTTGTATTCTTGGTCTCGACAGGCAGTATTTTGTACTTCAAACAAATGACGGAAGCTGAACAGGAAAAGAAAAGCTATGGCACCTTGCGCCAGCTTGGATTTAGTGTGAATGATATCATGCGCGGCATTATCAAAAAACAGGTATTTGTTTTTGGCTTGCCGCTTGTACTTGGATTAGTGCATGCCATCTTCGCCATTAAAGTGCTCTCTTCTTTCTTCCAATCAGACATCGCCTTTGCAGCTTTTGTTGCTATGGCCATGTACACATTAATTTATCTGATCTTTGCTTTCTTGACAGTCGGCTATTACCGGAACACCGTAAAAAATGCCTTATAAGCATTAAAAGACGAAAGGAGTCAGCTCCTTTCGTCTTTTTTATTTTGCATCTCTTGTAATTGATTAATTCATGTGAGGGATTCACCGAGCAGTTTCACAAACGGACTTTTCAAATTAAAAATAAAAGGCAACATTTTTTGGCAAATTATGAACGATAATCTTTTCTTTGCGGCTTTATGTGGAGGTATACTGGAAGTGAGTTTGAGCTAGCATCAGTTACTGGCCAATAATGTGAGGCGAGGGATAGAATGTCGAATTTCGAAAGCCATCGAACACTAACGAAACAAAAAGGACAGGATGCATTAAGAAGCAAAAAAAGAAAGCTAACGAAAATACTGTTTTATTTAGTGATGCTGATCGTTGGCTTAGGGGTGGGGATTTTAGTGTTTACCAATATCTATCCGACTTTTGGGAGCAATCCAAGCAAGGAACAAAAAGAAGTTTATGAAACCTTTGCGAATTATGAAGACGGCAAATTCATTAATCTGCCATCGGAAATCGTGGCTGCTGGCAGTCCCATCACAAAACAAGAGCCCAACTCAGCCAGTGATGAAAGGAGCCCAACCGGCCAAATTCCTCTATCGGAAATCGATTGGGACCAAATCAATGCTGAAGAAGACAGCCTGACTTGGTTGGGGCATTCTGCTTTTATCCTAAGTCTCGATAATAAGAAAATTTTAATTGATCCCATGCTGGGACCGATAGCTTCACCGGTTTCCTTTATCGGGCCAAAGCGCTATAGTGACGATCTGTTGGATACGATCGAAGAGATGCCTCCTATCGATGCTGTCTTTATCACGCATGACCATTATGACCATTTAGATTATCAGTCCATCAAACGACTGAAGAGCAAAGTTGCCCATTTCTTTGTCCCTTATGGAGTCGGCAATCATTTGGTGAAATGGGGCGTTGAAGAAGATAAGATTACGGAATTGAATTGGTGGGATGAAACAGAGTTCCAAGGATTGACGATCGCCTTGGCTCCAGCCAAACATTTCTCTGGACGAGGAATCTTGAATCAAAATTCCACACTTTGGGGAGGGTGGGTGATTATCGGAAACCAATCCCGTTTCTATACCAGTGGCGACGGTGGCTATGATGCACATTTTAAAGAAATCGGTAATAAATACGGACCTTTTGATATCGCTTTAATTGAGGGTGGCCAATACGATAGCCGCTGGCCAGATTCACATATGCAGCCGGAAGAATCGGTACAGGCCAGTATCGATTTGAAGTCCGAAAACATGATGTTGATGCACTGGGGAGCATTTACTCTTGCGCGGCACAGTTGGTCGGATCCGATAGAACGGGCAGTAAAAGAAGCGGAAGCCAAAGAGGTAAAGCTCTTGACGCCGAAAATAGGAGATACGCTTCAATTGAATGAAAGCCTGTCGATTCCTGTTAGCGGCTGGTGGGAATAAGGGAGGAACAATATTTTTTATTTCTTAATCAAAGTAAACGCGGGAGAGAGATATCCCGTAAGAACATTGGAGTGAAAAAATGATAGATAAGGAACTACAAAAACAGATCACTGCATTGATGTCTGAACGGAAGCTAGAGACAGCTGAAAAGTTATTAATCAGCTATGTCGAGCAGAATCCCTATAACATTGAGGGATGGAATCGTTTGATTATATTGGAAACATTGGTGCCAATTGAAGATTATGAACAGGCATCTGACTTTGCCAGGACTGCTCTGTATTACCACCAAAACAATTTGTTGTACTTCCTCCTGATTCTTTCATTTACTCCGTGTTACAAAGGAGAACTGGATGCCGAATTGGTGGAGCAAGCCGAAGAAATACAGAGAGAAGCCGATCCTGAAATGGCCTCCATTATTTCGCTGCTGCTTGCCGACCACTATCAGAGCAATGACAAGGCTCATTACGAATTCTTATTAAAAAGGTCAATCGAATATTATCCTTATATTGTTAGGAACTATACAGATTTAGGGCAGCATTATATGGGATATGGAAAAAAAGAGCTGGGAAGAAAATGATCAAAAAAGGCTTATCCAACGTGAAGTTCGTTTACATAGACGGTGAAGAGGACGATCATGATGAGTTGGATATTATCCGGTACATCAATGAAATGATAACGGGCGTGTTTGCTACAGAATATAGCCATCGTGAATTAAAAAAAATGATGGAGAATTGAGCCAAATAAAATATAAATTAATTCGTCGCTTAATGAAGTATAGGAGGATGATGAATGTTTACTGTTGAAGATTATATTCGTTCAATGAAAGCCAATCTTGAGGAGAAATCTGATTTAGTAGTCGAGAATCTGAAGAAGATTTCTACATACAATTTTTATTCGAAAATAAGTTTATTGGACTTCACTGCATACATTGAACCAACGAGATTTGAAGTATCAATCACCATGTTCTCAATGGACAATGAAGCTAACGAAATCTTTTTTGAAGGAACTGATCCATCGGTTTTTGCAGGAAGTACCACCGTCATCACAGACACAGCGTATTATCAGGTAAACGACGTTCAGTTGGATGATTTTTTTGATTTTTACGAGCAAAATGAAGAAACTCTGGTACCTGAAGAACAACAAATATTTGCTGACTGGTTCCATCAATGCTGGAAAACAGCAGCTGGGGCTTCGGTAGGTTTGCCATCTTATTTTGTTTTTCACGATGAATATCGATCATACGACTTGAAAAATAGGCAATGGATTGATGACGATGAAAAATGGTCGTAAGCAACATATAAAATCATCGGCAATTTGTAATAAAAGATGATTTTCCAAGTTCCATGGCCAGAATGCTTTAGAGAAACTTTTATATTATGGGTAACAGGCAAAGAGGAAGGCAATGCTAATCAGCACTGCGCTTCCTTTTTCTCTTTACAAATAGACTATCACGAACATTTTTCTTTTATCATTAATCCTAATAAATAAGGGTGAAGTAATTGTTTCATCTGTCCATAGTGAGCACAAACGGACAGGATGGCGCATACGGCATTTGGTATGATAAGTATAAGGGGGGATGGCTATGGGGTGGATCGAATCGTTGCAGCGTGCCATTGATTATATGGAAAAGCATCTCGACGAACCGGTGACGATTGAGCAGATTGCCAAGCAGGCAAATTCTTCTGTGTTTCATTTCCAGCGGACTTTTTCGATTTTGACGGATTGTTCAGTAGCTGACTATTTGCGCAGAAGGCGTCTGACTTTAGCTGCCCAGGAATTATCAGCCACTGGCCAGAAGATTATCGATATCGCTTATAAGTATGGCTATGATACCCCTGAAGCTTTTTCAAAGGCGTTTCGGCGGCAGCACGGGGTGTCTCCGAGTGAAGCCAGAAAGCATGTAGGAGAGCTGCAATCATTTAACCGCCTGGTAATCCAGGTAAATTTGAAAGGGGTGGATCCGATGAAATACCGCATTGTGGAAAAGGAAAGCTTCCGGGCAATTGGGGTGAAGCGAGAATTCTCATTACGGGATGGAGAGAACATGACGGGCATATCAAAGATGTGGATGGAGTTAAACGGAGACGGAACGAGTAAAGAGATTGCGGCACTGAAAGACGGAGAGATTGACGGCTTGTTGGGTATCTGTACGGACTACCAGGATGGCAAGGCGATGGACTACTGGATTGCTGCCGAAAGCTCACAGCAAGCACCGGAAGGCTTAATGCAGCTGGAGGTGCCAGCGGCTAAATGGGGCGTTTTCGAAGTGCGGGGAGCTATGCCTGATGCCATTCAAAAAGTATGGAAACAAATTTTTTCAGAGTGGTTCCCATCAAATCAATACGAGAACGCAGGTACCGCTGAGATGGAAGTTTATCCTGAAGGAGATCCATACAGTGATGATTATGTATCGGAAATCTGGATCCCATTAACACGAAAGATGTAACGGGAAGGAATTGCCAGGAGCTATTAGAAAATCGAAGGATGATTGTAAGGTGATTGAATCATTTTGCAATCATCTTTTTCTGTCTATTTTCGGCTGTTTTTAAAGCATTCATAAAGGGATACTTTTACAAACAGTCCTTTTCTGATGATTCCAAAGAAGACGCAGACGAGTTAAAAGGGGAGGAGTACATAGAAACGGCGTGGAATCATTGGAGCTCCGGAGGCGGTTTCGCTGTCGAAGATTATGAAAAGAATCTCACCTTTATTGCGCTTAGATCGATTGGCGATAAGCAGATGGAAGCGTTGGAGTTGAGTAGAGAAATAACAGAACTTCAAAAGATATCAGGTCTGATGGGCGGAGAAGTGGGAATGTTATCTGAGGAAGAAAAAGAAGCTTACCATACCGGAATTGAAGAAAAACTGCACGCTCTATACGAGTCAATAAATTAACAAAAGGGAACCTGAATGGGTTCCCTTTTGTTATATCCCACGTCTTCTACTAAAGTTTCAGCATCTTAGTTCTGCAAAGTTCTTCGTCATTTTCAACTCCAACTAGAATGCGTTGATTATTTGGTGTTAACTTCTATTTTCGTTATTGCGATCCTTAACTAACCGGTTTAGATAAACAACAAACATATCCCATTATAGGTTGAGTTTATTCCACAAATTCGATGTCGTCCGTGTCTTGCAGTGTGGAAAAAATGCTCAGTAACTCATTGTGATGATTGATGATTTGCTCAGCGCTCATCGCTTCGGAGTCCCAGGTACCATGCGCGTCTTTGGCAAGAATAACGTCAAATCCCAGGTTGCTGGCGCTGCGCGTCGTTGCGTCAATGCAATGTTCGGTCTGGTTGCCTGCAATAACAAGATTTTTGATGCCTTTATTTTTTAATACTTCCAACAGCTTTGTCTCATGAAAGGAATCCGGCGCCCATTTCTGGACAACGAAATCGTCGACTTCGGGAGTGATTGACTGATGGATTTGCCAGAAGTCCGTGTCTTTTATAAGGCCCGGATCATTATGCTGCACGTAAATGACAGGAACATCAGCTGAACGCGCTTTTTTAATCAATGCCTGCAGATTCTCGAGCAACTTTCCGCTTTGATAGACAGGGTTGGCTTGCTCAAACATCTCATTTTGGGCATCAATGATTAATAAAGCCATCTTAGGCATAAGATATTCTCCTCTTCGTTTATTGCTTTACCTTATACTACAAAGGATACAATCACTTGTATAGTGGCAGTTGAAAACATGAAAAATGTACGGATGGCCGGATCGCCAGCGCACCTTCGTTCAACCAGCTGAAAAAATGGCTATACCATGCGAGTCGGTCAAGTGAATGTAGAAAGTATTCTTTTAACTACGACTATCCTTGTATCAGAGCTTCTTCTATTTTGTTCTGTAAAGCGTATATATTGAGTTCGGGTTGATCCGACTACTTATTGCGTACACAAAGCAACCCGTTCTAAAATGCATAGATATAAACGTATCTTGGGTTCAACTATTTTATGTTGTTACATGGCAAATAAAGTACAGGAGTATGGGTATGCTTTATATAAAGAAGCAATTACTCTCGAGGGAGGCGTATTGAATGGCAAAGAAGGAGAAAGAACATCGCCATCATCATGAACAATCAGATGACCATAAGATCGGCCACTCAGAACACATTGGGCATTCTTACCATGAAGAGCAAGTGGAAGAAGGGATTCATGACGACAGCAATTCACTCAAGCAGCACGAACATCATGAGCATTCCAATGATAGCGGACATAAGGGTGGACACCATCATCACGGTGATTTTAAAGGAATTTTCTTAAGATCACTGCCGATTGGCATCCTCATTCTGTTATTGTCGCCGATGATGGATGTTCGGCTTCCCTTTCAATTCACTTTTCCGTACTCGGATATTTTGGTCGCTGTATTGGCAACCATCTTATTGATTTTTGGGGGGAAACCTTTCTTTCAAGGTGCAATAGACGAATTCAAACAACAGGCTCCAGGCATGATGGCCTTGGTTTCGTTAGGTTTGTCCGTTTCATACCTGTACAGTATTTATGCAGTACTTGCCCGTTATGCGACGGACGGCCACATCATGGATTTCTTCTTTGAATTCGCTTCGTTGCTCTTAATTATGCTTCTTGGCCATTGGATTGAAATGAAAGCTGTCGGTGAAGCAGGAGATGCGCAAAAATCACTTGCTGAGCTTGTACCAAAAGATGCACATGTGGTATTGGAGAACGATTTGATTGAGACGCGTCCGTTCGCCGAGTTGAAAGTTGGAGATCTTGTCCGGGTCCAAGCTGGCGAAAACGTTCCAGCTGATGGCCTCATCAAAAGAGGAGATTCCCGCATCAATGAAGCTTTATTGACGGGAGAATCCAAGCCTGTTGAAAAAGGAATTGGAGACACAGTAATCGGCGGTTCGACGAATGGAGAAGGGGTTTTGTATGTAGAAGTGCGAGAGACGGGCGACCAGTCTTTTATTTCCCAAGTTCAAACCTTGATTGGACAGGCTCAAGATCAGCCTTCAAGAGCTGAAAATTTAGCTCAAAAAGTAGCCGGCTGGCTATTTTATATTGCAATTGCAGCGGCCCTCATCGCTTTTGTCGTCTGGTTGTATATTGCAGACATTCAAACCGCTATTCTCTTTACAGTCACCACGTTGGTTATCGCTTGTCCGCATGCACTCGGCCTTGCGATCCCTTTAGTAATTGCACGGAGCACCAGTTTGGGTGCAAGACGCGGGTTGTTGGTGAAAGACCGTGAAGCATTAGAGCTCGCCAATAAAGCCGATGTGATGATATTGGACAAAACAGGCACATTGACGACTGGGGAATTTAAGGTATTGAACATGGAAACATTGAATGTCCAACATACCGAAGCTGAAATTGCAGCAATCATGGCAGGTATGGAAGGGGGATCGAGTCATCCTATCGCCCAATCAATTGTCCATTACGCTGAGAATCAAGGTATTCAGCCTGTCCGTTTCGATTCGATTGACGTCGTGTCAGGAGCGGGTGTGGAAGGCAGCGCTAATGGCCGCAACTATAGATTAATCAGTCAGAAGACATTTGGAAAAGACGTGGCGATGGATGTTCCGAAAGGGGCCACATTAAGTATATTGGTCGAAGACGGAAAACCAATTGGTACGGTCGCATTAGGTGATGAATTAAAAGAAACGAGTAAAACACTGATACAAGCGTTGAAACATTACCACATACAACCGATTATGGCTACGGGTGACAATGAAACAGCTGCCCAAGGGTTGGCTGAAGAACTGGATATTGAATACAGAGCGAATCAATCCCCACAAGACAAATATGAGTTAGTTGAATCACTAAAGAATAAAGGGCAAACTGTAATCATGGTAGGCGATGGCGTAAACGATGCACCCTCTCTCGCAATTGCAGACGTTGGTGTAGCAATCGGAGCCGGCACTCAAGTCGCTATCGATTCCGCAGATGTAATTTTGACGCAATCGAATCCAGGCGATATCGAATCCTTTATCGAATTGGCCAATAAAACCACCAGTAAAATGAAACAAAACCTTGTGTGGGGCGCCGGTTATAACTTTATTGCAATTCCTGTAGCTGCGGGAATTTTAGCCTCCATCGGGATTACGTTGGCTCCTGCGGCAGGAGCGGTTCTGATGTCAGTGTCAACCGTTATCGTCGCGATCAATGCAATGGCGTTGCAACTAAAAAATTAAATCTGTTTGATCTATTTTTGATAACTGTAAATGAGAAATGGTGCCTTCCAAAAGTTGAATTGCTTTAACTTTCGAAGGCACCATTTTGCAGTAAACTAAAGTCCAATAGAGGTGTGAAAGCTTTGAATGATTGAATCTGATTTATCGGTATCATGCAAGTAACTATACGCAGTCCATTAAAAATAATGAAGCTGTTAATTAAGTATTATCTCTCTGTTTTTAAGGCTTCAGTTTTTACTAATCCCATATGCCACCCATTTATGAAGAAAGATTGTAATAGCACATTATGGAAAAAGAATGCGGACAACGATAGACACATTCTGCTCATAACGTTGTCAGAATACTAGCTCATATAAGGAAGTGTCATTGATAATAAATCTTTGAAATAATATAATTTAAGTAAGAAAGCGCTCTCAGTCGAGGTTGAATGGAAATTGTTGCATAATTAAAAGGAGTATTATGACAAAAAATTCTGTACAGGCTGCAAGGCAACATTCAAGTTTTACTAAAAGGAGCATTCATCAGATGGAACTACCACGGGGGAAAAGTTATATTCGAATTGACCAGGTCAGCCAAGAAGATATAGATAAGTTGATTGCCAGGGTTAACAGCTGTTCGTGGCGGCAAACGTTTCATATCCAACCCGTTTCTGGGCTTCTCAATGATCCCAACGGTTTCTGTTTTTATCATGGTGAATATCACTTGTATTATCAATGGCATCCGTTAGGGCCTTTTCATGGCTTGAAATATTGGTATCATACCAAATCAACAGACCTCGTAAACTGGACGAATGTCGGAATTGCGATTAAGCCGGATGAATATTTTGACAGCCATGGCGCATATTCAGGAAGTGCCGTTGAGCATAACGGAAACTTATATTTGTTGTACACAGGCAATACACGAGATGAGAATCTTGAAAGGCATCCTTATCTGTGTATAGCCTTAATGGATGATGACGGGAATATCATTAAATCGAAAAAATCAGTTCTTGATAAAGTCCCAGCGGGGTATACAGAGCATTTCCGTGATCCGAAATTATGGAAAGAAGACGACAAGTTTTATGCGGTAATAGGCGCGCAAAGAACCGATAAAACAGGCTGTGTCTGTTTATTAAGTTCATCTGATTTGCTGGAATGGAATTTTGAAGGAGAGCTGGCCACAAGCTTGGACCACTTCGGTTTTATGTGGGAATGCCCGGATTATTTTGAAATGGAAAATAAGGGTATCCTGGTTTTCTCTCCGCAGGGACTTGATTCTATTGGGGATCTGTACCAAAACATATACCAGGCGGGTTATGTGCTGGGTGAAAAGGTTGATCTGAAACGGCGGGTATTGACTCACGGAAGTTTTATTGAACTTGACCGCGGTTTTGATTTTTATGCTCCGCATACAATGAAGGATCCGAGCGGCAGACGTCTTATGGTCGCTTGGATGGGGTTGCCGGAAATCGAATACCCCAGCGATATCAATGGATGGGCCAACTGCTTGACCATCATGAGAGAATTATCGCTTCGCGACGGAAAACTGATACAAAAACCGGTTTCTGAACTTCAGTCACTCCGGAAAAATAAAGTCGAAGCAGAAGATGAAATTACAGATGAAAAGAAAATGTATGAGGGAATCTCAGGGGTCACTTATGAGCTTATCTGTGAGTTTGAACAAAGAGACGCCCTGGAATATGGCATAGAATTCCGTGCTGGTGCTGAAGAAAAAACGGTGATTAAATATGATGCAGCCCAGGGCAAAATTATAATGGACCGTACACTATCGGGCAAAGTGATTGGAAGCAAGTATGGAACAATAAGGAAGTGCCAAATTGCGGGAGATGTTCGCAGGTTTCATTTGTTTGTTGATTCTTCATCGGTAGAAATTTTCGTGGACGATGGAGAAGAAACGTTTACCGCCCGGATTTTCCCGGAAATTAGAAGCCAGGATATTCGGTTTTATGCAACTGGCGGTACTGCGGCGTTCAAAGCAGTGAAGTGGGATTATTAATAATTGAGAGTCTTCAGCGGATGATGTACTGAATTTGCATGAAAATGGAGAGCATGGCTTTTCATTTTATAGAATCTTTCCACAGATTTTCTTCTTGGAGCCACAGAAGTATATGCCGACTGGTTCCAAAAAAATTTAAGTGAAGATAGGGGAGCTAAATATGAAGAACCTAAAACCATTTTTAATGTTTCAAGGGGGTATTGCGGAAGAAGCTATGAATTACTACACATCCCTCATAGAGGATTCAGAAATTAAAAACATCACTCGATACGGAGCTGAAGGGCCGGGTGAAGAAGGAACAGTTATACAAGCTGTATTCTCGTTAAAGGGGCAAGAATTCATGTGTATTGACAGTCATGTGGACCACGATTTTACGTTTACCCCGTCTTTTTCCATCTATCTTACGTGTGATACCGAAGAGGAAATTGACAGCTTATACAATAAAATGATGGAGAATGGCAAAGCACTTATGCCTATAAATAACTATGGTTTCAGCAAAAAGTTCGGATGGCTGGTTGATCAGTTCGGCGTATCTTGGCAGTTGAATTTGCCGGAATAATCGGGGTGTAAATGGAGTATGAAACATCTTGCCAGCGAGCGCTAATCTAGCAATAAAGATTAGCGCTCTTTTTCATATAATAAGAAGGTTGATTAAGTAACTTGAGGAAGGTATATTTTTGAGAAACATCATATTTTATTATTGGTTGCTGATCGTTCCGTTAATATTATTTTCAGGTGCTATTTTGGATTCTCTGGTACTGAAAAATAGGCATGTGAAATATGTAAGTATAGCTGTCAGGAAACCCGCGGCAAAGAGAATACTGCCGGAAATTAAAAAGGTATTTGTATAAGTTTCGATAATCATCATGTATTGGCTGGTGTCAGCGATACTATTTTCTTGGTTTATGAGCCAAGATTCCCCTAAAGAAGTTCCAAATGCAACACTAGAAAACATCAATATTAATCCAACAATAATCAACAAAAAGGAAATGACCCCTAATCTGAAAATATGCTTTTGCAGCATCACGATTCTCCTAACAACTATGGTTTTTTTTACTTAATCAATTTATTCAACTCAACTGTACCAGATTTAACTTTCCGGCTATCAAGCTGATTGGATGTAGGAGTTCAGTTTTTTCTGTATTGATGTATAGTTGGTTGTAAATAAAATATAAGTGTTTTCCTTCGTGATGATAACTAATCTATCGGTTGTGCCATATGGTGTTCCAAGTCTTATTGCCTGTTTCTCTTTTCCGCCATAAGTGTCATCCGTAGTAACTGCTAAAATATCACTTATTGGAATTGTTATCTTTGTTAATAGCCATCTAATCACGACATCAGAATTAACTTTTTTTACAAATATCCCAAACAAAATATCCCTCCATTCAGTAATTAACTTATTTTAACATATACTGATAATTTAAACTATTTCTTCATTAATTTATCTGCAAAATGGCTTAAAAAAATAGATTAAGAGCGGAGAAGTGCTGACCGATTATAAAATTCATGAAAAGGGCCTTCTGTAACTCGAAACGCCATTAAACTATTGGAAATCCTTGATTATCCCGAAAATATAACCAACTAAGCAAATCAACTGGAACAGCATTGCAGTGATATGCGCGAATGGAAGGAGTTAAACGCTGTCTAAATAATTTGGATTTCAGATAGGCCGATTGAAAAAGAAAGATCATCATGAAGAAATCAAAACGGAAATTATTAAGTTCATGCAGTAAAAAGGGGAGCCTTCTGTGAGTAAAAAAGGTGGATAATTATTTTTTGTGTGTTGTTGGGAATATACATGGTCTATTCGGTGTTTATTAGTAATGAGCCCTTGTGGGTTAGAGTTCTTGGGTTAATTATTGTTATGGTGTGGGGGATGCTAACGCCAATTATTGGTAAGAAAAAAGAGATATAATCAGACTATAGTTAGGAGGAATTGAATTGAAAAAACATGGCATGATGTTAGGTGTTTCAGCAATCTTTTTACTGTCAGGATGCGGAAGCACAGAAGAACAGGAAACCAAAAGTCCTCAGAGCGAAGTTCAAGAAACACAAACTTCATCAGAAGAAGTTACTGCTGCAGACGATGAGTCAGAGGAGGATGTTATTCTGGAATCTCCTTACAAAGAAATTAAACAACATTTTGATCAATGGGAACTTCCAGAGGGAGGTGAAGAAGGAGAATTTGTTAATAGCGTAACTTATGAAAACGGCTATACATTTGATAAGGATACGAAGGCCATGATCGCTCGCAGCTGGGGAAAAAATGGAGAAGAGCCTCAAGCGACTGAAGCGCAAGAGGTCGGCATTATAATGGGGCGCCTTCTTGATGCTGCCGAAATTCCATCACCTGAGAATCGGAAAAAAGGAAATGCTTCAAGCCAAACTGAACCTATCGTGCAAAGACTGGAAGAAGTGAAAGAGTTGAATGATTTTGAACCATTAGAAGAATGGATCCTTGAAACAGAAGAAATCTTTAAAGCCTATGATGATCTTGAAGATGAAGAAAAAGCGGTTGTTTACACAAAAGGCTACGAAGAGCTTCAAAAAATGGCCGATTTAATTAGTAAAGATGGAAAGGAACAGGGCAGTTGAGGAAAATTATTTTTGCAGCACCATTTGTCATTTTTGCTTCTTTGGCAGCTGTAATTGCCTGGGTGAACCTTGCTGCGGTAGAAGGGGGAATCCCAGAAGATTATTCCAAAAAAGATGCAGAGAAGTTTAAAGGGGAAGAGTACATAGAAACGGCGTGGAATCATTGGAACTACGGAGGCGGTTTCGCTGACGAAAATTATGAAAAGAATCTCACCTTTATTGCGCTTAGGGCGATTGACGCTAAGCAAATGGAAGCGTTGGGATTAAGTAGAGAAATATTAGAACTCCAAAAGATATCAGGGCTGATAGGCGGAGAATTAGGAATGTTATCAGAGGAAGAAAAAGAAACTTACTTTACTGTGTTTGAAGAGAAACTAGATGCGGTATACGAGTCCATAAATTAACAAAAAGGGAGCCATAATTGGCTCCCTTTTTGTTAGTTTCCACGTCGTTTACTTAGATTTCCGAATCTCGGCTTCATTAGCAGATAAATGGGTGTATCAAAGGTTTCAAAGTTGTTTGATCAAGCTAAAGCTTTAATAATATTATAGCTGTTTTTAGTATAAACGTATCCTTCTAGAATCAATCTAGCGGTGCGAACGACTTTTATATTCCCAATGTGGCCAGCAATTAAATCTACTTTCGTTTCAATGATTCCTGAAGGATGGCCTAAGCGCAACACGGTATTTTCGACTTGGATAACATCATTTAAAATGGTATCTGTTAAAAACGCTCCTGCTGTTGTGCAAATAGCGCCAGTGATTGCTAATGCCTGATGAGGTTTTTGCATGGACATCATTCGAATTCGACAATCCATATCATCTGCTTTCCTCTCAACATGGTTAATATCCAGATAATTTTCTGGAGGTGCGATAATGGTGAGTTTAGGCACAGCAGGTGATTTTACAGTAGCTTCTTCTTTGGTTGAAAACAAGCAAATTTCAGCTGCAGCTGAACGGATTTCTTCTAATTCTGCCAGTTTTTCCACAGTAAATTCATGCGGCAGTTCAGATCCCGTCAAGCCGACATCTTGTGCTTTCACAAATACTAATGGGTTGGCGACGTCAATGATGGATACTTCAAGAGGCCCTTTCTTCGTATCCAGCAGATCGATCGGATTTCCACTCGGGAACAGCTTTCCGGTGACAGCGCCTTGTGCATCTGTAAAGGACAAATAGATTGGGGAACCAGTCCCAGGAACACCAGGAATCGAGCATTGTCCGTCTGTTTTCACTCGTCCATTATCCACCTCGACTTCAGCGATGATTACCTTCTGTGTATTCGTATTGAAGATTCTTACCACAGTCACTGGTTCCACTGCCGCAACCAGTCCTTGCTCTATGGCATATGGACCAACCGCGGAAGAGATGTTCCCGCAATTCCCCTTAAAATCGACCAGCTGATTTTCAATACTCACTTGTGCAAAGGTATACTCCACGTCGATTTCTTTCATCCCCGACTTCTTAATGATTGCAGCTTTGCTTGTTAAGGAGTTTCCTCCTCCAAGACCATCAATTTGCCGTTGGTCAGGGCTCCCCATAATATCCAATAAGAAATTGTCCCAGAGCATACGATCCTCCGGCATTTCACTATAATTGATGAATATTCCTTTACTAGTTCCGCCGCGCATGACGGCAATCGGTACTTTCATAGGATGAACCACCTTTCTGAAAATTCTATTGCTTCTAAAAATAGAATATGGTATTTTAGATCATAAGTGAAATAGATATTTTAATGGTCATCCTATAAAAATAACTTATAACATAAGTGGAGTGATAGAAATGGATGAAAAAGATTGGGAAGCTATGCAAGTTTTATATGAGGAAAAAAATATCAGCCGAGCTTCAGAACGCCTCTATATTTCTCAACCTGCTTTAACGTACCGCTTAAAAAACTTGGAGAAAGAAGTAGGGACAAAACTTTTCTTTAAAACGAAAAAAGGGATCGAACTGACAGCTGAGGGAATCTATTTAGCGCACTATGCTGAAGAAATGACGACAAAACTTCAAAATACGAAAGATTACCTTCAAAACATGCAGCAGGATATTCGGGGAACAATCCGTTTAGGCGTTTCAAGTAATTTTGCTCAATACAAATTGCCCCCATTATTGAAGGAATTTTTGACTATTTATCCCAATGTCCAGTTTAGTGTTAACACCGGATGGAGTGCGGATGTGATGGGGTTGCTTAATTCGTCGGGCGTCCATCTGGGAATTTTACGTGGTGATTACAATTGGACGGGATCGAAAACATTGTTACAGACAGAGCAATTGTTTTTAATCTCCAAAAAAGAAGTGGACATGGAGAAAGTGCCGGAACTGCCTTTCATCAATTACAAAACGGATAGTTCATTAAAAGACATCATCAGCAAGTGGTGGCATAACCGTTATATCGAACCACCGATGGTCACTATGGAAACAGACAGACAAGAAACCTGTAAAGAAATGGTTAAAAATGATTTAGGAATCGCCATTTTGCCGGAAATTTGCCTTCGACCTTCCGATGAACTTTACAAATACCCGTTGTATTACGAGAACGGAGAACCGGTCACGCGGGACACCTGGTTAATGTACAATCAAGAATTCCTAAAACTATCAACTGTTCAGAAATTCACAGACTTTCTTGATACCCACCCCTCCTTTTAAAAAAGTTTGTTGATTTTACAATTAGAGATTAGATTATAAGTTTTTTTGTTCATTTCTAATAAGATTTATCTATTTTACTTATTTGATTAGATGAAATATTCTTATAACTAATTCGAAAAGCAAACGACCAAGGGTATTATGCTTTGGAATAATTGTAAGCGAATACATTAAAAGGGGGAATTACTATTCTTACATTTTTAGGAGTATCGATGGTTGTTATATTTACGTATCTGATTATGGCGAAAAAAATGTCGCCAGTTGCGGCATTAGTAGTGGTTCCGATAGTCTTTGCACTGATAGGTGGATTTTGGTCAGGGCTAGGGGATATGATGATGGAAGGATTGAAACAGGTTGCTCCTTCCGCAGCCTTACTGTTATTTGCGATTTTGTTCTTCGGCATTTTGATCGATGCCGGCTTGTTTGACCCACTGATCAACAAGGTCATGAAAATTGTTAAAGGGGATCCAGTAAAGATTGCAGTAGGGACAGCTGTAATTGCGATGATTGCTTCTTTGGACGGCGACGGGACGACTACCCATATGATTACCATCTCAGCGATGTTAGCGCTATATCTGCGCTTAGGCATGAATCCTTTGGTTTTAGCGACAATTTCTATATTATCTGTAAGTATCGTTAGCGGCATGACACCCTGGGGAGGGCCGGCAACACGGGCCATCGCATCGCTTGGTCTGGATGCCAACGAATTCTTCATACCCATACTTCCCACGATGTTAGGAGGGATGCTCAGTATTTTAGGAGTAGCTTATCTCATGGGCAAAAAAGAACGTGCCCGTCTTGGCATCATAAATGTGGAAAAGGTTCCAGTCTCTTCAGAAAGCATGCTTCAGGTAGCCGCTACTCATGCTGTGGAAAACGACTTGAAAAGGCCGAAACTAATCTGGCTCAACTTGATATTGGCCGTTATAATTATGACAGTATTGATCATGGGCTTATTGCCAGCACCAATCAGTTTCCTAATCGGTTTTGTCTTGGCAGCAACCATTAATTACCCTAATTTAAGTCTTCAAAAAGAACGAATTCTGGCCCATTCGGGAAATGCCATTACTGTCGTGGTTCTGGTTTTTGCAGCCGGCATATTCTCCGGCATTTTTTCCGGAACCGAGATGGTTAATGCCATTTCAAATTCTTTGATTTCCATCATCCCAGCTTCAGTTGGTTCGTACTATCCGCTGATAGTAGCAATTACCAGTATGCCATTTACATTTGCACTTTCGAATGATGCCTATTATTTCGGCGTATTGCCGATCTTGGCAGAGGCAGGAGCCGCATACGGTGTCAGTCCGCTGGAAATTGCCCGGGCCTCCGTACTCGGTCAGCCAATCCACTTCTTGAGCCCGCTTGTGGCATCCACGCTATTGGTTGCAGGAATGGTTCAAAAAGATATTGGTGAACTTCAAAAATTTGCATTTAAATGGGCTTTTATCTGCTGCATCGCTATCATTGCAGTGGCATTTATCACCGGAGCAATCTAAAAAAAGGATCCAGCCATTCATAGCTGGATCCTTTTTTTTACTTTTTACTCTTCTTTGTCGCTGTCTATAATAATTTGGGTAATCAGCTTCGCCAGTTTCATGACTGTGTGGAGTCGCGTATCGTTCAAAAATTGGGAGCTGGGAAATGGGTCGAGGTAGTTGACAATCCCTTGGAAATGATAATCTCCTACTTCCGGAAGCATTTTCTTAAGGGCTTTTCCGGGAACTAGAGGACCTTCCTTGAACAGGACATCTCCGACTTGTTCTTTCGTTCCAAGACTGGCGTCAATGCTGATCAAGACTGGATTTTCGTTTTTCTTGTGAATGTCTTTTAAAGCAAGTTTTAAATTAAACGCATGAACCGGTTCCTCTAATGTGCCATGCACAGGACGGGAAATCCCGTTTTCCAGCATCATGCTGCCGATTAATGGGCCGAGAGAATCGCCGATATAACGGTCAGAACCGATACACAAAAAAACTACCTCGCGCTGTTGCTGTTTCGCTTTTGAAAAGATTTCCTTCAATTTTGATTTCAACAGAGTCATTTCTTCTCCATGGGTCTGTTCATTAAAGTGTAAAGGTGCATTTATGGGCACTTGTAAATGTGAGTTTTTATATTTCCGAAAAGTATGCATAAACTCATACCACCCTCGATTAGATTTGCCGGACTGACCATGACTTCATTATAGCTTTAGAACTGTTTGGATGTGTAGAAAATTGCTTTGTTTTTCAAAAGAGGTTTTAAAAGATAAGTAAATGCTATTAAAAAAACAAATTAAGATAGAATTATTTTATGATTAAACATAGATATTTTCGATTTTATTTTCTGACAACTTGACTCTATTATAAAAGTAGGAAGAATATTAAGGAGGAATAACAATGACAGAGAAAACGAATGGGTATGATGTAGTGGTTGTAGGAGCGGGGAATGCGGCGTTATGTGCGGCAATTTCAGCACACGAATCGGGAGCGAATGTCCTGGTTCTGGAAAAAGGTCCGAAAGAAAAAAGAGGAGGCAATTCCTTTTTCACGGATGGAGCAATCCGATTTGCCTATAATGGGCTGGATTCCATAAAAGAGATAGTTGCAATCACAGAAGAAGAGGCGGAAAAGATTGAAATGCCGAATTACAGCGAAGAAGATTATTACAATGATCTCATGCGAGTGACCGGAAACCGCAGCGAACCAAGTTTGGCACGCCAACTCGTCTCAAAATCATATGAAACAATTGCATGGATGAAAGACAACGATATAACATTTGAATTGATTTATGATAATCAGTCGTTCGAAAAGGACGGCAAACGCCATTTCTGGGGCGGATTGCCGGTAAAGACAGCGGACAAAGGGGTTGGCCTGATCAAGCAATTGAACGAGCGTGTCAGCAAACTTGGAATCGACGTCTGGTACGAATCAGCGGCAGTTAGGTTGAAAAAAGAAGCAGGCCAAATTACTGGGATCCTCATCAATCAAAAAGGCGACGAGCTGACAGTTAACACAAACTCTGTGGTGCTGGCTTGTGGCGGATTTGAAGCCAATAAAAAAATGAGAATGGAACATTTAGGGGAAGAATGGGAGGCAGCCATAGTTAGAGGAACGGAATTCAATACTGGTGAAGGACTTTCTATGGCAATTGAAGCTGGTGCAGCCACTTTCGGCCAGTGGTCAGGCTGTCATTCAATCGGTACAGATTACAATGCCCCAAAGGTCGGAGACTTCACTAAACCGGGAGATATCTTCAAAAAACACTCATATCCGCTTGGAGTTATGCTGAACAAAGAAGGCAAGCGCTTTGTTGATGAAGGAGCGGATTTAAGAAATTACACCTATGCCAAGTATGGCCGAGAAATCTTGAAACAACCTGGACAGATGGCAATCCAGATATTCGACGCTCAAGTAAAGCCGCTTCTGCGTAAAGAATATGTTCTGGAAGAGGCATCAGAATACAAAGCGGATACGCTTGAAGAATTAATTGCGCAATTGCCGGTTGACCAGAAACAATTTTTAGAAACGATCCAACAATACAACGAAGCGGTTCAAGAAGGTGAATACAGCCCAAATGAAAAAGATGGAAAAGGGACTACCGGCATCACACCGCCAAAATCGAATTGGGCACTGAAAATTGAACAAGGACCGTTCTATGCGTATCCGGTCACTTGCGGCGTAACGTTCTCCTTTGGAGGACTGCATGTGAACCCGAACGGTGAAGTATTGGGTGAAAAAGGAGAGATGATTGATGGATTGTTTGCAGCAGGTGAAATGGTTGGTGGTATTTTCTACGACAACTACCCTGGTGGATCCGGGCTGATGTCCGGTGCCGTATTCGGGAAAATTGCGGGAGCCACAGCCGCATCCCGTTCAAAAAAATCAAAGATAACTGTATAGATAATCGCATCGATAACCCCCTGGCTACTATATAGCTAGGGGGTTATCGTTTTCAGAAGGATTTATCTTATTCAACTGAACGATCTGCTGATTCTACTTCAGCAGGAGTATAAGCAGGTGTCAAAAAGTCGATGAAGTTCTGGACCGCAGGATATAAAACTTCCGTTTCTTTGTAAATCAGCCAAGTTGGCCGGTTGAGAGGATGTCCGTTTCCATCTTTCAAAACTACCTTATGGAGGTCCGTCATATCCGTCACAGCCAGCTCGGGTACAAGGGCGTATCCTAACCCTCTGGAGACAAGCTTTGTGCACGTTTCGATATTATCAATTTCCATATTAATAGCGGGAGGCTGTGAATAATTGCTGTACCACCAGCTATCCATGATTTGCTGGAGTTTGGGATCGGTCTTGAAAACGATGCGTGGTTCTTGGGGCAGGCTTGTTAAATCAATGGGATCTTTTGAAATGATGCACAAACTTTCCCGATTCAACAAAACTTTATTGTTCTGCCAGTAGATATCGCCTCGAACAATTCCAAGTGCAATATTGTCTTGCTCGATTTCCTTCAGCACTTCATAGCTCCAGCCGGTAAAAACCTTGAACTGAATGTTGCTGTATTTCTCGGAAAACTCCTTTAACACATCAGGCAGGATGAAGCGGGCATAATTACTGGAAACGCCTAAGCGAATCATTCCAGCAGACTCTTCAGTAGTATTCAGCAAATGATCTTTTGTCTGTTGGAGCTTTACAAGCATTTCTTTTGCGTACTTTACAATGTATTCGCCTTGAGGAGTGAACTTGATGCCCTTTTTGTCGCGCCATATGAGTCGAACACCGACTTCTTCTTCCAATTGATTTAATCGATAAGTAATGGCGGGTTGAGAGGTAAACAGTTTATTCGCCGCTTTAGTGATATTTTTTTCTTCATATACCGTTGTAATGATTAGCCAGTCTTTTTCATCCATATTTATCCCCCCTACAGAAAGTATACTCTAATTAAAGAAAGCAAATTCTAAAATTGGATCTCTCTGTGAGTTTCGCTTCCAGCCCAGTTGTAACTAAGCATTAAAAAAATTAAGTTTTGAATTACCTAAACTGCCGAGAAGGAATTTTTTAACGTCGTCTTTATAAAAAACCAGCATAATTTTTAACATAAGCAGCAAACCATGGCGCTTACTCTATAATAAGAAGCAGATGCAAGTTCTTCTCAAATTTCTTTTAAAAAGAAAGGAATTTCCCTTGAAGATGATTTCAGAAAGATATAGGTTCTCATAACGAGCATATCTCGTTATTTGAAACATAAAAACCGTAATTAAAAGGAGAAATCAATGTTACTCAATTACTTGAAAGGATCCTCTGCATCCGTGCTTTCTTCTATCGCTGTCATGTTCTTATTTATGATTTTATTCGGTTCGGACTTCAGCTTAAGCGACGCATTATATGGATTTTATTCATATCTCTATATAGCCACATTTTTTGGCTATATCGGAGGGGTAGTTGCAATCGGCGTAGTTAGCTACTTCTCAGACAAAGGCGTTTTCAACAAGCGCCAGCTCGCTGTTTTTGCCATTGTCGGCCTCTTGATCGGGTTGGGCCTTGAATGGTTAACCGACTTTGGTGCATCGCCGTTCTTCTTGATAGGCGGCGTCGTGGGATCCCTTGCATTTTCAGCAGTACAAAACATACAAAGCAAACTGATCGGGTGGAGCATCGTAATCCTACATTTCGTGTTTTTCTTTATTTATCCTATTGTTGACACGCACCTTTGATTATTAAGAATTGGAATAGAAATGTGGCTTTGTCTGGTGTTTGGCTGGTAAATGCCGAATCGGGAATTCTATTGGACTTCAAATTAGACGAAAGAAGATGAGAATCTGTGAAATATTCATTTCAAGTCATGACAAAACAACAGGCACAACAAATTGCCGATCTCTGGTATTCTTAAAAGCAGGTCTATACGTTCAGGCATCTGCCGTTAAGAAAATACATAAATCTAAAAGCCCGGTTAACTTAAACGATAAGTTAGCCGGGCATAGAAAAGTATTATTGATAAAGAATACATGCTCATATCATTTCTTCATTTCCGATTTTCTTATCATTTCCTTCTTTTATTGCCCCGAACCACTAAAACATCACAAGGGCTGCTGCTGACAATATGTTGCGATACGCTTCCCATCAGATAATGTTCAAATGCATTCAAGCCTTGGGCACCGCATACAATTAAGTCTGCATCTAAACGGTTCGCATAATCACGCGAAATGACTTTTTTGGGAGAACCCGGCGTGATATAGACATTCACTTCCGGAATGCCAGCTGCTTCAGCTTCTTTTTTGTATTTACTAAGAAGTTCTTTTCCATCCTCGAAGACTTCATCATCAATATCCGGAACGTGTTTCGTCATCGTAGTGTAGGCCCGGGTATCTACAACATGAAGCAGATGGAGAACGGCATTATGCCGTTTAGCTAACTCAATCGATTTTTTAAATGCCAGTTCAGCTTCATGTGAACCGTCTACAGCTGCCAAAATATTGTTGTATTCCAGTGTCATACTTACGCCTCCTCGTTTTTTCATTCGCTCCTATAGTTAATTCTTCACTTCTTTAATAAAACCTTTTAAAACTGAAAATTCAATTAATTTAAATGGTTAAACAGTTAGAAATATGATTTTTAAATGGTGCTGAAGATTTCAGCTATACACTAAAAAAATCTTACAACCCAAGAAAAACAGGGGCTGTAAGATTTTAGTATTTTTTGAGGGATTAGGCAGTCGGCATGCCCCCCGTGATGCTGTAGATCTGACCCGTTACATAGCTGGATTCGGGAGAAGCCAGGAATACATAAACGGATGATAATTCCACAGGTTGCCCTGCACGTCCAAGAGGAGTTTCAGGTGTACCTTTTCCGAATTCCGGAATGTTTTCCTGCGGTTGGCCGCCGGAAATTTGAAGAGCAGTCCAAATTGGTCCCGGAGCAATGGAATTGACGCGAATGCCTTTTTCCGCCAATTGTTTCGATAAGGATTTTGTGAAACCGATAATTGCGAATTTCGTCGCTGCATAATCAACCAGCATCGGGCTCGGATCGAATCCTTCCACTGAGCTGGTTGTGATGATGGAAGCTCCTGCAGGAAGGTGCGGAAGCGCTGCTTTTACAGTCCAGAACATTGAATAGACGTTGATCTGGAATGTTTTCTCAAGTTGTTCAGTAGATAAATCCAAAATATCCTCGACCGCTTGCTGCTTTCCGGCAACCAGTGCCAGGATATCCAATCCGCCAAGTTCGGCGTTTGCCTGCTCGACTAGTTTTTGGCAGAAAGCCTCATTGCTCAGATCTCCTGGAATCAAGACGGCTTTACGACCTTCGGCTTCAATCAGCTTTTTGACTTCTTCTGCATCAGGCTGTTCCACCGGCAAGTAGTTGATCGCAACGTCCGCTCCTTCACGGGCATAAGCGATTGCAGCTGCGCGGCCGATACCAGAATCGCCACCGGTTACAAGCGCTTTCCGCCCAGCTAGTTTGCCGGAACCGACATAACTTGTTTCACCGCAATCGGGCAGGGGATCCATTTGATTTTGAAGGCCTGGCGGCTCTTGAAATTGTTTTGGGAAATCATCTGTTGTGTATTGTGTTCTAGGGTTCGGCAAGTTTGTCATCTAACTCTCTCCTTAGTGGTTGATAATGGATAGTTTCTTTCTTTATCTACCACTTAAAAATAAGGCGAAACATAGATCGCTAAATGTAAGCGTTTTAAATATAAAAAGTCTAAAACCGGAGATGGCGACTGTTCATGATGCTTTCGCATCGGACTTTTCATTGCTTTTTTATATTAGAAGATAAAGGAAGAATGGTGGTTCTACAAAAAAGAAAAAGAAGACCGATGATTGAAAACAGGATAAACGCAAAAGGATAGGAAATGCCTTCGACCAACATGCCTGCAGTTATAGAACCAGCGGACTGGCCAATTCCCAATGAGAAAAATGAAATACTGACGCCGGTCGAAGGCGAATCAGGAAATTGTCGGCTACCCCAGACGATAAAGTGGCCAGTCATAAAAATAAACGATACGCCAAAAAGCAGAGCCGATACATAGATAGCTGCAGAATGTGATAGAGTTAAACCGAAAATAGCGGCTGATACCACCAGCACACCTAATTGGTAGGAGCGGTGCAGCCCAATCGAGTGGATGATGGTTCCGGCTATGCCTCCAATAATGCCCGCACCTCCCATAATGGTCCAAAATCCTACACTTTCACTTACTGATAAGTTGTGAATAGCGGTAATATAACTTCTTGAGAAGGTCCAATAAATTGCTGAGCTGAAACCGACCCCGAAGGAAGCCAGTATCAGAAAGCGCGCCTTAACCAATGGCTTAAATTTGAATTTAATTTGCTTGAACATTCGAACTCTCTGATTTTCTTCTTTGATTGAATAACTGTTCCACCAACAAATTATTAAAGCAATGATTGCGAATAAGACATAACTCCATCTCCACTGTTCCCCAAATGCCAAAGCTACAGGACCGGTCAATAAAATACCGAAACTCGTCCCCGTATTAATCCAGGTGTTTCCCTTATCCTGTAAGTCAGAACTCATCGATTGTGCTACCACTTGACTAAAAGCCGGCGATACCCATCCGCTTCCTAAATCGTTCGGCAATGTCCACTCGTTTTTTATGCAATTAAATATATCTTTATTTAAATTATGGCATAAAATTCCAACTGATTCAGATTCGTTAGTCCGAGTTAGATATGGCTCTTGCATTTTTTTGAAAAAGGTGTAGAATTCCTAAATAGATATCAGATGTCCATAATGGATATCTGAAGTAGATGAAAAAGAGGTGTTGGATATGCAATTGACAAAAGGGGTAGAGCAAGCATTTTGCATTATTGTTTTGCTGGCCACACAGGAAAGCAGCGCGCCGCTTGCTTCCGATGAAATCAGCAAAAGACTGGGCGTGTCGCCTTCGTATATGAAAAAAATCATCCGAAAATTGGTTGTCCAGGGAATTGCGGTTTCGGTCTCTGGAAATAATGGGGGCGTTTCACTTGCGAAGCCTGCAACTGATATTACCTTGCTGGATGTCATCGAAGCGATGGAAGGGCCGATTCAAATGTACCCGGACACTGGATTAATCGGGCTGGCTTTTCAAGACGGAAAATATGCGCAAAAAGGACAAGAACTTCTGCGTAATGTGTTTGCGCAAGGAGATCGTTTGCTCATTGAGTACTTTTCTAATTTGACTGCAGCGGATTTGCTGAAAGAAGGATTGGGAACGGCAAACTTGCCGACTTTAAACTGGAACCGTGAAACTTTAAGTGACGTAATCGGTAAAGAACAGGATGATGACAAGTGAAAATGCTTAGATTAGAATGGAAAAAATTGTTTTCCAAACCGCTGTTATTGGGAACAATGATTGTTATGATGTTTATCCCAATTATTTATGGAGGGTTTTTCCTTGGATCGTCCTGGGATCCTTACGGTAAAACTGATCGTTTGCCGGTGGCTGTTGTGAATGAAGACACAGCTGCAGATTACGATGGCACTACTTTCGCTGTCGGGGACGAATTGGTCGGTAACTTAAAAGAAAATGAAACACTGGACTGGCATTTTACAGATGCCAAAGAAGCTGAACGCGGCATGAATGACGGAAAATATTTTATGGTGTTGACCATTCCGGAAGATTTTTCAACAAATGCGGCGTCCATTATGGATGATCAGCCGAAAGCCATGAATTTGCAGTATGAAACCAATCCTGGCCGCGGCTTTTTCATTGAAGCTGTCAGCAAGCAGGCGACCATGGCCATTAAAGAAGAAATCGCAGAAAATGTAACAAAAGAATACGTAAAAGCAGTATTTGCGCAAATTGAAACCCTTGGTGAAGGTGTAGGGCAGGCAGCTGAAGGGGCCGAACAGCTCAATGAAGGAACTGTTGAGCTTCAGGATGGCAATAAGGAACTGACTGCAGGGCTAATGGAATTGTCAGAAGGCAGTTTGACGTTCAAGGAAGGGGCCGAGCAGTTGGAAATTGGTGTTGGTCAATTTTCAGCGGGAACAACTGCACTGCGCGAAGGGGCAGACCAGTTGAACAAAGGAATTTTTGAGTACACTGAAGGCGTTGGAAGACTTCAAAGCGGAGTAGCTGGACTGGCTGAAGGCACAGCCGAGTTGAACAGTAATGGTTCTGCATTGGTTCAAGGGTCCGTGAAGTTGGCAGATGGCCTAGGTTCGCTGGTTCCTGGAGCTCAGCAGCTGAATGATGGATTGTCGGAAACTCAGCGCGGCAGTGAAGAGCTGGACAATGGCCTGCACGAATTGCAGTCACAAACCAGTCAACTGGCAGACAGCTCTTCAGGCATGCAGCAATTGGTTTCCGGTCAAGCCGTGCTCAGTGACGGACTTGCCGAATTAGCTGCAGGAGGTTCGGCATTGAAGAACGGGCTAAACGAGCTGAATGATGGACTGCCAGCGGCTGATCAAATCGCCAGCTTGCAGCAAGGGCTCGCCGGCATTCAAGAAAGCCTTGGCCAATTGAACAGCGCGGTTTCTGCAGGGAACACTCAGGATGCATCCGGACTGCAAGCGAATTTAGCTGCAGCCCAACAAAGTTTAGAGGAACTGCAGCCAATTTCTACCGTCTCAGCTGTGGAGTCGCTGCAGGCGTCTCCTGCTTTTGGCAGCTTAACAGAAGAGCAGCAGGCAGAGCTGAAAGCTGCTGTCAATGACAGTTTGGAAGAACAGTCAGCGGTGCAGCAAGCTACTCTTGAAACACTTAAGAATAGCCTTGGCACGGTGTCGTCCGATTTAAACAATCAATTGATTCCGGCTTTTCAATCTCTCGGTTCATTGCCGGGACAAATCGCCGAATTGAACAATGCGGTCGAGCGTGTCAATCCACAAGCGGTGCAGGCACTCGGTGGTTATGCAGCTGTCCAGGATGCGCTGAGCAGCCGATTGATTCCGGGCGCTGCTGCTCTTGCTGCAGGTGCAGATGAAGCCAAGCAAGGTAGTGGGGAATTATTGGCTGGTATAGAGACAACCACACAAAAATTGCCGCAATTGGCAGAGGCAGTTGATCGTTTGGCACAAGGCAGTTCTTCGTTGACTAAAGGCGTATCGTCTCTTGCTGATGGTTCAGCTGGATTGGTCGAAGGGGCAAGTGCCTTACAGCAAGGATCGCAGGAGCTGAAAAATGGAACTGCTGCTTATGCAGAAGGGGTTGCCGAAGCAGCAAAAGGAGCGGGGCAACTTCAGCAAGGTACCGAGCAGCTAGCTGTAAATTCCGGAAAATTGACTTCCGGTTCCAGCGAATTGGCAGAGGGTGCCAATCGTTTGGATCAAGGGCTTCCGGCGCTTTCCGGAGGAGCGGGTGAACTTGCCGGCGGTGCACTTGAGCTGCGCAATGGGGCAGGACGGTTACAAGATGGTTCAGGTGAGCTGGGAGCAGGCATAGGCAAACTATCAGAGGGATCATCTGAACTCGCTGCAAGCTTGGGCGAGGGAGCAGAAGACATCAATGGCACCCAGTTGAAGGATGCGAACTTTAAACTGCTGGCTGCTCCGGCAATAGCCACTGAGAGCCAGCGCAGTGAAGTGCCAAACTATGGCCATGCGTTAGCCCCGTACATCTTATCGCTTGGCCTCTTCGTAGGTGCTTTATCATTCAATCTGGTATTTCCGATCAATGCGCCGGCAGGGCGTCCGACTTCCGGAACAGCTTGGTGGCTCAGCAAGTTTTCGATTGGCTTTGTCCAGGCGACCGCTGCTGCATTGATTGTCGATGCCATCATGTTGTTCGGTTTCCACCTTCAAGTGGAACATATCGGCGAGTTCATCGCGGTCTCTGTAATCACCTCGCTGACTTATATGTTCCTGATCATGTTCCTGGCAATCACATTCGGTAATCCAGGACGCTTTATGGCCATGATCTTGCTCGTTCTTCAATTGGGGGCGAGCGGCGGCATGTTCCCGGTAGAGCTGACCAATGGATTTTTCCAGAAAGTCCATGACTTTGTTCCGATGAGCTACGCGCTTCTCGGTTTTCGGGAAGCCATGTCTTCCGCATATGGAAATGAAACGTTTATGATGAGCATATGGGTGCTTAGTGCTTTTGCTCTAACCTTCAACGTTCTGTTATGGCTTGTTCTTAGTGTCAGAAGCCGCAAAGCATTTAGGTTGGCAGAAGAAAACTAATCGAAAAAGCCTCTTTTGAACTTCCGTGTAAATGGGTGTTCGAGAGAGGTTTTTTTGTGCAGATAAAAATCTTAAATAGGAACAAACACCAATCAATTTATAGGGAAAGAATATTCAATCACTTTGTTTTTCATTGGTTTTATTTGGTATATTAAGAATAGAATCAACATCTTCCGGGAGCTCCGACGGCCAGGTTTTAGAATGGAACCGGGAACATTGCCAGCGGTTCTTCCGGATATTGTGCGGTTGGCCAACAGGATCAAGTCGTGGAAGTGGGAATCTGACGTATGGAGTCATTTGAAATGAGTATTACTGTTTAAACTGGGGAGGCCGAGAATATGGAATTGATTTTTATTCGTCATGGCCAAGGAACACATACGAGTAATTTGCCGAACAGTCTTGGAATGAGAAATCCTTCGCTAACCAGCAAAGGCATGGACCAGGCGGAAAAATTAAGGTCTGCACTGCCTTTGACTGCTGAGGATGTTGTGGTTGTCAGCCCTACTCTGAGAACGCTCCAGACTGCTTCTGTGTGGAGCGGAAATGTGGATTGTATTAAAGTTGTACACCCGTTGGCGGCGCCCCGGATATTTCCTGCCCACGCCGATGCTGTGACATCTAGCTGTGATGAGCTGCTCGATACACAAATTATCCAAGAAGAATTTCCTGCCTTTCATTTTGCTCAAAATCTGGATTCTTCGTTGTGGAAAACAGGTATCAATTTACTGCCAGAATATGAATTCAGTTGCTTGGCCGAAGACTTTTTTGGTTTTTGCCGAAGTTTTCAACGAAAGAGAATTTACGTTATTACACATGATGGGACCATCACTTCTTACCGGCAACTCATATCAGGGCAATTGCTTACAAGACAAGATTTTCTGGCTGAGACAGAATCATTCAGCTTAGTTATTGGCTAAGAAGCGGAATGGCTTGGCCAAGCACTGGACGATTTATGTCATTTTCGTGGACAAAGAGTGTCGGCATCAAGCTGTCGGCAGCCAATTGCTCACTGCACTTAACCAAATGCAGATAGAAAGTGGAGCATTAGAACAATGAGTATCTGTACAGGAAGGCATTCAAAAAGGAATTCCATTTTATGAGGCGTGGGGGTTATATACAAAGTAAAGCGAGCATAAACCACGAGTACCGGTGAGCAGCAAGTCTCGCTGCGCTATTTAAGAGATTTGTAAACCTTGGGAGCTATTGCTTTGTTTAGCCTCTTCATGGTGTTTTATCTTTAGTTTTATCTAACTGTAAATTGAGGAGAACTGACATGAGAGAGAAAAAAGTTCGGGGGATTAAACAGAAGACGGAAAACATGGTCAAACGGATTAAAGAAAACACAGCGGTATTTCCAACGGATTTCTATAATGGATACTGGCATATGCATTTGCCGGTTCACCAAGGTTTTATCAGCTCCGATCAAACACCTCGGAAAGTTAAACAGCTTTGTATGCAAACACTTATAGAACGGGTGGCATACCTTAAAGATCTAAAGCCTTATGACCAAGTGGAATACCGTGTTGTAGCTTCAATTGATTTTCCGAGTTTGTGGAATTCACAAATCATTGTTTTTAAAGGGAACGAACATTTCCAAGATTTCTTTATCCGTGAGGATGAGGACCAGAAATGGATTCCGCTTCCGGAGACTCGAAATGTTCGGGCAGAATGGAATTTGGACGTTCCTGAAGACTTATCCATTTCCGGTTTCAAGGAAATAATCGATGATGAGGAAGGCTATTATGAAAATGAAATTTGGTTTATCGGTGATAGTAAATAAACGGATGTAAATGAAAGAAGGAGAAAAACGATGCCAACGCATGGTTTTTCTCCTTCTTTCGTTCTGCTCTCAGTTAAGCTGCCTGGTTTTTAATTGTAAATCCGATAATGATCGTGGTCTGATGTTTTCGCCTCGTAAAGAGCCATATCTGCGTATTTAACCAATGATTTTTCATTATCAGCGTTGTCGGGGTATAACGAAATGCCGATTTCGGCTCCGATTTTAATTTCACAACCGTTAAAGAGCAGGGGAGATTCGAGTGATTTCAGTATTCGCTTTGCTGTTTGTTCGGCCACTTCGACTGAATCAAGTCCCGGTAAAACAATCCCCATTTCGTCACCGCCCAAACGGGCAACCGTGTCGCTAGATCGGATGCTGGACTCTAGCCGCATCGCCATTTCCCTGATGACTGCATCTCCTGCATCGTGTCCGAACTGGTCATTGATTTGTTTAAACTTGCGGCCATCCAACATAAGTACAGCTACTTTTTTTCCGGTGGCGTCGGCTTGGAAAATAGCTTTCTTTAATTTGTCATCAAAAGTCCGGCGGTTGGGGATACCGGTTAAATGATCATAAAATGCCATCTTCTCTACTTTGTCCTGTAGCCTCTTGCGTTCTGTGATGTCCCTTGCAATCGTGAAGAATTGCTTTAATTCCCCATTCGACAAGACTGGGGTGGGGGATATCTCCATCCAGACATAATGTCCCTTCCGATGCATACACCTCACTTCTACTGTGGTAGATTCTCTCCTATCAATGAGGGATGCGACACTTTCAATTAAATTACAAGTATCCTCCGGATGAACGTTCGTAGTAAAAGGGCTTCCGATAAAGATTTGATCCGAGTATCCCAACACTTTTTCGCTGGCGGGCGATACGTATTCCACTTTTCCGGAAAGGTCGATCAATGTAATGATGTCAAAAGTGCTTTCTGTAATCAGCCGGTATTTTTCCTGGCTTTTCTGTAGTTCCTGTTCTGCTTTTTTTAATTCGGTCACATTTTTATAGACGATTGTCGCGCCAATGACTTTTCTATCTGAATTTCGGACTGGGGAATAGGAAGAAATGATATTCAACGGTTTCCCGGTTTTGTCGATGCGCAGTGTATCATGAAACTTGACCGTTTCTCCGTCCAATATCCGTCCTATAATATGGTCTTGATCAGATCTCATATGAGATGGGATGATTGTTCCTTTTCCAGTTTTCATTTCGTCTTCTGTAAAGCCGAATGTTTCTTCAAAAGCCGGGTTTACTTTTAAGATATCTCCCTTTGTATCAATATAAAAGAGGGGATCGGTTGAGTTTTCCCAGAAAACTTCGAGTTCTTCTTTTGCCTTTGTCAGTGCCTTAGCAGCTAAATTTTTTTCAGTGATATCGGTGATGATGCCGTGGATTCCAAGCATTTGTCCATCTACGATCAGAGGGATATTCAGGACCTGCAAATCAATCAACCCGCCATTTTTCTTATGGAAAGCCATTTCATAACGTTCCGGCTGTTCGCTGTTAATCGCTTTGTAAAAATAGTCGCGTACTTTTTCTATTTCTTCAGGCATGACGATCGATAAAAATGAATTTGCCTTTAATTCCTCAAACGTATAACCGGTGATGTTTTCGGTACCCGCATTGATGCTTTCCAGGTTGCCGGTCCGGTCAAACGTGAAAATTCCATGCGGGTGATTGTCGAATAGCGATTTATACCGCTGTTCATTCTCGCGCAGCAATCGCTCTGTTTTTTTATGATCTGAAATTTCTTTGGCGATGGCATAAATTCCATTCACTTGATTTTCAATGATGATGGGAATGGTATTCACTTGAAAGACAGCCTTCTGCCGTTTTTTTGTATAGATCACCGTTTCAAATTCAACAGAAACTCCGGTCAAGGCTTTTTCAAAATGAGAGAGCGTGTCCTCTAAATAGCGATCGACCACCATTGAAACAACGGACTGGCCAATCAGCTCTTTTTCAGAGAACCCCGTGACTTCTGTGACTGTATGATTGATGCTGATGAAATTTTTGTCTTGATCAAATTCAAATACCGCATTTCCGTTATTTTCGACTAGTGAGTTCAATCTTTTTCTCTCGACATCGATTTCCCTTTTAGTCTTTAGCAAAGCTTCTTTTCTCTGTTCTCTTTCGGTGACGTCCCGCACGACAGTCATGATAAACTGGCATTGATTAGGTTTGACTAGTACCGGACTCAACATTATTTCACCGATAAAAAACCCACTGTCTGTTTGGATCTTTTCAATAAACTCTATCGATTCTTGCACAGCTGTCACTTTTTTATATTGTTGGATGATTGCTCGGCTTTGCTCTGGAAGGAAGACTTCTTCGATCAGACAGCCAATAATATTCTGTTTGGGCATAATAGCTAACGCTGCTGGATTAGCATAGAGGTAGCAATAGGATTCATCATCTTCCGTCAACAGAAGAATCGGGTCTTGAATCAAATCAAAGAGAGCAGTAGAAGCCGAAATATCTTGTCCTATCTTTTTTGATGGATGTTTCTTCATCATTATTGGTCTCCTTCCACTCACCCTATCTGTTTTGTCTATGTATAGATTGTATACTTAACGAGGCCTATTTAACTAGTTCTTAGCAAACTCCTAAAAGGTATTAATTCCCATGTCAATTCAGTTTACTTGATTAAG
Organism: Planococcus beijingensis; assembly: GCF_016820615.1. NCBI lineage: Bacteria > Bacillati > Bacillota > Bacilli > Caryophanales > Caryophanaceae > Planococcus > Planococcus beijingensis. Next base: position 351,097 of record NZ_JADHDZ010000002.1, read on the forward strand.
CAACAGCAAGATAGAGGTTTCTAAAATTAAATACAACAATTTCGAATATTTCGAAGTAAATTTTGCACAAAAAAACAGATAGAGCAGCTGCAGCGCTGTTCTACCTGTTTTGAGAAGTAGCATTTCTTTTAACTAGAGTGATTTTCAATAAATTCCGGAGAGAATCAGTCCGATGGAAGCATAAATGATCACTGTTGAATAGATAACGACCATATGCACCAAAGAGAATAAAAACATTTTATCCGCCCAAACTTTTATGCCATATTTCTGTGAGCCGAAGAGACTCAAGCCCAGCCAAAGGAGTCCCATGACAAGAGAGACCAAAGTCAAGCCAAGGCTTAATGGCAGAAACAGCAGACTGGAAAGCACCAATAAGACTAAATAAATATTGGTTTGGAGGTAAGTGCGCTTTGCGCCTTTCGCAACTGGAAGCATCGGAATATTCGCTGCCGTGTAATCTTCTTGCTTGCGAATGGCAATAGCGTAAAAATGGGGCATTTGCCAGATGACCATGATCAGGAATAACGCCCAGCAGGCAGGGTGCCAGATATCCGGTGCTACAGCGGCCCAACCGATCAAAGGAGGCATGGCGCCTGAAATGCTTCCCACTTCCGTGTTCCAGATTGTCCGTCGCTTTGTCCACATGGTATAAGGGACCACATAGAAAAACACACCGAGAAACCCGAGAAACGCGGCCAGTGGTGAGGTGACATACAATAATGCCAGACCGATGACCAATAACAAAACAGCAGCCCAAATGACTTTCTTGATCGCTATAGATCCAGTTACCGTCGGACGGCTTTTGGTCCGGTTCATGACAGCATCGATGTCGCGGTCGTACAGATTATTGAACGAACCTGCTGCTGCAATGATTGCCGCTGTACCTATTAAGGCTAAAAGGATATAGCCGATATTCTCTGTAAAGCTCAATTGGTACGTATACAACGCGAGCATCAATCCTGCGAGCATAGGAATCAAGTTCGATTTGATGATTCCCGTTTTCACAACTTGTGCCCATAATGTTTTCTGAGATGGTGCGGTTAGTTCTATTTTCATTTTCAAACTCCTCTTATGTCCACGCCTATTAATATACCTCAGCTGACAGGCAAATTTCCATTAAACCAGCATTTTTGCCAAATCATTTTTGAACATTTCAAGTCTATTGTGAAACATGTAAAAATATGCCACAGTTTAAACGTAAGATTTGAGTTGAAATTGCAATAAATTCAATCGCAAGGGATGGCTTTGCCTGCGGGGCAGGAGAGGACTGGAGAGAAAGCATCGGATGTGCTTCACATTATCACAAATCAAAAAGCCTCTTCCTTGTTGCAGGAAAGAGGCTTTGAGCCAATGAAAGGTTTGAAAAATGAAACGTCATTGATAGGTGCCTAACAGCAGGAAATGGAATCCTTAATTGACCTCTTCTTCAGGGTCCGGAATACGGACCACCAGTACATCGCAGGGGCTGCTGCGGACAATATGCTGCGAAACACTTCCAAGCATGAAACGTTCCAAGGCATTGATTCCGGATGCACCGCATATGATCAGGTCCGCTTCAACTTGTTTAGCAAAGTCTCGGGCAATAACCCTCTTAGGTGAACCTGAAGTGACGATGTTGTTTACATTTTCCACTCCGGCGTCCACGGCTTCGGCTTTGTATTTCTCCAGAAGTTCTCTGCCGTACTTAAAAGCCTGCTGTTCGGTATCAACTCCGTGGAGTCTGATGGGCGTATAGGTCCGGGGGTCGGCAACGTAAATCAAGTTCAAATTGGCATTGTTTCGTTTGGCGATGCCGATCGACTTTTTGAATGCGAGTCCTGCTTCGTCCGAGCCGTCAACTGCTACGAGAATCTCTTTGTAAGCTAAAGCCATTGTTTACCCTCCTGTCAATTTGTGTAGTATTAAGTACTTCTCCGTTGAACGGGAGAACTCCTGCAGTTAAACGGAGCAATTGGGTTAGCTAAATAGACCGGCACTTTTGCGATTGAGGCTGTGTGTTTCATTCCAGTTATTACATCTTGGGGATAAAATGGATGGTCAGCAAAATTCGTCAACCCACCAACATTCCAGGAGGTGAATCGCATGGGAAGAATATTAAAGTATCTGCTGAATTTCATTGCAGGAATGATTGTTTACTGGACGATTACAACCTTATGGATATATTAGAAAAGAAAAACAGATGAAACTTGCAGTTGAATCATTCGTATATTTACTATCAATTATACATTTAAGGAGCGATTATCAGGAGAGTCAAGACGTTTGTTAGATGGAGCGAAAGCAACTTAGATCAAAAAGTGAATGGATTCTCGAAGATTCCACATTGGAGATTGTGGATATTAAATAGGCTATTCATTTCTTTTTCTTCAGCGCAATGGTGATTTATAAACAATCAACTTATTCGAAAGACCCCATCTAAATAAAGTTACAAACGTTTATTGAAGACGGAAAGTGTGCCATAAACCACAGCGATGCAAAGTATCGTAATGCTGAATGCATTCGTAATCAAATCAACGTCCAGTTCATTGATTGAACTTAAGGTTTCTCCATCTTTTCCAATTGAAACCATTGTCCATCCATTATAGCTAAGCAGAAAATAGGATAGCGTCAAACCTAAAACCAAGCCTATAACAATTGAGAGCCAGCCTTTTTTCATCCGTAATTCCTCCTGATCGAAAATTCATATAGTAGATTAAAATAATGTAAGGAGGCAGGGGATGCAGCAGTTTACTTATCGAGTCCACAAAACGTTTCAACGGCCGAAAAAAATGGCGCTAAGAGACGAATCGGGACAAGCGTTGTTCTTGTTGCACCGAAAGCGCCATCCATTTATAGCAGGGATTTTCAATGCATTGCTGAGTTCCGGTTTGCCTTATATATATTTAATTACACAGTTGGATGGAAAACCCTTTTACAGCATCGACTGTTCGTTTCCCGGTTTCGGTTATTGCATTTTAGACCATCAATCCCAGAAATCCGTTCCGGTTGCAGAACATCGCGTTCAATTGATAGAAATAGCTTATTCATTTAAATTGGACAACCGCAGCTATTATTTTGAGAAAGACTTTGCTGGGACGGGCCATTTGAAATGCAATGACACAGAAATTGCGGCTGTATCAATGTCCAACTTAATCGTCAGCTCTGAGCTTGATGTGGTCCATGTCGAGGCGGTAAATCAGGATAAGGCATCATTAGCTGCAGTGCTATTTCACACATTCTTTTATTACAACCCGTAGTGAAATCCAGAGTTGATAACGCAGAAAAAATACACTCTGTATCGGATACCCAATACAGAGTGTATTTTCATTAACAAATTAATATTCTTTTACGTCCGGCATGGTGGTTGGAGAATAAGTAGAGTTGCTTTTATTAGGCAACTTACGGTTTTTGATCATATCAACTAAACCGATTGCCGTATTGCTGTATTGATTAACTTCTGCGATATTGCGTTTATCCCGGTCCACTCGAGTCGTAATATCACCTGTAATCGATCGGACGGTTGCATTCAAATCAACAACCGAATTCAGGGTGCCTTTAGCGGCATCAACCAAAACTCCGACTTTTTCGGATTTTACTTGCACATCTTCTTTTAATTCATTTGCAGTATGCGATAAGGTCGTCACTTCCAAATTAAGCTTGTCAACACGCTCTTTCAAGTTGTTTGCGGAACCTTTCATTTTTTTCACCGGTTCTTTGATTCCCGAAATCAGCATAACAACGCCGACGATTGCGATAATCAGGCCCAGCACGAAGATTCCAAGTGCTATGTACAGCCACATTGTTGAATCCATGGTGTTTTCCTCCTCTAAATTTATTGATGTCTTGGATATGCTATACCCGTTATGTCCCATCGCTTAACCCATCAAAGGGTGGTTTTTGCCCGTATAGCAAAGGTTTTGGAAGGATGGGCATTGTCATTATCAAAAAATCCATGATTTTTTTCGAAAAGCTCCTAGTGGTCATTGTCTTTTCGTCATTTAAGCTTTCCCGATCTGCTCTTTTAAATACTTCTTAATAGCGACAATATCTTCTGAAACGGAAGTGGCGCGCTCATCATCTTTTTTGAGTTTCTCCAGTGAACCGGCTAAAACCTCTTCTGCCTTGGCCTGTGGGATCACAGTGACGCCATCGCAGTCTCCGACAATGATGTCACCGGGTTGAACCGAAACGCCTCCACAGGAAATTGCCGTATTGATCTCTCCTTGTCCAGCCTTATTGCCGGCCGCAATTGTGGTGCCTTTACAGAAAATCGGGAAATCCAATGCCTTGCATGCCTCCAGATCCCGAACGGCACCATCTACGACAAAGCCGGCGACGCCCAAGGTCTTGGCCATGCCGATGACAAAATCACCTGCGACAGCACGCGACAAATCACCTTTTGCATCAATGACGATGATGTCGCCAGGTTCGGCTGCATCCAACGCTTTCATAACACTGTAATTGTCTCCTATGGGCATTTTAACGGTAAGGGCTCTTCCGCTGATTTTGTAGGTTTCCTTAAGCGGTTTAATCGATGGGTCCAGATTGTTCATCCCTTTCATCGCATCGGAAATTGCGGTGGTCGGAATGGATTTGAATCGTTCACTGATCGGGTTATTCGGCATTTTGACAACACTCCTTTTGATTTCAGAAAAGAAATTGAAGAATAGCCATTCAAATCTGGATTATTCTCTCTTATTAAATAAAAGCATATCGTTAACTGAAGAATAAGTAAAATCGAATCTATTAGTCAATATCAATAAGTACTACTTAAATATTGAGAAATGAATCTGCCTATTCCTAAGCAAAATTCTTCACAAGGATAGGTATAGGCGATGCTTTATAAATAAGTTATTTTCAATTATGTGTAAGGGAAATACCCGTTTGTTTGATTCCCTTATATCCAGGAAATGGGTATAATAAATGAATGAACAGTTGGATTAAGGGAGGGAAAATGATGCTGTGGACGACAAAATTTGAGAACAGATTCGAAGCATTTTGGGATTGGTTCAAAGTTAGAGAAGAGACCTATTGGGACTTGCAGCTAGCTGACAGAGATAAAGAGTTGGACAATTTGACGAAAAGGCTTCAACGGGTCAATCCTCATATAAGCTGCAAAATCTGCGGTGAACTTACAGACGGAAAGAGACAGTTGGTTATAAGTGCAGAAGGAAAAGTGGAGGCTTTTGATGATGTACTGAATTTGGAAATGGCTGCCCCCCAACTACAGAAATTTAAAATTAATTCATGCTGTCAGTCTATTTCAGAAGGAGTGGAAGTGATTACTGATTTAAGCTTTCTTCCCCCGACATTGAAGCGTTTGAAATCTTTTGATGAGGTGCTGCATAGGGATGGAAAATCATTGGATGAGTATATGGGCTTGCATTGGATAGATGATACAAAGGCCTACCAGCAGACGCCGCTCGACGCGCTCCCCTTCATGGGGACAGGTGTAGATGGGGTTCATATTGGCCTGTTGACGGATTTTGGTAAAGTCACCGATCTGGAACAGGCATTTATCGTCAGTGTTTCACCAATGGATTTTGAAAATGAAGTGAAGTTGCTTGCCAGAAATGCAAAAGAATTTATTGATTATCTCTACAGTGATGAGGAATTATTGTTTTTATTTAATGGATCGATGCTTGAGTCGATTGATGATTACCAAATAATGAAGCAAAATGCAGAAAAGGACGCCTCAACGGAAACGGATTTTTATAGAGTACGAAAAGAAGTGGCAGCGAAATTGCAAGAAGTCATGGGCTGTGTGGATATAGCCAACGTCTACGAGTACATTCAGAAGACAGTAACTGCGTCAAGAAGTACGCAAGTCGTTCTGCCGACAATGGATGGCCTTGGTATAGCCGCTACAGAAAATATAGCGGATCATTCTCCCCTTTTTCATTTAAAAAGAAATGAAGACCCGACTTTAGAAGAAATTATGACATTTTTTGTTTCTGCTCCAAAGGAAAGTAAATTGGCTTTGATCAGAGATGTACAATTCACTGGATTGGTTTTTGAAGATCCTGAACTAAAGGCATTTCTCATCGAAGAGTTGAAGGAAATGGGCTGCTGCAAAGAAGCTGCACGATTGGTTAGTTTAAATTGGTGAACCTGAAATATCAGTGTGGAACCCTTGCATAATAGAGAAAAGTCTAAAAAAAATACTACTATTCATCATCTATGTATGAATAGTTGCCGATTAGTTTCTATTTGTCCAAAAGATTTCTTAATATTCTTCTAACTTGCTATGGACATGTGCAGTCTCTGGTACATTATGTTTCTTATTTGGTGACGGTTGGTATAGTAGTTAAAATAACACGAATCCCGGAGGCGAACAGAATGAAGGTTGATGTGATCAAGCATTCCGAGTGGGCTGATACCAAATTCACTTTGCATTTGATTTCACAGATTCTGGGGAAAATAAAATTGGAAACTGCCCAACAGGAGCCGCAATGGGCGCATGTCGGGTTGAATTTGACACCTGATGGTTTTTCGACAGGCTTGCTGTTTCAAAAGAATACAGCTTTTCAAGTGGATGTAGACATCCGCAACAGCCAAATCCTTATCAATGTGGATGGCAACGTCCGATCCCTGGAATTAAAATCCTCCAAATCCATAAAGGATTATTTTGAAGAAATAATGGAAGCGTTGAATTCAAATGGCATCCGCGTCACGATTAATCCTAAACCGCAGGAAATGGCCTATCAGAAAAACTTGAACGAAGACAGCACTCCCTTAACTTTTAATCGCCAGCAAGCGATGAGGGGGCTGCAACTATTCCATTTGGCACAGCGTGAACAACTGAAGTTTGTAGGCCCGCTCAGATGCCGGAAAGTGAAACCTCAACTGTTTTGGGGAACATTTGATGTGTCTTTGTTGATTGTCAAAAACAAAATGGACCCATTCCCGGAAGACAAAATCATCGAAAAAGCGGCTTTTGATGAACAGATGATCGAATACGGATTTTGGTTGGGAGATGATAAAGTCGATGTTCCGACTTTTTTTGTGCTGCCTTACCCATTCATCTTTAAAGACTTGAATGATGACGTCCTGAAACCCAAAGAGGCTTACTATAATCCGTCGGTGAGTGAATACTTTCTCAGTTTAGAAAACGCCTTTAGTTCTGATGGTGCAGGTCAGCCAATACAGGATTTTTTTCATTCCAGTTTCGATATTTTGTCTCGGGAACTCCTGTGGGCAGACAGCGCCCATTATTTCATTCCACTGAAGATGGACAAGCAAAATGATGCCAATCTTATTGATAAAGGTTAACAAAGCTGATTAATACTGCTGAATTGGCTGTGCTATAAAAACATGGCCTGTTTTTAGGATGATTACTATTAGAAAATTCGATAATTTTTCGTGTACAGTGATGGAGTTGGTTGATATACTAAATAATGGAATAAAAAAGGGGAGTTGGGTATGAAAATAATGGGGCAGGCTTTGTTGGGAGCGGCCATCTTCCACATTCTTTATTTTTTGGCGTCGCTTGCAGTCGGCTATGTGAAAACCGTCACCTACAGGCCTAATTTTTCGAGCGCGTGGGAAAATACAGGGGATCTGCAGAGTACCGTGTCTTTTGGGACTGCAACTTCTCCAGTGTTCTATATGGGAACGTTTTTGGCAACGGCTCTTGTTTGCGGATTGCTGTTGATTGCTTATAAAAAACTTACTTCCTTGCCTTGCCGGACAGAAACTGAAAGCAAGCGCCAACCTAAAAGATAAATGCCGATAAGGAGGTCCGCTTGATGAAAACAAAGCTGTTACTGATCATGCTGATTGTTTTATTGGCCGCATGCACTTCGGACGATTCGATCCTCAGCTTTAGTGAAGTCGAAACCGTGCCGGACAATTTAAATCAGCTGATAGATCCACATGAACCCCTACAGCTCATCTATGAAGGTGAACAAACAGCCTACATAATTTATCAATCTGCAGGAGATCCTCTTACCGATATTGAAGAACAGGACGACACACTTAAAATTTTGATCAGTGAAGCGGACGGCAGCAGCATTCCTGCAAAGCAGCATGTCTACAAGCTGACATTGGATGATCATCATGAAGTGATTGGTGTCTTCATCAATGGAAAGTCAACAGCATTTGATCGCGTGTCGACTCTGGGTGAAGAAAATTAAACAGAAAAAGCCCATTCCTATGCTGACTATACAGGTCGGCACAGGAATGGGCTTTTGCCTGTCGGAAATAACGATTTGTGTTTCCATTCTCTATTCATAAAGATTTTTGTAGCGCTCCATAAATTTCTGGTCAATCCGTTGCTTCATTTTCCAAGGGATCCTTCCATGCAAAGCCCGTTTTCCGTATGTCAGGAAAGCTTGACCTTCACCGGTCGACAAAATGGAGACATACCGCGTTTGCGGAACAAAGGGCAACAGCGCATCTCCGGAAAGTCTATTCTTTAGGTTTTTCCACAAAATTGGACCTTGGCGAACCGCATAAACGCCATTTTTGGCGAGGACCGGATAACGATCGATGGTTATACAGTCACCGGCTCCAAATAAATCAGGGTGCCGGATGCTTTGCAGCTTGTCGTTGACCAGCAAAAATCCGCCGGCATCTGTAGCCAAGCCGGAAAGCCTAAAGAGAGCTGCGCTTTTCGGACCCGTCAGCCACAATACACCTGATTGGGGATAGCTTTTGCCGTCACTCGCCGTCACGCTGATGCTGTCGATGGCTTGCACCGACACCCCCGTCATAAATGGCAAAGCTTTTTGTGTACCGACATTTTCGATTTTTTTTGAAGCCGCTTTACCTTGGCCATGGAGCAGGGAAGCCGAACTGAACAATGCCACGTTGGCTGGGAGCTTATTCTGCTTTCTCCAGGCTAAAATGGAGAAAGCCAATTCTACTCCCGAAGATCCTCCTCCAACGACTACAGGATATGCGGTATCTCTAATGTGAAGCAATTGCTCAGGAAACCGATAATTGGGTTTAATGGAGGAAACATAATTTTCTGCAGCTTGGGGGATATCGCTTTGCGAACCGATGTCAAACGATGCCAAGTCATAGGGATAAACCGCTCCGTCTGCACCTGTGAGCTCTTTTGCCTTAGCATCGACAGCGATGATAGTATCCTCGATAAACTCCGCCCCGACATGCTCGCTTAGTTTTCGAAGATGGATGCGGATGTCATCTTCGCTATAAACACCTTCAGCAAATCCTGAAAACATGCCAGAATAATATTGGTAAGGGGAGGGGGATATCACCACAACCCGGCAGTCTTTCGGAAAATCCGTCTTCAGTTGTTCCAGGCAATGCAAATGTGCATGTCCGCCTCCGACCAGCACAAGATTCTTCATCCAACTCTTCTCCTGTCTATTTCAGAATGCGCCGGGCCTCGGCCATACGCTGGCAGATCGTGATGATTTGCACAGCGAAAAAAAATAAAGTAATGGCTGTTAAGTATGTTGAAAAAATAATCATTAGGGTAAAGAGAATAAAGCCTTCTGTTCTTTCTGCCAAGCCAGCCTGGTAATAGAACGACTTCATCCCTTGTTTATCGGACAAAGCGCCTACCGTCAGAAACACGGTCATGGCGATGATGATGGAAACACTCAACAGCAGCAATGCCCACATCGATTCGGGAAAACGGAATGCCAACCCCACGATTACACTGATTTCCACCAAACGGTCAAAACTGATATCCAGCAAGGTCCCCCATGAAGATGGTTTGGTTTTGCGTGCCATGGTGCCGTCAACGACATCGAGATAGCCGGAAAACCAAAGAACGAAAACAGCCCAGAAAGGCTGGTCCAGGTAAATGAAAACACCTGAAGACATGCCGATAGCAAAAGCGATTTTTGTAACACCATCGGCCGTGAAACCCTTTGACAGCAAGAAATCAGCCGTCTTTTCTACGACTGGTTGAACATGTTTTCGAGCGTGTGTATCCAACATTCAGTTCACCTTTTTCATTTTCAAGTTACTTTCAGTATAGTATATGTTCCTGATTCAAACCCGTAATCCCACTCGAAGGCGAAGAAGGGGATTTCATTTTTTCTCGCGATCCGAGTCTGATTAGGAGTAAGTTTTTTCAGTAGTTTGTTAAGATGATACTAATTTAGAATAAGAAAGGAAATGGTAAAGATGGTAAAAAAATATGATATTGCAATAATTGGAGCTGGCGCAGCCGGTTTGACCGCTGCATTTACAGGAGCGGGATTCTCGAAAAAAGTGGTTTTGATCGACAAGAATTTACCGGGCGGAGAATGTACTTGGTCAGGCTGTATTCCAAGTAAATCGCTGATCAATACGGCAAAAGAAGTCCATCATGCCAAAAAATATTCACCCAACCTCCAAATCGATACATCTGCCGTCCTGAAAGACATCCAGGAAGTGATACAGAAAGTCTATGCGGGAGAATCACCGGAAGTGCTGAAACAATCAGGCATTGATTTCATCAACGGCTATGCCAAATTCGTGGGTCCGCATGCAGTAGAAGTGGATGGCGAACGCATTGAAGCGAAGAAGTTTATCCTTTCCACAGGCTCATCACCGATGGTACCGCCAATCGACGGACTGGATAAAGTGCCGTATTTGACGAATGAAACCCTCTTTATCCAGAAAACCTTCCCGAAATCCATGACCATACTTGGTGGAGGGGCTATCGGCGTCGAAATGAGCCAGGCTTTGAACCGCATCGGCGTGAAAGTGACGCTGGTCGAGAAATTCGAACGAATCCTGCCGAAAGATGAAGAAGAATTGGTCTTGATGATCCAACAGCGTTTGATCGATGAAGGCGTAACGATCCATACGGGTGCTACTGCCGTTAAAGCTGATCAAAAAGGCGATCAAATCGATTTGACAATCGAAAAAGATGGCAAAGAAATGACGGTAACCGGAGAAGGGCTTTTGGTAGCGCTTGGACGCCAAGCGAATGTCAAAGGCTACAATCTGGAAAAAGCAGGCGTCGAATACAATTCGAAAAGCATCCAAGTGGATGACCATATGGAAACTACCGCTAAAGGCATCTATGCAATCGGCGATGTTGTCGGACCGTACCAATTATCACATATGGCCAATGTGCAAGGCATTACGGCTACGCAGAATGCCATCTTGCCCATCAACAAAAAAATGGATTACGAGCATGTCACGTGGTGTACATACACGGATCCAGAACTCGGCAGATCCGGTTTGTCCGAAGAAGAAGCGCGCGAAAAATACGGCGACTCGATCCGGGTTTATGAACACGATTACGCTGACATCGATCGTGCCAATACCAAAAAAGACAGCATCGGCAAAGTGAAGATCATTCTGGATAAAAAAGGCTACATTTTAGGGGCGAGCATTCTCGGCGATCGTGCCGGAGAAATCATCAGCCAGATCCAGACCATCAAATCCCTGCACATCAACATGGGCAAATTGTCAGGTGTCATCCATCCCTATCCGACTTACAGCGAAGTGCTGGTGAAGATCGGCAAGAAAGTCTATGTTGATAACTTGTTGAACCAACCGGTCGTTAAAACATTCAATAAAGCCAAAGCGGGAGAAATTCCGGCAGAAAAAGTCGCCATTTACGGAGCGGCAACTGCAGCGGGGATCGGCATCGCGAACATGGCCATCAAAAACAATGTCAAACCGAAGCTCGGCGTAGAAAACGGCCGTCTGAAAGAAATGCCGTCAACACCAAACGCCGTGTCATCCCAGTCTGGTTCTAAAGACAAATTTGTTCCTGCGTGGCCATACAATGGCACGAAAAGCCAGGCGAAAAAGAACTTGATCGGGATGTTGAAAGGCTATGAAGGTGTGACGATCGTCCAAAACGACGAAAATTACGTATACGCTGTCGCGAAATCCAAAACGATGCGCTTTAAAGACGACATCGAATTTTATTTTAACGATGCCGACCAACGAATCGAATTCCGTTCAGCTTCACGAATCGGCTATTCAGACGCAGGCGTCAACCGAAAACGCTACGATGAAATGAAAAACCGGTATTACAACATCTCGGCGCATACGCGCAATTCATGAAGAAAGGCACCGCTCCAATAATCGGGAAATGGTTGCTGGCAGCAGTAGCCATCGTCCTAATTGTCTGGTTAAGTCGTTCCGTTTTTGATGTTGACGCAAATGGCATCCGCCGCTGGATTTTATCATTCGGCTTTTGGGCACCGGCCATCTATATGCTGATTTATACCATCAGGCCATTGGTCTTTTTCCCGGCATCGGTACTGTCGATTGCTGGCGGCCTGGCGTTTGGCGCCTGGCAAGGTACGTTCTACACTATTATCGGAGCGACACTCGGAGCTATGCTGTCCTTTATTATCGCAAAATCAGTAGGGAAAAGCCTGGTCCGCAAAGAATGGACTGGGAATGCCGGGAAAATCCAATCGCAAATGGAACAAAACGGCTTTCTCTATGTTCTGTTGTTCCGCTTTATTCCGGTCATCAACTTTGACTTGATCAGCTACGCAGCCGCATTCGCGAAAGTTCGTTTTGGATCTTTTGCCTTAGCGACATTGATTGGTATCATTCCAGGTACCTTCGCCTATAATTTCTTAGGGAGCAGTTTTATCAGCGGAAATCCACGGATTATTATTTTGGCGGTCCTGGTTTTTGCCGTTTTGACCGCAGTTCCGATTTTGATTCGCAATAAATGGAATAAAAAGCAATAGCTCGACGAATAAAGTGCATTTTACTAAGCGTTTAGGAAGTGGAAAGAGTGAAAAAGTTTACATTGTTAATGCCAGGTTTGGTGGCACTTACACTAGCTGCATGTTCTGATGAATCTGGAAGCGGAACAGCAGAAGAAACAGAAAACCTATTGACGGACGACTGGGATGAAGTTTCTGAAGCTGGGATGGGACAGGAAGTCAATATGTACATGTGGGGCGGAAACGACAACATTAACCGCTACCTCGATGAATGGGTGGCTCCCCGGTTGAAAGAAGAGCACAACGTGGAATTAACCCGTGTGCCGGTAAATGATGCGCAGGACATCATCAATCAACTGGTCGACGAAAAAGCAGCTGGCAAAAATGAAGGCAGCATGGACATCATTTGGATCAACGGCGAAAATTTTAAAGCGGCGAAAGACAATGAGTTGCTGTGGGGAGATTTCAGTGGCCAGTTGCCGAATTTCAATGACTATGTCGATGCAGAAGCACCGGAAATCGCAACCGATTTCGGGGAAGCAGTCGACGGACTTGAAGCGCCATGGGGCAAAGCCCAATTCGTTTTTGTCCATGACGAACTGAAGTTGGAAAACCCACCGAAATCAATGGAAGAACTGGCCGAATGGGTCAAAGAAAATCCTGGCCAATTCACTTATCCCGCGTTGCCTGATTTTACAGGAAGTGCATTTATCCGCCACGTGCTCTATGAAACGACGGGCGGTTATGAACAATACCAGCAGCCTGCCGCAGACATCGAAGACTTGGAAGCACGTCTGGAACCGATGTGGCAGTACATGAATGAAATCGAGCCTTATTTATGGCGTGAAGGAACAACTTATCCTGAAAGCCTGGCCAAGCAAGATCAATTGTTTGCGAGCGGTGAAATCGGAATGACCATGAGTTATGATCCGGCGCTAGCTGCCAGCGAAGTATTGAAAGGGCGATTCCCCGAATCCACGCGCACATTCGTGCTGGAAGGCGGAACACTGTCCAATACGCATTTCCTTTCGATTCCCTTCAACTCTTCCGATAAAGCGGGTGCAATGGTGGCCATTAACGAAATGATGTCGCCGGAAGCCCAAACCGCTAAACTGTCTCCTGAAAACTGGGGAGATCTGTCGGCGTTGGATTTGGAGAAACTGTCTCCTGAACAACAAGACGCCATGAATAATGTGGACATGGGCGAGGCAACTCTTCCATTGGAAGACCTGGAAAACCACCGCCTTCCTGAATTGTCTGCAGATTATATTGAAATTATCGAAAAAGGGTGGATGGAAAATGTGGCAAAAGAGTAAGCCTTATCTTTTGCTGCTGCCTGCCATCGGCACCATTGTCCTCCTGTTTTTTGGAGGACTTTTTGATGGGCTGCTGAAAAGCCTCGGCTATTTTCCAGCAATCGGGGAAACCGGTTTTGAACTGACCGCCTATACGGAGTTGTTCCGCTCTTCTGCATTTTGGGAATCCTTATCCTTGACCGTACGTGTGGCCGCCTTGTCGTCTCTGATTTCAGCCGTATTGGGTGCAGCAATTGCGGTGTCGCTTTTTATGCTGAATGAATCTGCAAAGTCGCGAAATACCCAGCTCTGGCACCGAATGTTCCAATTGCCGTTAACCATTCCACATCTGGTCGGCGGCTATATTATTGTGCTGCTGTTTATGCAAAGCGGTTTTATGTCAAAGATTTTCGCAAACTTTGGATGGATCGGGGAAATCCAGGAGTTTCCCGTGCTGGTCAATGATCCATTCGGCTGGGGCATTATTTTAACCTATGCCTGGAAAGAGGCCCCTTTTGTATCTTTGATGATTTATCCGGTATTGTCTCGGATCCACCGGTCGTGGCGTGATGTATCTCGTGTCTACGGTGCAGGAAACTGGAGTTTTATCCGTGAAATTGTTCTGCCGGCGATCTTGCCGGCATGGACGATTGCGGCATTCATCGTTTTTGTTTTCACGTTTTCTGCTTTTGAGGTTCCATTCCTGTTGGGGGTAACGTACCCAAGCATGTTGCCGGTCTATTCGTATCAACTCTACACAAGCGGTACATTGGCGGACCGGCCGGAAGCGTTAGCTGTGAATATCATCTTGGCGGCTTTAACCATTTTATTGGGGCTGGTCGTTTATTATTTCAGCAAACGCTGGAATGTAATGAAGGGGTGGGATTGATGAATAAACCCCGAGTCTTATTAAAAACTTTTTTATTCATTCTTTTATTCATAGTCATTGGTCTACCGTTTATACCGTTGGTGCTGTCGAGTCTGTCGTTTGGCTGGCAATGGCCGCACATTCTGCCTGAGTCATTCAGTTTCCGTGCCTGGGAATATGTGCTGATTGGAAGCTCCGGTACGTGGCAAGCCGTTTGGATGAGCTTATTAATCGCTTTGACCGTCACGGCTGTGAATATTCTGCTTGCGGTGCCCGCTGCTATTGCTCTTGTTCGCCATCAACTCCGCGTTAAATGGCTTTGGGAAGCGATTCTTTTTGCCCCGATTGTGATTCCGCCTTTTGTTGCGGTGATGGGCATCCATTTGACGTTTCTGAGATTGGGACTGACGGAAACCATCTGGGGTGTAGTCCTGGCGCATATCTCACCGACTTTGCCCTATATGGTGCGAGCGGTCGTCATCAGCTATTCCACTTTGTCAGTTGATTGGGAAAATCAGGCACGCATGCTCGGGGCTGGCCCGGTTTCACGTTTTTATCATGTGGTGCTGCCGCATCTGTTGCCGGGCATCGCAGCTGGGGCCAGCTTGAGCGTCCTGATTTCTTTAAGCCAGTACTTGATCACCTTCATCATCGGGTCCGGCCAAGTGGCGACGTTGCCGATTCTGTTGTTCCCGTTCATAAGTGGTGGGGATCCGGCAGTGGCTTCCGCTTATTCCTTGCTGTTTGCGGGCATCGCCATCGTGACTTTGGCCGTAATGGATACCGTTTTGAAAAAATACTATCAAAACAAGAAAGCCGTCATAGAGAAGGGCTAAAGGAGTGGGACGATGAGCGATTTGCGCATCATCAATCTTGAAAAAAAATACGGCCAGACGCCAGAAAAGAACAATCCGGCATTTTCTTTGACGCCGGTCGAGCTGACCATAAACGAAGGCGAGTTTTTTTCTCTGCTTGGCCCTTCTGGGTGCGGCAAAACAACGCTTTTGAAACTGGTGGCGGGCCTGGTGCAGCCGGACGCAGGCGAAATCTGGATAGGAGACGCCAATGTAACGGCAGTTCCACCGGAAGCCAGAAGATTCGCCATGGTGTTTCAGCAATCCCTGCTGTTTCCGCATATGACAGTGGAGGCCAATGTGGCCTTCGGTTTAAAAATGCAGAAAATCGGCAAAAAACAGCGCTTGGCCCAGGCGCGTGACATGCTTGTTCATGTCGGGCTCGATGGGTTCGGCAGCCGCTTTCCGGATCAATTGAGCGGTGGGCAACAGCAGCGTGTGGCATTGGCAAGAGCCTTGGTATCCAACCCGCGTGTCTTGTTGATGGATGAACCGTTCAGTGCCTTGGATCCAGGCCTTCGGGAAGAAATGAGGAACCTGCTCAGCCGCATCCACAAAGAATTTCGTGTTACGGTGCTGTTCGTTACCCATGACCGTGAAGAAGCTTTCCATTTGTCCGACCGAATCGGAGTCATGAGCGAAGGACGTTTGCTGCAGGTTGGAAAGGCGAAAGACATCTATGAAGAGCCCGAAAGCAAGAAAGTTGCCAGATTCCTTGGTCTGAAAAATATCATTGAAGGGAACGTTGCAAACGGCTGCTTCGCTTCAATGGATCAGGCCATTGAATTTCCGGTAGGCGAGAGCATTAAGTCAGGTGCTTCCTACATGGTATTGCGCCCGGAAATGTTGAAGGCAGTTGATCATCGTGCCTTGCAGTCCCCTGATTCATTGTACTTACGGGGAACGATTCAACAGCTGCGCTTTAACCACGGATTCTATACAGCAACCGTACAAGTGGAGGGACATCAATTGGAAAGCCATTTTTCCAACCTAGAAGCAGAAGGAATGATCGTCGGCCAAGGGATTTTATTGTCAATTGATCTGAATGCGATTCATATTACTAATGAATAGAGATGAATAGAAACGAATGGAAGCTGATACTCACCTTGAGTGTCGGCTTTTATTATATTCAAGTTTATTCATAGCGAATTTATTGGACTTCAAAAATCTGGCGGAAGAGTTGTTGGGTAGCATTATTCATGATATTTGAAAAACCTTTTGAATGTAATTATTCATTCATATTCCGCTCTAACAGCAGCTGTTTTTCATTTCAGGCAGATCCAATATTGGCGATTATCCGGTCAAATCGGAAAAATCTAACTGAGCGGACTGGATAACTTCGTCAATAGGCCGGTGTCCGCAGAATTTTCAAGTGATAGAGATGGGGCATTGCCATTTCTTCATCAAGATCGCAGACTGAGCCTTTCTGTCCGACCTGCGCCAGCAATTGAATCTTTATGGCAATTGACTTATATAAACAAATGATTATATACTGAATCCAAAGGAGTGGATCTTCATGGAGACTTTAGCAAAAACAACTGCAGCTGACGTCACGGCTTGCCTGAAAGCCGTCAGCGATCCCACACGCCTGCTGATGATGAAGCTGGTGGAGACCAATGAACTATGTGTCTGCCAGTTTGTCGAGATGTTCGGCATGAGCCAGCCGGCCATCAGCCAGCACCTGCGTAAGCTGAAACAAGCAGGACTCGTGAAAGAAAACAGAAAAGGGCAATGGCGCTTTTATTCCTTGAACCAGGATTCGGTGCATGCGCCGCTGCTGCAGAATATTTTGAGCCATATTGAAGAGGCAGATCCCCAGCTATTAGCGCTGCGCGCCAAAGAAGCTCCAGTGGATTGCTGCTGATAAGAAGAGAATCGCAGACAAAAATAAGCGGCTGCCAAAAGCTGCTCAATTGAGGAGAACCTAATTATGCCGAAAAAAACGATTTATTTTTTATGTACCGGTAATTCCTGCCGCAGCCAAATGGCTGAAGGCTGGGCGAAACAACATTTAGCTGGAGAGTGGGATGTTTACAGTGCCGGCATCGAAGCTCATGGCTTAAATCCGAACGCGGTAAAAGCCATGAATGAAGTGGGCATCGACATCTCAACCCAAACTTCTGACATCATTGATCCAGAACTGCTGAATAGCGCGGATTTCGTTGTGACGCTTTGCGGCGATGCAGCTGATAAATGTCCGATGACTCCGCCTCACGTCAGACGTGAACATTGGGGCTTTGAAGATCCAGCGAAAGCACAAGGGACAGATGAAGAAAAATGGACAGTGTTCCAAACAGTCCGTGATGCAATCGGCACCCGTATCGAAACTTTTGCCAAAACGGGAAACTGAACGTTAAAGGAGAATGTCTGATGACTAAAGTGACGATATACGATCCAGCTATGTGCTGTGATACCGGTGTTTGCGGTCCGGTAGTAGACCCGAGACTGACTGCAGTGGCAGCCGCTGTTTTTTCGTTGGAGAAAAAAGGCTTCGACATCAAGCGGTTTAATTTAGGGACTGACCCTGCTGCTTTTGTGGAAAATAAAACGGTCAATGCGCTATTGTTCGACCAAGGTGTTGAATCATTGCCGATCACACTCGTTGATGGGGAAGTGGCTAAAACCGGAGAATACCCGACTGCCCAGGAATTCGCTGCCTGGTTCAAAGTGGAGGAAACGGAATTGCAGCCGGTTAAACAACCTGGGATTCCACTGAACGTCAAAATTGCATCATCCGGTGCAAAATGACCGGCGATATCTTTAAACCGGCTGATATCAGCGGAACACCATTTTTGTTTTTCACCGGCAAAGGCGGAGTCGGCAAGACTTCCACTGCGTCTGCTACTGCTGTCGCTTTAGCGGATTCCGGCAAACGGGTGCTTTTGGTAAGTACGGACCCGGCTTCCAACCTGCAGGACGTTTTTAATGTGGAACTGACCAACGAACCACAGGCGATAGAAGGGATCCAGAACTTGTTCGCCTGCAACCTCGATCCGGAAGAAGCGGCACGGGCCTACCGGGATTCAGTGGTGGGGCCATACCGGGGAAAATTGCCGGAAGCGGTCATCAAAGGGATGGAAGAGCAATTGTCCGGTGCCTGCACAGTAGAAATCGCGGCATTCGACGAATTCACCAAACTCTTGGCCGACAAACGCGTCCTGGACGATTACGATCATATTCTTTTTGATACAGCACCGACCGGCCATACCTTGCGGCTCTTGAAGCTGCCGACTGCCTGGAGCGGATTTTTGGATGAGTCCAGACACGGGGCGTCTTGCCTTGGGCCGCTCGCTGGGCTCGATGCCAAAAAGGAACTGTACGCCAGTACTATGGATGCATTGTCCGATCCGAGCCAGACTGCATTGATCCTGGTGGCGCGTCCGGACACGGCTTCGTTCAAGGAAGCTGCCCGTGCGTCCCAGGAACTTCAATCCATCGGCATCGAGAATCAGCTGCTGATTATGAACGGCATCTATTCTCCAAAACAAAACGAAGACCCGGTGTCACAGGCGTTTGCCCTTCAGCATCACCAGGCTTTGCTGCAAATGCCTCAAGCTTTGAAGAACTTGCCGGCACACAGACTGCCGTTCGTGGCATTCCCATTGACCGGCATCACGAACTTGCGGCGTTTGTTCACTCAACCGGATTGGCGTACCGCGCCACTGGAAATTGGGGAGCAACTGCCAGCTGGACTGGAACAGTTGAAGGATTTAGTCGACCATTATTCAGTTAACAATACACGTGTCATTTTGACGATGGGCAAAGGCGGCGTCGGCAAGACAACGGTTGCATCGCTGCTTGCGGTCGGTCTGGCTGAAAAAGGCCATCCTGTGCACTTGACGACAACTGATCCTGCGGCGCATTTGGCGGACCGTTTTGAAGGAACCGGCGGTGATCGGTTGACGGTTTCCCGCATCGATCCGGAGCTTGAAGTCGAAGCCTACAAAGCTCAAGTTTTGGCAGCCGCAGGTCCGCTTGACGAGGAAGCACGCGCTTATTTGGAAGAAGATCTGCGTTCACCGTGCACCGAAGAAATTGCGGTGTTCCGTGCGTTTGCGGAAGTGGTCGCTAAAGCGGACAACGAAATCGTCATCATCGATACGGCGCCAACGGGGCATACCTTATTGCTGCTGGATGCGGCACAGACCTACCACAAGGAATTGGCACGCTCGACCGGAGAAGTTCCGCAAAGCGTCCAAAACCTGTTGCCGCGCCTGCGCAATCCGGAAGAAACCGATGTTCTGCTCGTTACCTTGCCGGAAGCGACTCCTGTTTTTGAAGCGGCTCGCCTGCAGAAAGACTTAGAGCGTGCAGGAATCGTTGCGAAAAACTGGGTCATCAACCAAAGCCTGGCAGGCACAGGAACTGCGGAAGCACTTCTGCAAGCCAAAGCCCAAAGTGAATGGCCATGGATCCAAAAAGTCAGCCGTGAGCTTGCTGCGCGCACCGCGCTGATCCCATGGCAGGCACAGGACAGCATCGGCTATGATAAAATGAAGAGACTCATCACAACAGAAAAGGGGATTTTTTAATGAACATCACACAACCGGCAAAAGACATGCTGTTGGAATCCATGAAAGAAAATGCAGCACAAGGCATCCGTTTTTATTTCGCGGGGCAAGGCTGTTGCGGGCCGCAATTCGGCTTGTCGATGGACGCGCCGGAACAAGGCGACGTCATCAAGCAAATCAACGGCATCCAAGTAGCGCTTGACGAACGCGTCAGCCTGATGGTGGAAGAAGTGTCGCTTGATTTCAAAGACGGCGGACTGGTGCTTGAAGGTCTTCCTGAAAACAATTGTTAAAATGGCCATAATGAATTTCCAAACCGGAAGCCCGATAAACGGAGCTTCTGGTTTTTTCTTTGGTCGTCCGAATTGTCGAGCGATTCCGAAAACTGTATTGACACAGTTAAGGGCACTACCTATACTTGATATATAACAGTGAAGCAATTTACAGACGAAAGGGGATCTACTTATGCTGGCAACTTTAACACCACTCGATTGGAAACGCCGTGCAGTCAAATACTACCCGGAGAAAATTGCGGTCATCGATGGAGACAAGAAATTTACATACAAAGAATTCGGAAACCGGGTGGACCGGCTTTCCATCGCCTTACATAATGCTGGCATCAAAGAAAAAGAACATGTGGCGGTCATGCTGCCGAATAACCATGCGATGCTGGAATGCTTTTATGGCATCCCGCCGCTGGGAGCAGTCATCGTCCCGCTCAATTACCGCCTGTCGACAAAAGATTTGGCGTACATTTTAAAGCATAGCGATGCCAAAATGTTGATTGTCGATGCGGAATTCGGCAAATTGATCGAAGAAATCCAAGACGAACTGCCGATCGAAAAGTACATCGTCGTTCCGGTAGAAGGCTGTAAATCAGCGATCAAAGGCATCGATTACGAAGACTTTATCGGTGAAGTGCCGGAAGATGCCAAAGTTCCGACGGTAGAATTGGATGAAAATCAGATGCTGTCCCTTAACTACACAAGCGGCACGACATCCAATCCGAAAGGGGTTATGCAGACCCACCGCACGAATTACATGAATGCGGCAAACTTCCTGCATCACTTGGAGATCAAATACGATGATGTTTATTTGCATACCTTGCCGATGTTCCATACAAACGGCTGGGGCGGCGTCTGGGCGATTACTGCTGCGGGCGGTACCCATGTCTGCTTGCGCAAGGTCGATCCGCCATTGATCCTCGACCTTTTCGAAAATCATGGCATCACCTCACTTTGTGGAGCACCAACAGTCGTCAATATGCTGGTCAATGACCCGAAAGCGAAAGAAATCGAACTCAAGCAAAAAATCCGTATGGGAACAGCGGGAGCGCCTCCTGCTGCAGCATTGATCGCCAAAGCACAAAGCATCCTCAGCTTGAACATGATGCATGTGTATGGGTTGACGGAAACGTCGCCATTCATTCTTTATTGCGAATGGAAAAATGAATTCAATGACCTCGATCCCGAACAACAGGCTTCCATCAAAGCGCGCCAAGGAATCGAACTGGCATTCAACGGCGAAACCAAAGTTGTTAACCAGGAAGACGGCGAAGAAGTTGCATGGAACGGCAAAGAACTGGGGGAAATCGTCACTCGCGGCAACGTCGTGATGGCCGGTTATTACAAAGATCCGGAGAAAACAGCAGAAGCCATCCGTGACGGCTGGTTCTATACAGGCGACTTGGCAGTTACTCATCCGGATGGCTTTATCGAAATCCAGGACCGGATTAAGGATATGATCATTTCAGGAGGCGAAAATATTTCATCTACTGAAATCGAAGGCGTTCTCTACAAGCATCCGGCCATTGCCGAAGTTGCCGTCATAGCGGTTCCGGACGAAAAATGGGGAGAAGTGCCAAAAGCCATCATCGTCCTTTATGAAGGGGCGGAAGTGACCGAAAAAGAGATCCTGGACTATACCCGCGAAAATATGTCGCGCTTCAAAGTGCCGAAATCCGTTGATTTTGTAGAAGCTTTGCCGAAAACGGCGACGGGCAAACTGCAGAAGTTCCAATTGCGTGAAATGTACTGGGGCGGCGGCAAAAAAGTAAATTGATCGAAAGTAGACAGGCGAAGAAAAATCTTCGTCTGTTTTTTTATTGGTTGTTTAAAGATTCGGAAAGTTCGTTTGACAGGCAGGACCTGCATTCCTATACTAAAATAGACAAGCTTTACCATAGATGGAACGGAAGGGGTTTGGGAGATATGATTGCACCATTAACACCGCTTGATTGGAAACGCAGAGCCATTAAGTATTATCCGGAGAAAGTGGCCATCATCGATGAAGAGGAAACGTTTACATACAAGGAATTCGGAGACCGGACTGACCGTCTGGCTTTTGCTTTGCATCAATCAGGCGTCCAGCAAGGCGACCATGTCGCTGTTATGCTGCCGAATACCCATTATATGCTGGAATGCTTTTACGGCATCTGCCAAATGGGAGCGGTCATGGTGCCGCTCAATTACCGGTTGACCGCCAAAGACCTGGAATACATCATCAACCATAGCGATGCGAAGACTTTGATCGTTGATGCCGAATTCGGCAAGTTGATTGAGGAGATTCAGGACAAGCTGCCGATTGAGAAATACGTCGTGGTGGAAGTGGATGACCACGAGTCGAAGATCAATGGCGTAACGTATGAAGACTTTATTGAAGTGGATCGTGATTTCTTGCTTCCGGAAGTGAGGATCGACGAAAACCAGATGCTGACGTTGAATTACACGAGCGGGACGACATCCAATCCGAAGGGGGTCATGCTGACGCATCGCAGCAATTACCTGAACGCCGCGAACTTCCTGTATCACTTGAAGGTGGAGCACGATGACGTCTACCTGCACACCTTGCCGATGTTCCATGCCAATGGCTGGGGCGGCGTCTGGGCAATCACCGCTGCCGGCGGAACCCATGTCTGTCTGCGGAAAGTCGATCCACCGCTGATTTTGGAACTGTTTGAAACGCATAAGATTTCTGTGTTGTGCGGAGCGCCGACCGTCGTCAACATGCTGGTCAACGAACCAAAAGCGAAAACCATCAATATCACGACTAATCCACGGATGGCAACAGCCGGTGCACCGCCAGCTGCTGCATTGATCGGCAAAGCGCAGGAACTTTTGGGCTTGAATATGATGCATGTGTACGGTTTGACGGAAACGTCGCCGTTCATCCTTTACAACGAATGGAAAAAGGAATTTGATGACAAAACGCCAGAAGAACAAGCGACCATCAAAGCGCGCCAGGGAATAGAGCTGGCATTCAACGGCGAAACCAAAGTCGTCAACCAGGAAGACGGCAAAGAAGTCGAATGGAATGGCAAGGAACTGGGTGAAATCATCACTCGCGGCAACGTCGTGATGAGCGGCTATTACAAAGATCCGGAGAAAACCGCGGAAGCAATCAAAGAGGGCTGGTTCTATACAGGGGACTTGGCTGTAACCTATCCCGACGGTTATATTGAAATTCAGGACCGCATCAAGGACATGATCATTTCTGGAGGAGAAAATATCTCTTCGACGGAAATCGAAGGCGTGCTTTATAAGCATCCGGATGTCTTGGAAGTAGCTGTCATCGCAGTTCCGGACGAGAAGTGGGGAGAAGTGCCGAAAGCCATCATCGTCTTGCAGGCAGGAGCGAACGTCACCGAACAGGGAATCATCGCTTATACGCGTGACAATATGGCGCATTTCAAAGCACCGAAATCCATCGAGTTCGTCGAGGCGCTGCCGAAGACTGCAACAGGCAAGCTGCAGAAGTTCCGCTTGCGTGAAATGTACTGGAACGGACCGAAAAAAGTGAATTAATCGGGTTGAATGAATGAACCAAAAACGTCCGCAACTGCTGAAAAGCAATTTGCGGACGTTTTTTCGTTCTCAGAACGTCTTTAACATAGCTATGGTTAAATAGAATAAACAAGTAGATATAAGAGTAAGGAAAAAAGGAGGGACAAGATGACTCAATATTTTTATTTAGCGTCCGATCAAGTTTTATCTCCAGGAAACGGTTCACTGGAAATTACGGAGGCACCACCAGAGATGATTCAAGGTTTTCGTTTTCCTGTGCAAAGAGAAGTTTACAACGGTATAACAAAGCCATGGCAATTGAGAGAAATGCATCAATACATCATGAATCACCTGAATCGCTATGAGAAATGCACAGTTCAGGTGGCCCAATTGCTGAATTCGAATAAAGTGGACATGCGAATTCACAAAGAAACATTATTGACAGTGGCGGAATTTAATCATCCTCAATCTTTATTATTGGCAGAAGGGGAATCTGTGACCATCAGAAAAGAATAACATGAAACTCAAAATCCTGAAATTGTGATAAAAAGCAGCGTAAACACAAGGTCTACGACTGAAGACTTTACTGATAATGAAAGATTGAAACGGTTGACATTTCGTCAAAAACAGATTTAGATGGGAGCAGTAAATGTTTACTTTATTAAGTGAATTGGTTAGTGGCGTTGGTTCGAGTAATGCCTTGAATACGAAAAAAATCGATCGAAATATTGAAAAATTGCTTGAATCGGATTGGTTCAATAAGATTTACACGAACGAAAGATACCGCAATTTATTTTTCCCGAATAAACGGATCAGATACCATTTACAAAGCTCCAGACGTGCACAGAACATCATTCGCAGCGAAAAAGCGCAGAAAAAACTATTGTTCCTTCTTGAGAAAGAATTAAAATAACTTAAACCCTGCACGAGCTATGCGATAACTAGATATCTCGATTTATTTATTAGAATTCTATGGGGGCTGATTTCATTTGTCTACTGTATTCATGTTTTAGTCAGCGATAAAAAGGCCGGAAGTTCAATGATCGGCTTGATCATTAACCGGTGTTTCTGTTTTTCATTTGCCGCATCAGCATTCTGATTTGTCCCCGATGGCTGATTTCATCTTCCATGAGATGAAACCAGAGATAGTGATTATTATAGGAGATCCCGTTTTCCCATTGGTTTTCCTCTGATAACCAGCTGTCTTGCTTGGATTTCAGCAATGCTAAAGTATCCTTTCTGATTTGCTGCAATTCCGCTAAATAGAATTCAAGTGGTCGATTTTTTATTTGTTCGCTTGCCTCAGATCCAAGTGCTAAAGGAACGTGCCAAATTTTGTATTCAGATCTGGTCAAATCCCTCTTTTCATTGGAGATGACCTGATGCACAAATTCAATTGATGCCATATGCCGTAAAAGCGATGCTATGGTGTTTGAATTTTCATCGGCCCGGTAATCCAATTCCATTTGGCTCAGCTGAGAAATTTCATTTAATGTGATGGCTCTTGTATGCTCGAGCATAGAAACAAGTTCGCCTATTTTTTCAGT
This sequence comes from Planococcus beijingensis, assembly GCF_016820615.1. Lineage (NCBI taxonomy): Bacteria > Bacillati > Bacillota > Bacilli > Caryophanales > Caryophanaceae > Planococcus > Planococcus beijingensis. The sequence continues at coordinate 376,541 of NZ_JADHDZ010000002.1, forward strand.
ATAGGTATCCAGTGGGACGATTCGGTAATCAATCATTTATTCACTTCCAATCAACAGTTTTAACTAAAAATGCTTTGTGACTAAAGAAGGAGGTTACCGGGAATTCCCGGTAACCTCCTTTTTGCGCTTATTCCTGCGCCAGATTCGATAAATAGTTTCTGCCTTCGAAAGCAATCCAGGCAACTGCAGCCAGCAACAGTCCAGACAACATAAAGACGGCACGGATGCCGAATAAATCAGCAAGTATCCCCATCAACAGAGAGGCAACTCCGAATGTACCGGTACCGATGGCTCCGAGCGTTGTAAATACTGTCGGCAGCCGTTCTGGTTGAACACTTGTCTGGATGACGTTCTGTTGCGGGATGTTCTTGAGCTGGCTGAAAATACCGACCACAAAAGAAAAGAGCAACGCCAGCAACGCGATATCGTTCCACCCAAATAAAAAGGTCGCCAGGCTGCTGAAGATGGCACCGCCAAAGATGAATCGGCTGAGATTCTTCGCAATGCAATCAGAAAAACGCAGACAGAAAAGGCTGCCAGCAATCAAACCAAGGAAGAAAGAGCCGTTGATGAAGCCCCACCATTGTTCTTCTGCGCCCAGTGCCTCGCTGACAAATACATAGAGGATCGCTGCAATCCAGACAGCGCCGGCAATGGTTTCCAGTATATCCATCAAGGCAATGCGTTTCAGCACCGGAGAGGCCGATACCGTCTTCCAGCCATTGCTGATTTGCTGCCACTTTCCATGCTGTACCGCCGGTGTGAATTCAACGGCCTGCAGACTGATTAGCAGCAGGCTGGACAAGAAGAACAATCCGGCTGTGATCCAAACCAATTCAGTTGCCGTCAGCCAAATCAATAGCGAGCTGCCGACAAACCACATGGCCGTCTGGATCAGCTGAGTAAGCGTTTCGGTGAGCCCGTTGGCTTTTAAAAGCTGTTCTCTTTCGACATAGATCCGAATAAGGGAACGTGTGACGGGATTTGCACAGCCGTCCAGTATGGCCACCAGACTGATCAGTAAAAACAGCCACGGGTAATTGCTCAGTGAAAGAAACGGCAAACCCAATGCTAGTGCAATCAACAGGCCCGTTTTTCCGATCTGCGAACCAGCAAGCAGCCACTTTAAATTGAAGCGCTGCATCAATAAAGGCGTCAAAAGATTCGAAATGAACATCGAACCTGTGATGGCAAATGGTACGGCAGCGGCTGCAGTGGCTGAACCGGTCAACTCAAAAATCAGGTAAATGATACTGACGATGTAAAGCACGTCACCGATATTGGCTACAGATTGCCCGGTTAATAAGTAGTTAAAGTTTCTATTCAGTTTCATGATGGATATCCCCCAACAGTTCATTTTGTAAATACTGTCTACAAGAAGGGGCTCGTTAAATTGGACAATTAGTCATCTTGAGTTTTCCTTTCTGGCCATACAAAACTCTGGGGGATTAGAATTTGGTGAAATGTTTGATTATTGCCATTATACCTTATCAAGCTGGAAATTAAATGGCGTGTTAAGAAAAAAATGGATATAGTGGAAGAAAGAATCTTTTGTTCTTTGAGTAACTGGTACAGTAAGGAGGTCTGTTACATGAAATCGATCATTCGCTTATTGATTATGGTTTTACTGTCCATTATCGGTTTTTATCTGGTTTTGGCGGTCTTGATTTTTACGGTCAGTGATAGCGATGAAGTTATTCTCTATGCATTCGCGGTTGTCATTATTACGTTTCTGATTTTGATTCTTAACCAATTGGTCCGGATCACCGAACGGCTCAATCAGATAAAAAATAAGTAATATTAGGAAAGGTATGGTTATGTCACATAAAAAGCTACCATCGAAGCTCTGATAACAGCTTGTTAGATATTTAATCAAATCAAAAAGAAGCGGCTCATGACTAAAGACACTTCCTAAATGACTGAGGAATCAGTTCCTACTAATGGGCGCTCTTGATTTAATATGTGCTCATGGAGTAAGGTCGCCCTTAAAGGCTATTTGTCCATCACTAAAATGAATAATAATGAATAAAAATATTGTGTACAAAGAGAGGTTTTCGAATTGAATAAACAAATCATTAATTATTGGGATGAATTTCGAAAAAGTCAAGATCCAACATTGCCAGTGGAAGTGGAAGCTTTTCAATTTGGAGCGGATGCAGACTGGTTAGCGGAATTGGTTATGGATGGCAAGAAAACGGCTACTTGTTCAGCTCATGTGTTGTATGAATTGGAAGGCGAGGCAATACCTCACGTTGGCCAGTACAATATCGTTCTGAATTCAAAAGAAATGCCTGTTGCTGTTATCCGTATCACGGACGTCTTTTTGGTTCCGATGAACGAAGTGCCGGAAGAATTTGCGCTGGCAGAAGGCGAAGGAGATTACGATTATTGGTGGACCGCTCATAATCAGTTTTTCAGCCAAGAGTTGGAAGTACACAGTTTAAGTTATGCAGAAAATCTTTTGCTTGTTTGCGAACGATTTGAAGTTGTTTATAAATAGAAAGTCATCATTATTTATATCAAAAAGGGGGGATAGAAATGGACAAAAAATTAGCAATATATATAGGGTTTGGCGCTATTATGGGTTTCTTTTTTGGGGGAATCTGGCAAGCCATCGCAGCAATGGCGTTAATCTATATTGCATTGCGTATGGATGAGCTGATAAAAGCTTTGACCGAGAGATCTTAAGCAGCCGTTGATTTGGGAGATATCAATTAAATAAGCAGGCATCACAGAAAAATGCACCTGAATAAATGAAGCATTCCGTTATTTTGGAGCTCCATTTATTCAGGTGTTTTTCTATTTTAAGTATATCCAAAAACGTGCCAATTTAGGAAAATGGCAATAAGGTGTTTTTTATTATAAATGTAATTAACTACTTAAGGATTTATTTGAAAATCAAAAACCGCCATCAAGAACTAAAACGAAAACCAAAAAATACAACAGAGAAAACGCAAAAATGTTCTGCTTTTCCTTAAAAAATAAAGAGGGAGTGGGTCATCCAGCGGCGAATAGAGGACTTAAGTTATTGCCGACAAGAAAAAGAGGTGGAAGGAACATGGGAAAAGTATATTTCGGCATGATTGTTTCGCTTGATGGGTTTATTAACGACCGCCATGGCAAGATAGACAAGCTTTACGAAACCTACCAGCCGCATTATGAATTTCCGGGTGCTGTCGTTATGGGGCGCAATAGTTTCGACATGGCCAGTGATCCGGATGGCTACGCTGACCACTATGAGTTTCAAGTGCCCTTGTTTATATTGACCCACCAGCCGCCGGAAAAGCATCCGAAAGAAAACGGCCAATTGACTTTCACTTTTGTGACCGATGGCATCGAATCGGCCATCAGCCAGGCAAAGACAGCTGCAAGTGGCAAAGATGTACTGGTGTTTGGAGCGAATGTCTGCCAACAGCTGCTGCAGGCCAATTTGGCTGATGAGCTGCAGATCTGTTTCGCCCCTGTACTGCTGGGGGAAGGGACACGTTTTTTTGAACATTTGGAAGACCTCGACATTCTGTTGAAAAAGATTCGCACATACGTTGATGACGAGCAAGTGGAAATTTGGTACAAAATTAGGCAGCAAACAAACTAACATCAATCGCTATTCATTCATGCGGATGTCCGCATGCAATAGAACGGAAGTGAGGATCATTCGAAAAATTGAAGCGGTCTCGGCATTGGTTTATTTACGCGAAGATGTTCCAGTTAAACAAGGGATCGATGACTGGCGTGGTGCGTATGCGCAAAAAGCTTCACGAGTTAGCGGAGTGCTTGAATACCGGCAGCACCATTTTGATCCAAATCATTCGGGTCTTTGGCCAAAGCTGGCTGGAGTCGATACAGCAATCAGCTCTCTGCACCGAATTGACGGGATGGAAGAGTATGTATTAAAAGCTGCTGCAGCTAAACAGCACCGGCAACTGACCGAACTGTATGGAGAAAAGATATTTGCTGAAACGATTTATTTTCAAGCCACTTTGAAAAACAACCGAACGCTGCGGAATCCCACCCGCCAGTTACCGTCAGGGTACCGGCAAATTATGCTGATCCGACGAAAACCATCCGTCCGGCTGAAGGATTTTCAGTCATTTATTACTAAGTGCCTGGCATCTTCACTTAACGCAGTGCCCGAGTTTTCGGAAATCCGTTTCCAATTATTTGAATCTTCCCAGAAAGAACGACAGAACTACGAAGCGGTGCTGGTTCTTGGTGCGGCTGATGCCTCAATGTTCATAGAGGCACTCGAGTCGCCTGTTTTTAGGGCAACTCAAAGTGAACAAGAAAAACATTGTGCAGCGATACATGCTTACCCGGTTGCCGGATCCTATGTATTTGCCAAAGCAGGCAGGGCGACGCTTCCGCAAATCAAACCCGAACCAAAACCAGCTCTTGAGCCTGTGCGCCGGAAACTGCCTCCGGCTACGCCGCGTGCTGCAAAAAAATCCAGTCGGACGCCTTTTCCGCTGGCCTGGCGCATTCCGCTCAGCGGCTTTGGTCCGGAAGATGTCGTCATTGACGAACAAGGCCGTATCCTTTGCGGTGTAGAAGATGGGCGCATTTTGCGTATCGATCCGGAACGGCATCTTGAAGAAACCATTGGCGATACCGGCGGCCGTCCCTTAGGTCTTGAACTGCTGGCGGATGGGCGTTTGCTGATATGTGACGCACACAAGGGACTGCTCCGGCTGAATATGGAGACGGGTGAGATTGAAACGTTGGTCCAATATGTTAACGGGTTCCCACTCCGTTTTTGTTCCAACGCCACAGCCGAAAAGGATGGCACGATTTGGTTCACGGAATCCAGCAACCGCTATGACTTCGAGCAGTATAGGGGCGCCTTGATGGAACACCGGCCGTCGGGACGGCTATTCAGGCGGGATCCTGATGGATGCGTGGAAATCGTTCTCGAAGGCTTGCATTTCGCCAATGGCATCACGCTGACTACTGACGAACAAGCAGTGATCTTTGCGGAAACGGACGGCTACCGGCTCAACCGGCTATGGATACGTGGAGCGCTTACCGGAAAACGGGAAATCCTGGCCGCTAATTTGCCGGGCTTTCCGGATAATGTCTCCCGTATCGGGAACGGCATGTTCTGGGTGGCTATGATGACGAACCGCAATGCTGTTTTGGACCGTTTGGGCACTGCGCCTGCGTTGTTGCGCAAGCTTCTGTGGCGAGTCCCTGAAAGTCTGCAGCCAAAAGCCGCAAAAACAGCTTGGGCCATGCTTTTTGATGAACAGGGAAACTGCCTGCTCGACCTGCAGAGTTCGTCAGTGGATTATCAAGCCGTGACCGGAGTGGCGGAGTCGCGTGGCATGCTGTATTTCGCCAGTATTGAAGAAGATGCACTATTGGCAGTTGAAATGCCTACTTTTAAAAAACAATAGGTCTTTTCAGTTTATGACGAATCTTTATCTTAAAATGGCGGAAAAAAATGAGCAATTAAAGCTATTGTTTTGCAGCACCTGTTACACCTGCGGCCTGAATATTGTATAGTTAATAAGGATTTAACTAGAAGCGAAAGGTGTTATCTGAATATGTTGCAAAACCCCACAGGAAAAAAGCGGCTCGGACTTGCCTTGATCCTCAGTATGCTGGGCATTCTGGCGCCGCTGAATATCGATATGTACCTCCCCGCTTTTCCGGCCATCGCAAATGAACTGGACGCCCATGTCTCGCTTGTCCAGCTTAGCTTGACGGCTTGTCTGATCGGGCTCGCCGCTGGACAAATTGTCGTCGGCCCATTCAGTGATGCGGTCGGCAGGCGCAAACCCTTGATCATCTCGGTGATCTTGTTTGCGCTGTCGTCAGTGCTTTGCGCAGTGGCGCCGAACATCGAAATGCTGATTGCTGCACGATTTATTCAAGGGTTCACCGCATCAGGCGGTGTGGTTCTTTCAAGAGCTGTCGTCAGTGACGTCTTTACCGGACGGGAACTGACGAAGTTCTTTGCGCTGCTGATGGTCATTAACGCAGTCGCTCCGATGGCTGCCCCAATTGCGGGCGGCGGCATTCTGGCTTTGCCGTTTGCCGGTTGGGAAACCATCTTTTATTTTCTCGGCTTGCTAGGTGTCATCATGGTGGTTGTGGTCATCTTCCGGCTGCCGGAAACATTGCCTCCCGAAGATCGGATGCCGAGCTCCATCGGGCATTCCATCCGGACGATGGGCAGCCTGTTTAAGGAGCGCCCGTTTATCGGCTATGCCCTCGTGGTTGGCTTAGTCCACGGCGGCAGTTTCGCTTACGTTGCCGGAACACCTTTTGTCTATCAGGAGATTTACGGCGTTTCGCCCCAAACTTTCAGTGTGCTGTTTGGGATCAACGGAATCGCGATGATCATCGGGAGCTTTATCATCGGCAAGTTCGGCGGCATCGTTTCCGAGCATCGGCTTTTGCAGGGAGCAGTCGTTGTCGCATTTACTGCAACTTTGGTGCTTCTGGTTATGACGATCATTGAAGGACCGCTTGCTTCACTGGTTACGTCGATTTTCATTTACATGATCGCCATCGGCATGATCTTCACCAGTTCGTTCACTTTGGCTATGAAAGGTCAGGGGCACCGGGCAGGGAGCGCCAGTGCGGTCGTGGGCATGCTGCCGTTGGTTATCGGGGCTCTCGTATCGCCGCTTGTCGGCATCAACGAAACCTCGGCTGTTCCGATGGGCGCGATTCTGTTCGGCACGTCGGTCCTTGGCATGCTGGCCTTTTTCGGACTGACAGGACACAAGCAAAAAGTAGCGTTGAATAAAAAATAGGGTTTATTCAAGGGAGTATATGATTTGCTGAATTGAAACAGGAGCGGATGAATTTTCTTCCGCTCCTGTTTTCTATTTTATTGATGAATCAGACCGCTTCTCTAAGGGGAGTTGCCCCGATATTGCCATTAATTTTAACTATTTCCATTTATTTTACTTTTACTTGTATTACTGGAATGCTAAAACCGATATAATGGGATGAGTGATTTTCAACAAACCTCTTGGAGGGAATACCTGAATGAAGAAACTATTCAATTCACGAAAAGTGAACTTAGCGACACTATTTACCTCGCTTGTCGCCGCTTCAGTTGTACTAACCTTACTGATACTTACAATTTCGTCCTATCAGTCCGACAAGGAGTCTTTGACTGATACCTATCTTTCTTTAAATTATTCCAAAGCTGAAAAAATGAGCCAATCCGTGGAATCCTTGTTTGGTTCCATGAGAACCAATTTGGAAACCACCGTTCGTTTTTTGGAAGCGAATGAAAATTTGAGCGATGAAGAGATTCATGAAAGCTTAGAACTTCTGCGGGTGAGTAGCGGTTATTTCAATTCCCTTTCTTGGATAGACGAAACGGGTATGATTCGAGCGATTAGTCCCGTCAGTATTGGAATAAAAGGAGAAACCATTGCGCCCGGATTGGCAAAAGATATCTTAAATGCAAGAGAGCCGGGTCTGACAACCCCTTATACCGGGTTATCCAACCGGTTGATCCTGTTGATGAGTCAGCCTATTTACTCGAAAGATGGTACATACAGGGGAATGATTGGCGGTTCAATCTTTCTTCAGGAAGAAAATGTGTTGAATCAATTGCTTGGAAATGATGCCGTTGAGCAAAATGGCTCTTACTACTTTGTGGTGGGACCAAAAGGAACCTTGCTGTTTCACCCTGAGCGCAACTTAATCGGAGAAAGCGTTTATGAAAATCCAGTTGTCCGCAAATTAACACAAGGAAAGAGCGGCATGGAGCACGTAACCAATACAAAAGGAGTCCCTATGCTCGCTGCTTATAGCCATGTTTCCGAACCGGGATGGGGCATCGTTCAACAAACTCCTTATTCATTTTTGCAGGCTTCGTTAATTGAACAATTGCTGCAAATGCTCAAAAACATGTTGTTGCCGTCTTTATTCCTCCTGTTGCTTTCGGTATTTATTGCGCGAAAATTGGCTGCCCCTTTTACTCATTTAGGCAATTTGGTGGATCAATTAGCAGAAGGGAAGACCGTGTCCCAGCCGCTTAAAGAAACGCTTATAAAGCCGCATTGGAACCGTGAGGCCGATCTGTTGACGAAAAGTGTCGCTGTTGCTTTTGAAACACTCGAAACGAATAACCAACGGCTCACGGAGTCTGCCCTGACCGACACGCTGACCGGGTTACCCAATCGAAGAAAATTGGATGAAGTGCTGACTGAATGGTCCAGCGAAGAACGACTTTTCTCTTTGCTTGTCTTGGACATTGACCACTTTAAGTCCATCAATGACTCGTATGGCCATCAAAAAGGGGATGAGACCTTAAAAGAGCTGGCAGCCGTTGTTCAAGAAATCATCCGGCCAGAAGATTATTGTTTCCGCTATGGAGGAGAAGAGTTTGTCCTTCTTCTACCGGAAACCAATCGTTTAGCAGCCTATCAAACAGCGGAACAGATTCGGAGAAAAATCGAAAAGACCTCATTAATTCCCGACAAAACTGTCACGGTTTCAATCGGAATCTCGGATTTTCCAACACAAACCCGATCAATGGCTGAACTTTTTCAGAAGGCGGATCAAGCATTGTATAATTCAAAATCCGAAGGAAGAAACCGAATTACGATTTCCGATGTGCCAGAATGATTCGACTGAACCTGCAATATAGGCATAGCAATCAACAAGAAGGGATACTGGCAATCTCGAATTGCCTTGCACATTATTTAAAGAGGAAAAGCAGCGGACAGCACCGTAGCTTTTCCTCTTTTTTCTTTTTTTGAAAAAATACTTGAATTATTTATGTCAAACAGATATGATTTAAATCGTAACCGTTACTATTTGAAGTTTGAACTTTTAGTATTTCATGATGAAAGGGATGGATAAATGGAAAACAAAATACCGATAACTGTATTGAGTGGTTTTTTAGGATCGGGAAAAACTACCTTGCTGAATCATATCCTGCACAATCGTGATGGGTTGAAGGTGGCTGTGATCGTGAATGATATGAGCGAAGTGAATATTGATGCTTCATTAGTGAAACAGGGAGGGTTTTCCCGTACAGAGGAAAAATTAGTGGAAATGCAGAACGGCTGTATTTGCTGCACGCTTCGGGAAGATCTGATCATGGAAGTCGAGAAACTGGTGAAGCTGGGAGACATTGAGTACATTGTCATCGAATCTTCTGGAATCAGTGAACCGGTGCCGGTTGCCCAAACCTTTACGTATGCGGACGAGACCATTGGCATCGATTTGTCGGAGATCTGCAGGTTGGACACGTTGGTCACCGTAGTCGATGCAAACAGGTTCTGGCAGGACTTCGCTTCAGGGGAAACTCTGCTTGACCGAAAAGAAGCCGCGACAGAAGACGATGAACGGGAAATTGCTGATCTGCTGATTGACCAAATCGAATTCGCCAATGTGCTGATTTTAAATAAGACAGACTTGGTTCCGGAACAGAAAGCGGAAGAACTGAACGCAGTCCTGAAAACCCTCAATCCCGCAGCAAAAATTGTGCAAACCGTACATGCGGAAATCGAATTGGCCGAAGTGCTGAATACCAAGTTGTTTGATTTTGAATCGGCCAGCCAAGGGGCAGGGTGGATTAAGGAATTGAATGAAGAACATGTCCCAGAGACGGAGGAATACGGAATTGCATCGTTTGTCTTCAGAAGCCAACAACCATTCCATCCAGAACGATTGATGAACTGGATCAGGGAATGGCCGATTGAAGCTATTCGCGCCAAAGGATTTTTATGGATTTCTACACGCAGCGAGGATGCTGTTTTGCTTTCACAGTCAGGTCCTTCCTTAAGCATTGAAAGAGCTGGGTCTTGGGATGAAGAGTACGGAGTGAAGATGACGGAATTGGTCTTGATCGGCATCAGGATGGACCAACAGGCAATTACGGACTCCTTGACGGCTTGTCTGCTTACGGAAGAAGAAATGAAACAGGATTGGATGAGCTTTTTTGATCCGTTGCCCGCTTTTCAAATGGAAGTTCATGGAATGGAGGAATGAAAAATGAGAGTCAATATTACATTAGACTGCACTGAAACCGGTGACCGCAATTACATAACGACTAAAAACAAGCGCACCAACCCCGAACGCCTTGAAATGAAGAAATACAGCCCGCGCCTCAAGAAAGTGACGTTGCACCGGGAAACCAAATAAGTTTGCTGTCCGGCTACACATCATGTGTATTTTTGGTAAGATGAAGGAGGAAACCAAATGGCTAAAAAATCTAAAGTCGCAAAAAATAATAAACAACGCAAACTCGTCATGCACTATGCAGAACTGCGAAAACAATTGAAGGAACAAGGGGATTACGAAGGTTTAAACAAATTGCCGAAAGACTCTGCGGCCATCCGTCTGAAAAACCGTTGTGCTTTGACAGGGAGACCCAGGGGCTACATGCGGAAGTTTGGTTTGTCCCGCATCGCTTTTCGGGAACTTGCCCATAAAGGCCAAATTCCAGGAGTGAAAAAATCCAGCTGGTAATCCTAGATAATCCTGGAGTTGCGATTGAATCTATAGGGAAGCGGATCAAGGAGGTGTGGGAAGTGAACGAACGGTTAATGGAATTTTTATTGAGAAGTGAAGTAGCGAAACTCTCAGAAAAAAAGAGGCGCCTCTATCAATTCGTGATTGATTCAGAAGACAGTTTGGCTCAAAAGGCCAATACAGCCGATGAATTCCGACAGCTTTTGGTGCAGCATTCCCCTTACGATTTGGCAGCAAAACGCTTCAATTTGTCTTATGACCAACTGCTTCAATCAATGAATGACATTGAAACAGAACTGAATGAAAAAATAAGCATTCGATGCAAAAAAGTGAAATGGATCGATTATTCCAATGCTGTTAGTCAATCCTCTAACAAGGATGACAATAAACGAGTGTTTTTATTCCTTAACTAAACCGGGTTCGATTTAGGAAGAAAATAGTGAACATGATCGACGCTGTTTAACAACAAAAAGAGAGAAGAGGCTATTGGAGCCCATCTTCTCTCTTTTTGCATGAATCGTGAAATGTGGCCGCTCAGGAATGAAAAGATGGAAACTTGTAGAAAAATGAGTTTCCATCTATATTAAAAGCAGCCGAGTAATCAAGTTGTGGCTGCCTGTTGCAGAAATGCTTCAGTCGAGAGAACTTCCGCATACATCCCTTGGAGCGCACCGACAAACGCATAATGAACCTCTTCAGCTGAAACGACTTTATCTTGATATGCCAACTCTTTTGTTGCACAAGCATCTTCAATCAACGTTGTTTCATAGCCCAAATCGACAGCCGCCCGGACCGTTGCGTCGATGCACATATGTGTCATCATTCCGGCTACGACGATTTTGGTTATGCCTTTTTCTTTTAATTGGCTTTCCAATTCTGTTTGCAGAAAGCTGTTCGCGAAATGTTTAACAATAACCCTTTCGTGTTCCAACGGCTGAACCGCTTCATGGATGTCAATGCCTTCTGTCTCTGGAAGAAAGAAGCCCATTGCAGGGGAACTTGCTATATGCTGAACATGAATAATGTTTTCTTTCTGGTTTTCTCTGAACCATTCCAGAATTTTAGCCGCATTGGCAGCTGCGCTTTCAGGATTGCTCAACTCCATCTTTCCATTTGGAAAATAGTCTTTTTGAATATCGACAAGTATTAATGCTGTGCTCATTTTTCCACCCCGTTCATCGTTTTTCCTACATGTTCATCATATACAGAATCTATATTATTATCGATAGGCTGATGAATTACTTTTGCCTTATATCATTTCACCATGAAAGGAATCGACTATGGAACTCAAAAATATTGATTTTCAAATCCTTCGCTTACTGTCAGAGAACTCACGGATTCAATGGAAAGACTTGGGCGAAAAAATCCATATGACAGGACAGGCAGTAGGCAACCGCATCAAAAAACTGGAAGACAACGGAGTCATCAAAGCTTATTCGCTGATAATTGATGAAATGAAGCTGGGATTTTCTTATACGGCATTCATGATCATTTACATGAAAACAACCAACCATGAGAAGTTCAACGACTTCATCAACGAACGACAAGAGGTGGTTGAAGCGCACCGGGTATCGGGGGAAGGCTGCTACCACTTAAAAATAAAAGTGGCTTCTCAAGAACAATTAAATCTGCTCTTGAATGCCATTCTCGATTATGGAAATTACACCTTATACCTGTCCATTAAAGAAATCAAACAACGGATTTCAATAGTTGATTACAAATAGTTCCGTTTTTACTGTCCGCATATTGGCATAAAAAATGACTAACTTTACATAATCCATTTATTAAAGACTGAAATTCTTGTTTAATCAAGGATTTCAGTCTTTGCTAATTCTTGGAACTTTTCTTTAGATTTTTTTCGAAGCTTGTACAGTTTACTTGGCGGTCATGTTCGAGAGTATAACGGGTAAGTGTTTATTTATTATGCATTATTTCTTTAATCAAATACAGTTGGCTTTGTTGGGTTTCGTTCAAATTCGAAGAGCAGTTGAAGCTGTGATTCCACATTTCGGTTCACGGACAATTCGGGCAAACCGTCTTCAGGAAAGAATTCCACGCCCTTTGTTTCTACCCCATTCGTCGCTTCGCCACCCACGATTTCACATTGAATAAAGAGCTTGTAATAGTGAAAAGGCTGAGGGGGGTGGGGATGCTTGTTCATATCCAATAGGGCCAGCATTTTTGTCGGAACCACAACGAAGCCCGATTCCTCTTGGATTTCTTTGGCAATATTTTCAGCAGGCGACAAGCCGACGTCACAAAAACCTCCGGGCAAAGACCACTTATTGTCGATGTTTTCCCGCACCATGAGAATTTTCCCTTGGTGGAAGACAGCTCCACGCACGTCCATTTTTGGCGTCTGGTAGCCTTTTTCAGTAGCAAACAGATCTTTGATTTTTTGCATTTCAACGCCTGTGTGTTCCTCCATGATCTCCACGCTGATTTGCCTCAATTCTTCAAATCGCTCTAAATCGAAAACATCTTTCGAAAAAGTCAGCCCTGATTGGGAAAGCGACTGGATGCGCTTAGCCCATTCCAACCATTTAAGACTCATAAAGAGCACCTCCCTCTGGTGATGCCAGGGATTCAGAGACTGTTGGATAAAAAATAGCTTGGGTTTTCTCCAAAGTGAATATGGGTTGATTGAAGTTCCTGAAGACGGATTGATAAGGTTTATCGCAGACAAGCGATATTTTTGCTAACGCGCTATCAAAATCATTCGCTTTTATTGTAACCACCATCCTTGGCTTTTAAAAATTCACTTCTTAAGATCAATTAGCACTTATTAGTTTGAATTGTTTGCTTGTTAATTATCCTAAATGAGTTCTCTTGGTTTTCCCAGTTAATTTGATTCCATATGAAATTATGATGTGCCTGGCACCCAAACAATTTTGCCGGGTTTTTTGCGTTTTATTAATTTTATGTAAGTTTTCGTAAATAATGTTGACGAGGAGGAAAGCGTTCGATAAAGTTTAAGAAGAGAATAGAAAAAATTGTAAATTAAAATAATGGAATACTAATAATTCACAAAAAATCATTAGTAAAAGTCAGATAAACAAAACTAACGGGCAAACAGAAACAATTATACAGAAAAGAGGAGGACGACAATACGATGGACAAAAGAATATGGAACAAATCAGCAAAGGCACTATTATCGGTAGGTTTAGGTGCGAGCCTGTGGTTGCCTGGTTCACAAATGATGGTTCAAGCAGCTACACCAGCAAGTGATCTTTTTATTTCGGAATACATTGAGGGCAGCAGCTTGAACAAAGCAATCGAAATTTACAACGGGACAGGCGCTTCAATAGAGTTGAGCCCTTATTCAGTAGCGTTGTATGCAAATGGCAGCACATCAGTGAAAAGTGAAATGGCGCTATCCGGTACTGTTCCAAGCGGTGAAACGCTAGTCCTTTATCATGGCGATGCAGATTTGGCAATCCAGGGCAAAGGAAATCTACCAAATACCAGTGTTATCAATTTTAACGGAGATGATGCATTGGTACTGGAAAAAGACGGGGCGCCTATTGATTCGATTGGCCAAGTGGGCGCGCGCATTGAATATGCGAAAGATGTCACGCTGGTCCGCAATCCGGATATTCAAGCTGGCGACAGTGTAATGGATGATGCATTCGATCCTTCGACTAAATGGATTGCCTATCCCATTAATACATTTGAGCACCTAGGGAACCATACGATGAATAAGTATGGTGAAACACCAGTTCCGCCAAAGGAAAATAAGGCTCCCGCAACAACGAAGGTTTTTGCTGGCGAACAATTGATTACAGGTGATAGCTTACAGTATGACCTGACTGAATATTTCTCCGATCCTGAAGGACAAAGTCTTTCATTCTCATCGACTAAAGGGACGATAACCGAATCGACGTTGACACTTAGCTTGCCGGAAGGATCTCATATCGTCGGCGTGACAGCAAGCGATGGCAATCAAAGCGTCACCCAGTCATTTTCAGTGTCCGTGTCCGCAGAAGCTACTGCCACAGATGATTATTATGAAGCAGCGAATGGTTTGCAGGGGACGGCGTTAAAAGCGGAACTTAATGAAATCATCGATAACCACCGTCAACTCAGCTATTCACAAGTGTGGGACGCATTGAAAATGACGGATGAGGACCCGAACAACCCGAACAACGTCCTCTTGTTGTATAGCGGGGAGTCGCGTTCAAAATCTTTGAACGGCGGCAATGTCGGCGACTGGAACCGTGAGCACACATGGGCAAAATCTCATGGCAGTTTTGGAACGGCGATGGGGGCAGGTACCGATATCCATCATTTACGCCCGACTGATGTACAAGTGAACGGATTGCGCGGCAACCTGGACTTTGATTACGGGGGCACAGCAGTAAGCGGCTGCGATGGTTGCTTGCGCACAGCTACTTCTTGGGAGCCACCGGATGACGTAAAAGGCGACGTGGCCCGTATGCTGTTTTACATGGCAGTCCGCTATGAGCCAGGCGATGCGGTGGACTTGGAATTGAACGACTCTGTGAATAATGGTTCAACGCCTTACCACGGCAAGATTTCTGTATTGCAGGAATGGCACGCGAAGGATCCTGTCAGCACTTGGGAACAGCAGCGCAACGAAAAAGTCGAAAACATCCAAGGTAACCGCAATCCGTTTATCGATCATCCAGAATGGGCCGAATCGATTTGGTAATAGTTTTGCCATTCTAAATAAAATGAAAACGGAGCGAGGAGTACGGTTGTTAATAGGAACAGATTACGTATTTTAAACAAATGATGCCCTTTCAGCCGGAATGAGCTGAAAGGGCATTTTTTTGGCCGTTCTATTTACTTGCTTACTTTTTCGCATATTCTTCTTCCCATACCTGATTTAAAACTTGGCTGAATGCTTCAACCGGTTGCGCACCGGAAACCGCGTATTTATTGTCGATTACGAAGAAAGGGACACCTTGCACACCGACTGCACGCGCCTCAGAAATATCCTGCTCCACTTTTTCAGCGTTCGTTTGATTTTCCACGATTTTATATACTTCAGCGCCGTCAAGACCGACTTCTTCTGCCAGGCGGACGATGGTTTCGGTATCGCTCAAAATTTCGCCTTCTGTGAAATGCGCAACATAGGAACGCTGGAAGAATTCATTTCCTTTTCCCTGTTCTTTTGCATATTGGAAAACCCGATGTGCGTCAAAAGTGTTAGCCAATTTCGCTATGTCGTAATTTATATCGACTCCTGAGCGGGTTGCCGAATTTGCCACTTGTTTAAGCATAGCTTCAACCTGCGCTAAAGGCATGCCTTTCATATTCGCTAAAGTCTCGACATAATCCTTTCCGGATACATACTCTCCATCCGGCATCAGCTGAAAGCTTTTGTATTCAATGCTGACGTCATCCGCATGTTCAAATTTCTCCAATGCTCCGTTCAGATGGGCTTCGCCAATAAAGCAGAACGGACATACAAAGTCTGACCAGATCGTTATCTTCATTTTTCATCCTCCTTATTTTGGTCAATCGGTCCGCAGCTTCCTGTTTGGACATCACAGGAAAATCCAGTGGACTCCCCAAAATCAATTAGCTGAAATCCATCAAGGTCCTGTCGTGTATGTTTTGATACAGCCTGTTTTACTGCTGACGTTTCGTTTTTCATTTCTTTACCCATTCCATAACCCTCCTCTTAAAGTATGTTTATCATTGATGGTAAAGGAAAAGGCAGACATATTCTAATAATTGGATCGGTGTTGCTGAAATGTGCAGTTTGCGCAGGATTTACCTTCTTTCTGTCTTCACTTTTTTTCAAATTTCTTTCGCAAGCAACCGTTTTTCTGTTTAATAAGCTCCACAATGGTGGTATAAACTTATTAAAGAGCTGAATGCCAACAAACAGTGACGGGTACCAAAAGATGCAACAGATTTGTACAAGCACCACCTATATGCTTGCCCCACAGCCAAGGGGGAGTAGCTGGAGGAAAACCTCTTTCACAATCGTCAGGACATGATGATGCGTCATCATCGGTTGTGATGGCAGATACGAATGCTCAGCGAGACCTTTGCCTAATTATTTAGGCATGGGTCTTTTTTGTTTGAAAAGAAGGAGGAAACTGCAATGGAAGTGATGGTCCTGCAATATGCGTGGATTCTGTTGGTGCTGGTGGGTCTGGAAGGATTGCTTGCGGCAGACAATGCAGTGGTCATGGCGGTTATGGTCAAACACTTGCCGAAAGCACAACAGAAAAAAGCCTTGTTTTATGGGTTGTCGGTGGCGTTCCTGTTTCGGTTCCTGGCGCTTTTTGCGATTACGCTGCTCGTCAATGTCTGGCAGATCCAGGCACTCGGCGCGCTGTACCTGTTGTTCATCGCGGCCAAGCACATTTACGATCAGCGGCAACAGCCGGGGGTTGGGCCGGTGGTTGAAAAACCCCGCAGCCGATCAGGGTTCTGGACCACGGTCTTGAAGATTGAGGTTGCAGACATCGCGTTCGCGGTGGATTCGATGCTGGCGGCTGTGGCGTTGGCTCTAACGCTCCCTCCTTGGGGGGATTTCACCATCGGCGGCATCAATGGCGGTCAATTTACCGTCATGATCGCGGGAGGCTTGATCGGGGTCATCATCATGCGCTTTGCGGCCCATAAGTTTGTCCAGCTGTTGGAACGCTATCCGCAGCTCGAAACCGCAGCCTTCGTGGTCGTCGGCTGGGTCGGCGTGAAATTGGGTGTATTGACCTTGTCCCATGAAAAGATCGGGATACTGCCACACGATTTTCCGCATTCCTTGCCGTGGACAATAATCTTCTGGTCGGTCATGCTCGGCATTGTGGCAGTGGGTGCTTGGATGGGAAAAAAACAGAACGACCAGGATGCGGCGAAGTAGCTGAAACCGTTTGCCGCTGGACTGGTTCTGCGTGGTAAACTGGAAGTGAGAAAATTCAGTGTTCTAAGAGGTGAAGCGGCATGAAAAGCATGGGGTTACTCAAAGCCCTCCGTCTGACGCACAGCGCACGGGCGTTCACTCAAGAACAGCTCCATCACCTGCAGCAAGAGCGCCTTATGCATCTGGTGCAGCACGCCAGACAGCACAGTCCGTATTTTGCAAAACGGCTCGTGTCAATCAGCGGACCGATTCAGTTGTCTGACTTGCCTGTTGCCCACAAGAAAGATCTGATGGCGAATTTCGACGATTGGCTTACCGACCGCTCCGTCTCCAAGCAGGATGTGGAGCGCTTTATGGAAAACTCGGACAACATCGGCCGGAAACTGAACGGCCGCTACTTGGTCAATACGACGTCCGGTTCTACGGGGCATCCGGCGATTGTTTTGTATGACAAGACCACGCTGAATGTCGTCTCGGCACTTGCGGTGCTGCGCGCGGTCGCCAAGCGGGAAGATTTGAAGGCGTTTCTGAAGAACGGCAAGCGCACAGCCGGATTGTTTGTCGACGGCAGCTTTTATCTCGGCAACGGCACCGTCCGCATGAATCAGCGGCGCATGCCTTGGAAAAAAGACCAGATCATCATAGATGTGCGGCAAGACACCGACAGCATCGTCCGACAGCTGAATGAGTTCCAGCCCGCGCTCCTCGGCGGCTACCCGACGGCACTGGAACTGCTGCTGCCGGAACAGCGGAGCGGCAAGCTGGCCATCTCTCCGGTACTGCTCATGGCGGGCGGTGAACACTTGAGCGACAAATTGCGCAAAGAGCTCAGCGAAGCGTTCGGCTGCACCGTCCAATCGACTTATGCCTCTACAGAAGCGGGCACCATCGCCTGTGAATGCCGGGAAGGGCGCTACCACCTCAACGAAGACTGGCTGATCGTCGAAGCGGTGGATGCGGAATTCCGTCCGGTCGCTGACGGGCAGCAAGCGGAACAGCTGCTGATCACCAATTTATTCAATTTGACGCAGCCATTCATCCGATACGTACTGACGGACCGTGCCATTATTCATAGCGACCCATGCCCGTGCGGCAAGAAAACGCGGTGGATCCAACTGGAAGGGCGCACGGATGATATTTTGCAATTTTCCGGTGGCCAGCGCATCGCACCGCTCGCCTTGCAGTCCGTGCTATCGAAGGTTAAGGCCATCGAGCGCTTCCAATTGATCCAGCGGAATGAAGACACCCTTGAACTCCGCCTGCAGGCACAGGACCCGGAACAGGCATTTCATGAAGCTGACGAGAAACTGCAGGCGTTTTTTCAACTACAGGGAATTCGCGTCCATGTGATTCTCGCCAAGGAAACGCCTCAGGCTCATCCAAAAAGCGGGAAATTCAAGCACATCTACCGTTATCCGGCCTATCCGCCCGAACCGGTGGAATGAACAAAAAAGAGAGGGAGACTGTATATGAAGAAGTTTTTCGGTTCATTGTTTGGCGGTTTGGTCCTCGGTTTGCCTTTGGCTTATTGGTGGATCGGCTATGACAGCATCACTTACAGCCAATTCAATCTTGCCGGAGTCGACGAAGTCATTGTCCGGGAAATGGATTTCGACTTTGTCTTTTATGCTTCGTTACTGGTCGTGGCGATTGCGGCAGCCCTTTTCGCGCTCTGGAGCTGGATGGAGAAAAAACGCGAAGATCGCTTTTACCGCAATGATTCCGGCAACTCGAAATAAGCCCAAGCGCTCCATTGCTGGCAAGCGCTCCATTGCTGGCAAGTGGCACAGGGGCGCTTTTTTCATGCCTGACGTTTAACTCTCCACGGCTAGAGGTATGAGCAAGAGAAAAGGGGTTGCGCCCCAACTGTTGAAAGCGAGGGATGTCCATGTTTGAACGGACAGCAGGAAGCTATGTCGTTGAGTTGCTGAAGGATTGGGATATCGACCACATCTACGGGATGCCCGGAGACTCTATCAATGAATTTATGGAAGAGCTGCGGAAAGAAGAAGCCATCCGCTTTATCCAGATCCGGCACGAAGAAACCGGAGCGCTTGCGGCGTCCGCGTATTCGAAATTAACTGGCAGAATCGGCGTTTGCCTGTCCATTGCAGGTCCCGGAGCGGTGCATCTGCAAAACGGCCTGTACGACGCCCAAAAAGACAAAACACCGGTGCTGGCGATTGTCGGGCAAGTCAGCAGCGACCTTGTCGGCACCGACAGTTTCCAGGAACTGAAAATGGAGTCGCTGTTTGAAGAAGTCGCCGTCTACAACCGCCGCGTCCAAAACGCGGAACAGCTGCCGGACATGCTGAATCAAGCGATCCGGACCGCTTACGCCGAAAAAGGGCCGGCGGTGCTGATCGTCTCTGATGACTTGTTCGGCACCAAAATCAAACGCGACAAAGTGCTGACGTCTTCTGCGTATGCCATGCCGACCATCCGTGCCCATGAAGAAGACCTGCAGGATGCGCTGCGTTTATTGAGGGCGTCGAAGAAACCCGTCATTCTGGCCGGAAAAGGCGCGGCCCACGCCAGAGCCGAAGTGCTGGCATTCGCTGAAAAGCTGAAAGCGCCGCTCATCGCATCGTTTCCGGCAAAAGGCATCATTCCGGATAATCATCCGCATAACCTCGGCCAATTGGGGCAGCTCGGCACAGAACCGTCGGAACAGGCCATGAAAGAAGCAGACCTGTTGATACTGGCAGGCACCGCCTTCCCGTACCGGGAGTATTTGCCGGACGACGTGCCGGCCATCCAAATCGATATCGACCCGAAAGTCATCGGCAAGTATTATCCGGTGTTGGTCGGGCTGGTCGGGGAATTGGCTCCGGCAGCGGCTTGGCTGACCGCTAACCTGAAAGATAAAGATGAAGGGTTCCTCTTGAAGTACCAGGAGAAACGGACCGAATGGCACAAGACTCTGCAAGACGACATGGCGTCAGTCACCGAACAGCTGCAGCCGCAGCATGTCATCGCAGAAGTCCAGGAGATCCTGGAGCGGGACGCAGTGGTGTCTTTGGACGTCGGCAGTGTCACGTTGTGGAGCGCGCGTTATTTGCAGCTGACGGACCAGCAGCTTGTCGTGTCGGCGTGGCTTGCGACCATGGGCTGCGGACTGCCGGGCGCCATTGCCGGCAAACTCGCCTATCCGGACAAGCAAGTCGTATCTTTACTTGGGGATGGCGGTTTTTCGATGGGGATGCAGGATTTTGTCACGGCGGTCAAATACCGGCTGCCGATGATTCTCGTCATCTTCAACAACCAGAAAATCCAGCTGATCGAACACGAACAGGAAGAAATGGGCAATGAAGCGACACAAGTTGAGTTGGCGAACATCGACTTTGCGGCATTCGCACGCGCCTGCGGAGGGGAAGGCTACACGGCAAAGACACGGCTTGAACTGAAAGACGTATTGGCCAAAGCCAAAAACAGCCGCATCCCGGTAGTCATCGACGCGTATGTTGAAGACAGTGACCCGCCTTCCTGAATAGGAATGAATCCAACGAGAAAGGCAGCCTGCTGAAAAAATAGCGGCTGCCTTTTTGTTGTGCGTCATCATTTTATGTTCTTTTATTAGATTGCAATGTATCGGATCGATCGATTCGTCAATGTCACTCAAATACGGGATGGGTTGAACAGACGAGGCAAATCATGCAGCTCTGCCGGAAGCGGGCGGCTAAAGTAATACCCTTGGCCCTCATTGCACCGTTCACTTTGCAGGAATGCCAACTGGGCTTCGTCTTCAATGCCTTCAGCCACTACCGTCATGTCCAATTGATGGGCCAGTGAGATGATGGTGGACGTGATCGCTTTGCCTTTTAGTTCATTGTTGATGTCTTCGATAAAGCTGCGGTCGATTTTGATGCGGTCAAATGAAAACTGGCGCAAATAGCTAAGGGACGTATACCCCGTCCCAAAATCATCTATGGACAAGGAAACACCCAGTTCTTTTAAAGCGCAGAGGCTTTGTTTTAAGGAGTCCGTCTCTTCCAGTAAAATGCTTTCTGTCACTTCCAGTTCCAGCCACTTGGCTTCCAGGCAAGTTTCTTCCAAAACGGCTTTGACCGTTTGGACAAAATTGGGCTGATGCAGTTGGATGGTGGAGATGTTGACGCAAATTTTGATGGAAGGGTGTCCCTGATCTTGCCAGGCTTTGTTCTGCATGCAGGCGGTATAGAGGACCCAGCGGCCGATGGCGACAATCTGGCCGTTTTCCTCGGATACGGGAATAAAGTGGTCAGGAGGCACCATGCCGAGCTCCGGGTGGTTCCAGCGGATCAACGCTTCCATCGCGCTCAGCTTGGTGCTTGGCAGCGCAACAATTGGCTGGTAATGGAGAACCAACTGCTGTTTGGCGATGGCCGTCTTCAGTTCCCGCTCGATGCTCAATTTGTAAGCGGACCGTTGATCCAGTTCTTCGGAATAAACCGCGTAGTCGTGGGTCTTGTGTTTTTTGGTATAGTACATGGCCGTGTCTGCTTTCTTGATCAGGCCCTCCACACTTTCTTTCGGGCCACAACTGAAAGCGATGCCCACGCTTGCGGAGATGGACACGGAATGGCCCAACACTTCAAAAGGTTCCGCCAACGACTCGTTCAAGCGTTCTGCCAGATGGAAAACGTCCTCTTTTGCGTGATTCGGCAACAGCACCGCGAATTCATCTCCGACAAACCGTCCCACTGTATTCGGACTGTCTACAGTTGCCAACAGACGCTGGGCGATTTCTTTCAAAAACGCATCGCCGAAGCGGTGGCCGAACGAATCGTTGATGAATTTGAAGCGATCCAGGTTCAAGAACAGCACCGTCGGTTGAGGTTCATGGGGAAGTGATGCTTCAATTGCCTGTTTGAGCCGGTCTTCAAATAATTTGCGGTTGGGCAAGCGTGTCAATGGATCGAAAAACACTAATTCTTCCAATAGTTTTTTATGGTTGGCCGCATCGGTGACGTCTTTCGCGATACAATAGGCGCCGATGATGTTGCCGCCTGACTTCATCGGAAAAGCGGTCACCATCAAGTTCCTTCTATTGCCATCTTTTCGGGTAATAGCAATTTCATACGTTTCGGCAATGCCGCGCAATGCATTTTCAAAATGAAACAGGGCAGTCGGCAAATCTTCCGTAACAATCAGCGGAATGAAGGATAATTGAAGCAGTTCCGAAATCGAATAGCCGGACAGGGTTTCACATCCTGGATTGGCTGTAATAAAATTCCCTTCCAAATCGAAAGTGAAGACCGCATCCGGATTATAAGCGAACAGGGAATTTAGCCGTTCTTCATTTTCTTTCAACTGCAGCGCAGCTGTGATTTCTGCAGTGACGTCTATAACGGTTCCGAACAAGACGTCTTTTCCATGCAGCCGTTTCTTGGTTGAATGGACTTCCACATGCCTCATTTCTCCGCTGCGTTTCTACACCCGGAGCCGGTAGCGCGCGTAGCTATCCAGCGAACCAGAAGCCGCCACTACCCGTGTCCGGATAAAGGGCAGGTCTTCCGAATGGACAAGGTCCGGTAACGTGACGTCCCCGTTCAACAACTCTTCTTCGCTGTAGCCGATAAGTTCACAAAAGTGCTGATTGACATAGCTGTAAGACCAGCCAGTTAATATATACATGCCGACGGGCGCTTGCTGGATCATGCCATCAAACAAGTCTTTATAGAGTAAGCCATTTAAAGAAGAAAGGTCTGGGACCGCTCCGTTGTCACTGTTTTTGCCATCATTTTTCATTGATTTGTTCCTCCCAAATTTAAACTGATGACCAATAAAATCCGCAAATTTGCTGGTGTACAATTTCGAAATATAATTTCTTGTTATTTATGATAAAGCAGTTTTCAAACAAATTCCATTTTTTATTTAATTTCCTCGATTTGGTCAGCGGTTTTACAGGCAATGCGATATTGACGAGGGGTCTTGCTCGCTGCTTTTTTAAACGCTGCTTGGAATTGAGTGATGCTTTTGTAGCCGGTCGCTTGGGCTACTTCAGCAACCGGCATATCGGTGGCGAAGAGGAGTTGCCTCGCTGCGTCCATACGGCAAGAGATGAGGTATTGAAGGGGGCTGATGCCCGTTACTTGCTGGAAAGTGCGAGCCAGCTGGTATTTGTTCAAGCTGAAACGACCGGCGATGTCCTCGAGCGTCAAGGAGCGGCTATGGTTTTCTTCCATATAGAGTTTGATTTCCTGGATGGTATTTTCCCGGTTATGGAGTGCAGTCGCCTTGCGGTTTTCCATGGACCGGCTGATCAGTGCCAGAATCAGGCCGATCAAGTGATGCACCGCTTGTTCTGCATGAGGCTGCGTTTTTTCCTTTTGCAGACGGGCAAACAGGGCTTTAAGCGTGTGCAGGTCGCTGATTGGAATAACAGGGGGCCAGTCAGAAAAGGAAGGGGCAAGGAGCGGGTACCCACTAAAAGCCAGTCGGTATCCGCTTTGCTGTTTAGAGGCTGTATACCTCAGCTCATGCCAGGTTCCTGGCGGAATGACTAGTACGCTGCCAGCAGGAGCTTTGCAGCTTTTTCCTTCTAGACGACAGTGCACAGTGCCTTCAAGCACCAACAGCAATTCCACGGTTTCGGAATGCCGGTGGAGCGGCTGGTTCAGAGATTGTCCATGAGTACTTTCAAAAGGTTCGACTGTATAAAAGATGAGAGGGACTGTATTAATTTCCGTTGCTTTCGACAAAAGAATCGCTCATTTCCGTTTTCTTTTAGTATAACAAGAATTAATAAGTATTTCTGTATAATACCGGTAAATTTAAAAAGAAACTAAAAAACGCCGCAAGAATTGATAGGAAATTCTTGCGGCGAAGAATACTAAAAGAAAATATTTGCTGGCGAAGAGTGCTAGAACTGTTTGCGGTTGTCATAATCTTTCCGAAGCATGGCCATCAGGATTTCATCGGAATAGCGGTGATTCCAGTAAAGAGATTGCCGCAATGTGCCTTCTTTTTTAAATCCCGCTTTTTCGTATGCTTTTATTCCTCGTATATTATGGGAATACACTTCTAATTCCAGGCGGTTAAGCTGGAGCTCTTCAAACGCAAAAGCCAATGCCAGTTGGGTGGCTTCCGTACCATAGCCTTTGTTCCACGTATCCTTGCTGTGCAAGGCGATTCGGAATCCCGCTTTTTTGTTGTGCAAGTCTATGTCCAGGATGGCCAGATCTCCGATTGTTTCGCCTGAATCCAGGGAGCAGATCGCAAAGTCGCGGCGGCTCGGATCTTGGCTGAACCGTTTATAGCTTTCACGGATTTGATCAAATGTGAAAGAAGTGCGGGTGCCTGTCATGTACAAGAGTTCTTCGTCTTGGCATGAGCGGTACATGCTTTCCATGTCTTCGTCTTTGATGGCCCTTAAGTAGACCAGAGTGCCTTTTTTCATAATGATTGCTCCTTTAATGGGTAAGTGGACATTCGGCTTTGCAGCTCAGTTGATTGCACTTCATCTATTTTAACCTCTGACTCCTGCTTTTTGCGACCGTTTCTGGGTTTCAGACACGCAAAGGAGTGGGGAAGGTCAGTAAAAGCTGTGGAACCGTTTAAGGAATGATTTGAAATCGTATATATGGTTATCAGATACAGCAAATCACTGCGGTTTTGTAGGGGGATTTTCATTGGAAAATCGTGAAAAGAGGTGTTTATGATATGAATATTCAGATAAATAGAATAAAATCAAGGTAATAAATGCGGCTACCAACTTAATATGAGATTCATTAATTGAAGAAAGCAGGTGAGAAATCGTGAAAGAGTTGTGGATCAATCTGCCAGTCAAAGATTTGGAGAGATCCCGGGAGTTTTTCAGTGCGGTTGGGTTTAACGTCATGGAGCTAGGACAAGCCGGCAATGAAATGGTTGGGATGGTCGTCGGGGTTCATCAAGTACATGTCATGCTGGTTTTGGAGGAGCGATTTAAAAACTATTCGCTCAATGCATTAACGGATACCGACCAGTCGACAGAAGCATTATTTTCGATTTCAGTTGATTTGAAAGAAGAACTTGATGAGACGATCGGCAAAGTGAAACAAGCAGGCGGATTCGTATTTAGTGAACCGGCGGAACAGAATGGATTTTACGGAGCAGCATTTGCAGATCTGGACGGACACCGGTGGAATTTACTGGTGATGTAAACGATTGGCGTGTATGTGAACGTAAAGTTTAATTAAGCTCGTGTGATGACAAGTTTTATTTCAATCCATGAACCTGGATCTGTAGACGCAAAACTTGCTGAAGAATTTTTCTGGAAACAAAAAAATTCTTCAGCATACAAATTCAACACGTAAAATTAAAAAGATGTGCAAACATACGCAGAAAACACACAAAAGCTGAAATCCGTGAAATAAACCAAAAACAGCTTGTTTCAACAGGAAAATCGGTTCTGTCTCACTGTCATGAGTATACTTAATTAGTGAAACGTTACTTCCGATAATTTATATTATGTAAACTTAAAAAAGGATTTTGAGAAAAGAGGCTTTTTTGGCTTCTGCTCTTCTTCTGTCTTTGCCATTCATGTACATATTACACAGTCTTTCAAACTTATCGTATCCCACAGCATCCATTACTTCAAATATCCCCTTTACAATCATCAGGCATACTAACCGCTCATTTAATCCATTAGTATCTGTTCCGTTTCATTCTATTTGTTATTGGCACTTGGCGCACGCTGCATCAAATGCTTTTGGCCGTCTGGTTCTTCAACAATAACAAACGCGTTTTCACCTTTCACAGAATAAACGGTCGTTCCTGCTTCAAAAACATTGGATTGATTATTTGCTGGGAAAACGTCCGCAGGAACTTTCTTTGTGATAGTCCCTTTTATTTTATCAATCTCATAGCCATCGAGCGTTTCTTCCGTACCCCCATATTCAATGTCATTTATTACGATAATTATCGCGTAGCTTCCGGTTTCTTCGCTGCAAGCAGCTAGCATCCAACTCAGCATGACTACAGAAATGATTTTCTTCATTTATAGCGCCTCCAGACCTATGGATAAATACTTTACGAATGTCGTAATGCCGTGCTCTGAAAGGTAATGTCGATGGCTTAATTCGGTCACCCAATTGTCGTGAGTCAGTTGATACAAGCCGAATGTGTCTCGGTATGTATGGCAGCCTACATTTATATGGATCGGTCTCGGCCGCTCCAATAGTTTTTGCTTGTACATGCTGAATCCATGCTGATTAGGGACGCTGTATATTTCCAACACGTCACCTGTTTCCATGTATTTTTCAAGATACAGCAAAAAATCCGTATGTTCCAACCCGTAAGCTTCATATAAATAAGGAAGCGTAAACAATCCTTCAGTTTCTTTAAGCCAATAATCGTCTAGTGGTTGAACAGAAAAAGACAGAAGCTCTTCTTCTGTTTTAAAGGTGATTTGGTTTTGTTTATCCTGAATCTCTTGCGGAATGGCAAATGGCCTTAATGAAGCCAGAAATGCGATGGATGACATATTTGCCACTCTCCTAATTATAAAGGGTTATTTAACGGCGATTAAAAAAGCTGTTTATGAGTATACGGGCGATTGAGTCATCCGTTTCAACGAAGCTCTTAAAAAGGCAAAAAAAAACACCCAGCTAACTGCTGGGCGTCCATTCGAATTATTATTTTGCCCCCTGATACGCCGGAGCATTGACGTTTACTTCTTTTTGGTCCAACCGGTAACTGATGAACGACAAACCGGATGCAATCAGTGCACACAGTCCGCCAACCCAGGATAGATGAATCAAACTGCCATGTGCCACGACATATCCGCCGAGTGTCGCTCCCAGTGCAATGCCGATGTTGACAGCGACTGGCGTCAACGATGAAGCAAAGTCTTTGGCAGCCGGAAAATACACCGCCGCCAAATTCATCAAATACAGCTGAATCGTCGCGTTCATGACGTAGATCATGACGGCCATCAATAAGATGCTGATGAGACCGGCAACCGTCGATTGCATGGTAAAGAACAGCGATCCTAAGATGATGGCTTGAACGATAAAGACAAAGCGCAATTTGCTGATGCCGTTATGGCTGGCAATTTTCCCTGCCAATACATTGCTGAGGATGGAAAACGCGCCGTACGCCAAAAGTATTATGCTGATATACGCTGTCGGAATTCCCAATCCGTCTTCAAGAATCGGTGTGATATAGGTATAGACAGTATAAGTACCCGCAATGGCGAACGTCGGGATAAAGAACGCCAACACCATCCGCGGATTCGTCAGTAATTTCAACTGTTCTTTAGCGGATGCTTTTTCAACCTGCAAGTGTTTCGGGATAATGAAAATGCTGATCCCCAGACTGATGACACCCAAGAGGGCTGTAAACCAGAAAGTCAGCTGCCAATTGCCAAGCTGTCCGATAAACGTCCCTAAAGGAACCCCCAGAACGTTGGCAATCGTGAATCCGGCAAAAATGAGGGCAATGATTGACCCTTTCTTGGCTTCGGGCATGGTGTCACTGGCGATGCTCATCGACAAGGCGATCAATACACCGCTGACAACGGCTGTTAAGATACGCGACACCACTAAGAGTTCATAAGAACCTGATAAAGCACTGATGATGTTGCCGATGATGAAAATCGTTATAAATAAAAGCATCAATGGATATTTGGGAAACCGGCTGACGTAAGCCGTAAGCAGCGGTGTGCCGATGGCATAAGCAATCGCAAATCCTGAAATCAATGTCCCTGCCGTAGCCAATGTGATATTCAAATCGGTCGAGACTTCTGTTAAAAGCCCGACAATGACAAACTCGCTGGTCCCCATCACAAAAGTCAATAACGTTAAAGTAAATGCCAATACCTTCTGTTTTGTATTCAATAGATCTTTTCGCGCCTGTATGGCCATAAAATAATTCACTCCAATACTTTTCGTGTGGTGCCTTCCCTACTCTTATCTTAAAAAGTCTGGAGTTTAAAATATAGATATATCTAGAATAATCGATATGTAAATCAGGCAGAGGTCCGTTTCCAAAAGAATCAAATCTCCTGTTTCACGAACTCTGCAATTTTAGCCAATGTCTCTTCATTGCGTCTGTAATACGTCCATTGCCCATAGCGGACTGCTTCCAAAAGCCCGGCTTTTTGCATAAGTGACAAGTAATGCGAAACCGTGGACTGGGATAAGTTCACTTTATCTTGAATATCCCCCACACAAACCCCACCTTCAATGCTGACCTCCTTCGGCAAATGGGCCTGTTGTTTCGGGAAATTCTTTTCGGGTTCTTTCAGCCACTTCAGTATATCCAGACGAGTCTTGTTCGACAACGCTTTAAATACATCTAATTCATTTAAATTATCCATAGACGCATTGTATATCGATTTTATTCGATATGTCAAACATGGGAGCCAACGGAATGTAGATTGTGTACACTTGGACGTTTCTCAAATCAGGCGATTAATGAAAAAACGCCGCCTAAAAGGCCGCGTTCAGTCAAACTATGTTTATTCATTGTTGGTGAGTGCTTGATGCAGTCCATCTTCATAGCCGTCCAAATACTCAATCTTCCCGATTTTTCCTTCTTCAGGGACAGTGGCACTCCCTTCGAAATGGTAGTCACTCGATTCACCGTTTCCATCTGTGTACGCTACTTGGAAACTAATATCGTATAACGTATCTTCGGCTTCGTTTTGAGTGATTTCAATAGCGGAAGGAGTTAACTCATAGTCTTGTTCAAAGCTTGAATACATAAAAGCCGGCGTGGAATTGATGAAATGATCATAGCCGTTCTCTGTAAAATAAGAAGCGTACGTTTCTTCCATATAGCTCATTAACGCCTGGTATTCAGGTGATTCCAAGTAGGCTTCGTAATCATCCATATACTCTTCTGAAACCTGTGCTTCCATCGCTGCATTCAGTAATTCTTTATATTCCTCGTCTGGACCATTGAATTCCTCTTCAACAACGGCTCGAATGGCCTGTTCGTTTTTATCTACAGCTTCTTTGGCTTCCGCCCCGTTACCTTCTTCAGTATCGCCGGTGGAACATCCCATAAGCAGGAAACTGACAATCAGTAAAACCGAAAAACCAACATGATTCTTCCGAGATGCTTCTTCGTTCTTTTTAATAAAATACATAAAATCCCTCCCCATTGGTTAATTTCTGTATTTCAAAAGTCCGTTCTTGGTAATAATACGAATGAGAAGATGAATCGTTTCAATTTTCTTTCAATTTATTTCCAGAGCTTCTAACTTAAATTTAATCCAAAGTGATGAGTCATGATTTTATCCTGAAAAACCCACCAATTCGGCTGCGAATTGGTGGGTTAGGTCGGATTAGTGTTTTTAATAGGCTTTTACTTAGTGTAATGATGGTTTGGTCTTCAGTTCCATTGACTTTTTGTATCCTAGACACTCTCTAAACAACTTCCGGCCCACATATTGCTGAAAATCAGGAGAGTTTAACCGGTGATATTCGTTCCAATAGCTGATCATTCTGCTGTAGCTTCTGCAGAACGACTCTTTGTTTTCTAAACAAAAGCGCTGAATCTCGATGGTATCCTGATTCTTCAATAAGCCATAAACCATCTCCAGTATCTCTGCAACGTATTCATCACAGATTTTCACGATATAAGGGATAGCCCACTCTCTATAATCCATTTGCAGCAAGCAGCGCAGATGCTTTTGGCGTACCAAGCCATCGTGGCTTCTTGAATAGATGCAGTGCAGAATCATTTTTTGCTGAGGGCTTAACTTGGCGGCCGCTTTATCTGGAATGTCCACGTAATAGATGCGATAAGGGAATTGAATAGCCTTGCCTTTATGTACATAATGAATAAATTGCTCAGGCATCTCCATAGCAGCATTCGCCGATTTATGGCAATCAATCTGGTTACGGCAAGAACGTCCTCTTTCAACTGTTCAGGAAAGCCCTGATCAAACATCCAAGCGCCTCCCTGAAAACTATAATTTAACTATCAGTTAATCATATATACATGCTAGGCTTCTTTTCTTCTTTTCCATGCAACCAGGCCTAAAATTCCTTGGATAAAGAAAAAACATGGCACTATCGCTAAGTATCGAAATTCAATTTCATTAGTCAACATATAATAAATAAAGTAAATTGATAAAAAGATATAGAGGAGATTCCCAATCAAATCAATCATCTCTAATACCGGTTTCGACTTGCCCATGGCGTAGCACTCCTTTTTAGTTAAACGCTGCTTTTTCTTTTATAGCGTTTTTACTGTTATATAAAAAATGGTGCATAGCAAGAAAATCTCCCGATGTTTACATAAAAATAGCATACCTAAATTTACTGAATATTAAAATTTTAAATTACAAATATATTTTAAGACGATTTTTGCAAATCAAGATGTCTTGCTGTTCCTTCATTTTTGAAATTTAACTTCTCGATGACTAACGAAAATTGAGCGGTCAAAAAGCCAATAAAAATAGAAGAGCATATACCCTTCTCAGGATATATGCTCTTCTAGGCATTGCTTCGCTTCATATCACGTATGGCCTGGATAGACAGTCGCACCAACAGGATGACGCACAGGAACAATCCGGTATAAGCAGCGGTGTTCAAGTAGATGGCGTATTGGGTATTGATGAACTGTGCAATTGCGAGCAAAGCGGCTGATATCAAACCGAACGTGATGCCTGACAACAGCAGCACGAAACGGGAAAACAATTGAAGGATGAAATTGGCGTTGTGTTTGTCGGAAAACACGTCGTGGTGCAGGATGATTTTACCGCCTTCTATGCGCTGGATCAATTGATCGGCGCGTTTCGGCAACTTCATCATTTCCGGAATCAACAAGGCCAATTCTTCTTCGATTTTTTGTTTGGTTTCGCGTGGTTCGGTAAACGGCTTCTTCAGCACAGCGGTTTTGTATTTCTTCGCGAAGACTTTGGCTTCGGTGAACATATCGAACTTCGGATCGATGGTATGGAGCGTGCTGTCGAGGCTGATCAGTGAACGCAGCGCCATGCCGACAGAAGGATAGAAGGCTAAACCAAACTCACGGACGATATCAAACATGGCATGGATCAGTTCTTCCGTCTGGATCTTGTCGACGTACGATATCTTCAGCAGCAATTGCCCGACCGCTTGTTCAAGCTTTTGGCGGTCAATCTGGCTATTGTCTTCTACAAGTGCATTGATGGCGTCGCAAATGACTTCTGCGTCATTTTGCTGGACTCCGATGATGAACAGATTCAAACCGTCCTGCTGCGGAGCGGCCAAACGTCCAACAGCACCAAAATCCAGAAGAACCGGCTGTCCATCTTTTTCATCGATGAAGATATTGCCCGGATGCGGATCGGCATGAAAGATCCCGGAAAACAGCATCTGTTCAAAAAAGGAAAACAGCACCGTCCGCCCAAACTCTTTCTGGTCGACATTAAACTGGTCAAAAACGTCTTGCCCTCTGGAAATGCTCTTCCCTTTGAAAAACTGCATGACGATCAAGTTGTCGTTGCTGTATTCCCGGTAGACGTGCGGAATCTTCACCAAGTAATCACTCTTTTTGAGTGCGTTGGCCACTTGGATGGTATTGCGCGTCTCAATCCCGAAATTGATTTCTTCGCGCAGCCCGTTCGCAAAACCGATGGCGAGTTCACGGAAACCGATATTCTCTGCCCATTTCGACTTGCTGGCGACCCAATCGGCGAATTCGACGAGAATGTCTAAATCATTGCGCATGATGCCTTTCACTTCAGGACGCAGCAATTTCACCACTACGTCTTCCTGCGTTTTCCGCAGCACAGCCCGGTGCACTTGGCCGATGGAACCTGCAGCGAGCGGCTCCATATCAAATTCCGAGAAGACATCTTCAATGCTTGCCGATAAGGAATTCTTTAGAATGCTCGTAACTTGGTCGCTGGTCAGGGGTTTGACATCCTGCTGCAGGGTTTCCAGTTCTTCGATGAAGACGGGTGAAAACAGCTCGGTGCGAGTGGACAGCACCTGGCCGAATTTGATGAAGATGCCCCCGCTTTGTTCCAGCGTATCGCGGAAAGCAATGGCGAAATCACGATTGCTTTCCCGGTGGCGGGCATAACGGATTGTGCGGGAAAATCCGTTCCGGACAGCAATTTCAAGTACTTGGCTCAGGCGTTTTTGGCGGCGCCACCGGTGTCTTAGCCGTTGAACGATAAATTTCCGCCCAGTGATGCGCTCTCCCCGTTCGCCGAGTTCAATTGGATCGAACAGTTCGAAAAACAAGTAGAACAACATGGAAATCAGCAGCATACTGCCGATCCAAATGATGGCGCTGGCGTCTGTAACCGCAAAGGCGATGCTTTCAGTTGAAAAGTCCGTATAGCGCAGATACGAATACCAATAGACGAATGTCGTCAAACTGACCCCGAGCAGCACGGAAAGGATTCTTTTCGTAAAATTGACTTTCGAACCCATCAATCGGCCACTGACGTAATAGATGAACAGTGCAATTGCCAATAATTCCACTAACATAATCAAATAAGTCATGAAGGGCTTGCTCCTCTCATCCTCAGACTGCAACAGGCTGAATTTCTGCCTTCAGTATACCAAAACTTCTCTTAGAGTTCTGCTAGCCCACTAATGCAGTTCTAGCGTTATATGCAATCAGGTTTTGGTTTGGACTGGTTCCGGCAATTGTTGGAGCAAGGCGAGCAGCCCGTCCGGATAAAGCGTGGTTTCTTCCAGTGCCAATTCACCCAAACTGACCCATTTCGCCAGCTTTTTTTTGCTTCCTTCTGTCACCTCAAAGGATTCTCTCTGGAACTGTTCAGAATCCATGAATTCCACTTCGTAGACAAGGGAGATTTCATGGAAAACCCTTTTGTTTAAGGCATAGATGTTTTCGAGGACGTCCATATACCGCCCAACGCGGATTTCTGCATCGATTTCTTCTTTAAACTCTCTTTTCAGCGCATCTACTGAAGTCTCTCCCAGCTCAATCGTGCCGCCCAACGGCCGGTAGAAAGGGCCGACTCCTTTAGAATGACGCACGAATTGCTGTTCCAGGAGAAATGCATTTCCTTTTCTGAGGATGCCTAATGTATTTGCACGAGGCTGTATACACTGGTTCTTCCTGCTTTCAAAATCAAAGACGACAGAAGTGACAATATGGATGGTGTCCCATTCCCTGTTCGAAAACTTGATGATCGGATAAGTTTTTTGAAAAAGCTGTTGATTGATTTCGCTTGGGGTCTGTCCTTTTTTATAACGATCAATGATTGTTTGCTGCAGGTTTTCCAAGTGGTTCAGCTTCTGTTCAAGCAAGGCGCGTCCGTTTTCCAAAAAACCCGCATGGCTGCAGAAGACCGATGTGAATGGCAGCGCCAGTAATTTACGCAGCGATGCCATGATGAGCGGGACCGACTCTGTTTTCATCATAACGCGCGTTTTAGGGGACACAAAAAGATCTCCGGTAAACAGACGGCCCGATTCTTCATGAAACAAGGCAACATGGTCGTCGGCGTGTCCAGGTGTATGGATCACTTGCCATTCTAGTGTCCGGGAGCGGACGCGCTCCCCAAGCGGCAAAGCGTTAAAGGCGCGCCGATTGCCCCAGGTGATTTTTCGGTATTCCGGGTACTCTCCATCATCTTCAATTATTGGCATGCCCAGTGGATGAAGAAAAAATGGAACTTCAACATGTTGCTGGAGCCATGCGGCGTTTCCGGTATGATCTTCATGGTGATGCGTCAAGACGACTTGGTCAAACGAATGATCAGTGAAAAACACCTCTAATTCTTTTTGAAGTTTCTCGGCGCCCGTATCAATCAGCATGCCGTCAACCAGATACACAAATACTTTGCTGCGCGTTTCTTCTAAAATTCCTTCTACGCACAAAACCTGTTCTTTTTCATAGACCTTGATCATGTTCCAATCCCCCTATGGATGATGAAGTAGCTATGCTCATTTCCTATATCATACAAATACAGCCTTCAGCTGTCACGAAAAGCCTTGTTTTTCTGCTATTACTTTGCACGATTCTTTTAATCTATGTTGTTTCTTGTTTCAATTGAGGTAATTTATTGATTTTTAATTTTTCTTGTAGACGTTTTTGAACTTATATGTTAAATCCTTAAGTAGTTTGTTACATATCTTTAAAAAAAGAGCTTACCTTCTGTTTTTGACATATCGACAGATGAAAGCTCTTTTGTTTCTATTTTGTTTATAGTTGTTTGTTCATCTATTTTCATGGTTTTCTGTTAAATAAGGAACCGTTCTTGTATGATTGTTGTCATTTACCTTTAAGATTCTGCCTTTGTGCGCACCCGCTCCACCAATTCTTTTGCCTGCTCTCTGCTGCTGTCGTTCGGGTCAAGCTTCAGCAAAGCCCTCCCCGCCAAATTGGCCCCCGTATTGGAACCGCTATAGACGAATAAGGTCTCTTCATCACTGATTTTGCTTAAGTTAAAGCTTAAGGAGATCTTGAAAAGCCCCCCTGCCACAAAGCTGAGGTCTTTGCGCTTGCCATTCGGCAAATCTTCATAAGCAGTGATTTCCATGACATAGCTGACCAACCGGTTGCCCATCTGGTTTTGCTGCGCATACTTGGAACCCACTTGGTTAGGCGGGCCTTCGATCAATTGGTGTTTTTTCAGCTGCGGCATAATGGTTTGCAGCCGGTCATCCAAAAACAGTGCCCATACCTTATCAATAGGAGCATGGATCACCCGTTGCTCATTCCAGTGCACCATCTTTTCGTCCCCCTAAAGTTTCAAAGCTTCCTCGCGTACGCGCTCCATGAACGTCTGGACGGTTTGCTGGCGTGTTTTCTTGCTGCCCGTCAGCAGCATCGCCTTGCCCATTAACCCCTTGCCTTTGTTCGAGCCTTCGTAAATGAACTTTGTCCGGTTTTCACCGTCTTTCAACAGCGTAAACGAATAAAACACATCAAAACTCTGGCCCATCTCAAACTGTGTTTGTTTACGTTTTTTATCGGGTGTATCCTCATAACCGACGGTCTCGACGATATAAGTTTGCAGCTGGTTCCCTTCATGGTAGCTTTGGGCATGTTTGGCACCAAACTGGTCATTGTCGTTTTCCAACAGAATATGCTCTTCTACTTTGGGCATCAATTTTTTCACGTTGTCATCCCGGAACAAACTCCATACTTTTTCGATATCGGCCTCAATCACCATTTCTTCTTTCCATTTCACCATACCGGTTCCTCCTCAACTGACGTTCTCTCTTTGCCATTATGCCATTCCTTCTGGCAACTTTCACTTTTTGGGTTTAATGTGCCTGCTTGAAATAATCACCAGCAGCTTTATAATAAGGAAAGGAACGGAGTGAAGAAATGAAGACACCAACCATTTTGATTTTATTCATCATCGCCATGCAATTGATCACTTCAGCAAATGCTTTGATTTTTGACGGCATGCTGGGCGATATCGTCTTCTGGTTCAATTCAGCCTTATTCATGGGAGCGATGGCTGTATACGTCTACCGCATGGACAAAGAAAAAAATACAGCGAAAAAATAAAAAGCAGCAAGACGAAAAATCGTCTTGCTGCTTTTTTAAAGGCTGCCGGCTTAACTGCTGCTCAGCGAGTGTTGAAGATGGCTTACCTGATTGTAATTTTGGATGATCCAATTGTGTTGGTCGAAATGGATATGGCTAAGGCAAGCATTCAACAACCGGGTTTTCCCGGAGCCGATTTCACCGTTCGACAATTCACCGAGTATGGAATTGATGACGCCTCCATGGGAAACCAGCAGCACACGCTGTTCAGGAAAGCGATCGTTGATAATCTTCAATCCTGCAGCGAGCCGTTCTGCGAAAAGCTCATTGTCTTCCTGGTTCGGGTAAAACCGGTTTGGAAATGTCAGCGCACGTTCTTCATAGGTCATTCCTTCAGCGTCCCCAAAATGTTTTTCCGCAAACTGTTCCATTTCAATCAGCGGCAACCCCAGGGTTTCATTGATGATTTCAGCAGTACGCCGGGCGCGCTGCAGCGGACTCGTGATGATCAAATCCCAATCGGCACCAGTTAAATACGCCCCGCATTGCGCAGCTTGGCGTGCACCTGCTTTATTCAATGGAATATCGGACGTCCCTTGAATCTTCCCTTGTGCATTCCAGTCCGTTTCCCCGTGCCGAACCAAACATACGGTGGTCATATTTAGTCACCCTCTAGTCATAGTTGATATTTCTCCATTTTACCATAAACTCAGCCTACGTTCATCAGAAAAGACGAGCCAGCAAACTGTATCGCCCCTTTTACCCCTTCTTCAGATGGTACCCAAGTATTGCCCCATAGTTGTTTCGAGAGATACTGCTGGAAATGCCAAAGGTTCAGTCATCCTATCTTTATTCATTTACATTTATTGCAGCAATGATTTTTCTAATTCGCTTTCTTTTTCATTGTTTACATATTTTGAACTTTTTTTGCTTAGCCTTATGTAAGTAATTACATTTATAGCTATGAACGCCATTTCGCTGTTGTCTTTTCCCCAAAGAACCCCCCTCTGTCTCACACCAGAGGGGGGTTTCCGTTTCTTTATTCCTTCAATTCGATAACGAAAGTGGTCATATCCTTTATTTTTCCATCTTCTTCGTCACCCAATACGTAAAAGTCACAAAATGCATACATTTTCGGTTTATCCCCGTCGCCTTTCTTGATCATTTTCCCTTTTAGCGCCGCTTCCCTGCCGTTGGTCAAAGAAAGTTCCGTCGTACAGTCCATATTGGTATAACCCTCTTCTACGCCGAAAGCCACATCAAGAAACGCTTGCTTGCCTCTGATCGGTTCGGACCCGACGATGGTCCATACTACGTCTTCCGTAATACTTGATTCAATGAATTCCCGGTCACCTTGAAAGAATGCCTCATTGAATTGGCGAAAAAAATCCGTATCTCTTGCGGTTTTCATTCTTAGCCGCTCCTTCCACTTAACGTTCCTTTCGTATAGTTTCTTGTGTCTTGTCGGCAAGCAGCATGCCTGCCGATGAAATCTTTCCTGGATGATCATGCGCCAAAACAGTCATTCCCCCTGAAAATGATCCACTGCATATGGTGACTCCTGTCAGTGTCCTTTCACCTCTTTCTAATCCATTTTGCCAACCGGCTCCGCCCTGTAGGTGTTATTGTATTATTCAATACCCATTTTGCAGGAGAATCATACGCAAAATCACAGCGTTAAAGCATTTATTTTGCGGAGCGGCAGGCAACCAAATAAAAAACCGCTTCAGGACAGAAATCCCGAAGCGGTTAATCATTATGCGGCTACGGCCACGCGTTTTTTCAATGCCCCGGCAACAATCGCGGTGACAACAGCACCTGCCAGAATTGCAAGAACATACATCAAGATGCTGGCTACGCCGCCGTCGACAAGGCCGATGACGAAGACTCCACCATGCGGAGCGCGTAGGCCGATGTCAAACAGCATAACCAAAGCGCCCGTGACAGCCGCTCCGGCCACTGAAGCCGGGATGACACGTGCCGGATCGGCCGCGGCAAATGGAATGACGCCTTCTGTGATAAAGCAGGCACCGAGCACGTAAGCCGTTTTGCCGGCTTCACGTTCGGGTTTGGTGAATTTATTCTTGAACAAAGTTGTAGCAATGGCCATGCCCAGCGGCGGAACCATTCCAGCCGCCATGACCGTCGCCATGAAATTGAAGTTTTGTGCATCCAGCATCGCGATGCCGAATGTATAAGCTGCTTTGTTGATGGGACCGCCCATATCAATGGCCATCATACCGCCTAACAGCAATCCCACCAATACCAGGTTCGTACCGCCGAGGCTTTCCAGAAACGAAGAAATCGCTGTGTAGACTTTAGTCAGCTGCGGATTGACCAGCATCATGATGATGCCGGTGACGGCAATCGCAAAGACCGGGTAAAACAGGACCGGTTTCAAGCCTTCTAAGGAGTTCGGCAGTCCGGCAAATACTTTTTTGACCAATAGCGTTACGTAACCGGCCAGGAATCCGGCGATCAAGCCGCCAAGGAATCCGGAACCGCCGCTCGCTTCTTCAACACCCGTAACTGTGATGGCAATCAATCCGCCAATCATACCTGGTGCAAATCCGGGACGATCAGCGATGCTCATGGCGATAAATCCGGCAAGTACCGGAACCATCAGGAAGAAAGCATTGCCGCCGCCGATGGTATTCAGCATAGCCGCGAATTCATTGTATTCAGGACTGTCAGGATTTGACGCGTTGATGCCCCAGAAAAACGAGATGGCAATTAAGATACCGCCTCCGACAACAAACGGCAGCATATTCGATACCCCGTTCATCAAATGTTTATAGAAGCCGCCTTTGGTTTCCCCAGCATCCGCTTCGTCTTTAGATTTGTCGTGTTTATAAGTAGGTGCATCACCTGTCACCGCCCGATTCAACAACGTATCTGTTTCATAGATGGCTTTGCCGACCCCCGTCTGAATCACCGGCTTGCCGTTGAAACGGCTCATTTCCACTTTGGTGTCAGCTGCAACGATAATGGCGTCCGCTCCTGCAATGTCTTCATCAGTCAACCGGTTTTTGACGCCGCTCGATCCGTTGGTTTCCACTTTCAAAGCGATGCCCAGCTCTTTGGCGCGTTCGTTGAGCTTTTCTGCAGCCATGTACGTGTGCGCGATCCCTGTCGGACATGCCGTGACGGCCAGGATTTTTTTCTGTGTGCTGTCAGCGGGAATGTTTTCTGCAGCTTCTTCCGGTTCTTCCAGAGAAGCTTCTTTGGCGGAAATCACTTCCAGCACTTCCTGCTTGGACTGGGCTGCCAGGATATTGGTGCGGAACTTGTCATCCATCAGGAAAGTTGCAAGACGGGACAGCGCTTCCAAATGGTCATCATTGGCGCCTTCACTGGCAGCGATCATGAAGAACAGATTTGCTGGCTGGCCGTCGAGCGATTCAAAGTCCAGCCCTTCAGACGAACGGCCAAACGCGATGGCCGGCGATTTGACCGCAGCGGATTTGGCATGCGGAATGGCGATGCCGTCGCCGATGCCCGTTGTGCTTTGGCTCTCGCGCTCCAGGATGGCTGAAATGAATGCGGTTCTATCCGCTAATTTGCCGGCACGTTCCAGTTGGGAAGCCAGTTCTTCAAGCACTTGTTGTTTGGTTGTAGCGGATAAGTTCAGGATAATGGTTTCTTCAGTTAACAGCTGCGTAATTTTCATGGAGTCACACCCTTTTCTTCGAATGGATAAATCTCAACTTGGCCCAACAGGTTTTCAACATCTTCAAAGCGGCAAAGATCGGACCGGAAAGCGGTGGCGGAGCCGCTTGCCACTCCGTATCGGAAAGCTTCCAGCGGATCGCGTTGTGCGGTGTAGGAAGCAATGAACCCCGATACCAGCGAATCACCCGAACCGACGGTGTTGACGACTTGTCCTCGTGGCGCTTTGGCCAGCCAGGCACCGTCTTGGGTTACCATAAGTGCCCCTTCGCCTCCCATGGATACGATGACATGGTCCGTATTTTGGTCCACCAGTTTTTTGGCGTAGCGGAAAGCTTCTGCCACTGTGCTGATTTTCACATCGAACAATTCGCCCAGCTCCTGTTGATTAGGTTTGACCAGAAAGACCGGAGCGGCCAGAAGGCTTTTCAATGCAGGCCCTGAAGTGTCGAGTACAAAATGCACTTGATTGGCTGCACAGATGTTCGCGAGCTCCAGGAAATAAGCCGAATCAATGGAACCGGGCAGGCTGCCGGCTAAAATGAACCAGTCGCCTTCTGCCATCAAACGAACTTTTTCAGTTAACGCATCCAGCTGATCGCCGTTCAATTCAGGGCCAGGCCCGTTCAGTTCGGTTTCCTCGTCCGATTTGATTTTGACGTTGATGCGGGTGATTTCCGAAGTTTGGATAAAATCAGCATCGACCCCTTCATTT
This sequence comes from Planococcus beijingensis, assembly GCF_016820615.1. NCBI lineage: Bacteria > Bacillati > Bacillota > Bacilli > Caryophanales > Caryophanaceae > Planococcus > Planococcus beijingensis. The sequence goes on from NZ_JADHDZ010000002.1 coordinate 416,605, forward strand.
TTCAGAAACTCCTCTATATAATGCCCCGTAAAGCCGCCGGCATAGCCGAGTGCTTGATTGGAGACGCCGAGGCGCTTTAAGACGCGGGACACGTTGATGCCTTTTCCTCCCGGGTAATAGTAGACTTCGTCAGAGCGGTTCAGTTTTCCGCTCCTGAATTCGGGTACATATACTGTGTAGTCAATGGATGGTGTAATGGTACAGGTGTAAATCATCGGTCCACAACCTTTACTGTTGTCTTTTTTTCAAGCCCAGCATTGGCTTCTTTGGAAATTTCATCTACAATTAAAGTGGCGCGGTCCAAATCCATAATCTTGGCAAAACTGATTTTATTGGCTTTGGAGTGATCAGCGAGCGCATAGGTTTTTTTGGCCAGGGAACTGGCCAGTTGCTTGACAGCTGCTTCTTCGGGGTCCGGTGTCGTATAGCCGTAATCCGCATGGAATCCATTGATTCCAAGAAAGCAGATGTCGAAGCGGTAGTTCTGCAAAGCTTGGATGGTATGGGAACCGACAAAGGCGCCGGTTCTTGGTTTCATCAACCCGCCGGTCAAGTAAGTGGTGATGCCTTGGTCGGTCAGGGCTTCGACAAGCGTTAGCCCGTTCGTGACGACCACCAGATCCTTGTCTTTCAGAAACGGAATCAGTTGAAAGGTCGTGGTACCCGCATCCAGGAAAACGCTGTCTCCCTGCTGGACAAAAGAAGAAGCAAATTCCGCAATCCTGATTTTTTCATCCAGGAATTGCGTCGATTTGTCTTTGATGCTGGGTTCCAGCAGGTTTTGACCCGGCAGAATCGCTCCGCCGAAAACGCGTTCCAGTTTTCGAGACTGTTCAAGATCCGTCAAATCCCTTCGGATCGTCGATTCTGACGCACCTGTCGATTCCACCAGCTCCTGGATTTTGACGGTCTGTTTTTCATCCAACAGCCGCAAAATGTAGGCATGCCGTTCGTTGGTCAGCAAGGTATCACCTTCTTTTTAATAGAGTAAAAGTTCTGTTAAATAGATACTACTTGAAATCGCTTCCACAATCAATCATAATCGTTCATAAGCAATCAAAAACGTACTTCTCTTATGGTTATCCGCTCAAAAACCGTCATGAACGGCATGAACGGTCAGAAGAATGCTAAAAAACGATTGCACTTACAAAAGGAGGAAATCAATCATGGTCGAAAAACAATTCACAATTACAGATGAAGCAGGTATGCACGCACGTCCGGCTTCCGCATTGGTTGGAGCCGTATCAAAATTCAAATCAGACATCACAATCGAACATAAAGGTAAAAAAGTGAACCTTAAATCAATCTTGGGTGTTATGTCGCTAGGCGTTCCTAGTGGTTCAGTAGTCACCATCGCAGCTGATGGAGAAGACGAAAACGAAGCCATTGAGAAAGCAGCAGCCGTCATGCAGTCTGAAGGGATTTCAACCCCATGACAAAAACAATGTCCGGAATTGCAGCATCGAATGGGATAGCCATCGCTAAAGCTTTTCGCTTGGAAAATCCGGTATTGAATGTTGATAAGCGGACAGTTTCGGATATCGACAGCGAATTGGAACGAATGACTTCTGCATTGGAAAAATCCATTGCGGAACTGGAAGTGATCCAAAAGAAAACGGCTGAAACGATCAGCGATAAAGAAGCGGCGATTTTCGGTGCCCACTTGCTGGTCTTGAGCGATCCTGAACTGGTCGGACCGATTACAGAACGAATCACCACTGACCACGTCAATGCAGAGTTTGCATTGCAGGAAACTACAGACATGTTCATTTCCATGTTTGAGGCGATGGACAATGATTACATGAAAGAACGCGCTGCGGATATCCGCGACGTCAGAAAACGGGTGTTGGCTCACCTCTTGGGTGTCACCATCCAAAGCCCGAGCATGATTTCCGATGAAGTCATTATCATCGCGGAAGATTTGACGCCTTCTGATACCGTTCAGTTGAATGCCCAGTTCGTCAAAGGTTTTATTACGGACATCGGCGGGCGCACTTCCCACTCGGCAATTCTGGCACGGACGCTGGAAATCCCGGCAGTGGTCGGAGCGAAAACCGCCATGGCGGATATCCAGAACGGCATGACCGTCATTGTGGATGGATTGGATGGAACGATTTTAATCGATCCGGAAGACAGCGTCATCGAAGAATACCAAAACAAGCAAGCGGCTTATGACGAACAAAAAACCGAATGGGCCAAAATGAAGAACGAAGCGACGGTTTCCTCTGACGGCCAGGCCGTTGAAATCGGCGCCAATATCGGAACGCCGAAAGACATTGCCGGTGTCCTTGATAACGGCGGCGAAGCAATTGGCTTGTACCGCACGGAATTCCTGTATATGGGCCGCGACCAGTTTCCGACTGAAGACGAGCAAGTCGAAGCCTATGCTGCTGTTTTAAAAGGCATGGAAGGCAAACCGACCGTTGTCCGCACATTGGATATCGGCGGCGACAAAGAGCTGTCGTATTTGGATCTGCCAAAAGAACTCAACCCGTTCCTTGGCTTGCGCGCCATTCGTTTATGCTTGGAAATGCCGGACATGTTCCGTACGCAGCTGCGTGCGTTGCTTCGTGCCAGCGTCCACGGCAACTTGAAAATCATGTTCCCGATGATCGCGACGCTGGATGAATTCCGCGAAGCGAAAGCTTTGTTAGTAGAGGAAAAAGCGAAACTTCAGGCTAAAGGCATTGAAGTAAGTGAGTCAATCGAAGTCGGCATCATGGTTGAAATACCATCAACCGCTGTCATGGCGGATACGTTCGCCAAAGAAGTCGATTTCTTCTCGATCGGCACCAACGATTTGATCCAGTACACCATGGCCGCAGACCGTATGAATGAAAGCGTGTCGTATTTGTACCAGCCATTCAACCCGGCTATCTTGCGCCTGGTGAAAATGGTCATCGACGCTTCTCACCGCGAAGGCAAATGGACCGGCATGTGCGGAGAAATGGCGGGAGACGAAATCGCCATCCCGATTCTTCTCGGCTTAGGCTTGGATGAGTTCTCAATGAGCGCTTCTTCGATTCTAAAAGCACGTTCCCAGATCAGCAAGCTTTCCAAAGCTGAAATGGCACAGCACACAGACCGCATCCTGGCGCTCAGCACTTCCCAGGAAGTTGAAGATTACGTCACCACCCTTTCCAATAACTAAAAACGAGCCGAGGGAAAATTCCCTCAGCTCGTTTTTTTTGAATTAAAATGGATTAGTCGCCCATTGGCTCGATGTCGGAATAAAGATCCGAGGATGCAGCTTCAATTGCGCAACCATATATTCCGCCAGATCCTCTGGATGCATGAATTTCTCTTTTTCCTCATCGGTCTCTCCTTCTTTATACGTCAAATCCGTCACCACACGGCTCGGCGTCAAAGCAAAGACACGGATATTATGTTTGCGGACTTCCTGAGACAATGATTCTGTCATGCCGAGTACACCAAATTTCGAAGCACTGTAGGCGCTCGAACCTGCTGTCCCCCGCAAACCTGAACTGGAAGAAATGTTGATGATGTCTCCCCCGTTCTTCTCTATCAATTGGGGCAGTACCGTCCGAGTGACATAATACATGCCCATCAAGTTCACATCGATGACTCGTTTCCATTCTTCCGGCTCCAACTCCAAAAATGAGCCGTATTTGCCGATGCCGGCATTATTGATCAATATATCGGCTGTCCCAAGTTCATCTGTCAACTTTTCAATGGCGGCTTCCACTTGCTGAAGGTCAGAAACATCTGCCACTGCATAAGCCACACGGCCTCGCAATGACTTGATCTCCGCCGCCAACTTCGTTAAATCCGCTTCTGTGCGGGCGATCAAACCGACGTTGACACCTTCATTGGCCAAAGCCAGCGCCGTTGCACGTCCAATTCCTTTTCCCGCTCCTGTTATAAAAGCCGTTTTCTCCGTCAGTAATTGCATAGCCCAAACTCCACCTCTCAAAATATGTTCCAGTTGATTTTTATAAAATTCTTTACGGCGAACAAAACAGCTAATCCGTAATCAGTTCGTATTTCCCCTTTACCCTTAATAGGCAAATGAATAAACAGGACCAAAAGAAAAAATATTCCACTTCAAGGGGTTTTTCATTTTGAATAATTCATTCAATTCAATCCCGCCTTTTACGAATAATAAATATTCATCTTTCGACCCTATTGAATAAATTATTCATAAATAGATTTTGAATACATAGAAAGACGCAGAGATCTTTCCCCTGCGTCTTTCTATGATATGAATAATTATTCATCTGTGTAGCATGACAGACTTATTCATTGGAAGCCGATTTTTTTTTGCCTGTTTCGGCTGTGTCTTCGTACTGTTCTTTCTGGCGGTCCTGTTTGTCTTCAGCTTCAAGATCTGGAAACTGCTGTTCAGGGGTTCCGGTGAATTGTTCTTTTTCTTGTTCTTTTTCATCTTTATTTTTTCTATCGTCTTGTGCCATTTGTCTCCACTCCTTTTAGCCATTGTTATTCTTAAGATACCCGCTCTCGGTTTCTTTAATCCCAGGACCGGTTTCTAACCGGCTGTTTTGTTAAACCGAAGCATTCCAAACATAAAAAAACCTGTGCATAAGCACAGGTTCATCGTTGCTGTTTTGCTAATGTATCCAAAATTCCCATGGAGCTGACTTGCATATCCAAACGGATATACGGATAGACTTCATGGTCGTCCGCTACCTTTTGAGTCCTTAAATAATCTTGAACCCGCTTAAACAACCGTTCAGCGAGTTCTTCAGGCGCTAATCCCGCAGCAAAGGCGGCTTGGCCTTCTTCAACAAATACCTTCAGCCATCTTTCGGATTGGCGAAGTGCAGCTTCGGGTTGATCGGTTTGGCTAAAGTGGCCATAGTAGATGGCATCCAGTTTGGCGGCTGACATCCGTTCAATGGCATTTTGCATAGCTTCGGGATTGAATTGATTGGGCGAAGTGGACGGCAGATAAAGATCGATGCCCTCCCTTGCCAATTGTTCGTAGCGGATGCCCACTGTATCCCCAGCAAAAATTCCGTTGCTGACCGGATCGTAGATGCTGAAATGGTGATTGGCGTGTCCGGGGGTATCCCAGAATTTAAGCGTACACGCTGAACCGATTTCAAGGCCCTCTCCTTCTGTCTTGATGAGCAGCCGGTCTTCTGGAATGGCGACAATCGGAGCAAACAATTGGTCGAACTGCTCTCCGTACACCATCCGCGCGCCAGCAGTCAGGCGGCTTGGGTCTGACAGGTGCCGTGCACCTTTTGGATGCACCACCACTTGTGCGTTCGGGCAATCCTGAAGCAATAGCCCAGCGCCTCCTGAATGGTCCAGGTGAACGTGGGTGACGATTATGTATTTGACGTCTTCCAATGCGAAGCCTAAATCAGCCAGCCCTTTTTTGACGTGTTTAACTGAAGGGCTTGGCCCGGTATCCACAAGCGTCAAGTGCTCTTCATCAATAACGTAGGTACCGGTGCGTTCCGGCAACCCCAAATCAAATCCATCGATCACGTACATGCGTTCATTTAAACGAGTCGGTTGTTTGTCGGCCACTTTATCCATCCCCTTTGAATTCATTGTCTCTGGCTATTATGAATTACAAGAATATTCTACCATTCATTTTAAAGCTTGGAAGCTTTTTTGGTAAAATCCACCTCTGGATAGTAAGCGTTTTTCACTAACAGGTTCGGTCCGAGACATTTGACTGCTGGACAATGGCAGGCGATCGAACGGGCTAAAGGACGATCAAGCCAGCTGTCGAGCATCGCCGGGAGTGAATCGGTCTGGATGTTGCCCATCGGCGGGGTGTCCCCGAAATCTGTGACGATGACCTCCCCTGTAAAGATGTTGACATTCAGGCGGGAGCGGCCGTCCGGATCATTGCGCACTGAGACGTTTTTGCTGCTTCGGATGCGTTCTAATAAAGCCAATTGCTCCGTATTGTCGCTGCACGGATAAAAGGGCAATGTACCGAACAGCATCCAGGTATTCTCATCCCGGGTATCCAGCAATTCATGAATGGCCGTCCTGGTTTCCTCTAGTGACAGCACCTCCAAATTTGAAGCGAAATCACTGGGGTACATTGGGTGAATTTCATGTCTTGCGCATTTCATTTCTTCAACGATTTGTTTGTGGATAGATGCCAAATGAGGCAAAGTCCGTTTGTTGAGCATGGTTTCTGCAGATACCATTACTCCGGCTTCAGCCAATGCCCGGCTGTTGTCGATCATGCGTTGAAACTGCTCTGCACGGCGCTCACGAGTCGGCTTGCGTTCCATGTGGGCAAAACCGCCATCGACAAAATCATCTACTGTCCCCCAATTATGTGAGATATGCAGCACATCCAAATAAGGGGCGATCAGCATATAACGGTCAAGCGGCATCGTCAGATTTGAGTTCATCTGCGTCCGAACGCCGCGTTTGTGGGCATACTTCAGCAAAGGCAGCACGTAACGTTCCACGGATTTCTTTGAAAACATCGGTTCTCCGCCAGTTAAGCTGATGGTCCGCAAATGCGGAATTTCATCCAGCCGCGCCAACAGCAACTCAATTGGCAAAGCATCGGGATCCTTATGCTCTAACATATAGCCAACGGCGCAATGTTCACAGCGCATATTGCATAGATAGGTAGTGGTGAATTCAATGCTTGATAGTGTGGGCTTACCGTGCTGTGCAATATCGAGGTAAGCCTCCCATGGGTCATTCAATGGATTCATCGGCTGTCGAGCCTGTAAGTTTTGTGTCATATCCTCAATCTCCTATTCGCTTATTGCGCTATTAAGTATGCGCCTAGCTAGAGAATTTCGCAATACGCCGCTCCGCAACAATGATTTAGCACAACAATTTAAATGGAATTCCTGTAAAGTTTCACAGCTCAATTTTGCATTTCAAAAATATGTTGCGTAAAGTAATCAACAAGAGCCTCATCTATTAAAACTGGAGGTGCACAACTATGTCCCCACAGAAAGAAACTCCATCGCAATGGACAAAAGAACAAGTAAAAGCAACACTTCCCGAAAGAGACCCCAACAGCCACAAAGGCAGCTTCGGCACCGCGTTATTGATTGCCGGCACAAAAGAAATGCCGGGCGCTGCACTTCTTGCAGGACTTGGTGCGATGCGGAGCGGCGTGGGCAAGCTGGTCATTGCGACAGAAGCGGAAGCAATGGCAATGATCGTCCCCCGGCTGCCTGAAGCGACCTATGTGCAGAATGGCATGCAGCGAATTGCCGAACAGATGGCTTCAGTTGATGCTTACCGGGCAGCGGCAATCGGTCCCGGCACGGAACCGGATCGCATGACTGAAGACGCATTGAGTGTGTTGCTCGAGAGCTCGATGCCACTGATTGTCGATGCCGGCGCGTTGAGCAGACGCACTTACGCTGAGCGCCAGGCACCGGTCATCCTAACGCCGCATCCAGCTGAATTTTCCCGCATCACAGGAGTGGCAGTCGCAGAACTTCAAAAACACCGGGCCAATTATGCTGCAGAATGGGCAGAAAGATTAGGGGTCGCCATCGTCTTGAAAGGCCAACACACGGTGACGGCTTTTCCGGATGGCGAGATTTGGATAAATCCCACCGGCAACAGTTCATTAGCCAAAGGGGGTACCGGCGACACATTGGCAGGCATAATGCTTGGCATGTTATGCTGCCACAATGACTGGAAACATGCCGTATTGAACGCCGTCCACATGCACGGAGCCTGTGCGGATGAATGGATTAAAACCCGCTCTCCGCACACGCTGCTCGCTCACGAATTGGCAGAGTTGCTGCCGGAAGTCTGGGCCGCATTCGAATCTTAAATTCCATACAAAAGCGGCGAGGAATCAATCTCCTACCGCTTTTTACTGTTTTATGAAATCGAATGATCTTGTTTGATTTTCTCCAATAGCGCATCACAGCCGTCACTGACGAGCCTAAATGTCTCTTCAAAATCTCCCGTAAAATAAGGGTCTGGTACATCTTTTAAGTGATCGGTCAAATCCAGGAAGCGCAGAATTTTCGGATGGTCGGGCTGGCCCAGCATTGAGCGGATGTCTTCAATATTCGTTTGGTCCATCCCGACGATATAGTCAAAACCGTCAAAATCGTCCGTTTGCAATTGGCGCCCTTTCAAACCTGTAGCGGAAATGCCGTTAGCTTCCAGGATTTTCAGTGTTCCCGGATGTGGTCTTCTGCCGATATGCCAATCGCCCGTTCCCGCTGAATCCACTTGCACTTTCCCACTCAGCCCCGACCGCTCCAGCCGATTTTTAAAAACGGCTTCAGCCATAGGCGAACGGCAAATATTGCCCAAGCACACAAACAATACACGAATCATCTAATCCCCTCCTAATTGCGTATAGCTCTCGTGAAAGCCATTCATGTTCTGCTATTGTATCATCCATCCCACTCCTTCAGCAGCATTCGACGGCTGACCAGAAAGGAAGAAACTTTGTTAATCACCAAAAAGGGTTTATGGTTGCCCCAATGCGGAATACTAGTATAAACACCGAAAGCGAGGAATCCACAATGGCTGCAAAAATCGAAGCATTGCCTTCCACTCAATCAAAAGTCGCTAAAGCGACACCTGACCACATCAATGAAAAGATTGAGCGGGAAACTGAAGCCCGCATCAACACATTCAAGCGCAAGGATCCTGAAGCAATCAAACAGCGGATTTCTGAACTGGAACAGGAATGGGACACAGAACGCGTACTGGAAGCCACGATGGCGTCTTTTGCACTTTCTTCTTCCCTACTCGCTCTCACCGCCAATAAGAACTGGGCTTATTTCACAGGAGCCGTCAGCGTCTTCATGCTGCAGCATGCACTGCAGGGCTGGTGTCCGCCTCTGTCTCTGATCCGCCGTCAAGGCGTCCGGACGATCAGTGAAATCAACTTGGAAAAAGAAGCATTGAAAGACATGTTGAAAGACGAGCATTATCCTATTTAATCGCCGGAAGAGAAAAACGGCCAGCCTCCATTTACATAGGGGCTGGCCGTTTTCTATCCTGCTTTCACGGTCAGTGGGATGAAGACCCCCACTGATTGTAGTTTCTCTTTTATACCGACAGTCAGATTTTATAATGACGTCTGCCGGCTGGTTTTTTTCGTTCAAGTTTTCCTTTGTAAATGACCCACGACAAATAAAGTATGCCCATAATATTCAATGAGAACAAAATGACCTGATAAAGAGCCAAACTCCGATATGCCAATATTTCAACATAGCGGATGCAGTTCATCAAAAAAATCAATACCGGCAACCATAACCAATTATTTGAAATTGACTGTTCCTCCCTTTTAAGACCGACCGGCTTTATCTCTGAAAGCTTCTAATCGCCTCAAGTTCTTATTTTATCAAAAATTCAGGAGAAAGAAAGAGTTTTTTATTACAAATATTTCAGCTGCTTGTATTATTGGTCATATTTCTAAAGAAAAAAAGCAGGCTGCAATAGCCTGCTTTTGGTTATTCGACTGTTACGACGGTCTGTACATCTTCTTTCCGGTTCTTTCTGGCCTTGCTGTAAAACATCACGATGATAATCGCTGTAAAGACCAGTCCGACTATAAAGGACAGGTTCAGGTCCAGATTAAAGCCGATTTTCTGGTTGAGTATATAGACGAAGACCATGTAAGTGATAAAGATGGCCGGTGCCATGGACACCAGATAGTTTTTCCCTTGGATGAAAAGGTACATGGTAGCGATCCACAAGGCAATCGCTGCTGTCGCCTGGTTGGCCCAGGAGAAATAACGCCACAGCAGGTTAAAGTCGATTTGCGTCAGTACAGCGGAAATGATGAATAACGGAATAGCAATGGCCAGTCGTTTCACCATTTTTGTTTGATCCACTTTGATGTAATCCGCGATAATAGACCGTGCTGCGCGGAATGCCGTATCGCCTGATGTAATCGGCAAAACGATGGCGCCTAGAACTGCGATTGTACCGCCTACCGCTCCAAGAAGAGTCATGGACACTTCATTGACGACCGCTGACGGCGTACCTGAATTGATCAGCCCGCTCAATGTCTGGCCATCGAAAATGCTCATGGCTGCAGCTGCCCAGATCATAGCGATGATCGCTTCTGCAATCATCATGCCGTAAAAGATATAACGGCCCTGGGATTCTTTTTCCACGGTCCGGGAAATGATCGGCGACTGCGTGGCATGGAATCCTGAAAGTGCTCCGCATGTAATCGTGAAGAACAGAATCGGGAAAATCGGCAGATCGCCTGGATGCATATTGGTGAAGTTGAGTTCCGGTATCTTGTATTCAGAAAACAACAACGCAATTCCGACACCTAGCGTTCCGACCAGCAGCACCGCACCGAAATAAGGATAAAATCGGCCGATAATCTTGTCGATCGGCAGGATTGTCGATAAGAAATAATAAATGAAAATAATAACGATAATGATGCCGACCGCTACTTTGCCGTCCAATAGAATCGACAAGAGCGATGCCGGTGTGGTGACAAACACCGTTCCGACCAACAGCAACAGCAATAAGGCGAAGACATTGACGATATGGCGTGAAGCAGCGCCGAGAAACTTGCCGGCAAGCTCTGGGATATGCGCGCCTTTGTTGCGGATGGAAATCATGCCCGTCAAATAATCGTGGACAGCTCCCGCGAATATCGAACCGATGACGATCCACAGGAACGCTACCGGGCCATAAAGCGCTCCCATGATCGGACCGAAAATCGGGCCGGTCCCGGCAATGTTCAATAATTGGATAAGAGCGTTTTTATGCTTGTTCATCGGCACAAAATCCACACCATCCGCATTAGCGTGGGCAGGCGTCTTTCTTGCTTCAATCGGATCGAACAGTTTTTCGATAAATTTACCGTATGTAAAATACGCCACAACCAGAATGACGATGGAAATCAAAAACGTAAACATTGGGGCACCCCTATTCTTTTTTTGAAAACGCTTTCTTGTTATAATAAAAAAAGATGATATCTGTAAAATTTTTTTATATCTTTCTCCGTCGCCCCTCCCTTTCTGCTGCTATTGATGGTTTATTATTAAAAAATAAATTAAGATTATTTTTTATAATTGGAACATAATATATATTAGTATTTTAATTCCAACTAGTCAATCTTTATTGAAAATTACTAGAAAATCTTTTCACTTCTATATAATACAAAGAAAACGCCTTCCGAATCACGGAAGGCGCTTCAAGTTCACTTCATAAATTCAACGATTCCTGCCATCAAGCCATCCGCCAGTGGCAGATCAGGACTGCCATAGCTTGCCATGTTTTCCGCGGGGTCGGAAGAGGCATTTTTCAGGACGTGGTTCATGTCGTCGACAATGAGCAGGTCTCCTTCTTTACTGGCCGCATAAAGCAGCTCTGCGTCTCTGACCGGCACCTGCAGGTCGGTAGTCCCGCCGGCAACCAACACAGGCATTTCAAGCTTTGCCATTTCTGCCTGCGGGTCATATGCCATCCAGGAGATCAGGTACGGCTGGACAGATGGACGAAAAATACTCGCCAGTTCCGGACTGACTTGTGCCACGGTCTGTCCGTCTTTCAATTTACTGATGATTGTTTTCGCCTCATCCAGGAGGGTTTCCGGCAACTGTGCTGTTAACTGTTCCATCAGGATTTCATCGGCAGGACGGCCAACACCCGCTAGAGAAATGAACGATGCAGCCTGTTGCCGTTCGGCGGCGATCATCCCGATCAACGAACCTTCGCTGTGGCCGATGACTCCAACCGAAGAGAACATGTCTTGAGATTTCGCATAGCCAATCCATGCAGAAGCATCTTCGATATAATCATCAAACCGCAGATCTTCTTCTTTGACGAGAAGTCCGATATTGTCGCCGACTCCGCGTTTGTCATAACGGATTGTGGCAATTCCCTGCTGTGCCATTTCTTCCGCCACCATCTTCAAGCCATTGTTTTTCCCTGGAACAACCATGGAATTGCCATTTTTATCTGTTGGCCCGGAGCCCGACAGCATCAGCATGACCGGAAACGGCCCTTCGCCCTCAGGTGTCAGAACCCTCGCAGTCATGCTGCCCCCTTCGACTGCTATCTCAACCAATGTGCCAGGCTCTTGTTCAGCAACATCAGTTGATTTTGACAGTTCAAAAGGAAAAGTTTGCCCTTGTTGAGTAAATAAGCCCGAAATGGTGTCCCCATTGAATGCTCCTTCAAAGACTAACTGCTGGTTTTGTACATTCATCTCGAAGTGGAGATCTAGATCCGCAAAATCAATCGCCGTCAGCGGGAAGTCACTTATTCCTTGTACGGGGATTGAAATCGCACCGCTTTGCGAATCAAACGTCACCGAAATCGGCAGTGGATGGTTGGGGACTTGAATCGCCCCTTGCCAGTATCCTTCAATTTTTTTCAACTGCCCATCCTCCTCAACTTTCTTGTTTTCTTCGCTGCAGCCGAATAGCAGAAGCATAAGGACTGCCAGTAATGCATAAAATCTTTTGTTGTTATTCATTCTTCCCCTCCCTCTCTTTAAATTGATAGCTGCCTTTATTATCTTCAAGACAACAGAATCCAGCAATGCTTTTGGGCAAAATAAAAAACACAGGAAAATCCTGTGTTATTTTTTCGACGGATGAACTGAAAATCCGGTCGTGGATAAAGTTTGCAGCAGCAATTCATGCATAAGTTTATAGCCATCTTCATTCGGATGAATGGAATCCAGCCAAATGGCAGGATTTTTGCCCATTGCATTTGTTTTGGAGACGATGACGCCTTTTTCACCGATCGCCGTGTTCCAGATCCGGAACAGCAGATTGGTGAAGCCAAAATACTGGACTTCCTTTTTCATTGAGTTGTACAGATTATTTTGGACAATGATGACTCCGTCGTTAGCTTTGCGAAGCATTGAATAGATTTCCAGCAGATTTTGGCGGTACGTGCGTTTTAATATGGCGAACTGCCGAATCAATCCTTTCGCCCCGCCGTCCCGGAATCCGCGAAGCAAGTCGTTGCCGCCGATATTCAGCAGCACGAGATCTGCTTGTTGAAGCGGTTTTTGCCAGGAACCTGTTTGCAATTTCTGGACCAGCCCGCTGCTTGTCAGCCCATTGATGCCCAGATTGGTGATGTGGCTTGCCGGAAAGGTTTCTTTCAAATAATTTGTGATGCCGCCTTTTGTGCCATAGCCATAAGCCACAGAATCACCCAAGATGACGATATTTTCTATATCAAGAGAGGTTTTTTGTTTTTTTGATGCGAAAAAAGGTGCTTTAGACAAGGCACCTGATCGAAATTTACTCAATCTGCTGCACGTCCTTTCTTGCTGGTTACCTCTCTTATTTTAACATATTTTTGCTTGTGAGACCTTGCACAAGCCTTCGGTGAAAGTGGATTTTTTTACATTTCCAACCATAAGCCTTATCATAAAAACAAACTTGCATTCCAGTTATTCAGGAATGATTTTTGAAAGGAGGACTATTTTGGATATCCTTTATTTGGTAATCGGAATTATGCTGATTATCGTATGCATTGTTGATTTTATTTGGACCACTTTATGGATTGATGGCGGTGCAGGACCGGTTACCGATTGGTTTTCTTCACTCATTTGGAAATCCTTCAGGAAATTAGCCGCTGGGCATTCAAAATCCTTGAGTTTGGCAGGCCCTTTCATTTTAAGTGCCACTTTGGCAATGTGGATCGGCATGCTGTGGGTCGGCTGGACATTGGTTTTCGCCGGATTGGACGGATCTATTTCCCCTTCACACGGCAATGACCCGATTTCCTGGTTTGATCGCATTTATTATGCCGGTTATTTGATTTTCACATTGGGCAATGGTGATTTCAGTCCGAATGAAGGCATGTGGCAAATCGTCTCTGTACTGGCCACGGGTACAGGCATGCTATTCATTACATTTGGTGTCACGTACTTGATCTCCATTTTAAGTGCGGTCACTGTGAAACGGTCTTTTGCTGCCAGCATCCACGGCATCGGCGAGACGCCCGAAGAGCTTGTTGCAAACGCATGGAATGGCAGTGATTTCCACAATATCGATTCGTTGTTGGACACCTATTCAGAACAATTGAGTTCGTTGACTTCACAGCATATTGCTTATCCCGTGCTGCATTATTATCATGCTGCCAGCAACGAACCCTCAATGCCTACAGCGGTCGCCGTTTTCGATGAAGCACTCAGCGTCATGAAATTTGCTGTACCTGATCAACATCATCCTAACAGTCTCTTGATGAAAGAATCGCGTTCCAGTATCCAGCATTACCTGGAAACGCTCAATAAGTCTTTTTACAGGCCTTCAAAACAGGTACCGCCTTTGCCGGACTTGCCGTTTCTTCAAGAAGCAGGAATCCCTATCTTGCCGGAAAAGGACTATAAAAAAGCATATGAAAAACTTGGAGAGCGCCGAAGAAAATTACTGGGGGTCATCGAGGCAGATGCACGACCCTGGCCAAAACAGTGAAAGAGGTTTTATCAAAGGAGTGAGTCAAATGATTTCAGACTGGATACAAACATCAACCCATACCGTGGTCTTTACCGGAGCCGGCATGTCGACAGAAAGCGGACTGCCTGACTTCCGTTCAGCGAATCAGGGTTTATGGCAACAAAAAGACCCAAGCCGAGTGGCCAGCGTCCAGGCATTGAATGATAATGTCGAGGAATTCATCGATTTTTACCGAAAACGCGTGCTTGGCGTAAAAGAATATGAGCCGCATGCGGGCCACCAGATTTTAGCCGAATGGGAAAAACGGAGCCGCATCCATTCAATCATCACTCAAAATGTCGATGGGTTTCACCAACAAGCAGGCAGCCACAAGGTTGCAGAACTTCATGGCACACTCCAGAAAGTCCATTGCCAAGCATGCGGTATGTCATACAGCAGCGAAGATTTTCTGGACGGGTCATATCATTGCAGTTGTGGTGGCATTTTGCGCCCGTCCGTTGTGCTGTTCGGGGAAATGCTGCCGGAAGCGCCATTTGAAATGGCATTTGCTGAAGCAAGCCGGGCAGAGTTATTCATCGTTCTCGGTTCTTCGCTGTCCGTCACCCCGGCCAACCAGTTCCCGCTCATCGCCAAAGAGCATGGTGCAAAATTGGTCATCGTCAACCAGGAACCTACAGCGCTTGATGCCTATGCGGACCTGGTCATCAACAACCGGCAGATCGGGGATGTCTTGGCTGAATGGAATCGGTTTTGAGGTATTCCATCATCTGCGGCTAGAGCCTAAAGCTCTAGCCGTTTTTTCATTCGGAAGCCTTGTCGGCTCTATATCAGCAAATTCGATAGCCGGTTTAGATGCACGGAAGCAAACATTGGTATAATGACTGCGTAGACAGAAAATTCGTTCTTATGGAAGGGGCTACCCGATGATCCATCAAATACCGCTCGATTCCAATCACTTTCATTCTTCATTTAATAAAAGCTACAAACCTATCCTCACGGTCAATTCAGGAGATTCTATCCAGTTGAAGACCATTGATATCGAATGGGGTTATTCGGCAGCTGAAACTGAAGATCGGTCGATTTTCACTTCACGTGAAAATGAAGAAAAACGTGCCCATCCCATCATCGGCCCTATTGCAGTTGCCGGTGCCAAACCGGGAATGGTGCTTGAAGTCCGCATCAATCAGTTGGTGCCTGGCTGGTATGGGCGTAATTGGGCAGGCGGCATACCGGCTTGGCAGAACGATAAACTGGGCATCACCGACAATGAACGGCTGCAGGTGGATTGGAAACTGGATGCAGCAAGAATGACTGGAAGCTGCAGACTTGGCGGCCAGGAATTTAATGTCGGCTTGTCTCCTTTCCTTGGGCTTATTGGCGTCGCCCCAAAAGAAGAGGGGATATTTCCGACAAAACCCCCTGCCTATTTCGGCGGCAATGTCGATTGCAAAGAGTTGGTGCGCGGCAGCAGCCTGTTTCTCCCGGTTTCCATAGAAGGCGCTCTCCTTTCACTTGGGGACGGCCATGCGCTTCAAGGCGACGGCGAAAGCTCCGGTACAGCAATCGAATGTCCGATGGACTTGGTTGACATCACCTTGATTCTGCATAAAGACATGCAGTTATCCATGCCACGTGCATATACGCCTGCTGGGTGGATCACGTTCGGATTCCATGAAGATCTCAATGAAGCGGCGGCCGGCGCCTTGGCTGAAATGGTGTCGTATGTGGAACAGTTTTATGGCATTTCACGCACCGAAGCCACAGCCTTATCAAGTGTCGCCGTTGATTTGCATGTCACACAAGTCGTCAACGACGTCAAAGGCGTTCATGCTATTTTGCCTCATGGTGTGCTTCGCTGAATGATCTTTCTGAAACTTTTGTTCTGGCGCACCGTAAATATAGAAAGAGGTGATGGAAATGTACAGGAAAAAACCGATGATGATTTTATTCATACTGCTGGTTTTTGCTTTGTTTCCAGTCCAAGCATTGGCAGTCGACTATTCTATTTCTAAAGTGGACATCAATGCGCAAGTAAACGCAGATGGCACGGTCGATGTGACGGAAAGCCATACTTATGAATTTGATGGCGATTTTAACGGCATTACACGGGAAATCGTGCCAAAAGATGGGACATCGATCCAAAAGTTCAGCGGATTTGAAAACGGCAAGGAATTGGATGTCGAACGCGACGGACATCTATACAAGGTCTTTCGGGAAGGTGACGACGAAACGGTGACCATCGAGTTGCGTTACGAAATCGAGGATGCGGTAGAGAAGTTCGAAGACGGCGCTGAGTTCTACTGGCCGTTTTTCGATGAACGCAATGAAAGCGATTATGAACAGATGACGATTACGCTCTTCCCTCCTGCCCCTTCGGAAAATACGGATTTTACAGGATACGACGAAGCTTACGGGGCAGGCAGCCTGCAAACGGATGGTGCGGTCCGCTTTGAAATGGGCCAAGTTCCGGAAGGCTCTAATGGGGATATCCGTGTCGTCTTTGATGCAGCACTGTTCCCCGCCTTGCCTCAACAAGATGGATCCATACGAGAAAAGCTGGCTGAGGAAAAAGAGCTTCTGGAAGAAGAAGCTGCCGTTTTTGCGGCAAGGCAGGATACCGGCGCTTCCATCGGCAATGGACTGATTCCGGCGGCAGGCGCATTATTGCTGGCGCTGACTGCCTGGGGATGGAATCGTGCACGGAAAGCCAAACAGCAGGCAAAACCGGATGCCGAGACTTTCTTTGTGCCTAAACAAAAAATGAGCATTCCGGCCACATTGTATTTCACCAAGTCCTCTATTCTGACGCCCGCTGTGACAGCAGCCGCCTTGATGGAATTGGTGCGCAAACAGAATGTGGAACAACTTTCAGAAGAACAATTCCGACTGATTGACCGCAATACAGAATTCGCCCATGAATCTACATTGATTGATTTGCTGTTCGACAAAGTGGGTGATAGCGAATACTTCAGCATCAAGAACTTGGAAGAATACACAAAAAATGAATTGAACCACTCTTCCTATAACGAATCCATCACAGCCTGGCAGCAGGAAGTTGCCGAGGAAGTCAAACAACATGATTTGTACAGCAATCACAAAGGGCTGCGCTGGACAGTCGGTATAATTGGCCTGGCCCTCTTTGCGGCCGCAGTCGTTTTCGGAATACTGGACCTGTTGCCGCTGATGTTCTTTTCCCTCCTCATCGGCATCGGTTTTGTCGCTTTCTGTTTCTATTCGCCGATCACGTATGATGGCCATGTCATCCGTGCTGAATGGAAACAACTTCGAACAGCAATGGAACAGCTGGACCAATCGCAATGGGAACAGTTGACTCAGGATGAAAAAATGCGTGCTTATGCTTATATTCTAGGTGCGGATGAAAAATCGGCAAACCAGAAAACGCAAAGCTTCACCAATGCCTATAGCGAAACGGCATTTGCAGATTTCGGGGTGTTCTATAACCCGGTGTTGTTGACGGGTGTTTTCTTTGCTGCCACATCTAATACCGGAGCTTCAGCAAGCAGCACCGTCTCCGCAACTGGCGGCGGAGGTGTTGGTGGAGGCGGAGGCGGATCGGGCGCTTTCTGAATAAACAATTCGAACGGCTGAGAGTTTCTCAGCCGTTTTTGTTTTGCCCCCCACTTCTTAGGGAAGTAGAAAAGAGACGTTATTTTATGCATATGGAGGAACAATGGATGATAAGCACAAGCTCAGCTTTATTGACGAAAGAAGATTTTACAGCACGAACGGACTTGCCTGAATGGCTATTGGCCGAATACAAGACGTTTCATGAAACCGTAACCGACAAAACCTTTCCTTGTTATTTTGGAATGAGCGGAGAATTGAAAGGAGAATTGCGTTATGCATACATCACACAAGACGATTGGAGCAATTTGCCTAAAGCGGTTGAATCATTCCTGACCTTATTCAACGATCCAAAACACAAGCGCCATGGTTTATTCGTTTTTGTTGAACCTTTCAAGGAAGAAGGTTCACTGGAAACCTACCGCCAGCAATTCTGGGATATCCTCCAGTATTTGCATGACGAAGATGACATGGAGTGGCCCAAAAACGCTCCCCGGGATCCAGACCATTATTTATGGGATTTCACATTCCAGGGAGAACCGATATTTATCTTTGGGAATACCCCCGCTTACAAGCAACGAAAAACACGCGACCTCGGCAATGCCATGGTTCTTGGGTTCCAGCCACGCCGCATCTTTGAAGGGCTGAAAGGAACCGAGAAAGGCGGCGTCATGTCACGCGAAAAGGTACGTCAGCGTGTTGAAGCCTGGGACCACTTGCCGACACATCCCGACATCAGCCATTTCGGAGATCCTGAGCACAATGAATGGAAACAGTTTTTCATCGGAGACGACAGTGAACCGATTCAAGGAAAATGTCCATTTACACATAAAGAAATGAAATAAATGGTGAATAACTGAAGAAGAGCTGCACCGGCATATTTTACCGGTGCAGCTCTTTTCATTGCGGTTTAACCAATCTCCCTGTTAGGGTAAG
This sequence comes from Planococcus beijingensis, assembly GCF_016820615.1. Lineage (NCBI taxonomy): Bacteria > Bacillati > Bacillota > Bacilli > Caryophanales > Caryophanaceae > Planococcus > Planococcus beijingensis. The sequence continues at coordinate 435,480 of NZ_JADHDZ010000002.1, forward strand.
ACTATATTGTAGCCTTACGGAAACACCTTGCTGCATTTTGGAGGTATAAAAATCGTTACTGCTGTGCAACTGTTCTCCGTTCATATAACTGGACTTCCCTGTTAACATCAAAAGCGTCGTCCTGATTAAGCGTCAGAATATCAAACAACCGTTTGACGGTTTCCTGTCCAAGATTCTCAATGCTGTCCGCAGCTCCTACAGAAGTCAGCCCAATTGCTGAATGACGGCCGATTTCCGAATTGCCGATGCCGACAATGCTGATATCTGTGGGAATTTGATAGCCCGCTTCCTGGTAAAAATCCAAAAGCTGTATGGCAATTTCATCTGTTGCTGCAACGATCGCGGTCGGTTTTTTCTTTAAAGCTTGAAGATCTTCATACACTTTTTGCAAGGAAGCTTTGTCCGTTGCGGAAATCACCAACCGTTTTTTGCGGATTTTGCTTTTCGCTTCCTGAAGAGCCTGGATGAACCCCAAAAAACGTTCTTTATAAGCAGGATTCTTCAAAGGTCCGCCTACCCAGGCAATTTCCTGATGGTTGGCATTCAGAAGATGGCTCGCAGCCAGATAACCGGCATCCACATTATTCACTCCAATCGAGTGTTTGGCATTTGAATAGCTGGAATTCAATAATACAAACGGCACATTCGCATTGGTCATTTTTTCATGAATCGCATCATCAAGCAAGACAGAAACCAGAATCATCCCTGCCACGTTACTGGAGAGAACCGTTTTATAGACATCCTCTTCGTTTTCGTCGGCCATGAAATGAATATCCACTTGGTATCCTTGCCTTTTTGCATAGCTGATGATCATTGGAGCGCTGCCGATAAATATCGGATCATCCACAGCTCCTGCTATCACACTGATCGTATTGGTTTTAGCCGCAGATGGAACTGCTTCTAAGATGCCGTCAGCTGAATAGTTTAATTCCCTGACGGCAGCCATCACTTTATCGTACGTTTCTTTTTTTACTTGATCCGGTTTATTCAAAACACGTGAGACAGTCGTCTGGGAGACACCTGCATGTTTTGCGACATCAGTAGTTGATACCAAATCCATCACCCTGCTTTCTATTTTTTGTGGATGGGTATCTCCCATCCCTGTAATTCGCTGTCATTCATATAAATTCTATCTACTTATTCACTATACCACGCTATAGCAATTCTTACACCAAACGAATTGATGTGGTTGAATATTCTTCGCGCAGTTGTAATCAACAGGATTAACCCACTCGAAAGGAATGAATAGCTATAATGAATAAAAATGAATACCTCAAACGTTTTAAAGCATCAACCGAACAGGAGCACTACCTGCAAAATTTAGCAGAACTTCAGTCTTTGCATATGCAGAATATACCATTCGAAAATTTGGATGTCATCCGTAGAACGCCCATTTACTTGAATCTTGAAAGCATTTATGAAAAAGTAGTTATTCAGCATCGCGGCGGTTATTGCTATGAATTGAATGGCTTGTTTCACTGGCTGTTGAACGAGTTGGGATTCGATGCGAAATTGATTTCCGCCACTGTTCAAAAACCTGATGGCACGTGGTCTAAAGCCGACACCCACGTGGCCATCTTAGTGGAGCTTGATACGCTTTACTTGGTCGATGCAGGTTTTGGAGATTCGACCATCAGCCCGATCCCTCTTGGTGGTGAACGCCATACCGACCACAGCGGCACTTACCGGGTAGAACAAGTGGATGATGTATATTATGATTTAATTCGGGAAAATGATGAAACGGAAAAAGTGCTGTACCGGTTTTCGACAGAAGAAAAACAATTGGCCGACTTTCATGAGGGCTGTGTCTTTAACCAGGTTTCACCAGATTCCCCTTTCACTCATGATGATCTGGTCACATGCGCAACGCCGGATGGCCGAATCACATTATCAGGCAGCCAGCTAACCCGCTCTGAAAACGGCAAGAAAGAAAAAACGGAACTGACTGCCGATGAAAAAAAGAAAGTCTTGAAAGAAGTATTCGGCATCGATCAAGAGGCACTTGAAAAACAACCGCATTAGTCTAAGCGATTCGAACAAAACGATCCCCGCTCATATTTGCTGAGCGGGGATCGTTTTGTTTTTATTTAAATGCTTCCGGATAAACGGTTTTGGCTACCAGTTCAACCGCATCGCCGATTCTTGGTCCCGGACGTGAAGTGATATCGGAATCCAGGAAAAAGACCTGATCGTTCTGAACGGCTTCAATGCTGTTCCACCCTTCACGTGCTTTAATTTCTTCAACGGGATTTTCCGTGTAAGAAACTGTTGTCGCAATGATTTCCGGGTTCCGTTGAATGACTTCTTCTTCAGAAATCTGTGGCCATCCTTCCAGATCGCCGAATAGATTTTCAACATTGGCATGATCTAATATTTCCTGCTGGAATGTTTTTTGGCCGGTTGTGTAAATTTCAGGAGATGGGCTGATTTCAACATACAGTTGCCTTTTCTCTTCTACGTCGGATACTTTTTCTTGGACTTCCTCAATTTGCTGCTGGATAGAGCCTATTACTTCTTCTCCTTTATCTTCAAGGCCCATGACCGTAGAAATCTGTTCGATGTCCCCGTAGACATCTTCAAAGGATTCAGCCGATTCGATAACAAAAACTTGGATGCCTGCAGCTTCTAATTCTTCGTAGCCCGTAGGCCCACCTGTTGAATAGCCGATGACAACATCTGGATCCAATTCAATGATGCGTTCCGCATTAAAAACCACAGAGTCGGACACACGTTCAACTTCAGCTGCTTCAGCTGGATAATTATCATAATCTGTAGCCCCTACAATTTTTTCTCCAGCTCCGATTTCATAAAGGATTTCGGTATTGCTTGGAATCAATGACACGACAGTCGCAGGAACTTCCTCAAATATCAATTCATTGCCCAAGTCATCTGTAACCGCATAACTTGCCTGTTGTTCGGATTCGTTTGCTGTTTCTGTTTCAGTTGTGCCGGTTGTTTCTGATTGGCATGCGCTGAGTGTGAATGCTAATGCTCCAATGGATAGGTACTTGAAATAGGTAGTTTTCATTAATTGTTGGCCACTTCTTTCTTTTTGAGTCTGGTCGGATAAGACTTGCTGATAAATGGAATTTCTTCTACTCCCTGTTGCTGATTGACATAGACAGCCATCGTAAACAGCACGTTCGCCAATAAGTTTGCATAATCAAAGAGGATTTCCGGTACATCCCGTTCCAGGCTGACCTTATGCAAAGCACGGACAGATTTTTTCGCTTCGCTGCGGCATACATGCAACACACAAGCTGCTTGAGTCCCTTGCGGCAAGACAAAATTACCTATTTTCTCACCAACAAAGTTTACATAATAATCATACATGCCACTTAACTCATTCAAATCTTCTTCATTAACTGCTAGCTTCCCTCGAACTGAACCATTCAGATGATATACCTTTGGCTGGAGAATCTGCAGATCCCGTTGAACAGCTTCCACTTCTTTCATCAGCGACAACGCTTCGCCAATACGTGTCGTCAGCGAATCGGTTCTGATTTCAAAGTCGACGGTCGCAGCTGATTCACGCATAAACGGATAGCACAAGTAACGCATGTCTTTCTTCATCTTTTCACCTCTTTTTCATATGGGTGAAAATCACAGCATTGAACGCTCCCGAAAACAACAAAAAGCCGCCCTCAAAAAGAGGGCGGCGCCATAGCTATTCAGAGACATACTCCAGCAGTCAAAAATAGAAAGGTTGCCGTATGATTCCCTTATCTTCCGAAGAGTAAAAATACGTTCAAAAAAAGGTAGGTCTCCTGGCTTGTGCATCGTTTTACTCTAAGAACCTTCCCGTTCAATTGACATAGGTCGTTTGAACAGTGGCATTTTCTTATTTCATACGCACTTACAGTTGCGGAAACAGCCCCGGAATCTAACCGGGTTCCCTGTTATACTGACGAATCAGCACCTTTTTTCTGCATGATTATTCACTTGTTTTCAGTGTAGCACAGTTCAGACAATCAAAGACATAACAAAATTCAATTATTCCTGGTTTATCATCAGCTTCACTTTTCTCGGCTCGGCAAAAACAATTCGTTTATGCCATCTTAAATAAGGCGCATGCTCGGCTGACACGGGAACCTTCAAGTTTTTCCGCAATCTGTAGACTGGATAGTCTTCCTCCGGAATACGGCTTGAAATATGGAGTCTGCCGCCTCCGGTAAATGCGATATAGCCTGCAGAATAAAGTGATGCATGGTTGGCGCAAAGCAAAATGCCGTTGAACGGATCCAAACGCTCTGAATCTGAACTGTCTTTCCACGGTTTGGCATGGGTCGCTGTAAGCACCTCTTCAATGGCGATGCCGCAAATTGGACATTCCCCGTTCCAAAGCGGCAACAGGCTTTCCCGGAACTGCTCTTTGCCTCTGCGCATTTTCGTTTTTATTTCCAGTTCAGCTTCTGCAATCAGGCTAAGCAATGGATTATGCGCGGTCTTTTTGATCACTTCCATCGATAATTCCAACTGCTCCATTTCCAAGGTAAAGACATTCAAAGAACTGATCAATTCCAAAAATTTCATCGCCAGCTCTTCGTTGCAGGGATAGAGATAGCCAGAATTGCCGTTTGCATCTTCCTGAAAAGCCGAGTATTTCGTTGGCAGCAAAGGCTCGATTTCCTGAAAAGACCCCTTGATCGATAAAGGGACATCCAATTCGCGATAAGCTGTGCGTGCGATAAATGCAGGTTCGCTGCCTCCCTGCTCATCTGCATGCTTCGGTTTTGTGCCTTTATGGAAATCCTCCCGTATCCGGCTGATTGCCACTAAAAATCCTTTGACGTAATGAAAAACGAGGTCGCCTTTTTTCAATTCCTGCATGCGGTTCCAGGAATGTGGCACCATGCCTGATTTGTCGACTTGCGGCGTCCAAAGGACACCCGCCGCACATTCTTCCTGATACGTATCTCCTTGCATAACAATATAACTATTCATGAATTGCCTCCTATTGATGGTGATGCTCAAATTCATTCGATCTTATGTAATGGTGCAGATTATTCGAATCCAAACGCTTACCTATAGTTTAACCCAAAACAAGAGCTTTTGCCGGGGAAAAAAGAAAAGCGAAGGCAGCCGTTTAGCTCTGACAGGCATAAGACGCACTGGCGAAGCGGCGCTCTTTGCCGCACAGCCAGAGTGGCTTATGACCCGAGGAGCTGGCTGCCGGAGCTGGACAGAGGAAAAGCCGAAGCACCCGTGTAGCTCTGCCAGGCATAAGGCAGACCGGCGAAGTGGCGTTTTTTCAGCCGCACAGAAAGAAAAGTGAAAGTGCCTGCTCAGCTCTGACAGGCATAAGGCAAAGCAGCGATGTGGCGCTCTTTGCCACACAGCTGGGTTGCCTTATGTCCCGAAGAGCTAGGCACTTGCAACTGGACTGCCGGGTTGACTTATGATCCAAAGAGCTGGGTGCTGAAGCTGGACACCAGGAAAAGCGGAAGCGACCGTTCAGCTCTGACAGGCATAAGACGATCTGGCGAAGCGGCGCTCTTTGCTGCACAGCCAGAGTGGCTTATGACCCGAGGAGCTGGCTACCGGAGCTGGACAAAGGAAAAGCCGAAGCACCCGTGAAGCCCTAATTAGCACTGGGAACGTTACCGCTATCCTTCTTCCATCGTCTCACTTTTCCGAGGTGCCGTCGCTTTATACCATTGGTAGCAAAGAATGATGATGAGGACCAACTCGACGAAATCGCCCCCATAGTACATCACCTGCCCTCCTGCCTCCCCTTGATCTCCCGGTACACCAGCCGGCGGATCTGCATAGATGCTTTTAGCCAAAATTTTGTGTGCGGCCAATGAGACGATGAGGATAATTGAACGGAAAAGAAAACTGAGTCGGTGAGCTGTAATATCGATGTAAATGATGGATGCCGTAAACAGGTAGCCCGCCAAAAATATGTGTAGATGGACGATCAGGTAAACAATTGAGGATTGGTGCATCCATTCAAACAAACTGGTCAGGTATAATACATACAACCCACCAATATTTAGAATCAGCGCAGTAATGGGATTGCTCAACATCTGAAATGGCTTGCTTTTCAGTAGCCAGGATACTTTTCTCGCTAATGGAACAGGCAACGACCTCAAGAGCAGCTTCATCGGCATCGCAAGAACCAACAAGAGCGGTGCCAGCATGCCAAGCAATAGATGGGTCCACATATGGCCAACGAAATTTCCCTTTGCAAATTCCGCTATCGGTCCTGTGATGACCAGAGCAATCGAAAAAATACCGAAGCCCCATAAAAAACAACGGTACAGCGGCCATGGCCGTAAGTTCAGGCTTGTTAAAGCAGCTGCCAATAGATATAACAAAAATGCCAGGAAAAGAGCAACAATCACCACAGCCTCCAAACCCGCCATTCCCTGTTGCATACTGTGTTCCACAAATAGCCCCCCATCCCATATTCCATTCTGACTGTTTTGCTTCTCTTTCCTCTACCCGATTTGGCAACCTGCTATGTTTCGTTTTAACAGTTCATTTCATAAAAAAAAGCCGTTGCTGAAATGCAATGCGGCCATCTTGCTGAAGTTGTCTTTAATTAAATACCTCTTCAATTTCTTTTTCTTTTTTTTCTGCAAAAGCAGTAACTCGGTTTCTGCCATCACGTTTGGACTGATATAGGGCCTGATCAGCTTCATCAATCAGCTGGTCCAACGTTTTATGATAGGAATTCAAAGACACGCCCATGGATACCGTCAATTTGCCTTCAGGCTGGAGCTCTTCACCTTCAAAGTGATATTGTTCAATTTGGTCACGGACTTTTTCAGCGATCCTCATCACTTCATCGTCATCGTAAGGATCCGTGATGCAGAAGATGAATTCTTCCCCACCATACCGCGCCACATAATCTTTTTTTCGTGTATGGTCCCTCAACAGCTGGCCAATCGACCGAAGCACAGCATCGCCTTTTTGATGGCCATGCGTATCATTATAAGTTTTGAAATAATCGACATCGAGCATAACAATGGCGATGGGTACATACTGGGACACCAAGGTTTGCGTTTTATTCTTAAAAAAGCGCATATTCGGCAGTTGGGTCATGGGATCCTGATTAGAATAAAATTCCAGTTCTTTGCGGACAAGTATATGGTGATTTTCACCGTTCGCAATTAAGCCCATTGCCAAAACAGCGACCATGGCAAAAAACAGCATTGAAAGGGTGATCGGCACAGTTGAAGGTGTAGTCAATAGCATCGAAACTGATTTGAGGACTTCGAAAACCAACAAACCGAGAAGCATTTTTTTGATATCCAAAATGGCAAAAAATTTATTGACTGTTTTTTTATTGCGGAACAGGCTGCCGATGATGACCGGCAAAATCACCGTCTGCAAAATTCCAGCTATCGCTGTAGGTCCGCCCAGTGAATAGCGGTATATAGATGGAAAGATTGCAGATAGTATACCTACTTTCCAACCGCCAATATAGGAAATGAAATAAAGGGGCACTTCCCTTAAATCAAGCCGCATGCCTTCATGAATGTAAGGATTATACATCACTGAAAAAGTCAAAAATCCCATGAATAAAATACTGAGTGCCAATAAAAGCGTTGATTCGGTCAAGTTAGGGAATAATAATTCCTTCGCTTTTAAACCGAGATACATCAATGCGATGATCAACGCCATGTTTTCAAGAAAGAAAAAAAGTAATGACTGCATTTATCCAACTCCTTACAAAACCATATCCTCAGTTTACAATTATTGCATCTGAAAATATAGGAAAACCACGAAAAAATATACAAAAACCTATTTAAAAGTGTTTGCTTTTCGTTATTGGAAAGATTGCGCCTAAAACAAAAGAAAACTTTCTGCCTGGTCTAAAAAAACGACCGATTAGAGAGTTTCCTTTGCCTGCTACAGCAGTTTTGCCATATAGTATTCATTGGCATAGCGTTCCTCCATCCATACGGAATCACGCTTCAGCCCCTCAATTTCAAAGCCTAGTTTTTTATATAACCCAATGGCTGGTTTGTTATGCTCAAGCACGGTCAATTCAATGCGACGAATTCCTTTCGCGGCAGCCCATTGATCCAAAGCTTGAAACAACTCTGTGCCTCTCCCTTTCCCACGTTCGCTTTGCCGAATACCCACTGCGATATAGACTGAATGCCGCTTGCGTTTAACGCTGTCGCCGATTGCAAACAAATAGCCGGTTAATTCAGCTTGTTCTTCTGTTATCAACACCACTGAATCTGCTCCCATAGCGCCAAGGCGTTTCTCCAACTGCTCAGCTGTAGTCTTGCGTTCTCCTGGCTCAAACAGCATAAGATCAGAATCCTCTACATGCTTCATGAGTTCCGCCAATTGAAAGGCATCCTCAGGAACTGCTTTTCTGACGATCATAGCTATTCTCCTCCTACTGTTTTGTGTTTAAACAATTTTTGGTTCGGGCACTTGTTCTTTTTTAGGCTTTCTGATAAACAATCCGGTGTAAACAAGAAGTGTGCCGATCATCAGCAAGACGCCGATATAGACGGACATCATGGTCGGAATAAGAAAAGCTCCGATGATGATGGTCGAGCGCGCCAACAAATCTGCTCCGCTGAACGAAATGTTGGAAAAAGCGGAATACGAACCCCGTTTGTCTTCCGGTATCATATTGGCCATTTCTGCATTGCGGACCGGCGAATAAACCAGTTCGCCTATGGTGCCGATGAAATTGAACAGCAGCAACAAGTACCAGCTATTCGCTGATGTAATCGTTACATACCCGACGCTGTATAGCAATAGGCCCGTCAATAGGACATGCTGTTTGGAAAAACGGTCAGTGAATTTATTGACGATGAATGTCAGGCAGACGACCAGCAGCATATTTTGTATATTCAACAAGCTCAACATCCGAACCCCTGCCACTTCAAAGTCCCCAATAGTGAAAGCATCAAAGCTTTCCGCCAGACGGACGCCAATATAACTGTTCAATGAAAATTCTGCTGAAAAAATGAACATGGAACCAATTACCACCTTAACAAAAGGCCTGTCCCGAAATGCGACTTTGTAATTCTGCAGCAGATCGATTACGACATTCGAATGCTGCTTTTTCAAGGTCTGGACACGTTCATCTTTCAACCAGATTTGGTAAGCGATAGGCAGACTCGCCGCCGTGAGTGTCAATAATATAAACAGTTCAATTTGATGATTGAGATACAATAAGCCACCTAGTGCTGCCCCAATCGCCATCGACAGGTTGATCATCCAATAATCGATGGCATAGATCGCTTTCCGGTTTTCCGGGGTTGTCGAGTCGATGATGATGGCGTGTATCGCCGGTCTGCCCAAACTGCTGGTTATGATGAAACTAACGTATGCAATTGCGAATAAACCAATCCATTTGCCGCTTGGCAATAAGCTGATGGACATCAGCAGAAACATGGCAGCGCTCAGTGAAGACGTTATCACCAGCACCCGTTTGCGTGGAAATCGGTCGGAAATATAGCCGCCGACCATATTGACGAAAAATCCGATAAAGACGGTGACGATCAAAAAAGTTCCCGCCCATACCTTATTTATTTCCTGCGCAAAAAACAAAGCCATGAAAGGCATAACTGCAGATGAAACTGCCCGGTTGAAAAATGAAGTGATTAAACGTACTTTGATATTTTGTGGATAGTCTTTCCATTTCATCTTGTCAGCCTCCTTTGTCTTATGTATATTAAACTAGACGAAAGATACTAAAAATAGACAATTTTAAAACTAATGTCCACTTTTAACAGGAGGAAACATGGAAAAGACTCTTTTATCATTATGGCAGGCTGTCCCAACAGGCGACGTTAAGCAAGTGCAGATTGCCGCTGCGCTCAAGTTGAGCAGCAAGCAGACGACACGGCTATTGCGCAAATGGTCGAACGAAGGTTGGTTTACCTATACATCGGGCCGCGGGCGCGGCAATACTTCGCACCTGCAATGGCACCGGAATGTAGAAGCGGTGTACGAACAGCAAATCATTCAGCTGATTGCAGAACAATCGGTCGAATCCGCCGGAAACTACCTTCTATTGGAATGGTCCCCGGCAGTAAGGCAGCGGTTAATGCATCAGTTCCGATCTCAGTTCGGTTACAGCCAAAACAATGCAAGCGAAGTGGACAAGCTGATCATCCCTAGGAAATATGCTTTATTGACGCTTCATCCGATGAAGGCCGCGGATATCCAAAGCGCGAATATGGCCGCAAATGTCCATAATCGTTTGGTTTCAGTCGACGCTGCTGGAAACGTTTCTCCAGAACTGGCCCATAGCTGGGACCTTGCAAACAATCGGCTTCGGCTTTACTTAAGAAAAGAAGTCCAGTTTCATGATGGATCGTTCTTAACTTCAGAAAACGTGGTTAAATGCCTGAACCGCATACGCTTGGATGCTCCCTACGCAGATTTGTGGAAACCCATCACTGAAATTAAAGCGCTGGCGCCTTATGTGCTTGAACTCTCTTTTCCAGCTGGCTGCAGCTATTGCCTGCAGATGCTGGGCATGATCAATGCCAGCATTTATAAAGAAACGAATGGCCAAATCATTGGTACCGGCGGCTTTTATGTTGCGCACAACGATGAATTGAAAACCACGTTAAAGGCATTCAGCGAGTATTTTAAGGAACGGCCTTTGCTTGATATCGTGGAATTCATTCAGGTGCCGGAGGATTTCGATTTTACCTACCGTTCCTCAGCAAATGAAACATCCGAAGAGACATTTCAAGTGGAAAGCGATTCAGGTTTTGGTGTCGTCATCATGAATGCATTCAGAGACTCCCCGATCAGCCGAAAAGAAGTGCGCGATTATGTCCATTACGTCATTGCCAAGCACCGGCACACAATCGGCCAGTTTCATCCGCGTGCTTTGCCAAATCTTCATGGCTGCCTCGCCGGCCAAAAACAATCCTATACAGTGCCGCAGATGGCTCGCCCTTTTCTTGATCAGCCACTGGTCATCAAAGCGGCAAACTACACAAACGGCGCTACCCGCTGGCTAAAAGAAGCGCTGGAAAGCGAAGGCATTGCTGTTGAGATTCAATGGCTGTCATTTCAGGATAAGTTGCTGGATATTACAGAAAATCAAACGGCAGACTTGTTTATTCACGGGGAAGTGTTTGAAATGAACCAGGACTTCTCATTTTTCAATTTTCTTTCAAATGGCTATTCCCCGATGACAGCCATTATGAAGTCACAGCCTCAGTTTGATCGCTACCTAAAGCTGTATGCAGAGACACCATTTAAGGAATGGACAAAAGTGAATCTTGAAGTCGAACGGACCTTGTTGGAAGCCTCCATCATGGTTCCGCTGTATTACGAAAAAAGGCAAATCCCATTTTCAGTAGATCTGATGAACATATCCATCAGCCATTTCGGTTATGTGGATTTTTCTAAACTATGGGTGCGTCCAGTTTGTGAAGAATAAAAAAATGGTGTGCTGCACACAATTCTGTGAACAGCACACCATCTTTTTTACGGAGATTATCCGTTGAAGGAATTTATGTCAGGTATACAAAGATAAGGGGCAAATGTTTAAAGTGAATGCAGATTGGTTGAAAAAATAAGATACAAGCTAAGGGACAGCACATTGAATAGCACAAGATTGAACCGCAAATCTCCTTTTGCTCCGATCAATGCGGCAACGACTCCCAGCGCACTCAAGGCACAAGGCAGATGCAGATGAAGGCTCAATAAAAATTCAAGGGGGCCATGGAACCAATGAATCGCAGCCAATGTCAGCGGAATCATGGTCAGAAGAAAGAGGCCTCCTGAGATGCATGATAAACATTTCTCGTTCATAAGAACACCACCTTTTCTGCTTGTCGGCACCGGCTAATGAAAGGCGACTTAAATTAACATTAGGATTCAATAGCTTTTAATGCGGTAGCCAGACGTTCAGCAAACTGTTCAGGCAGTTCGCGGGACTCCATATAAAGACTGTAGACATCCAGGTCCATGACCAACCGTTGTGCGTAATTGCTGGGCAATGGAGGGCCTTGGTTAATCAAAGCGGAAGAAAACACAGGCAGTTCTTCAGGCAACAGCAGAATTTCAGCTTTATTCAGCATCTTCCCATGCTGGTGAAGGTCTTGAAACGTAATTTCGTTATCAATTTTAAATAACATTGTGCAATCGCCTGATTTGATGGCCAGATCTCGTTGCTTAGTCACGACGTAAAGACCTCCAAGGACTTCCACTGGGGCTTCCAATGTTTTTTCCAGAATTTCAGCCACCGTTTCTATCGGTTGTGCACTAATCATTTACTCCGTCCTTTCATCTATTCGCCTGTATCGATGAACAAAATACTGCTAAAATGAATTCGTTGATTTTGTTAAATTTATCGCAAAAGATAGTCTTTTAACCTAATTAATTTACTTTTAAATTGAAATAGAACGCTTTTTGTAATACCCATAGACTACAACGGATTGTACAAATTGTAAACAATTTAACGTTATTTTAGTAAATTTCGAACATCCTTTTTTATCCATAAACCCATATTTTTATGGATATGACATCTATTCCTCTATATTTATATATCTTTGATTCAATAGTTACTGTTCATTAATCGTTATTAACTTAGGCACATTGATCACTTATTAAACTTTTAGTGTTATATGGCTAAATCATTGAAAATAATAAAAGAATTTCATAAATCTTTTCGATGTATTTTTGAACAAAATAAAAAAGAACCTGTTAACGGTTCTTTAAGGTTATGGCGTATTTCTTCAATAAGTCTTTTAACGCTGGCCGTTCATTGCCATTGCGGCCAACCACTGCCTCCGCGGTGATCATGGAGTTCAATACTGCTTCTTCAACAGCTTCCCCCACGGCTCTGAACGCTTCGTCCATATCGTCTTCATGTATCGTTTTGATAGCCAGGCATTGCTTCGGCTTGGTATGGGGAATTTTATTGGCGGTGGAGAAGCCGAGGATGATTTCGCCGCTGCCATTGGTAATAATTGAGCCTGTCCGTGACAACCCCGCCACTGCCCGTTTCAGAATACGGTTCAATTGCCGTTCGGATAAAGGAAGATCAGTAGCCACAACCACCATTACTGAGCCCTTGTCTTCTTCTTTAAGAGTTTGAAGAATGTTTTTCTTCAGCTCCTTGCCGATTCCCTTGCCGTTAATCGTCAAATCATTCAGCATTCCGAAATTCGACAGCACCAATGCACCCAGCGTAAACGTGCCGTGCTCCAGTTCCACAATACGCGAAGCCGATCCGATACCGCCCTTCAATGAATAACACAACATGCCTCTTCCCGCTCCTACAGCTCCTTCTTCAAACTCAATTCCGGTATTGTCCAATGCTTGCCTTACATCTTCTTCTTTGACAAAACGTCCGCGCACATCGTTCAAAAACATATCGTTGCATTCGCCGATGACCGGATTCACTGTACCCGTCGTATTGCCGATATCCGGATTTTTCTCCAACATATAATCGATGACTGCATTGGCTGCTGTTCCGACATTCAATGTGTTCGTCAAAACAATCGGTGTTTCCAGCGTGCCGAGTTCCGCCAATTGGATGGTTCCCATCGTTTTGCCAAAGCCGTTGATGACATGGCTTGAAGCTATAAGCTTGTCGTGGAAGAGATCTCCCTGATGCGGCAGAATGGCCGTCACTCCGGTCTGCATATTTCCGTCCATCAAAGTGACCTGGCCAATAGTGACACCCTCTACATCTGTTATGGCGTTTAACATCCCTGTCTTCATCGTGCCGATTTCCACTCCGTAATCCCGAATTCGTTTTTGGTTATGCAATTCCCCACCCCTTTTGATTTCTCCAGCTGTTCGTGTTGTTTAAATTAAATCCTGTCCGCGCATTTTCATCAATTCTTTTTCCTGCTTTTTCTTGTAGGCTTCTTGTCCATTAATCCAAACCCCACATAAGATGGTAATTCCCAAAATCAGCGGTATAACATCTCTTGAAAAGAAAGCCAAGTCTTTATCGATCATCAGCCAAATGAAGAATACTGCAAATGCTGCCGGCAAAATACCTCCTGGCCATACCCGCGCTTGTTTAGATAAGAAATATTGAACAACTAAAATGATAATTGGCAATGCCAGATCGATTACAGTCCCCATGTCTATTCCTCCAGACTCTCTTTGTATTTGTCGACGATGCTTTTTGCCACTTCCAAATCGATTTTGTCATCGATAACCAACTTCATGACGAAAGTCGAAAATGGCTGCGAACCTTCTTTTTCCTGCAATTCGATGTTCTGGATGATCTTATCCAGCCTCAATCGGACCGTCGGATAAGAAACTCCATATAATTTTGCGATCTCTTTTAACGAACCGGATCCCAGAATGAACTTCTTGATAAATTCCATGTCTTCAGCAGACAATGTGGAAAACCATTCAGGCACCTTATTATTCAACGTCTTCACTCCCTTCAGCTGTTAATGCTTACTATAAAACAATATTAAATATTATTCAATATTTTTTAAACATTATTTAAATTTATATTGATTTTATTTTAACTATTGTTATTATGAGACTTGTAAGTCATTTACATATCTGAATTAAAAACGGAGGTAGTTGGATGGATAAACCAGCAGTAAAGATGCAGCTGATCAACTTGAAAAAGAAAATCAGCAACAAGGAAATCATTAAAGGACTTGATTTTGAAATCCGTTCAGGTGAAGTATTTGGATTTCTTGGACCGAATGGAGCTGGAAAAACGACGACCATCCGAATGCTGGTGGGCTTGATCAGTATGACGGAAGGAGATGTGCTGATTGAAGGAAAAAGCATCAAAACCGACTTTAAAAATGCCATCCAGCACGATGGGGCGATTGTTGAGAATCCTGAAATGTACCCTTTTCTGAGCGGCTGGAAAAACCTCAAGCAATATGCGCGAATGGTTCCCGGCATAACGGACCAACGCATTCATGAAACCATTTCCCTTGTCGGCTTGGAAAAAGCGATTCACGAAAAAGCCGGCCGCTACTCACTTGGTATGCGACAACGGCTGGGCATTGCCCAAGCGCTTCTCCACAAGCCCGCCATTCTGATACTGGATGAGCCGACAAACGGTTTGGATCCTTCCGGAATCCGCGAAATCCGTAAGTACATCCGTGCACTTGCTGAGCAGGAAAACGTGAGCGTCATCGTATCCAGCCATCTGCTTTCTGAAATGGAGCTGCTGTGCGATCGGATTGGCGTCATCAAAAATGGACAGTTGGTTGCATTAGAAGAAGTGAAAACCACCGAAAACTCGACAGCATTGCAGGATGTGTTTATCGAAGCAGAACCGCTGGCACAAGCAAAAGAATACCTGGAAACTCAGCTTTCGACAGGTGTCCGCTTGAAAGGAAAAGAACTGATCCTATCGCTTCAAAAAGAAGAGATCCCTTCCATCTTGAAGAAAATGATTGGCCAGGGGTTTGATGTATACGGGGTCAATGTTCTCCAGTCAACTTTAGAAGACAAATTCTTTAATTTGATAGGAGAGAACAGCATTGACTAATTTAATCCACTTGATCTGGAATGAACAAATCAAATTGTATGCCAGAAAATCCACATGGGTGATGTTTTTCGTACTGGCCATTCTGATACTGGCTTCAGGAATCATCAGCAGGTTATGGGACAGCGAGTTCCAGACTACAGAATACGGCACGAACTGGCAGGCCGAACTTCAGGAAGAAAATATCCGCTTGACATCGGAGTTGGACAACGATGAACTCAGCAAACTTTCCAATCCATTTCAATTGGAAAAGAATATGTACCACATTGAAAATGACATCAAGCCCTTGCCTTATGACGGCTGGCAGTTTTTATATGACAACTCATTTTTCACGACTTTCATCAGCCTGTTCACCATCATCATTGCTGCTGGAATCGTCTCGAATGAATTTAAATGGGGAACCATCAAACTTCTGCTGATCCGTCCAATATCGCGCTCGAAAATTTTGTTGTCCAAATACCTAACGGTTCTCTTGTTCGCATTCACACTCATCTTCTTCCTCATTGCCAGCAGCCTGCTGACTGGTGCTTTGTTCTTCGGCTTGAATAATCCAGCTCAAACCGTTGTTCTTGAGCAAGGGATGGGGTATGTACATAATGGCCTGTTTAACGAAATTATGAAAGATTACGGATTAAGCTTAGTTACGTTAGTGATGATGGCTTCATTCGCCTTTATGATATCCACGATTTTCAGAAGCAGCAGCATGGCAATCGGCTTAGCGGTCACATTGATGCTCGCCGGCAATTCCATCGTCCTGTTCACGGCACAATATTCCTGGGCCAAATACATCTTGTTCGCCAATACCAACCTTGGCCAGTACTTCAATGGCGAACCTACGATGGAAGGAATGAGCTTAAGCTTTTCCGTCACCATCTTGTGTTTATACCTAACTTTATTCTTAATGGCTTCTTGGATTGCTTTCACTAAACGGGATATCGCAGGCTATTAAAACAATACAAGGCAAGTCCGACAAATAATCGGACTTGCCTTTTTTCCACCTTACGTTTCGTTAATGAAGTTCTGTGTCATCCGATTCTGATACTTCTTCCAAAATCAGACTGGCGTTGTCATCTGTCTGGTCTCTTAGGGCGATGTCTCCTAAAGAAACGATTCCTACTAACTGGTCATTTTCTACAATCGGAAGCCGGCGAATCTGGTGTTTTGTCATTAAATCAGCTGCGTCTTCAATGGACATATCTTTAGTTCCGGTAACCATTTCTGAAGTCAAAATCTGTGAAACCGGGCTATCCAATGAAATCTGGGAAGCGATTCCGCGAATTACAATGTCCCGGTCTGTGACGATTCCCAATAATCGCTTGCCATCACTGATGGGAATGGATCCAACATCCAGCTCCAGCATTTTAGAAGCAATTTCCTGAATCGACATTTCCGGAGCGCATGTCTCAACCTCTGTTGTCATGATGTCGGTAATTTTCATGAATAGATCCTCCTCTATAGATTGTACTGCTTATGCCCAGCTATCTGTTTCCATTTGGCAACTCGTCTGATCTGTCCATCGACACTTCGCCAATCCTCCCCTTTCCGTTCTTCTACTAATCCATATCCATTTTTATAAAAGTAAAACGTAATTTCTGATAAAAAAACAGGGTTTATACTACTTTTAACCATTCCAAAAATCAATTGCAATAAAGTCGAAAACAGACAAAATCCTGTTTCCGTTCCGGTCAGTTTGTTGCTATGATGGTGGAAAGAAAGACTATGGATACTTTGTTGAAGATTTCGACTGGGGAATCCTGAAAAACTTCTTCTATAGAATGGGAGGTGCCGTAATCGATTCTTTTCTCTTGGCACTAGAATTTCTTGTCTTGTTACTTGCCAATCTCGTGGTCGGTGCGGTCGGTTTTATTCCCAGTATCTTGATAACCGCTGTCAATATAGATTCGTTAGGCCTTTATATCGGTGCAGCTTTAACGTTTTCAGGTGAAATATTCGGTGCATGGATGGGTTTTTACCTGTACCGTTATGGATTTGCAAAAGCAGATCCGAAATGGCTGCGACACCCTTTTTGGCAGCGATTCACATGCCAGTCAACAAAACGGATTTTCAGTCTGGTGATCCTGCTGCGCTTGCTGCCATTTATGCCGTCGGGCTTCGTTACAGCCGGTGCAGCACTTACCGCCATCAGCGGAAAGCATTTTTGGATTGCCAGTACAATCGGCAAAATTCCGGCCGTGATACTGGAACTCGCTGTTGTTTATGGAGTTATCCAAACCGTACCTAAGAACATCCAAGTCATGCTCTTTGGAGCCATACTTGCTGTCTCAGCAATCGCCTGGCTAAAATCAGCCAAACAGAAAAAAAGCCTTCAATCCAGTGATTGAAGGCTTTTTATGTTGTTTAGTATACTTTGTCTCCATTAAAAATGGAGTTTTTAACGATTACATAATCCACGTTGCGGATGGCCAGGAGCTTGTCTCCTCCAGCGTAAGAAATCGAAGATTGAAGATCTTGTTCCATTTCCACCAACGTATCTTTCAATGAACCTTTGTATTCGACAAACATCTTCTTGCCCTCGACGTTTTTCTTTTCACCTTTTTGGAATTCAGAAGCTGATCCAAAATACTCTTTCAGCAGCTTGCCGTCCTGGTTGATGGTTTCACCAGGTGATTCCTCATGGCCAGCAAAAAGAGAACCGATCATAACCATTGATGCCCCGAAACGGACCGATTTTGCAATATCGCCGTGTGTCCGGATGCCGCCGTCCGCAATAATTGGCTTGCTTGCCGCTTTTGCGCACCAGCGAAGTGCTGCCAGCTGCCAGCCGCCTGTGCCGAACCCCGTTTTAATCTTAGTGATACAAACTTTTCCGGGTCCGATGCCCACTTTCGTCGCATCCGCTCCAGCATGTTCCAATTCGCGGACCGCTTCCGGCGTCCCTACGTTTCCAGCAATCAAAAAGCTGTCCGGCACCAATTTCTTAATGTGCTGAATCATATCAATGACTGCGTTGGAATGGCCGTGAGCGACATCGATCGTAATGTATTCCGGTGTGACTTTTTCGTCCGCCAGCTGCTGGACGAAATCATATTCTTCCGGTTTTACACCTACACTGATGGATGCAAAAAGACCGCGTTGCTGCATGTCTTTTGTGAACGCCAAGCGTTTTTCCGGTTCAAATCTATGCATAATATAGAAATAATTATTTTCCGCTAAAAATCCCGCGATTTTTTCATCTACGATTGTCTGCATGTTTGCAGGGACAACAGGCAGCTTAAAAGTACGCCCGCCAAATTCAATCGACGTATCACATTCTGAACGGCTGTTAACCACCGCTTTTGCAGGAACTAGTTGAATATCTTCGTAATCAAATACATTTTCCATTAATAACACCCCTATACACGAATGATATATCTATATATCTAAATAATTGTTCGTCCATAAGATAATGTACTTTATTTCCGGCAAGATGTCAAAGAGCAAAATAAATTTAATGCTGAACGTGGTTGACGACTTTTTATTCCTTGCGTATCAATAGGTTCAATTTTGGCACATAAAGAATCAAGAAAACAGTTCTGCCAAGACTAAACAAGATGAAGGCCAACCATACTCCATGGTTTTCTAAATACGGTACGCCTGCCGCCATTGCAATCAAAAAGACAGTTAAAGAAAGCAGCATGGAATTTCGGATTGGAACGGTTTCGGTTGCCCCCGTAAATACACCATATAGGACAATACCAAAACTCGAAACCAAAGGAAAGAACAACAGCCAATCGCCATAGATATATCCTAACCGGATCACTTCCGGAATCGAGGTGAAAAACGAGAAAACCGATTCTTTGAAGATCCAATAAAGCATTAACAGCATTACCGAAGAATAGAAAGCCCATTGAAACGACAGTTCCAAATTCCTTTGAAAAAGCTTTCTGTCTTTCGAACCGATTGCTTTACCGGAGAAAATGCTGGAAGCGTTGGAAAGCCCATCAAAAAAATAAGCCATCAAGTAATGGATCTGCAGCAGAACTGCATTCGCAGCCAACGTTTCCGTTCCGAAATCTGCACTTTTGTATGTAAATAAATTAAAAACTGCCAGCAGACAAATCGTCCGGATAAAAAGATCCTGATTGACCGCCATCATCTTTTTGACAGATGAACCGTCTGCCAACATTTTGATGGATGGAACCTGGAAGTGGTAAGATGTGCCGCGCCAAATGATCCATAAGCCGAGTATGCAGGCTATCACTTCAGCCAATAGGGTGGCAGCGGCTACACCGGAAACTCCCCATCCAAATCCGAAGACAAAAACCACATCCAAGACGATATTCAGCAGATTCATAAAAATTTGGATAAGGACTGAAATTTTAACGCGGGACATGCCGATCAGCCAGCCCATAATGACATAGTTGATTAAAGTAAACGGAACGCCCCATATGCGAATGCCGAAATATCCGGATGCCAACTCGGCCACATCTTCAGCAGGATGAAGTAAACTTAAGGCTATGTATTCAATGGGTTTTTGAAACACTATAAAGCCAATTCCCACAACAAGCGCAATAATCAATGGCCTGATGAATGCAAGCGTTCCCTGAAGCTTATCATCTGCCCCGTTTGCTTGGGCAGCAAAGCCCGATGTTCCGATGCGCAGGAAACCGAACAGCCAATAAAGGGTATTGAAAATTACTGTACCGATGGCGACACCGCCGATATAAGCAGGATCCGGCAGTTGTCCGACGACTGCTGTATCAACGGCTCCCAGTAAAGGAGTAGTGACTGTCGACAAGGTAAGCGGAATCGCTAAGGCTAAATAATTGCGGTGATTCATGACGAAGCTCCTAACACGTTAAATTTAGATAGATGGGAATATCAATTGAGCGTTTTTATAAAAACAGACTCCGTTTTTCAATACATGGAAACCAATTCTTTCGTATAGGAATGGCGTTTAAGCAAAAAAAGTTCTTCAGTTGGAAAAGCGTCAATTATGCGCCCTTCCTTCATGACCAACAAATGTTGGCTTAACGAAGCAACAGCTGCCAGATCATGTGAAATGAATACGTAGGACAGCGAAAATTGCCGACGAAGCTTCTCCAGCAGCTTCAGTAGTGAGGCTTGTGATAGAACGTCCAGGCTTGAAGTCGGTTCATCCAGGATGACCACGTCGGGTTCAATGCTGATAGCACGGCAGATTGCCGCACGCTGTTGCTGGCCTCCACTTAATTCATGTGGATACCGGTCAGCCAAGCTAGCTGGAAGTTCGACGGCGTGCAGAAGCTGCTTAACATACTGCTCATTGCTCTCATAATTGAAATGCCGTAAATCCTTTTGGTTGCCGAATTGCAGATATGGATCCATCAACGAATCACGTATCTTTAATTTTGGATTTAGTGAAGCAGAAGGATTTTGGAAAACGGCTTGGATGTGCTTTCTGAATGGCTTCAGTTTCTTTACGGATAAATTTTGCAGCGTCTGTCCGTTCAATGAAATTTCGCCTGAATCAATTTTCTCCAATTGCAATATACAGCGGGCTAACGTGCTTTTGCCACAGCCGCTCTCCCCGATGATTCCGAGACAATGGCCTTTTTCCAAAGAAAATGAAACGTCATCCAGTACCTGCCTGCCAGATGAAAATGTTTTCGTGACGCGGCTGATGTTCATTAGCTCCATGTGTTCCCCTCCGTCCGTTTATTCTTCAGCCTGACCTAGGCTTGGTATTGCTTCAAGCAAAGTTTTTGTATAGGAATGCCGAGGAAACTCCATAATCTGAGACCTGTTTCCCTGCTCAAGTATGTCTCCATCTTTCATGACTAAAACATGATCTGCATAGTTGGCTGCATGACGCAGATCATGGGTAATGTGGAGAATGGCACATCCCGTTTCTTTCTGTAAACGCGCCAGCAGTTGCAGGATTGGGTAAGAGGAGATGCTATCCAAAGCGGTCGTCGGCTCGTCGGCGATCACCAAAGCGGGTTTCAGCAACAGTGCAAGAGCAATGGCTGTACGCTGCAATTGGCCCCCGCTCAGTTGAAAGGGAAAACGGTCAGCGTATTCGTCTCCAAGTCCGACAGAAGCGAGTGCCTGCTGCCTATTTTGGAGTCGTTGAGCCTTTGACAATTGGAGATGGTTCCGCTGATACTCGTCAAAATGCTTGCCGATGGTCATAAATGGCGTAAATGAGTTTTGGTAGTCCTGAAATATATAAGCGATTTGCTTGCCGCGTATGCTGTTCAATTTCTTACTAGACATTTCAAGGAGATTGCTGCCATTGAACAGGATTTCTCCACCTGCTTTCAGATTCGGCGCCAGCAATTGGCCGATGGCTGACGTTGACATGCTTTTCCCACTGCCGCTTTGGCCGACGATGGCCAGCCAGTTTCCCGGTTCTACAGAAAACGAAATTCGTTTTACAATTTGTCGGGTTGCCGTCTGTATCGTCAGCTCGTTAACTTCCAATAAATTCACAGTTGCACTTCCTTTTTTACATCAAATTTGTCCCGTAAATAATCGCCTGCAATATTGGAAATGAGCACCACGGCCACAATCGCCAGTCCGGGATAAATCATTAACGAAGGCATGGATTGAAAATAAGGGCGGGCATCATTCAGCATAGCACCCCATTCTGGAGCTGGAGGCTGAGCTCCTAGTCCGATATAGGATAATGATGAAATCAGCAGAATGATTTTCCCTAAATCCAAGCTTGCGAGCACTAAGACATTGCCGACGATATGCGGAAAAATATGTTTGCGGATAATCTGTCCATCGCTTAAACCATTGATTTTTGCCATGGCAATATATTCTTTTTCTCGTTCATTGACCACTGTGCTCCTGGTGAGGCGGGCATAATTCACCCATTTGACAAAGACGATGGCCAGTAAAAGGTTTTCAATACCCGGTCCCATTAGTCCGCTTAAGACAATCGCCACAATCGTATCCGGAAAAGTGAGAAATGCATCTGCAATGCGCATCAGGATCCGTTCTATTATCCCGCCTTTATAACCGGCCACCAATCCGATCGGCAAACCGATCATCACTGCTGCCGCTAATGCCGTGAAGGCATATCCTACAGTCTGCTGTGCGCCCAGAAAAATCCGTGTCATTACGTCACGGCCAAGATGGTCAGTCCCAAACGGATGCAGCAGGCTCATCGGCGATAGCCGCGAATTCAGATCTACCATATCCGCATCATGTTTCAGGAAAAGAAAAGTATATGCTGCAAGGAAGCCCACCAGGATTAAAAGCATAACCAACATTCCGGTTTTCCAATTCCGCTTTCTGATTTTCATTTTCAAAACGACCATTAGCTTTCTTTCCTTTCATGCATTCTGATTCTAGGATTTAAGTAGCGGTATGAGATATCAACCAGGCTGTTGACAATAAATACAATGACGGCCATCAGGAACAGGTAACCTTGAATGACCGGGTAGTCCCGTGCTCTGATAGCTTCCACCACCATTTTGCCGATTCCTGGGTAGGCAAAAATCACTTCGATGACGACTACGCCGCCGATTAAACTGCCTAGACTGACGCCAAAAACGGTGATCACCGGCGGCAAGGCAGCCCGCAATGCATGGAAGAAAAAAATCTGGACTCCGGAAATCCCTCTCGAACGAGCCGCTTTTATGTAATCATTGCTTAAAGCATCAATCAAACTGGAACGCAGCAACCTGACATATACACTCGTAATGGCAAGGCCCAGTGTAACCGATGGCAACAATATGGAAACAAAGCCATCACGCCCCATAGTCGGAAGCACATTGAGGCGCACTCCAAAGAGATCGATCAATAACAGACCGAGCCAAAAACTTGGAACCGCTGCTCCAAACAACGAGATCCAGCGGCTTACTTGATCGATCCAACTGTTCCGGTATATAGCCGCCAAAGAACCTAAAGGAACTGCAATGAATAGCATGACCATTAGTGCACCCACAGTCAGTTCCAATGTTGCCGGAAGCCCGCTCAGGAGCATTTCCAAAACGGGTTGGTTGGTCAGATAGGACTTCCCAAAGTCCAGTTTTACAAAATCCATGAACCAATTACCATATTGCACGAGAAGCGGTTCATTAAATCCCAATTCCTCTCGCAACGTCTCTACTTGCGCCGTTGTCACAGATACATCATCAACACGAAGAATCGACATTACCGGATCTCCAGGAGCCAATCTCGCAAAAAGGAAGCTGACAAAGGTGACCACTAACAGAAAAACCATCACTTCGCTGGCTCTTCCCATTAAAATCCGCGCCATTTATTTCACATCCAACGTATGGGTCAACATATAATACTCGCTCTTTGAAGTTACCCAATTCTCTACTTTATCTGCGTTGTAAGCGACCAATGTATTGGGATGAAGAATAAATGAATTGTAAACTTGTTCATCTACATAAAGTGCAATTTCTTCAGCGATGGCCGAACGCGCTTCTTGTCCTACTGTCTTATTCAACTCGTCAATCAGCGCTGTCAATGCAGCATCATCCGCACCGCTGAAATTCAATGCACCATGCGGATGATAAGTGGCATTCAAATAATAGCCTGCATCTCCACGAGGCGCTGTTAAGTTGCTGTAAGTCGCCAAATCCCAATCGCGGTTGGCGGCCATGTATTCTTCGGGAACCTCAATTTGCTGGATATCCACTGCAATACCTAATTGCTTGGCGTCCGATTGAAAGACTTGTGCAATCAGCGGCAAATCCGCACGTGCACTATAGGTCAATAAAGTAAGAACCAATGGTTTTCCTTGCTTTTCCATCACACCTTCTTTTATCTCGTATCCGCCTTGTGCTAAAAGATCTTTCGCATATTCCAGTCCAGTTAATTTTTCAGGATAATCCGGAGCAAATGAAAATGTAGAGGGAAACGGGCCTTCTGCCACTTCAGCATGTCCCTTCAAGATCGTTTCAGCAATCGATTGGCGATTAACCAGCACATCAACCGCTTTTCGGACATGGATATCTTTCATCGTTTCCCGTTCCAGGTTCATCGTCATTTGGTGGACACGGAAAGTGGAAGTGGATTCCACTTTGATGCCTGGCAAAGCTTCCAGAATCTCCAGGTTTTGGACTTCCGGACGAAAAACAATATCCGCATTCCCCGATTCAAGTGCCAGCGACCTGGCATTGGCGTCTTCGTTAAACGAAAACCTGGCAGCCTCTAACTTGGCAACCCCATCCCAATAGCCGTCGTACCGGACCAAATCCACGGCTGTACCGGGTATAAACGACGAAACAGCAAACGGTCCTGTGCCTACCGGTTTGTTGATAAAATCAGGTTCGGTGACGTCGATAATTGAAGTATTCGGATGGACCAATTCAGATGGAAATTCTGGAAACGGTGAAATTGTCTTTATTGTCAGCTGTAAGCCATCCGCTTCAATCGTTGCTATGCGGAGCGCATTTTTGATGGCCACGTTGTCCTTTATGGAACGCTCTAATGATGCTTTCACCGCTTTCCCATCCATCGGGTTGCCGTTTTGGAATGTAACGCCTTTTTTCAATTGGATGGTCCATTCTTGTCCATCTTCACTTTCCCAACTTTCAGCAAGCCAGGGCTCCAGCTTCAGCGTATCGTCATTCAGATGCACCAAAGTTTCCGTGATTCCTGCTCGAAGCGGTACATAACTGCTGTCCACATTGGGATCAAGTGACCGCGCCGCAAAATTGAACAATAGTTCGAGCTCTTTCGGATTGTCACTCTGCTGCCCTTCTGTAGCCGATGTACAGCCGGCCAATACGAATAAAATCATAAGCAACAGTAAACCCACTTCTTTTTTCACGTTCTCCACTCTCCTCACATAAAAGTAATCATTACGATTTACAGAATAAAAAAATAATAGTCTTATGCTTATTGCGCCTATCATCAACTGCATATTCGCATTTGTTGTTTCCTCGAGCTATTGAACCCCAGGATCTGCTCATACCTTCTGTTTACTATGTACTGTTTAAATCGTAAACGTTACGTTTTATATAATATCGTTTTGTTTCTTTTATTGCAATCTAATTTTTAATCTTTTTTAGAATTACATATTCATGAACTACATTTCGAAGCAACCCCCCCTCGGATGCAGCTATATTTTGGAAAGCCATCACAATCTTTTCGATCAAATTGTACATAAGCCAGATTAAACCAGCCATCCATCTGCTTTTGTTCAGCAATCCTCACTTCCGGTTTTTTATAAACAGCCTTTTTGATGTGCCATAAAAAATATTTCAATAACCGATATAAACTAAAAAAAGGCTGTTCCAACAGCCCGTTTTTGCAGCTTTGGAACAACCTTTCATAGTTTTCAAGTCGTTTTTTATTGTTTGCGGAAACGCAATGCCAGTGTTGTAGTCAATCCAGCAAGCATCAGGCCAGCCAAAATCCACAAGTATGGAATCGTGCCGGAATCAGCTGTGCCGCCCATACCCGTTGCAGGCATTTCTGAAGGCATTTCTGTGGAACTGAACTCTTCCGGGAACTGGTCAACAATCGCCGCTGACAGTCCCGCTGCCGGCATAGTCATATGCGCGTATGCTTCACGAATCGAGCTGTAAGCTGTCTCGTAATCCCCCGCTACATACGAATCAAAAGCCACAAGCAATTGATCGACGTGTGCTGTCAAACCGGCTTCAAAATCCGCTGCCGGAATGCGGCCTTCGGTCGCTGCATCCAATAAGGCAGCCTGTTCTACAATATAGGCGTCAAGATCCGCTTTCGCTTGTTCCTGCGCTTCTGCATCGCCTTCACCGGTCGCTACCACATAATCCACAAAGTAGCCGATGTGAGAATTCCAGATTTCAGAGAATTGTGCTCCAGCCTCTTCGCCGTAAACCGATCCTACTGCTGCAGAAAGATCATCCGCATTGGCAAGAAGTGCTGCTGAAGCCTGGTCGAAACTTTCAGCGCCATCCGCGCCGTCCTGCATCGCCATCGCTGCAAGACCTGCATGTTCTGTAAATGTCATATTCAGCTGTGCACGAAGATCAACTGCAGGTGTATCAGGATTTGTTCCTTCGAATACATCCGGGAACTGATCTGCAATCGCAACGGACAAACTTTCAGCAAACATGCTCATGTGGTGGATAGATTCGCGTTCGCCCGTGTAAGCCGCTTCAAAGTCACCCGCTACATAATCATCAAAAGCCATAACCAACTGATCCACGTGCATGTTCAAACCTTCCAGTACAGCATCAGCCGGCAATCTTCCTTCCGTTGCCGTATCGAAGAAAGCTGCTTGCTCCTGTTTGTATTCTTCCAGTGAAGCCAATGCCTGGTCTTTCGCTTCTTGGTTGTCCTCACCTGTTGCTACTACATAGTCCACGAAATAGCCGATGTGGGAGTTCCAGATTTCAAGGAAAGCTGCTCCGCCTTCTTCTCCATAAACAGAAGAGACTGCTGCTGCGATATCATCCGAGTTGGCTAAAAGCGCTGCTGAAGCCTGGTCGAAATCTTCTGCTCCATCCGCTCCTTTGCGCATCGTTTCAATTGCTAAAAAAGCATGTTCCGTCAATGCTGTATCAAGAGTGATGCGCAATTCTGCTGCAGGTGTTGCAGTGCTTGATTCCATCGCCGATTCACTTGATGCCGAATGGCCACCGTGGCTATCCGCCAATGCTGCTGTTGGTACCAATAAAGCCAATGATAGTGGAAGTGCTAAAAGACATTTATTTAATTTCATGTTCATCTCTCCTCTTTTTTTATAGTTTCATAGACATAACGGAGAGTGTTTTCATTTAGATCACATTTTTTAAAAAAAGAATTTAAATAAAAAAACTGGCCGCTAATGCGGCCAGTTTAAATCTCTGAACTCAGTACAACTTCACCTTTCGGCAATTCATTCCCTGCCTCGGGCTCGAGCGTAATGGCGATGGTATCCCATTCTGCTGAGGATTCTTCTAGTTGATAATAGCTGGCCCCTTCACCGTTCGGATTAGGAGAGAATGCGCCGGCTGGTATCGGTTTGTCGTCTTTGATCAGCCATACCTGGTAAACCTGGCTGGCATCCAATTCGGCCAATTGGTCGGCTTTCACCACAAGGTTCAATGCTCCTTGTTCTTCTATCATTGCCGCCGTTGCGGTTCCGGAAAATGCAGCACTCGGCTCTAATTCAATTGACTGTATCGCCGTTTCCGGTTCTTGATTCTGATCTGATAATTGCATGAATGCATAAGCATTACCCAATAATGAAGCAAGCAGGACCGCTGCAATCAGTGGCTTCCCGATGTGAAACTTTTGTTTAGGCTTTTGAATCGGTATGGCAGCCATTTCTGGTTTTAATGCTACAGGGGAATCGTTTTTTTCTGGTGTCCCTTCGAATACATTGGACAGGATACGTGATTTCATGCCTGCCGGCGGTTCCATTGGATCTGCAAGATAAGGGAGCTGGCCTGTCGCTTCAACGATTTCCTGGCATTCTGTACAGGATGTTAAATGTTGTTCAAATTGGTCCGTATCATTTTTTGATAAGGTTCCATTCAGATAGTCAATTAGTTGATCACAATCCATATTAGTCATCATATGCCCCCCTTCCCTGCATTCCGTGCAGTGATGTTTTTAATTTCTTTAATGCCAGTCGTATTCGGCTCTTGACGGTCCCTAACGGAATGTCACACATGTCCGCGATTGTTTCGTGTGTATGGCCTTTGAAATAAAACAAATCAATCATTTTTTGCTGTTCACTCGATAGACGCTGGACGGCTGTTTCAATTTGGCCTTTCTTTTCCTTCCATTCCACCTGCTCGTCAACAGGCAGATCGTGGCTGGCCATTTGCATCGCCTCTTCAATCGGAACAGAAGGCTTTTTGCGTTTCCTGATTAAATCGATGGCCGTATTCTGCGCCATTCTGAAGAGCCATGATGTAAACTTGCCTTTGCTTTCATCGTAAATCCCTTTGCCCCGCCAAATCTTGATAAACACTTCCTGCAAGGCTTCTTCTGCCAGTTCGCGATCTTCCAGCATCTTGTAGAGAAAAGAAAACAAGATTTTTTCATAGCGGTCGTATAATTGCTCCAATGCCGCTTTGTCCTGTTCGCTGATTCGCATATATAAATATGTATCGGTACTTTTTTCCATCCCCGGTCTCCCTTTTTACATATTTCGTAAGTCTACTTTACTATAGTTGGCGCTCCAGGAATATCATTTCTTCTTACGAAATTTAAATACGCTCCAATACGGCCAGTTGATACTGAATTGTATATCGCCATATCGCTTTTTTTGTCCTTAAGCTGCTATTACTTATAAAACGCATTAAAGACAAATTTAGTTCACTTTTTTGAAAATCCGGGAATACATTAGGTAACTAAAGATTAGTGACTGGAGGAATTTGCATGAGGTATAACATCACTGCTGCAACTGGAAACCTGGGCTCCAAAATAGTCGAAGAAGTACTGAAGCATATTGCTCCTGAAAAGCTGACACTGACGGTTCGGAATCCCCACAAAGCGGCACAGTTCCAACAGCAAGGTATCCAGATCAGACAAGCCAATTACCGTTCCGAGCAAGAACTTGCTTCAGCTTTCAAAGATACAGATGTCCTTATCTATATTCCGAGTCTGACTTTTCCAAGTGTTTCCCGAATTATGGAATTTGAAAATGCCATGATAGCAGCTGAAAAGATGAACGTGAAGCAATTTCTGTTTATCGGATTTATGGCGGATCAAGGCAATAACCCATTCAAGATGAGTCCATTTTTTGGCTATGTCCAACGCCGTCTCGCTTCCGGAACTGTGCCTTACACATATATACGCAATGGCATGTATTCCGATCCCTTGCCGCCTTACCTGCCTGAATTGGCAAGACGGGGAAAGATCCTTTATCCAGTGGCGGATGAGCGGATATCGTTCATTTCAAGAAAAGACCTTTCAACTGCGATTGTCCAGATTGCCTTGCGTGAAGAATTGCAGAACCAGGAACATACGTTAACCGGACCCGAAGCCTGGTCCATGGCTGAGCTGGCCGACTTGTTCAGTCGGATCAGCGGTTCACCGATTGTCTATGACCCGCTATCCAACGAGGAGTTTTCGGCACTCTATGATGAACCAAAAGGTTTCGGTCCTGTACTCGTTTCTTTGTATCAGGCAGCCGCAAAAGGGCTGATGGGAGAAGTGACGGATGATTTCAAACGCATCACCGGAAAAACTGCAGAAGGACTGGAGACTTATGTAGAACGGGAATACCGGAAGCTGATCAGCTCTCAATAAAAAAAGGCCATACAGCCGAATTTGGCTGTATGGCCTTTTCTGCTGTATGGCCTGTACTTACTCTATCAGAATTTGATGCCCTTCTTCTTTTCTCTTGTCTTCTCTGGATTTTGGAACTTGCAACATCAAAACGCCGTCTTTGAAAGATCCGGAAATATCGTCCTGTTCCACTTCACCGACGTAGAAACTCCGCTTGAAAGAGCCATAAGAACGTTCTTTCCGGATATAATGGCCGTCGTTTTCGGTCACTTCTTTGTTTTCTTCTTTCTTGCCTTGAAGCTGAAGGTAGCCTTCTTTGTATTCAACCGAGATGTCTTCTTTCTTGAACCCCGGCAGGTCCACTTCCACTTCGTAATGGTCATCTGCGTCTTTGATGTCTACTTGAGGGTAATTGGCTTCTTTGAAAAAACGGTCAAAGACATCCATTTCAAAGTTGCTGTCAAAAAGGCTCGGGAAAAAATCTTCCCGTTTTCTTGGCAAAAGTTTCATTTTTAAACTCTCCTTTCAGAAAAATTTAAATGAATTTCACTTAACTTCCCCTGAAAATCCGCTGTATCCGACACTATACAACCAGAGCCTTCCTGTTACACCGCCTATCCCTCCTTCACCTTCAAATTACTGTTGAGTGATTTATCACTCTTTCTAATAATAATTATAGAAATTGAAATTTTATTGTCAAATAAAAGCTTTCAAAATTTATAAGAAAATTCAGATTTTTGGCCGGTTGCATTTACCCGGTTGCTTATTACAAGTACTTTCCCGTATAAGAATTTTCACACGCTTTGATTTCTTCAGGAGTGCCTTGTGCAATAATGCTGCCACCCCTAGCCCCGCCTTCCGGTCCGAGATCGATGACCCAGTCGGCTTGTCGGATGATTTGCGTATTATGCTCGACGATAATGACATTATGCCCTTCATCCACCAGCTTATTGAGCAGCACCAGCAGTTTTTTGACGTCATTCGGATGAAGGCCAGTTGAAGGTTCATCCAAAATATAAAGCGTTTCCCCTTTTGCATGTCTGTTCAGTTCTTTCGCGAGCTTCAGGCGCTGGCCTTCTCCTCCAGATAAAGTTGTTAAAGTCTGCCCCCACTTCAAATAGCCCAGACCCACTTCGCAAAGGAGTTCTATAGTAGAAACGATTTTGTTTTGGCCTATGAAAAAATCAATACTTTCCTCGATGCTGACATTGAGAATGTCTGAAATGGATTGCCCTTTGTATGTCACAGCCAACACTTCCTCCTTGAAACGCTTGCCTGAACAAACGGGGCAAACTATTTCCAAATCCGGCAGGAAATACATTGGTGTGAACACAAAGCCCATTCCCTGGCAATGTTCGCAGCGTCCACCTTCTGTATTGAACGAAAAATGCTTGGCAGTCAATCCGCTTTCCTTTGCCTGTGGCAGTTTCGCGAACAGGTTCCGGAACAGTGTATAGATTTCTGTATAGGTCGCCACATTGGAACGCTGCATCCGCGTCAAACTGGACTGGTCGACTGTCACCATCCGGCTAAGCCTATCTGTTCCTGTGATTTTGTCATAACCGTCATTTACATGGCCTTCTTCTCCACTGGCTGCCAATATGTCAAAAAGCAAAGATGATTTTCCGGAACCCGACACACCCGTCACGGCAATAAAACAGCCCAACGGAATCGAAACCGTGATGTTCTTTAAATTATTCTTGTAAGCGTTGTGGATGGTGATCTGCTGGCCGCTTCCTTTTCTGCGCATAGTTATGTGCGCCTCTTCTTCCTTCAGATAAGCACCCGTCACTGATTTTCCCTGTTCCATCAAGTCCGGCAACGTACCTTCACCGACAATTTCACCGCCGTTTATTCCGGCGCCAGGACCCAAATCGATGATCCAGTCAGCCTGTTTCATGACGTCGACGTCATGTTCAATAACCAGGACCGAGTTGCCCAGTTTCCGCAATTGCTTCAAGACGTCAACCAGCCCTTGTGTATCCTTCGGATGCAAGCCTGCAGTCGGCTCATCCAATATATACAAAACACCCGTTAAACTGGAGCCCAAAATAGTGGCCAGCCTTAGCCGCTGTGCTTCTCCGCCCGATAAGGTGGCCGACTGCCTTTCCATCGACAGATAGCCGATTCCCACGTGAATGATGCGCTTGATTTTTTCGGCCAGTTCAAAGACAAGTGAAGCGGCAACAGATTCATCATTCTCATCAAAATCTCGTGATATTCCTTCGACCCATTCAAGTATCAATTCCAATGAAGTGTGAGAAACGTCAGAAATCGTTTTTCCACCTACCGTGACTTCACGGCTCTGCTTTTTCAGTTTGGTGCCTTGGCATTCCGGACAAAGCTGCTGAATGAAAAAGTCCGCCTCTCCCGAGTTACCGCCTTTCTCCCGATACCTTCGCCACATCCCGGTCAAGACGCCTTCAAACTTTCCTTTGGCGACCGTTTTAGGAGGCTGCACTTTCGGATAACTCTTGGTGAACCTTTCATCCTCTACTCCGTAATACAGCAGATCCTTCTGAACGGTCGTCCATTCCTTTACCGGCAAGTCTTTGTCGAGCGTGAATCCATAATGTTTAGCTGCTGCCATTGCTGAATTCCCGTAATAATCGGTGATTGCAGAATTCCAAATGACTACGGCACCTTCGTTCAGGCTTTTCTCGTCATCAATCACCTGTTCCGTTCGAATCCCTAACTTTTTCCCAAGTCCCGAACAGGCTTCACAAGCCCCTTCAATTGTATTAAAAGAAAAATGGGCTTTTTTCAGGTTTGCCATTTCATAGCCGCACGCTGAGCAGAACATCGTCTCGCTTTCCTCGTCCAAGTCTTTGGGTTTTCTAATTTTTTCATGGCAATTCGGGCATTCACGAACGCCCAATTTTTCATAGATGATCCGCAGGTACGTATACATATCTGTCACCGTGCCGACCGTTGACCGCGGATTTCGGTTGGTGGATTGCTGCTGTCCGATGCCGATGGATGGAGACAGGCCGCTGATTGATTCCATTTTGGGTTTATTGATGAAATTGGTGGTCATGCCATTCAGTTCCATGTATTGCCGTTGGCTTTCCCGTTGTATGATGTCCAATACCAATGTCGATTTCCCTGAACCCGAAGGCCCGGTAATCACCACAAACTGCTGTTTAGGAATCGCTAAGGAGACATTCTTCAAATTATTCTCAGAAGCCCCTTTAATATGAATATAATCCGTCACGTCCATCGCCTTCTTTCTGTTAGTAGCGATAACTTGCTGCAGAAAGCATCATTATTGAATACAGCGGCTTTCAATCGTTAAAAACAGCCCTTTATAGTAAGAAGTCACTTTGTCGACTTTCAAACCCGAATTGGCCACCAACCAAAGCGTATCACGGTCCAAATGGCAGCCGTCACAGAGCTTTTTCCATAATGGAGTCAAGGCTACCTGAGTTTTCCCAAATATTTTCTGATCCATTATAACGTGCTCAAACATTAGAATTTTCGCCCCTGGCTTGCTGACCCTCTGAATTTCTCGCAGCGCCTGTTCAGGATTGGGAATGGTGCAAAACACCAAAGTGGCCATTACCGTATCGAAACTATTATCCGCGAAGGGAAGATTTTCAGCGGTTGTCTGGTATGTAGCAATCGGGATTTGGGCTTTTTTGATCCGCTTGATGGCCTGTCTGCTCATAGCGGGATTCGGCTCGATGGCATCAACCCGTTCAACGTTCCGATAATAACGGAAGTTCGCTCCTGTCCCAAATCCGATTTCCAATACCCGGCCTTCCGCTTTCCGTACTAAACCGCTACGGATCTTTTCAAAGCGCATCTTCTCCAGCGGCTGCATCGCTGTATCGTACAAATGTGGAAACAATCCGGCCACCGTTCATCAACTCCTCTTTCCAAATTCACTATTGTATATAGGATTCGACTCTTTCTTTGTTATTCCCTTGTATTGGCTTATTGATTATTTATCCATAACTGCTGTTTGACTTAATAAAAAAATACAGCCACAATCAGGTGGCTGCATGTATAAACATCTATTATTTTTTTGTATTGTCGACAAAAGGACCATATTGGCGGCGCTTGTGTTGAACTGATAGCCATTTGAGCGTCGAGAATTCTTCCAAAACCCACTCGCCGTTAAAGCGGCCGAGCCCTGAATCTTTTTCTCCTCCGAACGGCATATGCGCTTCATCATTGACCGGCTGATCATTGACATGAATCATGCCCGTGTGAATCTGATGTGCAATATTTGTTCCGTGTTCGATATTCGCTGAATGCACAGCACCACTCAATCCAAACGGATAAGCATTTGCCATGTCAATCACTTCTTCATCACTGCTGAACGGAATTAAAATTGCAACAGGACCGAAGATTTCGTTTTCAGCCAGTGGCATGTCGTTAGTTACGCCAGTCAACACAGTCGGTTCGAGTACATTGTCTTTAGCGTTGCCGCCGAGACGCACTTCTGCTCCTTGTTCGACACTTGCGTCAATGTCTTTGAGAATGCGGTCGACTTGGTCGCGGTTGATCAATGGACCAACTTGTGTATCCTGCTCTGCTGGGTTGCCGAATTTTAATTTACCGGCACGGGCAATAAACTCTTCAGCAAATTGTTCGTAAATGTCCTGATGAACGAAAATACGGTTAATGGCCATGCAAATCTGTCCCTGATGATAGAATTTGCCGAATAAAGCTGAATCGACCGCTTGGTCCACATCGGCATCTTCCAATACGATAAAGTTATTATTTCCGCCAAGCTCAAGTGCTGTTTTTTTCAACGCGCCGCCAGCAAGTTCCCCGATACGTTTGCCGACAGGCGTCGATCCGGTAAAGGAAATCAAGCGAGGGGTCGGATGCTTAACGATATCATCACCGATTTCAGATCCCCGGCCGACTACCACGTTCAACAAACCTTTAGGCAATCCAGCCGCTTCGAAAATGCTGGCAAACAATAGCCCACCGGTTACAGGTGTATCAGTAGCCGGTTTGATGACCACCGCGTTGCCGATTGCGATTGCAGGTGCGATCGAACGAATCGCCAAGTGCAATGGGAAATTCCAAGGGCTGATGATGCCGATAACGCCCAGGGGATTTCGGTAGACCCTGTTTTCCTTGCCAGCATGCTGTGAAGGGAGAATCTTGCCTTCCATACGGAAAGGAAATGTTGCAGATTCCTTTAAAATGTTAATGGATGCCCCGAACTCGACAGTCGCTTTGATGACTGTGCTGCCGGCTTCCTTGACCAGCCAATCGATGATCAGTTCTTTGTTTTCCAGCATGACTTCCAATGCCTTTTCAATGACTTCGCGTTTGGTTTGCGGCAATTCTTTAGCCCATGCTACCTGTGCTTCAGCAGCCGCCTTGTATGCAGCATCCAAATCGTTTTTGTCTGCTGCCTGAGTAGTTACCAGCTCTTCTCCTGTAAAAGGGTTCGTGTTTTTCATTTGGCTGTCGCTTGAGCCTTTTATCCATTCACCATTTATATAGATCTTCGAGAAATCGGTTTTCATTTGAATCGTCTCCATTCTTGTTTCGATTTATCCCGCTTTAACGGTCATTATGGAACAACTAACAACCAGTGGGGATAGAGAACCCCTTTGATTGAAGTTTCTCTTTAAGGCTGTTGTCTCGGGCGAATCAGAATCTCGTTCACATCAACATGCGCCGGCTGCTCTACAGCGTAAGCAATAGCGTTGGCGATGTCCTGCGCATTGAGCAATTCCATTTGGCCGCCTTCTTTAAAGGCATTCAAAACATCATCGTCGGTGATCGTATTCGTCAATTCTGTGGCTACTGCACCCGGAGATACAATAGTCACACGGATTTCATGTGACGGGTCAATTTCCATACGCAACCCTTCCGATATGGCGCGCACTGCAAATTTGGTTCCACTATAAACTGCACTGCCTTTGGAAATTGTATGGCCGGCTACTGAAGAAACATTTAAAATATGGCCGAACTTCTGTTTTTCCATAATTGGCAGGACTGCAGCGATTCCGTAAAGGACGCCTTTGATGTTGACATCGACCATCCGATCCCATTCATCGACTTTCAACTTGTTCATGAACGACAAGGGCATCAAACCGGCATTATTGACCAATATATCAATTTTTCCATATTTCTCAATTGCCCGATCAGCCAAGGCTTTCATTTCATCTGCAGAAGTTACATCCGTTACCTGATAATCTGCTTTTCCGCCAGCGGCTTCGATTTCTTCTTTCAATTCTTTCAACCGCTCTTCACGTCTTGCAGCGAGCAAGACGGAATAGCCGCGAGCCGCTAATTCTTTGGCTGTTGCTTCCCCAATCCCACTGCTTGCTCCTGTAATAATTGCTGTTTTTTCTGTTGTCATATCCGTTCATCTCCGTTCTTTTACTTTAGACTTTTTTCCAAAAAACAGTCTACAATAAATGGGTCTTATCCTCTTTACCCACACCATGGATATTGTTAAACAAGCAGACGAAAAATTAACCATCTGCCTTAAGCTTGAATATGCTATAATTTCCCTAAAGATGGGGGTGTTTTTATGCGTAAAATTTCACCGGAGGAAAGGCGGGTCATGCGCCGATCCTATGCTGAAAAAATAATGGAAACTGTTCGGACAAAAGGATTCATTACATTGACGATTCAAGATCTGGCTCGTTTAATGGGAATCAGCAGAGCTTCCCTGTATAATTTTTTCGCATCAAAAGAAGACATCATCCTGGAAGTCACCGAAATCTATATTGAGTATTTGAAAAAAAGCAACGATTTCATCAGCAATCCCCGCTACCCCTATAGCCAGCGGTTGCCAAGTGTATTTGAACAAGCGGCTTTTTCTGCTGTTTATGCTTCAGAAATTTACTTGAATGAATTAAAGATAACCTGCCCTTCTTTATATGAAAGAAAATTGGAATTATCAAATGAACGGATTTCCGCCCTCCATGCTTTTTATGAAAATGGGATGATCGATGGGGATTTCAATTTACTCAATCCGGCATTGATTGTGGCACAGGACGATGCCGCGTTAGGTAAAATACTGAACTCTTCGTTTTTGTCAGACGAAAACATGCCATTGGAAGACAGTATGTACGGCTATTACAAAATCATGAAACATCGTACTTTTGCGTCCGCCTCCTTAAAAGCCACTAAAGATCCCTACATCGATAAAGTGGTGGCCACCATCGTCGGACAGCTCACAAAAGACCATTCTGCAGAACTTCAAAAAAATAGTTAAATTGGACTTGCTCCTCTTTATTATGTCGCTTAAAAGCTTTGTCACAGATTTGTGACAAAGCTTTTTTCTTTCATTAACGGCCAAGCAGTAAAGTTTGGATTTTTAATCTGCTGGGAATAGAATTGAAACAGTAACCACATTATTGTCATTGTCGAGTAATAAATGTTTTAAAATTCTGACAAATAGATTATAATTACGTTCAACTACTTAAAAAAGGAGATGGTGAAAATGAACTTGGACTCGATAAAAGGTTCAAGCATGATCGTTAAGATGGCGCGTGCGTTAGTGGAGGACGGTTGGTCATTTACTCCCAATGAATTTGATGTCATCGTAAAAGCAGAACATAAAGACACAGGAGAAGCCATCTCTTTTAATTCAATAGGCAACCTAAAAAGATGGATGTATGAAAAAGCGCTCAGCTATTGACTACCAATTATATGAAATCCCAAAAACCCTCGCAGACCACAAAGGTCTGCGAGGGTTTTTAGGAGTCGCTTCATAGACAATCTGCTTTTTTACACACTTCTGCATTGATGCCCTGCATTTTTAGAAATTCAACGATTTCACGCGCTGTTTTCGGTTTGGGATTAGCATAAAATAAGGTTCCGCTCATTTTCATCAACCTCCAAGACTTATTCATAGTCTCAGTATACAGAACAAATATGAACAAACTATTACCAAATTGAAATTTGTTCAAAATTTTCTTCTTAAATAAACGCCAAAATGCTGCCTGAGCAATAAATTTCTTATAGTTAAGCAACAGATAGGCACTGATTCCCGCTAGTGCCTACCTATTCCGACTTCATAAAATCGTTTTTTTCATCTGAGCGGATCGCCGTTTCCAAACCTGAAACTGCCTAATTCAGCTCACTTCACTGAACAGATCCATAATCTCGTCTTCTGAAGTGGCGTTCAAAATCTTGTCGATGTTTTCTTCTTCTGAACAGACAATTGCAATGTTCGATAAAATTTCCAAATGCTCGTTGTTTTTTCCGGCGATGCCGATCAGGATTTTCGCGATGTTGCCACTTCCAAAATCGATCCCTTCCGGAACCGTGACTACGGATATGCCCGTTTCCAGCACGTTCGCTTTCGCGTCTTCCGTACCATGCGGTATCGCCAGGCTATTGCCCATAAAAGTAGAAGCCATTCCTTCACGCTCCAGCATTTTGTCTACATAACCAGCATCCACATAGCCATTGTCCACCAGAATTCCTCCTGTGTAACGAATGCCTTCTTCCATAGTAGACAGTGGGACATTTAGTTTGATGTTTTCCCGTTTCAATACGGCTTTTGCCATTTCCATCACTCCCGTCAGAATTTTAACTTAGATGACTGGTTATTTTTTCAACCGCTGTGCCAGTTTGTCGTATTCTGGACTATTCATGAAATTTTCGACAGAAATATGCTCAGCCTGCGGCAATTTTTCTTTGGCGCGCGGTGTCAGATCTTTATGAGTGACGACAATATCCGCATCTTCCGGCAATTGGCTGATGGCGGTATTGGTGACTGGAATATCAATATTTTCTTTTTTGAATTTGTTCTTCAATAAAGATGCACCCATCGCGCTCGACCCCATGCCAGCGTCACAAGCAAAAACGACTCGCCGTACCTGATCAGCTCTTTTCATGCCCGGATCCGACGTTACCACAGCACCTTCCTGCAGGACATCACTGTTGGCATCCGCTGTCGGACCTTGCGCAGCCTGAGGGGCCAAGTAGCCGGCTGCTGCACTTTTCTTGCCTTTCATCTCTTCCATTTTGCCTGTAGCAGCCGATAGATCTTCTTCCACGTCTTTAGTCGTTTTCAATATGACTGAAGCAATGGTGAACGACACAGCAGCTGCCACTATTACCCCGAGAACCACTGCCACGTAATTGCCTTGCGGCGTCAGCGCTAGCAGCGCGAAGATGCTGCCGGGTGACGGAGTAGCGACCAAGCCTGCATCCAGTAGAACGAATGTGAACACACCGCTCATCCCCCCACCGATGACCGCCAGCAGCAAAAGAGGCTTCATCAACACATACGGGAAGTAGATTTCATGAATCCCACCGAGAAATTGGATGATGGCTGCTCCTGGTGCTGAACTCTTGGAAATTCCTTTTCCGAAAATCATGAAGGCAAGCAGGACGCCTAGACCCGGTCCAGGATTCGTCTCCAAAAGAAACAGAATGGATTTGCCGTTCGTTGCTGCCTGCTCTACACCCAATGGACTCAATAAACCGTGATTGATGGCATTGTTCAGGAATAGTATTTTCGCTGGTTCAATGATGATGCTCGCCAGTGGCAACAAGCCGTTGTTGACAATGACTTCCACCCCGGCAGCGAGGCTGTTTGTCAATGAATTAACAATTGGCCCGACTCCTTTCAATGATATCCCCGCTAGAATTGCGGCTAAAATACCGGCCGAGAAATTATTGTACAGCATCTCAAATCCTGCACGTATTTTATCCAAGAACAACCGGTCAACCAATTTCATGAGATATCCGGCTAACGGTCCCATGATCATGGCACCTAGAAACATCGGAATATCAGATCCGACGATGACACCCATGGTGGCTGTCGCTCCGACTACGCCCCCGCGGAAGTCATACACCAACCGTCCACCAGTAAAACCGATCAGCAAAGGCAGCAAGTATTTAATCATGGGATCAACCAAGGTCGCTAAATCTTCGTTAGGCCACCAACCATCAGGAATAAATAATGCCGTTATGAGCCCCCAAGCGATGAACGCGCCAATGTTCGGCATGATCATTCCACTTAAATGACTCCCGAAGCGTTGGATCCGTGCACGATTCTTACCTTCAGCCATATAAATCCCTCTCTTCTAAAATTAATCATTCCAAAAAAACGAAGCCATACATAGAGAAGTTAAAAGAAATTTCGTTTTTTCCAAACTGCTGATCTCGACTATCGTTACATCGGTTCTCACCTCTTTCTGGGAAAGGAAGAAAAGAATGCTGAAAACAATAGAACTTTACTTAGATCGTAGCATATTACCATGATTAGATGTTAGTTTTTTCTGAATAATCAATTTAATTAATTATCAAAGACTTTCCTATCACTAATAACAGAACGGCAGCCATGACAAGCGGATTGTCATGGCTGCCGTTCTATTTTATAAATTTATGTCTTCTTTGCAGATGGAATTCAAATGATAGATAACCATTTTCTGCTGGCGTTCCCGGCTGGTTTGGTCCGGCCTGACCATCGCATCCAATACCATGCCATCCAGTAAATAGATCAATCTGTCAGTTTCGTACGGAACATTCAGGTCCTTCTTCAGCATGTTCAATAAGATCAAGTTGGACATAATGTTTTTAATGGCCTGCAATGCTCCGTCCTGCTGTTCAATATAAGCTGCTTGTTTATGGGGGGCATGAACTTTAAAAATCAACCTTACTT
This sequence comes from Planococcus beijingensis, assembly GCF_016820615.1. Classification (NCBI taxonomy): domain Bacteria; kingdom Bacillati; phylum Bacillota; class Bacilli; order Caryophanales; family Caryophanaceae; genus Planococcus; species Planococcus beijingensis. Next base: position 475,619 of record NZ_JADHDZ010000002.1, read on the forward strand.
TCGCTTCTGTTTCCAGTTCACTATCCGTTGGCAAGAACGTCAATAGCACATTGATGATCTTTTCCAAAGGCGGCAGTTCTTCCTGAAATATTGAGGCAGCAGCATCTGTCAAGCGTTCATACACCAGCGCTTCCGCATAAAGCATAAGTTCCTCCTGCGTAGAAAAGTAGTACCGCATTGCACCTAACGACAAACCGGCCTCCTTTGCAATTTTTCTTACAGATGCACTTTCCCTTCCTTGCTCTAGCATGATTTTCCACGTGGCCTGTGCAATCAACTGCTTACGCTCGATCGGATCAATTAGTTTTGGCATATTTCAATACTATCAGAATAATAATAATTTTCAATCTTTTTAACACAACTGTATTACACTATTTTTTGGACCGTTATATAAACAGTACAACTGTATCATCAAAATAGTAACAACTTTCAGAATTTGTGGATAACCCTTTTTGGCTGTGCGCAACTGTGCACAGCTGACTGTGGATGAAGATAATCTACTTCCGCAGCATACGAATCATAAAGAACAGGATGCTCCCAAAAATGACTGCCAGAAAAACGGGCATGAAGAATGAACCCAGACCATCCGCTTCTCCCAGAGCCACACGAATATTTTGAAAGTTGATCCAGCTGAACAAGATGACCATTTCATTCTTCAGTACATTGATCATCAATCGCCCATTTTTATATTGGGCTTCGGCATTCTCTTCTGTCAGGTTCAAATAATTATAGGTATGCGGATATTTTTCAAGTACTGACATGCCGATCCATAATGCCGCTCCGATTAATGGAAGGAGAAATAATTCTTCTTTTCCTCCCCAACGGTCGACTTGTCCCGCCCCATCATAATGGCCGGGCACTTGGTCAGGCAATGCACCATATTGAACAAATAAATACACCAACATCGTTAAAAATACCAGCACTGAAACAGCATTTAAAAAGCTCCCGAAACCTGTACCCGGAATATCGATTTTCGGTTGTTCCTTCAAAAAAAGTCCCCTCCCCTCTCCACCTGTTTTTTTAAAAAAACTCATAAAGTCAGATATAGCAAGCTGTTCAGCACTGTACCTCAAAAATCCGTTTGTTTCTCCTTCCAAAAAACCAATTGAAAAAACTGAGCGATGTACAGCTAGTCACCTGTATTTTTTGCATCCAGACTAGCAGTGACTGCCTAAAAAGTAGTTTTACAATATAAAGTCTGGCACCCTTCTTCTTCGCTTCCTTCACTTAACAGATCAGCAAAATAATCTCGCGGGTTTTCTTTAAACACTCTGATTGAAGAAAAAGTCCTTCAGCTTTTCAGACTTTTGCCTAATCCAGTAAAACTCTTTTGTCCAGTTTGTTCTATGTATAATTTCAGGGGATATTGGAACCTTGTCGATTCAATGCCTGTCAGTATCATTAAAGAATTCCCGCCGATTTTTTATCAGCATCCCCCATTTTCCAGACATCCCCTTGTAAGTAAATTAATTTACATTTTTTGAACTTACACCCTCTAATTCCATCTAATATATATTATACTATAGGGAAAGCATTGTTTTTTCAATCAGCTTGAGGAGGTGCCATTATGTTCAAGAAATTTTTCAGCAATTTTTCAAAAACCAGACCCGCCGCTGTTACTGAAGCTTCAAGGCCAACAATAGATACAGAGAAAATCTACCTCTTTGACTCTAACCAGCAGGAACTTGACCGGATTATTCAGCTACCGGCATTGCCTGGTAAAGCGCCTGGCTATGTCTATTTTGTTCAGGAATATATGACCGGCTCCTTCAAAATCGGCAAAACCAAACACATCGACAGACGGATGAATGTCTTCAACGTCAAATTGCCTTTTGAAAACAAATTGATTTTCCTTATTAAGACGGCTGATCACCATCAGACCGAAAGTGCCTTTCACCAACACTTTTCCGCTAAATGCCTGGAAGGTGAGTGGTTCAATTTAACTAGAGAAGACCTGGGATGGATCAAACGAGGTATTTACACTGAAAAAATCCACAAAACCATTAATTCTCCTGCAGAAGTGATCAAACAACTTTCCGCCAATAAAGCCAAAACAGATGAAAAGCCGTTGACTCAAAAACAAGTGGAATACGCAAAAAACCTGGTACTCAAATTAGAGCCGGACTTTGAGCTCAATGCAGAATATGTAAACTGGACGCAAAAAGACTTGAACCGCTTAAGCGGTTATTTCCGTTTTAAAAACATCGGTGCTTTAAATAATCTTGTGGAAAGCGGTGTGCTCAAATCGAAATGATTTTCCGGGGTGATTTGGGGCTTCGGCGTTAAGCCCAAGTTCTATGAGGTACTATTGACCATTCCTGTTGAATTCTTCTCCGTTAAAGTCTGACACTGAAGTGGAATATACCAGCCAATTGAACAACCGGTCGATCACAACACTTTAACAATAGTTAAAAGCTTAGCCTTGGAACAAGCTGCCTTCCGATCACCGGAAAGACAGCTTGTTTCTTTCTGCCATCATCCAGAAATCAGCTGTGACTTTATCCGCTGAACAGCACCATATATACCAGCAGTTCTTGTGTTTCTAAAAATTGCTCAATCTCCGAAACAGCTGTTTCCAGCGCCTGTTCTTTCGGGTAACCATAGATTCCTGAAGAAATAAGCGGAAATGCGATCGACTTGCACTCTAAAGATGTTGCCAGCGCCAATGAATTCCGGTAGCAAGAACGCAATAATTTCTCTTCTTCATGCGCCCCGCCCTGCCACACCGGTCCCGCAGTATGAATAATGTATTTTGCTTGCAAGCGGAAGCCTTCTGTGAAAACTGCTTTCCCTGTCGGACAATACCCAATTTCATCACAGGCCTGTTGTAACTGTTCCGCACCTGCTGCCCGGAAAATCGCTCCACAGACACCACCTCCCATTTGAAGCGCTGAATTGGCCGCATTAACAATAGCATCCGTTTCCATTTTGGTAATGTCGTTTTGGACTATTTCTAATGGCATGTTCATGATCCCCTTTCTGTCCTGTCTATTTTGGATTGAAACACTTCTGCCTTGGTAATCCGACTAGGAACGCCCGTTATAAGTACTTCTTCACCTGATGCCCTTCATTCCCCTTTAACGAACCGATCACTTTTCTTTACCATAAACCTTGCCCCAAAAGATGTAAAGCCTCTCTTTCCGATATTATCCCTGTTGATTCTAGCTGACGGCTGTAGAGGAAGGCGCCTCTTTTCGTTATACTGATAATAGAGATTAATGACTACGGCTTTGAAGATTAAAGACCGTCAAAGGAGCGCCTCCATGAACGAAATGACACCAAAGAACCCATTCAAGAAATCTTTTTTCGATTTGAAGGAGCTGGTCGACAGCATCCACGAAAACCTGCTGTGTCCAGTCACTATTGAAGATACGAATCATCGCCTCCATGCTTACAGTTCCCATGAAGACGACACCGATGCTGCTCGGATCGGCACCATCATTTCGCAGCGCGTACCTGAAAAGGTGATTAATCGGTTATGGAAAGAAGGAATTATTCCAAAATTGATGCAGTCGGACGCTGCGCTGCGCATCCCCCATATCGAAGACATTGGGCTGCGTGACCGGGTAGCGATTGCCATTCGGAAAAACAATGAAATTTTAGGCTATATTTGGGTCGTCGAAGGGCCTCGAAAACTCACGAATGAGCAATTGGACCTCTTGAAAGACGCAGCAAGTGCTGCGACTCCTTTGATGGCGAAGCTGTACCAGAACCGAAAACGAAAAGAAGAAAATTACCAAGACTTTTTTTGGCAGCTTCTTACTGGCCAATACAAATCCTTAAAAGAAATTCATGATAAATTCTATGACCTGAATCTGCGGATGCCGGACAGTTTTACAGTTTTAACTTTCCGATTCCAGCAGGACATTACCCGAAAAATGGAAGAACAACTTTCCTATTTGATCACCACCAGCCAGAAAATCATCAATCACTTTTTAGTGGTCATGGATGAGGAATTGATTTTGATCGCTTCCCCGCATCCATCACAGCCAGCAGACGAAGCCTTTGATGATTTTATATCCTTCTTCATTTCTGAAATGGCCAACCGTTTTTCCATTTTGGATGTTGAAGGCGCTTACGGAACAAGCTATAGCGATATTGATAAAGCAGAAACGAGTTACCAGGAAGCATCGAAAGTTTTGGAAATGAAGAAACGCTTTCCTGAGGAGCTCGAAAACGTCTTCCATTTCCGGCGCCTTGGCGTTTTCAGGTATATGGATGTGCTTCATAAAGACCAACACGCTAAGCGATATGAGCATCCTGCCATCGCTAAACTTGAGACTTATGACAGACTTCATAATTCCAACCTGTTGAAGACATTGGAAGTTTTTATCCAACAAGACAGCAATATGAACGATGCAGCCAAAAAACTGTTTGTCCATACCAATACGCTTCACTACCGCATCAAACGCATCTCGGAAATAGGCAGTATCCGTCTAAGCGATGTCAATGAAAAACTGGGCATTTACCTTGATCTGAAAGCACGGAAATTTGATGAAAAATAGTCTTTTGTGAGATTTCACAAAAGAGTCGGACTTATTTCTTTATTTCATACAATGAACAACAACAGCGTTACCGCTATACTTATGGATATCTACACCATTCGTTTTATAGGGGGAAGAATAATGATTATTGGAATTCCGAAAGAAATCAAAAACAACGAGAACCGAGTGGCCATCACTCCTGCTGGAGTCGACGCTTTTGTAAGAGCTGGACATCAAGTCATCATCGAAACGGGTGCTGGATTGGGAAGCAGCTTTACAGATGAAGATTACATCGCGACAGGAGCGAAAATGGTTGGCTCAGCCCAGGAAGCCTGGTCTGCTGAAATGGTCATGAAAGTAAAAGAACCCGTTGCTTCTGAATACAAATACTTCCGTGAAGACCTGTTATTGTTCACTTACCTTCACCTTGCTGCTGAACCTGAATTGACAAAGGCATTGGTAGACAATAAAGTAACTGCGGTCGCTTATGAAACGGTTTCGGTTAACCGTACTCTTCCATTATTGACGCCTATGAGTGAAGTGGCTGGCCGGATGGCTGCCCAAGTCGGTGCTCAATTCCTTGAAAAAGTATACGGCGGCAAAGGAATCTTATTGTCCGGTGTACCAGGTGTGCAACGCGGCAAAGTGACAATCATCGGCGGTGGAGTTGCAGGGACGAATGCTGCGAAAATGGCAATCGGCCTTGGCGCACAAGTAACGGTCATTGACTTGAGCCCGGAACGCCTGCGCCAATTGGATGATATTTTTGGAACTGATGTGACGACATTGATTTCCAATCCATTCAATATCGCAGAAGCGGTGAAAGAATCTGATTTGGTCATCGGCGCAGTCCTAATTCCGGGATCAAAAGCACCGAAATTGGTGACAGAAGAAATGGTTCAATCCATGAACCCTGGCTCTGTTGTCGTAGATATCGCGATCGATCAAGGCGGAATCTTCGAAACGACAGACCGCATCAGCACACATGATGATCCGACGTATGTAAAACACGAAGTGGTCCATTACGCGGTTGCTAATATGCCTGGTGCAGTTCCACGCACGTCGACAATCGCTTTGACGAATGTCACAGTTGGTTATGCATTGCAAATGGCCAATAAAGGCGTACAGAAAGCGATCGCAGAAAACCCGGCATTGAAGCTTGGCGTCAACACAGCAAACGGCAGCGTCACTTATGAAGCAGTAGCTAAAGACCTTGGCTTTGATTTTGTTTCAGTTGATGAAGCCTTAGCGAAACCTGCTTCATTGGTATAAGACATACACCACAAACAGCCCTCCCCTGTAATTTTTCAGGGAGGGCTTTTTTGTGCAATAAACTAAAGAGCTGCATCTGTCTTCCTCTGCATTTACTTTCTGTTACTCTATATGTAAGAAAGGTGATGAAAATGAAACTGAAATTCTATGCAAATGAAGAAAGCTTTATAGCCGGCATGACACAAAAAGACGCTGCCGAGCCTGAAAACAATAACATGGCGCTGCATGCCTGTGAAAATCCACAAATGGTTTTGGCCAATCGTGAAAAACTGGCACACCACCTGAACACTCCGCTCGCCCATTTCATATGCGCCAATCAAACACATAGCGCCAATTTTCGGCGCGTCTCTAAAGCAGACAGCGGTCGCGGAGCAATTGATGCAAAAGACGCCTTTGCGGACACCGATGCGCTATATACCTATGATTCCGGCCTAGTATTATGCAGTTTTGCAGCTGATTGTGTACCTGTCATTATCCGCGACCGGAAAACCGGCTTGGTCGGCGTCATCCATTCCGGCTGGCAAGGTACCATCAAAGAGATCACATTGAAGTTGCTTCAGCAACTGATCGAAGTCGAGAAATCCGATCCGGCAGACCTTACTATTCAAATTGGTGCCGCCATCAGCCAACAGAAATTTGAAGTGGATCAAGACGTCTATTTCAAATTCGATGCCCTTGGCTATGCTTCTGAATTCATGTTTTATAATAATGCTTCAAGCAAATACCATATCGACAATCAAGCCGTTGTAAAAAGACAATGCGAGCTTGCCGGTATACCTTCGGAACAGATCGATATTGATAGAACATGCACATTTTCAAGTCCAAATGGCTTCTCATACCGAGAAAATAGAAATAGTGGCAGGCATTTGATATTTGCAATGAATAAATGACATTAGGCTACGCACAAGAAATTTCTGGACAAACAATTAAATAAGAACCTGAACCCTTTATATATATATGTCATTTTTATGTTGCCAGGTGCAAATCCTCTTCATATCAGTGATTTACAAACTATGCTATAGACAAAAAATCCGTTTTCAGAAGACCTTAAAGGTTTTCGAAAACGGATCTTTTGCTTATTGATGCTTTATGGGCGAAAACTACAGCATTTTTAAATCGTGACTTTTATATCATTTTTCTTCTAACGAAATAACAACAATAGAACTAATTCTTTTAATTATTTCCCTCTTGAAGATTAAGTCCTTTTGAAGCAGATTTTTGTGTTTTCTCCGCTTTTGGATGTCCTTCAATTCGTTTGATGTCCCAACGGATCAATAACGAAATCAAGAAAGCAATGGAAACCAAAACGATGAAAATGTAGAAAACCGGTTCGTAGCTGCCCGTACGTTCTCTGACTTGCGAAACGATAGCAGGCCCGATAATGCCGCCCATCGACCAAGTTGTCAATAAATAACCGTGGATTGCACCCAATTGTTTGGTTCCAAAAAGATCTCCGACAAATGCTGGCAAGTTGGAGAATCCTCCGCCGTAACAGCTGACAACTACCAAAATCAACGCTTGGAATACCAATACATGTGTGATGTTTGGAAGCATCGTGAATGCCACTATTTGAAGAGCGAAGAAAATGGTGAAGACTGTTGGCCGTCCGATGTAATCGGAAATTGCCGCCCACCCGAGTCGGCCGCCGCCATTAAAGATTCCCATGATGCCGACTAACGTAGCAGCGCCTGCTGCAGAAAGTCCGATTAATTCTTGTGACATCGGTGATGCCACCGAGATGATCATGATGCCCGCACTGACATTGATCAGCATCATCGACCAGACCATCCAGAAGCGGCGAGTCTTGACTGCTTCTTTAGCAGTCAATTGCGCCAAATCCTTTTTCATTACTTTTTTGCCCGAATCAATTGCTTGCTGCATACCAGCTGGCATCCAGTTTGCAGGCGGTGGTGCGATGTATGAAGCACCCAAGATGATCAAGATAAAATAGCTGATGCCTAACATGTAGAAGGTAGTGCTGACGCCAAATGACTCCATCAGGTTGGCTGCAACAGGTGCTGTAATCAAAGCTCCTGCGCCGAAGCCCATAACAGCCATTCCTGTAGCCAATCCTCTGCGGTCCGGAAACCATTTAACAAGAGTGGAAATAGGTGCAATATAGCCTACCCCTAATCCAAGTCCACTTAACAAACCGTATGTAAGAAGGAATAAAACCAGTGAATCAATTTGAACAGCAAAGCCTGCTCCAGCTTGTCCGATACCGAATAGGAAAGCTGCTAAAATTGCTGATCTCCGTGGACCGTTCTTCTCAACAAATCCTCCGAAGAATGCAGCGGAGATTCCTCCAAGTGCCATCATAATGGTGAAAGCATACGTAATTTCTTTGGGTGCCCAGCCCATTTCAGCGCTGATCGGTGTTGTGTAGACGCTATAGGCATAAGCCGCTCCAATCGATAATTGAATCGCTATGGCTGCTAAAGCAATCAGCCATCTGTTTTTTGTTTTGCCCATTAAAAATCCTCCTTTAAACCATTTTTATCTGCTTCAACGTTTTAGAAGCGATTCTAAAGAGAATATATGCTATTGCAAAATAATACAAGGGTATTTTTGAAAATATTTATTTCCATTTGCGGCTGAAATGTCGTGAATCCTTGCGGCTGTAAGAATAAATGTCTAATAATATTTTTTAAAAAATTTGAAATAATCTAGAAAACTATATTTTTGTTGTTTTTATACACGTGATATGTTGACTAATATTACTTTTTTAGAATATTCTCTTCTTTAACTATTGAATATTCTGCTTTAAGCATGATTTCTGCAATCACAGACATTTTAAACAGTTTTTTTATTCAAATAAGTTAAAGTAAATAAATAACACAGAATAGTCACAGGTACCCTGAGTTACGGTCTTGACCTGCTAAAGACTTACAAAAATTCTGAAAATGTAAACGCTTTACTGACTATTACAATAAATCGGTTTTGCGGCAGGACTGGGAACTTGAATCAGATTAAAGGAGCGATTTTAATGACAGCAACAAAAGGTTTAGAAGGTGTAGTAGCAACCCAATCCGCGATCAGCTCGATCATTGATGACACACTTAC
>NZ_JADHDZ010000020.1:0-511 GCF_016820615.1 Planococcus beijingensis
GTAGCTCAATTGGATAGAGTACTTGACTACGAATCAAGCGGTTAGAGGTTCGAGTCCTCTCGGGCGCGCCATATTTTTACACTCAGCAACTCAAGTTCGGGAAGTAGCTCAGCTTGGTAGAGCACTTGGTTTGGGACCAAGGGGTCGCAGGTTCGAATCCTGTCTTCCCGACCAAACAATGGGGCCTTAGCTCAGCTGGGAGAGCGCCTGCCTTGCACGCAGGAGGTCAGCGGTTCGATCCCGCTAGGCTCCACCAACTATAACAATAAAGATCCTGGCGGCGTAGCTCAGCTGGCTAGAGCGTACGGTTCATACCCGTAAGGTCGGGGGTTCGATCCCCTCTGCCGCCACTTTTTTAGGACCTTTAGCTCAGTTGGTTAGAGCAGACGGCTCATAACCGTCCGGTCGCAGGTTCGAGTCCTGCAAGGTCCACCATTTATTATCACGGAGGAATACCCAAGTTTGGCTGAAGGGATCGGTCTTGAAAACCGACAGGGGAGTCAAATCCCGC
>NZ_JADHDZ010000021.1:0-364 GCF_016820615.1 Planococcus beijingensis
CCGATTAATAGGCAAAGGATACCTTCATTCTTACGATTGGACGAAGAATGCAAACGCCAATGAAGAACGGCCATCCACATTGGAAGACTTGCGAGAGATTGGTCAGCATGAAATGAAGGCTGTAATAGAATCGGACTTGATTGTCGTCTTGTTGCCAGGAGGAAAAGGTACCCATATTGAGTTGGGCATCGCACTGGGACAAAAGAAGAGAATATTTCTTTACTCAGAAGATAGGGCAATTAACAACTTTGAAACAACGAGCACATTTTATCACTTGCCTGAAGTAGAAAAATGTTATGGCACCCTTGATAAATTAGTAGATAAAATTGTAACTTCTAAAGCTTTTCAAGATAAGTTAAGCAGC
>NZ_JADHDZ010000003.1:0-465862 GCF_016820615.1 Planococcus beijingensis
CGAAGAGAGAAAATCTCAAAAGAATCGCTTTATAGTTGAATATAATCTATTGACTAATCGTAAGAAAGCCGCTCCAGATTTTTTCGCTGGAGCGGCTTTCTGTATCGGAAATTTTATTCAGCCATCCATTCCGGCTTGCCGAATCCTTCAAATTCTTCATCAATGACTGCTTCAAATTCAGCCGATTCCACAATTTCCACTAAATCCTTTGCCAATTCGCTGTCTTCATTTTCTGCATTGACCGCCACTACATTGCGGTATTGGTCCGGCATGTTTTCAAGTGCCAATGCATCCAATAGATCCATTTCAGCAGCTATTGCAAAGTTTCCGGGTACAGCCGCCAAGTCAGAACCATCAACTGCCCGCGGCAATTGGCCTGCTTCGATCGGCTGAAATTCCAAGTTTTTCTCATTTGTAATAACATCTCTTTCGGACGCCTGCAGCACTTCAGCTTCCGGATCCAACTCGACTAAGCCTTCATCCTGCAGCATCAGCAAAGCACGTGCACCGTTGACCGGATCGTTCGGAATCGCAATGGTTGCTCCATCCTCAATTGCTTCCAAAGAATCGTATTGGTTCGAGTAGAGGCCCATAGGCGCTGTTGGCACCGTAATCAGTGCGGATAGGTCCATGCCATTCTCTTTTTCAAAGTTTTCCAGGTAAATCGTGTGCTGGAACAGGTTGGCATCAATATCGCCACCATCAAGTGCTACGTTCGGCTGAATGTAATCGCTGAACTCCACCAATTCCACTGTGTAACCCTTTTCTTCAAGTCCAGGCACAATAGCTTTGCTCAGCATGTCGCTGTATGGACCTGCAGTAGCCCCTAGTTTAATGTCCTTCGAAGCTTCTCCTCCAGTTCCTTCAGAGCCGCTTTCTTCTCCACTGCCGCATGCTGCCAAAGCCAATGCGCTTGCTGCTAAAATAAATCCTAATTTTTTCATGTCATTCTCCCCTTATCGTTTATCGATGGCTTTCGCCGTATAGTCGCCAGCTTGTTGAATCAATTGGACCAACACAATCAAAATGACAACAGTAACAATCATGATCGTATTATCGTAGCGGTAATAGCCGAAGCGGATGGCCAAATCTCCAATGCCTCCGCCGCCTACTACGCCTGCCATCGCAGAATAGGCGACCAGGCTGATGATGGTCAATGTCACCCCCTGGATAATGCTTGCTTTCGCTTCCGGCAGCAGAACGTCTTTGATGATCATCCATGGTGTGGCACCCACGGCAATCGCTGCCTCAATGACGCCTTTATCGATTTCACGCAGTGAGTTTTCCACAATACGTGCGAAAAACGGAATCGCCGCAACCGATAGGGACACACTCGCCGCAATCGGGCCAATGGTTGTTCCTGTAATAAGTTTCGTCAGCGGGATAAGTGCCACCAACAAAATGATAAACGGAATAGAACGCACAATATTGACGATAAAACCAATCACAGCATTGACCGGCCGGTTTTCAAGAAATAAGCCGCGGTCTGTAATGAACAGCAAAATTCCCAAAGGAAGGCCGACAATCAAAGCCACTGCCAAGGAAATCCCGATCATTGTCAGTGTCTGAAAAAAAGCAGTCTGTATTTCGGGCCATAATTCAATAATTCGTCCCCATTCAACGCCCATTCGGAATCACCTCCACAATTGCCGATCTGCTTTCCATATACTTCAATGCATCCATGACGTCAGAAGAAGTCCCTTTCAACTCCATGATAAAAACGCCAAGCGGCCTTTCCTGAATATACTCAATCGCTCCATGCAAAAAGTTTCCTTTGACCGGATAATTCTGCAGCATATCGGAAATTACGCCTTCTCCGGCCACTCCCCCTTTGAACAACACTTTCACTACTGTACCCGTAAATTCACTCAACAAGTGTTCCGGAACATTGAAAGAGACAACGCTGGAGATGAATTCCTTGGTCAATTCCTTTTGAGGATCTGCAAAAATGTCGTAGACCTGACCTTCTTCAATGACACGGCCACCTTGCATGACGGCCATGCGGTCACAGATTTCCTTGACGACATTCATTTCATGCGTAATCAGTACAATTGTGATGTTCAATTTAAGATTGATGTCTTTCAATAAACGCAAAATGGACAATGTGGTATTCGGATCCAGTGCCGATGTTGCTTCATCACATAACAAAACGGCCGGATTGTTGGCTAATGCCCGTGCGATGCCGACACGCTGTTTCTGTCCACCGCTCAATTGAGCTGGATAAACATCGCGTTTATCTGATAAACCGACCATTTCCAACAATTCTTCCACGCGGCCTTTCAGATTTTTAGATGGAGTGCCTGCAGCCCGAAGCGCAAAAGCGATATTTTCGTACACCGTCTTTTGGCTGATCAGGTAGAAATGCTGAAAAATCATGCCGATTTTCAAACGGGCTTTTCTCAATTTTTCACTGTTTAGTTTGGTCAAATCATTGCCATCTACTGTGACGCTGCCGGAAGTCGGCCGTTCAAGCAAGTTGATGCAACGGATCAGCGAACTTTTGCCGGCACCTGAATAGCCGACGATGCCGAAAATTTCACCTTTTCCGATTTCCAATGAAACATTATCCACTCCAGTGACGGTGCCATGCTTAGTTGTGTAAGTTTTCGTCAATTTCTCAATCTGTATCATAGCTTCCTCCCGCCAATAAAAAGATGCCTCTTTCATCAAGAAAGAAGCATCGAAAAATTTAGTTTCTCGACTTATCTTTCGGAACATTGGATTCCGTTGGATTTGGCACCTTCCCAATCGGGGGTTGCCGGACGTCACAGGGCCTGTCCCTCAGTCTCTCTTGATAAGTTTAAGTTATTTAATTGAATTTTATGTTACAGGCATCCCCAGCGAGTGTCAATCTACTTTTTGAATTTTTCGTACAATTGCTCACGGCGATCGGCGAATACCGGAATGCGCTTCCGGACTTCCTCTACTTCATCCAAATCGATTTCTGCATAACCAATGCCTTCCTCTTTCTTCATATCCAAACGAACTTCTCCCCAGGGGGCGATCACCATCGTGCTGCCGCCGAATTCATTGTTTGGATCACTGCCGATACGGTTCGAGGCGACAATAAAAATTTGGTTTTCGATGGCGCGTGCCTGCAACAAGATGCGCCAATGATCAATCCGCGCTTCGGGCCATTCCGCTGATACAAATACAAGTTTTGCACCGTTCAGCGCCTGGGCACGGATCCATTCAGGAAAACGGATATCGTAACAAATGACGCCTCCGTATGTCTGATTATCCAATTCGAATGTGCCAAGTGTATCGCCTTCTTCAAGATGGATATGTTCATCCATTAAACAAAAACGATGGGCTTTATCGTATTCCGAAACCAGCCCGCCGTCTTTGTCGACAACGTACATCGTATTATAGAATCCTCCGTTTTTTTCAGTCGAAACAGAGCCACCCACAATATTGACTTTATGCTCTTTCGCAAAACTTTTGAGCAATTCCACTGTCCGGTTTGTGCTGTCTGCCAATGTATCCAGTTCGGTCAATGCATATCCTGTATTCCACATTTCAGGCAAGACGATCGTCTCCGCTCCATTGCTGGCCGCTTCCGTTAAATAATCCAGGACCTTCCGATAATTCAATTCCGGCTGACCAAAAGCGATATCCATTTGAACGCATGCAATTTTCATTCGTTTCTCCTCCACTAGACAAGTTACCTTCAACTCTATAAGATTTGAAGTAGAAGTGCAATTATTTCGAAAATAAGGAGAATCACATGGACTTTTCAAAACGGCTCCAAAACTTACCCACGCAGTTTTTCGCTTCACTGGTGGCCAAAACAAGCAAAGCAATCGCTGAAGGACGCGATGTCATCAATCTTGGCCAAGGCAATCCCGACCAGCCGACGCCCGAACATATTATCAAAGCCCTGCAAACCGCTGCAGCCGATCCAAAAACGCATAAATATTCACCTTTTCGCGGCATAGCGGAACTGCGTCAAGCCGCTGTGAATTTTTACAAACGCGAGTATGGTGTGGATATCGATCCTGACCTCGAAGTTGCAATCTTGGCAGGAACAAAAATCGGGCTCGTTGAGCTGCCCTTGGCTTTGTTGGATCCAGATGATCTATTACTTCTGCCGAATCCCGGTTATCCGGATTACCTGTCGGGAGCCCCGCTTGCAGATATTGGGTATGAGCTGATGAGGCTGAATCCGGAAAATGGCTATTTGCCGGATTATGCCGAGTTGACTGGAAGCATCCGCTCACGCGCCAAACTGATGTATTTGAACTACCCGAACAATCCGACCGGTGCAGTAGCGACTAAAGAATTCTTTGATGAGACAGTCAAATTCGCCAAGGACAACAGCATTGCGGTTGTCCATGATTTCGCTTATGGAGCGGTCGGGTTTGACGGAAAAAAACCGGTCAGTTTCCTTCAATCCGAAGGGGCCAAAGAAGTTGGCATCGAAATGTACACTTTATCGAAGACTTACAACATGGCAGGTTGGCGCATCGGATTTGCTGTTGGCAATTCCAAAATGATTGAAGCCTTGAACTTGATCCAGGACCATTTTTTCGCCGGTTTGTTCCCTGCCGTCCAATTGGCTGCGGCAGAGGCGTTGAATGCCGACCAGCAATGCGTAGATGAATTGGTCGGCCTTTATGAAAAACGCCGCAACGTCCTGGTGGCTGAATGCGCGCGGATCGGTTGGGACATCAAAGCACCACAAGGCTCTTTCTTTGCCTGGCTGCCGGTTCCAGAAGGTTTCACCAGCGTGGAATTTGCCGACTTCCTTCTTGAGAAAGCAGATATTTCAGTTGCGGCAGGCAGTGGTTTCGGCGATGTTGGAGAAGGTTTTGTCCGTGTCGGATTACTGGTTGATGAAACCCGCATCATTGAAGCGGTCAATCGCATCGAAGCTTTGAAATTATTTTAGAGTGCATAAAGGACAGCGTCCCAATACGGGGCTGCTGTCCTTTTAAAAATTGAGAAGATTGTCCACATCTGATTCATTTCACAAAACCGATATGCTCGAAAGGCGACAACCTGATTTTCACTTCACCAAGGACTGAGTCTTTAGAAATAAAACCCAAAACCCTGGAATCCATGCTATTTAAGCGGTTATCCCCTAATACATAATAAGATTCGGCAGGTACGACAAATTCCTGGAAATCTTCAGTCAGCTGCATCAATCCTTCTTGCTCCGCCGCTTTCCGGTTCTTATCCAAATAAGGTTCCGCTTGGGGAGTGCCGTTCACATACAGCTGATCGTCTTTCATTGAAATGCGGTCTCCTGGAACACCGATTACCCGTTTGATGAAATTGACGCCATTGGGTGCTTTGAAGACGATCATGTCAAAATTTTCTATCGTATGAATCTTAAAAAGCATGACTTTGTCATTTTCTTCGAACGTGGGCATCATGGATTCTCCATGGACAGCTACCGGTTCAAACAGAAAATACCGTGATCCCAAGACGATAAGCACAGTCAAAAAGATGACCCGCATCCAGGAAATAAACTCTTTTACCGGATCTTCAAACACATCGTCCCCTCCTGCTCCTGCTTATTCTTTCTTAATTATAATACGCATGCCAATTTGTGCATACTTTCGATTCTCTAATATCTAATGAATCCCAAAAGTGTTTAAGATTTTTCCAGTCCGAATTGTCTGTTGCCCAACTCCTTATTCGGTACAGCATCAGCAGCCTTACACCCTTTTTCATACGTCCGATTCCCGTCTGAATCGTCAGACTTTTGAGCGTATCGCAATTTTATGTTACACTCAATAAAAAATGTAGGTGATTAGAATGGTAGGAAGAAATGATCCATGCCCATGTGGCAGCGGCAAAAAATACAAAAAATGTCACGGAAAACAGCAAACTGTATCCATCAATGATTTGGTGAATGATGAACTGTTCAAAGTACGCCAACAGTTCTTCTCGGAAAATCCAAACCAGGAACAACTTGCAGAATTCCGCGAACTTCAACAAGAATGGCAGCCACGCTTGATGCAATCAATGGCTGAAAACGATGCACAGGCTTTCGTAATCGAAAACTTCCTGTTCATGAAAAAACCCGAACTATGGGAAGAATTCTTAGCGAAACAAATCGAACTTGCCCAGCGTCCTTCGACCAAAGAAGTGCTGGAAGACTGGAAAGACGTGAAAGTGTTCCTTGGCCAATATGTTAAGGGAGATGTGGAAAAAGCACAGTTCACCGATGTCTTTACAGGCGAAACACTTGAAATGGCCGATCAGCCTCCAACAGATATGGAAAACGGGCAAGGCTTATTGGCCATCCTGCTTCCAGACTCTCGCGTGGGGGAAAAAGGTGTACTATTCCTCAACGGTTATTTGACGGTTGTCGGTGAATTCGCACCGTTCTTCGAGCAGTTGAAAGCTCAAATCGCTTCTGAAAATGCTTCGCAGGATGAAAGCTACCTGCGTGACAACTACTTAGCAGTTGTCGAACAAATCGTTAAGTATTCAACTGGAAGTGTAGAAGAAAGCATTCAGCTTTCTCCTGAACACGATTCTGTTATGGCAGAACTTGATAAGCATATTGAGCAGGCGGATTTTGATGAAGAGACCGTCAGCAATGTTACAAGCATCTTGAACAGCTATCTTGTCAGCCAGCAGCCGACTGTCCAAAAACCGGAAGCTCTTGTAGCCGGATATTGGAGATTCCTGCAGGACCATGAGCTGATCAAAGGCCCTATGCTATCTGCAAAAGATTTAAGCGAAAAATTCGGCGTGTCTTCAAGCACAATCTTGAAGCGTTCAAAAGAATTCGGAGCTTATTTCGAAGAATTGCTAGCAAAAAAATAAGCTTTAACCAGCTTGAAGGATTTTTCCTTCATGACTGCTAAAGCAGCAAAAAGGAGTAGCTTCGGCTACTCCTTTTTTTCATCGTCTTTTCTTCGGAATGTAATGAGGATGTACAACAGAATACCGGAAACCGCCAAAAATAAATAAAAGCGTATGAAGTAGATACGCAGCCATAAACCGTCGGTAAAGCCGAAAACAAAATTGGCCAGCGTCAGCAAAGACAGAGCGATTCCTGCTGCGAAAACCAACAGACCCAAAAGGCAAAGTACGTTCAAGAACGATGCCATCCTCAACCACTCCCAACTGAAATTCAGATGATGGATCTCTTTCCTACCGAAACTATGAAGAGGTTTAACGATTTAAGCTTTTGGCGTTTGTTGATAACTTTACAGGGAATCATAACGAGTAACGGCAGAACTGTCCACAATCCTGCATTTTTTCATAAGAAACTCCATATTTTTATGCTTATGCACAATAAACCAACAAATAATGTGTGCTATGTGGATAAGATATTTGAATTTTGTTGATATTTAAGAATAAATAAAACTTATCAACATGTGGATAAAATTATCAAAATCCTTTTCAGAAGGAGGAGAAAAATGTTCAAAATTACCCTCGACAGCTTTATTCGCATTGCTACAGTCGGTTTTTTCGCTTATGTCGGATTAGTCATTTTTCTGCGCATTTCCGGTAAACGCACGTTGACTAAATTAAACGCTTTTGATTTAGTCGTGACGGTGGCTTTAGGATCAACATTGGCTACTATTCTACTGGACAGCAGCATCAGCCTGCTTGAAGGGCTGACTGCATTCGCTCTACTGATTCTATTGCAGTATGTCATTACCCTTCTTGCTGTCCATTCCGACTGGTTCAATAACGTCATCAAATCGGAACCACGCCTGTTGTTTCTAAATGGCCAATTTATAAGAAGTGCAATGAAAAAGAACGGATCAAAGAAATTGAAATTTTGCAGGCTATCCGAAATTCCGGCTCAGGTTCTACTGAAAAAGTGGCAGCTGTCGTTTTGGAAACAGACGGCAGCCTGTCGGTCATAAGCAGCGAACCGGGCAATGCGCTGGAAAACGTCAATTCCAAGGAATCAGTCGGAAGATAGAAAAGGTGCATGGACAAACATCCATGCACCTTTTTATCATCTTGGTGTTTTCACTCGATTTTTCCGGTGTTCACGTCTTGCGGGCGCTGTTTCAAAAAACAGCTTTTCCCCTTCGGATTCCGGCACTACAGCCGGCACAGGAGTCGGTTTCCCGTCGTCCCCCATTGCTACCATCGTCAAGAATGATTCCGTTGTCAGTTTTTCTTCCCCGGTTTGCAGGTTTTGTGATTTTACCCGAACATATACTTCCATAGATGTCCGGCCCGTTGAAGTGACGTTCGCTTCAAGCTCCAATACATCTCCGACCCGTGCCGAAGATAAAAAATCCACCGAGTCGATTGATGCTGTCACCACTACCTTGCGGCGTGCATGCTTCATCGCTGTAATTCCTGCGATCTCATCGATATAAGCCAATACTTTTCCGCCGAATATGGAGTCCATGTGGTTGGTGTCCGGAGGGAGCACCAATTTCGTTTGAATTGTTCTGGATTCTTTCATAAATCTTGCTTCCATTGCCTTCATTCCTTTCTCATTTGCCCTGTCGACAGAGGTTTCCCAAAACAACAGGCTTTCCTTTATAATATAGTGAAATCGGAGGGATACTTTATGTCAGAGTTATTGAATATTTTAAACACACCTGAATTCCAATCGAAAGAAACATTAAAACGCCAGCTTCATCAGCTTGGCATCACTTCTGGAGACGCATTGATGGTCCACTCTTCACTAAAGTCCATGGGATGGGTCGCTGGAGGCGCTCAAGCCGTCGTGGAAGCTTTAATGGAGACTGTCACTGATGCGGGCACATTAATTATGCCCGCACAGTCTGCAGACAACTCAGACCCTGTTTACTGGATGGAGCCTCCGGTCCCTGAAAATTGGCATCAGCCGATCCGTGATGAACTTCCTGCGTTCGATCCTTTTTTAAGTGGAATGCGCGGAATGGGAAAAATCGCGGAATGTTTCCATCGTCATCCGTTGACCATCCGAAGCCCGCATCCATCCCACTCCTTTATCGCATGGGGCAGACAGGCAGCCGATTGGATGAGTGAACAGCCGATTGACGATTCCTTCGGCAAACGCTCCCCACTCGCAAAAATGATGCAGGCACATGTAAAAATTCTGTTGATCGGCGTCGGTTTCGATTCATGCACCGCTCTCCATTATGCTGAATTTGTTCAGGAACACCGCGTCACTTCTCCACAAGGCGCCGCTATTTTGCTCGACGGAAAAAGGGTCTGGCAGACCTACGACTGCGTAGAAATGGATTCGGATCGTTTTCCGGAAATTGCGAAAGCCTTTCCTGGCAACATTGTCGAAGGATCGCTCGGACAAGCCCAAATCCGTCTTGCGGAAATGAAACCTCTGGTCGAATTTGGAATTGACTGGCTTCGCACTCAGCCGGCACCAGAAAGCACGTAAAATGCCAGCGCTCTTTGAGCAGCTGGCATTTTTACCGCGTAATGATTTCATCCAACAGCCTTTCCAGACGGTTGTTGTCTTTATTGAATGAATCGACAAAAGCATTGATGATCTCTGCAGGTTCCAGTACTTTTTCCCAATCCAGCCGATATCCTGCATTCAAGAGCAACTGACGCGCAAATTCACGGATGCTGCGACCATTGCCTTCCCGAAAAGGATGAAGGGCATTCAACTCAGACAGAAAATAGGCAAGCTGGGAAATCAGCCCATTTCGCGGCAAGTCTTTTAAGTAATTTTCTGCTTTCAGTTCTTCAAAAATTTTCATGAGATGCGTCTCAATGTGTTTCGGATGCGCAAAAGATGAAGAACCTTTTGAAATCATCTCTTGCCGCAACTCTCCAGCAAATGGATAGACATCCTGGAGCAAGTATCGATGAATGGCTAAAAATGCCTTCGCATCCACAGGATCTGCCGGTTTCTGCAACTGGAGTTCCGAAAGGCGGAACAGAGTATAGACTTTCTCCAGCTCCTTCAGTTTTTCTTCGTCCTGTACATCAAACAAATTGATCAATACATCAGTTCCAGGATAGCAATACATTGAAGTATGCTGATACTTAGACATCGAACTTCCTTTTGATGGCCTGATGGAATTGTGCCTCCGTCCGTTCACCAGTCAATACCGACCGAACGAAATTCTCATCCTCATTTGTTACATCAAACCCCTCCGTAACAAGAGAATGTGAAGCGCAGGAAATCGCGTGATTGGCTTGTTCATGGGAAACTCGGTTCACTAATTTCGTCAACTGTATGACCACCTTTCATGCTGCAATTATACCATTTTCCCAGCATGAATTCTATCTTCACCCCTTGATTCATCTAGGTTTTCTATACCTTTTCAATAGGTATCGGAATTAAAAAAACCGGATGCATCAGCATCCGGTTTCCTTTAAACCTGTTCCTGTAGTTCCTTGGCCTCTTCCGGAGTGAAAGCACGTGACCTTGTCAGGAATCGCTTGCCTTCGACTCCTTCCAAAGAGAACATTCCGCCTCGCCCTGGCACGACATCAATGATCAATTGCGTGTGGCTCCAGTAGTCGAATTGGTTCTTGTGCATATAGAATTTGCTGTCCCCGATGACGCCCATCAGAATGTCCTGATCTCCGATAAACAAGTCGCCTTCAGGATAACACATCGGGGAACTGCCATCACAGCAGCCCCCTGATTGGTGAAACATGACCGGACCGTGCTTTTCCTTGAGCAATTGAATCAATTCAATAGCAGCATCTGTCGCAATTACGCGTTCGACCATTGCTATCCCTACTTTCCGGTAATCTTCGAAATTCCTGTGGGTTGGTTATTCCTTGGGATCAGAAGAATCCTTGCTTGTCTTCGCTGTAGCTGACCAGCATGTTTTTCGTCTGCTGGTAATGATTGAGCATCATGAGATGGTTTTCACGGCCGAATCCGGACATTTTGTAACCGCCGAACGCGGCGTGGGCCGGATACTGGTGGTAACAGTTCGTCCATACGCGCCCTGCCTGGATGCCGCGGCCAAAACGGTAAGCCGTATTGGTGTCGCGCGTCCAAATTCCGGCGCCCAAACCATATAAAGTATCGTTTGCCAGTTCAAGTGCTTCTTCTTTTGTTTTAAACGTTGTCACAGATACGACCGGACCAAAGATCTCTTCCTGGAAAATGCGCATCTTGTTATGCCCTTCAAATACAGTCGGTTGGATGTAGAAGCCTTCGGAAAGCTCTCCATCCAACATGTTGCGGTCACCGCCTGCAAGCACTTTGGCGCCTTCTTGTTTGCCGATGTCCAAATAGGACTGGATTTTTTCCATCTGTTCCGTGGAAGCCTGCGCACCCATCATCGTTTCCGGATCAAGCGGGTTCCCGGTTTTGATGGCCGCTACGCGTTTTAGTGCACGTTCTATGAATTCGTCATAAATGTCCTCTTGAATCAGTACACGGGACGGGCAGGTACAGACTTCCCCTTGGTTCAAGGCGAACATGACAAATCCTTCAATGGCTTTATCCAGAAACGCATCGTCCTGGTCCATGATGTCTTTGAAGAAAATGTTCGGTGATTTGCCTCCCAGTTCCAACGTGACCGGAATCAGGTTCTGGGAAGCGTATTGCATGATCATACGCCCAGTCGTCGTCTCACCGGTAAATGCGACTTTGCTGATGCGCGGACTCGAAGCAAGCGGCTTGCCGGTTTCAAGGCCAAAACCGTTGACGATGTTCAGTACGCCCGGCGGCAGAATATCGCCGATCAATTCAGCCAGCACCAAAATGCTTGCCGGTGTCTGTTCTGCGGGTTTCAATACCACACAGTTGCCGGCAGCTAAAGCCGGGGCCAATTTCCAGACCGCCATCAAGATCGGGAAGTTCCACGGGATGATCTGTCCGACCACACCAAGCGGCTCGTGGAAATGATACGCGACGGTATCGTTATCGATTTGGCTCAGTGACCCTTCCTGCGCACGGATCGCGCCGGCGAAATAACGGAAATGGTCAATGGCCAATGGCAGATCGGCATTCAAGGTTTCGCGCACGGCTTTGCCGTTATCCCACGTTTCCGCAACGGCCAGCATTTCCAGGTTCTGTTCCATCCGGTCCGCAATCTTCAACAGGGCATTGGCCCGTTCCGTGACCGACGTTTTCCCCCAGGCATCTTTGGCTGCATGCGCTGCGTCCAACGCCAACTCCACGTCTTCAGCAGTCGAACGGGCGATTTCCGTAAACTTCTTGCCCGTGACCGGTGACACGTTTTCAAAGTATTGGCCTTTTACCGGCGCTTTCCATTCCCCATTTATAAAGTTTTCGTACTTATCTTTAAACGTAACTTTCGAACCTTCCGTGTTTGGCATTGCATAGACCATTCTCATCTCTCCCTTTTTCTTTTTACCATTATGTACGCGCTTACATTTAATCAATACCCCTTGGCGCATCAATAACAGCTTCCCTTCTATATTGTCAAACTAATCTAAAAATTGCAACTGTAGAACACCGAAATTTTTTATTCATCCTATAGTTCATGTATAATGAGAACGAGAACTGGAAATACGGAATTGAAAGGAATTTATTATGCGAATCAATAAGTTTTTAAGCGAAACAGGCATCACTTCCCGCCGCGGAGCCGATAAGTTCATCGAAGCGGGACGTGTGGCCATCAATGGAAAGCCTGCCGAACTCGGCAGTAAAGTCGAAGTTGGAGATACAGTCCAGGTAGATGGAAAAGTTATTGAACAGCCGAAACAGCAATATGTTTATTTGGCTTTGAATAAGCCAGTTGGCATCACCAGTACGACCGAACGCCATATCGAAGGAAATATTGTCGACTTCGTCAACCACTCCGAACGCATTTTTCATATCGGCCGCCTCGATAAAGATTCAGAAGGCCTGATTCTATTAACCAACGATGGAGACATCGTCAACGAAATTCTTCGTGCTGAAAATGAGCATGAAAAAGAATATATCGTCAAAGTCGATATGCCGATCACTGAATCATTTTTGGCAAAAATGGAGGAAGGGGTGGAAATACTCGATACAAAGACCCTTCCGGCGAAAGCCGAAAAGCTCTCCACTTATACCTTTAAACTGACGATACGGCAGGGATTGAACCGGCAGATCCGCCGCATGTGCACAGCACTCGGCTATGAAGTCCGAGCTCTACAACGGGTCCGCATCATGAACATACTGCTCGGAGATCTTGCTGTGGGTGAATGGCGCGATTTAACCGATGCTGAACGCACCGAGTTGTTTGCTGAACTCGATTACACACCAAAACGCTGAGGAGGACATTGCCATGTTGACCATGAAAAGCACGCCAAACCATACAGGTGTTAAAATCAGCGGTGACTATTTCGATTTGGATGAACTGAACCAGGCGATCTACAGAGTCATCGGGCAAGAAGACCAGTATTACGGTTATGAGGGATCCCGGATGCGGATTCTAGGCATTTCCTATGAAATCCGCCATGCAGCTCAAGGCGACCGCAATGTTGATTTCGTTTTCAATGGTCTTCACGATCATACGATGAAACAGCATGGCTTTATCGCTCCTGATAAGAATATTTACTTTTCAACCGAAATTCTTTGGCCGGAATTGATATATGCGGTTATTGCCTTGAAGGATTTTGTTAAGTTCTACCAGGAAGAAAAACAATTTCCGCTGTGGGACACCCATTTACCGGTCATTTCCCGCTTCCAGTCTTTGGTACTCGACTGCCTGCAAGGGCACGTTCCTCAAGAGGAGTTCGGTATGGTCCTGAAATCCTTTAACCAGCCGGTTACCGTTAATGACTATGCCATCCAATACGTAGACTTTTTAAACCTGAAATACATCGGCATGACCAAACAGCAGCGGGAACAAAGCCTTTCTGCCATTGCCATGAAAATTGCAGTGCAGGACCAGGACTATACCGCCTTCCGCAACCAGGTTCTAGCTGCCGCTGCCCCCCATAAAAAGTCGATACATGAAATCACTGTCCAAGCGGAGTATCCAGAAGACTTTGAATGGTGACAAGAAAAGCGAAAGCAGCCGTTTAGCTCCGACAAGCGTTGGAAGCTTTACCGGTAATGGCGTTGTTTGCCATTTTCGGTAAAACTGAAGCGACTCGAGGGACTGGCTGCTGGAGCTGGACAACAAGAAAAGCGGAAGCAGCTCAACCCCATGAAAAAAGCTCACGCTTTCTCAGCGTGAGCTTTTTTCATGAAGTAATTTGAAGAACCAACAAATCACTTGGCTCAATTGCAGTCAGGCTGTGTTTTTCTTTCGGATTCAGATGCAGAATGGTATCAGGTGTAACTTCCACCGTTTGTCCTTCCACATTAAATGAGACTTTTCCGCTCCGTACAATAATGACCACATCAGCTGCTGAATCGTGCTCTGCAATCTTTTCGCCTGTCTGCAATTGCATGTTCACGACTTTGGTTTTGCCGAAACTTAACGCTTTATGAATATGTTTGTTTTTCTCTTCCAGCAGATTGGGTGTTTCAATCAATTCCATCTCTTCACCTCACCCCTTTTCCACACCATACACTGAACACGGGGAAATGAAAAGAAAACCGCAACTTCGCCGGCCGTGTTAGGAAGCATTCGGTAAAGGGTAAAGTCAATTAACCGTATTTATTAAGGAGTGTGAGTTTATGTATAAATTTATAATTCCAGTGAGTCTGGTCTTTTTATTAACTGCTTGCGGAGGGACAGCACCCGATGTTACAGAAGAAACCCAGACAGAAGTGACTGCTCCAAAAGGAGAGTTGGATCCTACGGCCCCAGAAGAAGCTGAGAATGCAGAATTTGTAAGCTTTGATGAACTGTCTTCCGGAAACGTTGAAGAAGGCGCAGGCGTATCGATTCAAGGAACAGTTGAAGAACTGGCAGATGACATCGCTTTTCCTTCCTTCATTGTAGGAGATGGCGAAAGCCAGGTTTATGTTCGGAATATGGCGGAAACTCCAGTTGAAGTCGGAGACCGCATTACAGCAGATGGCATTTTTGAAGGCAAGGCCGAAGAAGAGATGCCTATGATTTCTGCTTCTCTTATCGAAAAAGCTGAATAAACTCCCTCAAAAAGCCGATTCACTGCGAATCGGCTTTTTTGATTATTATTATTCCACTTCCGAGATTTCAATAATGGTATTCTCTGCATAATGGTTTGCTGAAACGTCCCTTATTGCCAAGTCCCCCAATGAAACAATGCCGATTACTTGTTCTCCTGTCACGATAGGCAATCTGCGGATCTTATGCGTGGCCATCATCTCAGCCGCTTCTTCAACAGTCAAGTCTACAGTTCCCGTAACGACTTCCGCTGACAGAATTTCCGAAATAGGCGCCTCACTAGGTATTTGTTCAGCCAAGCCGCGGACGACAATATCTCGGTCAGTAACAATTCCAACCAAACGGTCATCCTCACAAATCGGAATAGACCCCACGTTGATTTCCCGCATTTTTAAGGCAACTTCCTGGAGCGTTGATTCGGGCATACACGTTTCGACATCGGTCGTCATGATCTCTTTGATTTTCATCCCTTCTGCCTCCTCAAGTTTTCCCATTACTATATAACTTAACCAAATTCCTCCTCAGCAAACGTTAAATACCACAAGAAAGAAGGAATCAGTTCCTTTGAACCGATTCCTTCCTTTTCACCTAGTATTTTCATCCCGCATGGCGACTGATTATTCGACCAGCTGAATAAATTGCTTGGTTCGCTCATTTTGCGGATTTTCAAAGAAATTCTTCGGATCTGCCGATTCAATGATCTTGCCTTCATCAATCATGATGATGCGATCCGCCACTTCTTTGGCGAACTTCATTTCATGGGTGACGACGACCATAGTCATTCCTTCTTCAGCCAACTGCTTCATAACCTGCAGCACTTCTCCGACAAGTTCGGGATCGAGTGCAGAAGTCGGTTCGTCAAACAGCATAACTTTTGGCTGCATGGCAAGCGAACGTGCTATCGCAACGCGCTGCTTTTGCCCACCAGAAAGTTTGCTCGGGTAGACATTGGCTTTATCACCCAGGCCTACTTTTTCCAGCAAGTCTGTTCCCAGCTTCTTAGCCGCTTCTTTCTTCATCTTTTTGACGGTGATTGGAGCTTCTATGACGTTCTCCAGTACCGTTTTATGAGGAAACAAGTTGAAATGCTGGAATACCATGCCGACTTCGGCACGTATTTTCGTTAAATTATCCTTTTTCGGATTGACCGTATGGCCATCAATCGTAATTTTTCCGTCATTGATCATTTCCAGGAAATTAAAGCATCTGAGAAGCGTACTTTTTCCGGAGCCGCTGACTCCGACAAGTACAACCACTTCCTGGGGTTTGACATGAAGGTCTACACCTTTCAGTACCTCGAGGTCACCAAAGGATTTATGAATGTTTTCACCAATAATCATGTTAGTCCCTCCTTAGGCTCTGTCGACATCGAGTTTGTTTTCATACAAACGCAATAGGAATGTGAAAATCATTACGAGCACCAGGTAGTAGAGCGCAACAACCAAAAATGATTCAAATGGCTGGTAAGATTGTGCGGCTTCACGGTTTCCAAGTGAGAAGATTTCCGCTACCCCGATGATGTAAACAAGTGATGAATCTTTCAATGTAATGATGAACTGGTTGCCAAGCGGCGGAATCGAACGGCGTAAAGCCTGTGGAAAAACGATTCGGCTCATTGTCTGGCGGCGGTCCATACCCAGCGACATACTGGCTTCCCGCTGTCCCGGATCAATACCCTGGATTGAGCCCCGGAAAATTTCCGCGATATAAGCACCGTTATGGACACCGAGCGCTATAGCGCCGGCCCAGAAATTCGACATTGTATAAAGTTCAACAATCCCGAAGTACAGGAACATAATCTGTACAATCAGCGGAGTACCGCGAATAATTGTGATGTAAATGTTGGCAATGGCCTGTAAAATTTTAGAACCTGAGATTTTCATCAGCGCGAAAACAAGTCCGATAACCGTTCCCAAAATGACACCAATAGCTGTCAATTGCAAGGTAACGACGGTCGCTTCTAAAAATCCAGGATACGTGCGCATAAATACGTCGTAAACTGTTGTAATTATCTCTGGCATACCTTCCACTCCTCTTTATCTCAAAAAATTATTCGAGAACTTCAACGCCTTCAAGATCTATGTCGAGGAGATTGCGGCCGAACCATTTTTGTGAAATCTCATCATAAGTTCCATTTTCGATGATAGTATCCAAGGCTTTATTAATTTCCTCAAGCAATGCCTCATCATCTTTGCGTACGGCGATTGATGGTTGTTCGACCCATAGCGGATCGCCGATCATTTCGACTGCCAGTCCTTCATTTTGCGCTTCAAACCCTACCACGTCTGCTGTAATAACAGCATCTAAGCGGCCTTCAATTGCTAAATCCTGCAGAGCAACAACGTCACTTGAATAGTATTGGATGTCTTCTGTGTATTCTTGAGCAACCGTATCATATGTAGTCTGACCAACTACACCGATTTTCTTATCCGTCAAATCTTCTACAGATTGGATATCTGTAGTTCCTTCACGCACGAAAATGGCTCCACCTGAATAATAGTATGGATCAGAAAAGCTGACTTGTTCCGCACGTTCAGCGGTTTTAGACATTGATCCGATAATTGCATCAAAGCGGTTTGTATTCAACCCTTGAATGATGGTTTCGAATGGTGTAGTGACCGGATTTGGCTCAAGCCCCATTTCTTCTGCAATGGCATTGCCGATATCGATATCAAATCCATCCAGATTTCCGCCTTCTTCAAAACTGAACGGTTTGTATAAACCACTTGATGCAGTCGTGAATTTACCTTCTTCAAGCAAATTTAGATCGCTGCCTCCGCCCTCAGTACTTGATCCTTCTTCCGAACTGGATGAGTCATCCCCTCCACAAGCTGCCAATAACATTCCCGCGGAAAAAACTACACTTAAAAATGATAATTTCTTTTTCATCTTTTTCTCCCCTTTTCGTTTTTATTTGACCAAATCGCCGAGGCGTTTCGGAATTTCCCAATACATTGGCTTGCTTAAATAAAAAGATTCCGCTCTTTGTATACTTCTTCTGCTTTTGCCCAATTGCCATTTACTTTTTCTTGATCTTTGACATAAATGAATCGCATGATCGATGTCAAAAGTGCATGGACGGAGGTGTAGGAATCAATATTCAAACTTGAATTCACGGACACTGCAAGAGCACAATCCGCATAGGCAAGAGCTGGAGATTCTGTTGAATCAGTCAAAACAACCACATCCGCACCTTGTGCTTTGGCACTTTTTAATGCATCGATGATCAGGTTTGTGTAACGGGGAAATACGAAAGCAATGACTAAATCCCCTTTGCCCATTTTGGAGAGCTGTGTGTAATATTCTCCAGTTGAAGGGTAAAGCATTTCTGAGTGATCAAGCGCAAGATTCAGCCAGTTGGAAAACCAATGGGCGATTCCGTAATCGAAGAAATTGCCGGTAACGAAAATCCGGTTAGCCTGACTGATTTTATCGACAACCTGCAGAAGTTCCTTTTCGTTGATCGATTCTTTCAGTTTCTCAATCGTTGAAATATCGGCATCCAGCAAATTCATCAAAAAAGATTGTTGGGCAGCAGGTTCGACTATTTTCTGTTCCGCTTTTTCCAGCCGTTCTTCCGCCAGTTTCCGCTGTACGACATGCTGAAATTCAGCATATCCTTTATAACCCAGTTTTTGTGTCCAGCGTATAACTGTCGATTCACTGACGTTGACGCGTCTGCCAACTTCGAGTGCAGAAGAGAAAGCCAGGAATATAGGTTCTTTGAAAAACAAATCTCCGACTTTTTTCTGGCCCGAACTAAATTCCGGATATGAATCTGACACACTGCGCAGTAAATCCTGCATATTAACGCCTCCACTTGAAGAACACACTTAAATACTCTTCCTAAAGTATACAAGCATGCAGGAAATCCTGCAATAGTTTACCGAAAATTCAATATTAACCGGATTCTTTGAATACTTAAAAAACCATTCAAAAGCCTTCTAATAAAGGGTTTAAGAAAAAATAAAGCTGAAAATAATTTAACATTTTTTTGAAATTTACTCTAAGTAACTAGCCTATTCGTCTGAAATTATTGGTTTTATTATTAATTATTTTCTACTATGCAGACTTATGGACATAAGAATTTATCCCCTTATTTTGTAAATTCGAAACGTTACATTTCTTTATAGTTGCCTGAAGCTGCCTCTCATGTTTTCATATTTCGACGCAACTCCTGTATAATCTTTGTATAAGAAAATTATCTAAGGGGCTGTTTTTTGTGTGGGAAAATCGGATATTCAAACTTTTCATCTTTTGGTATGTTTGCGGAATTATCCTAGTCGGCTTTGACCTTCTGCCTTCCTGGCTGGAGTGGGCAAACGCATTCTTCCTCATACTCGCCGGAACGCTCGGCTTTCTATACTTCCTGAAACGTTTCGGTGCAATTCCCGGAGCGTCAATCGGCGTCCTTATCTTCTTCTCAACATTCATTGTCGAGTGGGCAGGAGCAGACAGCGGCTTTCTGTTCGGCTCGTATGACTACACAGACCGTTTTGCGCCAAACGTATTTGGGGTTCCTATTGCCATCGGTTTCGCTTGGCTTATGGTCATGGCCACCACCCATGTGGTGGCACGTTGGATTGTTCCAGGCGGTGGCTTACTTTACGCTATCGTGGGGGGGATAGGTGCAGTGATCATTGATCTGATCATCGATCCGGTCGCCTATCAAGTAAAACAGTATTGGATTTGGGAGGATACCGGACTTTACTATAATATTCCCTGGACTAATTTTTTCGGTTGGTTCGTTGTGGCATTTGTCCTGCATTTGGTGATTGACCTGACGATGAAGAAAAAATCGTTGACGATTACTTCAAACCTTCCAGAAAAGCGGATGCTTCTTTTATACGTATTGATGATCGCTATGTTTATCATGCTGGGAGCAATCGGCGGATTATGGCTGGCTGTGCTATTGACGACTGCTTTAACTGTCTTGATTGTCGCTCTGGCTTGGAAGAGGCAACCGGTATGATCGATGCGAAAAAATCCAGTTTATTCGAATTCGGCTTTAATCTATACTTAACGCCGCTCATCCGTTCTTCTTTTTCCCGAATACTTGGCCAGGGAGTAAAAACCATTCCAGAGAAACCGGTGCTGTTTATCGCAAACCACAGCTCCTGGTGGGACGGCCTTGTGTTTTTCTATTTGAACCGCACGGTCTGGCGGCACGATATACACATGATGATGCATGAAGAGGGACTGAAAAAACATTCCTATTTTCGTTACCTTGGCGCATTTTCCATCAACCGAAAAAAACCAAAAGAAATTCTGACTTCACTTCAGTACGCTGAAGCTTTATTGAAACAAGGAAAGTCCGTGGTTCTGTTTCCCCAAGGGGATGAATTCCACCTTGAAACGCGCCCTCTCGATTTTCAGACGGGAGTGGCTTACTTGATGGAACATTGTCCGGAAGTACCTGTTGTGCCTCTCAGTTTCTATTATTCATTCGGCCATCAGCAAAAACCTGAACTGTGGATCCAGCAACATCCACCGGTAGCGACAAAAACACTGGAACATCTGAACCGTAAAGAAAAAACCCTCTACCTGCAAGAGCTTTGTACGGAACAGCTAGATTCGTTAAAGAGTACCGTAATCAGCGAAAACAGTGAAGCGTTTCAATCGCTCGGAAAAAGGGGGAAATAATTATGGCCCTTTATATCGGAATTCATCTGGCATTTTTAGGCTGGATCATCATCAACCGCCTGTTTCTTCCGGCGTTGCCGAAGCAACCGGAGCTTTCTGCAAGACCCCTGGTATCCGTTCTCGTGCCGATGCGGAATGAAGAGCGAAATGTCGAAGTCCTGATAAAATCCTTAAAGAATTCATCCTATGACCAGATGGAATTTATCCTTTTAAATGACCAATCAACAGATGGCACACAAAAAGAGCTGGAGCGCACAATCGAAGGTGATTCCCGGTTCACGATCCTGCAGGGTAAAGAACTTCCCGAAGGATGGGTCGGTAAAGTCCATGCCTGCCATCAGCTTCAGCAAGCCGCTTCCGGCGATTATTTATTGTTTGTCGATGCTGACGTGCGGTTCCGGCCGAAAGCGATTGAACAGTCCCTGGCATTAATGGAGCGAAAAAAAGCACACTTATTGACTGGTTTCCCCGCTTTTGATGTCGCTCCTTTTCTCAGCAAACTGCTCGTGCCGATGCTCCATTTTGTTATTTTATTTCATTTGCCGATTGCTTTGGCCAACTATACGAAATTTAAAGCCGCGACAGCCGCCAATGGCATGTGGATGATGTTTGAAAGAAACAGCTATCAAAAAATCGGCGGCCACGCGGCCGTCTATAACTCACTGGTCGAGGACGTCCATATTGCCCGGGAAATAAAAGCACATGGCTATAAGGTTGTATTGGCGAATATCACCATGTCAGTAAAATGCCGGATGTACGACACCAACACTGAAGTATGGGAAGGGTTTTTGAAGAACAGTTACGCTGGCATCGGACGGTCACCTTTTCTTGCAGGTGTGCTCATCCTTTTTTATTCAACCTTTTACATCCTTCCTCCTTTTTTGGCCCTTTACGGAGTATTTAATGGTTTATACTCATGGATGATCCCTTACGCATTGACAGTAGCACAGCGTTGGTATGTGGATATGGTCACCAATCAGCGCTGGTACTTATCGTTCCTGATTCCTCTCCAGGCAGCAGCGATGCTCGGAGTTTTGGTTGAATCGATGCGGAAATCCTTTAAAAAACAGCCCTATTCATGGAAAGGAAGGCATTATTCATGAAAAAAATTGTCATAGTCGGTGGCGGGTTAGGCGGACTTGCCTCCGCGGTCACGCTTGCCCACGCAGGGTTTGAAGTAGAGCTTTTTGAAAAGAATGATCATCTCGGCGGCAAACTGATGCCTGTGGAACTTGGGAGCTATACTTTTGATTTCGGTCCGAACACGATTACAATGCCGGCTGTCTTTGAAAAAGTCATTGCCCAAACTGGTGAAAATCCACAGGATTATTTGGACTTTATGCCTTTGGAAGTTCATACCCGAAATCATTTCCGGGACGGCAGTGCATTCGATTTCACCATTGACCAGGAAAAAATGATTCACCAGCTTCAGGAGTTCGACACCCATGCCGCAGAGAGATACCCTGCTTTTATCAAGGAAATTAGCCGTCTTTATAAATTCTCTGAACGCTATTTTTTCCCAGTGACCTTTCAGTCCTGGCGCGACTATTTGTCTCCTTCTCTCGGTTTCGCCTTGCTGCAGGTCCGTCCGGCAGAATCGATGCATCATTTTTTTCAAAGGTATTTCAAAAATCCTTTGCTGGTCCAGGCATTTGACCGGTACGCCACCTATATCGGATCCTCCCCTTACCGGGCACCTGCCACTTTCTCCATGATTGCTTATCTGGAATTGGTGGAAGGCGTCTATTACACAAAAGGTGGAAATACAGGTATTGCCAAAGCTTTCTCAGCTGTTGCCAGAAATTCCGGTGCTGTTCTGCAAACCGGAAAAGAAGTGACAAGAATACTTACTGATGACGGTCAGGCAAAAGGCATCGAGCTTAAAGATGGTACACGGGTCGACGCTGACCTGGTCATTTTAAACGGCGATTTGCTGTCGGCCTTTCCCGCTTTGGTCGAAGAAAAACATCGCCCATCGTTGTCTGATGCCAAAGTGGCAGCCTTTGAACCATCTATTTCGGCCTTTGTCATTACGGTCGGATTAACAGAACGTCTTGATGCCCTGAAGCATCATAACGTCTTTTTCTCTTCAGACTACCAGAAGGAATTCAGCGATTTATTCGATGCTTCCGCATACAGCGATGAGCCCACCGTCTATATCAGCAACTCTTCCTATACAGATCCAAGCGTATCACCTGATGGCGACAACCTGTTTATTCTGGTGAATGCACCTGCACTGACTAAAGAAGGACAGCTGCAGATTGATCCAGAAACATATAAAGAACGCATTTATGACTTTCTTCTAAGTTACGGAATCGATGTACGCAGTTATATCGCTGAAGAGAAAATCTTCACTCCAGCTTTTATTCGGGATAAGTTCGGCGCTTTCCGGGGAGCTTTATATGGCCCTTCTTCCAACCGCCCGAAAGATGCCTTTCTTCGCCCTCCTAATGCCAGCCGCGATATTCAAAATCTTTATTTCGTCGGCGGCAGCAGCCACCCCGGCGGCGGTTCGCCAATGGTAGTCTTGAGCGGTTTGAATGTAGCAAATAAGATAATCGCTAAATACAAAAAGACAGCTTCATCGAAATGATGAAGCTGTCTTTTTGTATTTAGAGAAGACAATAGGTGATGACGCTTTTCTCTATTGTCCAGCTCCAGCGCCCAGGTCCGACGGGCACTTCCGCTTTTTTCTTTACAAACAAGCCAATATGGCTTGTTTCGACTCTTCGGGCACATAATGTTTTTCGCGGAAGACATTGTATTGCTTCGAACGGATTGTGAAAAGAATTTCACGGTAGACAAGTGCAGCTCCTTTAACAGGGACTCTTGAAGACAAAGGATAATCCTGAATCGTTTCAAATGCTTTTTTGTAATGGAATTCGGCTTTTTCCGCCAATTCTTCCCAAACCGCAATGAATTGAGGACTGACAATTCCGGAACGGAGCTCATCTTCACACAATTCATACTTGCCCATAATCTCTTCAGGCAAATAGATGCGGCCTAATTCCAGATCTTCGCCGATATCACGCAGAATATTTGTGATCTGCATGGCATAGCCAAGTGAAATAGCGCCTTCTTTCAGGATACCTGTTTTACCGGGAGCCAATATCGGCAACAGCATGAGGCCAACTGTACTGGCCACATGATAGCTGTAGTTCAGCAACTCTTCCATTGTCCGATAGCGATGGATGGTCAAATCCATTTCTTGCCCTCTAATCAACCCGAAAAACGCATCCACGTCCATCTCGTAATTTTCAAAGACATGACCCAGTGCTACCCACATTGGATTATCATTGTCGTAGGCTCCTGTTAAAAATTCTTCGAAATCCACTTTGAATTGTTCAAGTTCTTCTTCTGAATTCAATCCTTCATCCACAATATCGTCTACAGTCCGGCAAAATGTGTAAACAGCCCAAACAGCTTTTCGTTTTTCCTTAGGGAGCAAGGAGAATGCTTTATAGAAACTTTTAGAATGCATAGCAATGACTTGTTCACAGGAAGCATAAGCATCTTTCAAATTCATCATACACTGCCCCTTTCCTTTGCAAAATCGCCTTGGATTTGCTCTGCCAGTAGCTTTGCCCCTTGCATGACGATTGGAATGCCTCCGCCAGGATGGACAGATGCACCTACTGCATACAAGCGATCGGTTTTGAACGGTTTGACTTGAGGACGGAAAACACCGGATTGGAACAATGTAGGGCCAATTCCGAAACTTCCTCCTTTGAACAGACCGAATGCTTCTGCCTCTGTAGGTGTCCGGACTTCCATCCATTCCACCGCTTCCCGGA
Source organism: Planococcus beijingensis (assembly GCF_016820615.1). Classification (NCBI taxonomy): domain Bacteria; kingdom Bacillati; phylum Bacillota; class Bacilli; order Caryophanales; family Caryophanaceae; genus Planococcus; species Planococcus beijingensis. The sequence goes on from NZ_JADHDZ010000003.1 coordinate 24,326, forward strand.
AATTAGGAAAAGCTAAATCTTCCATGCGATCGATGATTTTTTCGATCCAGGCTGAATCATTTGCCCAATCGATATCCGTTCCTGAAGGAACCGGAACCAATACATAAAGGACACCCTTTCCTTCAGGAGCCAATGAATCATCTATCTTTGATGGATGAAAAGTATAAATTGCCGGATTTTCAGTTTTCCGTTTTTTCACAAACACATCATCCATATGGTCTTCGTAACTGTCACCGATGAAAAACTGATGGACATTTCCTTCTTCGTACACTTTGTTCAAGCCAAAATACAGCAATACACATCCTGAAGAGGCGGTATAACTTTTCTTTTTCTGCTCAGGCAATACTTTTTCAATACCTGGAAAATCGCCATTATAGACAATGCCATCAAACGCTTCATAGCCTTCTGCCGTTTCAATCCCTTTAGCTTTACCTTCTTTTGTAACAATTTGTTGAACTGCCGTATTTGTTTTGATGGTCAGATTATTACGTAACCGAAGTGCTTTTTCCAACGTTGGAATCAGGCTTCCATAACCGCCTTTCAAATAATATACCCCATGTTCGTGTTCACTGAAAGGGACAAGCGAGTACATAGCCGGCGCACGGAACGGGTCCCCACCGATATACAAAGATTGCAGCGAATAAGCCAACTGCAGCCGTTCGTCCCGAAAATAATTGGATGTCAGTTTTTTGACAGATTGCTGAGGTTTGAGCTTCAACAATTTCTTGACGTTTCCAGCGGTAAAGAAATCGGCTTTATTGACGAATGAATGCTCTAAGAATGAAGATTTGCCGATCTCAAACCGCTTGCGGCCTTCTGAAATATACCGAAGAAACCCTTCTTTTTCAGCCGGAAAAACGTTTTCAATTTCTTCCAACTGGCGATTGATATCAGGATACTTAGTATAAACAGTGCCATCCGAAAAGCGAATGGAATAAAGCGGATCACATAATAATAATTCGATATCTTCAGCAGGAATCCCTGCTTGCTGAAGCAGATCCTGAAACATCTCAGGCAATAATACAATGGTGGGCCCCTGATCTACTTTAAAGCCATCCCGCTCAACAAACGTTAAACGGCCTCCAAGCTTTTCCTCTTTTTCAAAAATCGTGACATCAAAGCCCATATTCGTTAAATACAAAGCGCCCATCATCCCGCCGACGCCTCCGCCAATCATTGCAATCTTCATGCAAAGCCCTCCAATGCAGGAAGCGGCAACACTGGGATCCCTTTTTTGCCATGCTGTTCAAGAATGCCATTGGCTGTGATGCGGGCCGATTCCAAAATGGTTGGCAATCCGCTTCCTGGATGTGTGCCGCCACCAACCAACCAGCAGTTTTTCAGTTCTTCAAATTTATTGTGGGGACGGAAGACCATCATTTGAGATAATTGATGGCCCAGATTGAACGTCGCTCCTTGATAGACTGAGTAATCTTCCTGCCAGCCCATCGGCGTCAACATTTTTTCAACTTCGATATGGTCGCGCAAATTCTTGAACTCTGTCTTTTCCTCAATAATATCCAACACCAGTTCACGGAAAGCATGTTGCTCGTTTTCCCAACCGATGTCACTGAAGTTATTCGGCACCGGGGCTAAAATGTACAAGGCTGATTTCCCTTCAGGCGCTAGCGTAGGGTCGGTAACGCTGGCATTTTGGACATAAATGGATGGATCTGCAGAAAGAATTTGCGTTTTTGTCATTTCTTCCACATTTTTCTTATAATCTTTTGAAAAGACAATCGTATGGTGGGAAAGATCGTATTTTTTATCAAGCCCTAAATAAAGCATAAACGTGGAACAGGAATATTTTTTCTTCGCCAATTTTTCAGGAGTGTACTTTTTCAAAATCCCTGGCTCGACCAAATGGTTCATGGCATGAGCGAAGTCACCGTTAATAATTACTTCATCCGCTTCTTTGCGTTGTCCATTTTCAAGGTCTACGCCTTTCACTTCACGATTTTCAATCCACAGCTTTTTGACTCCTGTGCTGGTGTGGATTCGGCCGCCCAGTTCTTCCACTACTTTTGCCATAGCCTGCGACAATTGATTTACCCCGCCGATCGGGTGATAAATGCCATACGCATGTTCCATGTAAGAAAGAATGGAAAAAGCCCCAGGGCATTCCCATGGCGACATACCGAGGTATTTGGATTGGAAAGCAAAGGCCATTTTCAGCCGTTCATCTTTAAAATACCGGGACAATACATCGTATAATGTTTTATTCACTTCGAGTTCAGGCAAAGCCTTCAATACTTTCGGCTGGACCATTCTGAAATAACTATCCATCTTGGTTTGCAGAATGGGAGACAGAGCTTCCAATTTCTTGCCGGTATCTTTCATGAACCGCTCGTATCCTTCGCCATCGCCTTTGAAGTTTTCATTGATTTGTTTTTTCATTTCTTGGTTATTTCGGGTCATAACCAAATTTTGATCTTCAAAAATCAATTCATACATGGGATCCAATTCAACGGCATCCATATAGTCTTTTAAGTTTCTGCCTGTTGCTTCAAACAACTCTTCCACTAAATGCAGCATGCTCAAAAAGGTAGGGCCTGTGTCAAAAGTAAAATCGCCAAGACGCAGTTCTGCATTTCGCCCTCCTACCCATGGCTGTTTTTCGTAGACATCCACTTGGTATCCTTTGCTGGCCAACAACATAGCTGCAGCTAATCCACCAGGCCCTGCCCCTATCACAATCATTCTCTCTGACATAAAGATGCCTCCATTTCAAATCGCCTTATATATTCTACATTAATTATACAAATATTATACCGCCTAACCTTAAAAAAGACTATTCATTTGAATTTACCCTATTTCCAATTTTTTTAAATCTTTCTGTGAAGTTACCCACCCGCAATTCTCCAGTAGTCAATTGCTGAACGCAAAAAAATCCGGCTCATTTTCATGAGCCGGATTTCACTTATTTCAATACTTTTAATTTAACGTTTTTGCGTCCCCATTTAAGCGCTTTGCTTTGGGTCGGAATAAAGACATCGATTTTTTTCCCTTTGATAGCACCGCCGGTATCACCTGCAACAGCGTATCCATAGCCTTCCACATGAACTTTCGTTCCTAAAGGTATAACTTTAGGATCCACTGCAATGACTTTCAGCCCCGGATTCTTTTTCAAGTTAATCCCTGTGCGTGTAATGCCTGAACATCCTTTACACGAAGCTGTATATGCAGTGGCGCTCACTGTGAATTCCTTTGCGACTGTTCCGCTTGTCGAACGTGAAGGAGTCGTTTTTTTCGAAACTGTTTTAGCAGCCGGTTTTTTCAACTTAAGTTTCTGTTTTGGATGAATCGTATTGGACTTTAAATTGTTCCAGATTTTCAAATTGCTGACTGATACTTTTTGAGATTTTGAAATTTTATATAATGTGTCCCCGCTTTTTACTGTATATACATTTGATGCCGCTGAACTTTGAATCGAAGTTGCTAGGAATAAAATCAGTGCAAAACTTAAGACTGCCAATAGTTTTTTCAATCTGCTATCCCCTTTGCTTTTTCTAAGTACAATTAAAATAGCACGGGAATATTACAGGCATGTAACAATAAAGGGCATGTTTCATTACAATACTGCTTCATTTTGTGACATATGAATTATGACGTCCTTATTTTAAACCTAAATTATGTAAAAAAACAAGACTCTTTATACCATTCCATATGGTACATCGTTTTTTTATTTCTTTGGAAATTAAAAAACTGCGAACCTTTTTTGGCTCGCAGTCCCAGCTTATTTGTTGGCTTTATGCACTTTTAGTGTTTTGCCTTTAACGGTTTTATCTTTCATCGCCTTCAAGACCATCGGGCCCTTGCCATTCAGAATATCAATGTATGTCACTGTATCCTGTATTTTAATAATCCCGATATCTTCAGCTGTCACTCCTGGAATGCTTGTTAATGTACCCACAAAGTCAAAAGCACGAAGTTTCTTTTTCTTGCCGCCATTGAAATACAACTTGAGGATATCTTTATTGACTTGCTCATTTTTGTTTTTCTTCAGCTTTGGACGGCTTTCAAGTTTCTCAGTGAAGTCCAGCATAGCTCCGTCCACTTCAGTCGGTGAAGGTGCCGTTCTGCGCGGAATTTCAAAACCGATGTACTCTTCTATCTCAGCCAGGAATTTGTCTTCATGTGGTGTCACAAATGAAATTGCTTTCCCTGTTTTTCCGGCACGTCCTGTGCGGCCTGCACGGTGTACATAGCTTTCTTTTTCCATCGGCAAGTCATAGTTGATGACGTGCGTAATGCTGTCGATATCAATCCCGCGGGCAGCAACATCAGTCGCCACCAAATAACGGAATTCACCTCGTTTAAAATCATTCATAACAGCAGTACGGTCTTCCTGCATCATGCCGCCGTGCAATTTATCACACGTGTAATAATGTTTTTCCAACTGTTCCATGACAAAATCGACATTGTCTTTGGTCCGGCAGAAAATGATGCAGCTGTCCGGATTCTCAACAATGGTCACATCCCGCAACAATGAGAATTTCTTTTGTTCCGCTACAACAAACAAGGAGTGATCGATTCGAGCGGTTAAAGTTTCCGTTGAAGCAATTTCAATATGCTTCGGATCAATCATGTATTTTTTTTGCAGATTTTCTACGTTTTCAGGCAATGTCGCTGAAAACAGCATAGTCATACGCTGTTTCGGCAATTTGTTGATGATTGCTTCCACTTGTTCCACAAAGCCCATATTCAACATTTCGTCTGCTTCATCAAGAACCAGGTATTCGATGCGTTCCAAGTTCAACGTACCACGTTCAATATGATCCAGCACACGGCCCGGCGTCCCAACAACCACATGGCATTTCTGCTTGAGTTCAGCCTGTTGGTAAGCAAAAGGCTGTTTGCCATAAACCGCCGCTGCTTTGATTCGTTTGAATCGGCCGATGTTCGTTATATCCTCTTTCACTTGATCCGCCAATTCCCGTGTCGGTGTCAAAATTAAGGCCTGGGGTTTGTTTTCTTCCCAGTCGACCAATTCGCAGATCGGAATTCCGAATGCAGCTGTCTTCCCGCTTCCTGTTTGAGACTTCACCGTTATATCAGTTTTTGAAAATGCGACAGGAAGGACTTTTCTTTGTACTTCTGTCGGTTCGGTATATCCAAGCCCCTCAAGAGCCTTCACGATCGGTTCACTTATGCCGTATTCTTTAAATTGTTTCGTATTCATGTTTGCTCTCCATCTCCGTTCAAAAATTTCAGGTTCTCCTATTATCGCACGGATTAGAAAATTCTGCTGTTAAACGATTATTAAGTTTTATCCCGCTCTAAAAATCGATGGTGCTGAAGAAAATTCCCATGTCTACGGTTTCCAGTTATTGATCCATCAAGCTCACTGAAACTTTAACATCCAAGGACTGGCTGCCGCCGCGATAAACCCCTTGCACCGGGCTGACATCATTATAATCCCGCCCTACGCCAACACGAATATGATTTTCCAGAGCTTCTACATTATTCGTTGGATCCAAACCTACCCAACCAATGCCAGGGACCATCACTTCCACCCATGCATGACTCGCAGCATCCCCGACAAGTGCCGAATTTTCCCCCACATACAAATAGCCGCTGACATAACGGGCCGGTATGTACTTGCTGCGAAGAATGCCGAGCATGACATGCGTGATGTCCTGGCAAACCCCTTTTCTTAATTCAAAAGATTCTTCCGCTTTTGTATTGACCGTCGTTGATTCACCGTCATAAGTGAAATGCTGGTGAATATACTCCATCACGTCGATCGCATATTGCACTGGATTTTTCATAATGCCCAGCTCACGGTCGATTTGGCTCATTTGCTCCATTGATAAATACGTATACGCTGTATTACTCAAAAAGGCCAGGTAATGTTCTCCGAATAATTGCGAATGAAAAATGGCACTCATTTCTGGCGAATAATCAATCCGATGAATAAAGGGACTTTTTTGGATGCTGACGATGGATGTCGTCTTCACTTCTAAATGCTGGTGATGCTCAGCAATAAAAAAGGTCTCTACATGGTTTCCCCAGATGTCGATATGCTCCTTAGTCAAGGAAGCCGGTGTAATTTCCGCCCGGTAGGACAATAAGCGTTGGCATTCATCCGTTCTCGGCTTTAGCCGGATCGAGTTCATGCTTTGGTCTACAATTGTTTCGTATTGAAAGATATTGGTATGCTCAACTTTATATTTCATAGATGTTATTCCTTTCGCGCCCATGCTCTGTGATTGGCTGGATTCCATCGGTTTGGTCTCGGAATCGCTTAAGTAATAGGTTTTCGAAAAAATCTGGCCAACTTCATTGCAGCCATTCTGAAAATCATTCAGAAAATCCATAATTTCGTCTGAGTTCAGTTCATCAATATTAATGGCTTCAAATTCTTCCTGGAGTTGGTCCAGTTTCGCATAAAGCTGCCATGAATAATGAGAAATTTTTCCGCCTTCCAACTCATCGATTGCTCTGCGGACATGCGTAAGGCAATAGCGGATCGAACGCGGAAAGTTCGTATCGGCAATCAGGAAAGTCAATACTTTCTTCGGGTTCATCTGTGGGGGATTCACTTTTAAATACGCATTATAGCCATTGGTCATCCGTAATGCAGCCAGCCAATAATAATAATCCTCCGATTGCGCTTCCAAAACCCGCTCTCTCGTACGTTCACAAACGACGTTTAAAATTCGGGCTGTCTTTTCTGCGCGTTCCAGCCATTTGGCGATTTTGATAATCTGGTAAGCGACTCCCCTCGACATGGAGGATTCCACGATTCCTTGTGTGGTCAGCGAGGTCAGCTTGACATGTTGAAGAAATTCACGTATTTCTTTGACAGTGCAGCTTTGCTGATCCATTTCCTGTAAAATCAAGTAACAGCCATTCCAGGCTTCCCAATAATCATCCGGAATGTGGTCCCGGCTGATTCTGGCGTTTTCACGGACGACTCTCACACAACTCGCTACGGAATTAAAATTGGCTTCTTCCATAGCCAAGTAGTGGACAAGCTGATCTTCCTGATAGCTTGGAAGGGACTTAATCTTTTCCATCGTTGCTGTCGAAGCGCATATTTCGTAAATCAATTTCCAATCGCTATCTCGAATCAACTCTTCGTCTGCCGCTTCAATCATCTGAAGCAATTGTACATCCAAAATACGGGCGTTGTTCTCTGCCCTCTCTACGTTTCTCGACATCCAATACAAAGAATTTGCCACGCGGCTCAGCATTAAGCGTCCCCCTCTTCTTCTCTTTTCTTAAACACCCATGTGTCTTTCCCGCCTCCGCCCTGCGAAGAATTCACAACCAAGGACCCTTCTTTTAAAGCAACACGTGAAAGCCCGCCCGGCATAACATGTGTGTCCACTCCCCGAACGACAAAAACCCTTAAGTCGACATGGCAAGGATAAAATTCTTCTCCTTGATACGCAGGGGCCCTGGACAGTTTAATGGTCGGCTGGGCAATGTACTGGTGAGGGGCTTCAATGATTTTTTCACGAAACTGTTCAATCAGTTCTTCTGATGCATGCGGTCCGACCAACATATCGTAGCCACCCGAAGCACCGACATTTTTTACCACCAATTCATGCAAGTGATCGAGCACCCACTCCCGCTCTTCCGGTTTATCCAATAGATAGGTTTTGACATTATCGATGATCGGTTCTTCATTCAAGTAATACCGGATCATCTCCGGCACATAGGCATAGATGGCTTTGTCGTCTGCCACTCCATTTCCAATGCCATTTAAAATCGCTACATTGCCTTTTCTGTAAGCCAGCAGCAACCCGGGAACACCCAGTGCAGATTCAGCGAGAAACGCTTCCGGGTCCAGATAATCGTCGTCTATCCGGCGGTAGATGATATCGACTCGTTTCAACCCCCGGATTGACTTCATGTAAACGATGTTCTTTTTAACAATCAGGTCTCGGCCTTCCACCAAATCGATGCCCATCTGCTGCGCTAGAAAGACATGATCATAATATGCGGAATTGTACATCCCAGGAGTCAGCAGAACAGCAAAGGCCTTGTCTTTTCTGGATTCCGGCGCATGGTCCAATATCGCCTGATGGAGATGGGAAAGCTGATGCTCGAGGGTATGAACCGATTGGCTGGCGAAAAACTCGGGGTAAACCTGACGCATGACGTACCGGTTTTGATACACATAAGACAACCCTGATGGATTACGCAAATTATCTTCAAGCACATGATATTTCCCGTTTTCATCACGGATCAAATCAATACCGGCTAGAAAAATATGATTTTTCAGCGGAATGTCGATGTCTTTTACCTGTTCGTCGTAATAATATGGATTCGCTTCAACTAAATGTCTGGGAACAATCCCATCCTTCAGGATGCGCTTATCGTGATAGACATCCTCCAAAAACTGATTGAGCGCTTCCGCGCGCTGGACCATTCCTTTTTCCACCACTTCCCACTCTTCAGATGGAATGATGATGGGCACAAAGTCAAAAGGCATGGTTCTTTCCGTTCCGACATTGTTGTTATAAACAGTGAAAGTGATGCCTTGCCTCAGAAAAGACAGTTGAGCTGTTTCATGTTTTTCACGCAGCTCATCTTTCGAAAACTTCTGAAGTACATCAAAAAATTTTTGGTAATGTGACTTCGGCTTTCCATTTGGTGTAAACATTTCATCAAAAAATGCCCCTGTCGAATACGTTTTAAACAAAGAGACAACCCCCTAATACGTAGAATATTCAGACAAAAATGAATGAAGAAAAAGCTATGCCGCTTCTGGAAACGCGCATAGCTTAACTTTGTTCCATTATACCTAATTTACTTCCCGAATGTGGAATCATTTGAAGAAGAATCGTCTTTTTTCTTCGACTGGTTCGATAAGTCTTTTTTCAAAGAATCCGCATACTCCGTGCTTCCGCCATATGGTTTATTGGCTTCAGAAGAAGTATTGCCGGTAGATCCAGTGCTGCCGAATGTAGAACTGTCCGTACTCGACGAATCATCAACATCTTTTTTCAAGGATTCTGTATACTCCGTGCTTCCTCCATAAACGCCGCCTGTCGGCTTATTGGTGTTAGGGGAAACATTGCCGGTAGAGCTCGTCTTTGACTGATCAGTTGATGAACTGCTCGATTTGTCGACATTGCCGCCAACATCATCCTGTAATGTTTTATTCGCTTTATCCAAAGCATCTTTTTCTTTGTTCATCATATCCTGCTGTGCATCAATTGCCGTTTTCACTTTTTCCACCGCTTTATTGACTGTCGGCTTCACTTTGTCCACCATACCGCCTGATTGCTCATTTAAACGATCAAGCCCTTTTTTAATGTTCGCTTTCATATCTGCTTTGCTGGTTTGAGAGGTTTCGCCTGTTTGCGTTTTCTGCTGAGTCATTGCTGCACCGATTACAGCACCAAGGCCGATCAATACAAGTTTTCCAAACATACCGCCTGATGAATTTCTGGCCATTTGAATCTCTCCTCTTCGTTTTTGTATAATCACTGTGTATAAAGTATTGACTAAATCACTGATTTTTAAACATTTTAGGCAAAATAAAAGACACCTCGAAAAGTCTGGGTGTCTGGTTCCAGCATCTATGAACTTAGCTTTCCTTCTTCTTTCAAAACTTGTTCGAAAGCCTTGACGACTGTTTCATCATATTGAACCCCAACCAGATTGTTGATTTCGGCCATCGCGTATTCTGGAGAAAATGCGGTTCGGTAAGCTCTGTCTTCGGTCATCGCATCGAACGTATCGCACACGCCGATAATTTTAGCTTCCACTAAAATCTCATCGCCTTTCAAGCCAAAAGGATAGCCTCTTCCGTTCACGCGCTCGTGATGCTGTTCGACGATATCTGCGATGTCTGCATAAGGAGTGTCCCGGATCATGGCAGCGCCATCGCCTGGATGCTTTTTCACCAACTCGAACTCTTCGTTCGTCAATTTGCTTGGCTTTTTCAATACTTCTTCAGGAATGTTGATTTTGCCGATGTCGTGGAGGATGGAGGCTAAAAATAAGTTCTCTATCTGTTCTTTGTTTAAATTCATTTTTGCAGCAGTTTTCACTGCATAGTTAGCTACTCTAGAACTATGATTAAATGTATAGCGGTCCTTCTTTTCGACTGCTTCACCTATTTTTCTTAATTCGGTTATCATATCACTCAAATAATGGAATACCGGTGCAGTTGAAACAGATAAAAGAGTGACATCAGTTTTGGCTGTGAACTGAACCATTCCTTCAAGATTTTTTGTCGAAAAAAATTCTTCCGCTTCAATAGTGATCTTGCCTTCATTTAGTTCTGCTTCGATTTCTCCCATTATTATATAAAAAAACTCTTGGACCGTAGGATCTTTGCTTGGAAAAAGAACAATCAGGGTACTTTCTAAAAAAGTTTGTTTCATCAATTCAATCCCAGGACCTCGTCCAAGTAGACTAATAGAAGTAGTTCCATTATTAACTTTCTCAAGATATCCTTTTTTTAATATATCCAAGCCTTTCATATATCCACTTCCTTCTAAAAAAAATAAGAGTTATAGATAACAATCTACACTCTCATCTTAACTCATATTTTTCTTTTTATAAAATCAAATTACCAACCAATTGCAACTAATGGGTCAATTAATGCTTCGCGATCAGCAAATTTCACAAGAATCCACTTTACTTCAACTTTCACTCCAGCTTCAGAGGCCTTTTCTACTTCTTTGTTTGTTATACTTTGTGTCTTCAAGTCTAATTTAGAAATAGTTTCATTTACTTTCATATCATACTTTTCCCACAGAATCACTTTTTGCTTTTCATTATCAGTTTTTTTCACTTGCTCAAGATATTTGCTATACATCATGTTAGTTTTTTCTTGGGTTTTGGCTATTTCAGCATAAATTTTCGCATTTGCTTTTTCAATATCTTTTATCACTGATGCAATTTCCGGAGTCATTTCTGTTGCAGCGTCGACTTTGACCACTTCACCATTATCCGCTGCAAACACACTAGTACCTAATACCATTGCCATAATGAATGAAAATAATACAGCGATTAAGCTCTTTTTAAACATCCGTATTCCTCCTATTTCCAATTTGTAAGCAGGCAGTGAGATTTTAAAATTTTATAAGCAAAAGCCAATTATCTTTCTACTTTAAATTAACTTAAAATACCATCCCTGACCTAATATAGTATATCCTTCATAGGTCTTTTGCACAATCAAATATTGTATTATTTAGATAAAAGACTTATAGGTTACAGTGATAAAGTATTACTGTAATAAAGGATTATCAAATAGCTGTTATAAGGCTGCTACTGTGCGTAAACACTCCTCATTCCCCTGCCCTAAATGGAAACAACCATGGGCATTTATTGATGGCAACGCTACTTCTTATCCCCCTTCTTCTGCGTCCATTCCTTTCCACAGAAAAAGCTGCAGTTGAACTCGCGAATGAGGTCAACTGCAGCTTTTCTTCAACTCTATTATTACGCTTCTTTATCACGGCAATACAGTCGTCCCCATAAGGAAACGATCGCATTCACGCGCTGCTTCACGTCCCTCATTGATGGCCCAAACAATCAGGCTTTGGCCACGGCGGACATCACCCGCCGCAAAAACGCCTTCGATATTTGTAGTGTATTTTCCATATTCCGCTTTTACTCTTGAATTCACTTCTGTTTCTAACTCCAGCTGCTGGATCAAGTCTTGTTCTGGCCCACTAAAGCCAATGGCGATCAGCACTAAATCTGCTTTCCATACTTTTTCGGTGCCTGGAATTTCCTCGCGAATCCGATTGCCGTTTTCGTCTATCTTCAATTTCACATTGACCGTATGGACTTCTTTGACTTGGCCGTTTTCATTACCGACAAACTTCTTGGTCATAACTGCGTAAGCTCTTGGATCTTCACCAAAAGTGGCCGCTGCTTCTTTATGGCCATATTCCACGCGGTGCACTTTCGGATATTGTGGCCATGGATTGCCTTTTTCGTCGCGGATTGCACCTTTTTTGTCATAAACGTCAAATTGAACAAGGCTTTCACAACCATGGCGAACTGATGTCGCTAAGCAATCCGTTCCTGTATCTCCACCACCGATGACAATGACATTTTGGCCTTCGGCCGAAATATAATTGCCGTCTTCAAAATTTGAATCCAGAAGGCTTTTTGTACTGGCGTGAAGGAAATCCATAGCGAAATGGACACCCTCCAACTCCCGGCCTTCCACATCAATATCACGATGAACTGTTGAACCCGTACACATGACTACTGCATCGAAATCATCTTTCAGTTTCGCAGAAGGGTAGTTTTTCCCGACTTCCACGTTTGTGATGAAAGTGATTCCTTCCTGCTCAAGAATATTCACACGTCTGGTTACCATATCATAGGACAACTTCATTTCTGGAATTCCGTACGTCAGCAAGCCGCCTACACGGTCGCTTTTTTCAAATACCGTCACCATATGCCCCGCTTTGTTCAACTGGGCTGCAGCGGCAAGTCCGGCCGGCCCCGAACCGATTACGGCTACTTTTTTGCCGGTACGTGTTTTGGGTGGCTCAGGCACAACCCAACCCTCCGCAAATCCACGCTCAATGATCGACCGTTCTACTGTACGAATCGCTACTGGCGGTTCATTGATGCCGAGTACACAAGCTCCTTCACAAGGTGCCGGACAAGCCGTTCCTGTAAACTCAGGGAAGTTGTTTTTCAAGTGTTCACGGTGCAAGGCTTCTTTCCACTGGCCACGATAAACAAGATCATTCCATTCTGGGATGAGATGGTTTACAGGGCAACCGGTCGTTACATTATCCAATTCCATTCCGGTATGGCATGTCGGCACTCCACAGTCCATACAACGCGCGCCTTGTTTTGCCACTTCTTCATTCGACAAAGGAATTGTGTAATCATTCCAGTCCTTTGTCCGTTCAGCCGGTTGGCGCTCTTTGACTGTTTGTCTGCCATATTCCATAAATCCTGTTGGTTTCCCCATTGTTTCCCCTCCTACTCACGATTTCTCATGTTGTAATCACAGCACTTTTGAACATGAACGGCTGCTTCCGCTTTTCTTATTGTCTAGACTTCAGCACCTAGCTCTTCGGGATGCAAGCCATTCTGGCTGTGCGGCTGAAAAGATGCCGCTTCGCCAGAACGCCTTGCCCCTGTAAGAGCTGAACAGGCGCTTCCGCTTTTCTTATTTCCCGGCACCGGCCATTTTGCTTTCTTCGAAAGCGGCCATTTCCGCTTCGGACTTGGCCATGCCGCTGCTCTGTAATTTATTGATTCGTTCATTAATCTGAAGGTAAGCTTTAGGAATAACCCGGACGAATTTTGCGGAATAAATATCCCAGTGAGCCAACAAGCGCGTGCCGTTTACACTGCTTGTGTAATGAACGTGCTTTTGAATCATTTCGCGCAATTCTTCGATTTCTGCAGGGTCGGCAAGCGGCTGCAAATGGACCATTTCGGCATTACAGCGCTCACTGAACGTACCTTCTTCATCGAGAACATAAGCTACGCCTCCTGACATACCAGCTGCAAAGTTTTTGCCGGTCTGCCCAAGAATCGCTACCCGTCCTCCCGTCATATATTCACAACCATGGTCGCCTACACCTTCGACAACGATTTTCGCTCCACTGTTTCTGACAGCAAAGCGTTCGCCAGCCACTCCATAGATATAGGCTTCGCCAGCAGAGGCGCCATAGAATGATACATTTCCGATAATGATGTTTTTCTCAGGAAGGAAAGTTGAATCGAGTGCCGGATAAACCGTAATCTTACCGCCCGATAACCCTTTTCCGACAAAGTCATTGGCATCGCCGATCAGGTTCATCGACATCCCTTTTGGAATGAATGCACCGAAACTTTGTCCGGCAGATCCTTGGAAATTCAAATTAACAGTGTCCTCAGGCAAGCCTTCTGCACCGTAACGTTTTGAAATGGCACTCCCAACAATCGTTCCTGTCGCACGGTGAATGTTACGGATTGCCGTTGCCACTTCAACCCGCTCGCCATTTTCAATCGCCTTACGGCAACGCGGCAACAATTCCTGGTAATCCAATGTCTGTTCCAATTCATGGTTTTGTTTAACCGTCGCATAACGGCCTACTTTTTCAGGCAGGTCCGGCTGATACAATAAGGCGCTCAAATCAATGCCGCCGGCTTTCCAGTGATCGACAGCTTGATTGGCTTCAAGAACGTCTGTCCGTCCAATCATTTCATTGATGGTACGGAAGCCCAGTTCAGCCATCAGTTCACGTGTTTCTCTTGCGATAAAGCGCATAAAATTCGCTACATGCTCCGGATCGCCGCCGTATTTTTCACGCAGTTCGGGATTTTGAGTTGCAATGCCGACAGGACACGTATCCAAATGGCAGACGCGCATCATGACACAGCCAAGTACAACAAGCGGTGCAGTGGAAAATCCGAATTCTTCAGCGCCAAGCAGAGCCGCTGTCACTACATCGCGGCCGGTCATCATTTTGCCGTCTGTTTCTACGACAATGCGATCACGCAGACCGTTCAACAGCAAGGTTTGATGCGTTTCAGCCAAGCCGATTTCCCATGGAAGCCCTGTATGTTTCAGGCTTGTTTTAGGAGCCGCTCCTGTACCGCCATCATATCCGCTGATCAAGACAACGTCCGCCCGGCCTTTAGCAACACCTGCAGCAATCGTCCCGACACCAACAGCGGATACCAATTTAACGCTGATTCGCGCATCTGGATTTGCATTCTTTAAGTTAAAAATCAATTCAGCTAAATCTTCGATTGAGTAGATATCATGGTGCGGCGGCGGTGAAATCAATTCAACTCCGGTTGTAGAGCCGCGCACTTCAGCAATCCAAGGATAAACTTTCTTGCCAGGCAAGTGTCCGCCTTCTCCCGGTTTTGCTCCCTGGGCCACTTTGATTTGGATTTCATCGGCATTCACCAGATAATGGCTCGTTACGCCAAAGCGTCCGGATGCCACTTGTTTAATGGAGCTGCGGCGATTGTCGCCATTTTCGTCCGGAATAAAACGGGAAACTTCTTCTCCACCTTCACCAGAATTGCTCTTTCCGCCGATGCGGTTCATTGCCACCGCTAATGCTTCGTGTGCTTCTTTGCTGATGGAACCGTACGACATGGCGCCTGTTTTGAAGCGCGCACAGATTTCTTCTATTGTTTCCACTTCTTCGATCGGCACAGGCGTCCGTTTCTTAAAGGACATCAAACCGCGCAGCGATTGAAGATTGGCCTTTTCATCCGTCAACAAGTTCGTATACTTCTTGAAGACATCGTAGTTATTAGTCCGGCATGCATGCTGGAGTGTATGGATTGTCTTTGGATTGTACTGATGGTTTTCTCCATTTTCACGGTATTGGAATTCATCGCCGGATTCCAGGGCCTGGTCGTCTCCTTGAGCAACCGGATAAGCTGCCGCATGTCTCATAAGAACTTCTTTAGCAATGATATCCAGACCAATTCCGCCTAATCGTGAAGAAGTTCGTGTAAAGTATTTATCGATTACGTCCATATGAATACCGACAGCTTCAAAAATCTGCGCACCACGGTAACTTTGAATGGTTGAAATTCCCATTTTGGATAGAACTTTAATAATGCCGTCTGTAACAGCTTTAACGTAAGTCTGTTCCGCTTCCTCAAAATTCATATTCGGAATATCTTCTATTTCAATCAAATTTTTGATTGTATCGAAAGCCAAATATGGATTTATGCCTTCCGCTCCGTAACCGAGCAACGCCGCAAAATGATGGACCTCGCGCGGTTCTGCAGATTCCAGCAAAATGCTCATTTGGATTCGGGTGCCTTCACGGATCAAATGATGATGCAAACCTGAAACAGCCAATAGCGCAGGAATCGCTGCAAACTCCTCATTCACTCCCCGATCGGATAAAATGAGCAATTTCGCCCCTTCTCGTATCGCCTGATCGGCTTCCGCAAAAACAGCTTCCAACCTCTGTTCCATTGCTTGCTCCCCATCATTTTTTGGAAACAGTATAGAGATGGTTGCGGTCTTGAAATCAGGAACATGTTGCTGACGCAATTTTTCAAGTTCAATATCTGTCAAAATCGGCGTTTCCAGGCGGATATGGCGGGCACTTTCAGGAGTCGGTTGAACCAGATTCGTTTCTGCACCAATGGTTGTACGGGCTGCTGTAATAATATGTTCACGAATGGCGTCAATTGGCGGATTCGTAACTTGAGCGAACAATTGCTTGAAATAATTGTAGAGAAGCTGAGGTTTTTTAGACAAGACTGCCAAAGGCGAATCATATCCCATCGAACCAACAGGATCTTTCCCATCTGTTGCTAGCGGCTTGATAATTTTTTGGACTTCTTCCATTGTATAGCCGAAAGCGAGCTGGCGTTTAATCAAAGGCTGCGCATCGTCAGAGTTTGTAGGTTTGACCGGCTCCGGCAAATCTTCCAAATCGAACATATTTTTCTCGATGAAATCTTTGTATGGCAACTCTCCTGCAATCTGCAGCTTGATTTCTTCATCGGGAATAATTTTGCCCTCTTCTAAATCCACCAGCAGCATTTTCCCTGGGCGAAGACGGTCTTTATAAATGATGTCATCTGCAAATATATCAAGTGCGCCTACTTCTGAGCCCATGACGATCATGCCGCTCTTCGTCACATAATAACGTGCAGGCCGCAGGCCGTTTCGGTCAAGGCAAGCCGCAATCTGTTTGCCATCTGTAAAGACCAATGCAGCCGGACCGTCCCACGGTTCCATAAGCGTACTATGGTATTCATAGAAATCTCTTTTTTCCTGTTTGATGGTTGGATCATTGACCCAAGGTTCCGGCACCATCATCATGGCTGTATGGGCAAGCGATCTTCCAGACAAATGCAGGAATTCAAAGCAATTATCGAACATTGAAGAATCACTGCCGGTTTCGTCTATGACAGGCAGTACTTTTTGAAGGTCCTCTTCATTGAAAGCGGGAGATGTGCAAAGCATCTGACGAGCACGCATCCAATTGACGTTTCCTCTAAGGGTATTGAATTCACCGTTGTGGATTGAGTAGCGGTTAGGGTGTGAACGTTGCCAGCTTGGGAAGGTGTTCGTACTAAAGCGAGAGTGGACGAGAGCCAATGCTGATTTGAATTCGGGATGGTTGAGGTCTATATAAAACGAATCGAGTTGTTCCGGGATAAGCATGCCTTTGTAAACAATCGTACCTGCTGAAAGGCTGCTGAAATACACATCTTTAAATTCTTCTTTGCCGACCATTTCCTGTTCAATCCGTTTGCGGATGACATATAAACGGCGCTCAAGGTCAATACGGTTTTCCAATCCATGTGCAGCACCGATAAATACCTGGCGAATCACAGGCTTGGTTTTTGAAGCGACTTTACCGACAAACGAATCGTTGACCGGAACCGGACGCCATCCAAGACAGACTTGGCCTTCTTCTTGGATAATTTGGTGGATCAATTCCTTGGTTTTCATACGCAAATCATAATCTTTTGGCATAAAGAGCATACCAATGCCGTACTTTCCTTCTTCAGGCAAAGTAATGCCTTCTTTTTCACATTGCTTCAGGAAAAAACGATGGGGAATTTGCGTCAGAATCCCTGCACCATCTCCTGTGCTCGTGTCAGATGATTGGCCGCCTCGGTGCTCCAGGTTGCACAATATGTTGATCGCATTTTGAACGATTGCATGTGATTTTTCTCCGTTAATATTGGCGATCATCCCGATTCCGCACGCCTCGTGTTCCTGATCTGGATGATATAGTCCCTGTGGGATTGGATACTCTTTCTTGCTCATCAAACCGCCTCCTTCATTACACTCATGTGTCATAATGTTTTGATAGTATATCATAAGTCTGAATATATATACAATTCCCCCAAGTAAAAAAATATCAAAAATAAAAGGCGAAATCTTATATCCACATTGCAAGCGCTTCCATTTTTATTGCAAGAAAAACAAACGTTTACTCCGGAACACAATGTATAAATATACAGTTCAAGTAATTCATCAAATAAAAAAACCCCGTTTTATACGGGGTTTTCCAACTTATATTTATTCAGTTATTTATGGCATCAAAAGAATGAATCGCTTGTAAAAAGGCTTGTCCATACTTTTCAAGTTTGTTGGCACCTACACCGTTGACCTCCAAAAATTCCACTTCATTTTTAGGGCGTCTCGCCACCATATCCTGTAATGCTTTATCGGAGAAAATAACAAAAGGCGGCACTCCCGCTTCATCAGCCAGCTTTTTCCGAACCACTCTGAGTTCTTCAAATAAAGGATCATTCGATGAAATTTTCTTGGTGACAACCGCGCCTTTTCTTAATACCTGGCGTTTGCCAAGCAATACATCTCTGCCACCATCAGGAACATAGATGGTCGGAAACGAACCTTGTTCAACAGCCAATAGCTCCTGCGAAATCATGAATTCAATTAAATTCGATACTTCTTTGGCATTTTGGTGCTTAAGAATTCCATAGGTCGACAATTTATCGAAACCAAAATCCAGCACTTTTTTATTGCGGGAACCGGTCAATACCTGCGCTGTCATAGCCTTGCCGAATTTCTGCCCCATCCGGATGACGCATGACAAAACCATTTGAACATCTTTCGTAACATCCATGCTTTCACGGTCATCCAAGCAGCTTCCACAATGGCCGCATGGTTCTGCTGCCGTGTCACCGAAATAATGAATGATAAACTGCTGCAGGCAACTTTCAGTATGGCAATAATCAACCATCCCTTGCAACTTCACCAATTCTCCCGGAATTCGGCTCGGATCCTGGGCCTGATCAATTAAGAAACGCTGTGTTTGGACATCCTGGGAAGCATACAATACGATACACTCACTCGGCAGCCCATCACGGCCTGCACGGCCGGCTTCCTGATAATAGCTTTCCATGTTCTTCGGCAACTGATAATGGATGACAAAGCGGATATTGGATTTATCGATTCCCATACCAAATGCATTTGTCGCCACCATGACAGTCACTTCATCATTCAGGAATCGTTCTTGGCCGATCTTTCTTTCATTGTCAGGCATGCCGGCATGGTATTTTGCAGCCTTAATGCCTTTTTTAATGAGCATTTCGTATACCGAGTCCACTGTCTTTCGAGTGGCGGCGTAGATAATCCCCGCTTCTTTTTCGTTTTTTTCCACGTATTCTTTTACAAAACGTTCCCGGTCCTGGCCGCGAATGACGGAAAATGTTAGATTTGCCCGCTCAAAACCAGTCATAATGGTGTGTTCTTCTTCGATATTCAAAATCCGGCAAATGTCTTCACGCACTTGGGGCGTGGCAGTAGCAGTCAACGCCAATACAGTCGGATTATTCGGGAACAGCTCCGTCATCCGGCTGATCAAACGGTAACTTGGGCGGAAATCGTGGCCCCATTGCGAAATACAATGTGCTTCGTCAACAGCAATCAGCGGAACATGGACTCCCTGAAGTTCATTCAGGAACATTTCTGAATCTAAACGCTCTGGCGCAATATAAAGCAGCTTAATGGCACCGCGTTGCACATCCATAAGCGTTTCCCGCACTTCATCAAAATCGAGGGAACTATTTATATAAGCAGCTGGAATCCCAGCTGCCAAAAGTGCATCTACTTGGTCTTTCATCAATGAGATCAGAGGCGACACGACAATGGTGGTCCCTTCCATGACCAGTGCCGGAATTTGATAGCACATGGACTTGCCTCCGCCGGTCGGCATGACGCAAATCGAATTATGCCCTTCAAACACCTGGGTAATGGCTTGCTCCTGGCCGATCCGGAAGGATTCATAGCCAAAATGGGACTTCAATAATTTTTTCGCGCTTTCCAACAAAATAGAACACTCCTAATACTCGTATCGTATGAGTTAGCTTACCACATTTTTGCGCCTTTTTCTTTGACGAAATACCGAGAAAAACCATGTATATTGACACAGATAAAAAAACTGTCCTCAAGCATACGCTCTCAGGACAGTTTTTCATCTTGCACTTTTTCAAGCAGGAAGAAAAAAGGCTGCTGGTCTCCCTTCAAGTCCATCATGCCAAGCAGTTTCCCTTCTGCCACTTTCCGAAAATGGTCAAGGATCGGCAAATGGTCATAGATCATCGCCGCACTCATTTTCCCGCGATACTCCACCATCCGCATACGGGCTTCACCGCCAACCGCTTTTGTTAACTTCTGTTTTCCCATAAAAGGAACTGGGTCGACTGCGATCACTTTTCCTTTTTTCACTTCAAACAGCAACGGATCCACATTTTCTGTATCATGGAATGCTTTCCCATACCAATTTAGTTTCTTTAAGACACCGTCTAACGGATGGCCAGTAAGGAATTCTTTTCCTCTCCAAGTTCCAAGAAGCGATTCCAGATCAACCGTTTCCAACGAATCAAATAATTGGCAAGCAGCATGAAGATCCGCTTCTCCTTTTTCCAGCATGGCAACCAACTCTGCTTGGCGCTCCATCTTCGCCCCTCCTTCAAATCTCCATTTTCCATCGTTTCGCCTCTTCTTCTTTCATTTGCTTTTCTGTTTCTTCAGGAAAAGCTGTACGGAATTTATGGTGATCAAGAGGTATAACTTCAATCATCTTCGCAATCATTTCAGCAGGATCATATTGACTCTCTAATGCACGATCAGCTTCTTCCATATCTTCTTTCCGCGTAAAATGAATTTCTTCATCGAACCACTTCCATTTAGCCTCTGCACTGCGATCGTTAAAACCTGTCGCAAAAGCTCCTGGATTAATGGTTGCCACCTGAACTCCTTGGCTTTCCAACTCTTTTTGCATCGTTGTGGCAATGGCTTCGATCGCATGCTTAGTTGCAGTATAAGGACCGACATAAGGAGTCGACATAATCCCTGCCATAGAAGACATGAAAATAATCTTGCCCTTTCCTTTATCCACAAATTTCCGCGCAGCAATTTGAGCTGTTTCTAAAGTACTGAAAACATTGACCTCAAATAATTCCCTGAAGTTCGCCATCGGCACTTCTGCCAGGGCACCGCCTTCATTTATGGCAGCATTGGCCACAAAAATATCAAAATCATATTCAAGCATTTGCGCCAAGTCCTGTGGATTTTTGATATCCATTTTAAAAATATCCAAATCCAGCCCTTTTGCTTTGGCTTCTTCCTTTAAAGCCGTTACTTGAGGAGCTGTTTCCACTGGTGCAATCACTTTATGCCCTTGCTCCGCGAGTCCGAATGCTGTTCCTTTCGCCAACCCGCTTCCTGCTCCTGTAATAAAGATTGTTTTACTCATAATTTCAGCCTCCATCATCCATTTTACTTTATGTCTTCCCGGAAGCATTTGGAATAAACAAGAAAACAGGAAATATCGCTTTAGGCAGTTCCTCTTGCTGGCTTAGTCGTTTCCAAAAAACCAAAACGCCTATTCCCCTTTAAGGAATAGGCGTTTTGGTTATATTGGGCCTTCAGGCAATCAGTTAGTCGCGGTTCCATAACTGCCCATACGGCGTTTAACTTGAATGAAAGATGCAGCTTCCGCAATTTCATGCTGATTAAGCGGTTGGTCATCCAACATTAGATTATAATCATTTAAAAAACTGGTATTTTGAAGATCCACATTGATTGTCCGTTCGCTGCGATCCAACAAACTGTCGACTGATATCTCAAAATAATCGGCAAGCCTCTCGAGATGCACTACAGACACTTGTTTCTTTCCACTTTCATAAGCCCAGACCGTGCTTTTCGCAAAGCCGATTTCTTCTGCCAATTCTTCAGTAGATAGTCCTTTTGCTTCTCTTAAGTCCTTGATTCGTTTGCTTAACTGTTTCATTTATACTCCTGCTCCCTGAATAATATTCTAACTATTTTAAATATACTGCACCTTGCGCTTTTTCACAATCTTTTTTGGATAATTCTTT
The DNA here is from genome assembly GCF_016820615.1 of Planococcus beijingensis. Classification (NCBI taxonomy): domain Bacteria; kingdom Bacillati; phylum Bacillota; class Bacilli; order Caryophanales; family Caryophanaceae; genus Planococcus; species Planococcus beijingensis. The sequence continues at coordinate 46,112 of NZ_JADHDZ010000003.1, forward strand.
AAAAAAGTGTGAATAATTAGTGAACACTAACTAACGATTACTAATTATGGTAATTTAATAGGATATTTTATTTACTTAATTTACCACACGAAAGATTTTTTGGAATTGCAGGTAAATTGACATGTTAAACTTAGAAATCTGTTTCAGTGCCACTTCACCTATAGATAAAATTAATAAATGACGCAAATTTGAATATAATAATTATTCTAACAAAACATTTCTTATATTTCTCAATTTTACAGTACCGTCCAAAACGTAATTAGAGGGCTTTTTTACTAGATAATAAATTTATTTTGATTTTTTTAACTAAAAAAAGTATTATGTTAGAATAAACAAATGGAGGTTAGTGCAATGTCTGAAAAATATTCTCGACAAGAGATTGTCGATAGCGTTCCTCAAAAAGGCTTCTTTGGTCAACCTAAAGGACTTTTTACGCTATTCTTTACTGAGTTCTGGGAAAGGTTCTCCTATTATGGGATGAGAGCCATTCTGGTTTTCTATATGTACTACGAAATTTCCGATGGCGGACTCGGCCTTGATCAAACAACCGCTTTATCTATCATGTCTATTTACGGTTCTCTTGTTTACATGTCCGGAATTATCGGCGGCTGGCTGGCAGACCGGATATTCGGAACCTCGAAAGCTGTATTTTATGGCGGTATCCTGATCATGCTTGGGCATATCGCTCTTGCAATTCCAGGAAATCTCGCTTTGTTCTTTGTTTCCATGGTCTTGATTGTCCTTGGTACCGGGTTATTGAAACCGAACGTTTCGAGTGTTGTCGGTGAAATCTATGCAGACAATGATGACCGCCGTGATGCTGGCTTCAGCATTTTCTATATGGGTATTAATATGGGTGGCTTCCTGGCGCCTTTAATCGTCGGTACTGTCGGTATGGATATCAACTTCCATCTAGGATTCAGTATTGCAGCAGTCGGTATGTTCCTTGGTTTAGTGATTTTTATCGCCACAAAGAAGAAAAATCTTGGATTGGCTGGAACAGTTGTACCGAACCCATTATTGCCTTCAGAACGCAAAACAACAATTCTGATCTTCACTATTGCTGCTGTGATTATTGCAGCGGCAGTCGCTATCGGAATTCCAACAGGTCTATTGACTTTTAACAGCTTCGTTGCACTTGTCGGTATCTTTGGTATTTTGATTCCAATCGCTTATTTCACGGTTATGTACCGCAGCAAAAAAACAACAGAAGTGGAACGCTCACATTTATTGGCTTATATTCCATTGTTCATCGCCTCCGTTATGTTCTGGGCAATACAGGAACAAGGATCAACTATTCTTGCCGCCTACGCTGATACGCGTACGGATCTTGAATTCGCAGGAATCACTATTTCCCCTGCCTGGTTCCAATCCTTGAATCCTTTATTCATCATTACACTGGCTCCGGTTTTCGCTTGGCTCTGGGTTAAACTGGGAAGCAGACAACCGTCTATTCCACAGAAATTTTCACTCGGCCTGTTGTTTGCCGGCTTATCGTTCCTGGTTATCCTATTACCGGCCTACTTTGGCGGACCAGCAGCATTGGTTAATCCCCTTTGGCTTGTCTTGAGTTATTTCATTGTTGTACTAGGTGAACTTTGCCTATCTCCGGTGGGACTATCAGCAACTACCAAATTGGCGCCTGCTGCTTTCTCAGCTCAGACAATGAGTTTGTGGTTCCTATCCAACGCTGCCGCGCAGGCAATCAACGCACAATTGGTTAAATTCTATACAGTGGAAAACGAAATGATGTACTTTGGAATCATCGGGGGAGCTTCTATCGCCCTCAGTATCCTATTGTTCATCTTCGCTCCACGTATTCAGCAATTCATGAAAGGCGTCCGTTAATAAGGAAAGCTTCCGTGCCCGGCGAATCCAGGCACGGAAGCTGGACATTTTAACAATTATTAAACGCCTGTAAAAGCTTCAAAAAAAATGCCCGGCAGCTTAAAACTGCCGGGCATTTTTTCATGTTTCTTCTATAATATTAGTTTTCTATGATCATTCCCATTTGCCGTGCAAAAGCGATCGCCTGATTTGGAGACACCTTGCACCCTTGAAGTTTTTCAATTGAAACCTGAATGCTTTCGAAGGAATTCGTGCTAAGGTCGATGCCCTTAAGACTGGTTTCCGTGAAATTGACATCATTCAATTCACACATTTGGAATTCACTGTTTTTCAGTTCCATTTGATAAAAATCTGCAAAACGCAGCGAGGAGGAAATGAAAGAAACGGTGTTGCATAAAGTAAAGCCGAAGGTCGCGTAATTCATCAGGCATTCTTCGAAAAGAGTGTGGCGGATTCCTGCTTCCGCAAAATTAACGCCAAGCAATTTGGAGTTTCGGAACTCAGTCCGATGGAAAACCGCACGGCTCAAGTCTGCATTTGACAGATCGCAATTCAAAAACACGACATCGACAAATTCCGAGCGCGGCCAGCTTGTCTCCAGAAAATTGACGTTTTCAAAAATCACCTTGTCGATATGAAGCGCTTCCTCCGTGGCGAAGTCGATGGTTTCCGGCAAAATCCGGCAATTGCTTATGTAATTATCATCTAACGCTGTTGAAAAAGAACTGGTTTCCAACTCTTTCGGAATAAGCGGCGTCAACCTTTTGGTTTTCTTCATTAATGATTCTCCTTTAAGCAAAGAAAAGACTGCCTCGATGGCGAAGCAGCCTTGTTTAAGCTATTTGTTTTTCACTAATTCTTTGTCCAGGCAAGCGTCAATAATTTCAGGCAAATCGATACGGTCGTCTGTCACTTCCGCTTGATATAATTTATTGTCATGCATGAATTTAAAGATCCCGTTATCAAAATCAGTACCGATTTCTTTAAAGAAAATCCCTTCAATCTGACAGTTTTTCGATTGCGTAAAGTTGATTTTGTAGCTGTCCCCATCTTTCACCAGGTAGCAGCGTACGCCTTTCTCGAATTCGTCCCCTTCAACGCCTTTGACTGTGCGAGCCACTGAGACAACATGCAGATCAACAAATGGAATTTCGCGAAGCAGCATATTGAGGAATGATCCTTTTGTGATTTCTTCCCATCTGCTTCTGGCAGTTTGCCCAATGATAATTTGCGTGATGTTGAATTCATGAGCCACTTCTGCAATCACTTTTGCAGAGGGGCGTTTTTCATTGTCACGAACAATAAACTCTTCAGCTTCGTATTCTTCCGCAAGCTCTTTCCATCGTTCAATATAAGAAGCCTTTTCAGCGTCAAATTCGTTGATAGATGTCGGATCCACCGTTAAAATGTACAACGGGCAATCAAGCATGCTGGCAAGTCGATGGCCACGGCTGATTAATCGTTCGCCATTAGGACCATAAAACACACATACCAGGATACTTTCATCCATTCGTCCTCTGATTTTTTTCATTTATGTTCACCCCCCTGAAAATATAATGTCTATCCTGAAATTCAAAACCATGAAATTATACTTCTTCTATTTTAAAAAATCAAGGGCTTTTGTACACATTCAAACTACAGTTCTCAAAAAGAATTCTCCTCTTTTCACTTTGGCGCTAGCTGAGAAATGAAAAATCCCCGGATTTCCTGTATAATTTACATTGACTGCTTTGGGAGCCCTTATCATATCATATTGCAGGAAAAGCGAAACCTTTTTCCCTTATTATATACCCGCTCATCGATTTTTCCATTCATTAATGATTTTTAACTCATTTAAGGAGGTTCTGCCGTGTATTTATTGATTATCGCCATTTTAATTCCTTTCATTGCTACCGCTTTGATTCCACTTATACATAATCGCATAGGCAGTTTGCATATCGGCTGGCTCGTTCTGCTGGTACCTACTGCATTGTTCATCATTTTCGCCTTGCAAATTCCTGCTATTTCAGTTGGCGAAGTCCTTAACCAGACAGCTAATTGGATTCCCTCATTAGGCATCAACTTTACCGTTTATCTTGATGGACTCAGTTTGATTTTGGCTTTACTGATAACCGGTATGGGGAGCCTAGTCGTTCTTTACTCCATCTACTACCTTTCACCATCCGACTCCTTCCCGCATTTCTATGCTTATCTGTTGCTATTCATGGGAGCTATGCTCGGTGTCGTTCTATCTGATAACCTCCTTGTGCTCTATGTCTTCTGGGAATTGACCAGCATCTCTTCTTTCCTGCTGATTGCTTTCTGGTACCATCGCAAAAATTCGCGCTACGGCGCACAAAAATCTCTGTTGATCACTGTATTTGGCGGATTGGGGATGCTTGCTGGATTCATGATGCTGCATTCCATGACCGGCACCTTCAGCATCCGGGAAATTATCGCTGTCATCGGCCAGTATACAGACCATGCGCTGTTTTATCCGGCGATGTTCTTAGTGCTTCTTGGCGCATTCACTAAATCAGCACAATTCCCATTCCATATCTGGCTGCCGGATGCGATGGAAGCACCGACACCGGTCAGTGCCTATCTGCATTCTGCCACGATGGTAAAGGCGGGGCTTTATCTAGTTGCCCGTTTTACACCGATTTTTGCCGGCAACGCTTCCTGGTTCTGGACCATCACCATTGTCGGGCTTATCACCTTATTCTGGGGGGCATTCTGTGCCGTCCGGCAGACGGACTTAAAAGCCTTGCTCGCTTATTCAACGATCAGCCAACTGGGCCTGATCATGAGCTTGTTAGGACTTGGCTCAGCAGCTATGTATTTCGGCGACGGTGAACAAGGTGCTTTATACGGTTTAGCCATTTTTGCAGCCTTGTTCCACCTCGTCAACCATTCCACATTTAAAGGTGCACTTTTCATGGCAGTCGGTATCATCGATCACCAGGTCGGCACACGTGATATACGACGTCTGGGCGGCCTGATGGCCTTCTTGCCGATCACGTTCACATTTGCTGTCATCGGCAGCTTTTCAATGGCGGGGCTGCCGTTTTTCAACGGTTTCCTAAGCAAGGAAATGTTTTTCACAGCTACGGTCAATGCGGCCGGACTCCCAGTTTTCGGCGTTTCTTCATGGGGCGTGCTGATTCCTGTTATTGCCTGGATCGCTTCGGTCTTCACTTTCGTTTATTGCATGATTTTGGTATTCCGCACGTTCTTCGGTTCATCTCAGCTGAAAAAGCTGGACAAACAGCCTGTAGAACCCTCAATCGGTATGCTCATTTCACCTGCCATCCTTTGTATATTGATTATCGGTTTGTTTTTCGCCCCTAATCTATTGGGGGACTATCTGCTTCGTCCGGCATTGAACGGTGTAATCCCTGGAATTTCAGGTGCAGCACCTCAGATTTCGGCATGGCATGGTTTTAACACTGAATTGTTTATGACGTTGGGAATCGTAATTGTAGGGACGCTTCTTTTCCTTACTTTCCGCAGCTGGTTTAAAATCTACCGCCTGCAGCCTGCAGATTGGACGTTCACTGTGCTTTATAATTCTTTCTTGAAGGATTTGAAAAGAGTCGCCAATTGGATCACAACCCATTATATGACTGGCCACTTGCCAGCTTACTTTGCCTATATCTTCATTTTCTTTATTGCCACAGCCGGCGGCGCCCTTCTTATCACCGGTGCGTTATCCGTGGATTTGATGGCCGATTCACCCATCAGCATTTATGAGGGCATGCTTGTAGCCGTAATGGCAGTTGCAGCAGTCAGCATCTTATTTGCCAAGTCCCGCTTGACAGCTATTTTACTGAATGGTGTGCTTGGCTTCTCCATCGCCATTTTCTTTGTGTTGTTCCGCGCACCGGATCTGGCATTGACGCAATTGGTCATCGAAACGGTGACCACCGCATTATTCCTGCTGTGCTTTAATTTCTTGCCGGAATGGAAAAAAGAAGATTCTCCAAAACGGACAAAAATTCGGAACGCACTTATTGCCATCGGTGGCGGAGTGACCGTTACATTGATCGGCTTGACCGTCAACAGCGGTGAGTTGTTCGAAAGCATCTCCGGGTACTTTGAAGATTCCTATGAACTTGCAGGAGGAGACAATATCGTCAATGCCATTTTGGGCGATTTCCGCGCTTTTGATACTATGCTGGAATCACTTGTTCTGTTCATTGCCGGACTTGGCGTCTATACATTGATCCGCTTAAAAGTTGGAAAGGGGTCGGGAAAAGATGAACATCAATGATGTGATTTTAAAAACCGTATCGAAAGCCGTTGTTTTGATTATTTTAACTTTCGGCATTTACTTGTTCTTTTCCGGCCACAATCAACCGGGAGGCGGATTTATCGGCGGATTGGTAATTGCTTCGGCATTTGTGCTGATGTTTTTATCCTACGATTCGGAAACTGTCAGCGAAGCATTGCCCATCGATTTCAAGAAGCTCTCTGCACTTGGTGTATTGTTGGCAATGATCAGCGGAATAGCCCCGATGTTTTTCGGCGGGGCTTTCTTAAGCCAAAGCTTCGGCTATTTCGACTTGCCGATATTCGGCAAAACCGAACTTGCCACCGTCACCGTATTTGAAGCCGGCATCGCGTTGACTGTAGTCGGCGTTGTCGTGAATATTATTCTTAGCATAAGTGAGGATGAGTAGCCTGTGGAATCATTGATCATTATTTTGGTCGGCGTCCTTACCACGGTCGCCATCTATCTTGTATTATCCAAAAATATTGTACGTGTCATATTGGGGACAGCGATTTTGTCCCACGCAGTCCATCTGTTGATCTTGTCGATGGGCGGCCTTAAATTAGGAGCGGTGCCGTTGCTTGGCGAAGAAGCCGAAACCTATGTCGATGCATTGCCGCAGGCATTAATCTTAACTGCCATTGTCATCAGTTTTGCGGTGACGGCGTTTGTCCTGGTGCTTGCCTACCGCGCCTATCAGGAACTGGGAACGGACAATCTAAGCGCAATGAGAGGTTCTGATGATGAATAATATCTTAGTGCTTCCTATGCTGCTTCCGATTGTTGTGGGTGTATTGCTGATTTTCCTTCGTACGTACGGCCGAGTCCAAGCGTGGATCAGCATTGCCAGTATGCTGGTTACATCAGGCATTTCAGTTTACCTTTTGCATAAAGTCCAGACCGAGGGGATTTTCCGTTTGGATTTCGGCGGTTGGGAGCCGCCCTTCGGCATTCTGTTCGTTGCCGATTCCTTTTCTGTTCTGCTAGTGCTGACTTCCAGCATTGTAACGGCGATTTGCCTAAGCTATGCCTTAATCTCCACTAGCAAAGAATTGCAGACGATGTATTTTTATCCTTCCGTGCTGTTTCTTATAGCCGGTGTCAACGGTTCTTTTTTGACAGGCGATTTGTTCAACTTGTTTGTCTGCTTTGAAGTCATGCTGCTGTCTTCCTATGTACTGCTGACTTTGGGTAATTCCAAACGCCAACTGCGGGAAGCCATCAAGTATGTTTCGATCAATATCGTTTCGTCCTGGTTCTTCCTTGTCGCACTGGCTTTCCTTTATGGAGCGGTCGGTACTTTGAACATGGCGCATGTGGCTGAACGGGTTGCTGAAGTAGGACAAACCCCTCTTCTGACTACTATCAGCATCGTCTTTTTGATCGTTTTCAGCTTAAAAGCCGGATTGCTTCTGTACTTCTGGCTACCGGGATCCTATAGCTCACCGCCTATTGTGACGTCCGCTCTTTTCGGCGCGTTATTGACGAAGGTTGGCATTTATGCCCTCTTCCGGACATTCTCATTGATTTTTTATCATCAGCCGGAAACTACGCATCTGCTGATTGGCATCATGGCGGCACTTACTTTAATCGGCGGCAGCCTCGGGGCCATTGCCTTTAACGACATCCGCACGATTGCGGCTTATAACGTGGTTATTGCGGTCGGGTTCATATTGGTTGGGTTGGCGATTTCCACTCCGTCATCCATTGAAGGATCCATCTACTACCTGATCCATGATATGGTCGCCAAAGCTTTGCTGTTTCTGCTTGTCGGTACCATGATCACACTAAGCGGAACTTCTAAAATGGCGGGCATGAGTGGACTCATGAAGAACTATCCATTATTGGGATGGTCTTTCTTCGTTACCATGCTGTCACTTGCAGGAATCCCGCCACTCAGCGGTTTTATCGGGAAAGTGCTGATTTCAGGCGCAGCAATCAATAGCGGTTCTTACGTATTGCTGGCACTGGCTCTCCTTTCCAGCATCTTCGTTCTTTACTCGTTGCTTCGCGTCTTCAAAAATTGCTTCTGGGGTGAAACCATCGTCAGTAAAGAAGAACAACCGCCATTGCGAAAAGGCGTTTTATGGCCGTGCCTGGCTCTTGTCCTTTTGACAATCGGCATTGGTCTGGGTACCGAAGGCATGGCGCCCTATGTCACAGATGCAGCTGAAACATTACTGAATCCTGGGATTTACATTGATGCGGTTCTAGGGCTGATTCAGTAATCTATTAATCATTGAAAGGAGTGAATCAAAGTGCCGGCTCAGTTCCTCTTAAATATCACCATTGCTTTTCTATGGACCTTGCTGATGGATGAAGACGCTTTTTATCCGACGACTTTTCTGACCGGTTATTTGATCGGTATTGGAATCCTTTTTCTGATGCACCGATTTTTTGGGACCAAGTTCTATTTACTGCGCGTCTTCTCCGCGCTTAAGTTATTGCTGATTTTCATTTCGGAACTTTCACAATCCAGCTTGCTGATCATGAAACAGATCCTCAGCCCGAAACTGAATATAAAACCCGGCATCTTTACTTATGAACATAGTATGGAAGGCGATTACGAATTGACTACACTAGCCCTTCTGCTGACATTGACACCCGGCTCCGTGGTGATGGAAGTATCGCCGGACGGAAAAGTTTTCTATATCCATGCAATGGATGTGGAAAGTTCCCGGGATTCCGTACTGAAATCCATCAAGGTATTTGAAAAAGCGATTATGGAGGTGACGAGAAATTGATTAATACGATACTGACCATCGCCTTGTCCCTATTCATATTGGCAATCATCCTCGCCCTCTATCGGATTATTCGCGGCCCTTCCATGCCCGACCGCGTTGTGGCCCTGGACATGATCGGCGTTAACCTGATTTCAGGAGTCGCTGTATTTTCTGTTGTCCTCAACACCCATGCATTTCTCGAAGTCATACTGATTGTGGGAATTCTGGCATTCATCAGCACACTGGCGTTAGCGCGTTTTGTTGAAAGGGGCGATATCGTTGAACATAAACACGATCGTTGAGTACTTCGGCGTTTTTCTTATTTTGATCGGGAGCATCATGGCGGTGATCAGCGCAATCGGTATCCTTCGGTTGCCGGATGTTTATACCCGCTCACATGCAGCTACTAAAAGTTCTACTTTAGCCGTGCTGTTGTCGCTGTCGGGAACATTCATCTATTTCTGGGCATCCGAAAACTTTATCAGCGTTCGGCTAATTCTGGGCATTATTTTTGTCTTTTTGACTGCACCGGTTGCGGGACATCTGATCACAAGGGCCGCTTACCGTTCAAACGTCAAATTGGCTGACTCTTCTACAGAAGACGCATTGGAAGAACTGTTTAAGAAATAACAAGAATTACGTTAATGCTAAAAGAGCATGGCCACTCCAGTAAAGTGGGCATCGCTCTTTTTTTGTTAATAAAGCAAAAGTTTACGGCTGTTTCTGGAGGGAATAAGAGTAAAAAAACAGAAATGGGGACAGACTCTCGATGGAAAATGTAAGAGATACGTTTAAAGAAGTCGCTGCCGCCATCCTCCCGGTTACTATTGTTGTTATTCTTCTGCAGGTCGTTTTCATCAAAATGCCTTTCGAGGCAGTGATTCAATTTCTTGTCGGTGTTCTTTTTGTCAGTATCGGTTTTTTCCTGTTTTTGATCGGTGTCAACGCTGGCCTTCTGCCTATCGGTGAGATGATTGGACGAAGGCTGCCCAGCACAAAAAAAGCAGGCTTCATCATTGCAACCGGTTTCTTACTGGGCATCGCCGTTACAGTCGCGGAACCCGATGTCCGGGTATTGGCGAAGCAAATTGATGAAGTATCTGAAGGCGCTGTAAGTGCAGCAATTCTGATTCTATCCGTCTCCCTCGGCCTGGCTATCTTTGTGGCGTTGGCCATGGTCCGCACCATCTTTAGAATTCCCCTCCATTATCTACTCATCGGCGGTTACGCTTTAGTCTTTCTGCTATCTTTATTTGTCCCCGAGGCCTTCATTTCCATTTCCTTCGATTCCGGAGGAGTTACAACCGGACCGATGGCAGTTCCATTTATTCTGGCACTTGGCATTGGTGTTGCTTCTGTATTGCGCTCAGAGGATGATAGTTCTGGCGAGAAATTTGGCTTGATTGGCTTGGCATCCATTGGACCGATTCTGGCTGTTATGGTGCTGGGGGTGTTGTTCAGGTGAACATTCATGTTTTCGAAGGTTTTCCAACCGTGATGCTGGAAGTCTCTTTGGCACTTCTCCCTCTTTTGTTATTTTTCGCAGCCTTCCAGGTGTTTATGCTTAAATTGCCGATGCAGCGCGTACTTCAGGTAGGAATTGGTTTTATTTTAGCTTTCTTCGGCCTTTCTTTTTTCCTTCAAGGTGTGCATGTTGGATTTATGCCTGTAGGGACAATGATGGGTGAAACGCTTGGCAGTTGGAATAACAAATGGCTGCTGATTCCGATTGGTTTTGTTCTTGGATTCGCTGCCACATTTGCCGAACCGGCCGTCAGTATTATGACAGATGAAGTCGACCAAGAGACCGGCGGATACATTTCCCGTAAAATGATGCTTTATACATTATCGACAGGCGTCGGCGTATCCATCGCTTTGTCCATGCTGAGAATTCTAACCGGCTGGTCGTTATGGTATTTCATCATTCCTGGCTACTTGCTTGCATTCATCCTTGTATTTTTTTCAACCCAGACTTTTATCGGTATCGCTTTTGATTCGGGAGGCGTGGCAACCGGACCAATGACCGTCACTTTTGTCGTTGCTGTGGCAGTAGGCATTTCGACTGCCATAGAAGGCAGCGATCCTTTAACCGATGGATTTGGAATGATCGCACTTGTAGCCCTGACACCTATCATTGCAGTATTGATACTTGGTCTGATTTTCACTAAGAAAGGCGGAGGGAAAGCGAATGATTCTTAATCATAGGTTGATGATTGCGATTGTCAAAAGAGGCCATTCACGCGATGTCATTGCGGCAGCTAAAAAAGCAGGGGTCGATGGCGCAACGATTGTCTATGGCGAAGGAATCGGAAGAAATGAAAAACCTACATTTCTTGGCCTCCCGGCTACCCATGAAAAAGATGTGATTTTTTTCGCATTGGATGGAGACAATGAAAAAGCGGTTGCAGAAGCAGTCAATGAAGCGGGAAAACTCGGGAAACCAGGATATGGATTAGGTTTCACCGTTCATTTAAGCAAATTACTGGGCGTGCCGCATTTATCTCAACGCCAGGATGACCGCAAAAGAAAGAGAGGTGCTTCAGAATTGGAATCAGAACTGAAGGATTTTCAATTAATTGTTACCATTGTCAATTCAGGAGATTCTTCAAAAGTGGTTAAAGCCGCTTCAAAAGCAGGGGCGGAAGGCGGAACAATAATAAACGGACGCGGTACAGGAGTCAATGAACAGCAAAAGTTCATGAATTTCACAATTGATCCAGAAAAGGACGTTGTCTTAACACTTGTTCCAAGCAGTTATGCAGAACAAGTCGTCGAAAGCATCGAGCAGGCTGTCGATCTCAATGCTCCCGGCAAAGGCATTGCTTTTCTGATAGATGTCGAAAAAGTGTTTGGGGTCAACCACTCCTCTTTGAGGAACAAGAATCAGTGAAGAATAGTTCCATTTAAAAACCGGTAAGCCACTGAGGGCTACCGGTTTTTTGATGAATTTTAATATGGTTTTGCTTCGTGGCCTTTTGCAGCTGCACCTTGTGCCACCTTATTGGCAGCAGGCTGACCATATACTTTCGGTCCAGATTTTTTCATTTCTTCATTCGCTTTCATCTTCTCTTCCATATTCTCACGTACACGGCGGCCATAGTCTTCATCCGCCTGTGTGAAGTGATGGATCATCTCTTCCTGGATGCGAGGATCACAGACCGATAACGCATCACCCAAATTGTTGATCAGTTCATCGCGCTCCCAATCCTCAAAGCTGCGGTATGTTTCACCCGCTTGCCCGTAATTGTTGGTGCGATCGATTGGCGCTGATACTACTTTTGCGTTATATGCCGGTTCGTGAGCAGGCGTTTCGCTCGAATCCGCTTCTTTGTATCCACCGAGAACAGATGGTTCATAGTTAATAGATGGATTTGAAGGGTTTTCATAAGGATTTTTCACATCCATCGCCCCTCGCTGCTGATTGGTTGCGACACGCTTCTTAGGAGCATTAACCGGAAGTTTCAAGTAGTTGGCTCCAACGCGGTAACGCTGTGTATCGGAGTAAGAGAAAGTCCGACCTTGCAGCATTTTATCGTCAGAGAAATCCAAACCGTCTACAAGAACTCCTGTACCGAACGCTGCTTGTTCAATTTCAGCATGGTAATCGACCGGATTGCGGTCCAGCACCATTTTTCCGACTGGAAGGAACGGGAATTTATCCTGCGGCCATAATTTTGTATCATCCAACGGATCAAAATCCAATTCCGGATGCTCATCGTCGCTCATAATTTGAACGAACAACTCCCATTCCGGATAATCTCCGTTTTCAATGGCTTCATAAAGGTCTTGCGTTGCATGTCCGACATTTTCCGCCTGGATTTCAGAAGCTTCTTTTTGAGTCAAGTTACGGATGCCTTGTTTCGGCTCCCAATGGTATTTGACCAATACGGCTTCACCTTTTTCGTTGACCCATTTGTACGTATTTACTCCAGATCCCTGCATATGGCGGTACGTTGCCGGGATGCCCCATGGTGAAAACAGGAACGTAATCATATGCGTTGCTTCCGGAGAACGGGCAACAAAATCGAACATCCGCTGCGGATCAGCAATATTCGATGCTGGGTCAGTTTTAAAGGCATGAATCATATCCGGGAATTTCATTGCATCACGGATAAAGAATATTTTAAGGTTGTTTCCGACCAAATCCCAGTTGCCGTCTTCCGTATACATTTTAACGGCGAACCCACGAGGATCGCGGTCAGTTTCCGGAGAATGTCTTGATCCTGCCACTGTTGAGAAACGTACCATCAACGGCGTCTGTTTCCCCGCACCTGAAAATACTTTAGCGCGTGTATATTTTTCTACCGGCTCATCGCCGACTTTACCATAAGTTTCAAAATAACCAAATGCACCAGCGCCACGCGCATGGACAATTCGCTCCGGAATCTCTTCACGGTCGAAATGCGAGATTTTTTCAATGAAATGATAATTTTCAAGTGTAGCAGGGCCACGGTTACCGACAGTCCGCATATTCTGATTATCTCTAATCGGATGGCCTTGACGGTCTGTCAACGATTCTTCATTTTCGCCTGTACCCATTTTCTTCTTTAACTCTTCATTATTTTCCTTCATGAATATCCTCCTCTGCAATGTACTATCACCTAATACTTTTCCCATTTCTCTTTAAAAATAAACACCTTATTTAGAAAGTAATCGAAATTATTAGTTTATTAACTGGAGATAGACAAAAACAGCGTTGTATGAAAAACTAATGTAATGACAACTAGTAGAAAGCAGGGCTTTTAGATGAGTGTAGAATTAAAAGAAAAAGGGAGATGGGATCCTTTGAAAGTATTTTCAAAAGTCTCAGCCGCATATCTCCTCTCTTTGTTCACAAAGAAAAAAAGCGGGAAGAAAATTGCCTTGGTCGGAGGAAACCTCGGTGAAAAGTATGAAGATAATGCTGCGGTTTATCATAAGTACTTATTGAATAACCATAAAGAACAGGTAACCGCCTATTGGATGTATGATCCAAAAACTTCTTATGCGAAAAACCAAAAAATTGAAAATGCCGTTCCACTGGGCAGTTTTAAAAACTATTTGCTGTTTTTCCAGGCTGATTATACATTCCATGGCCACTCTCTTCTTTACGACATCGTTCCTTCAGCTGACAAGTTTCTGTTTCTCAACCGAAAAACAGTCATTACTCATGTCAGTCATGGAATTGAAGGGTTCAAGAAAATCCTGATCCAAAAAGAAGATGTACCATTGTTGAAACGCACGGATTACTTCAACTGTGCTTCCCAGTATGAATATGAACTGAAACTCAACAAATGGAAGATTCCCGAAAAGAAACTGATCATCACCGGATTTCCGCGATTTGATCGGTATCCGCCAAACCAACCATCCAAAGAAGTTAAGAATATCCTAATGATGATGACGTGGCGTGAGTGGCTATTTGATCTGACAAAAGAAGAATTTATCGACAGTCCCTATTTTAAGAACACCACAGGTTTATTGAAGCATGAAGGCATCCAGCAACTGCTTACCGACCACAATCTCCACCTGAATATTGCCTTGCATCCTTTTATGAAAAAGTTCGAAGGTTACTTTACAGGCCTGACAGACAATGAACACGGCATCAAGTTTTTGGATTTCAATCAGGAAACCATTGAGTATTCAATCGACCATAATGACATGCTTTTGACGGATATCACCAGTGTCTCCTGGGATTTTCTCTACCTCAATAAACCGATTATCTTCTATATGTTCGATCAGCAGGAATACCTCGAAAAAAGAGGGACTTACTTGAATCTGGACAGTGATTTATACGGTTACAAAGCGGATTCAATCGATCATGTTTATGAATACCTGAAGAAAATTATTGAAGAAAAAATCACTTACAATGAATGGTATCCAAAGGCGAGCGACTATATCGATTATTTTGACCAAGACAATTGCAAACGCCTTACACAGCGCGTTATGGGGCTTTAATAGTTTCACGTGAAACTATTCTGAATGCTTTTAATTGTAAAAAACACACTCGGAAATCGAGTGTGTTTTTTATAGTTCCATTTTCAATTCAACGGGACAATGATCCGAGCCCCAAACATCTGCGTGGATTTTTGCACTGCATAAATTCGGCAGCAATTTTTGGGAGGCGATAAAATAATCGATTCTCCACCCTATATTCTTTTCACGGCAATTTGATCTGTACGACCACCATGAATAAAAACCCGTTTCTTCCGGATGAAAATGACGGAATGTATCTACAAAACCACTCGCTAAAAACTGTGTCATTTTCCCGCGTTCTTCAGGTGTAAATCCTGAATTTTTCTTATTGGCTTTCGGATTTTTTAAATCGATTTCTTCATGGGCCACATTCAAATCCCCACACAATACAACAGGTTTGTGAGCATCCAGGGTTTTCACAAATGACAAAATAGCATCTTCCCACAACAAACGGTAATCCAGCCGGAGCAGACCATGCTGAGAATTCGGAGTATAGACATTCACCACATAATAGTCTTCGAATTCCAACGCAATCATTCGCCCTTCCGTATCATGTTCTTCAGACCCAAGGCCATATTGGACCGATAACGGCTTTTGTTTTGTAAAAATTGCGGTTCCGGAATAGCCTTTTTTATGTGCATAATTCCAATATGTATAATATCCCGGCAAATCCATCTCTATCTGGCCTTCCTGCAGTTTAATTTCCTGCAGGCAAAAAACATCGGCATCTGCTTCAGCGAAAAAATCCATAAAGCCTTTTTTCATGACTGCGCGAAGGCCGTTGACGTTCCACGAAATTAACTTCAAAACATATCCCTCTTTCTTCTTCTCTATAAGTTTAATGCAAGCTTAAATAGGACTCAACAAATGCGATAGGGTTTCTGTTTTCAAAATAATCCGTTCGAAATGTAAAATTTCTGTATTTCCTTAAATATTCTGCATCATTTTTTATTGTCTTCTTGTACAATAAAGAGAAACTTCAATCAGTGGGGGCTTAATCCCCTACTGATTGTTAGTTGATGCAATTAGACTTTTACGTTCACTGGAACTCCTGCTTGTAGAAGCGGGAGTCTTACTGTCCGTTAAAGCGGGATAAAGTTATCTGACAGAGGAAAGTGGAGTTCATGGTTTTAGACTATTGATTGCCAAAGCGGGACAAAGGGGATAGGGCGATGAAAAAATTCTCAAAAGAAGAGAAAAGTTGGGCTTTATACGATTGGGGAAGTTCTGCTTATTCCATCATCATTACGACAGCAGTTTTTCCGATTTATTACAAAGCATCAGCCACTGAAGCCGGTGTGAGTTTATCTGATTCAACGGCTTATTTAGGATACACCATTGCGATTTTTACATTTATTTTGGCGATGATTGGACCCATACTCGGAACTATCGCCGATTACCAGGGCATGAAGAAAAAGTTTTTCACTGCCTTTTTCCTGTTGGGCACTATTTCCACCGCCTTGTTAGCGTTTGTACCAAGCGACAATTGGTTATTGATGCTGATTTGTTACGTTTTTGCAGCTCTTGGTGCTACTGGCGCCAATTTGTTCTACGATGCTTTCATTGTAGATGTAACCACAGAAAAACGGATGAACAGTGTTTCGGCATTCGGCTATGGACTCGGTTACATTGGATCCACCATTCCATTTATCCTGTCGATCGCCATCATTTTACTGGCTCAAAATGGAGTGCTGCCAATTTCGGCCACCGTCGCGAGCCGTATCGCCTTTCTCATTACAGCAGTCTGGTGGGTTTGTTTTTCACTGCCGATGTTCCGCCATGTCAAACAGCTTCACTATATCGAACGCGAACCCAATCCTGTTCACCAGAGCTTTAAACGGCTTGGAAAAACCATAAAGGAAATCCGTCAGTACCGGGCGTTGTTCCTGTTTCTGATTGCCTACTTCTTTTACATCGATGGCGTCGGGACGATCATTTCCCTGTCAACGGCTTACGGCACTGACTTGGGGCTAAGTGCAACAAGCCTCTTGATTGTCCTGTTTGTCACCCAGGTGGTGGCCGCTCCCTTCGCTATTCTCTATGGCCGTTTGGCAAATCGATTTACCGGCAAAAAAATGCTGTACGTAGGAATCTGCGTGTATATCGTCGTCTGTATTTATGCCTTCTTCTTGGAAACCATTACGGATTTCTGGATTTTGGCAATGCTTGTGGCCACCAGCCAAGGCGGCATCCAAGCACTCAGCCGTTCATACTTCGGAAAACTGGTGCCTAAAGAGAATTCCAATGAATTCTTCGGCTTTTATAATATCTTCGGAAAGTTTGCTGCAATCACAGGACCTTTGCTTGTAGCTGTCACTTCACAAGTGACCGGCAACTCGAGCATGGGTGTATTCAGCCTAGTCATCTTGTTTGTGATCGGCCTTGTCGTCCTTTCCCGCGTACCAGAACCGACGCCCCATGAACCAATAGACAAAGTTGCTCCTGAGTAAAAAAGCAACGTGTTCGAACAAACGCAAAAAGGTGCCCGCCAATCCATCTGGCGGACACCTTTTATAATGTTATTTTTTGTTTTTGTCTTCAGCTTTTACAGTTACGCTGCCAGTGCTGTCTTTTTCGACAGATGCATCGCCTAATTCAACGACTTCGATGCCGCTTTTTTCTTTGTCGGCTTCCTTGTCAGCTTTTTTGATTTCTTTTTCTACAGCTTTTTCAGCTTTTTCATGTTCCTTTTGAGCCTTTTCCTGCTCTTTCACTTCTTTTTCAATCACTTTTTCTTGTTTCTTCAATTCTTTTTCTTCTTGTTTTTCTACACGTTTCGCTTTCAACTCATCAGCTTTACCTTTAGCTTTCTCTGTAATTCCAGATGTTGTTTCTTTTGCTTTATCGGTAAGGCCACTTGTTTTATCTTTCAATTGGTTGGCCTTTTCTTTCACTTGATCCAATTTACCGCCTGAACTTTCAGCGTTCGGATCTTTCGAGCTGGCTGTTTTTTCTTTAACGATTTCTTGAAGCTCTTTCCCGCTCTTCGGTGCGAATAATAGCCCAGCTGCTGCTCCGATAACTACGCCTGTTGCTGCACCGGCTAAGAAACCACCGCCTCCGCCGCTTTCCTTGCGTTCAGCTTCAGTAGGCTGTGGAGATTGGATTTTGCCGCCACGTACGAGGCGCTCTTCCACCTCTTCCACGATTTCATATAAGGTCCGTCCTTTAGCTTCAACAAGTGATACACTCATATGATAATCAGCTAAATCTTCCTGATCTCTCACAACAATGACGTCATAGTCGGTTGAATCTGATTTGTCTTCAAGCATTTCTGCCTGATATCCTTTTTTCTCCAATGCTTCACGTACTGATGTAAATGGATGTTCAACTGCAATTTTCACCATAATCTGTCCACTCCCTTTTAAAAGTCTATATTGCACTGTTTCCCCTCAATTAAGAATTTATAAACACCTGCAAGAAAATTCCGAGATTTTCACCATACTTTTAAAGGATTAGCTTTCGCAAGGCGCATTGCCAATACGCCTCCTAAAATGGCACCGGTCAAACTGGAAATGAAAAAGGGCGGCACAAAAAACAAAGCGCCAAATTCAGTACCCAGCAAAATCCGCGCATAGGGCACCGCAACTAAAGATGCGATGATTCCAGTACCCACTACTTCCCCTAAACCTGCTAACCAGATTTTCCCGAACTTCGCATACATCAGCCCCGCCAACAACGCTCCAATCATCCCGCCTGGAAAAGCCAGCAACGACCCGGTACCGGTCAAAATTCGGACGACACCTGTCAAAAAAGCGATCAGGATCGCTGGACCCGGCCCAAAAAGAACTGCAGCGATGACATTGATGGCATGCTGAATGGGATATGCACGGGCAATTCCAGCGGGAAAATAAACAAAAGCGGAACCAGCCACTCCAATAGCGACAAACATCGCCATCAGAACCAGTTTTCTAGTTTTCATTTTCGAACACCTTCTTTATTGGCAGCTTGTAAGGCAGCAACCTGCCCCGCAATATCCTTCGCTTCAGTTATTGTTGAGATGACAGCAACTCCAGAAACTCCCGCCGCCCATACAAGACCTGCATTTTCAGCAGTGATGCCTCCGATGCCCACTACCGGCAATTCAGGAAATTCTTTTTTGACTGCCAGAATCCCTTCAACACCTGCTGGCTTTTTTGCATCAGCTTTTGAAGTTGTCCCAAATATCGGGCCCATCCCGACGTAATCGGCACCATCCTCCATAGCTTTTCTCGCTTCTTCTAAAGAATGGACAGAGACGCCCAAGACTTTCTCCTTGCCGATTAGTTTGCGTGCCTGGGAGGCGCTTAGATCATCCTGCCCGATGTGTACACCGTCTGCTCCAATTTGGCAGGCCAGCTCGACTGAATCATTAATAATGAAGGGAACCTTGTAAGCGTTGCATAATAGTTGGCAATGCAAAGCAAACGCCAGCAATTCAGTGCCCGATAATGCGCCCTCACCTTTTTCGCGCAGCTGAAAATGGTTGATTCCACCTTCCAACGCCGCTTCCAATACCACAAAAGGATTTCGCTCTCCTGAATTCCTGGATCCCATAATAAAATAAATGGAGGGCTTATCGGAAAATTTCAATATTCGCCGCCTCCTTGCTTTCGGCCAATGCTTTTTTATACGCAGCATGATTGGTTGGGCCATGTCCAGACCCGATATTCAAAGGTGCGCTGATTGCAGCCTGAATAAATTGCTTAGCTACGTGGATTGCATCCTCCAGACCCTGCCCTTTAGCCAGCTGTGCGGTCACTGCTGCTGCAAACGTGCAACCCGTGCCATGAGTCTGTCCAGTCGCAATTCGTGCTGAGCGGTATACTAACGATTCTCCATTCGTCTGCAGCAAGTAATCTTCAGCGTACTCCGGATCTGTTCCGTGACCGCCTTTAATGACGACGGACTTTGCTCCCAATGCCATAATCTTTTCAGCAGCCAGGCGGCGGCTCGAGACATCTGTAATGGAGATGCCTGTCAGCACTTCTGCTTCCGGGATGTTTGGGGTGACCAGTAAAGCCACAGGCAACAAATGGTGTTTTAATGCTTCCACTGCTTCCTGCTGCAGTAAATTGGCTCCTCCTTTGGCGATCATCACCGGGTCCACAACCACATTCCTCCAGTTGAATCGCTGAATCGCGGCAGCAGTTTCTTTAATAATTTCCGAATTGAACAACATGCCCGTTTTTAAAGCGGTTATTTTAAAATCGCTGCCGACAGCTTCTAATTGCGTTTGCACGGCTTGGGCAGACATGGGATAAATGGCGTTGACTCCTGTCGTGTTTTGAGCAGTCACGGCGGTGACGACAGACGTTCCGTAAACTCCCAGTTCCTGAAACGTTTTCAGATCTGCCTGGATGCCCGCACCTCCTCCGGAATCCGATCCGGCAATTGTTAAAGTCTGCGGAATTTTGCTCATCGTAATCCCTCCTGCAAATAGATCTGTTCTTCCACATCGCTGTCCGTCAGGCTGGCCAAACGATTGATGAAAGCCGCTTGAAAATCTCCCGGAAGACTCGTTGATTTCGCAGCCTGCTGACCGGCGATTGCATAAAAACGCAATGCGTTGCTGACAGTCTTTACAGGGTCTTCTGGCCGGACTGCCATCGCAGCAGCCACAATGCTGCTAAGCAAACAACCCGTACCGGTAATCGAAGCCATGATCGGATCTCCAAAAGGAATTTCAATCACGTATTTTCCATCAGTGACAATATCCGTTTTTCCAGTGACCGCTACCACTAAGTTAAATCTTTTCGCTGTGGTGACAGCAAGCTCCCCGACGTCCAGAAGCCCTTCTCCTGCGTCCACACCTTTCGACTGCCATTGTTCCCCCGCTACCGCTGCAAGCTCTCCTGCATTGCACCGAAGAACGCTAACGTCAATCAGGTCCAAAATTTCTTTTACAGCCTTCTTCCGGAAATTGCTTGCTCCTGCCCCAACCGGATCCAGTACGACAGGAATGCCCAGTCGGTTGGCCGCCTCTCCGGCGATCAGCATGCTTTTCAACGATTCTGCATGCAAGGTTCCGATATTCAATGACAAGGCCTGCGCCAAAGCGGCAAGTTCAGCTGCTTCTTCAGGCGCTTCTCCCATGATCGGAGAAGCCCCGATTGCCAACAGGCCATTGGCTTGAAAATTCGATACTACATGATTGGTGATGCAATGGATCAGCGGATTTTCACGTTTTATTTGGCTGAACATGTCACACACCTACTTCCTTAATAGACTCTAATGCCCAGGATTCTTTTTTCCATGCCTGTTCCCAGAAATTCCATTCATAGTAGCTGCTTTTCCGGAAATGATTTTTCAGTTCCTGCCTCCGTATTTCCGGCAGCCCTTCCGCCAGCTTGTCCATTCGCGAAATCTGTTCATTGACAAGTGAAGCGAACTCATCAGAACCGTAAGTTTCAATCCACCGGTTGTAAATAGCGTGGTCCGGCTTGGCATGTTTCAAACGCTCCCCGATTTCAAAGTAAAGCCAGTAACAAGGCAGAATAGAGGCCAACACATCAGCCAGATCGCCTTCTGACGAACGATACATATGCGAAACATAGGCATATGCAGTTGGAGATGGTTCAAAGGTCATCCATTCTTCTTCAGTAACTTCCAAAATTCCCATGAACGATTCATGCAATGTCAGCTCAGCACTGCAAGTATGTGCAGAATGAAATGCAAAACGTTGTGTCGTTTCCAGATCCTTGGCCTTTGATGCGCCAATCGCCTGCACTTTTGCAAAATGCGATAAATAATAGGCATCCTGCATAACATAAAAACGGAATCTATCAATTGGCAAGGTTCCATCTGCTATGCCTTTCACAAACGGATGATCAAAACTTGCCTGCCATAGGCTGTCGCATTCTTTTCTTACTTCTTTGCAAAATGTCATTTCTCCATCTCCCTTTTCTTTATCCAGTTGCAAGGGGCCAGCCACTTGCAACTTTTTTTCACAAAATAAAAACGCCGCTTCCCGGCAAAGGGAAGCGGCGTTTGCAATTGTAGAAGGAAAATAGCAGACGGTCGCCACTTCCCTCCGCTGGTATGATCCAGATCAGGTTCAAAGGGTCCAAGCTTATGCTCGTCTCAGCCGATATCCGGCTCCCCTAGTGGTGTTTTTTATTTGTGTTTTCGAAATCACTATAGCATAGATTCAGAAAATTCTACAGCTTTTATTCGATTTCCTGTTTCATCATCAAAAAAATGAACATGAGCCATATCAAATGCAAGCGTTGCCGTATGGCCCGGCTCGATAGTCGTTGTAGCTTCTACGCGAGCAATGAATTCTTGTTCGGCATAAACCGCATGAAGAATCGTTTCTGCTCCTGTCAGTTCAGAAACTGTGATGACTGCTTCAAACTCACTGGTTGGAATATTCGACAAATCTTCATTGTTTACATGAATATGTTCCGGCCGGATTCCCAACGTAACTGATTTTCCTTCATAGCCTTCATTTTTCAGCATTTCCATCATCTGCGGTGGAATATCCAACATTTTGTCACCCATCACATAACGCCCCTTATCAATTCTCCCTTCAAAAAAGTTCATGGCAGGAGAACCGATAAAGCCGCCTACAAAGCGATTTTCCGGAAAATCGTAGACTTCTTTCGGAGAGCCGACCTGCTGAATCAGCCCATCTTTCATAATCACGATTCGAGAAGCCATCGTCATGGCCTCAGTCTGGTCGTGAGTTACATAAATAGTTGTGGTTTTCAACCGTCTGTGCAACTTAACGATTTCGGCACGCATCTGTACCCGCAGTTTCGCATCCAGGTTGGATAAAGGCTCATCCATCAAGAAGACTTTAGCGTCACGCACAATGGCACGCCCAAGAGCCACACGCTGCCGCTGCCCGCCTGACAATGCTTTCGGTTTTCTGTCCAAATAATCTTCCAATCCCAGAATAACGGCGGCTTCATTGACACGCCGCTTGATTTCCGCTTTCTTGAACTTTCGCAACTGCAATCCAAAAGCTATATTTTCATACACGGTCATATGCGGATAAAGGGCATAATTCTGGAAAACCATCGCAATGTCACGTTCTTTCGGCTGGACTTCATTCATGAGTTTGCCGTCTATATAAAACTCACCTTCTGTAATTTCTTCCAGGCCTGCAATCATCCGGAGAGTAGTAGATTTTCCGCATCCCGACGGGCCGACAAAGACGATAAACTCTTCATCCTGGATATTCAAGTTAAAATCCGATACAGCAAGAGCACCATTATCGTATCTTTTCCCGAGCTTTTCGATTTTGATCTCTACCACTTTGCATTCTCCTTTTTAACCGCTTTTCCTTCGATTATAGTTAAATATCTTTAAATTACCAATAGAAATAAAGATACGCAAAGGGACTATTTTAATATATTCTCTTTCATTCAGTCTATTTCCACCTCCATACCAATAAGAAAAGCGTTCCTGAAATTTATCAGGAACGCTTTTCTATATTGCATTATACAGTTACTTCTTTTTTCTCTTTTTTGATCTGCTTGCTCCGCAATTGTCCACAAGCTGCGTCAATGTCGGCGCCTTGCTCATGGCGTACGCCACAATTGATGCCTTTTTTCTTCAATGCATCATAGAAAGCAGAAATGGCTTCCGGTGTGCTCTGCTGATATTGGTCATGCTCATCAACTGAGTTATACGGAATCAAGTTGACGTATGACAGATGGCGTTTGTCTTCCAGCAGTTTCGCCAGTTGGTTCGCCTCTTCCACATGGTCATTGACATCACGCAGTAAAATATACTCGAACGTGATGCGGCGGTTGGATTTCTCCAAGTAGTAATCGATTGCCGCCATCAATTTCTCGATCGGGTACGCTTTGTTGATCTTCATGATGCGTGTACGCAATTCGTTGGTTGGCGCATGGATAGAGATCGCCAGGTTAACCTGCAAACCTTCGTCTGCATAATCGTAGATTTTTGGCACGATACCGCTTGTCGATACGGTAATATGGCGAGCACCGATAGCCAAGCCTTTTTGCGAGTTGACGATATTCAGGAAGCCCATCAAATTTGTGTAGTTATCGAAAGGTTCTCCGATACCCATTACTACGATATGGCTGACACGCTCATCTTTTTGTTGTGCATCAAAATGCGCTTGTACCTGCATGATCTGCTCAACGATTTCGCCCGCGTTTAAGTCGCGGCTCTTTTTCAAAAGTCCGCTGGCACAGAAACTGCAGCCGATGTTACAGCCGACCTGCGTCGTTACGCAAACAGAATTTCCGTATTTGAAGCGCATCAATACCGTTTCAATCAAGTTGCCGTCCTGCATCTGGAAAAGAAACTTGATTGTACCATCCGCAGATTCCTGTTTGACTGTCTCTTTCAATGTACGGATTGTAAAATTATCTTCAAGCAATTGAATACAATCCTTCGAAAGGTTGTTCATTTCTGCAAATTCGGTGACACGTTTAATATACAACCAGTCCCATACCTGTTCAGCACGGTATTTTTTCTGGCCATTTTCTAAAAACCATTCTTTTAACTGTTCTATCGTTAATCCATAGATGGAATTTTTCATTTCAGACCCTCATTTCAAATTTCACAATTGCTTATTATAATACTAAAAATAACGCTTGACAACAACTATTTTTATTTAGACAGAAAACTCTGTTATAAATAACTGCTTACTTTCCCTTTTCTCTGGGTACAGAAAGATAGAAAGGAGTGGGTTTCATGAGTGCGATTACCCATGTAGGACTGGCGGTTCCAGATTTGGATCAGGCCATCGACTGGTACAGGAAAGTATTTGATTTTTATATATTGGCAGGTCCCTTCAACTTTAATGCAGCAGATGAAAACCCGAGTGCCATGACATTGGATTTGCAGGGGGAGGAATTGAAAAAAATGCGAAATGTCCACTTGATGTCTTCTGGTGGCGTTGGCATTGAGCTGTTTGAATTTCAGGATCCTACATACTACAACGAATCTTATTCACCTCATGCCGGATTTTTTCACATTTGCCTGGTTGTCGATGATCTGGTTGGGACCATTGAAAAAGCTGTCCAGTATGGCGGCAAGCAACGCAGCAAAATATGGAATGTCAATAAAGGCAAACCTCATTACCTGGTTTATGCTGAAGACCCTTTTGGCCACATCATTGAATTATACACGCGCAGTACTTCTGAAATTTATGGAAATCAATAATAAAAACCAGGCGCTTTTAAGCGACCTGGTTTTTTGATTGATGTGGCAGCTTCCGCTTTTCTTACACCAATTGCTCTTTTTTCTGGAGCATTGTGCCGTTTTTCGCCAAGTCAGCGTGCCATGAGAAAGCTTTTTCCAACACATGCGGTGTTTGTCCGCCACGTGTTAATGCTTCGTCATAGTACTCGCGAAGTTGAGCGCGGTAAGTTGGATGTACACAATTTGCCAGAATGACTTCCACACGTTCACGTGGTGCCAAGCCGCGAAGATCTGCATAGCCCTGCTCTGTTACGACTACATCTACGTCATGTTCTGTGTGGTCTACGTGAGAAACAAACGGTACTACGCTTGAGATATTTCCGCCTTTAGCAACTGATTTGGTTACAAAAATCGCCAGACGTGCATTCCGTGCGAAATCACCTGAACCGCCGATGCCGTTCATCATTTTCGTACCGGATACGTGTGTCGAGTTGACGTTTCCGTACATATCAAACTCCAAAGCCGTGTTGATTGAAATCAAGCCGAGTCGGCGAATCAATTCAGGGTGGTTTGAGATTTCCTGAGGGCGCATCACGATTTTGTCGCGATAGTTTTCAAAATCAGCAAAAACCTGGTTCATTTTCGGTTCCGACAAAGTCATGGAACAGCAAGAAGCAAAGCTGACTTTCCCTGCATCGATCAAATCGAAGACTGCGTCCTGAAGGACTTCCGAGTATACTTCCAAGTCTTCAAATTCAGAATCGATCATGCCGTGCAAAACAGCATTCGCTACAGATCCAACTCCGGATTGCAGAGGAGCTAATTTCTCTGTTAAACGGCCTGCACGGATTTCTGAGCGCAGGAATTCAAGCAAATGATCGGCCATGATTTTCGTTTCTTCGTCTGGAGGCAAGATGTTTGATGGTGAATCCAACTGGTCAGTGAAAACAATGCCTCTCACTTTTTCCAAATCAATCGGAATTCCGATAGTGCCGATGCGCTGATCCGCTTCTGTCAATGGAATCGGCGAGCGTTCGCCTTGTTTGCCAGTATCGTAAATGTCATGAAGGCCTTCAAACCGTTCAGGCTGTGCCATGTTGATTTCAACGATGATGTTTTTAGCATGCTTTGCAAAGATTGCGTTGTTTCCTACAGAAGTCGTCGGAATGATCATGCCGTCTGCTGTAATGGACAATGCTTCGATGATTGCAAAATCGATTGCCTCAGTAACGCCCGTACGGATCCATTCCGCTGTATGGGAAAGATGGTGATCCACAAATAGCATTTCGCCTTCGTTTATTTTTTTGCGCATTGCCGGCTCTGCCTGGAATGGCAAACGCTTATTGACAATTCCTGCTTCTGCAAAGATATGGTCAGTGTCTGAACCTAAAGAAGCGCCTGTAAAGACATTTACTTTAAAACTTTCAGTTTCTGAACGCTTAACCAATGCCTGAGGAATCGCTTTAACGTCTCCTGCGCGCGTGAATCCACTAAGTCCAAGAGTCATGCCATCCTGGATCCATGAAGCTGCCTCATCTGCTGTAACTACTCGATCCTGTAATTGTTCCGCTTTAATGCGTGAAAGTTTCTTTTCCATGCTAATCACTCTCTTTCAATTTTTAGTTTTCAATAATATTTAATTGATAAAGCGTTTTCATGAGCGGTCGCTCAGTTAAAAATCGCGATTCGTGCAAAAAAGGGTATAGTTTTTCATTATCTATTAACAACTTAATTATTAGATAATTTTAACTTGTTTTGACAGGTTATTGAGCTTTGAAGATTGGAAAAGAGTTTAATGACGCGAAGCAGAGAAAGGAATGTCTGAAGCAGCATTTTATTAAAAAGGTTCAAATCGGACCTTTAAAAAACGATATTTTCTTAATTATCCGTAATTTAAACATTGGTGTTCTCAAGCCTTTTACTGCACGCATAAAAAAAAGCGCCGCTAAGGGACGCCATTGCTTTTATTCATTAAAATCCAAGAAGCTTCCGGAAATAGCTGGAGTAGGATTGGCTGACGGGAATCCGCTCTCCGTTATTCATCGCAAGTACGAATGTCGAATGGGTATCCGGATAAATTTCTTCTATATGATGGACATTAACGATAAATGACCGGTGGCATCGAATAAATGATTCGCGGGGCAGCAAAAATTCAAATTCCTGAAGAGAATTTTTATTGGTTCCTGAATAACCTTCAGCATGGACATGGGTTTTGCGGTCTTTCACTTCCAGGTATTTGACTTCTGTAAAAGGAATCGGCTTCCAGCCATCTGGACTTTTCACGGTAACCACTGATTTACCCTCGGTAAAGGCCGGGTAAATCGCCATGACGCATCCCTGCAGGACATCTTCATGCTCAAATGGCACTGCCATGCCGTGGTACGGGACGCCGAAAAGCTCACGGTTGATAAATTCCGAGGTTTTTTGGTTTGCCTGCAATGCTTTATGGGCAATCGTCCCCGGCTTTACAGGATCGCCTGGTTTTATTTTCAAATCGACCCGTTTGCTCGGCCTGTAATAAATGTATTCCTTTGTGTTTGTGACGGCTATCGAAATTTCATCAGAGAACAATTCCCCAATGACATCCAATAGCGCATCCAACTTAATGCTTTCCATAGTAACCCTCCTGTTTCAACTCAATATTTTGATTATACATCAAAAGTCTATCCAATATTTTAAAAACCAGTCCTGCAGGAGGACTGGTTTCGTATTATTTATTCCGATAAATGCATTGTGCCGTTGGCGGCTAAGTGATTATGCCAGGAAAAAGCTTTTTCCAATACATGAGGCGTCTGCCCACCGCGAAGAAGTGCTTCTTCGTAATATGAACGCATCTGCTCCCGATACGTCGGATGGACGCAGCGCTCAATAATCAAAGGAACCCGCTCACGCGGAGCTAGCCCACGCAAATCGGCGTACCCTTGTTCAGTCACAACGATATCGACGTCATGCTCCGTGTGGTCCACATGCGATACGAAAGGCACAACACTCGAGATGCTGCCGCCTTTGGCAGTCGACTTAGTGACAAAGATCGATAAGCGGGCATTGCGGGCAAAATCGCCCGAACCGCCGATGCCGTTCATCATTTTCGTACCGGATACGTGTGTTGAGTTGACATTGCCGTAAATATCGAATTCCAGTGCCGTGTTGATGGAAATCAACCCAAGCCTGCGAATGAGGCCTGGGTGATTGGTAATTTCCTGCGGCCTCAAAATAAGCTTGTCACGGTATGTGCCGAAATCCCCAAACACCTTCTTCATCTTTTCTTCGGACAACGTGATGGACGATGCAGAAGCAAATTTCACTTTCCCAGCATCGATCAAATCGAACACTGCATCCTGGAGCACTTCCGAATAGACTTCCAGGTTATCAAATTCGGAATCTATGAGGCCGTGAAGAACCGCGTTCGCTACTGAACCAATTCCCGATTGCAAAGGTGCAAGCCGGTTGCTCAACCGCCCCGAAGCCACTTCCTTCCGGAGAAAATCCAAAAGATGCTCGGCCATCACTTTAGATTCAGCATCCGGCTGCAGAATGGTCGAAGGCGAATCTTCCTGCGCCGTAAAGACGATGCCGCGGACCTTTTCAGGGTCGACTGGAATTCCGATTGTGCCAATTCGGTCATCGACTTTTGTCAACGGAATCGGCGATCGCTGCCCTTGCATGCCCGGCTCATAAATATCATGTATTCCTTCAAATAATTGCGGTTGTGAAAGGTTGATTTCAATTATGACGTTTTTGGCGTGCTCGACAAAAACTGATGAGTTTCCGACCGATGTCGTGGGAATGATCATGCCGTCTTCTGTTATAGACAAAGCTTCAATTACTGCAAAATCAATCGGTCCAATGACGCCGGCACGGATCCATTCGGCAGTCTGGGACAAATGGTGATCGACAAACAGCATTTCACCTTCATTGATTTTTTTCCGCATGGCCGGTTCAGCTTGAAACGGTGCCCGCTTATTGACGATGCCTGCTTCCGCCAATAATTTATCGACACCCGAACCAAGTGAAGCACCGCTGAGGACATCTACTTTAAACTGCTCCGTTTCTGCGCGGCGGACTAATGCATACGGTATTGCCTTGGCGTCGCCTGCTCGTGTAAATCCGCTCAGTCCAAGCGTCATCCCGTCCTTTATCCAAGATGCTGCCTCTTCAGCTGTGACCATGCGATTCTGTAGTTCGATCGCTTTGATGCGTTGAAGTTTTTCTTCCATAGTTATCACCTTCAGCAGTCTCAAATTTTGATCAATCTTTTAGTATCCCTTATTCCCTATTATCTGAAAATAAACCAATTCCCCGCTTTCACTTTCTTCAATAGCTATTCTTCAGAAGGTACAGCCACCATACACCGGGATAGAAAACGCTCTATTTAATGACAATGAATCATGCTGTTGAAGCTGAAGCTCCAGTCTAGAGATTCTGTTTACTTACAAGGTTATAAAGCGGTAAAAAATTCAAGTCTGTTCCTTTGACAAGAAGTGGAAGCTCAAATAATATAAAAAAGCTGAAGAAAAAAACTTCGTAACAGTATA
This sequence comes from Planococcus beijingensis, assembly GCF_016820615.1. Classification (NCBI taxonomy): domain Bacteria; kingdom Bacillati; phylum Bacillota; class Bacilli; order Caryophanales; family Caryophanaceae; genus Planococcus; species Planococcus beijingensis. The sequence goes on from NZ_JADHDZ010000003.1 coordinate 75,526, forward strand.
TAGAAGAAAAGAGGGTACTTGTCATGTCTCCAGACCAAAAAAAGAAAATTTTTATCTTGATGATCAATATGTTCATCGCCATCGCGAGCTTTGGGATTGTCATTCCAATCCTGCCTTCTTATCTGGAATCGATTAATCAAGGCGGCATGGCTGCAGGCTTGATGATCGCCATTTTTGCGGCTGCCCAATTCGTCTTCTCGCCAATTGCCGGAAAATGGGCCGACCAATACGGACGCCGGAAAATGATCATTTACGGGCTTCTTGGCTTAACCATCTCCATGTTCGTTTTTTATGCTTCTGACGCCATTTGGGTATTGTATTTGTCACGCGTCATCGGCGGTGTGGGAGCTGCTATGCTGATTCCTGCAATTTTTGCTTATATCGCTGATATTACAACTTTTGACCAGCGTGCTAAAGGCACAAGCCTCGTTTCTGCGGCAATGTCACTGGGAATTGTGGTAGGTCCCGGAATCGGTGGCTTCCTTGCGGATTATGGCCTGAAATTGCCTTTCCTTGTTTCAGCATTAGTCTCTTTAGGCGCGGTTCTCTTTTCTGTCATCTGGCTGAAAGAACAGGATGCGACAGACGCTAATCCTGTACTGGCCGCTACCTTAACGGATGAAGAATCCATGTTCGCAAAAATCGGCCGCTCTACCAAGATGCCGTACTTTATCCCCTTGATCATTACCTTGGTCATGAGCTTTGGCTTGCTGGCTTACGAGTCAGTAGTTGGCCTGTACTTGGATAACCAATTCAATTCAACTGCTAAAGACATCGCCTTTATGATTACTGCAACGGGAGTCGTCAGCGTTATTGTGCAATTGTTTATCGTTGACCGCATTGTCCGCCGTTACGGTGAAGTGGCCATTCTGGTTTCTTTTCTCGGTGTCGCAGCCTTCGGTTTCCTGATGTCCTTGTTTGCGGGAAGTTACGTTATGTTCTTCGCCGTTTCATTGATCATCTTTATGGCTACGTCCATCTTGCGTCCTGTCCTCAACACCTTGATTTCGAAAATGGCTGACGGTGAAGTCGGCTTTGCCATGGGCATGAACAATGCCTATATGAGCATCGGGAATGTGATCGGGCCGTTGTTGGCCGGCGTCCTTTATGACATCAACATCATCTATCCTTTCATTCTAGGATTAATTATGCTGATCATCACCATGTTCATCACTGTGGCGTGGCAACGTTCACGTGCCGTTAAAGCTTCTGAAGCTCTTTAATGAATAATGCTGCGGGTTCTCTTAGGAGAGCCCGTTTTTTCTTTTTGTAGGATAACGGCTAGAACTTTACGCATCTGTTTATACGTTGTATAATATTTGTACAACACCAACCACAAAATCTATAGAATGAAGGTAATGCTATGTATAACATTAAAGCAGCTGCCAAAATCTTAGATATGCCGAAAGTGACGATTCGTTCCTGGGAAACGCGCTACGAAGCGATCACTCCTGCACGAACAGAATCCGGTCATCGCTTGTACTCGGATCAAAATCTGGAAGATTTGAAATGGCTCAAAATACAAGTGCAGGAAAACGGCATGAAAATCAGCGAAGCCGTCAAACAGCTTCATGCTTCACGCAAAAAATTCATCGTCCCCAATAAAGAACTTCCGAAACGGGAAGCTTTGGAATACGATGAACAAATAGAACAACTTTTCCAGGCTGCGGCCGAGATGGATACCGAACGCTTCAATTATTTATTGGATTTGCATTTTTCCTTATTCCATCACCAAACAGTCTTTTTTTATATTATTGCACCGTTGATGGTGCGCATCGGAGAGGCTTGGGAAGACGGTGTCATCAGCGTCGCCCATGAACACATGATCACCCATATTGTCCAACAGCGTTTTAACCAGTTTTTCCGGATTTTCCCGATTTCACCGAATTTGCCGAAGGTGATGGCACTCAGCCCAAGCGGCGAGCAGCATCAGCTCGGGCTGTTGTTATTCACGCTATTCCTGCGGGAAAATGGCTATCCTGTCATCTATATCGGACCGGATACACCACTTGAAGGTTTGGAAGAAATGGTCGCCAAACAAAATTTCAAAATGATTTGCATGTCCATCGCTTCACCTAAGTTGTTGAAAACAGCCAATGAATACATTGATGCGTTGGCCATCGCCAAACCTGAACTCCATTTCATTCTTGGAGGGCAAGGTGTCGATTGCGAACAAGTTGAAGGCAACCGCTGGTATTTGGGCAGCGATTTGAAAGTATGGCAGCAATGGCTGGATGAACAAAATTTTTAAGGCAGTCAAAAACGCCCTCAATTATTGAATTGAGGGCGTTTTTGTATAATTTTTTTATAACTTTATTCCCAATCCAGGTCCTGATAATCTTTCTGATAAGGTCCGTTGTCCGTCACTTCTGAATGGTAAAGAGCCTTTAAAGCAAAGCCTTTTTCCAATTCCATTTCCTTCATCAACACTTTCAACCGCTTTTTCAGTTCCGGATGATCGCTGACCAACTGCTCCATTTTGGATTTGGTGTATTTCATTTTATCCGCTCCTTTTGGATCTTCTTCTCTTTATTGTACACCGCCGCAAGAAAAAACGCACTTGCCTCTGCAAGTGCGTTACTTGTTTAATAGCCTCAGCTTACATAATGAAACACGAAATTCGCCAGGAATAAGCCGGCAATGACAAACAGGGTCGGTGAAACTTCACGCCATCTGCCCGTTGCAATTTTCAAAATCGGATACAAGATGAATCCGAAAGCGATGCCGTCTGCAATGCTGTACGTAAACGGAATCAATGCCACAATCAGCAACGCCGGGAAACTCTCGGTCATATCCGCCAGATCCAGGTTCTTGATGTTTTGCAGCATCAGTCCGCCAATAATGATCAGAATCGGTGCAATGGCGCTGTCCGGGATCAATTTGATGACCGGAATGAAGAACGACGCGACCAGAAACAACAAACCGGCTGTAATCGTCGTCAAACCTGTCCGGCCACCTGCAGTCATGCCGGCTGCACTTTCAACCGTTGCCACGGTCGGGCTTGTGCCAAAAATACCGGAAGTCATTGCAGACACCGAAGTCGCTTGAAACGCACGGCCGAATTTCTCCGGACGCTCGATGAACGCCACTTGCCCGTGGACAAGCCCGATGTTTTCAAACACCAGCACCATCGTCAGCGAGAACACCGCCACCCAAAACGTCATCGACAGGATATTGCCGAAAGACAATGCACCAAACACCTCGAAAGCTTCTGCTGCAGTGATTGAGGACTCGTTCAGGCCGCTGAAGTCGATGAGGCCGAAAAACGATGCAATCGCCGTCCCTGCCACAATTGTAATCAGGAAATTCCCCGGTACATTGCGGATGAACAGCACAATCGCAATGAGGAACGTCAGCACTGTCGCCAGCACCTGTGCTTCTGCAAGCGAACCGAGTGCCAGAATTGAACTCGTCCCGCGCTCCACGATTCCTCCTTTTTCAAGGCCAATCAGCATAAGGAATAAACCCAGTCCGACCGTAATCGCTTCTTTCAGCGAATGAGGCACTGCTGCACTCAACATTTTGGCAAAACGAGTGAATGCCACTGCCACAAAGATTACACCAGAAACAAATACGACAGCCAGCGCTTCCTGCCATGACAAGCCCATCGACTGAACCATCGTATAGGAGAATAGCGCGTTGATTCCCATACCAGGCACCAGCAAAATCGGCGCGTTTCCCCAAAAGCCCATGATCAAACAGCCGAAGACTGACGCCGCAATCGTCGCGACAATTGCTGCTTCAATCGGCATGCCCGCTTCAGACAAGATCAGCGAATTGACGGCAATAATGTACACTACCGTGAAAAAGCCGACCAGCCCCGCCGTCATTTCCCGTTTGACCGTAGTCCCACTTTCCTGAAGACCGAAATATCGGTCCATCCAATTAAACATAGTTCTAACCTTCTATTAAATTAGCCCTCTCCCTACCCGCTCTGCCTATCGAAATAGGTAAGCCAAGATAGGAGTGTAATCCAAAAAGATAGCGCTGTCAAGGAGATGTGCTTGATGAAGATCGGCTGTAGGCTAGAGCTGTTTTGCCATGGCTTCGAGCATGAGCGTGCGTATTTTTGATTAAGCGTGCATAAAGATGGATGTGCCTTGTTTCGAAGCTTCTTCAGCCAGTCCCACCATTAAAACACCCATAATGCCCGCTTTCCGCAAGCGAAAAGCACCAAAACCACATAAAAAAGGACCTGCAGCAACTGCAGGTCCTCACAATTTGAAATTTAAACGAACATCCCGGCAATAGCTGCGCTCAATAATGATGCAAGCATACCTGCCGCAACGGCGCGAATGCCGAGGCGGGCGATATCCGGACGGCGGCTTGGCGCCATTGCACCAAGTCCCCCAAGAAGGATTGCGAGTGAACTCAAGTTAGCGAATCCACAAAGGGCAAAGCTGACAACGATGACTGTTTTAGGTGACAAGTCAGCAATTTCAGGAGCAAACGCCGTGTACGCAACGAATTCGTTGAGCACCAGTTTTTGTCCGATGAAGCTGCCGGCTTGGACAGCTTCATCCCAAGGCACACCAATTGCCCAGGCAAGCGGTGCGAAGATGACACCTAGAATGCTTTGGATCGTTAAGCCTTCAAAGCCGAACCAGCCACCGAGTCCACCAAGCATACCATTCAACAAAGCGATCAATGCGATGAATGCAAGAAGCATGGCACCAACATTCAACGCCAATTGAAGGCCGTCAGATGCCCCACGTGCTGCTGCATCCACAACGTTGACCGAAGTCTGGTCTTTTTCCATAACGAAGTCTTTTTCTTCGACTTCCTCTGTTTCCGGCATCATCATTTTAGCCATGATCAAACCGGCTGGTGCAGCCATGAAACTTGCTGCCAGCAAGTATTCAAGCGGTACGCCGAGAAGCGCGTATCCCGCCAAGGTTGAACCGGCAACAGATGCCAGTCCACCGGTCATGACAGCAAATAATTCCGACTTGGTCATGCCCGCAATAAATGGACGGATGACAAGCGGTGCTTCTGTCTGGCCAACGAAAATATTCGCTGCTGCTGAAATCGATTCCGCTTTACTTGTTCCAAGAAGCTTCGATAACGCGCCTCCCAGAAGTTTGATGATGATTTGCATAACGCCAAGGTAGTAAAGAACTGAAATTAAAGAAGAGAAGAAAATGATGATTGTCAATACTTGGAAAGCGAAGACGAAACCAAATCCTTCGGTATCAGCTGCCGGGCCGAACACGAAGGCGATCCCTTCACCTGCATAGTTGATGACATTCTGGACCTTATTCGAAACCCACAATAACATCTTTCTTCCCAAATCCCATTCCAGCACCATAAATGCAAATGTGATTTGGATGGCTAATCCGCCGAGAATTGTCCGTGGCTTGATAGACTTCTTGCCGCTTGATAATAGGAAGGCGATTCCGAGAACAATGAATACGCCAAAGATGCCCCACAATAAATTCACAACTTCACCTCATTGGTATATTTTTTATCCCGCTTTAACGGTCAGTAAGACTCCCACTTTTGCAAGTGGGAGATCCACTGACCGTAAAAGCCCGATTCGATCAACTAACACTTAGTGAGGAAAAAGAAAATCCTCACTAAGTGAAGTTTCTCTTTATCAGAAAATTAAGCAAATTATTTGTTTAACTCAACTGTCGTCAGACATCTTACCAAATCTAAAGAGAGAAGTAAATGGCTATCGTGTGACAAAATGATAACGCATTCATAGGCGGCTTTATCGCAATGCCCCTCCCCATCATTCCTCCCGTTTTTCTTCTTCTGTTCCAGCACCAGTTTTCCGTAGAAAAAACGCTAAAAACACACCAATAGCACTTAAAATGCCAACGACGATAAACGAGATATTGACACCGCGTATCAATCCTTGTACGCCAAATTGTTCAGGATCCAAGGCAGTACCGGTCATGATTGTCACCAATAGCGCCGTCCCGATGGATCCGGACACTTGACGCATGGTATTGCTCATGGCCGTGCCATGCGGAATCAGCCGCTCCGGCAACTGATTAAGGCCTGCCGTCGTCACCGGCATCATCACCATGGAAACTCCGAACATCCGGATGGCATGCATAACGGTCAAGTACAAGAAAGAAGTCGTCGCTGTCAGCACCGCGAACTGGAAAGTCGACACCGTAACAATCGTTAAACCGACAATGGCCAGCCACTTTCCACCGACTTTATCGAAGACCCTGCCAGTGATCGGATTCATCAGCCCCATGATGATGGCTCCCGGCAGCAGCATCAGCCCTGATTCAAGTGCTGTAAAACCATGCATATTCTGCATATAGATCGGCAAGATCGTGGCGCTGCCGATCATGGAAATAAAAACGATGACACTTAAAATAGTGGATAGCGTGAAAATGCCGTAGGAGAATACCCGAAATTCCAAGATCGGCTGATCCAGCCGGAACTGGCGGCGGATAAAGAACAGCAGCGAAACAATCCCCACCACAATGGAGGCGCCTACTGCAGGACTTCCCCATCCAAGCGAACCCGCACTGGAGAAGCCGTACAGAATTCCGCCAAATCCCATTGTCGACAAGACAATCGACAGAAGATCCAGCGTCGGGTAGGTTTGCTTAGTGACATTTTTCAGAAAAAAATACGCGAGCACCAAGTCCAGCAACGCAATCGGGATGACGATGTAAAACAAGGCACGCCATGGATATTGCCCCACAATCCACCCAGACAGCGTCGGTCCAATCGCCGGGGCAAAAGAGATGATCAATCCGAACAAGCCCATCGCCTGCCCTCGCTTTTCTACAGGAAAAACAATGAACAGCACGGTCTGTGTCAGCGGCATCATGATGCCTGCGCCAGCTGCCTGAACAATCCGCCCGACCATCAGAAGCGCAAAGCCGGGCGCAAATGCACAAATAATCGTACCCGCTGCAAATAGACCCATTGCGACAAAAAACAGATTGCGTGTGGAGAATTTTCCGATCAGAAAAGCGGTGATTGGAATCATGACGCCGTTGACCAGCATAAAAACAGTGGTCAGCCACTGCGCCGTGTTGGCGGAAATGCTCAGATCGTCCATGATGTGCGGCAAAGCGGTCGCCAACAAGGTTTGATTCAGGATGGCCACAAAGACACCAGCCATCAGCACTGCCAGGAAAGGACCTTTTGCCATACCCGCTTCGGTTTTCTTTTCTTGGATTTCGGCCATCTCCCGCTCCCCCTTTACTCCTTTGCTTACCCGCTCGCTTTTCAATTATTCCCCCATAAAAATAAAACTGCGCAGCCCGAAGGCCACGCAGTCTTTAATTATTCGGTTACACCATTTCTTCTGCGGTTCACGCGATAGAACACCAAGTAAAGCGATGGAATCATTACCAAAGTGAACAAGCTTGAGAATGCGAGTCCAGCAATAATGGTGATAGCCAAAGGTTCAAATAAAGGATCTCCCGACAACGCGACCGGCACGAGTGCAATGATCGACGTAATCGATGTCAGAAGAATCGGCTTGATGCGGGCATATCCTGATTCGATAATGGCTTCTTTGATATCAAAGTCACCTGACAAGCGGCGCGCTTCTACAAAGTCAATCAGAACAACTGCATTACGCACAACAATCCCGGTCAGGGAAACGATTCCCATAACCCCCAGGAAACTGAGCGGCGTTTGTGTCAGGAACAAGCCCAGAATCGCACCCGAAATTCCTAAATACACCGCAATCAAAACAAGGAATGGCAAACTGAATGATTTGAACTGGAACGCAATGACCAGATAAACCAGAAGGAGCACAACCAGGAACAACACGCCGATTTCAGCAAAGAAAGCTTCCTGATCTGAATTTTCTCCGCCTGTAGACAGTTCATAGCCCTCCGGCAAGGATGCACGTTCTGCATCCACGACATCCAGCATTTTGTTTTCAAAGTCGTCGATTTCTCCGAATGCACGGAGCGTAATCGTACGATCCGCCTGCTGATGCGGAATTTGCGCCAAGGTTTCGGTTTCTTCAGCCGTCAGCAATTGATCCATCGGAATCAATTGCGGCGGTCCCTGTTCACTGAGTGAAGGGACATCGAACTGAGACAAATCGATCGGTTCTCCATCTTCAATGCCTGATTGTTTCAAGAACACTTCGTATGGCTTTTGGCCATCATAAATCGTGTAGAGCGGTACGCCTTGCGTCAGAAGCTGCAGCTGATTCGTCACAGTGCTGAGCGCTATATTGTTCGTCTGAAGCGCATCCTGGTTCGGCACGTATTCAATGGCCGGCACCGGTTCCCCCAGATTATCGGTAACGATGTCTGCACCGTTTTCAAGCAGCTGCTCTTCTAACCGGTCACGAAGCGACTGCAACTCTTCAATGTCTTCACCTTTAATATCTACAGTGACAGGAGCTCCGACTGGCGGACCTTGAACAATGGTATCCAGGAAGATTTCAGCTTCCGGGAAACGTTCACGCAGTTCCGGCTGCCATTTACTGATGAAATCGGCAGCTGTCGTGCTTTCCCCGTCGATGCGGAATGCCACTTGCCCTGTGTTGCCGCCCGTATTGTCCATCGACGCCGAGAACAAGTTCGGCAATCCTTCACCGGTAAAAATGGCCGTTTCAGCAACATGCTCATCTTCAGCAATGACCTGTTCCGTTAAATCCGCAAGGAATGCATCTGTTTCTTCAATGGTCGTTCCTTCTGCAAGGCGGACGTCCATCGTCACCTCTTCACGGTCTGCGGCAGGGAAAAACTCAAACGGTGTAAATAGCGCCAGCGACAGCAAACCCGTTGCAACCAGCAAGCCACCGACTCCCACTAGAAGTGGGCGTTTTAACACACCACGCAGAACTTTATTCGAATAAAACAATGCAATTTTCTCGAGTGGTTTCCCTAAAAATCCGGGAGTATCCGAAATTTTCTTCGCTTTCCGCTTCGTTTTCAAGTATTGCATCATCGGCACCAATGTAATCGACAGCACCGTAGAAGCGATAATTGTCGTGATCAGGATACTCGGCAAAGCTTTGATAAACGCGCCATTTCCGCCTGACAACAGCAACAACGGCGAGAATGTCACAACGATCGCCAAACTGGAGGAAATAATCGATGGATATACTTCCCGGACACCCGTTATGGCTCCATCAAGCGCAGAATCGCCCAATTTATAGCGTCGCTGGATATTGTCGTTGACCACAATACTGTCATCCACCAGAATACCGATAGCGATAATTAGGCCGATGACTGAAATCTGATTCAAATCCACGCCCATGAACGGAATCGGAATCATGCCGATCAGCACAGAAGCCAGTACCGTCAATGCAACAGCCAATGAACCATATAAAGTCAGACCGGCAGTAGTAACAACCAAGACAGCCAGTACAGCAATAGCCAACGAAACATATAGGCCGTCAAAAATCGTATTGACATTATCCGCTTGGGATTCGTATTTTTCAGCCTGAACTCCAGCTGGCAGGCCATCTGAAAATGCTTCGATGATTTCAGACACATTTTCATCTACAGAAGGAACATCCTGCTCAGTCTGCAGAAAAACGGTATAGGAAATCGCCTGTTCCCCTTCGAATGTAACGATGTCGCTAGTTTCCTGATCTACCATTTCAATCGTCGCAACATCAGCCAAAGGAATTGCGGCTGCCCCTACTTGCAGCTGCTCCAGCTTTTCAATGCCTTCGCTTCGCTGTACAGTCAAGCTGACCTGTTCGTTGCCGTTGTCATGGGTACCGAGCGACAGCGGCTGGTTCGCCTGCTGAAGCGATTCGAGTACTTCAAACGGCTGAAGGTTGTTGGCAGCCAGTTCTTCGCTGTTCAGTTCAACAAGAACCTGTTGCGTGTCCAAGCCTTTCACTGTGGTTCCAGCAACTCCAGAGACAGCCTCCACTCTTTCCGATAAATCGGATAAAGCATTGTCCATATCGGCCAACTCTTCTTCATCCCCGTAGAACATATACGACACCAACGGGAAAGTCAGGTCCAATTTCTCAACCGACGTCTCCTGAGCGGTATCAGGGAATCCCGCTGTTGCATTGCTCGCCTGCTGCTGAATGCTGTTGATCAGCTCATCGGGATTCTCACCATCCTCCAATTCCAAGGTGATGATGGAAGCGGAATTCGAAGAAACAGACTGCATCGATGTAATGCCATCCACTTTCTGAATTTCACGCTCCAGTGGATTGGTTATCGATGTCTCCACTTCCTCAGGCCCCGCACCCGGCAGAATCGTGGAGACCAGAACCAGGCTAGGCGGTGTTTCCGGAATTTCACGCTGGGGCAAAGTCAGAAACGTATATGCTCCTATAATGGAGAAAATCAAAATCAAAAAAATCAAAAGTTTGCTGCGTTCTAAAATATAGTTCATCAGCCAGGCTCCTCTGCATTTTGTATAACTATTGTATAACTATGTATTTGAAAAGACCAATAAAAAGCATAGAAAAACCGGACGAGTTTCCATCCGGTTCTACAAACTTTGTATTTTTTGCTGTTTCATCAAAAAAGCGGCGATCAACAAGACCAGCGGCAACAAAATACATAAACGGAACCAAATTCCTTCTCCGCCCATAAAAATGAGCAACATGGGTGGAAGCAAGGCAATTCCGCTCCACGCTATGGCTTTCCAAGACTTTTTCCAGAGACCGACAATCACCAGCACAATCGACGCAATGACCAGAGACCACAATACAATCCCAACCAAAAAGAAGCTCACCACAACGCGCCTCCCTATCGTCATCAATCTCTCACTTAATCTATACCCAATTTCTCGAAATAAACATCCATATACAATAAAAAAAGACAGCCATAAAGGCTGTCTGAAAAATTCTACTTATAGATTCTGGAAAAATAACCGGATAACATCAAGTCCACCGATGACATTTCCCGCCGCAGTCCCCAAATTGGTCAGTACGACGACCAGCAGAACACGCGTGACTTTATTGTCCCAAAACCCTTTCAAAGTAAAAACATCTTTAGACAGGGTTTGGAAATCACCGACATTCGGCCGGCGTACGTAAGCCTGAGCCAGTCCGGAAAACCAGCCGGCCGCCAGCAATGGATGGAGGGCGCCGATTGGTCCGCCCACAAATGCTGTCAGGATGGCAAATGGGTGTCCGAATGCAGCAGCGGCACCGATTGCCCCTAAGCATGCCGTCCATAGGATCCAACTGACGGTCTGGTCGATTCCAGCTGCTGGATTATTCATAAATGTGACTGCAATCATGGCCACAAGCGCCAACGGAATGGCCCAGCCGATGACTTTTGGCCATTTTGATTTTGGAGGAACTTTCGATAATTCCGCCAAATCGTGGTCGTTGTGGACTTCTTTCACAATACCCGGAATATGGGCAGCACCAAGAACTGCCACAATTTTTTTACCCGGTGCTTCTTTGATTTTCTGCGCCAGATACTGGTCCCGCTCATCGATCAACGGCTCTTTCAGTTTAGGGAAAGACTGGGTGAAATCGTTCATGACTGCGTTCAAGGTATCTTGAGACTTCATTTTCTCCAAATCTTCTTCTGAAATGGTCTCTTTGCTGAAAATACTGAAGAAAACCGAAGTCAACAACTGGGCCTTGCCCATGAAGCCGATATTTCCCCAGATGCGTGAAAACGTCACTTGGATATTGCGGTCTGCCAGCACAAGCTCTGCTCCGGCTTCTTTAGCGGAAGCGATCCCCTGGATCATTTCCTGTCCAGGCTTGATCCCGAACTGATCTGCAAGGCGGTTCTGGAATGAAGAAATCGCCAAGTTCATCAAGAGCAGACTGGCTTTCTTGTCTTTGATGACTTTAAAAATGTCGGTCTCTTTCCATTTGCTGCCCTGCATCACCGATTCATAGCGCTGCGCATCCAATTCGATGCACACCGAATCAGGCTGTTCCGCTTCAATAACTTCTTTCACTTGTTCTGCACTGACTTTGGATACGTGCGCAGTCCCAATCAAAATCAATTCTTTTCCTTCATATTCTATGCGAGTAATATTATCCTGCGTCATGTTGTACTTCCTTTATAGAACTGAATTTCTTTTCATAATGGATGAAAAGACTGTCTATTCTTTATAATGAATCACAATAGCGAAAATATCAATGCCGCACCCTTGGATTTCCGCTAAAAGCGGTTCAGAATCATAAATCGGCCGCATTGAAAGTATCGCCATCTTTCAGGTTGCCGGATTGAAAGCCTTTATAGAACCAACGCTTACGCTGCTCTGAACTTCCGTGCGTAAAACTTTCCGGCACCACGTAACCGCGTGAACGCTGCTGAATGGTGTCATCGCCCACCGCACTTGCCGCCGTCAGCGCTTCCTCAAGGTCTCCTTCTTCCAAATAGCCCATGCCTTGTGCGTGATGCGCCCAGACACCGGATAAATAATCCGCCTGCAGTTCCAGACGAACCTGCAGTTTGTTGTATTCTTCTTCACTCAATTGATTGCGCAGAGGCTGCACTTCTTCCATAACGCCCAGCAAATTCTGGACATGGTGACCAACTTCATGCGCAACCACATAAGCCATGGCAAAATCACCTGGTGCCTGGAATTGGGTCTGCAATTCATTGTAGAAGCTCAAATCAATGTAGAGCTTGTAATCGCCCGGACAATAGAATGGACCGACTGCCGCACCTGCCGTACCACATGCGGATTCAACACTTCCGGTATACAGCACCAATGTCGGTTCGACGTACTCCATGCCTTCCTCAGCAAAAACTTCTGTCCAGACCTCTTCGGTATCTGCGAGGACAACCGAAACAAATTCAGCCAATTCCTCTTCTTCCGGCGTTGCCTCATAAGGCTGATTAGAGGTGGTTCCGCCCGATCCTCCTAATTGATCCAGGACGACGCCGGGGTCACCACCTAAAAAAGCCACGAGCAGCACAATCAGGATACCGCCGATTCCGCCGCCAGCCACCATCGCCCCACCTTTTCCTCTCCGGTCTTCAACGTTTCTACTGGCTTTTCTGCCTTTCCACTCCATAGGATTCCCTCGTTTCACCATTCTGTTTTAGTTACCCATACCCGTTGCAACACTTGTTCTAATCCATTTCAGGCAAACGGTAAATTAAAAAACGTTCCCGGGGATCTTTATGGAAACCAGGCAGCTGAATTTCTTTTGCCAATTCAAAAACGGTGCGCGTCTCCAGGAAATCACTGTAATCCTGTGAAGCAAAAAACAAGATCACCTCGATCATCCTTGGATTTTTCTCGGCAGACCGGATGATTTCATTGATAAATGCAATGAATACCTGGACGGAAAACGGATTAAAAAAATAAAACACAGTGTCCCGTTCCGTTATCGGGTAATCCTGCGCAAGGCAGTTATAGAATGTCACCTTCTGCTCAGCATTTTTATGCTTTTTTACATACTGTCTTTTATTTTCAAGGGCCTCTGCATAAAAGTCGGGATTCATTTCGATTCCTGCTGTTTCTGTTCCAAATACATGATGGGCATAAAAATTCAATCTTCCTTTGCCACAGCCCACATCCACCAGACGGCAACCGGGAGAAAGGCTATAGTTGTCGAATAGCCTCTCGAGCAATTCGTAAGGAGTCGGTTCATAGCGGTTATGGTGAAGGGAATCCGTGAAGCCCTGCTGATTTCCGGCTGTTGCAATATTCAACCGGCGGTCGTATGCTTGCTCATCCATTCTAAATCACTCCTTCGGCATAAAATTTTACTCTGATGACCTTGCAATTAACAGGGGAATTTGTTATAGTACAGCTAATTCAATATTTCTTGCTCCAGCTTTTATGGAGTAGGATAGAGGCGCAAAAACCATCAGTACGCAAAACGAGGAGTATGAGCTCCGTTGACGTTTGCCGAAAGGGGGATTTGCCGAAGTGGCGGAAATCTCATATTTCCGTGCGCTGGGTCTGCATTCAATAAATGCAGGACTGTCATATAGGAAACTATATGGAGGGCTATCTGATGCACAGGAACGATTGGTAAACATTGTTTCTACTGCAGCAACGAGTCCCTCGTTGCTGCTTTTTTTGTTTATTCCTGACTAGGCCCCTCACCTCTAAGCTACGACAAAAATTAGAAAAGGGTGTGTTCTTTATGAATTTCGGCCAAGTAATTACAGCAATGGTGACGCCGTTCGATCAACATGGAGAAATTGATTTCCCGGCAACACAACAATTGATAGAACATTTGATAGCAAACGGTTCAGACGGCCTTGTCGTCGCAGGAACAACTGGAGAATCGCCGACTTTAACGGCAGAGGAAAAAGTTGAATTGTTCCAGTTCACCGTCCACACAGTAGCCGGACGGATCCCAGTCATCGCAGGAACAGGCTCCAATAATACACGGGCTTCCATCTCCTTGACAAAACAAGCAGAAGAAACAGGTGTTGACGGCATTATGCTGGTCACACCATACTACAATAAGCCTTCGCAGGAAGGCATGTTCCAACATTTCCAGGCGATTGCCGCATCTACAAGTCTGCCGGTCATGCTTTACAATATTCCGGGACGCAGCGTGGTCAATATGTCTCCGGAAACGATCATTCGTTTGTCCAAGATCGACAATATCGTTTCTGTCAAAGAAGCGAGTGGAGACTTGGACGCTGCTGCAGAAATCATCGAAAAAACGCCGGATACCTTTTCTGTCTACAGCGGAGACGACAGCTTAACACTGCCGATGCTGTCCATCGGCGGCACGGGCATCGTCTCGGTTTCCGCACATATCATCGGCAACGATATGCAGGACATGATCACCAGCTTTAAAACTGGAGATGTAAAAACAGCGGCTGCTATCCACCGCAGATTGTTGCCGACAATGAAAGCATTATTCGCTGCGCCAAACCCATCGCCTGTTAAAGCGGCACTTAATATGACCGGCGTACAGACTGGCGGCGTACGTTTGCCAATGATTCCATTGACCGACGAAGAAGCTTTGGTATTGCGCAAATCTTTGCCTGACCTGCACTCCGGTGCTGTAACGAATTAATTAGATGATGAAAAACGCTGAAGCCCGGGGCTTCAGCGTTTTTTATTGACTAATTTTCATTTGTTCCAAAACCCGCTTCAAGCTGCCGCCGACTTCCAGCACCTTCAAGTCAACTCCGATCTCAGTTAACGTTGTAGCGATTTCGGGACGGATTCCGGTTAAAATCGAGCGCACACCGACCAACTTCAACGATTGGATAATTTTGATGATCTGTTCAGCCACCATCGAATCCACGCGCACTACCCCTGATAAATCCACAATCAGCACACTGATTTTCAGCTGATTCGCGGCCAATAAGGTTTTCTCCAGAATGTAGCGGGCGCGATCAATTTCAATATTGCCCACCAAAGGCAACACTGCGATCTGGTCACTGACCGGCACGACCGGGGCGGAAAGTTCCAGAAATTCCTTTCTGGCTGATTTCAGTTTCCGCTGGTACGATGACGTATAAGCCTGCGTATACGAATATGCCGCATGATCCAGCAGAGAATGGAAAAATTCCATGACGTCAAAAAGAAGCTGAAGCTCCATCTTTCTTTGGACCGCTTCTGTCTTGATGACGGTTCCAATATGCTTGCGGTAAAGGGAAGTTTCCGCCAATGCATCTTCAAGCGATCTGCCAGTTTCAAGAAAAAAAGTTCCTGTCTCTTCTCCCCACTCCTGAACGTCTGCATAAACTTTTTGAACGTCGCAGCTATTGCTGATCGATTTTCCAATCAGTTCCACGAAACGGATTCGGGTTTGAGTGACAGTTTCGATAAAAGCTTTGTTCGTTTCAAGCTGTACTGCCGGAACATCTTTCACCACTTCTTCATGGACCAATTGGGCAATTAATTCTTTATCCTCAGTTACCCGTCCACCTAGCAATTGAATATCTTTTTCCATCGGAATCCCCCAAAGACGAAGACATTTATATATGCTTATTATAGCCTTTGCTCCAAAGAATGTAAGGGTTTTATTTTTCTATTCAGCCGGACCGAAGTTGAAGGAGCAATGTCATTTCCTACTCATCTCCAATTACACAGTTTCTGCCATTGGCTTTCGCTTTGTAAAGAAATTCGTCAGCCCGCGACAGCAAACTATCCATTCCTTCTCCAGCCACATAAACCGCAGCACCGATGCTGACAGTGACAGGCACGTGCACCCAGTCAGCTGTTTCCATATGCTTGCATAACGCATTGCCCATGGCCAGCCCCTTCTTCAGGCCAGCGTCCGGCATGACTACCACAAATTCTTCACCGCCGAGCCGTGCAACGATATCGGCGGAGCCGGTTTCCGCTTCCAGACGCCAAGCCAGTTCCTGCAAGACCGCGTCGCCCATCTGATGGCCATGTATATCATTGACTTGCTTGAAATGATCGATATCCACAATCAACAAAGCCACTTCCCGTCCATTATCCACCTGAAGAAAGAGTTCTTCCAATTGTTCGGTCAGGTAACGGCGATTTTTTAATCCCGTCAACGGATCTGTTGTAGCCAATTGCTGAAGTTTGGAATTAAGGTCCATCAGCTCTTGTTGCTTACATTCCACTTCATCCATTACTGCTTTCAGCTTTTCGTATGCTTCGACCGTCTCACGATTGACCTTTTCGGCATTACGCTTTGCCAGCAGCAATTCTTTTTCATACTCTCCGCGGACGCTCATTTGAATCAACGCACATTCATAGTAACCGTCCTGTTCTATAGTATTCATCAGGACAGGCATTGGCCCCGTTTCGCTTTTCAATGTCAAAAACATTTCATTTACAGTGCCATGCATTTTGATGGAAGGAGTAAAGTAGGTCTGGAAGTAAACCCGTGAAGCGACTGTCAGTAAATCATGCATATGCTTTGGTTGTTGCGCACTTATCATGAGCCGCAGCGTTTTATTCATTTCCACTATGCGCAATTCATGATCCAATATCAAATACCCGCATGGCGCTCGATCAAGTTGCTGCTCCACTGTCTTCCCTCCCTACTCCGCCAAATAGGCCTTGATGTGTTTCACTGTTTCACCAGAATCGCTTAAATGCGGATTATGGCCAACCGCTTCCATCACAACCAGCCGGCTCCCCTGAATATGGTCGTGGACATACTGCCCGACTTCCGCCGGTGCAATAGCATCAAACTTCGTCTGAAGAATCAAAGTAGGCACAGCCACTTTCTCCAATTGATCGCGAAGATCCGTAGTAAACGTCACTTCAGCAAATTGCCTTGCAATCATTGGATCATTCGAACATAAAAGATGTTCAAAATCTGCCGCGAGCTCAGGACGTTCCTCATTCTGCATGACGACCGGCGCCAAGTATTTAGCCCATTCCATATAATTGGTTTCCATCATATCCAATAACTCGTCAATATCTGCCCGTTCAAACCCGCCGTTGTAGCCAGGTTCATTCATATAATAAGGCGAAGGCCCGATCATAATCATTTTCTCCATCAGTTCAGGCCGCTCAATTGACGCGAGCATACCGATCATAGAACTGACAGAATGGCCGACAAATAGAACCCCTTCTATTTCAAGTGAGTCGCATACCTCCACAAGATCCTGTTTATAGCCATCCAAAGTGCTATAGCGCTCTTTAGAATACGCTTTCTTATCACTGCTCCCTGCTCCCACATAATCAAAAGTGACAACCCGGTAATCCTTCTCAAAGGCCGTGATGGTATTGTTCCATACTTGTTGATCACAGCCAAAGCCATGTCCGAATACAATTGTTTTTTCCCCTTGCCCGGTCACCTGGACATTATTGCGCTTTAAAATATTAATCCCCATCGTCTTGTCATCCCATTCCTATTGAACTTGTAGCCCTAAGGCTAAATGCAACTATGTAAAAGTAAAATATACCCTTATCATAGCATTAATAGTTCAATATTACTGTTTATACATTAGGCACTCCCTTAATTTTAAAGATTCCATTCATTTGAACCAGCATCTTATACAATCTTAAAAAAGCAGATAACTATCTGCTTTTTCAAATAAGACCGAAAATGCTTTTTATTCTCCTTCTACTTGTGTAATAAAATCTTTATTTAAAAAATATTTGTGTCCCAGAAATTGTTCCGGTGCCTGACACTATGCAGTTTCATAGCATATGCGTTCACGCTGAACAGAAGATACTTTACTCCCGCTCCAACCCTCCCATGGTTTATTTCAAAAACTACGGGGTAGACAGTCAATACCTTAACTTCACAGGTGATTTATCACTATTAGGAGGAATTGACAATGACAAACAATAAAAATACATTTATCCAAGCATATGACGTACAAGCAGAAGTTCTTCATAAAATCAGCGATCTGAAAGCACAAGGCTATAACGAAGAAGACATGTATGTAATTGCCAAACATGACGATCAACTGTCCATGGTCCAAGGCCAGACGGATGTACACTTAAACACACAAGAAGACGATAACTTCATGGGCAAATTCAAATCGTTCATTTCAGGTGAAGATTCCACACGGGATGCATTCACTCAAATGGGATTAGGCAGCGGCGAAGCAGATGAATACTACCGCCAAGTCGAAAACGGCAAGCTGGTTCTTTACGTGAACAGCGACTACGGCACTTCTTATAAACAGTACTCAGGTGCACAGACAACAGCCCGAACGGCAACTGCTGGCAGCCATGAAGAAGAGGAGCATTTGCGCCTTCATGAAGAACGCTTGAATGTCGACAAAGAACGCGTACAGACTGGCGAAGTGAATGTCGGCAAACATGTGGTCGAAGAACAGCAGACCATCGAAGTTCCGGTTGAGCGCGAAGAGGTCTATATAGAGCGCCGTGCGGTTAACGAGGAAGTCACACCGGAAACAGGCGGATTGACGGATAAAGGCGCCTATGACGATGGAGATTCTATTCATGTTCCGGTTTCCGAGGAACGCGTGGAAGTCAGCAAAAAAGACGTCGTCAGCGAAGAGATTGTCGTCGGCAAACGCAAAGTCCAAGATACCGAAGTGGTGAATGAAACCGTCCGCCGTGAAGAAGCGGATATTGACGAGAATGTAAAAGCGAAAAAAGACGGACGCACTTCCTTATAAAAAACAGCAAAGGCGTCTCCGGATATTTTTCTCCGGAGACGCCTTTTTTGAGCCTGGATTCCTGAAGGTTTATCTAACCTGCGACTAAGGGTAAATTAACGTTAACAAGTTTTTTGGTGCAACTGACATGGGGGGAATTAACTATGGAGAAAAAGGGAAACAAACTTGTCGGGCTTTTTGATGCAGAAGCGCAAGTATTGATCCAAATTGGTGAATTGAGAGCAAAAGGACATGAAGAAGAAAATTTATATCTTGTAGCAAAACGCGACGAACAGATTCCTTTGCTCATTGAGCACACCTCTGTCCATGTCGATACAGAAGACCGAGATAATTTCAAAGGCAAATTCATCGCTTTTTTATCCGGCGAAGATATTACGAAAGATGCCTTCAATCGCATGGGTTTGGACGCAGACGAAACTGATTATTATTTCCAGCAGGTGGAAGCCGGAAAGCTGCTTTTATATACGGACAGCCTGCCAACAGCTAAGCCGGAAACGGCCATATCAGCTGGTTCAAAAGATGGCCTTCCTGTAGAAGAGCAGAAACTCGCTCTGCATGAAGAGCGTCTGGATATCGAGAAAGAACGCGTGCAGACTGGTGAAGTCCAAGTCCAAAAGCAATTGGTGGAAGAAGACAAAGAAATCCAAGTACCGGTAGAGCGTGAGGAAATCGTCATTGACCGGCGACCAATTTCTGAAGGTGCAGAAGCCGCAGAAAACGGTCAGGTGCTGTCTCCGAAAGAAGCTTACGAAAAAGGAGATGCGATCTACATCCCCCTTTCTGAAGAACGTCTGGACATCGGCAAAAAGAAAGTGGTCCGCGAAGAAATCGTCATCGGCAAGCGCAAAGTCAAAGATGTGCAGGTCATCAATGAAACCGTGCGCCGGGAGACGGCGGACATTGAAGAAAATGGCACAGTCCATAAAACCGAAAAACCATAAAAAGAACAATGCAGCCATGAGGGCTGCCTTGTTCTTTTTATGGTCTATTTAATTAATTGGCTCCACCCACTGCAGGAAGAAGCATCGTAAAGAATAATGCGATCAGCCCGATAATTACACCGATAACCAGAACTGTCGGAATCATGATGACGAAAAAGCCTTTCCAGGCAGAAAACCTGTGTGCTTCTGCAACCGCCTTGCACTGGACAAAGAAAGTCCAAGCAGAGATGACCCCAAGGATGATCAGGAAGACAAGCGAAAGAAAATCAGGTTCAGCGAACAGCATGTCATCTGCTTGCAGGAAATAGGTTTCCGGCAACAGCAGCATCCATAAAAGGATTATCGGAATAAGCCAGATCTGTGGAATCAGCCCGGTCAGAATTGCCCGGAACATTTCCGTGTAGGTGCCTTTCCCTTTAAACAGCTTGCCGATCAGCAAATAGATACCGGCGCCGATGACCGTGCTTACCACCACTCCAATTGGTCCGAAGAAAAGAGCAATCAGGATCATTCCCCCGACCGGCAGGAACTGTTCTGAATCCAGGCTGCTGAGCAGGCCGGCAGCAAATCCTGCAAGGACAATCAACAGGAAAATGAATCCGGAAGATTTTTCTTCAATTACATGGCGCACTGCAGCACGAGGACGGGTCCAAATGGCTGTAAACGGGTTTAGCTTTTCATATTTTTCAACATCATTCAATTCTGTCTCCACCTTTGTCTTATTGTTCTTCCTTTATTCAAACATACTGGAAGAATAATGTAAATGATAGAACAAATCTCCATTAATAGTTAAAAAACCAGATTTTTACTGATGCAAAAAAGAAGATCCCTCTGGTGAGTGGATCTTCTTTCATTTAAGCCTATCTCTTATTCCCGTTTCATCCGCTCCCGGATTCCGCCTTCCACTTCCGTTCCTTTTTCCATCGGAATATAAAGGCTGCCGTTGGTCGGGCCGGCCGGCGGTGCATCTTCAATCACTTTTTGGACAAATTTCGCGTTCATTTTTTCAGTAGCACCCGGCAGAATATGGCTGGAAACGGCCGAGGCTTTGGATTTCGCACCGACTGCCACAGTTTCCTGCGGCTTATCGATCAAGCTAATGATTGCCTCAATGACGATTTCCGGGTCATCCATCGGCTTCATTTCAGCGGCATGCCCTGTGTAATTTCCCGTATGTTCAAACCAGGGTGTATCGGTCGCCCATGGCAGTACAGTACAGACATGGATATCATCAAAACCTTCCAGTTTCACTTCTTCATTCAACGCGGCACTGAGCCCCAGCACAGCATGCTTGCTGGCACTGTATCCGGTGTAATAAGGAAAAGCGATTTCGCTTGTGATGGAACCGATATTAATGAGGATGCCCCGTTTCATTTCTTTGAAATGGCGTAAGGCAAAGTGGCTGCCATTGATGGTGCCTTTGACATTGACATCGACTACCCGCGCCAAGTCCTTAACTGGAATTTCAGTGAACGGACCAATTGCGCCGACTCCGGCATTGTTGATCCACACATCAATTTTCCCAAAACGTGCCAACGCTGTTTCGAAGAGATGCGCCACTTCCTCTTCCAGGCTGACATCTGTCCTCACCGCAACCGCATTCGGACCCAGTTCTTCTGCCAGCTTTTCAAGCAGGCCCACACGGCGTGCGGCAAGCACGACATTGGCGCCTTGTGCAGCCAGTTCCCTTGCGACACCTTTTCCAAATCCACTGGAAGCACCGGTGATGACCACGGTCACTCCTTCATGGGATTTCTTTTTTGCCATTTTCATTCCTCCTCAGTTCTGCATTGAGTCACGTTTTGGTTTTCAGCCGCTCACGCAAATCACCTGATACGCTTGTCCCTTCAGGACTGGATTCGTACAGGCTGCCGGATGTGGGCGGAGCAGGAGGGGCTTCCTGGATCATATTAAATAGAGTGCGTCCGGTCGATCCTTTAGTCGTTTTCGGCATCAGCGAACCGGCAATCGCAATACCTTTGGATTTAGCGCCAATTTCCACTGATTTTTTCGGATTATCAATGAGCCCGATGATGGTATCCACCACTTTTTGCGGATCATTTGCCGGTCCGACAAGAATTTCATGGCCGCTGTAATTGCCCGCATGTTGTGTCCAAGGGGTATCTGTTACCCATGGATCCACTGAACAGATATGGATATCGTCAAAGCCATCCATTCTCATCTCCTGATGCAAGCCATTGCTTAATCCTGAAATGCCGTATTTGCTGCCTGTGTACGCGGCTCCAAAAGGCAGCGGTGTTTTGCTGGCGAAAGAAGAAACATTGATCAGCGTTCCATACTCTTGTTTCTTGAATTGTTTCAAGGCATAGTGGCTGCCATAAATAGTGCCAAGAAAATTGATTTCCATCGTCCGGTTCAAATCCCTTAGCGGCGTATCCGTGAATGAACCATATGTTCCAATCCCTGCGTTATTGATCCAGACATCAATTTCACTGAACTCTTCCATCGCTGCTTCGTACAGCTTAGCGACGTCTTCTTCCCGGCTGACATCCGCCGTCACTGCAATGGCATTCGGGCCACAGGAGTCCGCCAGCGCTTCAATTTCCTTGGTGCGGCGTGCCGCTAATACAACATTGGCTCCTTGCGCGGCCAGCTGCTGTGCCACGCCTTTGCCGATGCCGCTCGAGGTGCCCGTTATGACGACCGTCAGTCCTGCACGTTTTACTTCAGTTGCCATGTCTATTCCTCCTATCCGTAAAACTGGCTTCAGTGTTGCTTTCCTTTTCGAAGCTGTTGCTTCAATCAGTTCCGCATATTTCCAGAGACCGCTATCCCTTCCGGCCGAGGTGAATGGATGCTGCCCGAAGTGTTTTTGGCGATCGGCGCCGCCTTCAACATCTCCAGCAATAAAGCGCCATTCAATTTCTCCGTAGTGTGCGGCATCAGCTGCTTGGAGACAATGGCGGCTTTTGATTTGGTGCCGATTTCCACACTTTCCTGCGGCCGGTCAATCAAGTCAATAACAGCGGCAATCACAGTTTCTGGAGCATCGACCGGCCCCAATGTAATTTCATGGCCGCTGTAGTTCCCGGAATGCTCAGGCCAGGGCGTGTCGGTAACCCATGGATGCACCATACAGACGTGGATATCTTTCCACCCTTCCATCTCCATTTCCAGATGCAGGCCTGCCGTCAGTCCCGCAATGCCATATTTCGTTGCACAATAGACGGCACCGAACGGCAGCGGTACACTGCTGATAAAAGAAGACATATTGATTAGGGTTCCGGATCTGTTCTTTTTAAAGTGGTGAAGGGCGCAATGGCTGCCATAAATCATGCCTTTCAAGTTGATGTCCACCAGCCGCAGCATATCGTTCAGCGGAACGTCCGTGAATGATCCCATGATGCCGAGCCCCGCATTATTGATCCAGACATCCACTTTGCCGAAACGGGATTCCGCCGCAGCCATCAGCCTGGCCATTTCCTCTGGCTCGCTGACATCCTTCGTTACAGCCAATGTGCGGTCGCCGAGCTCTGCTGCAAGTTCCTCAATCAAGCCGGTCCGCCTGGCCGCCAGCACCACATTGGCGCCATCCGCTGCCAGCTGCTGGGCAATGCCCCGGCCAAAACCGCTCGAAGCTCCAGTGACAACTACAGTCAATCCGTGCCGTTCCTTTTTCCGGCCCACTCCTTCTCCCCCTGTCTGGAAAATAAATTCGCTTTGTTTGCTTACTAACTACCCCTTTCACCATAACGAAAACGTATTTGCAGAGGGGTTCGGAAAGTCTTTTTGAGGGGAATGGGAGTATTAAAAAGAAAGGAGAGAAGCTATGTTGCTTGAAAATTTTCAGACCGCGACAATTAACACTGGCGAAACGGAGATTTATGTGTGTTATGGAGGAGCTGGCCCTCCACTGCTTCTGCTCCACGGACATCCGCAAACCCATGTAATGTGGCATCTGCTTGCGCCACGGCTGGCAAAGGATTATACCGTGATAATGCCGGATTTGCGGGGATATGGTGACAGTTCCAAGCCTGCCTCTTCTCCTGATCATTCAACTTATTCCAAACGGGCGATGGCCAGAGACCAAGTAGCCGTCATGAAACAGCTCGGCTTTTCCCGTTTCTCAGTCGTTGGCCATGACCGGGGAGCCCGATGCGCCTACCGTTTAGCGCTGGACTTTCCTGATGCGGTGGAAAAGCTTGTAGTCATGGACATCATTCCAACCGGAGAAGCCTTTAGAAGAGCGGATAAAGAATTCGCTATAGGCTATTGGCATTGGTTTTTCCTTGCCCAGCCTTTTGACTTTCCAGAACGGATCATCGAGGCAAATCCTCATAACTTTTACTTCCAAGGCACACGCCACCTATTTCGTCCCGAGGCGCTTGCCGAATATTGGCGGGGCATCCAAAATCCTGGAACAATCCACGCCATGTGCGAGGATTACCGGGCCGGTGCCACCGTCGATTATGAACTGGACGAAGCCGACCGGGGAACAAATAAAATCATCTGTCCCGTCCTCGTCCTGTGGGGTGAGAAAGGAGCATTACCGAAGTGGTACGAGGTGCTGGATGTTTGGAGAGACTGGGCGGATGACGTCAAAGGGCGCGGCATCGATTGCGGACATTATCTTGCAGAAGAGGCTCCTGAGGAAACCGGCGAAGAAGTGCTACAGTTTTTGAAGGAGTGAAAAGTCGTCATAATAATCTCTGTAACAGCCACAGAGATTATTCCTTTTATCTTAGAGAAAGATTCTTTTTATTTTTTTTATTAGGCTCATTAGCGGCTTCCACCAGCCGTGCTATACTGAAATCATTCAATAACGAAAGGATGATTTCTTTGTCTGAACTAACTCATTTTAATGCCCAGGGCCGCGCCAAAATGGTCGACGTCTCTGACAAACAAGACAGTGTCCGTACAGCCCGCGCCACCACTTCGATACTGCTGAATAAAGCAATTTACCAGCAGATCAAAGAAGGCACCAATAAAAAAGGCGATGTCTTTGCCGTGGCACAAGTTGCCGGCATCATGGCTGCCAAAAATACTGCGCAAATCATTCCGATGTGCCATCCTTTGGCGCTGAGCGGTGTCGATATTGAATTTCAATGGAACGTCGATGAAGACGCCCATCATTTTGAAGTGCTGTTAACTGCCGAAGTCAAAACAAAAGGGCCAACCGGCGTCGAAATGGAAGCTCTCACGGCCGCATCAGCTGCTGCTTTAACCATCTACGATATGTGCAAAGCAGCCGGCAAGGAAATGGTCATCGGGCCGACCATGCTGCTCCAGAAAACCGGCGGAAAATCAGGCGATTACGAGCGCAGTTGACGGCATTTGATTTACTGAAAGCAGCCAACTGGCCACATGGTCAGCAGTAATTTTAAAGTTATCCATTAAACAAAAAAAGCCTCTGGACTTGTCATACACTGACAAATCCGGAGGCTTTACATTTTATAGATGGATGATTTTAACACTCGGCAACCACTTAACGATCCAATTGCTGATGCTTGGTCAATTCGGAGCGGATATGCTGGATTTCCGGCAAGATCAATCGTTCCATCGCCAGTTTTACAGCTCCACGGGAACCTGGCAGGACAAAGATGGCTTTGTCGTTGGCAATACCCGCTGCAGCACGGCTTAACAGCGCTTTTGTGCCGATGTCCTCTAAAAAACTGACGTAACGGAAGAGCTCGCCGAAGCCGTCAATTTCCTTTTCGAAAAACGGTTTGACCGCCTCGAGTGTGACATCGCGTTTGGCGATTCCTGTCCCTCCCGTTGTAATAATTACATCCACTTCTTCATTTTCCAACCATTCCGACAGGATGACGCGAATAGACGCGATGTCATCTTCCACAACATCGTAATCCACAAGTTCCAGCCCTTCATTTCGGGCAAGCCGCTGCACGAGCTGGCCTCCGGTATCCGTTTCTTTTGTCCGTGTATCACTGATCGTCAGTACCGCGACACGAACCTGTTGATCCCCTTTGAATGATTCTGACATCTAACTTCCCCCTTTGATTAACCGAATACTTGATGATACAATTTCCGGCCGGCTGCCACGTTATGGACTCCGTGTATCAGCAACCGGCCATTTCCGAACAGCACCATGCGGTGATTGAAGACCTTCAGTTCAACGAAATAAGGCGTCCGCTTTACTCCAGCTTCCAAACGGGCACCGACTTTTTCAGCATCGTCCAATGTGATGGGACGGTTCGGATCGGGCAGAATCTGCACCGCGTCCCTACCGCATAGAACGGCATAGGAACTCGCACCTGTTTCATTGAGTGACGGGAACACGGCAGCCGGTCCGCAGGTTTTGCAGGAAGGATCTTTGATGCGCGACACGCCGATATCCAATTGGCTGTTGTCCCAAAGATTGAAATGATGGATCTTTTTCCGCATTGCCTCGCGGTTGCCGCTCAGCCATTTCAAGGTTTCCGTACATTGAAGCGCCGCCGTCACTTGGACAGCCGGCGAGATGATGCCGACCGTATCACAGGTTTCATTGATTGCGGGAAGCACCGGCAGCAGGCAGCGGAAACATGAACTTTCTCCCGGTATGAATGGAAAAACCACTCCTGAACTGCCGACACAGGCGCCGTAGATCCACGGCACACCAAATTTCACAGAAGCGTCGTTGATCAACAAGCGCGTTTCAAAATTATCGGTGGCATCCAGGATCAAGTCGCTGACAGCCGCCAGTTTTTCCATCCCTGCTGCATCCAAATGCTCCAAATACGTGAATAACTGAAGATCGCTGCGAATCGCTTTGAGCCTTTGCTCGGCAGCCGCGACTTTCGGCAGCATCTGCTGGGCATCTGTTTCGGTGAAAAGCTGTTGGCGTTGCAAATTCGACAGCTCAACATAGTCCCGATCGACCAAGTGGATGGTCCCGATGCCCGCGCGTGTCAGTGTTTCAGCAATAGCGGAACCTAAAGCGCCGCAGCCGACGATCGTGACGGTCGATGATTCCAGCTTGTGCTGGCCGGTTTGGCCGAGCGGTTTGAATAAGACCTGCCTTGAATAGCGTTCATCCACATTGGTTCCCCTTTTCCATCCGCTTAGTGTGTCAAACGGTTTCTTCATTACTATCACTGTACCATTGCTTTTCTCAAACTGCAGCAGGCATCAAACCACAGTTTCTTCAGCCATTAGCCCTTTTTCAACCCGGATGATGCGGTCTGCCAGTTTTTCAGCATCCGCAATCCGATGTGTCACAAAAATGATAGGGATTTGCCATTGTTCATGAATCCGCAGCAATTCCTCTTGGCAACGGTCTCGATTGGCATCATCCAAAGCCGAAAACGGCTCGTCCAGCAACAGGATATCCGGCTGTGCAGCCAATGCCCGTGTCAACGCAACACGCTGCTTTTCGCCCCCCGAAATCTGGTGCGGGTATTTGCCAAGCAAACCGGTAATGCCAAGGATTTTGGTCAGTTCCGTGATATGCGATACATCCGTTCCTCTTGGCTGTGCATAGAGAATATTTTGTTCGGCAGTGAGATGCGGAAACAGCGCATAATCCTGAAATAAATAACCGACTTTCCTCTTTTGGATTTTCAGCGGCTTTTGTCCTTCCTTATAAAAATGCCTGCCGTTTAACAGAATCGTTCCGTTATCCGGATGGACAATGCCTGCCAGGCAGTTCAATAAAGTTGTTTTGCCCGAACCGGAAGAGCCGACCAATGCCAGAATTTCTATATTCAATTCGAATTGCATTTCCAAATTGAAATGATCCAATTGTTTTTGAAAATTCACTTTCAGCATCCGCTTACTCCCTTCCAATACGTACAGCATTCTTTTTTCGCCAATAATTGACCCATGTGATGGCAGCTACTCCAAGCGACGATATGATCAGCACCCAAAACAGGGCTTTTTCCATATCCCCTGCTTCATAAGCGAAGTAAATCGCTAGCGGCACGGTCTCTGTAACGCCCGGAATGTAACCGGCAATCATCAATGTGGCTCCGAATTCACCGATGCCACGGGCAAAGGCCAAAATCAAACCTGCCAGAATACCTGACCAGGCAAGTGGAAAGGTGATGGTCCGGAAAATCCGCCATTCGGATACGCCCATCGTCCGCGCCACATTCTCCCAGCGCGGATCCACTTTATCAAAAGCAGCCATAACGCTTTGATACATCAGCGGCAGTGACACGACGAATGAAGCGATCGCTGCCCCGATCCAGGTAAAGACCACGCGAAATCCAAACCATTGTTCAAGCAGAATCCCAAGCGGTCCATTGGCGCCAAACAAGACGATCAAGCCGAAGCCGATGACAGTCGGCGGCAAGACCAATGGCAGCAAAATCAACGCTTCCACCAGGCTTTTGCCGAAAAATTCACGTCTGCTCATCAACCGTGCAAGCGCCAAGCTAGCCAAAAACACAAATAGAGTGGAAATAACCGCAACTCTCAGCGACAGCCAAAGCGGCGACAAATCATACGGCATCATGGCGTCGCCTCATTTGCAGGCAAAAAGCCGTATTGTTCGAGGATAGTCTGCCCTTTGGGACCCGTTACAAAATCCAGAAAAGCCACAGCGGCCTGCTGTTTTTCTGAATCCGCGACGACAGCTCCCGGATAGACGACAGGATTTTCCTGCCCCGGCACTTCGAGTGCCCCTTTTATTTCCTGGGAAATAACCGCATCCGAGGAATAGACGATGCCAAGTCCGGCATTTCCGCTTTCGATATACGTCACCACTTGCCGTGCATCTTTTGCGTAGATAAGGCGCCCTTCAAGCGGCTGCCATAACCCTTGGCTGTCCAGCGCCTGCTTTGTGAAATTTCCAACCGGTACGCTGTCCGGCTCTCCGACCGCAATGGTTTCTTCTGCATTCATCACTATTTCTGTAAAATCTGCAGTTTCCGGAAACTTCTCCAATGACGCAAGTACCAGGCGATTTTCAGCAAAAGGCACCACAGTTTCGGCTTTCACCAGTTGCTCGGATTCCAGCTGCTCCATATCCTTTTCACTGGCTGATAAAAATAAATCTGCCGGTGCGCCTTGTTCAATTTGGCTTCGCAGCTTGCTCGATGATCCATAATTGAATGACAGCTCGATATCCGGCTCCACTTGATGAAATTCCTCTTCCATTTTTTTCATGACTTCTGTCAGGCTTGAAGCTGTTGAAACAAGCAGCACATCGCCGTTTTCTGCTGTTGTGTTGGTGCAGCCGCTCAACAGTACGGCCATTCCTATAATGCCGATCATTTTTTTCATTTTGCAGGACTCCTTATAAACAGAAAGTGACGCTTGCTATGCACGTGATTCTCCACGTACTATCAGTATAACGCCAGCCGGAGAGAAGCTGAATTATTTTCCGAATAATCTTGCAGGAAATAAGCGGTTTCGGTAAAATAAGTCATACCAGAAATTAAATACGCTTTATCCTTATCAAGAGAGGCAGAGGGAATGGCCCGATGACGCCCGGCAACCGCCAGTTCACAAACTGGAATGGTGCCAAATCCAACAGAACCACGATGTTCTGAAAGATGAGGAAGAGAATTTCACCAGCAGACCCAACTCTTCCCTTTTTCAGTGGAAGAGTTTTATTTATTTTAAGGAGTGATCACATGAAGCTGAGCAAAGCCGAACGAATCAAACGTACGCGGGTCCCTGTAGTGGATCCTTCCCTGGTTGAACGCCTCCCGCCTGGACAGGTGTTGACCGAGCGCTTTCCTGTCCTGCACGAAGGCGAGGTGCCGGTTTACGATATGGCCACTTGGACATTGAAAATCTTTGGCCAGGTTGATAAGGAAATCACGCTGCATTACGAGGATCTGCTGAAATTGCCGCAAACGACAATAACACGCGACATTCACTGCGTGACACGCTGGTCCCGCTTCGACAATACCTTTACCGGCGTCCGTTTTATTGACCTGATAAAAGAATTGGGTGTAACGCCGAA
This sequence comes from Planococcus beijingensis, assembly GCF_016820615.1. Classification (NCBI taxonomy): domain Bacteria; kingdom Bacillati; phylum Bacillota; class Bacilli; order Caryophanales; family Caryophanaceae; genus Planococcus; species Planococcus beijingensis. The sequence continues at coordinate 105,246 of NZ_JADHDZ010000003.1, forward strand.
AAGCGGCTATGTGATGCTTCACGGCGACTACGATTACACCACCAATCTTGCATTATCCGATTTGGACCGGGAAGACGTGCTGCTTGCCCATTCACTTGACGGCGAACCGTTGACCGCCAAGCATGGTTACCCGCTGCGTTTTATCGTACCCCATCTGTATTTCTGGAAAAGTGTCAAATGGGTCCGAGGCATCGAATTCATCGATGAAAACCAGCCGGGCTTTTGGGAGCAGAACGGTTTCCACATGAACGGCGACCCGTTTCAGGAAGAGCGCTTTTCCGGCGAAGACTTGGAAATTCCTGAAGACGAATGGGAGAAGAAAGATTTTGACTGACTCCGTCCAGTCTTATGATTCCAGGATAATTGAACTGTCACTTTAAGAGATAACTTGCATCAATTTAGAACTTTATATTTCGTATTATTTCAAAGAACCCATCAATCCTTCATGTGAAGGTTGATGGGTTCTTTAAATCATATATAGAATGAATGGCAGCTTCCGATAAACCTCTCATATGTAAACAAATTCAATGAAAGAATAACTTCTCTTCTAAGAAGAGAAATTACGGAATAATCACCATGGAAATCGTCCGATCCTTTCCTTCTTTATCATCTTTTCTATTATAGTACTTTTCCATTAACGTACTTAACTCCGACTGAAAATCTTCGAATGAATCATCTGTTAAGTTCAATTTCACTAAAGAAAATGTCGCTTGATCCTGAGTATCTTCTGTAACTCTGTTCTCATGATAGTCTTTATAGTTCTGAAGAATATACATAAAAAAATAAGTTACAAATTTTATTTTATCGCCGTAAGTGGCAGACTGCCAATCTTCTTCGCTAATCTTATAAGCTTGAGTATTCAGGGCATATAGCTTTTCTTCAACTTTTCCAATACGATTTATGCCAACGACTTTCAATAGATCGTCATCCACCATTGAGTTTACGTGTCTGTATAATGTCGCTTGCGATACTTCTTTCAATAATTTATTCAATTGCATAATCGAGTATCCTTCATCGACATCTATTAATTCCAAAGCTATTTTAAACCTGACCTGGTTTTTAAATAAATCAAATTCCATCTATTTCGATCCCCTTTTTCTTCGTGATTAGATCGCTATTATATAGTCTTTCTTTCGTATTACCAGCTTCTCGTAAACATCCATATTAGGATTTTCTTAAAAATAAATAAAAGAGATGACTCTTTAATTTATTTTAAGTATATATCTAAAATACAGTAGAGTGGTTGACTTTTCAATTATCATTATTGATAATGATAATTGAAGGAGTGATTGAGATGAATACAGATATAAATGCTCTACTGGAAATCGATTGGCCGCAGATCCTTCCTTTTGCCTTGCCGATTATTTTATTCAACTTATTATTGATTGGAGTCGCGCTTTATGATTGGTTCAAAAGAAAAGAACTAATTGTCTCGCCCTATATTTGGCTGGCCGCCATTATATTGCTCCAATTGCTCGGGCCGATACTGTATTTAGTGATTGGAAGGAGAATGATCCGAAATGATTACAGTCGAGAAACTTCATAAGACCATCAAAAAAAGAAAAATCTTGAGCGATGTCACCTTCTCGATTGCAGAAGGTGAATGCGTTGGCTTATTGGGACAAAACGGAGCAGGGAAAACGACGCTCATTAAATGCATGACCGGCATTCTGCAGCATGAGCAGGGGGACATTACATTCCATTCCGCCCCCATCGTGCAACATAAGAAAAATATTGGCTATTTGTCCCAACATACGGACTTCAAACCTTGGATGACCTGTGAGGAATCCCTCTTTTTCTTCGGAAAATTGTCGGGCTTGGACAAGACATTTTTAAAGGGGAATATTTCAGCGGTTTTAGAAGAAGTTGGGCTTAAGGATAAGGAAAACTACAAAGTGGAACAATTATCCGGCGGCATGAAACAGCGGCTCGGGATCGCCCAGGCCATTTTGCACCAACCGCTGTTGCTGATTTTGGATGAACCGGTTTCAGCGTTAGATCCGATTGGCAGAAATGAAGTAAAAAAGTTGATCGCTCGCTTAAAGAAGCAAACGACCATCATCATTTCGACGCATATATTGGACGACGCCAGCGAATTTTGCGACCGGTACATTATCATTAAAAATGGAATGATTGTCGGAAACATAAACGATGTACTTCAGAAATCATACCGCAAACAAATTCTAGTTAAGACGGGGAATGTCCCGCAAACAAGTGAAGCATTGAAAAGTTCTGAGTTCGAACACGTTGAATGGTTATCACCAAACACCTTTCTTTTAACGGGAGCTGAGGAATTGGATTTAAAGAAAGTCGTAAACGATTTCGCTGCAAAAGAAATGGATATTACGTCCATTGCGTTTTATGAAAGAGGGATAGAAGAAATTTTCCTGGAGATGGTATCGGACACATGACAAACTTTTATACATTAACGCGCACTGAACTAGTAGAAGCCGCAAAAGAATTTAAGTTCATCTGGTTAACGCTGTTTTTCGTGATCTTGGGCCTTACCCAACCGCTAATCACTAAATACATGGACGTTATCCTCGAAAACGTTGGCGGTGCCGACGGCATCACCATCGATCCGAACCGGCCGGTACCAAGTTCTGCCGAAGTTCTTTTGTCGACCATTTCCGGCCAATTCAATCAAATCGGACTCATCATCTTAATTATTAGTTTCATGGGGCTGATTGCAGCCGACCGCAACAGCGGCATGCAAGATTTCATATTGACCCGCCCCGTCTCCCTGCGCTCCTACCTATTGTCGAAGCTGGCGGGCCATTGGGCAGTGAGCATGTTCAGCATCTCCATTGGGGCAGCCGTTTCCTATGGTTACACCATTTTCTTATTCGGTTCTTTCTCTTTTTCAAACTTTCTGCTGTTTCTGCTGTTGTACAGTTTATGGATCCTCTTCGTCGTGAGTCTGGCCATCTTGATCAGCACCTTTGTCAAGAGCCCAATCCTAATCGCCGTCACGACAATCGCCGCTTCTATTTTCTTTATTCTGATCAAGGGGTTCAACCACTTCTTGTTCCAGCTGTCCCCAGGCGGCATCTTAAACCTGGCGGAGAACCAGTTGCTGTCGGTCCACGACTTAAACTACTTCAGTATTGCAACTTGTTTGGCATTCATTTTACTTAATCTCTCATGGGCCAATAGGAATCTCAAAAAGTCTTGATTGAAGGAGGCTGGTTCAAATGTTATCGATAAACAACTTGACCAAGTTATACAAAGGATCTGAAAAAGGCATTAAGAACTTAACCTTGGATTTAGCGGAAGGCGATATTTGCGCCTTCATCGGCATGAACGGGGCAGGAAAAACGACTTCCATCAAATCCATCGTGGGCATTTATGGCTTTGATCAAGGCGCTATTGAATTAGATGGCGTGAGCATAGAAAAAAACCCACAAGAATTTAAACAGATGGTCGGATACTCGCCCGACACTCCTGTGCTCTATGGGAACATGACGGGGTATTCGTACCTGGAACTCATTGGAAGCATTTATCAGATTGACAACGAGACGATAAACGAGCAATTGAACACCTTGCTGAAAAAGCTCAATTTCGGCAGTGCTATCCATGAGTTGATTTCTACCTATTCGCATGGCATAAAACAAAGACTCGTGCTTATTTCCATCCTGATGCACAATCCAAAGCTGATCATATTGGATGAACCCTTTATCGGACTGGATCCGAACGCCACTTATTTTTTACAGAAAGAAATGGAAAAACGGGCTGCTGAAGGATCCATTGTGTTGTATTCGACCCACGTTTTAGAAGTAGCGGAAAAGCTCTGCAACAAAGTGGTCATGATCCACAACGGCGAAGTGGTCGTCAATGATACGATGATCAATCTATTGTCCGAAAGTAGCTTAGGTGAAAAATTCAGGAGCATCACAGCACATGAGTAAGCTAATCCAATTGCAAAAGTATATTTTAGCAAATGATTTTCAATTTTCCAGATTGGGATTATCCACTAACCAGGACGACCGAAAGCACGCTGTTCTTACGTTGGCAGGCTATTGTGCCGCTGTTGTCATGGCCATCGGCTATATTGTCTATATCGCTTTTGATTTGTACAGCAACGAAGAATCTACGTTGTTTTTTCCGATTCTTTCGTCCATTTTGTTTTGGACCCTGGGATTCTGGACCATCTTAAGCGGCATTAAGAAAATGATTGTTTCGTCAGATACTGAATTTATTTTCAGCCTGCCCATTCCATTGTGGCAAGCCAAGCTCTTTAATGTAATCAAACTCCTGATCCTTTATTTACTCATTGCTGCAACTGCCATTTTTGTTGGCATCTTGTTGCATATGTTCATTATTCCCGACTTCTGGTTCGTACTATTATCCAGTCTTCTTCTTGTGGTGATACTTCCTCTACTAGTTATCACAACAACGTTCATCATTTCATTAACAGTAAAAACTCTTCTTAATTTTTTAACCATCCATAGTAATGTAATCGAAGCTTTGCTTACAATCTTTTTATTCCTTTCACCTCTTTTGTATATCACGTACAGCACTTCTTCATTGGATTACAAAGATATTTTTTCTATTAGTTCCCCACTCTACTTGTTCGGCATCATTAGCAACTCTACACCAGAATTCGGATTCTTTAACTCGGTGAGCTTACTAACAATAACCCTCGTTCTTGTTTTCATAACCGGATACCTATTTACTAAAAGGCATGCTTTCTTAGCTGCAAGCTACTCTACTTCGTCAAAAAGAAAAGCACGTGATTCCAGCACGTTTTCTTCCAATAGTTTATTTAAAAATCTATTCTCAAAAGAGCTGAAACTATATCTATCATCTATCACCTATGTCAGCAATACAGTGCTTACACCTGCGCTATTACTAATGGGCAGCCTGGCTTATTTGTTCAATATTTCCTCTCTTTTGTATGACTACACCTTGGAACTGTCCTTCATCACGATGTCAAGCAAGTATATCTTCATTCTATTTACGACTGTATGTATTCTTTTGACCACAACCACGTCTTCAAGCCTATCTTTTGAAGGCCAAAGCATCTGGATTTTGTTGACGTCTCCGCTCTCTTTGATGGAACTTGCAAAAGCCAAGATGGCATTAAACGTGCTGCTTTTTGTACCAGGATTAGCTTGTGCTATTTTGGTCTATACTCAAAATTTCAGTTCATCACTATTGGATTCACTGCTCTTCATTTCTTTTACACTCACTAGTTTACTGCTTATTAGCATGTTAGGCTTCTTTGTCAATTTGAAATTCCCTAATTACAACTGGTCCAGTGAGATGGAAGTAATCAAGCAGGGTAAATCCACTATAATCACCGCTATTATCAGTTCATTTCTTATCTCAATCACGGCGATTTTGATTCTACTAGATTTCAATTTCACATTCCAACTTCTCTTATTGGTAAATGTCTGTATAATTATAGTTTTAATTTACAAGCTAAGGGAAAGCTCGTTACTTATGGAATAAAGCAATTAGCTCTGCCAAGTATGAATTAAACACTATCTTTGAAGCAATTGGCACCAGAACCTTCGGAGTCCCTTCTCTCTTAATGTGGCTTTTGGGAGATGTACTTGGTATTCTTGTTTCTTCCCTTTACTCGGACTGTTTGGGCAGTAGGTAACCTCATTGTAAGTACTTATAATTATAGAAGGGAGATATTCAGTGGTTTTCTGAATGTCTCCCTTCTATATGTGCAGCTTCCGATAACCCATGATATGTAAACTATTTTTAAGTTAGAGGATGCGATTTTCACTTCTCCACATAACGAAATGTTTCCCATTTCCCTTTTTTTACTACTGATCGGTATTCTTGACCCCCATCCTTTTGTTCAAGCAGACGATTTAGTTTCTCAGAACTCATGTTGTAATGCCTTTTATCCATGGTTCCTGCTCTACGTATAGTAGGATGCTCCAAAATTGGTGTTAGGTCCCCATCAACTACTTTTGTATCTACAAATCGGAAATTAATGAGTTGCGGGAAATGTTTTAAGAAGCCCAGGTTCGGCAAGTCTGCACAAGAGTTCAAACAGAGAACTCGAAGGTTCTTCAACGAAAGAAGTTCATCGCTCATCTCAAATTTCTTTGATTGGTTGATATGCAGGTGTTCCAATGTCGATGCTAAGTTGGATATCCCATGATCACTAGCCAACTTGGTACAGTAATGAAGCTCCAGGCGTTTGAGGGCAGGAAATTTCTTGGCGCCAAAAAAGTCATGCTGGTTAGACCAGTTCAGTTCAAGGTACAAAAGCTTTTCCATATAGGGAAGCTCTTCAAAGTTATGAAGCTTGCTTTTGTAATGCCACAGCGTCAGATATTCTATCTCCGACAAAGATTCGATTTCCATCTTTTCCTCTTTTAAATTTATATAGCCTTGTAATTCAGTAGGAATATCTTCAAACCATATCGTATTATTCTTCCAATTATCCAATTTATCGCTCCTTCTCCCTCCGTAACCCCCTCAAAACTTTCAATAGGATGGGTGAAATCGAAGACATGGTTTTTACTAATTTTAACACGGTGAGAATAAATAATTTATGGAGTGTAACTTTGTATGAGAATTTGTTTTACAGAGCGTTCGTAAAAGTACACTTTTACGAACATATCAGGAGAAAATGCAGCTCTAAGCGGATATATTTCTCCCTCCTCTATTTTATTAACGAACTATCTCGTCACTTTAAAAAATAGAAGTTCTCCTTTGGGTTTCAGCAATATTGATTGTAACGTTTTTTGAAATTAGTATTTTAAATATGTTACAATATAGGAAAGAGGTGAGTACCGATGGAACTTTATCAATATCTATTAGAAGAATACGGATACGATGAACCTATTCTCACGGAGCAACTAAAAGAGGAGCTCAAGCTGAATCCAAGTACCCTCAGGCAGTATATCAAGCGCCTTTCTGACAAAGGTCTGCTGGCGAAAGTCCAGAACGGCATCTACTTCATTCCAAAAAAGAAACCGCTGTTCGGCTCAGCTGTGCTAGATACAGACCAGATTGTGCGAAAAAAATTTTTAGAGGATCGGGATCGTATCATCGGTTACAAGTCAGGTACCAATTTCGCCAATGCTTTGGGCCTGACTTCCCAAACAGCAGCGGTTGCGACCATCGTGACAAATAATGCTTCCGCCGCCAAGCGGGAAGTAAATGTCTACAAAAAAAGGTTCATCATCCGAAAACCAAGAGTAAACGTGAATAAATCCAACTACAAGCTTCTTCAAGTGCTCGACCTATTGAATAATTATGAGCAGTACAGTGAAAAACCGCTTGAAGTGGTGAAAGAGAAAATCTTGTCCTATCTAGAGGGCGTGTCATTGAATGAACGGGAAGTGAAGGAATATCTCGATGTGTACCCGATAAAAACAAAACTGAGAGTATATGAATTGGGGTTATTAGATGCGATTGCACGAAGAGAACGAGTTGTTTAATGAGTTGGTCCGGTCAGCGGCTGCAGCGTATGGACTGCAGAATTTCCAGATTGAAAAGGATTATTATGTGTCCCTGCTTCTGAAGTGGCTGGTTTCCGTCTTCCCTGGCGTTGTATTTAAGGGCGGAACCTCCCTCTCGAAGTGCTACGATGTCATCAAGCGTTTTTCAGAAGACCTAGATCTCAGCGTTCCGCTTGGAGACAACAATAAGCTGCCGAGAAGCGAAAAAAAGAAGCTGAAAGCGGCGATCGAATTTGTGATTGAGGACCTCGGATTTTCCCTGCTTAATCCGGATCAGATTCGATCAGGCCGGGAGTTCAATGAGTATGAAATTGCCTATCGAAAAGTATTTGAAGGTGACGATGAGATGTCCCCTCACATCCTTGTGGAAACGAATGTCGCCTATAAGCCCTTTCCATTCGAACAGCTTGGAGTAAGCAATTACATCACGAAGTTCGTTATGGCTGCAGAGGGCGACGAAGCGGAAAAAGAACGGTTTTTGGATGAATACGAGATGAGACCATTTGCGGCGAATGTGCAGACGATCGACCGGACGTTTCTTGATAAAATCTTTGCCATCTGCGATTATTACGAAAAAAAAGAAAGTACTCGCTATTCAAGGCACCTATACGATCTGCATATGATTGAAGGAAGTGGATTCGTCGATGCAGCAGGATTGAAATTACTAATTCCTGAGGTGATCGAGATTCGAAGAGATGGTCGGGACACGGCTTCCTGTCAGCCTGGCTATGAACTGATAAAGACATTGAATGAAATCATTAGCACCGATTTCTATAAGCAGGACTATAACCGCAATACGAAAACGTTCCTGGCTGAAGATGTGTCTTATGAAGAAACCATCGATAGCTTGAAAAAAATTATCGACAGCGACTTTTTACCAACTGTCATCCAAATATAAACGCCCAACCAGCTAACTGGTTGGGCGATTTTTGTCGAAAACCATGAAAGCTATAGTCTTTAGCCAGTTATCGAAAAGACCGGAGTTCCTCATTCTTTTTGAGCTTCAGTGAACCGCCCGATTTCATTAGTAATTGATTCTGCTTCCGATAAGGTGTCATATGTTAACTTTTTTTATATACCGATAAATCTACCTCTATACATTTAAAAATAGGCTGAAAGGCAACTAAGAAAAGCTATCACGTTAGATTTCACAAGGATTTGGAGTGTCTTTCCTTATTGAAACTTTCTTGCCCTACCTCCCTCCTTATGCTATGCTGAAAAACCTTTGCTGTAGACCCACTCGATAAGCGGCTGTTATCATATTCAAGTGACTTTGAAAGTGGGGGAATGAACTATGGAACAAGAAAGATATGATAATTTAAAGCTGGGGGAAAAGGGTGCGATCATTAGTATTACCGCCTATATTATCTTATCTGTACTCAAGCTGTTTATTGGGTACATAGCCGATTCGGCAGCCCTTACAGCAGATGGATTCAATAATGTGACCGATATCGTCGCTTCTATAGCAGTTTTGATTGGATTGAAATTTTCCCAAAAGCCCGCAGATGATAATCATCCGTATGGACATTGGCGAGCTGAAACAATCGCTGCATTAATTGCCTCTTTCATTATGATGGCAATTGGCTTGCAGGTAGTCTATGCGGCTATCACTTCTGTTTTTGCCGGACGCCACGAAGCTCCCGATCTGCTTGCAGCCTGGACGGGCGGTTTTTCTGCAATTATCATGTACTTTGTCTACCGATATAACATAAAGTTGGGTAAAAAAATCAACAGTCAGGCAGTCCGTGCTGCAGCAAAAGATAACCTTTCCGATGCCTGGGTAAGCATCGCGGCAATGGTTGGAATTATCGGTGCTCAATTTCATTTGCCATGGCTTGATACCTTGACAGCCGTACTGGTGGGCTTCTTAATTTGCAAAACCGCATGGGGAATTTTTTGGGATGCCACCCATGATTTAACGGATGGGTTCGACAAAAATTTGATTGAATCATTTAAAGAAACCGTCTTAAACGTTTATGGTGTCACAGGAGTCAAAGACATCCGAGCCAGAAACTATGGCAATCGTGCGGCAGTGGATATTGTTCTGCTTGTCCGGTCCGATTTGGATATTCGCGTTGCTCATGACATTTCAACAAAGGTGGAAAAAGAATTGATGAAGATGTATGATATCTCTGCTGTTCATGTGCATGTGGAACCAAATTAGTAGAAAAACGCTAAAGATTCTAACTCTCTAAGAGATTTCCTTAATAAAACAACTTTTCGAGAAATCTTAGTATTTCGCTGATTTAAATTGCTGCTTAAGGAGTAGGATTTAAAGAAGGACACTTGAAACATCAAAAAGGAAGAGAAAATGCTCTAATTGGCAGCTTCTCTTCCTTTTTTCTTCATTAGATGTATAGTTTATCTCTGCCGATAATCTGATGATATATAAACTGGAATAAAAGACTAAAAATCTTCTCGAAATACAAATCTTTCAAGTAATTAAAGAAACAAAAAATAGTCATCGACTAATATCGATGACTATTTCAAGTTCCTTATATCAATTGCAACTTCTTATTACTTAGGATGTACTGAATATCTGCTGTATTTCGGATAAAGAACTCATCATGGGAAACAAATACGATGGTGCCTTGATAGGCCTTTACGAACTGCTCTAGTGCTTCAATCGCTTTAATATCTAAAAAGTTAGTTGGTTCGTCCAATAACAGGATATTATGAGAACCTAGAAAGAGTAAACAAAGCTGCAGCCGGATGGCTTCTCCCCCGCTTAAATCTTTCACCTGTTTTAGCAAGTCTGTATCCACAAACTGCATCGAATGAAGGACGCTCCTTAAAAAGCTATCCTCATGTTCCGAACGATTTTTGATGTAATGGAAGACAGTCTCATCACCGCTGAACTGATAACTCATTTGCTGAAAATACCCGATCTTTGCTTTAGGAGAAATGGTCAATTGCTCATCCTTTCTCGCAATTCGTTGAAGCAATGTACTTTTACCACTCCCATTCACACCTGAAATCGCAATCTTTTTACCAAGTGGAAGTTGGAAGTTCACTTCTTCCAATAATATATTATCTCCGGCATATAAAGTGAAACGATTGGCCATGATTGGAAATTTATTGTGCAGCTCCAGTGCTTTCTGATGTGGAAAAACAATCGGCTTCTCAACTTGAACCTCACTCACTTCCTCGAGCTTCTCCATTCGCTGCTCGATTGCCTTGGCCGCACGATGTACCGCTTTCTGGCTTGTGCCTTTGGATTTTGTCTCAAACATTCGATTTGCCATGGCCTTTGATTCCTTCTTCGAATATTTTCCGGCTTGGGCAACCTTCTCTGCTTTCTTCATCTTTTCTTTTGCAGCTTTTTCCAGTCGGTTCTTTTCTTTTAAGAACTGTTCGTGAGCTTGATTTTGTTGTTCCCATTCCAACCTTTTTTGATTCATGTAGTCGCTATAATTTCCCGAATACACATGCACTTGCCCATCCTGGACTTCCCAGATCTTTGTCACAAGTTCATCCAACACGGCCCGGTCATGGCTGATGATCACCAAAGCACCATAGTAATAGCGAAGTTCTTCGAGCAAATACGAAATGCCCTGCTTATCCATATGAGTGGTTGGCTCATCCAGCAATAACGCTTCATAATAATGACTCATTAGCTGAGCGAGCTTTAATTTCGTCTGTTCTCCACCACTCAGTGACTCTAGATTTCGTGGTACCGCTAATTGCCTAAGCAATGCTGGATCAATACCGGCCTCTTCTTTTTTAGGAGTCTCCAGCTGTTTAAAGTATCCTGGCTCAACGTAACTCTTCACTTGCCCCACTGTTGGCTGAATTTCTTTCGCTAATAATTTCAGTAATGTGCTTTTTCCTGCACCGTTTTTCCCCACAATGCCAATGCGGTCAAACTGGTGGATAGCTAGATCTTCAATTCGCAAGATTTCTTTATCTAAATAGGACACTTCAATATTTTTTAATTCAAAACAAAGTTTTTCCATTTTGCTACCTCCGAAATTTTTAATTTCGTACCGATAGCCAAGATCGATACGAGCTTCTGCTTCAAGCCCGCATCAATCAATAAAACAATAAAAATTGCATTACGTTCCCCTCCTAATTCAAATTTCAAGTTACCATTTACAGGTGATGGCATTAACAACAATCGAACATCCTGTAACAGCAAATAAAGCAGCTATAGTTGTTGCTTCTGCAACAATTCCTGCATTCGCAACTACACCCTTTGCGCTAAACTGATCGTTAAGCACAGCTAAACGACCAGTCCATTTCATTACATTTCGTTAGCGAGCATGTTTGCAGCTGTTTCGTGCATCTCTTGAAGGCCTGAGATTTCTGCAAATTCAGCTATAGTGATGGCGCTGGTTGTAAGAAGTTCTACAATATGCTCATCCATTCTTGACCACGTTTTTCCACCGGCATTTTCATAAGCATTGATTAACTTTGTTAGTCCATCATTCCCAAAAAGAAGGTGATGGGACAGGAAATCGGCAGATACATCAGCAATCCCTGCTTCTGTCCAGTCAATTAAGCCCGTTACTTGATAGTTTTTATTAATAAGGATATGACCCGGATGTATGTCCCCGTGTTTCACTCCTACATGGGAGGGCCAAAAAGAGTCTTCGGCAAGCCATGCTTGCCAACGGTCCCATAAAGCTGGATTGATTTCGTATTGTTTCTTTACCCGTTCCATTCGCTGTTTCAAGGAAGTTCTTAACTCATCGGCACGAAGGGTTTCAACCCCGATATGTTTGAATTCTTCCTGAGGCAATGCGTGTAAATCTGCTAGGACTTTGCCTAATGATTGATAATACGCAGGTGGAACATTGGTTTCATCAAAACTCCAAACATAGTTCTGTTGCTCCACATCAATCGTCGCTGCAGGAATGCCCTTTAGTTGCTTATAAGCAATTAAATCTTCAGAGAAGATAGACCAATTCGGAACTTGAAAGCTCGCTTGTTGGTGAAGGATATCTAACGCTTTTTTCTCTTGGCCTGCATGTCTCATTGACTCAGGTCTACGTGGAATTCTTAAAATCCATTTATCTCCATGTTGATCTTTGGCGTGGACTACTTGAAAGTCAACACCCGACTCATTGATTTTGATGCTGCTTTCTACAATATCCAATCCTCTATCCGCTGCTAATTGTTTAAGTTTAAGTGTATTCAAGTTTATTTCCTCCAATTGTTTATTCTAATAAATTTGTTTGATTCTATTTTCTTGTATTCTCTCCATGATCTGCCGCACATTTGACAAACTCATGGTGATTCCAGAAAATAAAAAAACTCACAGACGGCTTGTCTGTGAGTAAAAGGGATATTACTAATCAATTAATATCAGGTAAATAAAGATAGATTTCATACAAACTCCTTTAAAATCCTTGTTGAAGAAAGAAAACTACAGAATTATAAAAGGTAGAGTTGTACCTCTTCTTTAACTATTTTAATTTTATAGAGTGAAGATTAATAAAAAAGGACAGACTTATCCCGTTTACTCTGATTTCACAAACAGAGCCTTTGAACGTATTCAATTACTGATTCAAAGTCGGGAAACGAAGTTTCATTGAGTGTGTCATTTTTTAATAATCCTCCTTATCGAATAAGCGTACATTCATCATTGTAAATTACTAAATAAAGTTAGTCAAAAGAGTTGGCTTGTTCCATCTTCCTGGAATTCATTTATAGAAATTAATAATTTCATAGGAGTTTAAAGTTCTACTTGATGCACCAATTATTTCCACACATAAATTGACTAAGGAATATAAATGCATTTCTAATTAATTAGCGTTCGTAAAAGTACACTTTTACGAACGGTTGAAAAAAGGCTGAAAAACGGCAAAGTGAACGTTCGTAAACGTGTTAGAACACATTACGAACGTTCGCGAAATTACATACATATTTACGAACGCTTTTCGGGTAAATGAGAGGAAACAATCGTTTTACGAAGAGAAGTTTGTAACAGTGCAAACCTGAATACATAAGCGTTAGTAACAAAGATTAAAATAAAAGCCGACAATTAGAAGCCATGAAAACATCAGCTTCCCTCTCCCGCCAATTTTTTTCAGAAAAATATTCCCATTCAAAAAAACGGAAGGAGAAAAAGGAATGCTTTTTCTCCTTCCGTTTTTTGCTGGACTTGTGGGACTGCCCTTTTTAGAAATGCGTTATTTAGCCAGTCCTTCTTTTTGCATCAAGCTTTCAAGTTCGTTAAGGGCTTCTTTTTCATCTGCCCCTTCAATGTTCACTTTAAATTCGGTGCCGTAAGCGATTCCCAATGACATCAATCCCAAAATAGATTTTAAGTTCACTTTTTTCTCCCGATGGACAATGTTTACTTCCGAATCAAATTTATTTGCCAAGTTAACCAAAACTGCTGCCGGTCGGGCATGAATCCCTGCTTTATCTGTGATTACAAACTTTTTTTCTACCATTCTGTCCCAACTCCTCTGTCGATTAGCCACTCCAATTTAACCGAACAATCAGTTAATTTAAAATGGACTTCTTCTCTCGCTTATTGTTCATGTAAGGGTACAACCTGCTTATTCATGGGTGACCATCAGTTCAAGATTTCCTTCGATTCCATATGATTCGACCATCGATGGCAAAATAAAATGAGTGCCCTTGGCTAATGCAAACCTGTTTCCATTGACAGAGATTTCTCCCGATCCCCCAATGACACTGATCAAAAGATAGTCCATTTTCAAAGGAGTGTCTACTTTCCCTCGGATGATCCAATGATACACCGTAAAATAGGGTTCTTTTATTAATTGCTTACTTTCCAAGTCCCCGTCATTCACTGAGTTTTGGGAAGGTTGAACAGCATGGTAAGGAAAATTGATGACATCAATCGCTGATTGAATATGAAGTTCGCGTGTGTTCCCTTCATTACTCTTCCGATCGTAATCGTATAGACGATAGGTGATATCGGAGCTCTGCTGGATTTCCAGCACCATGATTCCTTCTCCGATGGCATGGACGGTACCGCTGGGGATATAGAAGAAATCCCCTTTTTTGACCGATACCGGCATCAGCAGCTCATCCCATTGCGCTGCATCCACCCGTTCTTTGAAATCTTGCCGGCTCTCTGCCCGGTGCCCCAAAATGATTTGGCTGTCCGGTTCACAATCCAATACGTACCAGCATTCCGCTTTTCCATACGGGACGTTTTCCATTTCCTTTGCATAACCGGCATCTGGATGGACTTGAACAGACAAACTTTCGTTGGCGTCCAAAATTTTTACCAGCAACGGAAAATCTCCGTCTCGTTGTTTTTTACCGAACAACAGCGGATTGTCGTTCCAGGCTTCCATCAGATTCCTTCCTTTTAACAAGCCGTTGGCAATGATGGATGGCCCTTTTTCGTGAGCCGATATCACCCATGCTTCTCCTGTTTTATCCGAAGGGATGTTGTAGCCGAAAAGGGTATGGAGTCTCTTTCCACCCCAAATCCGGTTCTGGAAGACTGGTTCCAAAAAAATAGGTTCTTCGTACATATGAAGTTCCTCCGATTCCCGTTTAATGAAATTACCCATTTTGAAAACAGAGGGCTGCCGCACCGATAACCCCGGCATTTTGCCCCAGTTTAGCCGCAGTAATCTCTGTTTTTCGGCCTGTTGGGTTCAAGGCATAGCGGCGGACGTACTGGCGGATTGAATCGAACATCGGCTCTCCGAATTTAGAAACCCCGCCGCCGAAAACAATCTTTTCAGGATCGAAGGTATTGATCATACTGACAGAAGCCACTCCGAGCACGTTAAAGACATCTTCCATGTAGCCAGTTATGTCGGGATCCCTTTCTTTGTAAAAACGGAAAACATCTTTCGCCGTTACCTCCCTGCCGATGATTGCTGAAGCCCGTTTAGCAATCGCCGTCCCGGATGCAATGGATTCCAGACAGCCCCATTGCCCGCAGACACATTCTCCAAAAGACGGGTCAATGACCATATGGCCAATATCTCCAGCATTGCCTTTCAACCCTTTGAGAAGCTTACCTTCCGCAATGATTCCAGCGCCGATTCCTGTACTGACTGTAATATAAATGAAATTCTCATTTTCAACCGCTGCCCCGATCCATTTTTCGGCAAGAGCTGCGGCATTCGCATCATTCTCCAATAGAACCGGAACAGAAAATGAACGTCCAATCAATTCCCGAACCGGGATATCCACCCATGCCGGCAAATTGGGCGGACAAGAGATAAGACCATTTTTACTGTCCAGCGGACCAGGTGCCCCTATGCCGATTCCCGCAATCTCCTCTATCAAGACGCCGGACTCTTCGATGACACGGCTGATTTCCTGTTGAATTTCAGCAATCATCGCTTGGGGCCGGATTTGCAGGTTTGTCGGAATAACCGATTGGCTGACGATGACTCCCCGCTCATCTACTGCCGCAATGGCTGTCTTGGTTCCACCGATGTCAACGCCAATGGCATATTTCATTCTTCCACTTCCTAACCTAAAGATTGCCTCTTCGGCAAGAGCCGAGTTGTTCTATAAAGCGATTACTTTCATAAAGTCCTCATAGGTTTTGGCTTTGATTAACCGTTCAACAACCGCGCTGTCGTGAATGATCCTGCCAAGCAGATCATACATGACCTGAAGATCTTCCTGGCTGTCTTTCATGACATTCAACAGGCAGACAAATTGAACCGGCTTTTCTTTCCACATAATCGGTTTTTTCAGTGTGCAGACAGTTAAAAAAGTCGTTGTTGAATGCGGGGTAATGGGATGCGGAATCGCCACCAGGTTGCCAAAGGATGTCGGTGCCACTCTTTCCCGTTCGTATACAGCCTGAAGGCAGCCTTCATCCACCAACCCGCGTTCGATCAACTTTTTATGAAGAAATTCCAGCACCTGCTCTTTTGTGCGCAGCTCCTGCCCCAGAAAGATCAGCTCTTCTTGGAAATAGGCGGAAATATGCTGCTGTTCCTTCAAGATGTATTTTTCGATTTTCCGGATATCGGGATCTCCCAGAATGGCATTGACCACAATCACCGGCACCGCCAGTTCTTCCTGGATGGGAATGGAGCTGATGATGAAATCAATACCGGCCAGCTCACAATTCTTCAGCTTATAATATTCGGTCGTGCCGGCCACTTCCAGGCTATCGCCAAATTGAGATTTTAATTTGTAGTAAATCAATTGGGCCGTCCCCAATCCGGATGCGCACACGATTAGACATCTTTTCGGAACGATTTCGGATTTACGCCGTTCAATGGCCGCCGCTATGTGGAGGGCCAGGTAGCCGATTTCATTTTCATCGATGACCGTCCCAATCGCTTCATTGATCGTCATTCCCGCAAGAATTCCAGCTTCGAACGCAACGGGATAGTTGACCTTGATGTCCTGAAGCATCGGATTTCTGATGTTCATGCCGTACCGGTAACGGTTTACAGCCGGCTTTAAATGCAGGCTCAAGGCGATGATCAATTCCTGGTCATTCTGAATGCCCAAATTCAGTTTCGATTCGATCCGTTCCAATGCCTTGATCACCAATGCATAAATTTCTTTTTGGATCACTTGCTGGACCGCTTTTTCACCGGCTTCCGGATGCGCAGCTATCTTGGTGCCGAGTAAATGCATCGCAATGTAAGCCACTTCTTCCAAAGGAAAATGAACAGCAAATTTCTCCTGTACTTTCCTGACGATTTTCTGGGCTACTTTGTATTCCTTTTGCTCCAGAATTTCATCAATATCCGATGAGTGTAACGTAACGTTATAGCCTTCTTTGATTCGTTTATAGGCAATTGCCAGATGAATCACCAAATTATTGATGGCAATGTCTGATACAAAAACGCCGCTTTCCTGAATCTGTTCCATGACAATCGCTAAAATGGTATCCAACTCTTCTTGAGTCAACGAAGCAAAATGGGGCTTGAACAGTTCATTTACCGGCGCTTCACGAACAAAAACATACTCAGCCATGCAAAACCGGCGCTTCAGTTCATCAGCATGGACATACAAACCATAATTCGGACGTGATTCCAGACGGATATCATACGCCGACAGCATTTTTTTCACATGCCCCAAATCGTTTTGGAGAGTCGATTTGCTTATATACATTTCATCAGCCAATTCCTCAAGCTTGATATAACCATCGCTTAATAAAAACCGTTTGACCAAATAAGCGATCCGCTCCTCGGGCATTTTAGGAACGAAGGAATCCAGTTCCGCATCTTCTGCAGCCAGCTTTTTTAAATAACTGCGGAAAAGCGGATCTTCCATGACTCCGAGTTTATAGCCCTGCCCCATGACCGAATCGATATAAGCCCCATGATCAACCAGCAGTGAATCCAATGCTTTGATATCTTCACGGATGGTCCGCGAAGACACCTGATTAATCATGGCCAGGTATTTACCTGTAATCGGCGTTTCCGCAGCCATCAACTCACGGAATATTATTTTCATTCGCGAGGTCAACATATCACCACTTCTCCTTACAATCGCTTTTCAATCTATTTCCCACTGTTACTTTAAGTCTAATATACCTTAACTAATCAATTATTAATGATTCTTTTTACTTATATTTAATTCGCACCGACATAAATTTCTGCTTTCACAAGAAATACGCTGAGTTAAAATCATTTCTCTAAACTGCTTCAGCCTGCATAAGACTTTTCAAACTGAGGCAAGTATTCTTTATGCGCTTCCAGCATTTCGTCCAGGATTTGTTTGGCTGTACTGTCTGACGGAACCAGAGGGTTGATGGCCATTGCCAGCAAAGCAGTATGGTAGCTTCCCGTCACAGCCGCTTCAGCAGCCAGGCGCTCAAATGATTTGATTTGCTGGACCAGACCACTGACTGCAACCGGCATGCCGCCCATAGCGATCGGCTTTGGCCCCTCATTTGTGATGATGCAGCTGACTTCTACTGCCGAATCCGCCGGAAGACTGGAAATCGCTCCATTATTCCGGACATTGACCACCTGAATATCCTGTTTGTTGTTATAGATGGAGTTGATGAGGTTGCAGGCCGCATCGCTGTAAAATGCACCGCCCCGCTCTTCCAATTGTTTCGGTTTGACCGCCAGGTTCTCGTCGCTGTATAAAGTGAATAATTCTTTTTCCAGCTCCTGCACCACTTCGGCGCGCGTTCCTTTGTCCTGCAGCGCCTGCTGTTCCTGCTCAAGCATTTTCTCCGTCTGGTAGTAATAGCGGTGGTATGGGCATGGCAGCAGATTCAGGGCTTGGATAAAGTCCTTTTCCCAGCCGACATCGACAATGTTTTTCATCGTCATCGACGGCCCGCTTGTCAGCTTATCCAGCACTTCGCCCATAACGGCTTTACCGTCCAAATATACTTCCAGTCCGTAGACCATATGGTTTAATCCGGCAAAGTCGATGTGGACGCGGCTTTGATCGACTTCAAGCATCTCTGCCACAGCCATATGCATCCCAATCGGCACATTGCACAAGCCAATCGTTTTCGTAATTCCGCTGTAGCGCAGGACAGCTTCTGTCACCATTCCGGCAGGATTCGAGAAGTTGATGAACCAGGCTTCCGGGCAAAGCTCTTCGATGTCCCTGCAGATTTCCAAAATGACCGGTATGGTACGCAACCCTTTGAATAAGCCGCCCGGACCATTGGTTTCCTGGCCAATCACTCCGTATTTCAATGGGATCCGTTCATCTTTGGCACGGGCCTCCAAATGGCCTACGCGAATTTGTGTGGTGACAAAATCCGCTCCCGGCAATGCTTCCCGTCGGTCAAGTGTCATATGGATCTCAATCGGCACCCCCGCTTTTTCCACCATCCGTTTGGCAAGCGCTGAGACGATCTCGAGCTTTTCCTGTCCTTCCGGAATATCGACGAGCCATAATTCCCGGACCGGCACTTCAGGGTAGCGTTTAATGAAGCCTTCGATCAGCTCGGGCGTGTAGCTGGAGCCGCCGCCGATTGTCACTATTTTAATGCCTTCCATCTGTTCATCCCTCCCGTTTCAGGCTCTGTTGAAGCCATTCTGTTCAGCAACCTGTTTGATCCAATGGGCGCTTTTTTTCGGTGTCCGTTTTTTCGTTTCAATATCGACTGAAAAGAAGCCGTAGCGATTTTTATAGGCATTCATCCACGACCAATTGTCCATGAATGACCATAAGTGATAGCCTTTGACATTGCAGCCTTCTTCAATCGCTTGATGCAGCCAGGTTAAATGCCCGCTGATAAATTCGATGCGGTAATCGTCCTGGATCTCACCGTTGTCAACAAACCTCGACTCATCTTCGACACCCATGCCGTTTTCAGCAATATAGGACTGGATATTCCCGTAGTTGTCCCGCAGATTGACCATGATGTCATAGATGCCTTTTTCATAGATTTCCCAGCCCCGGTACGGATTCATTTTCCTGCCGGGCATTTCGTAATTATCGAAATACCAATCAGGCATGAACGGCCCGTATGGATTCGGCAGATGTTCTTTGGCTTTGACACGTCGCGGCTGATAGTAATTGACGCCCAAAATATCGACAATTCCCGATTTCACCAGCTCTTGATCGCCTTTTTCGGTATGTGGCAGCTGGCCATGCTCCCTCAGCATTTCCACCAGCTCTTCCGGATACTCCCCTAGAACTGCCGGGTCCAGAAAACTTCTATTGAAAAACAGATCGGCGGCGTTGGAAGCTTTCAGATCGGCCGGATGCTGACTTCTTGGATAGGAAGGCGTCAAGTTCAGGATGATGCCAATCTGGCCTTCTTCAATCCCGGCTGCCCGAAACACACCAACCGCTCTGGCATGGGCAATCATGGTGTGATAGGCCACTTGCACAGCGCGTCTCGCGTCGACGACGTTTGGATAGTGGAAATCGTACAGGTAGCCGCCTTCGACCGGTACAATCGGTTCGTTGAACGTAAACCATTTCTTCACCCGGTCACCGAACAAACGGAAGCATTCTTCGGCAAATTTCGCATAAGCCTCTACAACGGCCCGGCTCTCCCATCCGCCTTTCTCCTGCAGTTCAAACGGCATGTCAAAATGGTACAGCGTGAC
The DNA here is from genome assembly GCF_016820615.1 of Planococcus beijingensis. Taxonomy (NCBI): domain Bacteria; kingdom Bacillati; phylum Bacillota; class Bacilli; order Caryophanales; family Caryophanaceae; genus Planococcus; species Planococcus beijingensis. The sequence continues at coordinate 125,632 of NZ_JADHDZ010000003.1, forward strand.
GAAGGGCTCGATTTCCTGGGCAATCAATTCATTGATGACATTGTTATAGAAAGCCACCGCTTCGGGATTGATCTCCCCTTGTCCTCCCGGAATGAGGCGGGACCAGGAAATGGACAGCCGGAATGTATTGTGGCCGATTTCCTTCATTAACCTAATATCTTCTTTATATAGATGATAAAAATCAGAAGTGGATGCCGGGCCTACGCCATCAAAAAAACGATTGGGTTCATTTTCATGCCATTGATCCCAGATGTTGCGCCCTTTCCCACCTTCGTCTGCAGCCCCTTCTATCTGGGTGGCAGAAGTCGCACTCCCCCACCAAAATCCTTCTGGAAACTTATACTGTAAAGCCATTCTGCAACCTCCATTGGGTTCTATTCCGCTTTAACGGTCCGTAAAAGTCCGATTAGTTCAGTTAACACTCAGTAGATCTAAACATCCCACTGAGTGCATTTTTTTATTTATTCCGGTAGATTTCAACGATTTCGACAGCCAGATCCCGGACAGTCATCGAAGTCATCAGATGATCCTGAGAATGGATGAGCATGACCGTAATGGTGTTTTCTTCTCCGCTGGCTTCTTTTTGCAGCAATTGGGTCTGGTACGCATGGGCTTTACCCAGTTCTTCGCCCGCTGCAACCAGCAGCCTGTCAGCTTCCTCAAAATCATTGGCTTTTGCAGCCTGGATGGCTTCCATAGCGCTGGATTTTCCGTTTCCGGCATTCAAGATTATTTGAAAAGCAATTTCTGTAATTGTGTCCATTTGCATTTGCTGTCACCTCTACTAATAGTTTTTTGGAAAATGATCATGCTTCTTCCCGTTCAGTATCATAATAATTTTTGTCCAGAATCCGAAGGAACGGCCACCAGATCACCATGACGACCAGCATGTTAACTGCCTGAAGCACACCGCCCTGCCACGCATTTCCTGTCGCCAGGAAGCCATTGAGGATGGGTGGTGTCGTCCAAGGCACGATAATGCCTGCCGGTCTTGGAACAAGCCCTGCTGCCATCGAGTAGTAAGTGATGAGTGTGACTGCAACCGGTGCCAGCATCCAAGGGATGATGATTAACGGATTCATGATGATCGGCAATCCGAAGATAATCGGTTCATTGACATTGAAAACGCCTGCCGGTGCTCCGAGTTTCCCTAACTCTTTGAGCTGACGGCTTTTTCCGATGGCAAAAATCAATACAATGACGGCAAGCGTCATTCCCGTTCCACCCATTCCGACAAGGAATGAATCGATGAATTGTTTGGTCACAATGTTCGGAAGTACTTCTCCGGCTTGGAAAGCCACCAGGTTCTGGTCATTCAATGTAAACCAGATAGGATCGAATACCGAGTTGATGATAATTTGCCCATGGAGACCGAAAAACCAGAAAACCTGTGTCAGCAAGACAATGATAATCGTCGCCGGCAGCCCGCTTCCGAGAATCGTCAACGGCTGTTGGATAATCGTGAAAATAAAGGCTTGCATCGTTTCAAATGAAGTAAAGCTGAACAGTACCCGGATGAGCAGAAAAATCGATAGCGTCAACGTAATCGGAATCAAGGCACTGAATGATTTTGATACCGCTGCAGGCACACCGGCCGGCATTTTGATGGTCCAGCCACGCTCAATGAAAAAGCGGTTAAGCTCTGCAGAAAGAAATGCAGTGAAAATCCCAAGGAACATGCCTTGTGCTCCGAGGGCTGAAGTTGGAATCACACCCGGTACATCTTCCAAAACCTGCGGCGTCAAAATCAGGAATGCCGCCAAAGCGACAACTCCACCATAGATGGCTTCCTGTCCATAATGGGCGGTCAGCTTGTAGCCGATGCCAATGATGACGAACATCCCCATGATACTGAGCGTCGCAGCAGAAGCCGGACCTAACGCATTTTGATAGGCTGTATAGGCTTCCGGACTGATGACACGATCGAGGAATGGCAGGTTGGCGATCACCACAAAGATGGAACCAAAAATAATTAAAGGCAAAGCAACCATGAAGCCATCACGCAAAGCAGTCAAGTAACGATTGTTGTTCAGTGCATCCGCCAATGGCAGCAAGAAGCTTTCCAGAAACTGCATGAATTTATTGTTTTCCATTTTCTTTCCTCCGCTCCTGTTAATAGGTTTCGATTAATTCCATTGCTCTATTCAATACGGATTCGCCGTCCAATCTGCCATAAGCCATTGAGTCAATAACTTCCAACGGGATACCGACTTCTTCCGCCACTTTTGCGAATTTCTTTTTCAAAAATCTCATTTGCGGACCGATCAGCAGAACATCCGCCTTTTCCATGTCTTTCGTTGCTTTGTCCTGTGAGACCGCCCAGATCGTCACCTCAAGCCCTTTCGTTTTTGCTGCTTCCTCCATTTTGGTGACCAGTAGACTGGTCGACATTCCTGCTGAACACGCCAATAAAATATTCTTCATTTTGTATAACCCCTCTCCCTTTAATTTTCTGAAATATTCGACTACAATATCAGTTTAGGTTGAAACCGCTTACAACTCTACTCATTAATTTTCCGCTTCATGGAGGAAAAGAGTAACCACTCATTTTTTGGAAATCTGCGTTAGAATAGAAGATAAGCATACCATCAGTCAATAGGAGGAATCACAATGAGATTTGGCATCATCGGAACGAATTGGATTACCGACCGCTTTATCAAAGCGGCAAATCAGCATACTGAATTTACAATCGGCGCAGTTTATTCCCGTTCGACAGAGACCGGCAGCGCATTTGCGGAAAAATACGGCGTGGAGAAAGTTTACACGGATTTATCAGCGCTTTTCAGCAGCGGTGACATCGATGCTGTTTATATCGCATCCCCCAACGCCTTCCATGCCGAGCAAAGCATTTTGGCAATGGAACACGGCATCCACGTCCTATGTGAAAAGCCGGCGGTCACGTCCGTTGAGGAAATGGACCGCGTCATCGAAGCTTCCCGCCTGCACAACACAACCTTTATGGAAGCGATGAAATCAACGGTGACCCCTTCTTTCCTGAATTTGAAAAAGAACTTGGACAAGATTGGACCGATCCGCCGTTTCGTCTTCCATTACAATCAATACTCGTCACGCTACGACAATTACAAGAACGGCATCATTGAAAATGCCTTTAAACCGGAACTCGGCAACGGCGCCAAAATGGACCTTGGTGTCTACGGCATCGCGCCGGTCGTTCATTTAGCGGGAGCACCGGAGTCGGCATGGAAAAACGATTACCTTCTGTCGACAGGTGCCGATGGACAAGGCAGCATGATCTTGAACTACAATGGCATGGAAGCCATTATTATGTACTCGAAGATTTCGAATTCGTTTTTACCAAGTGAAATACAGGGCGAGAACGGCACGATTCAAATCGACCGGATCAGTGACCCGAAAAACATCACCATCAACTACAGAGACGGCCGGACAGAGGATTTGTCTGTAGCGCATGAATTCGATACGATGTATTACGAATTGGCCGAGTTCATCAACTGTGTGAAAAACGGACAATTGGAATCATCCATTAACACCCATGCCATTTCACGGGAAGTAATGGAACTGCTGGTGTGAACGATCGTTTTAAAGAAACGTTCTTAACCTGATAAAATAGGTATGTAAGATCAGCTCGATTACTCAACTTATCCAATTGAACAGCAAAGGAAGTGCCCTATGATAAAAGGAATCATATTCGATTTTGACGGTTTGATTTTTGACACGGAAACGCATCAATACCATATTCTCCAGGAAATGTTTGGCCAGCATGGCAGTGAATTGCCGCTGGCGTTATGGCAAAACGAAGTTGGCACCGACAGTGGATTCTCGCCGTTCCATTATATGGAGGAACAAATCGGGAAACAAGTCGAGCATGCCTTGCTTGAAAAACAGTACAAAGAAAAGTTCCTTTCGACATTGGCGCAGGAGAAAGCGCGTGACGGCGTGGAAGATTACCTGCGGATGGCACAAGAGATGGAATTAAAAATCGGTTTGGCTTCCAGTTCTAGCTACCGCTGGGTTTCGGGCCATTTAAAGAACCTAGGATTGTTCGATTACTTCCAGTGCATCCGGACTTCCGATCATGTGGAAAAAGTGAAGCCTGATCCCGCATTGTATATCCAAGCGGCGCAATGTTTGGAACTGGCTCCGGAAAACTGCCTGGTTTTCGAAGATTCGGCTCACGGCGCGACGGCCGCCAAACGGGCTGGCATGGGATGCGTCATCGTACCGAACAAAATCACCAGCACGATGGATTTCTGTGAAGTCGAGCACCGGCTGGATTCGATGGCAGATATGCCTTTGACGGAGCTTCTTGAGTATGTGGCTTCAGTGAAAATAAATCGTTAAAGTGAAAAGAGGGTTCTGGCTGGATGCCAGAACCCTCTTTTTCTATTTTCATCAAAATTTCTTCTTCGCACCCAAGCAATTCGAACAGTCTGATACACTCTCCACTCTTTTAATGGGGTTGTGTCGCGGCAATTCCGAAAAAGGAACGGGGATCGTCCGAAAACACAACCCGTTCGAAATGAGCCTGAAATCCCGCTTCCCTAAGCAGCTCTTCCCATTCCGGCATGGAAAACAAGCCGCCTTTCATGCTGTCATGCTCATGGGTCACTTTCCCGTCCCTGTCCCGCATAACATACGCATATTCTGTTTCCAATATCTGATCGTCCGGGTCGCTGTCATAAGTCCACTCCAAATACCGCATGCCCCGTCCGTCCTTGTCAATTCCTCCATGGTCCGTCCGTGGTTCAAACGTTTCCATGTACTCGTCCGGCATGATGAACAGCAGTCCATCCGGTTTCAGGTGTTTCTTGGCGTTTTTCATGACTGCCAGCAAATCGGACTTATCCGTAAAATACGTAATCGCATCGTGAATGAACACCAGATCAAATTGGCTGCCCACTTCGATCGTCCGCATGTCCCCTTGCATGTGCGGGCAATCCGGATTCAGCTGGCGGCTGACTGCCAGCATGTCCGGGGATAAATCCGTCAATGTCATCGAAAAATACTTTTTCAGGTAAAAGGCATTGCTGCCTCCTCCCGAACCGAATTCCAGCGCTTCTTTGACTGCAGGATGATACTGTCGGATGATTTTCAGGAAAAGATGGGCTTCTTCCTCGTACTCCGTATGCGGAGACAATAACGGCCACCACGTTGCCAGTTCCTGGTACAGCTTCATGCGGACTCACCCTTCCGATTTTTCTTTTATTATATAGCGGATGGGCGGAAGTTTGATAGAAAGTGATTCATAGATTTAACAGAAAATATCGACTAGTAAACTTAGGACTTTTAAACTACAATAAAGGTAATTGGAAATTGATTGGGTGATTTGAAAAAAGGAGCTGGATAATGAAAAAGATTCTTCTATGGATCACCGGTATTGCCCTAACTTTAGTCGTTATCTGGCTCGCAACCGGATACCATACCACTCCGGAAGGCGCATTCGAAGAACTCCAGCAATCAACAGATGCGACGCTTATTCCGATGGTGGATGAGAGTCATGTTGTCCTGATTGATGAAAACGGCGAACTTTCCCTTGCACTCATGATTCCCGAGCGCGGCTTCTTGATCACCACCCTTTACACAGACTTTGAGATTTCCCCTACTAATCTGAATGTCTTTGATGTGGACCTTGACCAAAATATCGCTTTTCTAAACGCACCTGGGAAGTGGGAGCATGCTTACGGTCTCCTGAAAAGTGAAGAGGTAGAACATTTAACAAATTCATGGCCGTTGGAATATGAAGCTCCCTATCCAGTCCACTCTTTGGCAGATTATTTTTCCGAATCTACTTTTGAAGATCTTATTCTCTGGGACTTCCCTCAAGAGCTGGAAAAGGACACCCTTCAGTCTTCCTTCTACTTTCTGGATGAAAATGAAGCGGTAATTGAGGAAATTCAAAATGAGTATACGATAGAAGAATTTCATGCAAATGAAGATGTTATTACAGACAAGGAGTGAATAAAATGACTTGGATAGAGAAAGCAAAACCCATTTGGTTTTTGATGCTTGTTGGTATTTTCACCGGTAATTTCTTGTTGTACCAGACTTCCTTCGGGCTTACGATCATGCCTGAAGAAACCCAATATGTTGTGCTGGGTTCCCTGTTGGACCTCGTTATCCTGGCGCCTCTTTTCACAATGCTTTACCTCAATAAATTCACCTTAAAAACAACGATTGCGCTTTCTGCACTCGGTTGTGTGCTGCTCCGATTCCTTATCCCTTCTTCATTGCTGGAACCATTTGAAACCATCACCTGGATCGGGATTCTGGCAGAAGGCAGCCTTGTTCTCCTGGAACTGTTGCTGATTGTCGCTTTTGTCCGGTATATGCCTAAAATTACAGCTGATGTCAAGAAAAGCCCGCTTCCGGTTGTATTTTCATTTTCACAGGCCGTTGATCGGTACGTGCGCACCCATCCCATTATTCAAGTGGTCTGTTCCGAATCGCTGATGTTTTATTACGCATTCGCGAGCTGGAAAAAGGCACCGCGCTCCGGAATCACCCTGTACAAGAAATCGAGCTATATCGCCTTACAGATTATGATGATCCACGCCATCGTCATCGAAACGATCGGCATTCATTATTGGCTCCATGACAAAGCACCGATCCTCTCGATTATTTTGTTGCTGCTGAATATTTACTCGGTCATTTTCTTCTTAGCCGATATCCAGGCTCTGCGATTGAACCCGATTCATTCCGATAAAGACGCAGTCTATTTGTCACTTGGTTTAATGAAGCGGGCACAAATCGATTATTCGAACGTGGAATCTATCATTGAGGACGCATCGATCCTTGAACAAAAGCTTTCCAAAGACACCATCGACTTTGCCGTACGGGATTTCGAAAAAGTCTATCCGGATTTTATTTTAAAAATGAAGACACCGCAAAAAGTCGTTTTGTTTATGGGAATTGAAAAAGAATATAATTTCGTTGCAATCAAATCCGACTCGCCAAGCGAACTTAAAGAATTGTTTAAAGAGAACGGCGCGGCAGCTACCTACCACTGAAAACGAAAAAATTTAGGATAATCAATAAAAGGAGGTGGATGAAATCGGATTGGGGATACTCAAAGTGTTTCTGCAAATCGTCTCGCTGACCTTTTTCACAGTTATTCTTGTCTCTCAGAACTTCGATTTGATGATCTATGCCTTTGGAATAATGGTCCTGTTGTTTACTGTTCTGGGTTACGAAGAACTCAACGTGAAAAAGAATGTGGGAAACGGGATCGCGATACTCAGCGCGGTCCTTATCATGGGGCTGTTTTTGGCTTTTAGCCTTGTCTAGACCCCTCGCTGCCTGACATAAGAACAGCCCTCCTTTTCTCAAGGAGGGCTGCTTTCATTCGACTTCTTTAACAACTGTGTACGAATACAGATCGTGTGGAAATCTATCGCCTTCGTACGCATCGTACTGGGCACGGTCTTTCAAATAGATGAACGGACTGACTGTATCGCGGTGTACCATGCGCTCCAAAATTTGTTCAGGCGTCGGTTCGCCGCCCGCTTCGTTTTGAACTTCGATGCCCATCATTCTATGTCCGATGGTCTGGCCTTTCAGCCGCATTTGCGCATATTCTAAGCCCCAGAAAATCACGGTTGGGGACACTACCGTATACATAAAGCTGCTTTTCGTTTTTCTTTTCAATAAAGGCTCAACAGCAAACGATACGGCTGTGGAAATGGCTGTGTCGATCAGCAGTGCCTTCGTGCGTTTTTTCATCAATTCATTCATCTGATTCATCCTTCCAAAATGAGTAATAAAGTAAAAGCTGACAGGATGGTCAAAGATGCTGACCATTCATACCAGTAGCGTCGTTCTTCCCGGTGCGCACGCCATTCCCCGATTCCCCGAAATAAGGTCTGCAGGAAAAACAGCGCCGCAAAAGGACTGAGACGGGCAATCAACGAAATCCCGGCGCCGTCATCTTTCATGTTGATAGCGATCAAGGCAAACACAAAGCCGATAAAAAGCGCCACCTCAAGTGCGATCCCCAAAAGGTTTCTGTCCTTCAGGAAAACGCTTCCTCCCAAGCCTTTGATGCCGCGATGTTTTCTGAGGTAGATTCCGATAAAAAGGAAATAAGCCACAAAAATTGCGATGAATCCGATGATCGTGACTGAATGCATGGAACAACCTCCAGAATAGTTTACCTCTCCATTTTGGACTTATTCCCCTTCTTTAGTCAACATTGGAAACTAAGCAGAATCTTTCAACGGGCTCTATATGGAAGACCAGTAAAATCAAAAGCTTGATCACGTTCGTGTTATTAAGTTTTATGATTTTTCAAGCGGTCAGCTAACGGTTTGCCGGTGCATCCTTCAGGGAACCCATGAGGTAATGGAATAAGTTGAAAAAGGGGGAATGACTGTGATCTTTTTTATCGTGTGGCTGCTGTTGGTTGGCTACGCCGTGTTTCTGGCACCCGGCGGCGAGGCCGACCCCATCTTGTCAAACATATTCAGCGGCAATCTTGGAGCGATCGATCCATTGGTGCTCGCCGTCTTCAATTCGCTCGGGCTGTTTCCGATGGTATTTCTGACGTTGCTGCTGTTGAATGACCGGCAGAAATGGCCGGCCTGGCCCTTCGCGCTCCTGTCTTTCGTTGTCGGAGCTTTCTCACTGCTGCTCTATTTTGCTTTCGGCGACCGGAAAGCTGACAGAAAGCTGCGGACGCCCCACTGGCTCGTGCGTTTTCTCGGTTCGCGCTTTTGGCTGATCCTCCTGATGCTATCGTGGGCCGTCAATGGGCTGACGCTGCTGCAGGGTTTTTCATTCGCCGCCTATCGCGAAGCCTTTTTCGCATCTGGCCTCGTATCCGTCATGACCGTCGACTGGTTTGTGCTATGGGGATTATCCGTTTACACGACCTATCGCTTTTACCCACAGGCCAAACTCAAAGCGCTCGCCTGGATTCCGATTATCGGACCGGTACTGGTGCTGTTTGTTAACAAAAACTATCAGACACGTTGAATCCAACAAAAAAACGGCCATTACGCTGAAAATTGCGTAATGGCCGTTTTTATAATGCTTATTGAGCCGTCAATCCGCCGTCTACCACGAACTCCGAGCCCGTAGAATAGCTGGCTTCGTCAGACGCCAGGAACAAGACCATATTGGAGACTTCCTCAGATTGTGCAACGCGCTTCATGGGAATATGTTTGGAGAATTCCTCGACTGCCGCTTTAGTATCTTCCTGAACAACCATCGGCGTTGCGATGACACCTGGATGCACAGAATTTACGCGGATGCCGTAGTTGGCGCACTCCATTGCTGCTGCTTTCGTCATGCCGCGGACCGCAAATTTCGTATCCGTATAGCCGATTGCTCCAGCCACCAAGCCATTCATGGAAGAAATGTTGACGATCGATCCGCCACCTGCTTTTTGCATGGATGGGATGATTGCCTTCATGCCCAAAAATACCGAAACTTGATTGATGTCAACGATGCGGCGGTATTCTTCTTCCGTCGTCTGCAAGATTGATTTTGCCATCGTAATGCCTGCATTGTTGACCAATACGTTGACCGGACCGAACTTCTCTTCAGCCTGCGCTATTACATTTGCCCAATCTTCTGCACTGGTTACATTGTGTTTGACGAATGCAGCATGTTCTCCAAGTTCTGAAGCCAGCGCCTGCCCTTTTTCTTCATTCAAATCCGTCAAAATGACCTTCGCGCCTTCATCGATGAATTTTTTCGCGTGTGACGCTCCCATGCCTTGAGCTGCCCCTGTAATGATTGCCACTTTTTCTGCTAAACGTGCCATTTTCTGTTCCTCCTAAAATTCTGCCCATAAATAAACTACATATGTAAATTAACAGAAAACCATTCTGTTTGTCCATCGAAAAGGATTCATGTCATACTTAATTCACAAGCTTGTCCATATTTCGGACATACAGGAGGATATCGCGATGAAAGGCACCGAAGATCGCCGCATCTTGCGGACACAAAAAAAACTGAAAACCGCATTAGTTGATCTCTTGAAAGAAAAATCCCTGACAGAGTTGACCATCACGGAAGTCACCAAACAGGCAAATTGCAACCGCGTTACCTTCTACTCCCATTACAAAGATTTAAACGAACTGTTGGCGGCTGTCGTTGAAGAACACCTCGATGGATTGGTCAGCTATTTCCGCAAAAGCTTTCAGGGCATGGAACGTTTTTCCTCAACGGATGTACAGCGCCACCTGCCCATTTTTGAATACATCCATCAGCATCAGTTCATCTTCCGGCTGATCATTACAGGCGAAGTACTGCCGGGATCGCAGAATCAATTTTGCGAAAGCCTCGGTCAAGTGGCCGCAACCGAGCTGCGATTGGAGGAAGACAGTGATATCGAAATTCCCTCGCTCAATTATTTCATGACCTACGGAAGCCTCGGCTTCTTCCTTTATTGGACCAAAGAAGATTTCAAGGATTCTCCTGAAGCCATGGCCGGAAAGCTGGCGTTGCTTCACGGCAAAATGTATGATGGCGCTGTGGTTTTAGAAGAATAGAGACAAAAAAGCATTCCACTTAAGGAATGCTTTTTTCGACGAATTTACCCAATACCCTAACGTAGCGTGTAAGAATTTGGTTATTGCTATCCCAGTTGCCAACTTACAATGCTGATGAATAAAACGACAGCCGCTGCAGTGATGGCAAAATAGATAAGCGACGCCTGATATTTCCGGGATCCTTTCAAGTATTTCCATTCCAGAAAGACCTGTACCCCATTCACTATCAAGAAAACAATCAATAGCCAAGAGAAAAACACTTCCAGCGAGTCCGGGAAAATCGAAAACAACACAATAATTCCCGCCAGCATCACCCAGCCGTTCCAGCGTTCAAATCTTCTTACATTTATGCCCGCCCGCTCTTCCTCAGCGATGCCAAACCGCTTTTTCAAGAACATCCTTAAAAATCCAAAACCAAAAAAAAACGGCCAGCCAAATGATTAAAACTTCCATTTCGCACCTCCAAAGCCTTTATCTATTCTACGGTCATGCCAGGTGGAAGTTCTAAAAGATTATTGAAAAGGCGTCAAATCGACTGGATGGACTCAACAGGTTATCCCCCAAGATCTTGGATATGTGGATGGTTCGGCTCCGAAACGGGGATAACTTTGCCGTTTCGTCACTCTTATTATCTTATCCACATGTGGATAAGATAATTTTAAATTTTAAATAAAAAAACGTATCCACAACCGCATAGTTTAATGCGGCTGGTGTGAAAAATGTACGGCGGGGGTACTTTAATTGTAGAAGAAATTACGGTTTGATCGGCACTGAAACAGTTTGATATGGGGAAAGAGGTGCACGTGATGAAGCAGAACAAAAGCGCACTGAGCCATGCAGCTTCCTGGTTTGTGAAATGGGTCCTGAACAACAAGGCGGTATCCGTACTGTTCATTATTTTGTTGATTCTGCTGAATTTATTCCTGCTTCCGAAAGTCAGTTTCATCTTTCAGCCTTTTATCGCTTTTTTTAACGTCATGGGGCTGCCGCTGGTTATGGCGGGCGTCTTGTATTACCTGCTGAATCCGCTCATCGACTGGATGGAAACGAAGAACATCTCACGTGCCGGCGGCATTTCCATCGTCTTTGTGGTGATTCTCGGATTACTGGCCTGGGGCATTGCGACTCTGATTCCAATCATTCGCGAACAGTCCCTGAGTCTGCTCGACAACTGGCAAAATTATTTGACCAGCTTCATCTCGCAAATCGACAACTTTTTCCAGAGCGATATCCTGTCACAACTGCAAATGCAGCTGACCGGAGAAGAGGACAGCTTATCCACTTCCATTACCGATCAGGCAGATGACGTTGTTGATACAACCGTTACCGGCATCGGCAGTGTCTTCGGCATCCTGTCGACCACTGTGCTGGCAATCATTACGACACCATTCATCCTTTTTTACCTGTTGAAAGACGGCCATCACCTGCCTTATCACATCATGAAGCTGGTGCCTTCCAAGATGCGGGAACATACTTACCTGCTGCTGCGCGAAATGAACCTGCAGATCAGCCAGTATATCCGCGGCCAGCTGCTCGTCGCCTTTTTCGTCGGCCTGCTGTTCTGGATCGGCTTCAGCATCATCGGCCTCGAATATGCATTGATCCTCGCCATTACAGCCGGCGCTTTGAACCTGATTCCTTTTCTGGGGACCTTTATCGCGTTCTTCCCGATTATCATTATCGCAATTGTGCTGCATCCGCCCATCATGATCGTCAAAGTGCTGGTGGTTTTTTTCATCGAGCAGACGCTTGAAGGGCGGGTTATCCAACCGCTCATTCTCGGCAGCAACCTGAACATCCATCCCGTCACCATCATCGCCGTCCTGTTGACGGCTGGAAATCTCTTCGGCATACCGGGTGTCATTCTCGGAATCCCCGCTTATGCTGTCGCCAAGGTTATCCTGGTGCATTTGTTCAACTGGTACCAGACCTACACCGGCCTGTACGACGATGACTTCAATCCGGCTCCAAAGCCGCTCGTTTCCGAGAAGAAAAAGAAGAAGCAACTGAGCCTGAAGAAGAAACTGAGATGAAACCTGAAAAGCCTAATCCCCTTTCAGAATGGGATTAGGCTTTTGGGATTAAAGTTGAAAATTGCTTCAGCCGTTCTCAGTTCGCCAATTCAACCGGCAGAAATTCAGCCATCGACTGTTCACGCTTGTCGAGCATGATCTGTTCCGGCTGAACGCCCTGCTCACGCAATGCTTTAATGTTATGCACAAGGAATTCATCACTGCCGACAACATAGAACAATCCGTCTTTGTCTGTAGCAAGATTCTTCACTTCTTCATAATACTCTTTGCGGTTATCGACAAACTGCGAAGTGAATTTCTTGTCAGGCGCGGATTCAAAGACATTCGTGAACAAGAAATTTTTTGATGAGTCGATATTCAGGGAATGGATTTGATTGACGTTGTCAGCACGCTCCAAATAATCAAGCACCAGCGGTCTGAACGTTGCCAGGCCGACACCGGATGAAAGCAAGTAAACGTTTTTGTCTTCCCGTTTAAGCGGAACATTCGAATGTGTTTTAAAAATCGCCACTTCCTGGCCCACTTCCAGATTTCTCAACGTCGCTTTAAACTCCGAGCATTGCTCTTTGATGCGCGTAGTGATGCCGATTGAATTTTCATGCGGCAGCGTGGAGATCGACATGTGGCGGATCAATCCGCGGTTCGGTTTTTCCCCCGCATTAAAGCCTTCCAGCGCAAAATGGGTATGAGAACCTTCCTGCCAAGTAAAATCTTCCGGTCGGTCAAGCAGGTACGTTCTGACCTCAGGTGTTTCTTCAATGATTTTATTGATTTTTGTCCAATAAATTTGCATGATTTATTTTCCCCCTCAATTATCGTTCTCTGTATTCATCTACTATACTACGAATGATAATTGTTCTCAATTAAATATTCTTTTTAGAGTGAGGAAGAATTTTTTATTTATAACGGTTCATTATTTCTTCCGGGATGTGGCAATAATCATCCGGACATCTGGCCAGCCGATTCTGATGCTCCACTGCACTCTTCACGTAATTGGTTAGAGGCAAGACTTCCACAGCAATCCGCTCGGAATCAGTTCTTTTATCAATAAAAGCCTGCGCTTCTTTTAAGTGGACGGGATTTTCGCTGTACAGGCCTGTCCGGTATTTCTCGCCAACATCTTCCCCTTGCTTGTTCACACTGTAAGGATCGATGATTTCAAATAAGTGCTTCATCAGTTCCTGAATGCTGACAATGGCCGGGTCAAATTCTGTTTTCACGCATTCCGCGTACCCGTCATAGTCCGCTTCAAGCGAATGGCTCGTTCCATTCGCTCTTCCTGCTTCTGTGGATTCGACTCCGGGCAAAGTCTTTACAAAAGCCTGAACACCCCATAAACATCCGCCCGCCAAATAAACTGTTTCCATAATCGGCTCTCCTCTTTGTGTAAATTGAATTACTGTAAATATACCATTTCCTTGTGTGCAGCTTATCATTTTCATGCCGTGCCAGTCAGAAAAGGCCATGTTGCCCGGTCCCTCTGAATTGACGGTGTCCACTTTAGAATGGTAGATTTTGTATTACAGCAGTTTTACTGCAAAAACAGGATACGGAAGGGGTCAATCATTGTGAATTCATTCAAAGCCGTCAGAGTAAAGGAACAGGAAGACCAGGTCGTCTATGGGTTGGAGGAGATCAACACCGATCAGCTTTCTGAAGGGGATGTGCTGATTAAAGTCGCCTATTCGTCGATCAACTACAAAGATATGCTGGCAGTCCAGAAAAATTCAGGCGTTATCCGGAATTACCCGATGATTCCCGGAATCGATTTGAGCGGTACCGTCGCCGAATCAACAGACGAACGCTTCACAGAAGGACAGGAAGTGATCGTCACCGGCTTTACGATGGGCATGAGCCATACCGGCGGCTTTTCGGAATATGCACGCGTCCCTGCGGAATGGATCGTGCCGATGCCGGAGAACTTAAGCTTAAAGGATGCCATGGTGTTCGGCACGGCCGGTTTCACGGCGGCCCTTTCCATTCTTGCACTTGAGAAGAACGGAATGAATGTTGCAGACAACCCGGAAATATTGGTGACAGGCTCAACCGGAGGAGTCGGCAGCATCGCTGTGCAGATCCTCTCGAAAAGCGGCTATAAAAACGTCTCCGCATTGGTGCGGAAAGAGAATCAGGTGGACGTCGCCAAAACACTCGGCGCAAACACGGTCATTTTTGCGAACGAGCTGGGAGACGCTAAGAAACCACTCGCCAAGACCCGCTTCGACTTTGTTTTGGACACAGTCGGCGGAGACGTCGCTTCTGCATTGATTCCACAGATTTCCTACGGCGGCAGCATGAGCATGTGCGGCAACGCAGGCGGCCTTCCGGTAAACACTACGGTGCTGCCATTTATCCTGAGAGCGGTCAACCTGCTTGGCATCGATTCGGTCAACGTACCAATCGAGAAACGCGGCAGCATCTGGGAGAAGATGGCCAACGACTGGAACATCACCCAAACGACGCTGGTGAAAGAAATTCCCCTTGAAGAATTGGCTGAGACGATTGACGCCATCAAGAATGGGCAGCATTTAGGGCGGACGATTGTTAAGTTGTAACTAAAAACAAGAAGAAGCGGAAAGGCTGATGTTAGCCTTTCCGCTTTTTTCATGTTTCTTTCCAATTGTGTAATCCGTGTACCCAGCCGCAGCTTCATACACTCTTTTAAACATTTCGTCGGTTACATCCATCGACAATTCTGTTAGGATTACTGTGCTATTATCAATTTAGGATTTTCTACTAATTTCTTCAGCTCACTTTGAAATCTTCCAGCTACTTCACCGTCGATTAATCGATGATCTACAGTCAAGCTGGATCCTATCATTTCCCCCACGATAATTTCACCATTCACAATTACTGGCTTTTGAAGAATTGCTCCCATTCCCCATATAGCTACTTCTGGAGGATTAATAATCGGTGTTCCGTAATAACCACCATAGCTTCCTATATTAGTTATTGTAAAAGTTCCGCCAGACATTTCCACTGTAGACAACTTGTTGGTCTTTGCCTTTTTAATCAATTCTTGTAACTTATGATGAATTTCTAGTAAAGATAATTTATCAGCTTGGTGTATAACAGGAACTACTAGGCCATCTTCAATAGCTACTGCAATTCCAATATTGATATCTTCCCAATATGTTATTTTGTTTTCTTCAATACTTGCATTCAATTCTGGAATCTTTTTTAAGATAATGGCTGTTATTTTCACAAATAACTCTAAGTATGAAATTTTATAACCAATTTCTCCTTGCAATTCTTTTAATTCATTTCTGAACTTTACCAATTCAGTTACATTAAACTCGTTAATATCTGTCATTTGTGCAGTATTCAACAAACTTTCTTTCATTTTTTGAGCTATAGTTCGTCGAATAGGTGAAATTTTTCTTATATCTTTAATTGCTTTTAAAGTTGAAGCCTCAACTTTTTCATAAATTTCATCAGTAATAGCATGAGTCAAACCAAAATCCTGTTGAGTTTCTTCCTGTTGATCAATGGGCGAAACGTCTTGCAGTTTTCTAAGGATATCTTCTTTTACAATGGCGCCACTTGGTCCTGTCCCTTTAATTTCTGCTAAATTTAATTGTTGATCCCAAGCTATTTTTCTAGCAAGTGGAGAAGCTTTCACTTTTTTATCAGTAGGTACAGATTGACTTGCGTTATACTCAACACTTTCTTTCTTCTTTATTTTTTCAACATGCTGAGTTGCTGATGGCGCATCTGTATTCCCAGCTTGTAACTCTTCCATTTTTCCAACGATTTCAGCCAATACTTCACCAATTTTGTACTCTTGTCCTTCTTCACCGAAAATTTTCACATATCCGCTCGAAGGCGATTCGACTTCATATGTAACTTTATCCGTTTGGATTTCGAGAAGGATATCATTTTTTTCAATCCATTCACCATTTTTAATCAGCCAGTTATCGACTACAGCACTTTGCATTTCTACTCCTATCTTTGGAACTTTAACTTCAACTGTCATAAACTTTCACCTCGCTTTTTTTATTTATTTCCTGTTTACTTATTAATTTTTTTGCTTCTTCTACAACTTCACCGACTTTAGGGTATAAATTATCTTCGATGCTTCCTACAGGAATGGTGGAAAATACGCCGCCAATCCGTATAATGGGTCCATCTAAATCATAAATTGCCTCTTCACTTATCACTGCAGCAATTTCCGAGCCAAATCCACTATTTTTGGGTGCCTCATGAACGATTATTACTTTATTTGTCTTCCTCACCGAAGCTAAAATAGTATCTTTGTCTAACGGCAATAATGTTCTCGGGTCAACCACCTCTGCTTCAATACCAAGTTCAGCTAATTTTTCAGCAGCTTCTAACGCTGTATGAACCATTCGACCAAACGCCACAATTGTAATATCGCTGCCTTGTCGTTTCACATCCGCTTTTCCAAGCGGAATTATATACTCTTCTTCAGGAATTTCTTGTTGAATACTGAGCAAAGATTTATGTTCGAGAAAAAGTACTGGATTATCGTCACGTATTGCCGCTTTCAATAATCCTTTTGCATCATAAGGAGTAGAAGGATAAACCACTTTTAACCCCGGTACATGAGTAAACCAGCTTTCCAGGGTTTGGGAGTGATGGCCACCTGCACGGAACCCCCCTCCTGCTAAAGCTCTGACAACTAATGGGGCTTTAATTTTCCCTCCGGATAAATAATGAGTTTTTGAAGCTTGATTTACCAATTGATCCATTGCAATCATGATGAAATCCATAAACATCAAATCAAAAATAGGACGATAGCCTACTAGTGAAGCTCCTAATACAGTACCCATAATGGCTTCTTCACTTATAGGAGTGTCTTTTACACGCATATCCCCATATTTATCCATTAATCCTTTTGTCAGACCAAAAGTTCCTCCCGAAGCCCCTATGTCCTCGCCCATCAGAAATACTTTGTTGTCTCTACTCATTTCTTCATCTAATGCTTGATTTATTGCTCGTCTGAATTTTACTGTTTGCATTTAATTGCCTCCATTCAAGCATATATATTTTCTACGACTTCTTCAGCTGTTGGTCTTTCCGATTCCAAGGCAAATTGAACTGCTTCCTCCAAATCTTTTTCTACTTCTTCCTCGATAGCCGCCAATTCATCTTCTGCAGCAAAAGTTCCATCTAATAGTTGCTTTCGGTAAGTTATAAAGGGATCCTTTTCCAACCATTTTTTTGTTTCTTCGCCGTCCACGTATCTCATCGGATCTCCTTCATAATGACCATGTACGCGGAAGGTTTTTGATTCGATTAAAGTTGGGCCTTTTCCATTTCTGGCATCATCCATTGCTTTTTGAATCACCCCAACACATGTCTCAGGATCAGAACCATCTATGATGACACCTGGCATGCCGTATGCAGCGCTTCTGTCTGCAATGTTTTCTATTTTCATCGTATCCTTGGTTGCAGTGAATTCAGCGAATTGATTGTTCTCACAAATGAAAACGATGGGTAATTCGTAAATAGCTGCCATATTCAAGGATTCATGAAAGGCCCCTCTGTTGCTGCCGCCATCGCCAAAGCCGCATACGACAACTCTGTTTTCACCTTCCAATTTGCTGGCATAAGCCAATCCGACTGCAATTGGAATATTTCCGGCGATAATTCCACCTGTGCCATAAATGCCTGATTTCACATCCATGATATGTGCTTCACCACCAACGCCATTACAGCAACCTGTTTTCTTCCCCATGATCTCTGCTAATAAAGATTTCGGCTCTAGCCCTTTGCCAAGCATCGATATTCGCGACCGGTGGTAGGGAACCAGATAATCTCCTTCTTCATAACATAGAGAAAGGGCCGCTCCTGTACCTTCCTGCCCAATTCCAAGATGAACCCATCCTTCTACTTCATTAGATGTAAAGAGTTCGCCTAATCTTTCTTCAAATCTTCGTCCAAGATAAAGCAAGCGATAAAGTTTTTTCTTTTGATCATTGTCCAAACTCATATGAAACACCCTTTCTAATTAGTGATATGCAACGGTTTATCCATAGCCAGCAACGAAACTTCTTTAAGGATTTCTGAAAGTGACGGGTGAGGGTGGATTAAATTTGCCAGTTCTTCAGCTGTAGCTTCCAAATAAATTGCCAAAGACCCTTCAGAAATCAATTCATTAACACCTTCTCCCACAAGAGAGATTCCCAGTATTTCTTTATACTCTTTTTCCAGCACTATTTTAGCCATGCCTTCTTTTTTTCCAGCCATCATAGCTTTTGAATTAGCTGCTAGAGGAAATGTATGAACTTCCACTTCTGAATAGACTTTCTTTGCTTCTCTTTCTGTTAGACCAACTGTGCTAATTTCTGGAGAAGTATAAATACACCTTGGGACAACTTTATAATCCATCTTTCTGCTCATACCGGCAATATTCTCTGCCGCCACGACACCTTCTTCAAATGCGACGTGTGCTAACTGCCAGCCAGGATTAATATCACCAACTGAATAAATGGAAGGGACATTCGTTTGCATAAATTCATTAACTTCAATCTGCTGATTTACAATATGGACCCCTGCATTTTCCAGACCTATTTGCGAAGTATTTCTTGTTCGGCCAATGGCGACTAATACTTGATCAACTTGTAGCTTAATATTTTGTCCCTCGTTATTCTTAAGAATTAACTCTACTTGATCATCGTTAATCACAGAATCGTTATAAGAAGTATGTTCATAAATGGTGACTCCATTTTTTTTCAAGCTATTTTTCAAGTACCGGACAATATCTTCGTCTTCAGCCATCAAAATTTTTGGCAATGCCTCTATAACATGAACTTCTACATCTAATTGAGAAAAAATACTGGCGAACTCGATTCCAATTACGCCCCCGCCGATAATAGCGATTTTTTTAGGCAGCTCACTCAACGACAGAATGTCATTACTTGATAAAACCGTCTCTCCGTTAAATGGAAGAGACGGCAGCTCTCTTGGCGAAGAACCTGTAGCCACAATAATATTTTTTGTGGACACGCTCTGTTCTTTTTGTCCATTTTTGATCATAACTATATTTTTTGTCTTAATTGTTGCAAACCCTTTTATAATATCCACCTCTTGTGATTTTAAAATACTGGTCACTCCAGATTTCAATTGCATAATAACCTTATTTTTTTCCTTTTGAAACATATTTAGATCTAGACGTTCTAAGGTTGTATGAATACCCAGTTTTGAAGAATTTTTTATTGTCGAATATACATCTGAGTAATGCACAAAATGCTTTGTCGGGATACAACCTACATTTAAGCAAGTTCCGCCAATCTCATTTTTTTCAATGAGCATTGTTTTTAAACCCAATTGCCCCGCTCTGATTGCAGCTGAATACCCTCCCGGTCCTCCGCCAATTACTACCACATCATAATTTTCCGGCATTTAATCATCCCACCTCTCTGCTTTTTCGATTAAAATGATTATCTGTTTTCCAAAATTACTTTGATATAAGAGGCTTTATCATTGATAATATTATGAAAAACTTCCTGCGCCTGATTTAACTCAAAATTGTGGCTGATCAATTTTCGAAATGACACTTCCTCTTTAATTAATAAATTGATTGCCTCCTGCCACTCATCTAAACGTCCATATGTACCGATAATTTCTTTTTCATTAGCAAGTAAGTCAAAAAAATTAATGGGAATGTTTTCAGGGCTGCTGCCGACGACTACAAATTTCCCTCTCTTCCGCGTTAAACTTAATGCAGACTGGAATGTCCTTTCAGAGCCGACACATTCGAAAACAATATCGGCGCCCAAGTCGGAAGTATTCTCCAACACAATCTGCTGCTGATCTTCATTTATGGGATCAATTACATATTGTGCACCTAATTCCAGAGCCAGTGATCTTCTTACCTCAATCGGTTCCACCAATCCCACACGCTGTATTCCTTTTTTTGTTAATGCAATTAATATCATCAAACCTATCGGACCCCCGCCGATTATTAAAACTTCATCGTCCTTTTTAAATTCACTACGGTTTAATGCATGTAACGCTACGGTGACAGGTTCTGCTAAAGCAAGCAGTCCAAAGTCAATTTCTTCTTCTACTGGATAGCAGTTCTTAGATGGAACATTTATGTACTCAGCGAAACCTCCATCTAGAGTTAATCCTAAAATGCCACGATCATTGCATAAATTATTCAAATTACTTTTACAATAATGGCATTCACAGCAGGGAATTCCGGCATCAATAACCACTTTCATTCCTTTAGTTAAATTTGAAACATTTTTCCCCACTTCATTAATTATTCCAGAAAATTCATGTCCCAAAGTTACAGGTGGAAGTTGCTGTCTTTGTCCATTCTTTTTTCCCAAAGCAATTGGACCATTTTCATATTCATGAATGTCTGAACCACATATTCCGCATGCTTTAACATTAATCTGTACCCAGTCCTCATCAGGAAAAAGTGGGTTTGCGATAGCTTCAATTCGGATGTCCTCTATTCCATGCCATCTGGCCGCCTTCATACTTTACCTCCTCTTTATTGAGTTACAGTTAATCTGCACCTGAGTGTTATTAAAGTTAAAAGAAAATTTCTTTATATTCATTTGAACCAATCAGTTCTTACCCATATCTAGTCCAAAGAACCTGATCATAGTCAAAGTGGAGCTAATGATTGCTTCATCTAGCCGGTCAGTTATAATAATCTAAATCATGCAAAAAGCATAATATTAGCATCTTAACTTTCACTCTTTCTTCCTTATTCTTTCTACATATGCAATCCACCATTAACATCCAAAGTAATGCCGGTAATATAACTGGATAATCCTGAAGCTAAAAATAAAATAGAATCCGCGATGTCTTCCGGCGTTCCTTTGCGTCGTAGCGGAATCGTCTCTGTAATGTCATTAGGATAGCTTGCGGTCATAGGCGTATGGATAACTCCCGGTGCGATGCCGTTGACGTTTATTCCATAACTTCCAACTTGCTTCGCCAGATTCATTGTCACTCCAATAATGCCTGCCTTCGAAGCAACATAATCAGTCCCCGAGTGAAAACCGCCAATTTTGGCAGCCATGGAAGAAACATTAATGATTCTTCCTTGCTTTTGATTTTTCATGACCGGAAGAACTTCTAAACAATAAAACATGACACTTCTTAAATTAGTTTCGATTACGCGATCCCATTCTTCGATATTAGTTTTGTCATAACTTTTTCGTTCCCCAATGCCTGCATTATTCACTAAGATATCAATCCGATTGAAATTTTTTTTTGTATATGCCACTACTTCTTTAATGCTGTCGATACTTCGAACATCGTTATAAATCGGAGTTACATCCAGTCCTTGTCCTTTGAATGTCTCCGCATTTTCTTTATTTAACTCGTCATTCATATCTGCGGATATTACCCGCACCCCCAATGAGGCTAAGCGCTTTACAGTTTCAGCACCAATTCCCGAAGCCCCGCCTGTCACAATCGCCACTTTATCTTTCAACTCACTAAACATACAGTTCACCTCTTATCCATTATTCAAATCCCAGATAGATATTACTTACTCTCTCATCGTTCAATAATGCCTGTGATTGTCCTTCCAAGCCGATTTTTCCGGTTTCCATAATGTAGGCTCTATGCGATATCTTTAAAGCCAAATTCGCATTTTGTTCAACAAGCAGGACTGTGGCACCGGATTGGTTCAACTTAACAATCAATTGGGCAATTTCCTGGACAATGATTGGAGCAATCCCCAATGAAGGTTCGTCAAAGATAAACAACTTTGGTTTCGACATCATGGCTCGACCAATTGCAAGCATTTGCTGTTCTCCACCACTCATCGTACCCGCTAATTGCTTTTCACGTTCGCGCAACCTTGGAAACAATTCATATACCCCTTCGAGATCTTTTTTGATATTTTCATTATCTTTTCTGCGATAAGCACCCATTTCCAAATTTTCGCGCACACTCATGTCAGAAAATACTTGCCGACCTTCAGGTACATGCGCTATCCCTCTGTCAACGATTTTATGGGATTCCATTTTTTCAATAGATTCTCCTAAAAAATCGATTGTTCCACTCTGGCTCTTTTTTATTCCGGAGATAGTTCGTAACAATGTTGTTTTACCGGCACCATTAGAACCGATCAATGTAACAATTTCTCCTTCATTTACATCTATGGAAACCTCTTTAAGTACCTGAACTTTATCGTAGTTGACATTTAACCCTCTTACTTTAAGCAAGCTCCTCACTCCCTAAATAAGCTTCTATCACTTTTGGATTGTTACGAATTTCTTTAGGACTGCCTTCGGCAATTTTTTTCCCATGTTCTAGAACCACAATTCGTTCACACAAGCCCATGACTGCTTTCATATCATGCTCGATCAATACTACCGTAACGCCCATTTTCTTAATTTTTCTGAGGAGATCCACAAGTTGATTGGTTTCTTCAGGATTCATTCCTGCTGCCGGCTCATCCAGCAAGAGCATTTTCGGTTCTGTAGCTAGAGAAATGGCAATCGCTAATTTAGTTTGCTGGCCTAAACTTAAGTTTTTTCCCAAATTTTCTTCAAGTGACTCCAATCCAACGAACGCTATAAT
Organism: Planococcus beijingensis; assembly: GCF_016820615.1. Lineage (NCBI taxonomy): Bacteria > Bacillati > Bacillota > Bacilli > Caryophanales > Caryophanaceae > Planococcus > Planococcus beijingensis. The sequence continues at coordinate 148,658 of NZ_JADHDZ010000003.1, forward strand.
TTCGTCTATTTTCGCCCGTAATTGTTCTTTAGAACGTTTACGGTCTTTTCTCTGCATGACATTTTGGCCGGTCAATATATTGTTCCGAACAGTCAGCTCTGGAAAAACCTGTGTATGCTGAAAAGTACGGGTAATTCCAAGCTCAGTTATTTTGTGCGGCTTCATCCCCGAAATATTTTTCCCCTCAAAAATCACTTCGCCCTTGGACGCAGGGAAGAAACAAGTGATACAGTTGAACATCGTACTTTTTCCCGCACCATTTGGTCCGATAATACCTTGTATGGTGTCTTTTTCTACGGTAAAAGTAACATTATCTAAAGCAACCAGCCCTTTAAAAAACTTACTAACGTTTTTCACCTCTAACATCTCAGTTCTCCTCCTCCACTTTCCTGATTTCCGGTTTTATTTTTAATGACTTTAATGCCGGTTTTCTTTCTAACAACCGACTTTTCATGTTTCTGTAAAGTCCGACAAATCCTCCTGGCAGAAACATAATTGTTAGAACCAGCATAGCCCCATAAATAATCATTCGGTAATCATTAATGCTTCTTAATAACTCAGGAAGAATTAACAAGAAAATTGCTCCAAGAATTGGGCCCAGTATGGTTCCCATGCCCCCGATAATTACCATTAATAAATAGGTAACAGATTCGGATACTTCGAAGGAAAAAGGTGAAATAAAAGAATTGTAATGTGCGTATAAACCACCTGCAAAACCTGCAAAGAAAGCACTAATAGTAAAAGAGATTATCTTCACTTTCCACGTATCGATTCCGATAAACTTAGCGAAAGTTTCATTTTCCCTGATAGCGATCATTTCTCTTCCGACTCTTGATCGTGTAATTAAATAAATCGAGAGCACTGTAACTGCTGCAGCTACCCAAATAATGTAGTAGAAATTACCACGTTGCGTAAAATCCAACCCCAAAATGTCATTAGGAAAAGGAATACTGTAAATTCCGTTCGGTCCACCAGTCAAACTTCCTCCGTTATAAATGGCCAAACGAATAATTTCTGCAAAGGCTAATGTAACAATTGCAAAGAAATGTGTCTGAAAGCGCAATGATGGAAGACCAATCAAAAATCCAATCATTGCTGCGGCAAGAGCCCCAAGAGGTAACGCCATCCAAAAAGAGAGGCCATAAGCAGTAGTCAAAATCGCACTAGTATATGCACCTACAGCAAATAATCCGACATGTGCAAATGATAATTGGCCGGTGTAACCCACAATTAGATTTAAACTGGAAACCAAAATGATAATGATTCCAATCTGATTCATGACGTGGATAACATAGTCTCCCATAAACAGTGGCAGCATAACTAGCACTATCCCGATGACCAAAGACAGAACTGGGATGAGGATTTTCTTATTACCTTTAAGATTTTTCATTTGATCTTAGCACCTCCGAACAATCCGCTTGGCTTCAGCAAAAGTACCAGGATTAGAATTACATAGCCTACCAAATCCTGTAGAGATGCAGAACCATACAAGTTTGTAAATGTCTCAGCGTATCCTAAGATCAATGCACCAATAACCGCACCTACGACACTACCCATTCCTCCAAGAATAACTATGATAAAAGACTTCATACCTGGGGCAATTCCCATGGCAGCATCAACTACATATAATGAACCAATCATGCCTCCTGCAATTGCTGCTAAACTAGCACTTATCATAAAGATTAACCCATACATTAGATTAATATTAACGCCCATTAAAGCGGCAGCATCTCGGTTCTGAGAAGTGGCTCGCAATGCTTTACCAAATTTGGTGAATTTAAAAATAACAAAAAGTGAAATAACCAAAGCTGCTGTAATTCCAACAATCAACAATCTTTGAATAGTCATCGTGATGCCGAAAATCGCAATCTCTTCGGTTCCAAAAGGAAAGGCAATAGTTCTCATTTGTGGTCCCGCAATTTGTAAAACTAAGTTACTTAAAAATATGGACAGACCAATCGAAGCTAGTAAAGTATTTAGCATAGCTGTTTTCCGAAGTGGCCTGAAAATAAAGCGTTCGATGAAAAATCCCAATACACCCACGATAAATGCAGAGATCACTAAAGAAACAAAGAAATTAATTTCATAAACGCCCACCAAGATAAACGTAGTAAAAGCTCCAAGCATGTATAGTTCCCCGTGCGCTAGGTTAATAACATGCATAATTCCAAAAACGAGTGTGAAACCAATTGCCATTAAAGCATATATACTTCCACTTACTAATCCATTAACTAATGCTTGAATTATTTGGTCAGTCATATCTTTTCCTCCCATCTTCTTTTAAGTAAAGAACCAGAACATTAATTACACCTACTAATGTCCTGGTTACTTAAAACTTGCTTATGGAAGATCAGAATCAGTGGATTGATAAATTACTTTGCCATCTTTTATAACAGCCCGATTTCCAACTAATCCATTTCCACCTTCTTCAGTAAATTCGTAATATCCAATCAAACCTTCATATTGAGAAGCTCGAATTTCTTCTGCAATTTTAACCGAATCAGTAACTGATCCTGCTCTTTCCATCGCTTCTTTAAGAATATAAACTCCATCTATCCCTGAATATGTGAAAGAATTGGCTTCATAGTCATGGCTTTCTCCAAAGCTCTTTTGCACTTCAGCAATTCCTGGCGTTTCTTCACCAGCACGGCTCATAACAATCATGCCTTCTGCAATTTCAGGTTCCAAGGCCAGCAGTTCTTCAGGAATAACCCCACCTGCTTCAAAGACCTGCACATCGGGCATTACGGATTCAATTTGTTTGAAAAGTGGTACTGCGATTTCAGTTTGCGCGGCCACAATGATTGAATCCGGATTTGATGCTTTAACTTTGTTTAGTAAAGTTACAAATTCTTTCTGCTCCGGAGAGAAACCTTCCTTAGCAACCACTTCAATTCCCTGAGATTCCAATTCTTCTGGATACAATCGTGAATACGATTGTCCCCAGTCATCATCGATATAAAGGACAGCGGTTTTTTTAGCTCCTAAATCTTTTAAAGTTTTAGTACCACCCTTTACATAATTAACATTAGCCGGTCCAGCTTGTGAAAAGAATTCAGATCCTTGCTCAACCAATTTGTCGCTGGATGCTGCCACAGTCACAAGAGGCACCTTAGCTCTCTGTGAAATTGGAATGATAGCCTGTGTTTCAGAACTAATAGATGTACCAAGAATCGCTGCGACTTTATCCTGACTGATCAACCTCTCTGTAACTGACGTGGCAGTCGCTGTTCTTCCTTCTGTATCGTAATGAACCAACTCCAACTCAAAAAACTCATCGCCAATTTGAACACCACCATCTGCGTTAATCTTGTCTACTGCATATTGGTGACCATCCAAGACCCAACTTGCTGTTTGTCCTGCTGGACCTGTTGTCGCTAAAGCCACGCCAATTTTAGCTTTGTCGCCGCTTGCTCCTGCAGAACTGTCTCCTCCACACCCAACCAAAAATACCGCAGTAATCAATAGAACCAGTAGACTCATCAATCGCTTTTTCATCATATCTACTCCTTTTCATTCATCTATTTTGTAAAAATAAAATCATTACATTTGTAGAGAATTCGTTTCTAATTTTTCTGCAATCATTTTTCTAAGTTCAATTTTCATAATTTTCCCTGACGTGGTGGTTGGCAATTCGGCTAATACTTCCAATCGTTCCGGTAACTTTTGCCTAGCGATCTTTTTCTCTGATAAATACGAAATCATTTCATCAAAAGTGAATTCATAACCTTTTTTGACTTTTACATATGCACATGCTTTCTCTCCTAAAGTCGGATCTGGCATAGCAACTATTGCTACCTGGTCAAGCGCAGGATGTTCATACAGAAGATCTTCTACTTCTTTAGTAGATATATTTTCTCCACCCCTAATAATGATGTCTTTTATTCGACCAGTAATGACCAAATACCGCTCTTCCTCGATTCTTCCCAAATCACCAGTATAAAAATAGCCTTCGTGGTCAAATGACTCTCGGTTCAGATCTGTATTTTTATAACCGATAAATACTTCAGGACCTTTGACTGCAATTTCGCCTTCCTGACCTTCTGATAAAATTTCACCATCTAGAGATACTATTTTAATGTCGTATCCCACTGGAATCTTGCCGTCTGTGTAAAACGCTCGTTCAGTGCTGTCATTCAATAATCCTAAAGAAACTGTGGGACATTCAGTAGAGCCATAGACGCGCACAGCTTTAATTCCTGCATTCGGTGCTTTCTTTATTAACTCCGGTGGTATGTATGCACCTCCGCAAACAAACTTTTGCATAGAAGATAAATCATATTTTTCTGTCAGATCCGATTCAACTAACCATTTCAGAAAAGGTGTCGCACTGATCATAAAATTGCATTTCTGATCACTGATCAGCTTTGCTGCTTTAGTATCGTCCCATATATCCATGTAAACTACTTTAGATCCAATCAACAAAGACAACTCTAAAGGCGTTAAACCTGAAATATGAGTAATAGGCGACGGCATCAGCATAATTGTTTCCTGGTCTAATTTGAAATTGTCAATCGTCAACAGATACTCACGGATTAATGTATTATCTGTATGTTGGACCCCTTTAGGTTCGGATGTGGTTCCAGATGTATACATGATCAACCCTACATCGTTCGGATTGCTTTTATATTCCTGAAGGCTCTTTTGGGATTTATATGATTTTCCCCTATCCAAAAATTCATCGAACGTTATCATTCCCTTTGGAGCAGTGTCACCTAAAACAACCACATGCTCTAGATTAGGCAATGAAGAATAAATATTTCCGATGACTTCAGGATAGTTGTGTTTGCGGAATACATCCGGAATAAAAATAACTTTAGCTTCAGTCTGATTTAAAATAAATTTAAGTTCTTTTTCCCTATAAATTGGAACTATTGGACAGCAAATACCATCCATTACTCTAATAGCATTATGGATAGCGTGACCTTCAATCCAATTAGGTAGTTGATACGCTATTGGATCTCTCGCTTCAACCCCTAATGCATGCAAACCGCTAATGATGTTCTCCATCAAATCATGCAGTTCTTGATAATTGAGAACCTTATACTCATCTGCCACTGCGTCTCTATCAGGATAGGCTTTAACTGTTTCTAAAAAATACTCTCTTAATGATTTGTTCAACCAATAATTTTTGCTGACGTATTCTTCTATTAGCTCTGAGGTAATACGTGTTTCCATCCGCCAACCTCCTTTCGATTTTTTTTGAATAGCATCCCATCCTATTGCGCTAACCATCCACCATCCACAAAAATAGTTTGTCCAGTGATAAAATTACCCGCATTACTTGCTAAAGCAATAATCATTCCTGTTAATTCTTCTGGTTCCCCTAAACGCTTGAGTGGTGTTTTGTTAATAATTTTGTCACGAACATGCGGAGTATTGAGTTCATCTCGGTTCATCTCAGTTTCGATATAAGCGGGACCAACAGCATTTACATTGATACCGAATCGACTCCATTCCAAAGCAAGAGACCTTGTTAAATTGATGACAGCTGCTTTGCTGGCAGTATATGGACTGATACCAACATCACCGACTTGTCCAACAACCGATGACATATTGATGATTCTTCCGAAATTTTGCTCTTTCATCTTGCTCGCAACCGCCTGACAACAGAAAAATAAAGATTTTACATTTAAATCCATCACCCGATCCCAGTCTTCCTCTGTCACATCAAGTGCAAAATTTGTAGAAGAAACACCTGCATTATTTACTAAGATGTCTATGGAACCATGCCTTTCAACCACTTGGTCCACCATCGCAGCTATAGAATCTTTATTTCTAAGATCTACTGAAAAACTGCTTCCTGTTCCTCCCAAACTTTCAACTTCGTCAATAACCGCTTTATTTCTTTCCATATCCCGGCTAACGACTACTACATTTGCTCCAGCCTTTGCCAGTCCCATTACAATTGCTTTACCTAATCCCCGGTTACCCCCAGTAACAATTGCCGTTTTGCCTTTCAATGAAAATAAATCCATTAAACTCCTCCTCCAAATTGTATTTTTCCGATTTTAAAGCGCTTTCATTTTAATTTAAAATTAAAAATACTTTATATTTCCTCTTCCCAACCAAATTCCCTAGACAGTTCCCTGGCTGCTTCTTTAACAATCTTTATAGTTTCTGATAATCGTTCATCAACATATTCTCTAGCTAAACCACCTTGACTAAGAGCTCCAATTACATTCCCTCTAAAATCAATGATTGGTGCACCAACAGCAGCTATATGCGGTAAAATATCTCCTTGGCTCAAAGAGTAGCCATTTTTTCTAATAACTTCTAACTGTCCGATTAGTTTTTCTTCTTCCTCCAAATTTAATTTAGTCAATAATTTTTCTTTTTTCAAAGCACTTAAATGAGCAAATATTGCCATGGGCGCGCCACCCTGATTGAGCTGTAAGGTATCTCCAAGCTCTACTGATGATTCATCGTACATTCTTGGCCCTTTCATAATATCGATACATTGTGCCATATTATTTTTTTCGATGAACAAATAGGAATTGTCACCTGTCAAATCTGTCAATTTCTTTAAATAAGGCTTTGCTCGACTGGTAAGATCTAGAGATTGGATTACGATATTCCCCAGTCTTCCTAAACCGATTCCTAAACGATAGTATGATGCTCTCGAGTCATGGAATCTTTCGATAAATCCTGCTTTTTCTAGCGTATTACATAAACGGATTACAGTAGCTTTATTAATCTTCGCTAACTCAGATATCTCGTTCACTGTGAATTGGAGCTCTTTTGCCGAATACAAATTCAGAATCGAAATCGCCTTTTCGACCGATTGGTTAATAGAAGTATCACGAACATCGCTACTTGTTTTCTTCATGGACGTTTCATCAGTAGATTCACCATTCATTAAAATGCTTCTGACATCCACTTCCATTTTCTCAGTTTCCATTTCATTACAACTCCTTCTAAAACGCTTATATGGAACTCTGTATCACATATTGAAATCCAATTACACTATGTGTTAATGAATTACATATTATTTTAACTTTTTAGAATTGTCAATGTATTTCGATAATTTTTTTAACTACTTCAATTATTAGAAATAATAATATCTTTTTATTACTTTTTATAAATAGTTAAAATAGTTTTCTAAAAAAATAAAAACCTTATCATTAGACAAGGTTTTTAATGCACTCATTTAAATTTCCCAAAGAAATTCCTTATAAGTGTTTAAGAAAAACTATTTTTTAGCTGATCTATAAGAAGCCATTCTAAAAGAAGACTAATTCAACTTTAGATTAGAAAACGACCTATCAAATCCATTTTTTACTAGAAGCTATAAGTTTATTAAAGCTCATAACTTTTCTACCAGAAAAATTTTAGCATGAAATTCAAATTTTTATATAGGAAATTCTTTTTCTTTTAAAAGTTAATACAAGAGAAGCGATCTTAAATCTATTCTAAAAATAAGTTGTTTTTATTAATATAAAATGATATGAAAATATTAAAAAATATTTTTTCTTTTGCGAAATGGTTTATTTATATTTCATTTTTAATATAAGCTAAGAAATACTAATAACCTCTTTTCTTCAAATAAGGGAGAATCGTTCTCATGCATAGGAAGCAAGATATTTTTTCAGGCTGATATGTAAGTATTTTGATTAGAAAAAATAAAAAATTAAATTTCTTCACTAGAAATATAATGGTATAGCTTCGGTTCTACCGTATTTTCCAAAGCCAAATGCATATGAACAACCGGGATGTCTCTTAAATTCTTATCTTTCATCAACGCTTGCTCCACACTTTCTTTATCTGGAAGCGCCTGTCCTAAATAATAAAAATCGCCACCTTCATCGTCGTCTTTTTTGATGAATAGATGAAGGTCAATGTTATTTTCTGTGGCGTCTATGATGGTTTTTACTTCTGCAGACGCTAAAGTACGGTTACTCCGTGTCGACCATTTAAAAATTTCAGGACTGACAAACCCCTCTGTATAAGCTACGCTCGATTCGACTTCATCATCTTTATGGTACGTAACAAAAATCGGGCAGTTGCCATGCTTCGTTTTGTATCCATAGATTGTAGAGCTTTCATCGCTTGTCCAATTCAATAAACGGCATGCATCTTTGCGCGTATATTTTTTATAGAGCGTCAAAGCTTGATCGCATCTATAGCTTTTGCTTAACTCTTTCGCGCTCATAACGATATCGCTCAGCATCGCTTTGAAGTTTGAATTCCGTTCAAGACTTTCTTAAATTTCTTCATTCAATTGGATACCTGCCGCTCCGAAGACCACAAGTGGTTTATTGCCATACTTTTTTCGAGGCCCTTGATTGAAAAAGCTTAAGTCCATAACCCGTTGCACCGATGCCAAGGTGTCTGGATCGGTAGAGCAGTTATGAGAACTTATGTATTGTCTATAGACTTCCATCGTGACTTGTTTGTTTTCCAGCAATAGTTCGAGCAACAGGATTTCATGCAGCCGTTTGCCGTTCAGAATTTCCAATGACAGCATCGTCAGCACCTGTTCTTCATAGCCAGTTACTATCGGATCAATTTCTTTAAGCTTCAATAAAAACTGGTGATAGGTCGTGTATTTTTGAACAATCACCAACGGGTCGATGGAATTGTGATGGATAAAATCCTGGAGCTGCGGAATATGCCCGATTCTATTTTTCAACTCTACATAAGCTTCGCGAAGAATTTTCATATCGTTTAAATTGCTTCGTTTAATCGCGGAGAAGACCCGATTTTTCGCGATTTCTTCAAAATTCACAGTGGAAATTCCTTTGATGTAACTCGTGTCTTTCATTCGACGGCGGATATTGTCTTTGTTCTGCGAACGTTCCCCAGACAACGCAACGGGAATGAGGTAATTATTTTTGTAGTTTCCGATAAAATCGATGATTGTCACAAACTCTTTAGATCCATGCTTTCGAAGTCCACGCCCAAGCTGTTGGATAAAAATAATGCTCGATTGCGTTTGTCTCAGCATGACCACTTGATTGACGCTTGGAATATCGATTCCTTCATTGAAAATATCCACAGTTAAAATATAGTCGATGACGCCATTTTCCAATCGGTCCACTTGCAGAACGCGTTCTTCCTGAGAGTGTTGGCCAGTCAAGGCAACGGTTTTTAAACCGCGCTGATTCAGTTCTTCTGAAAGTTTGATCGCTTCTTCTTTTCGGCTGCAAAACATAAGGCCACGCACTTTTTCACCCGAATGGCCATAATAATTGATTTTCTGTAAAATGTGATCCACACGTTCTTCGGTGATCAACTTCGTAAAAACCGTCGCTTCGTCAATCACACCTTCTTCATACTCAACATCTGTTACCCCGAAATAATGAAATGGGCAAAGCATGTCTTCTTCCAGTGCTTCTTGTAAGCGAATTTCATAAGCCACATTGTAATCGAATAACTCGTAGATGTTAAAATCATCGGTCCGTTCAGGCGTTGCCGTCATCCCCATTAGGAACTTTGGCTGAAAATGCTCAATGACTTTTTGATACGACTTGGCTCCCGCTTTATGTACTTCATCAATCAAAATATAATCAAACGCTTGTGGGTCTAATTGCTGGAGCGTTTCTTCCTTTGAAATCGTTTGGATTGTCGCAAATAAATAACGTGCATCTGTTTGGCGAAGGTTGCCCGACAAGATCCCAAAATCTTTTTCCATCCCACCAAGTATTCGAATAAAATCAGACTTCGCTTTTTGAAGAATTTGTTCTCTATGAACAATAAACAACATTCTTTTTGGCGCAAAGTTCCGCACATCAAAAGCAGAGAGATAGGTTTTCCCAGTACCTGTCGCTGAAATAACCAAACCTTTGTCCTTTCCTGATTCTCGCACTGACTGTATTTCCTGCAAAGCGGCTTTTTGCATGTTATTCGGTTTGATGTTGATGGCTTCTTCTAATGGATTTTCTGTGTATACTTCCGGGAATTCAGCTACATTGGTTAAGTCTTTTCGGTATTCCAGAGGGACGTAGGATTGCTCATAATTGGTAATCCATTGTTCCGTCAGCGATTGCGCGTTTTCCCACACCTCTTCGAACTGCTGATAGAAATGAGAAACCAATTCGCCATTTTCATGGGAGCTCAGTTTGACGTTCCACTCATAATTCACTTTTAAAGCTTGCGCCGTTAAATTCGAACTTCCCACGATCAAGGTTTGATGCGTCTCATGCGAAAAAATATAGCCTTTTGAATGAAATCCTTTCATGCTTGATAATCGGACTTCTACATTATTGATTTTCATAAGTTCTTTAAATACTTTGGGTTGATTGAAATTCAAAAAAGTCGACGTTAAAATTCTGCCTTTGATTCCTTTTCGGTCAAGGTCCGATAAATGTGTTTTTAAAGTCGCTAAGCCACTTTCAGTCACGAAAGCTACAGAAAAGAGAAACGATTGGCAGTTGTCCAGTTCCTCAATAATCGAATTCAATACGGTTTCATTTGTCTTGGTGTTGTTGATCAGCAAAGTGGGTTTAAAGCGTTCACCACTTGGTTTTCTTTGATCAATGAAACCTTTGTATAGAGAGTCTTCTAAATTCTGCAGAAAGTTCATATCCGTCCCCCGCTTTTCCCTTAACTACCCGTCTTATTTCTGAGCTTGATATGTCTTTTTCAGTTTCTCTATGGCCGGTATGTCTGCTGGCGCCCATTCCAATTGGTCAAGTTCATCCGCCTTCAACCATTGAATTTCTATATGTTCTGTTAGCACGGGTGTGCCTTCAATTAGTTGGCAATAAAATGTGGTCAAATGGACGATACCAAAATCGTATTCGTACACGGTATGTTCCACCTGCTCGCCAATCTCCACCTGACAATGCATTTCTTCTTGAATTTCTCTTTGCAGTGCTGATTGAGGCGTTTCAGTTTCTTCGATCTTCCCACCAGGAAATTCCCATAAGCCAGGCAAGCTTTTTTCCATTCCCCGCTGCGCACACAAAATTTTGTCACCATCTATAATTACTGCTCCAACTACACGTATGTTTTTCTTCATAACAACTCTTCACCTGCTTCTCAAAATTTAAAGTGATTCTTGAAAATCAAACACTCAATTTTCTTTATTCTATCATTTTCTTTCCATTATTAACTAAACTGTATTTTGCTCCAGTCAATCAATTACCTGTATTAGCCAATATTTTTTGTTACACTTAAGAAAAGGCAGATCCAATATGCCTTTATCGAAAGGATTTTTAGTTTGAAGATCTATTGGCTTGTTGTTGCCATCCTATTGGTTAATTTATGTATCCTTCTGGTCAATGATTATTTCCCCGGAACTCTTGCTGCTCTCGGCATACCTCCGTGGATTCCATTCGCAGTCATTGCCCTTATGGTGGTGCTGAGCGGCGTGACCCTTAAACCGCAGCGAAAGAAGAAACGTTACATGATGATCTTCCCTGTCCTGATGATTGTGGTGCCGTTGATTGTGCTCGCCATCTTGACATTGCTGGGCGGAGAATCCCGAAACAGCATTTCGCTCACAAGCCCTTCTCTTTGGATTGCCGTTGCTGTGACGCTGTGGATTTTCTGGTTGGAGTATGTACGGGCTTCCAAAAAAGAAGCAGAGGATACATAAGCATATAAAAAGGCCAAAGAAGCTGGGATTAGTTCTTTGGCCTTTTCGTATGGAGTTAAGATTCCGTTTCCAAGAGCCCCTGCAATTCCTTCACGACATTCTCAGGAACTCCGGTTGTCACGCCCGCAACCAAGTTCTCCGCCGCTTTCATCAGCATGGAAGCGCGGGTCTGTTCTGTGGCTGACCCGATATGCGGCAGGACGACGACCTGATCCATCTGCAGGAGCGGATTGTCCGGCGAGACCGGTTCCTGCTCAAAAACGTCGAGTCCCGCTCCGGAAATCTCCCCTTTTTCCAAAGCTTCGATCAAGGCTTTTTCATCCACCACTGCCCCTCTGGCACAATTGATCAAAATCGCGCTGTCTTTCATCGTTTTAAACTGTTTTTCTCCCATTAAATGATGCGTTTCAGGCGTCAATGGCACAATCAGCACGACGAAATCGGATTTTTCCAGAAGAGAGTCGAGCTCACTGTAGACGATGCCATACTTCTCTTCGAGTTCAGGCTTCGGGGTCCGGCTGTTGTAGAGGACCTCCATTTCAAAACCGAGCCTCGCCCGTCTGACAATCTTCTCCCCGATGCGGCCCATGCCGACAATGCCCATCGTCGCGTGATGCACGTCGGTACCGAAGAATTGCCGGGAATCTTTTTGTTTTCCCCATTTTCCTTGTTTGACGATATTGTTCAGCTCCGGTACCCGTCTTGCTGTGGCAAGCACCAGGCTGAAAGCCAGATCTGCCACTGTTTCATCCAGCACGAATGGTGTATGCGTGCCGAGCACCCGATGCTGCTTCATGGCTTCCAGGTCGAAAGAATCGTAGCCGACCGCCGAATTGCTGATGACTTTTAACTTCGGCGCCTGCTCCAGCAATTCATTCGTCACGGATGCATTTTGCACGAGCACCCCTTCCGCGTCCTTTAGCTCTTCCATCAGGACATCCTGCGGGATCTTACCTTTCCCTTCCCACTTCCGGTAATCGCAATGCTCTCCTATATATGCTTCCACTTCTTTTGAGACCGGCCGCGCAAGATAAACTTGGGGTTTCATCCGTGTACCTCCTATTTGATTAAGAATTCCAGTTCTCTAATATAATTTCATGAATATTATAACAATGCTAGAATGAAATAAGTGATGAAAGGATGAGATCAATGAAAAAATCCACTAAATTCAAAGTAGCCGTCGTCCAAGCCGGCTCTGAAATCATGGACAAGGAAAAAGGCGTGTTGAAGACGGTTCGGTTAATCGAAGAAGCTGGAGCGCAAGGCGTAAAGATCATTGTTTTCCCTGAAGCGTTCATTCCCGCCTATCCGCGCGGCATGTCGTTTGGCGCCGTCGTCGGCAGCCGCTCCCCGGAAGGCCGTAAAGATTTCCGGCGCTATTGGGATAATTCCATCACCGTACCAGGCTCTGAAACAGAAACAATCGGCAAAGCGGCGAAGCAAGCAGATGCCTATGTTGTCATCGGCGTCATCGAAAAAGATACAGCCGGCAGCCAGGGCACTTTGTATTGCACCGCCCTGTTTTTCGGCCCCGATGGCGAACTGCTCGGCAAGCACCGCAAACTCAAACCGACGGGGTCCGAACGCTTGATCTGGGGCCAGGGAGACGGCAGCACGTTGCCGGTCTTTGATACACCGTACGGCCGCCTCGGCGCTTTGATCTGCTGGGAGAATTACATGCCTTTGGCGCGTGCCGCCATGTACGAAAAAGGGATCCAGATCTATGTCATGCCCACTGCCGATGCGCGTGACACCTGGACAGCGACCGTTCGCCATGTGGCTGCAGAAGGCCGCTGCTTCGTGCTGTCCTGCAACCAGTATTCGACAAAATCCATGTATCCGGAAGAAATCACTTCCCGCGAGGAATTCAAAAAGCTGCCCGAAGAAATGTCCCGTGGCGGCAGCTGCATCGCCGGTCCTCTCGGCGAACTGATCGTTGAACCGGTATACGGAGAAGAAGCGATCCTATACGCGGAACTCGACCTGGATCAGATCGCTGAAAGCCAGTTTGACTTTGATGTATCAGGCCATTATTCCCGTCCGGATGTTTTTCAGCTGACGGTGAATGAGAAGGAACAGACGAATTCAATATGGAACAAATAAGATGAAGAAGGTGAGCTAGTGGATATGGACAACAAGATCACCAGAGGAAATCCCGAGAACATGCCTAAACCTGTCGGGAACTATACGCACATCACCAAAATCCCCAGAAACGCAGAGCTGTATGTGACCTCCGGACAAATCGGCACCGGATCAACCGGAGAACTGCCAGAGAACTTCAATCTACAGCTCACCAATACGTTCGATAACATCAAAAAAGTCTTGCAGGCAGAACAGCTCAGCGCGGAAAACATCATCAAAGTTAACATATGGGCGACAGAAAAGATTGATTGGGACTTTATGTATACCGAATGGTCGCAGTTGTTCGGCGAAGACTACCCTGCAATGACGATCGGATATCTTACGGAATTAGGCTTGCCAGAGATCAAAGTTGAAATAGAGATTTGGGCGGCAAAAGTTTAGGACAATTCTTCTCTATTGCCACAATCTCCTGAAAAAGCCCAGCTGGACGGTGATAAACCGCTCCAACTGGGCTTTCCTGTTTTACGCAAATGAAGTTTTTCTGAACCAATTTGTTTAAAGAAGCACTTTCATTTCCTTCGCTTTAATGAGTGATTCCAGCTTTCCCACAGCTACCACTCCTCTTCATTCCTCTCTCGGCAAACTAAACAGCCCCTGCATTTCACTATAGCGGTTGGCCAGACGCCCGAGCGGCTTCAGCTTTTCCAGATCGACTTTGTAGTTGCCGAGGTAGTAATCATCTTTGATGTGGTAATGGACAATCCTGCCAAGAATGAGGTGGTCGCTGCCGAGTTCGATGATGCGATCAAGTTCCAGTTCGAAGGAAATGGGCGCTTCCCCGACACGCGGTGGAACGACCGATATGCTGTCAGCTGCGGTTACACCGGCGGCTTCGAATTCATCCACGTCACTGGGGAAATTTTTGGCGCTTTCGTGCATTTCGTTGCCCAGTTCGGTATTGACGATGTTGATGACGTACTGCTTTTGCGAGCGGATATTTTCCAGCGTATCCTTGACGGTGCCTTCCCTTTCCCCGACACCCGGCCCGATCGAGATGCACAGCATGGGCGGATTACGGGAAGCGACGGTGAAAAAACTGAACGGCGCAAGGTTCCGTTGCCCTTCCGCATCGATGCTCGATACCCAGGCAATGGCGCGGGGCACAACGGAACCGGACATCAATTTATAAGCTTGCTGTGTATCGATTTCCCTCAGGTCTATATTCATGCAAATTCCTCCATTTGAAGTTCGTGGGCGTTACTTTCAAGTTTCCCGGTTCTGCTTTTCTTTTTTCACGATGGCCATTGCCATAAGCAGCAGCACAATGACAGCTGCGAGCATAAGCGCCAGGAACAGCCAGCCGAATGTGAAGGTGCCGGTGACATCGACGATATAGCCGAACAATGGCGGGCCGATGACGACGCCCCATGAACCGAGCATCAGGCTGAAACCGCTGGCGATGCCTGCCTGCTGGATCGGCACCAACTCCGTTGCGGCATTCATCCAGATGCCGTTGAAGCCGGAGATGCAGAAACCGAACACCACCGTAATCGGCACCATGACCCAAAACGAAGTTCCATGCGGCAGCTGGCTGATGACCAGTGAAGTCAGAATCGACAAGGATGCGATGATGACCAATACGATGATCCGCTTGCCGGCAAATAAACTGTCGCTGATGATTCCCCAAGCAACGCGCCCGAACGACCCGCTGACTTCGGAAATGACCAGCAGCATGCCCGCAAGCACCAGACTGATGCCCAGCTGTTCATAGGCGAACAGCACAATATAGGTGTTCAAAATAAGCTGGCTCCCGCTCAGCCCCATCGCTGCGAGGCTGACCAGCACCAACGGCTTCTCCTTGAACATTTGAACGATCGAAGCAAGCAAACGGACCGGTTTTTCCGTGCCGCTATTCTCCGCGGCCGGAGGGTCCTGATAGAACCTCCACGCAAGAATGCCGGTGATGATCAACAGCGTGCAGGCGCCGAACAGCACCGGTCGCCAGCCCCAGGCCACCGCAGCCGGGAGCATCAAGAGAGCAGCCAATGCGGAACCAAGCGTGACACCCATTTGCTTGATGCCCATGGCGGTTCCACGCTTTTCAGCGAACCAGTAGATGATGCCTTTATTGGACGTCGGATGCATGGTCCCATAGCCAACTCCGCCGAGCACCACCAGGAACAGCACCACCGCATAAATCGAAGTGATGGTCATGAGGATGAAAGACAGACCCAGACACAAAGACAAAAGAAAGAGCAGTTTTTTTGAGCCGATCCGGTCGGCCATAAAGCCGGCCGGAATCGCCACCAAAGACTGCCCCAGAAATAATGCTGCCGGGAGCATGCCGATCTGCGCTTTGGTCAGCGTCAAATCGTCCCCGATCAGCACACCCAAGGGCGCAAGGCTTCGGCCGACAAATGCCACCATGATCTGGGCAATCAGCAGCCAAGTGAGCATGCGCCACGGGTTGATATTCACGATTGCGTTATCTTGAACAAGGGTTTTATTCATGCGCAGTCATCTCTTTTTACTGGTCTCCAACAGAAAACTCTCTCCGTCAGGCCAAGTCGATTTTCTTCAAGTCTTCCGCTTCTTCCTCTGTTACAGTCACCGGCACCAGGTAAGAACCGACCACCGCAATCAGGAAGTTGGCAGCCAGACCGATAACGCCGCCGTGGACGCCGAATACCGTTTTATGGCCGGTCCACGTAAGGACGCCGGCAATGACAGCCCCGACAAGCATGCCCCAGAACACTGGAGATGCGGACATCCGTTTCCAATACAACCCGAGCACAAATGCAGGGAACACCTGAACCAGCAGCTCGAATTTCAGGACGAAAATTTCATACAGCGTCGCCGGCGGATACCAGGCGATCCACAGCAGAATCCCAACAGCCAGGACACCGGTGACTTTACCGACCAACACTTTTTTGCGTTCCGGTGCATTCGGGTTGATAAAGCGACTGTAAATGTCGTTTGATACAATCGATGAGAAACTGAGCAGCACCGAATCGGCGGTAGAGACGATCGCTGCGACAATCGCACCGAAGAAAATGATCATGACCCAATAAAAGAAGCCATTGATGCCGGCGATTTCATTGGCCATCAACCCGACCAGCTGCTCTGATCCCGCTTCATTCAGATTCGGAATCAGCGCGATTCCTAAAATCCCGATGATGAATACCAGCCCGGTCGTAATCGGTGGCATCCATGCCATACGGGAAAACGAACGCTTCAACGTCCGCTCACTTTCGGCAGCGAAAATTCGTTGGACGGCATGCGGATAGATTGCAGCGCCACAGCCGACAAGCAGAATCATGCTCAGCCAGTTGACCGACGTCATCATATCCGGGACGCCGAGCTTGGCGGGTTCCGTTTCAGCAATAAACTGTGTGGCACCCGCAAAATTTCCGCCGACCAGGTAAACGGCTCCAACAAGGAACAGCACGATTCCTACCATCAGCACCAGCCCCTGCATGACATCCGTGAAGGCAACAGCCTTCATGCCGCCGAGCCATTCATAGATCAGCATGACCAGGACAAAAGCAATCACGGCAACCTGATACGGAATGGTTCCGCCGGTCAGACTTGAAGCCGCCTGTCCGATTGCCACCAGCTGTTCAAGCAGGTAATTGCCCAGTCCCCAGAGCATCAACAGGACAGCGAGAATGGTCACCGCTTTTGATTTAAAGCGGTAAGTGATCCAGTCAGCCGGTGTGATGAAGTTCAGCCGTTTTGACACCACATACAGCCTCGGTGCAAACAGTAAATACACTCCGATGATAATGGTCATGAACGTGATGGACTGCAGCCAGGCAAAACCGGTCCGGTAAGCGGTTGGCGCATAGCCGATGATGGTATTGCCGCTGTATTGCGTCGCGTAAAGTGTGAAGAACAAAGCGATAAAGCCGAGATTTTTGCCGGCCAGGTAATAGTTGCTCATGCTGTCATGAAGCGTCTTATCGCCGCGCCCGGAGAAATACCCGATCAGCAGCATGATGACGGCATAGGCAGACAAGATCAGGACACCGTCCAGACCCGAAAAGACTAGTTCATTCATTTAGCTTCCCTCTCTTCTCCTCTTCTTCCTCGTCCTCCACGATGTTCCATTGTTTCAATGTCGCCCAGCTCAAGTAAGCGCAGAGGATGAGAGAAAAACCGACAATAATCCACGCCCAGTATGGAATCCCTAAAATCAGCGGCTCATAGGATCCGACCGGCATATACCATGGAACGTTGCCGAGCACGATTAAGACGAGAACAACCCAGATCCATTTTTTGCGGATCGGTTCTTTGATTGATTTATGGTCCATATGATAGCCCCTTTTCTGCGTACTTAGATTTAATGAGTGCTGTTTTTATTCGCGATCTCCTGTCACAGCGAGTAATGGATTTTATGGTTTGTTTCGAAATCTGTTATTTCCGCTTCATGTTGAATCGTTGACGAGATTTCATCCAAGCCTTTCAGCAGCATCTCGCGCCGGTATTCATCCACTTCAAATCCGCGTTCAAAGCCCTGTCTGTCAGTTAAGACGTTTTCTTCCAAATTGACCGTCAGTTGATAGCCCGGGATGGATGCGGCTTTTTCGAACAGCCGTTGCACTTCTTCCGCCGGCAGCCTTAGCGGCAAAATCCCGTTTTTAAAACAGTTATTATAGAAGATATCCGCAAATGACGGCGCGATGACGGCGCGGAAGCCGAAATCCTCAATGGCCCACGGAGCGTGCTCGCGTGACGAGCCACAGCCAAAGTTCTCCCGCGTCAACAAAACCGTTGCCTTGCGGTAGGGTTCCCGGTTCAGGAGGAAATCCGGGTTTTCTTCTTCATGGTCGTTATAGCGCCAGTCATAGAACAGATACTGGCCATATCCGCTTTTTTCAATGCGTTTCAGGAATTGTTTCGGGATAATGGCATCCGTATCGATATTCGCACGGTCCAACGGCGCCACAATCCCGGTATGCGTTTTGAATGCTTCCATGATTACACCCCTTCCCAGATTTTGGCCGGCCAGTTGCGGACATCGACAAAATGGCCTTCAACTGCAGCCGCAGCCGCCATGGACGGACTGACCAGGTGCGACCTGGAATCTCTTCCTTGCCGCCCTTCAAAATTGCGGTTCGATGTAGAGGCGATCCGGTCGCCCGGCTTCGCGATGTCCGGATTCATGCCGAGGCACATGCTGCACCCGGCTTGCCGCCATTCAAAGCCGGCATCCGTAAAGATTTTGTCCAACCCTTCGTCTTCTGCCTGCTGCTTGACCGACTGTGAACCCGGCACGACCAAAGCACGGATTCCCGGAGCCACATGATGGCCATTGAGCACTTTTGCTGCTTCCCGCAGATCCTGAATGCGCCCGTTTGTACAGGATCCGATAAAGACCGTATTGACGGCGATATCCGTTATGGCCGTTCCCGGCTTCAAATCCATATAGGCCAGTGCGCTTTCAACCATTTGCCGTTTTTCTTCCGGTACGTCCGAAGGTCCCGGCACTGTGCCGTTGACACTGACAACGAGCCCCGGATTCGTGCCCCATGTTACCTGCGGCTCGATTTCGGAACAATCAAAGTCGACCACCCGGTCAAACAGGGCATCTTCGTCGCTTCGGAGCTGGCGCCAGTCTTCCAGTGCCGCTTCCCATTCTGCTCCCTGCGGCACGTATTCTTTTCCTTTCAAGTAGTTGAAAGTGGTGTCATCCGGCGCAATCAGCCCGGCGCGTGCACCGATTTCAATGGACATATTGCAGACCGTCATCCGTTCTTCCATCGTCAGTCTGCGAATCGCCTCACCGCGGTATTCCAGCACGTAGCCAGTCGCAAAATCATGGCCGTATTTCCCGATCAGCGCAAGGATCAAATCTTTGGCTGTAACACCGATCGGCAGTTCTCCGTTGAAATTCACAGCCATCGTTTTGGATTTGTACTGCTTCAGCGTCTGGGTGGCCAGTACATGCTCCACTTCGCTCGTGCCGATTCCAAACGCCAATGTCCCGAAAGCCCCATGCGTCGCGGTATGGCTGTCCCCGCAGACAATCGTCTGGCCGGGTTGCGTCAGGCCCAGTTCCGGCGCGATGATGTGGACGATTCCTTGTCTTGCGCTGAACAGATCGAATAATTTGATGCCGAAATCCTTGCAGTTTTGGCGCAATGCCTCTACCTGCTTTTCAGCTATTTTGTCTTCGAACGGCAGGTGGCGGTCCGTCGTCGGGATGGCATGGTCCATCGTCGCCAATGTCCGGTCGGGTCTGCGGACTTTGCGCTTTGCCAGCCTTAATCCGTCGAAAGCTTGAGGTGACGTGACTTCATGGATCAAATGAAGATCGATGTAAATGATGTCCGGCTGCGCTTCCTGTTCCACCACCACATGGCGGTCCCAGATCTTTTCATAAAGCGTTTTGCCCATAGCGGCTCCCTTCTTTCGTTTAAATGATTTGTTTATCTTTTAGATCCTTCAGTTTTTCTTCATCATAGTTCAATAATTTCCCATAGACGGCTGCATTGTCCTTGCCGATCGACTCCGCTCCCACATGCTTCACTTTCCCAGGTGTCCGGCTGAGCTTCGGCACAATGCCCGGCATCGGGAATTCGCCAAGTACCGGATGTTCGGTTTTGATGATCATGTCACGTGCGGCGTACTGCGGGTCTTCCACAATGTCCTTAGCTGAATAAATCAACCCTGATGGCACGCCTTTTTCAGCAAGCAGCTCCAGTACTTCTGTTGTTTTCTGTGTTTTCGTCCATTCTTCGATCAATTGGTCCAGTTCCGTCATATGGTCGCTTCTGGCGTGATGCGTCTGGTATCGTGGATCTTCAGCAAGCTCCGGTCGGCCCATCGCTTCACACAACCGTTTGAACACACCGTCTGCATTGGCGCCGATGACGATATATGTGCCTTCCTGCGTCAAATAGATATTGGACGGTGCGACTCCTGGCAAAATATTGCCCATTCGCTCGCGGATATAACCCGTCAACAGGTAATCCGGCACCGTGCTTTCCATGACGGAAAATACCGATTCGTAAATTGCCGTGTCGACCATCTGGCCTTTGCCGGAATGATGGCGTTCATTCAATGCCGTCAGTGTTCCGATGGTCGCAAACAAAGCCGCCAATGTATCGCCCAGTGACACGCCGATTCTTGAAGGTGCCCGGTCCGGAAATCCGGTGACGTGGCGGATGCCGCCCATCGCTTCGCCGACACTGCCGAACCCGGCGCGTTTGCTGTAAGGCCCGGTCTGGCCGAAGCCGGACGTTCTTGTCATGATGATTTTCGGGTTGATCTCTGAAAGCTGTTCATAAGAAAGGTTCCACTTCTCCATGGTGCCCGGACGGAAGTTCTCGATGATGATGTCCGCTTCTTTGACCAGCTCCTTAAAGATTTCCTGCCCTTCCGGTGTTCTCAAATTCAAGGTCACCGATTTCTTGTTGCGGGACTGGATCGGCCACCACAACCCTTCCCCGTCTTTCTGCTTGCCCCATTGCCTCATCGGGTCCGCTTTGTCGGGTGCTTCGATTTTGATGATCTCCGCTCCAAAGTCCCCCAGCATGCGGCCGGTGAATGGCCCCGCCAGCAATGTACCCAATTCCAGCACGCGGACGCCTTCAAGCGGCAGTCTCTCCCTTTCTTCGGTCATCGTCGATGTTTCTCCAACTATTGTTCTTTCATTTTCTTTCATCATCTATAGCACCCCCAAAATATTTTCAATCACAATTCCTACCTGATTGTCTTGCTTAGATCATCGGCAGCATTAAAAGACTTCTGTCCGAAAAAGAACATTAAATTTTCAAACAATTAGTAATTGTTAAAAAAATATCACAATGTATACAATCCGTCAACAAAAAATGTGAATTCATTTTATTTTTATAATAAAACCTTTAAATACGAAGTTTTCAAATTATTTAATTGATTCTATTTTATTTATTGTATACAATAATCGCGAGGTGATTAGTTTATGAACCCCTATACTGCCATCAAAAACGCCATTATTATAGGAGAATATGAACCTGGTAAACGTTTGACCGAAGAGGCGCTTGCAGAAGCGTTGCAGGTGAGCCGGACGCCTATACGTGATGCAATCAAGCAATTAGAAACGGACGGATTGATCGTGCCTTATAAACGAAGAGGCTATATCGTCAGGGAATTTTCTACAGACGACATCCGGCAAATATACAATGTACGCGCTCTGCTTGAAAGCCACGGAACCAGCGAAGCCGCTTTAAACCGGACCGAAGAAGAAGTCGAAGCGATACGCACTAAAAATGAGGAGTATGAAAAAGCGATTTCGCAGTGGAAGCGATCGGACATCGCTACCATTAAACATATTCAGCAGACCAACCAGGAATTTCACGAAGAGATTTTCAAAGCAGCCAAAAATGAACATCTGCGATTGCTGATTTCGAAGGTGGTCGTGGTTCCACTCGTCTTCCGTTCATTCTATTGGTATAACGAACGGCAGCTGCTCCGTTCTCTCGAAGTCCACAAAACCATCTTGAACGCGATTGAAAACCAAGAACCTGAACGTGCAAAGATTGCGATGCAAGAACACATATACCAGGGTCGCGATGATGTGCTGATTCAATTGAACAACCCGCAAATCGAATTATGGAAAGGAGAAGCGCAATGATTGAAATCTGTGAAGTCGGCCCCCGTGATGGGCTGCAAAATGAAAAAAAACAGGTAAGCACCGACCAGAAAGTTGAAATGATCACTCGGCTGATCGACGCCGGCATCCGAAAAATTGAAGCCGTTTCTTTCGTCAATCCCAAAGTGGTGCCGCAGATGGCAGATGCTGAAGAAGTGATGAAGCGAGTCCCGAAAATCGACGGCGTTTCATATGCCGGACTGATTCTCAGCTATTCGGGTTTGAAACGGGCGCTCGAAACCGCAGTCGGTAGCTATCACATTGTTACAGCAACCAGCGATGCCTTTAACCTCAAAAACGCCAGAAAAACAGTGGACCAAAACGTAACGGAATTACTCAAGGTAATCGAAGAAGCCACCGGCGCCCAGAAAAATGTGGCCGCGGTACTTGGCACCAGCTTCGGCTGTCCGTTTTCAGGAGACGTACCCGCCAGCCGCGTAATGGAAATTGCCGAACGCTTCGCCCGCGCCGGCGCCACTGAAATCACCTTGGCCGATACGACCGGATTGGCCAATCCTTTGCAAGTCAAAAATCTGGTCCAGCAGTTCCAAGGCCAATTCGGCAGCGACATCAAACTGGGCCTTCATTTTCATAACACCAGAGGCCTCGGACTTGCCAATGTGCTGGCGGGTTACCAGGCCGGTGTCCGCCGTTTCGATTCGTCAATCGCCGGCCTTGGCGGCTGCCCGTTCGCGCCAAAAGCTGTCGGCAATGTCTGTACGGAAGACATGGTCAATATGTTTGAAGGTATGGGAGCAGAAACCGGCACCGACCTTCAGAAGCTCGTTGAAACCGCCGAGTGGATGCAGGTTCAAATGGAACGCCCATTGGATGGCATGCTGATGAAGCTGTAAACTCCGTCTCTTCCAAAACACAAGAAAGCCGAAATCTGTTTTTCTCAGATTTCGGCTTTCTCTTATGTCATGCGACGGAAACAATGGGCATTCAGAAAAACACTTAGCTCGGCTGCTGAAATCGATGCATTTCCCAAGACGCCCTGGAATTTTTCTGTCAAACTGAAGAAAAACATACTACACTATCTCGCAAAGGAGTCCTCTCTATGAAACCGGCCATCCGCCCTCTCAGCACCTTGCTTATGGGAGGCATCTACTTGCTGTCATTCTTTGTTTCCATTCCTTATGCACCTTTTTTGATCAGCCTGTTTGCGCTGGCCGTACTCGTTTCCTATTTCCCGACACTGCCGCGAATGCCTAAAATCCTGATTTCGGTGCTGTTTGCTGTCGGATTATTGTTGGATCCAAGCGCAGCAGGCATCCGGGAATTTTTCATGGCGCTTCAGACCAACATCAACTTGCTGGCGATTTTCATTTTCGTCCCTTTGCTGTCCGTTCCCATCCAGCAAGGTCAGTACCTGAAATACATAGAAGTCATTTTTGCTCATTACATCAAAAAAACGCATCATCTGTACTTGTTCTCAACCGTGGCTGCCGGCAGCATCGGCGCCGTCATGAACGTCGGAACTTTGCCCATCCTCTACGACCTAACTGATACACCTTCCTTCAAACCATTTGACGAAGTCCGTCTGAAAGCGATGAGCAGAGGATTCGTCATGGCATTCATGTGGTCGCCGTATTTCATTTCCATGGCATTGGTGCTTTCCTATTTTGAGGTCAGCTGGCTGCAGCTTTTCCCGATCGGCCTTGCCATCACCGTAATGATGATGGCCATCGGTTTTTGGAATGAACGGCGAAAAAGCCGACCCATCCCAGAAGCTTCTTCCATAAAGAGCACGGTCCCATTGAAGCTTGCTAAAAGAAAAGTATTTGAACTCGCGTTAATCCTGCTGGCGGTCACTGCGATGATTCTCGTCATTGAAAATTTGACCGAGTTGTCGGTATTGACGATTGTTCCTTTAGGGGCGATTGCGGTCTCTTTCGTATGGTCATTGTTGCTGGGCACGCCGCGGGAGCTGGTTGAAAACCTGCAAGGCTATGCGACTGGAAAAATCGCTTCAATGGGCAATGAATTATCGATTTTCATCATGGCTGGCGCATTTGGTACGGCGCTTCTAAACAACGGAGCCGATGATTGGATCCGTTACCTTCTCGAGAGCTTGAACATCACCCATGTCCTGCTGCTGCTCCCGGTCCTGGCAGTGCTGATGGCCATTCCGTCGTGGATTGGCATTCATCCCATCATTACCGCTACCATCCTGGCCATCACCTTGAGCAACTCCCCGCTATTTGCGGAAGACCATCTGTATTTGGGTGTCGGCTTGTTCGCCAGCTGGATGCTGGCCATTATGACCTCACCGTTTTCGGGGTTGAACCTGCTGCTCGCCGCCATCAGCAGAAAGTCATCCGTCTATATCGCCTATAAAATGAATTTCACATTCGCCTTGCTGATCTGGCTGGTTTCGTATGCAGTGATTTCCTTGTTGTATACCATTCTTTAAATGAAGCTGAAACAAATCAAAAAGCACAGCCAAGACAGGAGTAAAACCTGTTTCGGCTGTGCTTTTTCTGTTCATCTACTCTGCCTTTTATCGAGACTCTTCCAATAATTGCTCAATAATCTGTTCCATCGCTTTCGGCTTTACGGTCGGCGCAAAACGGTGGACGACATTTCCTTTGCGGTCGACCAGGAATTTAGTGAAGTTCCATTGGATATCGGAACTTTCCAGCATGTCGCGGTCTTCTTTCTGCAAAGCACCGGCTTCATCGAATTCTGCATCCGCTGGCGCTTTGCTGCGCAAGTACTCATAAATCGGATGAGCATTTTCGCCGTTTACTTCGATTTTTTGGGAAAGAGGGAAACTGACGCCATAGTTGACGGAACAAAATTCCGAGATTTCTTCATCCGTACCCGGCTCCTGTCCGCCGAACTGATCACACGGGAAACCAACAACCTGCAATCCTTTTTCCTTATGGGTTTTGTACAGTTCTTCCAATTCTTCGTACTGAGGCGTTAATCCGCATTTGCTCGCGGTGTTGACGATCAACAGGACGTCCCCTGTAAAAGTCTCGAATGGCATTTCTTCCCCGTTCGATAATGTTGTCTGAAATGAATAAATCGACATTGAATATCCCCCTTTTTGCAGGTTTCGTCAATTTTGCGCTTTTCTCGGCTGTCCAAAACCAGACCTGCTTCATTTTCTGCATCTAGACCCAGTATCCCGTTTTTCGAGTACAGTTACAAATTTACTGCTTCCTTGTCCAGTCAGTCTTCTTTTCAGCATTTCTACTCAACTCTTCAAAAATTGTTATTATCTGTAAGAACACTGTTCCTTTATAGAAGGAACTTGTCTATAATAGAGGAAATATCAATAAATTCAGAATTTAACATTCTATTCTTTTAAGCCTAATGAGGTGAAAACGATCGCTCTTTCCAAAATCCAAAAGTTGTTCATCTATTGCAGCTTCATTTATATCTTATTTTACTATACTTGGATTTTACTTGGTTCGGACAGCCACTTTATGCCTTTGTCGGGAGCCAGTCTGATGTCTTGGCTGATTCCCCTGGTTCCTGTAATTGCCGGAACGGTCCTATTCATGGTCTTTTTGAAATCTTTCAGCAAGGACCGCTATTTTTGGTTATTGACGTCACTCGGATGTTACAGCTTTTCAGTCGCCGAAGGCATTTGGTTCTATAGCCGTAATATTGCACATGTGGAAGTCAGCTATCCCGGATGGGCTGACCTGTTTTTCTTCCTTCAAATCTTTTTTTACATAGCAGCTTTCGCTTACCAGCTTGGACAAAGGAAGGAAAACTCCTATCAGATTAAATTTCTTTTCGATATGGCCATCATTATCGCCGTATCCACAGCCTTAAGCTGGCATTTTCTGATCCAACCTTTAATAGAAGAAGTTTCTGTATCTCCCATTCTTTTCGCTGTATCCATCAGTTATCCGATTGGAGATCTACTCTTATTGTTTGGTGCCGTCAGTTTCTACATCGGTTCTGCTTACTTTTTTCCGCGCCGGGTACTGTGCTTGATTGCAGCGAGCTTAATCGTTCAAGTTCTGGCAGATACCGCTTATCTCTTTTCAACTGCTAACGGCGGGTATAGTTCCGGCAGTATTTACGATCCATTATGGTCTCTCGGCCTGCTATTGATGTCTCTCGCCGGTTTGTATGCACTGGAACATACAGAAGCACCGCCCCAAAAAGTTGCCGAACGGATCGACGAAGGACAAATTTCCCTGCGCTTGCTGCTCCCTTATTTCAGCCTTGTTCTGCTGTTTGTCGTCATGATTTTTGAACAAAAAGGAGACATGAACGGCTTAATCGCAGGAGCTGGCGTTTCAGTCATTCTCATTATCACTAGACAAATCTTCACTTTGCGGGATAACCGAAAATTACTGGCCAGCTACCATCAACTGACCTCTGTTCTCGAGCACAAAGTGGAGCAACGCACAGAGGAAGTCACTTCCAAAAATAATCTGCTGGAAAAAGCCGTCGATCAAATGAAACACATGGCTTACCATGACGCATTGAGCGGCCTGCCGAACAGAAGGCTCTACCTCGAGAAATTGGAAAGCGCCATAAGGGCCGCCGGGCAAACTTCCCAGAAAGTCGCTGTGGTGTTCATTGATTTGGACCGCTTTAAGAACGTCAATGATACATTCGGCCATGAATTCGGTGATTTATTGCTGCAGGAATTCGCCCAAAAACTGCAGGAAAACCTGCGTTCCAACGATACCATTTCCCGGCAGGGCGGCGACGAATTCACATTGATTTTGAATAATTTCCATTCGCAGCAAGATATGGTGCCTTTGATCCGAAGGCTGCAGTCAGCTCTTGAAAAACCCCTGACCATCCAGGGACAGGAATTGCATGTCTCCATGAGCATCGGCATTGCCGTTTATCCGGAAGACGGCGAAACACCGGATGAACTGCTGAAACATGCAGACAGTGCCATGTACAACGCCAAGGAAAAAGGCAAAAACAATTTTCAGTTCTTTTCGGATGACATGGCCTTTATCGCTTCCCGAAAAATTGCACTCGAAAATGAGCTGCGCCGGGCTATCGCGAAAGAAGAGTTCATCCTGCATTACCAGCCGCAGATCCAAGCCGCAACAGGTGATATCATCGGCATGGAAGCCTTGATCCGCTGGCAGACTCCAGCGGGCAAAACCATTTCTCCTGGAGAATTCATTCCACTCGCGGAAGAAACCCGCCTGATTCTTCCCATGGGCGAATGGGTGCTTTCTACAGCCTGTAAGCAAGCCAAACTATGGCATGACTCAGGTTACTCCCAACTGAAACTGGCCGTGAATTTATCGCCCCTGCAATTTCTTGACGATGAGTTGATGAGCATGATCCGCCAGACACTTGAAAAAACCGGCTTTCCGGCGTCTTCACTGGAATTGGAGATTACGGAAGGCGTCGCTGTCGACGATGCGGAAAAAGCCATTTCCCGAATGCAGAAATTGAGAAGATTGGGTGTCCGCATTGCCATCGATGATTTCGGCACTGGCTACTCGTCGCTCAATTACTTGAAGCGGTTCCCGCTGAATCACTTGAAAATTGCCCAGCCGTTCGTCCAGGATATGGCTTCCAACCCTTACGATAGGGCACTTGTCGAAGCCATGATTTTCATTGCCCACAGCTTGGACATGTCAGTCGTAGCCGAAGGGGTGGAAACCGAAGAACAACTGGCGTTGCTGAAGAAACTGGGCTGTGACGAAATCCAGGGGTATTACTACAGCCGGCCGCTGACAGCCGAACAATTTAGGGGCCTGCTTGTGAATGGATTTCCTTCTGTGAAATTGGTTTAGGCAAGGTAATCATTTTAGAACAGCAAAAAAAGCAGTTAGAAATCAACTGCTTTTTTTGCTGTTCTTTTATCCCGCTTTAACGGTCAGTAAGACTCCCGCTTCTACAAGCGGGAGATCCACTGACCGTAAAAGTCCGATTGGATCAACTAACAATCAGTGGGGATGAAGAACCCCCCTGATTGAAGTTTCTCTTTATAACCAGTTTTTTCTGGTCACCGCTTCTTTTTAACTGAATCTGTTTCCTGACTGCTGCCCGAATGTGGTGAAAAGATTTCTCCAATAGCGGCATAGTTTGCCCCTGCCAAACGGCTAATCTATTCTTCTGCATGCACGACATATACCGTCATCGATGTGTTTCCGGTATTTTCGATACTGATTTTTTGATGGGGATTACAGTGTATGATATCTCCTGGTTGAATAGCAGAATCGTTGTCATCCAGATAACATATTCCTTCCCCTTCGACTACAAACACATAGGCATTTTTATGAGGATGCCCGTGCTTAGGCATCACTTGTCCCGGAAGAAAGTTAAACACGATAACTTTACTTTTTTCTTCTTCGATAACAACTTGTTTTGTCATCCTTTTCTCATCGTATGTTTGAAGATCCTGCAATTTTTTGATTGTCATGATTTATTCTCCATTCTTCTTCAGTTTTTTAGATTGTCTTCCATCTTTACCGCTATTCAACCATATTGTCACTTCCAAAGAAGTTGCGGAACATCTGAACGGTCGTATCGCGGTTCATGGACGTGATGGAAGTTGTTAACGGAATGCCTTTGGGACAGACTTCCACACAGTTTTGTGCCATGCCGCATTCTTGGATTCCACCTGGCCCCATCAGTAAATTCAAGCGCTCGTCTTTATTCATTGCGCCTGTGGGATGCGCATTCATCAAGCGGACTTGTGAAATGGGGGCTGCCCCAATGTAATCGGATTTGTCATTGACGTTCGGACACGCCTCCAAGCAGACGCCGCATGTCATGCATTTGGACAATTCATATGCCCATTGGCGTTTGCGTTCGGGCATGCGCGGACCTTCGCCAAGATCGTGGGTTCCATCAATTGGAATCCAAGCCTTTAGCCTTTTCAATGTATCGAACATGGAGCTGCGGTCTATAATCAAGTCACGGACAACGGGAAATTTTTTCATCGGCTGCAGCCGGATGGGCTGTTCCAGCTGATCAACTAATGCTGTGCACGATTGGCGCGCGTAGCCATTGATGACCATTGAACAGGCTCCGCATACTTCCTCGAGACAGTTCATGTCCCATGTCACAGGAGTAGTTTTTTGCCCTTCCATATTGACCGGATTACGGCGGATTTCCATCAAAGCAGAAATGACGTTCATGTTCATCACATAGGGCAATTCGAACTTTTCCCAATACGGATCTTCATTCGTAGAATTTCTTCGTTCGATTTCAAAAATTACCGTCTTTGCTGCTTCTCCCATGATCAATCAACTCCTCTTTTAATGAGTATAGGAATAATGCCATTTTCCAAAGTGAACTGATTCCCTTCTTCACTTTTCTGGTATATAAGTTGAACCAAAGAAATAGCCTTTTATATATCGCCTCGACTCTGACAGAAAATGCTAAAGATATGGAGCAAAACAGCGAAGACTCCTGCGGCTTAGCGAGACGACCGATACACCGCAGGGAGCGCAGCGGACGAGGAGGATTGGGCGCGAGCCCGCTGGAAAGCGTAGCTGTTTTACGGAATATCGGCTACTACAAATCATTAGTTCAACTTATATAACTTTTTTACGAGTCCCTAAATGCTTTTACACAATAATTTTGACTCTGTGCTCTTTGTCATTATGATTCAAAAACAAGCAGATACAACTTAACCTTATCATACTTTCAGAAAATTAAGAAAATATTAAATGAATATTCATCAAAAATACCAAGCCGTGCGATCATAATTTCTTTTCTTCTTTTGTTGTTGCTTCTTCATAACCTCAGTATACGGTTTCTTTACTCAGAAGAAATTGACATCCATCAAGGCATTGCCAGTTTAATTCTGAAAGCGGTACATTATTTCACCCGAGTGGATTGAAAAACTCTGCTACTTCCACTAAATAACAATCACTACTATTTTTTAAATAAGAAGACGTCTATCCAACACCTGAAAAAGGTTGTGAGTAGACGTCTTTTATTAACTGATAATTAATTAGCACTTTTCTATTTCGGCCGCTCCAATGAAAAGATCTCACCGATTGCCGCATAACTGGATCCTGCCAAACGGCTGACCGCATCCAGGCCTCTCGGGTCGATACGCCCGTTTTCGTAGATGGCTTCATCCACATGGAATTGGACGATTTTGCCGATAAACAAATCACTGCCGGGGCCGTCGCCGCCAAATGGGACAGACTCCACCAACCGGCATTCCATGCGGATTTTCGATTCTTTGATGCCCGGAACCGACACCTTTGCGCTCGGCACTTTTGTCAGCC
Organism: Planococcus beijingensis; assembly: GCF_016820615.1. Lineage (NCBI taxonomy): Bacteria > Bacillati > Bacillota > Bacilli > Caryophanales > Caryophanaceae > Planococcus > Planococcus beijingensis. Next base: position 179,112 of record NZ_JADHDZ010000003.1, read on the forward strand.
CCGCCATATCCACTTCACTTTCCGAAGGCGGCAAGGAAGCGGCGGTTTCATTGATTTTCCCGACGTTGTCCCGGTCCACGATATGCACCACAAATTCACCGTTCCCGTATATATTGCGTGCCGTGTCTTTTAGCTCGCCTGTTGGCCGCTGAATCGATATCGAAACCATCGGCGGATTGGAAGAGACGATGTTGAAATAGCTGAACGGTGCGCCATTGACGACGCCCGCCTCTGACTGTGTGGTGACGAAGGTGATGGGCCGCGGAATAATCGAACCAATCAGCAGTTTGTAATTGTCGCGTTCCTCGTTTTGTTCCGGATCAATTGAAATCATGTTTACCTGCTCCTTTGCTGGTGGGATTTGTTGGAGTAATAAGCGCACGAAGGAATACGATATGCTATTTTTCTCTTCCATTCCCTCTATTTCTCCATTGTAGCGAAAAAAACAGAATGTGCGGGTGTTCCTGCACATTCTGTGATTTGTTAAAAATGGATTAGCGAATGGTTTTCAATGCCGTTGACCAAGGGATGACCTGATCCAGCATTTGGTTCACTGAATCCGCTTGTACCGGTGCCGCTTTCAGTTCGGCACCATTTTCGAAATCAGTGAACAGGGACAATGCCGGGTGGACGCGAACGTCTGCCACCGACAATTCACCCAGGATGCCGCGCAAATGTTCTGCAGCTCGTGCACCGCCGACTGAACCGTAGGATACGATGCCTGCCGCTTTGTTGTTCCATTCCACACGCAGGTAATCGAGTGCGTTTTTCAACGATCCCGTGATCGAGTGGTTGTATTCCTGTGCGATGAAGACAAAGCCGTCTTGTTTTCCGACCGCTTCAGACCATGCAGCTGCGCCCGATGCGTCTCCGCCGTTTTCGCCTAAAAGCGGCAATTTGTAATCTGCGATGTCGATGATGGTATAGTTCGCGTCTCCGCGTTTGTCTGCCAAGTCTTTTACCCAGTTTCCTACTTGCGGGCTTAAGCGCCCTTCACGTGTTGATCCTAAGATGATGCCGATGTTCAATTTTGTCATGGTTGTTTCCTCCTGTTGTTGTTCTGTTTGTTGTTTGCCGAATAATTTACTGAAAATGCTCAAGTTGTTTTCCCCTTTTTACAGATATTCTTTTTCGATGGTGCGCGTGCTGCGTACCGTATCGATCGGACGCACCAGTTTCTCGATCTGGCCGCGTTTCGGTTCCAGGAATGGCGGCAAGGATAAGTTTTCCCCTAAGGTTTCGTAAGGCTCATCGCCCATGAAGCCTGGTCCGTCTGTAGCCCATTCGAACAGGATGCCTTGTGCTACACGTACATACAGCGACTCGAAGAAGAAACGGTCGACATAGCCGGATGTATTGAAGCCAAGATTTTGCATACGGTCGATCCATTCCTGCAAGACGCTGGTATCGGCTACACGGAATGCGGCATGATGGACGGTGCCGAAGCCCTGCTGCCCCTGCGGAAGCAATTTGTTGTGCTCGACGATCACCTGCGCACCGTTTCCGCCTTCGCCTACTTCGAATAAATAGAAGGAACCTTCTTTTGCGACTTGGCGCATCAGCATGGCTTTTTCCAATACTTCCTTGAAATAATCGAATTCCGCGATGCGGATATGGATCGGGCCAAGTCCTGTGATGGCAAACTCCAGCGGAACCGGTCCGTTCTGCCAAGGTGTGCCGGATGCCACGCCTTCATTGTGTTCATCTGATACCAGCATGTACTGCTGGTCGTCGAAATCGACGAATGAGATGGTTTTCTTGCCGAATACGTCCTGGATGCCTTTGTGTTTCACGCCGTATTTATCAAAACGCTTAATCCAGTAGTTAAGGGCTTCGTCAGTAGGCACACGGAAAGCCGTTTTATAGATTTCATTCGTGCCGTGGGTGCCTTTCGGGATGTTCGGGAAATCGAAGAATGTCATGTCGGTCCCTGCCGAACCTTTGTCATCCGCAAAGAATAAATGATAGGTCTGGATGTCGTCCTGGTTCACTGTTTTCTTGACCAGGCGCATGCCCAGTACGTAAGTGAAAAATTCATAGTTCTTTTCCGCACTGCTGGTGATGGCGGTTACGTGGTGGATTCCTTTTAATTCGTTCATAATAAATCTCTCCTCGTTGTGTAAGTATTGTCATTATCTCGATTTCGAGATATAGGATTAAAAAAATTTAAACACGCTGTGATTGGTAGCCGATCTTTTTGACCGCCTCAATCATCTCTTCCATTTCCTGCTGTTCCATTCCCTCAAATGCCTGATTGATCACTTGTTCGTGCTTCGGAAAAATCTCATCCATCAATTGCCGGCCCCGATCGGTCAATTCCGCAAATGTCACGCGCCGGTCTTCCGGACACGCCTGCCGGACGACGTATTGTTTTGTTTCCAGTTTATCGATGACGTACGTGATGCTGCTGCTGGCAATCAACACTTTTTTGCCGATCAGTTGAATCGGTTGTCTGCCCCGGTGGTAAAGCAATTCCAATACCGAGAATTCAGTCGGGTTCAAACCGTATTGTGCAACGTCCTTTTTGATCAATTCATGAAGAGCGTCAGCGGCTCGAACGAGTACAGTCAATGCTTTCAAATTGAGATTTGGCATATTCATGCGTTTCACCTCATTTACTCTTAATTAATATATCTTTAATTCGAGATAATCATAACATGTGTATTTGGGGGAGTCAATCATTTGAGCTGAATTATCTTTTTTGCTCTGTGAACAAACATCTATACCTACATTTCCGCTTTTTACTCCATATAAAAAAAGGAAATGGGCACGCTCTCCCCACTTCCTTTTTATCGGTGGCTTACTAAAAGCCTCTCTGTTCTCTTTTTTCATTCTGCTTTATCTGTGTAATTGAGCCGGTCCAATATGGTAATGGTTTCCGATAGCTGGTTGTTGAAAATTTTCTTCGCCACATCCAATAATTCGATGATCATCGGATCCCGCAATGAATAAATGACCCGGTTTCCTTCTTTGCTGCCTGTGACGATGTTCTTCGACCTTAAGACGGTCAACTGCTGCGAGACGGTCGAGCCTTCGCTTTCCGCGAGTTGTTGGATTTCATTGACACTTTTAGCCCCTTCGGCTAAAATCTCCAGAATCCGAATGCGAAGCGGGTGTGCCAGTGCTTTAAAAAACTCAGATTTAAACTGCTGCATTTCCATGTCCAAATTCTATCCCTTCCTTTCTATAGCTATTTCAAGTTTTCTTCACCCCTGCTGTTTCCGGTTTGCGGAACTCCAATCCAGCCGAAAGAGCCGTACATTCCTTAAAGGCAAAATGTTGGCAGCCCAGACATTTGTTTCTGTCGAGCTTGTTTAATGAAAAGTCGATGGCTTCGCCGGTATGTTCAAAGAAATGCTCTTCTCCAGTATAGCCATACAACCCTGTTTTTTTCATTACACTAATGGGATGCGGTTTCATGCCGGAGATCACAACTGTTCCGTGTTTTGAAAAATCTTTGATGATGCTCGATAAATAGGATTCGCCGGTTGTATCCATATAAGGCACTTTTCCCATTCTGAGCATCAGCACATTGGGCTTGTAGTTGATCGTATTCATAATGGATTGTTCGAAAGCTTGGGCAGAACCGAAAAAGAGCGGCCCTTCCACATTATAGATGCTGATCTGCGGACAATCGTGGATATCCGTCACCATATGGGTCGCCATTTTTTCGTCTTTATGGTTCGGGTCCGGCAACGCTTTGGCTGTGACCAACAGTTCGCTCATTTGCTTGGTGAACAAAATGACAGCGAATAATAACCCGACTTGAACAGCGACGGTCAGACTGACAAAAACAGTCAATAAAAAAGTGGCAGCCAAAACCAGGGAATCCGCGGTTTTCATTTTCAGAAGATCGATGAATGTATGTCTTTCACTCATATTCCAGGCAACAATCATCAGTACAGGCGCCATGCTGGCGAGTGGAATTACTGAAGCATAAGGGGCAAAAAGCAAGAGAACCAGCAGAACAACCACGCCATGGATGACACCAGAAAAAGGAGAAACGGCCCCATTTTTGATATTGGTGGCTGTCCGGGCGATGGCACCGGTAGCGGGAATTCCCCCGAATAAAGGAGTGACCATATTCGCGATTCCTTGTCCTACCAGCTCCCGGTTGCTGTTGTGTTTGCTGCCGCTCATGCCATCTGCAACGACAGCGGACAGTAAGGATTCGATTCCGCCCAACATGGCAATGACGAAAGCGGGGCCGATCAGCAGCTGAATCCGTTCGAAAGTGATTTCTGGAAACTGAAATTTTGGGAGGGAGTTTGAGATTTCCCCGAAAGTCGAACCGATCGTAGCCATTTCACCTGCAAAAAAAACACTCGCTACTACCGTGGAAACGAGTAAACCGATTAAAGGACCTGGAACTTTCGGGATAAATTTAGGTGTCACCAGCATAGTCGCAAGGCAAACAGCGGCAATTATAACGCTGTTGACGTTAATCGTACCAATGTGCAGGAAGATTTCTTTTGCGTTTGCCAGAAACGATTCATGCTTTTTCACATCGGTCAATCCCAGGAAGTTTGCAATCTGCCCGACGAAAATAATGACGGCAATCCCTGAGGTGAAGCCGATTGTGACTGGTCGGGGGATGTATTGGATCAACGAACCCAGTTTAAAGATTCCCATGAAGAGCAGGATGATGCCGGCCATAAAGCCTGCCAGCAGCAGGCTTTCATAACCGTAGGCAATAACGATGGCAAACAGCACTGGGATAAAGGCTCCGGTAGGTCCGCCGATTTGAAATTTCGATCCGCCGAGCAGCGATATCAAAATTCCGGCAATGATGGTGGTGTAGATCCCGTATTCCGGATTAACTCCGGAAGCGATGGCAAAAGCCATGCCTAACGGAATCGCGATTACCCCCACCACAACGCCCGACAAAAAGTCTTTTTTAAAGCTTTGGAATGAATAGCCCGCGTACCTTCCAGTAAACATCGACTTTTTCTCCATATGAAAGACCTTCTTTTCTCCTTTTATAGTATATCTGATTATTTGAATATTGATTAAACCGAATATACTCCTTACAAAACTTTTTGTCAACTTGCCGGATGTTCCACTAATCGGTGTTCAAGCATTCCTGCTATCATTCATCAAAAAAGAGCGATCCGCATGTTCCGGATCGCTCTCTGTCATCTTTTATAATAGGTTATCGATTTACTTATTCCGAAGAGGTTCAAACGCATTCGTCCAGGCATTGACCTGATCGAGCAGCGTCGTGACCGAACCTTCGTGGACATCCGCCGGTTTGAATTCGTTCATATTGACGAAATCCGTGAACAGGGACATCGCGGGATGCGCTCTGACTGTAGCCACTTGCAGTTCAGCCATGATAATACGGAGGGCTTCGGCTGCCCGTACTCCACCTGACGAGCCGTAGCTGACGATGCCTGCCGCTTTGTTGTTCCATTCCACGTAAAGATAATCGATGGCATTTTTCAAGGCCGATGTCACACCGTGATTGTACTCGGGGCAAATGAAAACATAACCATCAAGCTCCGCAATTTTTTTAGACCACGGAATCGCTTCAGGGGTCTGGTAATCCTGGCTGTAGGCTGCCGAAATCGGCTCTGCGTACATCGGCAGATTATATTCCTTCAGATCCACGATTTCGTATTCAGCGTCCCCGCGTTTGTCCGCAATGCTTTTGACCCATTCCGCAACCTGTACGCTATTGCGTCCCGGGCGTGTGCTTCCTGTGATGATACCGATCTTCGTCATGGATAAATTCCTCCTCAATTTGTGATGCTGCCTTAGCTCTGTGAACTTTCACTCCTTGATGCCTCTTTATCATAAGACAAATAACTCTCGGTTTCAAACCAATTGCTTGAATATTCCGCCAAACGCCAGCAGTGCAGCGATTTTTCTTACCACCACTTATATTGATCGGCCGTCAATAATTCATTCGCAACTATCGGTCCCCTTGAACCTGCGGGATAGAAATGCAAAGGCAGCAAATCTTCGTTGAACGCTTCCAATACCGGTTGAATCCAGTTCCATGACAACTCCACTTCTTGCCAGTCAGCAAAAAATGTCGAGTTGCCGCGCAATGCGTCATACAGCAGCAACTCATATGCTTCCGGCTGGTCTTTTGAATTGCTGGACAAACTGGTCCAAACAGGATTGAAGCGATTATTAGAAGCATCTTTTAAATTTATGCGCAGCGAAATGCTTTCATTCGGACTGATTTCAAGCATCACCAAATTGGGCGAGGTTCCCTGCAGCCCCCTTGTATCCATCGCCTTGTTCTCAAACTCGATGACGATTTGTGTGGACTTTGCATTCATTCGCTTGCCTGTTCGTATATAAAAAGGGATTCCTTTCCACGACGGGTGATCGATGGCGATTCGTGCGGCAAAATAAGTGTCGTTCTTCGACAGCTCATCGACTCCTGGCTCTTCCCTGTATCCAGCAACTGGCGCCCCTTCAATCTCTCCAGGTTCGTATTGCCCACGGACGATGGTGCGGTGTGCATGTTCCTTCAAGATCGGTTGAAGAGATTCTATGATGTCGGTCTTTTTAATGCCGCTGTTATTTCCCGTGAGGCTGTCCGGCAAGTGAATGGCGGTCATCATCACCAATTGCAGAAGGTGGTTCTGGACCATATCGCGTACAGCTCCTGCCTGATCGTAATAATCAGCCCGGCTTTCCACTCCTACTGTTTCGCTTGCCGTAATTTGGACATTTGAAATTTCTTCATGATTCAGCAGCGATCCCAAGACCGGATTCGCTAAAACCAGGGTTCTCAGATTCTGAACCATCGGCTTGCCAAGATAGTGGTCAATTCTGTAGATTTCATCTTCGTTGAACACTTTTCTCAAATTCTGATTTAATGCTCTTGCCGTTTCCAAGTTTCGTCCAAATGGTTTTTCGACAATGAGGCGTTTCCATCCTTTGCCTTGCGTAATTCCGCTTGTATAAAGGCCGGAAGCAATCACATCGATCAGGCGCGGTGCCACAGACAGATAAAACAGCCGGTTTTGTGGAATGTCCAGTTCATTTTCTCTTTTTTCAACAAGTTCGTGCAATTGGCGATAAGCTTCTTTTTCCGTTGCATCGAATATGCAATACCGGAATTTCTTTAAGAAATCCGGCAAAGATCCGCTTTGAACGGTTCTGCGGGAGTACGCATAGAGTGCTTGTTCCACTTTTTCTTGAAATACCTTATCTGAATAATTCCTTCTGCCCAACCCTATGATCGACATCGTTTCCGGTAATTTCTCATCCAGATATAAATTATAAAGCGCAGGAAACAGTTTTCGTTGAGCTAAATCTCCTGTGGCGCCGAACAAAACAAAAGTCATGCCTTCCATTGACCATTCGTTTTGGAATTCAACTGATGCATCTTTTAAATCGAATCCTTCTGTCTGACTCTCGTTGTCCATATATTGAATCCTCCCACTTTATCAGCCATGGCTTTCACACCTATCTGATTATCGCAACAGGTTTCAGTATAAGGACTTGCCTACTTTTATGATAGTACGCAGTTTAGCAGCACATAGTGAGAAATACTATACCGTCTCCCTTACGCTCTGAAAAGCAGACGGCTGGGACAAGCGGAACTTGTTCACCTTCCCTGCGCCAGCTCCTTTGCAACCCTGCCGCCCGAACTCTTCGCCTGCATCTTTCCTGCAGGCTGGTTCCCCGCCTAATTGGATTGCTGTTGAAAAGCGCTTAGGAGAATCGTCGACTTCATCCAATCGCAGCAGCATTGACGCCCCGCCTAACCCAAGCAGGACCTGATAGTATACAATTTGTCAGTATGTGCGATTAAAGTGCGTACTTCACATAATCAACAGCAAGGCTTACACTGAGCGGGAAGCAAAATCAAAAAACGAGGAGATACACATATATGAAATTACAATTGGCATTAGATTTAGTAGACATTCCACAAGCAATCGAATTAGTTAAAGAAGTAGAGGCATTTATCGATATCGTTGAAATCGGAACGCCGGTCATCAACAAAGAAGGCCTAAAAGCCGTTTCAGAAATGAAAGCAGCCTTTCCGAATCTGGAAGTTCTCGCAGATGTGAAAATCATGGACGCGGCAGCTTATGAAGTGTCGAATGCGGTTGCTGCAGGAGCAGATATCGTTACAATCCTTGGACAAGCAGAAGATTCATCCATTAAAGGCGCAGTTGAAGAAGCTAAAAAAACAGGCAAGAAAATCTTGGTTGATATGATTGCCGTCAAAGATATCAAAACACGTGCGGCAGAACTTGACCTGCTTGGCGCGGATTACATCTGTGTACACACTGGATACGACTTGCAGGCAGAAGGCAAAGATTCATTTGAAGACCTGCGCACCATCAAAAGCGTCGTGAAAAATGCCCGTATAGCCATTGCAGGCGGCATCAAACTGGAGACATTGCCTGAAGTGATCAAAGCACAACCTGACCTGATCATCGTCGGCGGCGGCATCACAAGCAAAGAAGACAAAGGCGCAGAAGCTGAGAAAATCCAACAGTTGATCAAAGAAAGCGTAACGGTATAACATGAACACCACAGGCTTCGCCGATGAAATATTGGATGAACTGAAACAGACCCTCACGCTCATTGATGACGCACAAGCCGAAAAACTGGTGGCTGGCATCCTGCAGGCAAAAAAAATATTTGTGGCAGGCGGCGGCCGCTCCGGCTTTATGGCGAAAGCATTCGTCATGCGCATGATGCATGTGGGACTGGATGCATATGTGGTAGGGGAAACGGTAACTCCGAATCTGGAACCTGATGATATTTTCATCGTCGGTTCCGGTTCCGGCGAAACCCAAAGCCTTGTTGCCATGACGAAAAAAGCGAAAGCCATCGGGGCAACGGTAGTGGCCATCACCATAAATCCGGAGTCTGCCATCGGCAGCCTCGGGGACATCGTGATTGAAATACCGGCTCAAGCGAAAGCGGACGGCGAAAGCGGCAAATCCATTCAACCGATGGGCTCCCTGTTCGAGCAATCGCTTCTCCTTTTCTACGATGCGGTGATTCTAAGGTTTATGGATAAAAAAGGGCTGAAATCCGACACCATGTACGGCAGACACGCCAATTTAGAATGAAAACCAATAAGCCTGAGCCTGAAGTCATTTCGGCTCAGGCTTATTTTCATTGTTCAGCGAGATACAGGGGCGATCCGCCGTTCGTTATTGCAATGATTCCGGACTCAAGAGCTTTCACTGGACAGACATGTAAATAACATGCCAATGTGAACGTACTGCTTAAAATAATGTGCGCAACGAAAGGATGGAAGAAATGAAAATGTATGATGTAACAGGTACCATCTACGAAGGAATGGCCGTCTATAAGGACAAACCGGAAAAACAGCCAAAAATAAACCCGCGGACAAACGGCTATGTAACTGAAACGCGCCTGGAGATGGATGTCCATACCGGGACCCATATCGATGCTCCGCTTCATATGATTGTGGATGGAGAAACGTTTGAATCGATTCCGTTGGATAAACTTGTCGGAAAATGCAAAGTCTTGGATTTGACCGCAACAGAGAAAGGCATTTCAAAAGCGGATCTGGAAAGATTCGAGCTCGAAAAAGATGACTTTGTTCTATTTAAAACGAAAAACTCATTTGACGAAAATTTTAATTTTGATTTCATTTTTCTTGCGGAAGACGGCGCAGACTATCTGTCCCAAGTAGGGATTCGCGGAGTTGGAATAGACGCACTTGGCATCGAACGAAGCCAGGAAGGCCATCCGACGCATAAAACTTTATTTGCCCATGACATCATCATCATAGAAGGTTTGGCTTTAAAGGAAGTCCAGCAAGGCGAATACTTCATGGTGGCGGCGCCATTAAAATTAACGGGTACGGATGCTTCACCTGCCCGAGTTCTGCTGTTTGATGAACTGAATTTTTAATCGCTTCAGAAAGCAGGATAAAAAGAAACTTCAAGGAGAGAGCCCATGTATAAAATGATAGCAATCGATCTTGACGGTACGCTGCTCACGGATGAGTTGACCATTTCACCGAATACCGCGGCGACCATCCAAAAAGCGATCCGAATGGGAACCGTGGTAACGATTGCGACGGGAAGAATGTTTTCATCCGCTAAATTGATTGCCGAACAGTTGGGGATCCATGCCCCGCTGATCACCTACCAAGGTGCCATGATCAGAATCGCAGGCGAAGCGGAAGCATTGTATGAACGCCCGGTCTCCCCTGACATTGCAGAAAAACTGCTCACAATCGCCCGCGAGAAAAACATTCACCTGCAAGTCTACCAAGACGACATTCTTTACGGTGCTGCAGAAACGGACAAGCTGATTGCTTATGCGAATGCCGTCCAAGTTCCGTATACGATAGAGCCGGACCTAATCGGGCTGGCTCAAAAAGGATTTACGAAATTGCTCTTTATCGATGAGCCGGAAGTTTTGGATCCCCTGCAAAAGGAATTGCAGTTATTATTCGGGGAGTCCGCCTATATCGCAAAATCAAAGAGAACTTACCTGGAAGTGACACATCCGGAAGCCAATAAAGGAAGCGCCCTTTTGTTCTTGGCGAACGAGTTGGGCATCGACCGTTCAGAAATCATCGGCATCGGCGACAACCACAACGATGCTGAACTGTTGAAGGCAGCCGGTTTCGGCATCGCCATGGGAAATGCCGTCCAGGAAGTAAAGGACATGGCGGATTATATTTCCCTCTCGAACAATGACGAAGGTGTAATGTACGCCATCGACAAATTCATTTTGGAACCGGCAAACGCTGGCACAACGCAGGAAGGAAGCGAAGAAGATGCCCAACTTGGGAGAAAAGAGCTTTAATTGTGAAAAAGAACTGACCCTTTCCATTATCGGCGGCAAGTGGAAGATGCTGATCCTGTGGCATTTGGGCAAAGAAGGAACAAAACGATTCGGCGAACTGAAAAACCTGATGCCGGGCATTACGCAACGCATGCTGGTGACTCAATTGCGCGAACTGGAAGAACACCTGATTGTGCACCGCGAAATCTATCCGGTCGTTCCGCCGAAAGTGGAATACTCCCTCACCGACCAAGGAAGAACCCTCATTCCCATTCTTGACTCGATGTATGAATGGGGCAAGGATTATATGGAACATAATCTAGGTACGACAGTGGAAAGCAAACAGAACGTGTAAACGAAAAAAGGCGGATCGCAAGTAAGATGCGATTCGCCTTATTTATTTGAGTGCGATCCTCAAAAGAATTACAGGAATCTCCTTGACCTGAGAACGATATCATACCGTATGCTGAAAACAAGAAGCAGCTTTCGTTGATTTGTGGCAGTTGGAGATGTCTTTTGTGAGTGTAACCCTTTCCGGGGCATGATTGCACCAGACTCTTTGCCATTACTGTTTAACGATCACGCTGCTTTTTGTCGTATACAAAAGCTCTTCAAACAGTCCGCCTTTCAATCAAGCGGACGGCAACTTCTTCGTGTGACATCTCTTTTGATAAGGTCTGGCCGAACAGAAGCTGGCCGATGGAATTCAAAGGGATGCCGATCGTGGTGATGTCCATCGCTTTGGCGATCGGGTGATTATCGAATCCGATGATCGCCAAATCTTCCGGAATGGAGATGCCGTATTTGGAACTGGCAATCACAATGCCAGCCGCCACTTGATCACTCGTTGCCAGCAGAGCTGTTGGACGGCGCTGAAGCTGCGAAAACCGTTCTAATATGCGTTCACCATCTTCCAGGTACAGGCAATCCTTCACCGTGTATTCTTCATGATAAGGCAGACCCTGCATTTTCAGAAAATCTTGGTATGCCTGTTCACGGCATCTGCTGTTTGTGCCATCGGATCGATTGATGGAAAATCCAATTTCCCGATGTCCCTTATCATACAGGTAAGCCAGTGCATTCATAAAACAGGCGTAATGATCAACGAAGGTATAACTTAATGGCGTGGTTCCCCCGTTTTCGAATAACACGATCGTGCCGTATTGGCGATAGCGCTCGATGGTCTCCAGCGAAACTTTTCTCGAACAAATGATCAGGCTGTCGATTTGCTTGAGCTTCAACATCTCCAACGCTTCCATTTCCTGGCCTTCATGATAACCGGTCTGGTAAAGAACCAGCTTATAGTGATGGCTTGCTGCCGCTTGAGAGATCCCTTGTATCAATTGCGAAAAATACGGATGATCCACGATGGGCAGCACGACTCCCACCAGGTTTGTTTTGCCTTTTTTCAAATTGATGGCATTGATGTTTTGGATATATCCCGTTTCTGCAATGGCCTTTTCCACCGCTTCTACTTTTTCCTTCGTCACATATGGATGGTTATTCAACACACGTGAAACAGTCGCAACAGAAACGCCTGCTATTCTGGCAATATCCTGGATGCTTGCCATCCCATCGCCTCCCCACTTTTCATTCCTTACTTATTAAAATGAATGCCATGCTCGATATAAGGGACAGCCGCTTTGATGAATTCTTCCGGAGAGGCTTGGCTGTTCCTTTTCCATTCCACCGATGCCCCGTAGATTCCCCAACTGAGCATGACCGCAGTAGTTTTAAGGGCTCCTTCTTGCTCGATTCCTTTTTGCTTCACCAATAGTTTATGGAACAGGACTTCGAGCTGTTCCCGTATAATCCGGGCGATGGTATCCTCGTATCCCCGGTGGCACCGGTTCGAGAGGGAGGTTTGGAAATTAGTGACCGCCTCGAAGATTTTGACGAACGTTTCTTCGTTCAGTTCATCGTGCCGGTATGTGTTTGAATCCAGATTCACTAATAAAACTTCCGATAAGGCCTTCTCCAATAAATCGTATATATCCTCGAAATGGTAATAGAACGTCGCGCGGTTAATCATGGCTTCGGCTGTGATGTCTTTTACCGTAATATCCTTAAACTCTTTTCCTTCTGATAGTGTGATGAAGGAATCCATAATCAATTTACGGGTCCGGATTACACGTGGGTCCGTCTTGGTTTGCGCCATTCGGCTTTCACTCCTTTTCCGACAATTTCCGGAATGTGTTGCATAAGCGACAAATCACCGGAACTATTGGTGTTGATTGCTTTCATTATGGCTTAAGATCGAATTGTAAAGCAAATAAGCTAACCGAAAACACTCAGCTACACCCAATTTAGCAGGAGGAGGAAATAAAAATGAAAAATAACAATCTGATGTGCGATATCGAAACAGGCATTTGCGGCGTTGCAGAAGAAGAGGAAACCGGACTCATTGATTTCAGCAAGCCTCAAAAATCAGTTACGCTTTATTATGTAACAGATCCGATCTGTTCCCATTGCTGGGCCATCGAACCGGTGTTGCGCCGATTCACAGAACAGTACGGTGAACATTTCAACTTCCAGACCGTTATGGGCGGCTTACTGGAAAAATGGCATGACGGGCCCATCGATCCTGCAAATGGCATCTATAAGCCAGCCGACGTCGCAGGCCATTGGAGAGAAGTCGGCGACCATTCAAGAATGCCGATTGACGGATCATTGATGATCGACAATCCTGTCCAGTCGTCTTATCCTCCTTCCCGCGTCTTTAAAGTGATTCAGGATGTCCATAGCGAAGCCAAGGCGAATGAATACCTGCGCCGCGCAAGAGAAGCCCTTTTCGCATTCAACCAAAACATTTCAGAGGCTTCCGTTATGATCGACATCGTCAATCAGATGGGCCTTGATGGTCAAACCATTGTGCAGCAGGCGGAACAAGCAGCCGGACAGCAGGCATTGAATGAAGATTTTGCATTGGCCAGAAGCTTGGGCGCCCGAGGATTCCCTTCCATCATCATGGTCAATGAAGACAACAAAGGCGTCAAACTTGTCGGCGGTCGGCCGTTCGAATCCTATGTAAACGGCTTGAAGCAAGTGCTGAATGAGGAAGAACTGCAAGCCAAGCCGCAACCTGCACTTTCTCAGCTGCTGGAAAAAGAACAACTGCTGTTTTCCAAGGAAATTGAAGTGATGTACGATGTGGAACCAGCTGAGATAAACGCATTTATTGAAAAAGAACTCGCCCCTGGCCATTATCAGGCCCATGAAATTTTAGGGGAATCGTATTTCACACCAGCTACAAAATAAGGAGGAAAACACCATGGCATATATTCTTCAAGTAGATTTTAAGATGGACGGCCCTTTCGGAGATGAAATGGCAGAAGCGTTTACAGAACTGGCGAAAAGCATCAACGAGGAAGAGGGCTTTCTGTGGAAGATTTGGACTGAAAACCCGGAAACAAAGGAAGCCGGTGGTATATATCTTTTCCAAACAAAAGAGACCGCTGAAAAATACGTCGATATGCACACCAAGCGCTTAGCCGGGTTTGGCATTTCACCGGTCCATGCCAAGATTTTCGAAGTCAATTCTGCACTGACGGAAATCAATAAAGGTCCAGTCAATCAGTAAACAATACAGTTCCAACTTCAAAAGAACAGGAGACGCGATTGGATACGCGTTGCCTGTTCTTTTTATGTTTACATCCATTTTTTCTATACGTGAACGCGTTTTGCTCTCCATAGCTGAAATGTGATGGCACCCGCGGTCATCAATACCGGGAAAGTAAGTACCACAAAGCTGAGAAACAGCACATGAAAAACAGTTTGAACGAGATCCGGACCCATTTGGGACAGTACATAACTGATGATTGTGATTAATACACAAACGATGGAAATGGAAATCAAGGGCTTTTGCTGGCGGACCAGATTATCGACAGACGATTCTTTGTCACTGTATATCGGCTTTGTGCCCGGCAAGGCTTTAAACAAATGGATGCCGGCATTTGAACTGACATGATTCCAACCAGCCATTTCAAACATCTCGAAGTATTCCTCTTCTTCGCCTTTTTTAAAATCACGGTAATCGATGCTGAAAATCACGTCTTCCGGTGCGCCTTTTTCCAGTTGGTATCCCATAAATTTAAAGCGTTTAACATTCCAGCCCTGCGCCGCTTTCTCCCGCAACTTTTTCAAATCACTTTGTTCTGAAAATGCTAATCCACCGGACATCATGTATTTTTTGTTTCTCATCAGGCTTCTCCTCCTTGTAATCCTGTTTCTGCAAATTGGACCATCGTTTTTCTTCGTTCAATATCCTGCTTTAAGACTTCTCTTCCCAAAGCCGTCAGCATATAGACTTTGCGCCTGGAATCCGCATCTTCGTAAAGCTCAATATACGCTTCATTTGTCAGTTTTTTAATGATCGTATAAAGGGATGCCGGTCCGATCACTACCGCTCCATCCGTTATCTCCTCCACTATATTCATTACTGCGTAGCCGTGCCTTGGTGTTGTGAAAGCGGCCATAATGTAAAAAACGGAATCCGTCAGCTGCTCTAATGATTTCATATTCCCACTCCTTTATATCACTTTGTGATATGTCTAAAAGTAATATATCATTAAGTGATATAACTGTCTATAAAAAAGGGAAAAACTTTTGAGAAAGTTTTTCCTTTTTAAATGGCTTTTCTTTTTTGTCATCAGCTGTTTCATTACTTACAAAAGCTCTAATTCCCACTCCATATATCCTCAAAAATCAGGTTTTCTAACGAACGCCTTTTTTCCCATCCCGCTGCTTCCAAAATCGGTTTGTCGGGATAATCTTGCGTATAGCCAAGCGACAGAAGGGCGATCGGATCGACATGCGGCGGAATGTCCAGGATGTCCCGGACGTCGTTTTTCTTATAGAAGCTTACCCAGCCCATCGCTAAGCCTTCTGCACAGGCAGCCAACCACATATTTTGGATGGCACAGGCCGTAGATAAAGCGTCTGTTTCAGGAATGGAATTGCGCCCCAGGACATGGGAGCCGCCTCTTGTCGGATCACAAGTTACACAAATCGTTACGGGTGCCTGCTTTATGCCTTCGACTTTCAATCCAAGAAACTTGTTTTCTTTCTCCCCTTCGTAATGAATGGCCAGTGCCCGCCGCTCCTTATCTGCGGCCCAGGCCAGCTTTTCTTTCATTTCGGGCGAAGATACCACAATGAAATTCCAGGGCTGCATGAACCCTACGGACGGCGCATGGTGTGCAGCCTCCAGAATAGTGGTGATCAGTTCTTCCGGGACAGGCGTCGGCAAAAAGCTGCGAATATCTCTTCTAGTGTAAATTGCTTTATATACACCTCTTTTTTCTTCTTCAGTAAACATCTTTTTCTCCTCTCTTCATCAAATCTTAAGGCCAACTTCCGAAAACGTGGCCATTTCTTTCATTATCCGGCAGGCCGCATCTACAAGTGGGAATGCTAAAGCGGCGCCCGACCCTTCACCTAAACACATCTCCATATGCAGCACCGGCTGGATGCCCAGCAATTCACTTGCTTTTTTCCCGCCCGGTTCAGCGCTTGCATGCGAAGCAATCAGGTAATATTTCACTTTCGGTTCGATCGACACCGCTATCAGCGCCGCAATGGTGGAGATGTACCCATCCAGTACAACCGGCACGCGGTTTGCTGCCGCTCCGATCATGACACCTGCCATGCCGCCGATTTCCAGTCCACCGACTTTGGCCAAAACGTCGATGGCATTGTCTTTATCCGGCCGGTTCGTTTCAATGGCTTTCTTAATGACTTGGGCTTTATGCGAGATTCCTCCACTGCCGACGCCTGCACCTTTGCCGGTAATCTCTTCAGCCGGAATGTGTCCAAGCACCGATAAAATGGCTGTGCTCGGCGTGGTGTTGCCGATGCCCATTTCGCCGGTCCCCAACAGATTGGCGCCTTTTTGGATTTCCGCTTCTGCGATGGAAATCCCCGTCTCCAGCGAACGGATCGCCTCTTCTATCGTCATCGCCGGTCCTGCCGCAATATTGCCTGCGCCTTGCCTGATTTTCCGGTCAATCACTCCTGCATCATTCGGAAAGTCTCCTTTTACACCGATATCGACGGTGACCACTTCCGCTCCCGCTGTTTTTGCCAGCACCCCGACTCCGGTGATGCCTTTTGCGATGAACATCGTTTGCGCATATGTCACTTCCTGCGGGTTGGAAGAAATCCCTTCCTCATAAACGCCGTGGTCGGCAGCCATCACGATAATCGCTTTTCGATCAAACACTGGATACATTTCTCCCGAAATCCCAGCCAATTGCACAGCGAGCTCTTCCAGCTTGCCAAGACTGCGCGGCGGCTTGATCAGGCTGTCCACACGCTCCCGCGCTTTCTCCATCATTTCCTGGTCCAACCCTTGAATACGCTCCATTGTTTGCTGCAATACATTCATCCTTCTCTTCCCCTTCCTGAATTAAAAAGAAAAAGCCTCCAGTTTATTTGCGTGAACAAATAAACTAAAGACTTTTCCATGATCTATAAGCAGAACGTAAGCAGGCAGGTCTCCTGGCTCCGGATCACCGTTTTACAGGCCTTCCCGGACCAATCTCCAGTGGCAAATCTGTAAAACTCCCCGTTACAGTGGCGGGACCGCTGAAGATTTTCACTTCATTCCCTATTCTCCCCGAAGGGCACCTGTTACGGTTATTCAATTATTCTTTCATTTAGCTTACCGCAAAAGCGCGTTTTTGCAAACACAACCAGAGAAGCAATTTATGACTTCCTCATAATAAGCTGACGCAGTTTCAAATTTTCTCCGAAGTGAAGGATGCCTTTCGGATAGACTTTTGCTGCAAAATAACCGAATGCAAAGGTGGTGATCACCAGCAAGCCGATGGATAGAGCGATTTCCCCAAATGATGCAGCGTCTTTCATGATCAGAATAATCATATTGAATGGTGAGGTAAACGGAAATGTTGCCATGAACTTGGATAGCGTTGATGCAGGGTCATCCATGACAAAAAGGATTCCCGAGAAAGCACTGACCATCAAGAGAATAGAAATTGGCATCGTCGTTCCGTTCAGTTCTTCAGGACGGCTGACCATGGAACCGAACACCGCATATAGAGAAGCATATAATAAATACCCCAATAAAAAGAAGATGAAGAAGTACACGCAATGCTCGACTGTCAGCGCCGATAGATTCAAGTCAAAATTCCCTAAACTTTGTGCGGGTTCCACAAGCCCTGATTTCAAGTACAACGCAACAGATCCAAAGAAAGCGGCGAACTGCATGAGGCTTGCTAAAGCGATTCCGAATATTTTACCGAAAATCATCGCCAGCGGGTTTACTTTTGTCACCATTACTTCCATGACCCGTGAAGCTTTTTCTGAGGCGACGCCGGTTGCAATCGTTGTGCCATACATCATAACTGCCATCAAAATGAACATCAGCATCAAGTAAATCACAAACACCGATACTTCATTCTCTGAAGTGAATTGTCCTTTTTCCATGGCAACCGGAACGAACAAGGACTGTTGATCCGCTTCCGACATACCGTTGCTATCGGCAATTCTTTGCGTATTCTTCGCCTGAAGATACTGGGACAGAGACGAATTTAAAGCGACGTCATTCGATTTGGAAAAATAGGTCACAGAATAATTGCTGGCATTGTCATCAATTAGGTATAAGCCAGCAATTTTTCCTTCCTGCGCTTCTTTTTTCAAAGATTCTATCTGCTGTTGTGCCCCTTCTTTCCACTCCCAATCGGTCAATTGCTTTTCCAGTTCCGAGACAGTTATATCGGCGGCATTGGATACAACCACCATTTCTTCTTTCGGATCCGCAAAATTCTCCAAGATGCTGGGCAATGAAATGGCGAATATGGAAATCAGAATCAACGCAAACGTTGTCGTAAGGTAGGACTTCGAAGTCACTCTTTCCCGAAAAGATTGTTTAAAGACCAGATAAAAATTTCTCAATCTCAATCCCCTGCCTTTTCAATAAAGATTTGGTTTAATGATGGATCGGCGATGCCGATTTTCCGAATCGGAACCAAGCTTTTTATTTTTTCGATGAGGTATAACCCTTGATCCATGGTTTTTACCTGTAATTGATATTCTTTCCCCTTTTTTATAAACTCAGTTTGCAAGCCCATCAAATATTCTTCCAGGGGCTGGGTAGATTCGATATTTACATACTTAAATCCGTATTGGGTCTTGATATCCGAGATGGATCCTGAAAGCACGACCTCGCCTTGCTTCATCAAATAGACCCGATCGCAAAATGATTCAACGCTCTCCATTCGATGGCTTGAGAAGATTAAGGTTTTTTTCTCTTGAATCAGACTTTCTATCACCTGCTCCAACATTTGGGCATTAACAGGATCAAGTCCGCTGAAAGGTTCATCCAAAATAATCAAATCCGGATCATGCATAAGCGCAGCGATCAATTGAATTTTTTGCTGGTTTCCTTTCGATAAATCTCCTGTGTCTTTTTTGATATACTGGCTTATTTCCAATCGTTCAATCCATTTCATCGCCTCCTGCTTTGCAGCACGCTTGCTCATGCCTTCCAATTGGCCAAAATAAACCAGTTGGTCCATCATGTTCATCTTCGGATAAAGCCCTCTTTCCTCAGGCAAATAGCCCAGTTTGACTTCTTTCCGTGAGAATGACTTTCCTCCCCATTCGATGCTTCCGCTTTCCTGCTGCAATAACCCGAGAATCATCCGGATCGTCGTCGTTTTTCCTGCGCCGTTTCGTCCCAGCAGTCCCACGGCTTCGCCTTGGCTTACTGATAAAGACAAGTTCTTTACTGCATGATACGGTCCGAAATGCTTGTTCACATCGTTTATTGTCAGGTTCATCATCTATCTTCCTCTCTTTAGAAAAATGTTTTATACACTACGACTACCAGTACACCCGCAATCGCTAAGAGTCCATATTGCAATAGCTTGTTCATGAAATCATCTCCTTAGTCTGTAATCCATTGAATGGCTGTTTCTTTTGAATCCAGTTGTTTGCTTTCGCGGACAATTGTTAATTCTCCGTGCAGAAGAACCGCCTTTTCGTAGCTTTCAATCACTTGTTCTTCTTCGGCATTCTTTTCATACAAAAGGCCCAATCGAAATCTTTTTTCTTTTGCAAGCTCTGAACTGATTTCCCCTACTTTTTTAAAGTAATTGTGATCAAAATCCATCTCGAATCGACCCGACTGGCTAACCCCTTCTACAGCTTTATCATCGAGAATGACAATTTCAGGCTTTGGCAGACCCGATGCCTGGGAAAAAGCGCGGAAACAAATTTGGGCCAGTGTATTCAAGTGGATCAGCGGCTTGTTGTTCGATAAGTGCATGTCAGTTTCCGTGTCTGTGTAAATGGTAAATGGAAAGGCAATCTCCATTGCGCATCCTCCTTCCTTAAGTTTTTTTAGCATTTTGCTCATTGCGTCAGTTACTTAACAGTTTTCGGGTAAAAAAACCTGTTTAAATCCAAGATTTCATCAAGAATAAAAGAGCGAATTTTACCAATTTTTTTCAACCAGTTTCCCGCCTTATGATGGATATAAGAAAAAAATATCCAACAAAAAGGAGATTATCATTCATGAAAAAATTACTCGTTTCCCTTACACTTTTTGCTTCTCTTGTCACAGCCACTGATTCTGCATCTGCTTTTCAAGCCTCTGATGCACCGCAAACCGAGTCGCCTAAAGTTGCCATCAAAGTAGATGTGAAGGAGATTATCGGGTTATTCGACCGAGAACCTGAAGGTTACTAATATCTCTATTGATCAGAAGTCATTCAGCTTAATTGCTGAATGACTTCTTTTATTTAAAATGCTTTTTGATAAATGGGATCCAATACACCTTTCACTTTATCCTGTTCGTAAAAATGTTCTAAATAGGCACTAGAAGCTCCTTCAACTCCCATCATTTCCTTTTCCGAAAGTTCAGCTGCATGATAATTGGTTTTTGATGCACTTTCTTTTTTGGGCAAAAAGCCAAAGAATTTTTTTCTCATCTTGGTCCCTCCTTTTATTTTTTCTTCTGGCCGATTAATTGGAGTGAATCATGCGCATTCACAATTCCAGCTCCAAACTTTTTGGAGTCTCCCTTCACCGCGCCTTTTTCCAAGATTTTTTCAACTTCACGTACTTTGGGCTTTTTCCCATGTACTTCTTCGTATTCCGCAATTACCAGGGCGGCGGTTGCGGACACTTTAGGCGCCGCCAAGCTCGTACCTGTCATGAATTCATAACCTTTTTCAAACCCGGCGTACTGGCTAGTCACTGACTGCGCCAGATTAGTCGGATAGGTGGTGAGGGTCATATGCCTCACATCATAAAGTCCCTGATCCGCAAGAGGCCCGTAGTCCCCCCCTGGTGCTCCGATTGAGACGTTCTTTCCATAATTGGAGTAGAAAGTTAAAGCATTCTCTTTGTTTGTTGCAGCTACTGTATAGGCATGGCCTAATCCTCCAGGCATATGGAGTTGGGCATCTTTCGAGAAGCCACGGGCAACTGCCAATTTTTTCGCATTAAAAATATCAAATCCTGCATTTTCTGTACCGGAAGAAGCGACTACGAAGCTGTTTTCTTTTTCTGCATATTTCAATGCCCGTTTATAAGCTTCATACACAGCTTTTTCCTCCTTGTTTTTCAAGGACTTATAAACGCCTAAACTTAAGTTGATGACATCCATGTCGTCGTTCGCTGCGGCTACGATCGCTTCGATGACATCGCTGGAATCGGCATTTCCGGTGTGGAACACTTTATAAGGCACGATTCCGATGTCCGGGGCAATTCCTTTTATATGGCCGTTGGCAGCAATCGATCCGGCCACCATCGTGCCATGTCCCATGTAATCCTGCGTATCTGCCACTCCCTCAATAAAAGAGCGGCCTTTCGACACAATATTGGCTTTTAAATCCGGATGATTGAAATCCAGGCCGCTATCTACAATTCCGATTTTCACGCTGTGATTTCCACTTTGCATGGCCCGGCTTGCCCCGTTTCGGGTGACTAAATCAATATCCCATAACCATTTCTGGTACGCGGAGCTTTCCCCGCTCTCCGGGTCCTGATTTGCGGAAGCTGCAGCTTGGCGGCTTACTAGCATCGGTGCCAATGGCGAAATCAGCGGCACGCCATCCGGTTGGACATCGCCGGCATTAACCGTCTGGTCTTCCCCTTTTTCTGCAACGAGTGATCCGTATTTACGCTGGACAAGTTCCACAATCTCCTCACTTTGGGCATGCCCGGAAGCTTGGACGGTCAGGGTGTCAATTTCGTTCATCAGTGCTACGGATGCCTTGGCGTCAACTTCCTGAATATCTTCGGCAACCGCGTCCAGATCAGTCCCTTCCTGAAACAAGTAAATCATGGAGGACTCCCTTTCTTCTGCTTGCCTGAATGGTGCAGAAGGTTCGGAAGCTTGTACAGCCGGCCCTAAGCAGCTCATGCTGACGGCTAAAGAAGCAATCACTAAAAAAGTTTTTGGTGCGTTACGCTGAACGTTCATTTTTCAACTCTCCTATCAAGGTTTGTGCTTTGCATAAATTGTAGTAATAGCCTTTGGCTTTTGTTAATTCTTCATGATTGCCGATTTCCACGATTTGCCCTTCATCCATCACGATGATTTTATCGGCGTTCTGGACTGTGCTTAATCGATGGGCAATAACAACACGCGTACACGACATATAGTTAAGCTCATTATCGATGATGCTTTCTGATAAGGTATCCAAGGCACTGGTCGCTTCATCGAGAACAAGGATAGGCGGATCTGCGACTAACCCCCGCGCGATCAATAACCGCTGCCTTTGCCCTCCGGAAAAGTTTGCGCCAAATTCAGAGACAGTGGTATCAAAGTTCAATGGAAGCTCCATAATCTCTTTATGGATATTGGCTTTTTTGGCAGCCTTGATGATGCTTTCCTTCTCAATGGCTGTTCTTTGGGCAGTGATATTTTCAGCTATCGTTTTATTGAAGAGCCGTGCTTCCTGGAATACGACTCCCATGGATTTGCGCAGCGCTGCGAGATTGATCATCGAACTCTCTCGCCCATCAAATTTGATTTTTCCCGCTGTAGGGGAATAGAGGCCCAAAAGCAGTTTGACGATCGTACTTTTTCCGGATCCGGAAGATCCAACGATAGCCACTTTCTCTCCAGCCGCTATTTTGAAAGACACATCCTTGATAGCCATTTCGCTGAAATGATTATGCCGGAAAAACACATTTTCAAATTCAATGTCTCCCTTGAACGCCAAATTTTGTATTTTCAATGCTTCGCTTTCCGGATCTGCGACTTCTGATTTTGCCTGCATGACATCATATAAGCGTTGGAGATACGAACCTAGGTAAGTCAACTCTCCATAGCCGCTGCCAATAGAAATGATGGGTGTGATGAAAGCCATCGCCAAAGCATTAAATCCTAGTACAGTGCCTAAAGTCATTGAACCGCTCAAAATGGCGGAGCTGCTGTACCATAAAAGAAAAACCGGCAGGATGAATTGGACAGAGGAAGCGACCGTGTTGACCGACGACACCCAAATCGAGCGCTTTTCTGCAGTTTTCAATTGGTCATGGAAAAGTCCGTTCCATTCAGAGAACACCATATTCTCAAGCCCCATCACTTTAATATCGCTGATGCCATTGATGCTTTCCGATAAGATCCTTTGGACTTTTGATTGCGCTGATACATCTTGATCCGATAACTTTTTCGAAACTTTTGTGCTGGCCACCAGCAAGGTAAAGACGGTAATGCCAATCAGCAGCACTGTTGTGGTCATCCGGACAGAATAGTGGAACATGATGGCTAAATAAGTGAATACCAAAATGCCGTCTATCAGAAAGGAAATAACCTTTGTGGATAGGATTTGCCTAATGTATACATTGGAATTGGCCCGAAACAATAATTCACCGACCGAACGATTTTCGAAAAAATTGTACGGCAATGTCAATAACTTCCCGATGAACGTCTCCATCAATGATTGATCGATGGTCGTCTGAAGTTTAGCGACGAGAAAGCCTCTAAACCACGAAAGAATCTGGAAACTGATGAATAATACAAAGAGGCCAATTCCGATGGAACTCATCGCATTCCCATTCTTCGGTACGATGATATTGTCCGTTATCCAAGTGGTCATCCATGGCACCACCAGAGTGAAAAGCTGCAGCACCAAAGAGCCAAACAGGATCAGAAAAATCAATTTCGGCTTTCCGAGTGCAAACGATAAAAAGAATTTAATGTGCGAAGGCCCTTTGCTTTTCACAAATCGTTCCGTTGGAGTTAAACAAAGGACAAAGCCGGTAAATTTTTCATCAAACTCTTCGTGGCGGATTTTTCTTCTGCCCAAAGCCGGATCCACAACCACAATATGCTTTTTAGAAATGGATTCCAACACAACATAATGCTTGTTTTCCCAATGGATGATGGCCGGGAGTGCCATGTCTTTAAAAGCCTCTTTTTCCACTTTAAACCCTTTTACATTCATGTCGTAATGCTTTCCGATGAGCATCAACTGATACAGCGATGTCCCTCCTTTGGGCACCCCGAAGCTTTCCCGCAATTCGGCCAATGAAACGTATTTCCCATGGAAGGCAAATACCATAGCCAAGCTCGCCAGTCCACACTCACTGTGTTCCATTTGCTCAATGAAGGGTACTTTACTAGCCATACAACCCTCCCCTTTCTAAATTCGGACTTCCCTATAATGATCTGTTGCGTAAAACGGAATGGGGGCAGCGTGTTCCATCGAACGCTCTTCCTGGGAGTGCAGCCAACCGAAATGATACACACCGATCCCGATTTCCACTCGGGACGTAATCTCCCACTTTTCTTTAATATTAAAAATCAATTCCCCTACTCTTCTTCGGCTGATGAATAACAGAGTTGCTATTTCCACATCTTTTTTCCCTTTAGCGACTAAGACAGCAACTTCACGTTCTCTGGTGCTTAATTTCCTGACCACCATACGTTTTATCCCTCCATTAGTAACTTAATTTTTTTGTTAAGTTAACTATAAAGAATCGGGAAAGGTGAATAGAACAGGTAAAAAAACAGTAAGTAAGGCGTGAAAAAACGCCGTCTAACCCTGCTCCTTTTAACCAAATTCCCTTTATATGGTTTTTATGAAGAATCAATAATAAAAAGCAGTTCAATCGATAAGGGCAATGGACGGATCCCCCTTGACTGAACTGCTTTTTCTATTCTTTCTGTACTAGTTAACCCAATAACAAGACGGACGGTACCTCTTTCGGATTCGATAACCTCAGCAACTGCAGGCCAACTCCGGCAAGGCCGGTAAATAAGCCGGGCTGGATAAACCCTTTCGGCCCGTCTACCTGATAAAAGCCGCGCGCTTCTTTTTGCAGCACACAATTATATCCTCTTTGTTTCGCTTCTTCTGACAAGCTGGAATCCTGGAAGTGCATGCCGGCTTGCAAGAATAGTTCCGTGTCTCCAAAGTTTCCGTGGCATAAAGAGTCCGAGCTCTTATAGCCGTGATTCCGAAGATTTTGGAGCGCTTGGTTTATCTCCGTCCCAACTGTGGAATTGGCGGTATAATCAGACATCATGATTCTGCTTAACCCAACCCCCATTGACCCATGGCACCAGTGATGGGCATATTGGCCTTCAGAGCGCCGGTTGTCTTTCCAAGCCCCTTTTTCACTATCAAACAGCGATTGATCAAAGCGCAAAGCTTTCTCTGCAACTTCTTGATACTTCTGGTCTTTTGTCAGATAGAATAGTCTGAAAAGACTTTGGGCAATGCCGCTTGTGCCATGTGAAAAGCCGCCTAAATAATTGCCGGATTCTCCTGATGCCCAAGCTGCTTGGCCAGGAGCCGGAGAATGGCGGTTTGCCAACAAATGCTCGCCATACAGTTCCGCTATTTCTAAATACTCGCGGTCACCTGTCCATTCAAAAGAATTCATCAATACGTGGCAAACCCCTGCAGCTCCGCCAAGGAAATCAAAAACTTCATCCTTTTGAACGTTCTGCTTTAGTTTTTGTTTGATTTCGTCGACTTTCCACTCATATTCATTGCTGCCGAAGTTTTTATGGAAATGCAAGATCGGATACAAAAGAGAAGCGGATCCAGTGAATGAAGAAACCAGTCCCTGGTTTTCAACCATCGGCGCAGCAGCTGATTGCAGCGTGGCTTCAGCAGCCAGTTTATAACGCTCATCCCCCGTTTCTTTCCATAAGTATTGGAAAAAGAGGGAAATGCCGCCCAGCCCATCGTAAAGGCCTTGCAAGGCAGGCGCTACCGACCAGGTTCCTTCGCTATTCGGCGACAAGCACAAGAGAGAAGCTTTGTCTTTCGCCTTTGAATAGCGGAGCTTGCTCAAAATTTCCTCTCCAATGGATTTCGCTTCATGCAAAAACAGCAAATCAACATCACTCGGCACTTTTTCGTCGGCCCACTTTTCTTCTTGAACGTCCGCTTCCTCTTTTTTTGATCCGACAAGCGAGGTTCGGATCCATCCAAGCTGGGTTTGAAGTTCATCAAGGTCGTATTTCCGGATTCTGTCGACCACTATTTCATACCCGCTTTGGGCGAACACATTGTCAATTTTCACTCCAGTACTCGAATAAAGATCCCTTGAATCAGCCAGCGAGTTAAAGAACGGAATATCGCCTGCCATCAGATCCAAAATTTCATGGGGGATGATGCGCTTGTCATGATAAGGATAAAACCATAAACGATCGTACAGATTTTCCAAATACAGCGCATCTCTCATATAATCCGGGTGGCTGGATTCATTGAGAAAGTTGAAGTACTGCTGAGTAGCCCTCGCTACAACACGGATTTTCTCATTGCGAAATGATTCAATCGGCCCTTTGGAGCCCAGCAGTTCATCTTTATAATCGATAAAGAAATTAAAAATATTTTCAAATCCGATTAAAATGTCCTCCAAATACTCTTCTGCATCGACACCTTCCCCATTCAAAGTGGGAAGATTATTGGCGCCGCGGAAGCGTTCAGACTGCATGGAAAATTTCATATCATCGGTCATGGCATTTTCAAGCTTCAATACCTTAAAAGGCAACTCTTGCTCTTTTCCGTTGAGCGCACTGAGATCAATCCCTTTTCCTTCCGCATTCTTAAACATGGCAATCGGAAGCAGCCCGGTGCCCACTACAGAATTGGCCTGTTCATACTTCAAGTCAACTTCAACGGAATCCGGGAAATCCAGTTTCGGGCTTTGGTGAAATAAAGTTTCATGATCAATAATATACGGCGTGTTGCCGCCTGCTATAATATTTTCCAAGTGGAAATCAGCGCCTTTGATCGAATGCATCATCCCCAAGAGAACACCGAATCGCTGGTAGTAATGCTTCACTTCCTGCTGCGTAAGACAGCTGCTGTATAATACGCATTCCTCCCAGCCATGTGTTCCAAAATCCAGAATTTTATAAGGAGACAATGTCGGGAATTCCGCTCTTTCTGCAATCCAATCCAATAAATCGTGGTATTTTAAGGAGATGGAAAGCCCTTTCGGTTTGTAGATGATTGTTTTTCCGTTTTTATACACAAATTTACCGACTGTCTTGCCTTTCTGATGGGTATCTCCCAGTCCAAATTCAATGGAATCCAGCTCGTCGTTGTCTAAACCGAACGCATTTGACATGGAATCGAAATCATCCATATATCTTGCTAAGGTAAGATTGATATTTTCAACAAAAAATTCACTCCGGAGAATAAGGATTCGGGTCAACACGGCATATTCCTCATAAAACTTCATCAATTCTGAAGGATTTAAAGCTTTTTCTCTGATGAACGACTGGAATCTTTCTTCTGCTGTCGAACCGTAAAGTTCATCTTTCAACTTGGAAACATGCATTTCCAAAACGATCGATCGGGACGCCTGAGTGATCAATTGGGTGCCAATGGCAAACATCAGCGTTTCTTTGATCTTTTCGATATTGGCAGGTTGGGTGCGCGAAAGCTCTTCCAATGCCAAATCAAGCCGATTGGAGATATAAGAAAGGAACGGGCGGATAAACAATCCCAAATCGAGTTGTTCTTTCATTTTTTCATTTTGCTCAGATAGATTCAACCCTTCTATCACAAGGTCTAAGTTCATCTCTGATTTTAAGAAGGCTGCCAGTTCTTGAAGTTGCTTTTCGTCCAGGTTCTTTTCACTAAGCGGCGTAATCATTTCCGCAAATTGTTGTTCAGAAAGGCCTGCCACAGCTAGTTTAGATTGAAAAATGGCATCCGAAGTCATGGAAAGGCGTTTTCTCCATTTATTAATAGCTGGAGCCGGATCAATTCCTTCCTCCTTTAAAAAACGGCTTCTCTCGTAACTAAACAGGGCATGGATGTAATCACTATGGTTTGTTCGGGTTGATACTTTCTCCATCTCTTCCACTCCTTTTCATGATAAATTTGAGAATGCATACGACTGGTCATAGACATTCTCAAATTCATTATTTTTAAAAAGTAATAGTGGAGGAATATCCTCCACTATTAAAAGTTGATCAGCAAAATTTGATTGAGAAAAGCAAGCCCGTCGCAAATGCTGCCACACAAGCTGGAGTAGTTTCAGGCGCTACGTCTGAGGCGCCCTGCACTTCTGCAAGCTCGTCCAACGTCAATTCGTTAAATGCTTTTCCAGATGGATGAGGCGTTACTTTTTCAACACCATCACGAATTTCAGGGTTTTTCCACGCATTGATAATTTGTTGTTTAGTCATTTTTAATTCCTCCAATTTTTTTAGTTTAGGTTAGATTAGCAATTTCTCATTGAAAAGATAATAGTTGCGCCAATAGATGCTGCGATGCACAATGGAGTTGTTTCTGCATTCACATCAGAAGCTCCTTGGATTCCAGCTAACTCATCGCTTGATAGCTCATTCATTGTTTTCCCTACCGGATTTTCAATTTCATGATTACGGATTTCAGGGTTTTTCAAAGCATTGATTTTTTCTTTTCTTGACATGGAAGTCATCTCCTCTTTTTGGTTGGTGTGGTCTTGCTACATTCATATTATTACGTACCTGAATTTTCTAACACTACGCAATATTGCAAAATATTGTATAATAAAAAATAAACAACTAAATTTGTAAATTTATTTTCTTTACAATGATTGATTTTGTAAGCTGTCAAACAGAGAGAGAATGACATTAGATTGAAACGAAAAGGGTGAAGAAATGGAAATAGGAGAAAGAATACGCCAGGTCAGGATACATAAAGGAATGACTCAAACAGAGTTGATCAAAGGAATTTGTTCCAATACATACATAAGCAAAATCGAGAGCGGCAAAGCCAAGCCTTCCTACTCGTTCATCACGAAAATTGCCAAGGTACTGGAAGTGGACGCCGAGTTTCTGCTTGATATGAATATGAAGAATGTAGAGCCGGACGTCCACCGGATTTACGAAAGTTATATCAGTTTCAGAAAAATCAATTCCCAGGACCTCGCTTTATTAAAACTCCATTCGAAGGAAAACCATTCGAATTTCACTTTGATTAAAATCTACTATGTGTTGATCTCGTATTACACCGCAAATGATATGGAAGAAGCCCATCCCATAGTCGAACAAGCCAAGAACATTATTTCACCTGCCCAACCCACTTTCGAGAATGAAACTTCTTATTACTTCCATAGCCTTTACAAATATTTCAACACGAATAAGAATTATTCAGAAGCTTTGTTTTACGCGAATCTTCATCTTGACTCCTTACAATACGAAGAAACATCGTTGCGGGCAGCAAAAGCTTATTTGAACTTGGCTCAAGTCCGAACAAAAATGGATGAAGATTTAGAACTGGCAAGACTGTATACGAAAAAGGCCTTGCAAATCTTCAAAGACCAGGATTTTAAAGGGGGAATCGCAAATTCTTTGGCCCAATTAGCCATCCAATACCATCGAAACGATTTATATGATGACGCATTGAAGACTTTGGATGAACTTTTCCAGTTCTCGGAGGGGTTTAATAAAGATTATTATGCACCCATTTTGGCTTATAATTATGGACGCGTTTATCAAAAACAGAAGCAATTCGATCAAGCGGCCGCATACATGCTCCAGAGCATTGAATATGACATAAACGCAGATAAAGAAGAAGAAACCATTCATGCCCTTGAAGTTCTAAGTGATATCAGCATTCAAAGAAAGAATTGGGAAGAAGCTGATGACTATTTAAAGAAAGGCTTTCGCCTGACCACTTTGTATAACCTGCCCAATTCCTATATTCAGCTTTTGCACTTGAGATCCCAGATCTACAAAGCACGCTTTGATTTTCCTTCCTATGAGAAAGAACTGCAGCAGGCGGTTCAGTTGGCACAAAAAGGCAAGTATTCATTGCTGGCCAAAGAAATCAGTACCGAACTAGCAGAACATTATAACGAAGTTCGCGCTTATAAGATGGCCGCTAAGTATTATCAAATTGCGCTTTTATGCTGATTAACAAGAAGGAACTCGCCACGGAGTTCTTTTTTTGTCAGCCGGTATGGAAACTCAGACTCTTTGCGGGGTGGATTGGAAATTCCGAGAACATTTTAACTGGTATCTTTTTATAGAAAACGAAACTTTATCCGAAACAAATCGGTATAGTACATACAGGCCATTTTTCTTCAGGAGGTGATTATGATGGAAATGCTTATTCCACTGGTTGGAATGATATTGCTCTTGATTCTGGGTATTGCGCTGCTGCAAGGAAAAGGGGCTTGGCTAATCGCCGGGTACAATACACTTTCAGATGAGGAAAAGGCAAAATACGACGAAAAGGCTTTATGCAAAGCGACCGGAAAAATGATGTTCGGTATTACGTTTTCCACGGTTTTCATCTTTTTAGGGGAGTTATTCCAAGTGGAAGGGCTCATCATTGCCGGGGTTGTCTTGATGGTCGTCATCATCTTGGTTGGCATCATTTATATCAATACAGGCAATCGTTACTTGAAAAAAGAAGAATAGAACACCGGGAAAACCCTAAAGAAATGAGTGAGGAAAATGAAAATCAGTCGCGCCTATTTTTATTTACTGTCATTTATAGGCGTGTTTTCTATTCTCATGGCCTTCGATTATTTTAAAATTGGTTCATTCGAATGGTTGGATAACTTTATGCAATCGCTGCTCATCACTCTTTTCTATTTTATTTTCACAGACAAATCGCGAAGAAAAACTTCTAAAAAAACCTCCCAGTCTGATTAAGATTGGGAGGTTTTGATGAAAACTTGTTAGTCTAATATTTTTTTAAAAATTAGTTTTTTCCTTGATGATCCATCTTACCAATAAAATGGCTGAAAGAATGATGACAGACCAATTATGATTAAAATGATCATTAATAAAGAAACTCTTATTTTCTGATTTCGTCATCGTAGGTACTAATTACTGTTTAACTGACTTCTTTAAAGAAATTCAAATCCATAAAATTGGAGGCATAAACCATGATCAGTTTTTTGAAGGATTTGACCGGTGCCCTTATAGACAATTCGAGATTAAGCCTCTACTTTTTAGCTGGAGTAGTAATTGTGACTGTTTTTATGTTTCTCCTCAAGTGGTTCATTGAGTGGATACTTGTTCCTCTTTTAACTTAGTCTCAATTCTTCGCAGTGGAGGTGATGCGCTTGAACGCGGTTCTCATTCTATACTTTTGCAAAATCAGAATACCTGATACGGAATCTGTTCATCAACAGCTCTTCCAATTCAGATAAATATTGGTCTACTGCCCCCAGCAATACATTAAGAGAGACAGTATCTTTGTGTTCAAACTCCTGCCAAATGGAAAAGAGTTGCCACTCGTCTTCGCCTTTCTTGATGAAGGCTAAAATGGGGCCTTCTCTTTCATCATGTTCCATCGTGAAATACTCAAAACGCTGTGCCGCTCCCGGATCTCTTGTCCTCCACGTTTTCAAACTGACTCCCAGCTCGAGAAGCGCCAGAGATGGCTCGTGAAAGAAGCATGACTCCTCAAGCATAATCTTTAATTCTCCCTGAACATCGGTCAAAAGTTTTCCGTTCTTTTGACGAACCAGCTTCTTATCTAAGGTTAAGATTGGGTCCAACGCAAAATGCATTGCTAAACTTTTCATGTACTTACTCCCTTCTGATTTTCCCTAGAGAAAAGCCTTCGAATAAACGTCCCCCATGGGGCTCCAACACTTCATCAACGAGTTGGATAATCTTTTGCTTGTCTTCGTTCTTATAAAATTCGTCAAAAGCTTCGACAAATTGATTGGTAAACTCAACATCGTAGTATCTTAATGACCGTATGATCCATTTAGAAGTACCAACCCATCGTTTGTTAATTCTCAATACAAATTCACTTACTGATTCTGCCAGGCTACTGGCTATAAAAATCGCCTCTGCTCGATTAGTGCACCCAATGAAGTCATCCAATGCATCCGTAATAAAATAGCGCTTTGTATTTATTAGTTCTGTTGACCATTCTTTAGGCCCTTTATCCAGCAATTCTTTAGCTTCCTCTTTTATCGGGCCAATGGCTCCCTTGTCTTTTAAAATCATACCTTCTGCCACCATTCTAGGCATCGAAGGCCGGGCTCTCTCACAATCACTGAAAAAATAGTCTTTATAAGAAGTTAAATTATGTACAAATACTTCAATTCTCCATCCAAAATCGACCACCGATTCCCTATAAGAAGTGTGAAATTGTTGAGCGAATACCACAATATCAAGATCAGATGTTTCCGTTGCTTCCCCTCGAATAACACTGCCAGCCACTAAAGCTCCTTCACAATGAGGAAAATGCTTGTTTACAAAAAGCCTTGCTGCTTCAACTGGATTTAACTTGTTTCCATCTCCCACTACCCCATTCACCTCTTCCTATTGAATTTGATTTCCATCTCCCAATCTCCACTGCCTAATCATTCCTCACTTAAACACCTGGTCAATCTCATCTCTGTCATAATCCAATATCCAATCGTTGTGCGTATTGTACATATGGCGAATGTCTTCCTTTGATGCCGCCACCAAGTCACAGCCCCTGTCATCATATACATGGAAAATGGTTTTATTTTCAAGGCTGATAAAGAAAACATCATGATGGATAGCCGGCTTGTATCCCATATCGGTATTACAGATTGCTTTTAACAAAGGCATATACCTTAGGTCCGACACTTTGCATTTCAGGACAAATCGATGGGTCCGGTAATTTCCATCTTCATCGTCTTCCGGAATGATATAAGGCAGTGTCAGGTGCTTCAATTTGTTCAAAGCCGATTGATTTTTTGTGTACTTGGAGAAAACATTCAGTTTGCGTCTTAAACTCGTGTTCTTGCCGTAATCATGTACGTTTACGACCAGAAAAATTTCATCCTCTTGAAGATGCAGGGAATTGAACAGCGTGATCGCCCTGTGGTAAACACCTTTAAGATAGGGGCTGTTCGGGGAACACTCGCCCCGTTTGTAATTCACTCCTAATTCGAAGCGGATGCCAACATCCCAGTTGTAAAACAAAGGTGGAGTGAGTTCTAAATCCGGAAAATTCTCTTGCATAAAATCTGTAAATTCCACTTGTTCACCTCATTCTTTTCATTAAACAACCGAAGCCGCTTTTTTCTTCTTGCCGCATCTTTCACATGTGTAGACGTACATGGCCGGCACTTCGCTATCTCGTTGGCCCCGTTTGTACTTATGCAAACCAATCCGGCACAACAAACTGCTTTCCTTGTTGGTGGCCAGCAAAGAAAAAATCAGGCCAATCACACCGGCAGCTATCAGAATGTAAGGCGTGTTATACAGGTTGAAAGTTTGATCGACTTTCGCCAACAACAGCACTGCGCCAAATAAAATAAAAAACGAGAAAATAATTTTCAATTTCGCCGACAAAGTATGGCCTCCTTAAACTTCTAAGCTCTATATACCCGGTTTCCATCGCTTTGCAGAACACAGCAAAACCAATCAACTAAAACCGAAACCCGGAAAAACTATTTCCAGTCAATTGGAAACCTTTCAGGAATCCATCCGTATACTCCAGTAATACCATTTCGGAAATAAAAAAGAAGGAGGGATGTCCGATGAGGAAAATTTTTTTAGTGGGATTAGCAGCCTTGTTATTGGCCGGTTGTTCATTTGAAGTGCGTGATGCAGATCCGGAGCAAGAAGACGGATTCACGATTGATCTCAAAGACAATAAAGATGAGAAACAAGAAGAGGAAGAATAACCAAGCTGCAGAGAAGGGTCTTTCCTTCTCTGCTTTTTCAGGTATACGACCAATCGATCTCTTTACTTTTTATCGTAACAGCCTTCGCAGATAAACTGGCCTTCATTCTTTAAATATACTTTAACTTCCATAAAGCCTTTTCTTTTCGGGTAGCGCATTTTGATGAAGACCACTTCATCCCCTTCGATTTCCTTGCCGCATCCAGAGCATTTCGGACTTTCATTGAACATTGTCTTCACCTCCTGGTATATGCAGAAAACTCTCTCTTAATTGCTTCACGCAGATTTGTTACCGATTTTTCTTAACCAATTGAACACAATGGCCGAAGCCAGCGTAACCGTAACCAGCAAAAAGGGAAGCTGCAGCAAAAATTGCGCATGGTCAGCCAACGGATTGTTGTAGACATAGATACCGATTCCCATGCTCACTAAAGATGCAGACAGTCCCAGAATCACCAAAAACCATTTCAAAACTTTCCTATCCATTTTGCTTCACCTCGATATTTTCCTTTTCACCAAATTAAAAATAAAAACGACCGCGATGAAAAATAAGACAGTGTAAATGATATCTCCTATGTTAAGCAATTTATTCTCCCCTTCCATTTATCGCTATCCTGTTTATGTATCTTCTAAAAAACGCAGTAACAGAGGGCAAAAACCCCTTCTTTTACTTACGGTTGAATTCGCATTAAGTTGCAGTCAGGCTTTGATTTTTCTGATTTTCACATTTGCGCAATGAATGATGATCGTTGTCCGGGAAAACAACCGAATCTCATGCTGGAGTTTCCTCTTGCTTAAGGGAAGAAGTTCATCATAGCCCCATTCATCGAGACCCCGTCTTCCGCCAAAAACGATTTTATGAGGTGCATTGCCGTATACATTTCGGGTAATGTCATAATCCATGAAGAACTTCCGGACATGGGTCCAGTGAATTTCATAAATTCCTCCACTGTAGTGCTTGATTACCATCTTGATAGACGTCGGATCTTTCATCTCTCCATTTTCCTGATTCACAATATCGATCGACACGACCTTGCCATCATGAAATGAATCATTCTTTAAAAAGGCAGCTGTTTCTTGATTGAATCTGCCCAGAATTTTTTCTTTCTGTTCTGCATAACCTGCTAAATCCCACTGTTCTTCGTCTACCAGATATTTCATCCGCGTCTTCCTTTCAATATTATCTCAAACAATCATACCAAAAATATCCATAAATGTATTTTGTGATTTGCTTTCGCTCTGGCCTATGTAAAAAGAAGCAGCGTACAGCCGCTGCTTCGCTTCCCTTAACCCAGTAATTCTTTTTTTACTTTCAGATAAGCAGAATTGATTGTTGCATATTCTTTTTTGTTTTCATCAATCAACTGTTGCTGGAACGATTTTAAGTCTGTGGATTTGCCTTCTGACATTCTTTGCATAACGCATACCCTGAATTGTTCTTCGTAAAAAGTACCGGATTGTGACGCCATATTTTTATTCCTCCTTTTTCTTTTTACATAACCCAAATAAAAAAGGCCATTTCTGTTTTCCAGAAATAGCCTTCCACTTTTTATGCATAAGAAAAAAACGTTAAAATCTCAATAAACGTCAGATTCGCACAAAGCACCACCTATTTCCACGCAGGTATTTGGTGTGTACTGGAATAAGGCAGGTCTCCTGACTTTTCATCTACGCTCATCATGCCTTCCCATTTTCACAGTGGCTTGTTATGACTTGCTCCGAATTTACAGTTGCGGGACAGTGTTGGATTTTCACCAAGCTTCCCTTTTAAGCTTATTTGCATAAGCACCTATTCCTACACGTTATGTAATTAGTGTTACTATACCACAAAATCAATAACCCGCTTAAGTTCATAATTACATAAATCAGTGCGGCAACGAATGATTTCAGCCCCTCACCTTTTTTGTTCTCTCGCAAAAGCACTTTGTCCTGTCTTGTCAACCTGCTGTCTCTGTCTATTATGATAATATAAGATTTTACGGAACATTCCAATCCAGCGAGGTGTGGAAAAGCGATGAACATAGTCGAAAAGCTATATACAATCATAATTCTATCTGCTGCGGTGATCGGCATTGGCGCAGGGCGCATTGAGATGATTCAGGAAAACGCGGAGCATTTCATCGTTCCCTTACTGATGGTGATGCTTTATCTCACGTTCTTGCAAATCCCGCTCCAACAAGCGAAACAGGCTTTCGGCAATGTCAAATTCGCTTCTGCTTCATTGCTGATTAATTTTTTGTGGACACCGCTTTTCCCGACCAGCCGCTGATCGCATTGACGCTCGTGATCGGTCCTCTGCTTGAATTGCCGGTTCTTGCAGCCGCATCGCAACTGCTGCTGTTTTTCC
The DNA here is from genome assembly GCF_016820615.1 of Planococcus beijingensis. Lineage (NCBI taxonomy): Bacteria > Bacillati > Bacillota > Bacilli > Caryophanales > Caryophanaceae > Planococcus > Planococcus beijingensis. Next base: position 215,280 of record NZ_JADHDZ010000003.1, read on the forward strand.
GAAAACGCAGCATTCCCTCTAACTAAAAGCGGGTTTCAATATTTTTTATCCCGTCCATTTTCCTGTCTATTTTTTCTTGATTTGACGATTAAACTATTGCGATTTCCAGCATAGTGGTAGCACAACTCTGCAAGTGGCTTTTCCCTTGCCGCAGTAAGGAGTTTCAGAAAATACCGAATCACTTTTAAGATCATTTCCAACATATAGAAGCAATTTTATTTTCCTCTCTCTGTTTCCAGTGTTTCGCCTTTCTATTTATCGCATTTTTTCGGAAGAAAATGTGTCCGAATTTCCACAATCACTCCAGAGTTCCTTCGAATAGTATTGAGTTCTTAGAAGAGTTTTTGTATAGTTGCAAAGTGACTCAACGGCTTTAGTGAATGCATTTCTTCAATAGAAGGGAATGTCCGGGAAAGCCGGCAAGTTAAAATTACATATAGATAGAAGGAAACCGATTTATGAATTCTCATGTACAAGTAAAAAAACCAAAAACGATGGCAGCCATTCTGATGCTCGGCGCGTTTATCGGCCTGTTTGGTGAAACCGCGTTGAATATGGCGCTGACCAACATTATGGAAGACTACGCCATCAGTGCCGGAACTGCGCAATGGCTGACAACCGGCTATTTATTGGTGTTGGCGATTCTGGTTCCTTTATCGGCCTATTTGGTCCGCTGGTTTTCGACACGCCAATTGGTTGTCGCCGCATTGGTCATTTCTTCACTCGGTGCTGCACTTGCCGCAGTGGCGCCGAGTTTTGCCGTGCTGTTGACCGGCCGTCTGGTTCAAGCGATTGGCACAGGGATTTTCCTGCCGCTTATGTTCAGCGTGATCATGCTGATATTCCCGATCCAAAAACGCGGAGCGGTGATGGGCATCGTCGGCCTGGTCATTACAGCCGGTCCTGCCCTTGGTCCTACCTTAAGCGGATTGATCATCAGTGCCAGCAGTTGGCATTACATCTTCTGGGTGATGGTGATCTTGAATGTGCTGTTGTTGATCAGCGCCTTGAACATCGAAAATGTCTCGGAAATCTCCAAACCGAAAATTGATGTCGGTTCGCTCCTGCTGTCGACGGTCGCTTTCGGGGGCCTCATCTATGCCTTATCGACATTGGCCGAAACACCGTTTGCAAGCCCGGCCGTCTGGGCACCGCTTCTGGCAGGCGTTGCAGCACTTGGGCTGTTCATCTTCCGCCAGCTGAAGATGCCGGAGCCGATGGTCGACCTGCGCGTCTTCCAATACCCGATGTTTGCACTCGGCACAGTATTGATGGTCATCACTTTGTTCGTCATCCTTTCCGTGGCGATCCTGATTCCCATCTACCTGAAGAGTGTCCTGGCCTATACATCCATTGCCGCGGGCTTGTTGATGCTGCCGGCGAACCTATTGAACATCATCATGGCACCGATCGTCGGTTCCAACTTTGACCGAGTGGGCGCACGCATCTTTACACGCCTGGGCTTTTCCTTCATCACCGTGGGAGCCATCGTCTTCCTGCTGATTTTGTCCGCTACAACACCTGTATGGCAGGTCATTGGCGCTCTCTGTATCCTGTTCGTGGGGATCTCCATGACCATCATGCCTGCACAGACCCATGCCATGAATCAATTGCCGCGGGAACTGTACGCAGACGGTTCAGCTGCGATGAACACACTGACGCAGGTCGCTGGAGCTGCAGGTACGGCGATCGCCATCACCTTGTTCACAGCCGGCCAAAAGAATTACATCGCGGAATTCGGCGCCGTCAACCCCGCTGAGTTTTTGGCATTCGGCACCCATTACGCGTTCTATGCGGTATTGATCGCCGCAGTTCTTGGCTTGATCGGTTCCCTGTTTATCAGAAACAACCGGGAAGTCGTTAAATAAAAGATGAAAACACACCAGCCCTTTAAGGGGGGCTGGTGTGTTTTTTAAGTTTTATCCCCAGCGACATCTTTCGCCGAAGAATATTTTTTTAATAGCCTAAATTCAGTAAATCATACTGGATAGTTAAAGCCAGTGCTGTTGCAATAACCACCATCTCTCCGATCGTCAAGATCGCCTGCTTTGGATGATCCGAGTATTTCCACTCAAAAAATGCCCTAATAATATAGTCTAGTGCCATGAGCAGCACAAGTGGAATGAGATAAAAGATGATGGAATACTCTTTGAAAATAACCAGATATGAAATGGCAATCAGTACGATCGTCGAAAGAATTCTGACAACCCAATCGATTTTTTGATGGGTTTTGTTGATATGATTATAAGAAAACCATTCTGTTTTTTGTTTCTCAATCTTAAAGATTTTTCTCAAGAGAAATTTCACCAATTCCAGCACAGCAAATAAAATCACCAGAGATAAGCCGATTTTCAACCACACCATTGCAATTCCTCCCCTAACCCTATTTCAACTAAAGAAGAGTTGGTAGATGACGTAGCCTGCAATCAAAAGAACAATCAACAGCACCATGCCTTTCCAGCCCATATCTCCTGCGATGTCGGTCATATTGCCATTACCTGCTCCACCGTCCACTCCATCACGCAAAGATCCTCCAGGATTATTTTTCAGTTCTTTCTGCCGGGCACGTTCCCCGTTTTCTTTTGCCGTTCTTTTTGAATCCATCTGCCTCCCCCTCCTAAGTTTACTAATAATTCAATTTATGTATAAATCTATTATGACATAGATTTTAGTTATTACTTTTATTTTCCCGAAAAAGGGGAATGGATTGATAGATGAAACGTCTGATTGAACGGAGGAACTGTCTGTGAATGTAAATCTCTTATTGTCTATCTTCATGGTAGTAGTCGGAGCGGCTTTTTTGGCTTTGATGTTCTTGCTTCCAGGTGAAGTTACAATCGGCGCCTTTATTGCTTCCTTAGCCATTGCCGCATTCTTTTATATGCTCCATAAGAAACAAAGCCAACGTGTCTAGAAGACAGCAAAAACACCGCAGAAAGTTTTCTGCGGTGTTTTTTATGGATTTATTTATCAGGAGATCTTTACTGATCGCTGACCGGAATGTTTTCAAATAACGGACTTACCGGTTTCTCGTTATGAACGTGTTCGATTGCTTCCGCCAATAAAGGAGCGACGGAAAGGATTTTGATTTTCGGCGTGCGTTTTTCTTCTGGAATATGGATGGTATTGGTGACCACCAGTTCCGTCAGAGCCGACTCTTCTATCCGTTGAACCGCCTGTCCGGATAAGACGGCGTGCGTACAGCAGGCATAAATGGCTTTCGCGCCATTTTCAGCGAGCACGTTGGCAGCCAATGAGATGGTCGTTGCCGTATCAATGATGTCCACAATGATGATGACGTTTTTGCCTTTGATGTCACCGACAATATTGATCATTTCAGGTTCATCCGGCTGCATCCGGCGTTTGTCGATAAAGCCGATCGGCACATCCAGGTAATTGGCCAGTTTACGGGCTCTTCCCAGACCCCCGTTATCCGGCGCCACAACAATGGCATCTTCCAAGCCCTTGTCAGCGAAATGCTTCGACAAGACCGTTCCGCCCAATAACTGGTCAACCGGCATATCGAAGAAGCCCTGAAGTTGGGGCGCATGCAGATCCATGGTGATGACGTGGGTCGCCCCAGCCGTCTCCAGCATATTCGCTACCAGTTTGGCCGTAATCGGTTCACGTGAACTCGCTTTCCGGTCCTGGCGCGCATAGCCGTAATACGGAATAACCACGTTGATGGCTTCCGCAGACGCCCGTTTCAGCGCATCGATCATGATCAAAAGTTCCATCACGTGTTCGTTTCCAGGCTGCGATGTCGACTGGACCAGATAGACTTCTGCTCCCCGGACACTCTCTTCTATGTTGATCTGGACTTCCCCATCGCTAAAGCGGGTAATGGAGCTTTTGCCCATTTCGCAGCCAAGCAAGTCTGCGATTTCCTGTGCCAATTCCGGGTTTGAATTCAAAGTGAACAGCTTAAAGTTTTTTCGTAATTGATAAGGCAATTTCGAATCCCCCTCCGTGAAGATTAGTTTGTGGAACCTGACAGCTTTCTGGCTCGCTTAAAGGCCACCTGACTGGCAGATGACCTTTAGTAGTTGGTTTTATGATACCTGTTTACGGGAGAATAGCCAATAGATTAAAGGTACTGTACATAAAAACGTTGAATTTATCTTTTAATTCAGTTCGTTTTTGCAGAAATTGCTTTCCTTTCGAAATAAACATGCAGGCGGTACTCCGCTATTTCCCGAGTCCATTTATATAAGAGTTCATTTTCTTCTATAGAAGGCTGCAGCTGGAACATAAAGATTCCTTCTTCAAAAGAAACGATGCCGTCTTTCGCGCTCCCGCTCCACTTCGCCATCGGCATCTGCGCAATCAAATCCGTTATTTTCTTCTGGTCGTATTTGCGCAGCCGTCTTCCTTGTGCATCACTGAAGTCGGTGTTCATACGGTATTCTTTTTCTGTTAAGTAGTTATGGAAAAAAGGTGCCGCTTCTTCCGCAGTTGTCGGTTCAAGCCATCTTTCTTCACCTTTTGACAGCATATAACTCAAAACAACCATCTTATAGCTTTTATTCATTGCTGTTTTTTCGACCTCTATAAACCATGCTTTGAATTTTAGCCACACATCTTGTTCGTTTTCCGTCAGCTGGTCGGCATAGGCAAGCAGACCAAAATAACTGCCAAATTCCTGCTTTACAGTTTTAGCATCGAGGTTGGCGTGAAGGTGAAATTCCAGATATGTTGGGCGCCTGCCCATTTCTTTTTTCAAATCAGCATAAGCCATAACGAGTACTTCTTTACGAGGCGCTCTTTTTCTGCGCATTTCCTCCAGCAAATCGATTACTTGCAGGTCCAAATTAAATCCGCACACTGCAGGCACAAGCGGATTTATTGTTTTACTTGATGCTTTGCTCTCTTCTTTATTAAATACAGCCAGCTTCAAGTCCGCGTTTCGATAATTGCCGATAAAGTCGATGATGACGCAATGCGACTTTCCTTCTGCAATTCGCAGACCGCGGCCGACTTGCTGCGTGTAAACAGATAAAGATTCTGTCGGGCGGATGAACAGGAGTGTATCCACTTTCGGAATATCGACGCCTTCATTGAACAAGTCAACTGTGAAAATGAGTTCAAGCTCCCCCAAATCCAGTTTGGAACGAGCAGTTTTACGCTCGTCGGGGTGAGACTCACCATGGAGTGCAATCGAACGGACATCTTTTTGCTGAAAGAAATTGTTCATATATACCGCCTGCTTTACGGATGAACAGAAGACGATTGTTCTTGTCTGCTTGTAACGGTTCCACTCTTTAAAGATCTTTTCCGCAAACTCTTCACGCAGTTGGACCTGCAGCAATTCCTGCTCGTCATAGCGGGTCCCTCTCCACGGGATAGCGGAGTAATCCGTGTCATCATAGACACCATAATAATTGAAGGGTGCAAGCCATGCCCATTCAATGGCATCCAGAAAATGAATCGAAATCGCCACGTTTCCATCACACAAGGCATAGACGTCTTTATTGTCCATGCGATCAGGCGTGGCTGTAATGCCCAATAAGAACTTGGGTTCAAAATGATTCAACAGGCGTTCATAGGTCGGCGCTGCTGCATGATGAAACTCATCCACTACAATTAAATCAAAAGCATCTTTTTCAAATTGATCTAAATGATATTGGCTCCCCAGTGTATAGATAGAAGCAAAAATAAAATCCGCATCTGTTCTTTTTTCCGAGGCATTATAAAAAGCACTTGATCTGTCCGGGTGTACATGCTGGAATGATTGCTTCGCCTGAGTAAGGATCTCTTCCCGGTGCGCAACAAATAATACCCGCTTGAATTTCTCTGCAAAGAAAGCGGCTAAATAAGTTTTGCCCAGTCCTGTCGCCAGTACCACCATGGCCCGGCTGTAATCTTCAGCAAGTACATTATCCAGTGCATCCAGCGCTTCACGCTGGGCAGGCCTTGGAGAAATGGGCGCACGGTAAGGCGCTTGCGTTTCTGCCACTTCAGGCTGCTGCGGCAGAGTCGGACCGACCGTCATCTCGACTTCTTCCGCTTCGGACCATATCGGACTGATCGGGCGCTTAAGATTTGCCGCTTTATGTAATGACCGATATTCCGCAAGTGTCTCTGCATTTATAGACACTGTCTGATCGGCATAAAAGTATTTCAGAAATTGGGTAACCGCTTCTTCAAAAACCTCTGCATCAACAGAAGTCGGGGCAATCAAGCTCCATTCCACCCCTTTCGTGAGTGCAGACGACGATAAATTAGAAGATCCGACAATCAGATGAGATGTGTTTGTCCCACGGAACAGATAGGATTTCGGGTGAAAGGAAACTCCTCCACTTTTCCATATCCGAATTTCTGCAGAAGGTAGTTTTTCCAAGAGCAACTGCAGGGCATCCGGCTGCGTCACAAACAGGTAATCGCCTACCAGTAGTTTAATCGGCACCCCTCTGTCGGCAGCTTTTCGAAGGAACGGTAAAATTTTTTCGACCCCTGACTTCATCGCAAACGCAGTGATCCACTGAATCTCAACCGCTTCTTTGGATAGCCTCTCCAAATGCGAAACAAGTTGGGAAGTCACCAATTCCAGTTTAGTCATCTTCAACCTCAATCAAAAAGATCCGTTTGTCGAAACCGCCGCGCTTCTCGGCTTTTGCCTGGCGGACCTGCTCCAACTCTTCAATAGAAGAACCATGAATTTTCACAGCTGCGTGGAGAAGTTCAAGAATATCGGCTAACTCTTCAACGGCTTCTTCGTTAGTTGCGGCTTCTTTATATTCCTCTAGTTCTTCGCCTAGTTTCTTTTTCACTTCATATTCATATTCTTTTTCATTAAGAATACGACTCGATAATTTTTTCCCATTCTTTATAATGATTTCAAGTATGCGGTCACGTACTAGCTTATTATAAACTGGCATAAGATACTTCCTCTCTTAAAAAATATGTCTATAGCTGATATCTAACAAATTAACAACAACTTAATTTTAAATATAGACCTTATGAAATCAACCTTATTTTCAACAATCATAGTTATTTAATAATTTATAATACATTTCTTTATTCTTTATCTTTTTTATATAATGATTTCATATTTGTTTGCATACCTGGATATGCATAAAGAGATTTATAAAAATTAATTGTATCAAAATTTTTCAAGTATTCTTTTGCGATATTTGGAGAAAGGTAGATAACCCTTTCTACTTCTTCGAATTCATTAACGCTGTCATAATTAATTACAGCAATAAAATCAGCTTTCATTTCTTTTAATTCATTAATCCACATTGAAGTATCAATATTCTGTCCCAAAATAACATCAATAATCATATAACTACTCCTTTATTATTTTTAGAAAGCGAGGTAAATATTATGGAATTTAAAAACGTGTCAGTAAAACGCTCTAATAACATGAAAGCAATAAAGTCAGTTTCTAAATTAGAAGATGAAGTATCAAAAGCATTATGGAAAAATGGAGTCCGTTACAGAAGAAATGTAAAAAGTTTATTTGGAAATCCAGACTTTGCAATAAAAAAGTATAAAATAGTAATTTTTATCGATTCTTGCTTCTGGCATGCTTGTCCAATACATGGGAACAAACCCAAAAATAATAAAGAATATTGGGAAAAGAAATTAATTAAAAACACAAAAAGAGACATCATTGTAAATAACTTTTATAAAAGTAATGGATGGCACATATTTAGAGTATGGGAGCACGATTTAAAAAGTAATTTTGATTTTACTATTAAAGAAATCATAAATTTTATTAATTCTGTTAAATAAATTTTAAAATTTCAGACTAAATAGAATATACTATAGACTTATTTTTTTGAAAAATGTACCATTAATATAATTATTATATATCAATTAAGGAGTGATGATTTGGAGAAAATCCATCGAGAATTATTATTTAAATTCGAGCATCTTAAAGGAGAGGTTTTGATCGGAAAAAAAAGAATCAAAGGCATGGAAAAAGGTGAAACACTACCAGCTGACGAATTTGTTTCTGGCCCTCATATATTACACGATCTAATTCGCGGATTTTATAAACCTAAGGGCAAACCATATTTACTGTCATATCAAGCTACAGAACTAAGTGAGAATTACGGAAGACAAATAGAGTGGGAAATTACTGGAGAAGCCTTTTCTGATATAAACATGCTACCTCCCAGTAAAGAAAAAGATAACAGAAAAAAAAGCGATATTGCTGCTGCTCGATTTAATTTAAACAATGGCATTCCAATTGGAATTCTATATCGACAAGCTAAAGGTGAGAATAAGATTTTGGGACTTGGCTTAATTACCGAAGAAAAACAAAACGGTGTATTTATCGTTAAACCCGTTGAAGGTAAAGATGTATTATAAAGTAAAGCTCCTAACTTAAAAGTTAGGAGCTTTACTTTATAATAATTTAATTTCCGGTTATGGCTAAACTTAAAGTTTCTCGTTTCAATTGATTCTTTACAGGAAGTGCTATTTCAATACCTAATGAAGTAAGTATGCTTTCTGCTATGCTTCTTGCCAACAAAGGAGGAACTGCATTCCCAATTTGCTGATATTGTTGGTCTTTAGTGCCTTTAAATACATAAGAGTCTTGAAAAGATTGAAGCCTTGCTGCTTCTCTAATACTTATGGCTCTATTTTTACTAGGATGGACCCACATCGACTTTCTAATATTCACTACAGTATCGGATGTTGTGTCATATTTAAGTCTTCTATATATTGTATTTTGAGTTCTTGCATGATTACTATATGAAGTCTTTAATGAATCATCTAAATCATGAAAATTTTGACCTTCCTTTAACACCTTAAAACGGTTTTTAGCGACTTCTGTACTTTCGGTCATTACATGATTATATATTATCGGTTCACTCAGATTATTTAAATAGCTATTAAGCTTGTTATTTAAAATAATTTTATTAATTCGGTTAGCTTGAGAACATGCCATGTCAGTTTCAGGAGTCTCACTTTCTAAATCAGCTATTGCTTCAAAGATTGAATAGTATTCTTCTTTTTTCGAACAAATAGGATCAGGGATTTTCACTTCAGGAATTTTTAATTTTTCTTTCTTTACTCCAATCAATACTAGGCGCTTTCTAAGTTGTGGAACCCCATAATCAGCAGCGTTAAAAATATGTTTCTCTTCATTGATTACGTACCCTAAACTTTTTATTTTTGAAATTAAAAAATCGAAGACATTATATGTGTATAACTCTAGAATAATACTTTCTTCTTCCGCGTTTAACTCTTTAAAAACTACATTACTCTGAAAGATTTCTTGAAACTTTCTAAGTAATTTCTGATTTTCAATAATTTGTTTTAATGCATAAAAAATTTCACTATGATTTCTATTTTTTTCACAAATGGCTTTTTCTAATAAAACTTTTAGTTTGAACCAATCGTCTTTATAACTCTGATTCCAGTATTTTTCATGACTTGATTCCCACCGAAGTAAATATTTTTTAAATGCTTTAATATTATTTGTTTTTTCAAAAAAATTGTCTGCTTTATTTATATTCGAAGCTTTTAAAAGCCTGTATACAGTATTTAATTTCGAAAAAATTTCCTCTTTAAGTATGTACTCAAGAAGATGAGGTTCATTTTTATTTATAAAGCTTTCAATAAAAGCTTTTAAATCATCGAACAAATCTGTTCTTTCACCTATATTTACCTTTTCTTTAATTACGTTTATTTTTAAAAAACTTAATTCTTCCTTATTATCTAAAGAAGTTAAATAAAATTTATGGGTTTTTGAATTCATGTTTTTTACATTTTCCATAACAAATGCAGTGGGTTTAATCTTTTCTATTGCTCTTAGATACTCTTTAATCAATTGATTATTATTTGATATAAGACTATTCTTCTGTCTATTAGCATTTGAAAAACCTTGACATGGCGGTCCACCGATTACTATATCGATATCTTGATATTCTTCTTTTAACCTGCCATTAGAATCGCTAAATTTCACTTTAGTTATATCTTCTTCTACTTCAACATTTTCATGATTTTTAATGTACGTTTGTCTTGCTGCTCTATTAAGTTCTACAGCTTTTTTGATCTTAAACTGTTCAGTTTGTTCAAATCCATTACTTAAACCACCAGCACCTGCAAATAGGTCTAGTACATTTAATTTTTTCATTCTTTAATATCACCTCTCCAAAGAAAAATCTATTTGCCATTTTCCAGTTAAATAATTATATCATCAAACAAAAGATTATTACTAACTCAATTGAACATTTAACGAACATTCGTTTCATTTTAAAGCAAATAAGCGATCACTATAGAGTGATCACTTATCATTTAAAGATTATTCAATACTTTATACCTTCGATAACAAATATCCCTTCTTCAGAAATTTGTTTAAGTAATTTATATAATATGACACTCTGTTTTTCTGAAGGATAATCCATACGGCCAGTAGCCCATTTTCTAAGAATGTCTAATTGCATAGAATTAATTTTTTTACTGTTTTGGTCTCTATAATATTCATAAACTTGAGTCCAAATTTTCATTTCTGTTTTCACTACAAAAATTTGCATTTCTACTTCAGTAAGGAGTTTTTTTTCTTTTTTCTCCTGTTTCATAATATTTTTTGCTTCTTCCTTTGCAATAAGCATTTCTGAAGTGAGTTTTACAGGGATTTGTAACTCTTTTATTTTACTCCAACAAGCATCTTTTTTACTCCACTGAGTAATGTTAGCCGATCCTTCTAGAGGATTAGTAATAGATTTGTGAACGTGTTCACTTATAACCTCAATAGCGTTGTAGACATCCCTTGGTAATTTTTGTGTTTCCCATATTCTCTGGAAGTTAAAGAATTTATCTTTCTTTTCAACAATATAGGACAAGTATGCCATAGTATAAGTTACTATTTGTGCTCGAAAAGCATTTTCATACCAGTTAGCATCGGAAACAATTTTTTCGATGTTTCTAAATAATATCACTCGAGCTACAACATCTTTAAAATAACTTTCTGTAATAACTTTGTTATTTTTCTCAAGTTGTGAAGTAACGTAGTCGGCAAAATCCGCGAAACTATATTGCGCACCTTTCGCTACTACTTGAGGTTTTTGCATCCAGGAATTCTCGCTTTTTGCCAGAAAAGTTTTGTCTAGCATTTGATTTTTAGGGTTTTCAAGCTGAAACCTAGTTTTCTCAGCTTTTGTTAAATATGCTTGTTCATTTAAATATTCTCCTCGCACTCTTTCGTAAAACCAATGTGTTCTTCTTTGAGATCCATTTGTAGCAGGAACCCAAACTCTCTTGGAATAGTCTTTCATTTCTAAATGAAATGGACTATTAGAGAAGAAGTCTGATTTATTTACTTTATTTTGGGTGTTCGCATACTCTGATATTTTTGAAACAAAATTGCTCTGATCCCCCTCTTTCTTAACTACAGTTAATTTCATTTGAACGGATATATCAGAAACATTTTTTTTAAGATTTCTTTTAGATGCATATATGGCTGAAGTAGTTTGACCGCCATTTACTATTTGTAGATTTTGAATTTTCACTATATTTCCTTTATTATCTGTTTCCACTGAAGATGCAGTAGCAGTTATACCATTATTATATGCAAAGAACATATCTGGTTGATACTCTATTGTATTTTTTATTCCTTTGTTTACATTTCCTTTAAATTGCAAAAAAGTTCTTACATTCTGCTCGAAAAGTTTTTGTCCATAATTTTCGTAAATTTCTACTAACTGCTCACCACTTATTACAGATAAATAAGACTTGTATGTCTCAGAGTTACCCTTAATTTCCAACGACGGTAAGGATGTATTTACTTCAATCTCTCCACTAGCGCTTTTTGACATATAAGTCTGATAAAAATATTCTATATCGATAACCCTAAACTCAACTGGTAAATCGGCTATTATTTCAGATTCAATTATTGACAAGTTTCTAGTGGATTTACCGTCTGATATTAATATGAGTCTAACTTTTTGTACCTTATCTTTTTCCAGATATTTATTTATATAATGCACCATTTCATATGCTTCAGAAGTTTCTTCTAAATCATTTTGGAGTGCCGAACATTTTTTCAAAAAATTTTTGAGCCTATTAAACTTAGTATTAATTTGAGTTTTTGTAAGCGTTTGAATTTCATCTTCCTGAAAAAATTGATGTACTAACAGTGAAAGAATACCTCTTTCCTCATCAAAATCATATCCATGAATTTCAATACCCGTTTTAATGTATTCTGCAGCAGTATAATTATTTGTTAAGTCACCTATCTCTCCCAATTCTTCGCAACAAATTTCCAAAAAAGCTTGTGGCTTTAATAATCCCCGGCTTTCTGATTCTGAAAGAACTGTCTGTAAAAAATTTTGATGATATTCAGTAAGTCCTATCATAACGATTCTTCTTTAATTACATTGTCATATTCTACCTCGAATTCGGATAGTCTTGATAAGTCAATAGTGTATTTAACAGATACTATTCTTGTATCTACTTGTGAAGAGGTAAGCCTTGGAAATTTTTCATTAACAACATAGGCTTTTTTATTGTCTACTTGAAATTTTTCTAATAGAGGATTTAGCTCTGAAATATAGCCGTATTCCAATAATTTACTTTCGAAAAATTCTACTAATGAAGGATGTTCATTAAAATGTTTTTCTTTTATTTCTTTCGATAGTTCTTCAATAGTCGTACCTTTTTCAGAAGGTGATATATTATAAAATGTTATGAAAAATTTATTTTTATTACTACTTAACTGTCCTAAAGAAGAAATAGTCGCCATCTCTCCTTTAGTTGTCTTTGAGCACTTTACTTCTATAACTGCATTCTCTAATAAAAAGTCTTGCTTATCTTTTTGGGGTCCAGTCCAAGCCTTTAAAGCATCTAAAACTCCCAACTCGGGAATAACTAGTTCTTTTAAACACAGAAGCTCTCCGTATAGACCCATCTGTTCTTCAATAGACAGTTTCTTTAGACTAGCTGACTTTAACATTTGTTGCCATTTATGAAGTCTACCATCAATTACACTCATCATTTTTTCTTCATCTTTATATTTCACAGTAACACTTATTAAATCTTTACATAGAGATCTAAATACTTCCCAATCTTCACTAGATTCCAAAATCAGAAAAAGATCTCCTCCATCCTTTTTTATATTTTTTGTAATAGTTATCCCTTTTAATTTGATAGCTTCTTCTTTAAAATTCACTACGCTAGCAGCGTTAATCCATAGCCCATACTTCCCAGTAGTTTCTTTTATCCAATAAATATCATGGGGAGTGTTAGGATCAGCTCTTCTGCGAGTCAAATTACCCATATTTTTCCACGGATTATCTGTCGTCGTCATCAAATTCAGCCTCCTCATTCATTAATTCTTGTAACTTAACTGTATTTACTTTATATTTAACAGTTTTTTTGTAACCACTTACCCCACTTGGAAAACTGACTCCAAACGCTGCAACTTTACAGAAAGGTAATTTATCGTTAACATCTCGCGGCTCTAGTACATGGAGCATAAGAAGTGGCTTTTCTAAACGCTGTCTAATATCTTTTCTTTTATCTCCAACCGTTTTCTTTACACCATCATCTAGCGCTATTTTTTCAGCAGTCCCTGAAGAAACTTGTCGATGATCAATTTCATAATAATCCTCCTTAGTTTTAAATACCCGCATTTGAGGCTTAATTGATATACCGTTATGCGTGAAATCATTTTTGCTATCACCACCGTAAAGCGCGACATCCCATTCTTTATTAACATCTTTAACATATTCACGGATAAAGTTTATAGGCATTCTTGCGTTGATTCCGGTCGAATCATAAATGTAAGTTTCAAAGTCATGTAAAAAGTCTTTAATAACTGCGCGTTTAACATTTTTCCATACAAATGCGCTTCCTTTATCTGGTCTTTCGAATTTATAGCCCAGGTTCTGTAAGTTATCAATAATATTTTCAATTGCTTGTAAATTTTTTTCCATAACTTTCGGATTTTTATTTAACCAACTAGTTTCTTTTAAATGTCCATCTAACTTCATTTCAAAATAAACATCATGACTGTTTCTTAATTTATTTCTAGCTGTAACCTGTAGACCACTCTCTGGATGCTGCCTTACAGCTAAACCAAAATCCCGAGGGGTCATTTTCCGTCTCCGCATTTCTTTCAAATCTTCTATTAAATCATCAGTAGCATCAATAATAGAAATAAATTTATTAATAGTTTCTGGAGACATGTACACATAACATAGATCTTCATAATCAGGACGATAACCAAACCATCTACCCATTTGCATTAATGTATCGTAAAAAGCCGTGTTTCTTATAAAATAACTGACGCTCAACCCCTCTAACGTAAACCCACGAGATAAACTAGTTCCCCCAATCACTATTGCATTAGTGGCTACATCTTTTCGATATTTTAAAGGTATTTTAGTATTAGAGTGTACTTCCCGAATTATTATTGCTTCGATTGTTTCCACCATACTGTGTAATATATCTGTCCACTCAAAATTATCTTCCTTATGTCTATCACGCCATGTTTCTTTAAGCTTACTTATATAAGAGCTTTGTGCTTCTGCATCAGTTAATTTTCCGTAAGCTACTATTTCTTTTTTTAATTCGTCCACATAATCTTGTACATATCCTCTTATATTCATATGCATATTCGTAAATCGAGATGCGTGAATCAGCATACTATTATGTTTATTTCCTTGTCCTCTTAAATTTCTTATAGCAACATTAATTGTAAATACTCTTATAGCTTCATACATACTGTCGGGTAAGCCATTCAAATAAGAATCTTTTTTATGGTTAGTTGGAAGAAAGTCGGTATAGTCATCAATTTCAACAATGTGTTTTAAATGTGTTTTTTTGAATATTTTTTTTGCGCCAAAGTAATTTCCTGGAGCTTCCAACGCATATATAAAGTCACTTGGAAATAAGTCTTTTCCTGTATCGTCAGTTTCTACCTCATGGTCAATAAGTATATTTGCATATGGTGTTGCTGTATAAGCTACATATGATCTTTTGCTAAATAAATTTAATAATTGGCGTATATTCTTATTTATAATAGTAGGATTTTCCTCTTTTTTAGTATTTATTGAAGCGTAATCTGCTTCATCATCTATTAATAACATTGCGTGATTAGCTATTTGATTTTTATACTGAGAAGTTAACCATTTAATTACATGCTTTAAAGTGCTAGCATTCTTTTTAATTACTAAGATAATAGGTGTGTTTATATTATCGAAGTTCAATCCCTGAGATAATCTATCCGCGTCTCTGCTATTAAAGTCTTGGTCCTCTGTAGTCAAACTTATAGGTTGAAATTCTCGGAGTAGACCGCTGACTTTTCCAACCCCTATTAAATTCCCAGCTTTGTCACTGCCTACAAAAGATTCATTTATTCTTTCTTGAGTTTGATCACGTAGGTTGTCTAGACCGCCTGCAATTACCACAATAAATTTATAACCTGCATCAGCAGCTTTGCATAATAAAGCTGCGTAATTTCCAGTCTTACCGGATTGGACGTGCCCTACAACCATGCCGTACCTCGAAAAGTTATCAAATTCTGCTGGATTTTCAATATTGTCCATAACAATGTCTGTATCTTCATCAATAGTTCTAACCACGTTAGGCGGCATAGAGTCTTCTAGATACTCCTTATATCTACTCCAATAGTAATTTTTACTGTTTTGTTTCTCTTTACTGGACCACCAGGTTGTATCTCTGCTTTGTTGATCTGTTCCTTGAACTAAAACCCCTGCTTTCATTTCGACATTATAATGAGTTTCTAATTCTCTCTCCATTCTGTTCCATTCTTTATCATCTAGCGCGGTTAACTCATTTGCCGATAAAATCGTTGCCAATACATCCCAGCCTATATGTTCTGCAGTTGTTTTTAAATTATTTATCTCTTCATCAATCTTTCCCGCTGGAATCGACCCGTCAATCTTGTTCAGTTTTCCCATTATAAAGCTTTTAATTGTTTGATAACTATTATTTTTCATTGTTTCAACCTCCTGTATTCTTTAAAAATTTCAGTATTTAATAGCTGCTCCATCATACTTTCATCTAGATTAGAAGATTTTAATTTGTTGATTATATCTTCTAATTCTTGATTAGTAAGTACTGACTTCTGATTTACTTCATGTGGGCTCTGTTGCAACTTAGACTGAATTGCATCTAAAGGTAAGAATGCTTGTATTCCTTTAAGATAAGTATCAAGTATTTCCATTTCTTCATGATCAAGGAGCATTTTTAAATAATTTAACAGTGGATGTTGAGTATTTAATGTAAACCTAACCTCGCCGTTCAAAGGAGATAAACTCCAAAATCTATTAACAGTCTTATCTTCAATTTTCCTGCCTCTGCCAGTGTATGGACGTGATCCTATTTCTGTCACTTGTGAAATAATTCTTTTTAAATCCTTTTTTATTTCTTCACCTGGACTAGCAGTTGATTTCTTAATGTCAATTCCCCAGTGTTGATCCTGGTCGTTTGGGATATCAATTTTTATTCTTACTAACTTGTGAGCATCAATAGATTTATGCAACTTCCACCATGTTCCATATATTAAAAGTCTATTTGCTCTATACAAATAAAATCCTTGAGATCTGGTATAACCTTCATCTGTAGCATATTTTTCATATTCTGCTTGAGATACTTTTGAATGATGCGGTAAAATGAATGGTTGAACTAAGATATTTTCTCCTTTGATTTTAATTTTTTCAGTTGATAACTGTTGAGAAGCTGGATGCTCTGGATTAAATGGATTAAACGGTTTTATAATATTATTATTTATATTAATTTTAAGAATTTTAGTGCCAGGTATTCCCTCAATAAATCTATGAAAAACTAAGGCTAGATGATCTCTCAGTTTAATAACCTCATTGGAAAAAGCCTGACTTTCGATGCCATCAATATTTTCCCAAACTATAAGTGTGCCAGATCTCAGTTTAGTTAATTCTTCAAACAATGGAATTCTATTTAGTGAACTTATTTCTGGTGCCAGCAAAAGCCACTTATTTTCTGCAGAAATGTAATCAAGATCCCACTGTCTCGCATTAATTTCTACTCCTATTTTTGAGATTACAGTTAGCTTTTTACATTGAGAAAAAGAAGCTGTTTTTAAACCTAAACCATATTTACCTAAATCAGTTTTTTTTCTTTTTAAACCTGGACTCTTCGTAGCAAGACGCATTGCTTCAACTAATTCTTCTTCATTCATACCAACTCCATCATCTAAAAGCGAAAGTTGCATTTGAGATTTTGCTGTAGTAAAAATATCAATGTTTTTTGCATTTGCAGTTATACTGTTATCAATAATATCAGCGATAGCAATGGGAAAAGTGTATCCCATGTCTCTTAAAGAATTAACAAAATTACTTACATTAGGTTCTATTACTTCTGAACGCATTAATATCCCTCTTTTGTAGTATTAAGTATGGTGATAAAAGTATCTTAACACTTATTTTACAATATTTTCATGTAAAAATATATAATTGATTGAACTTACTGCCTATTCTAAAAATATTTATAACTAATTTTTTAGCATTCATGTCATTAGATAATGTTTTATTAGATTGAAAAGTTCAAATGTGTAAAAACGCTTTTTATTAAATAGTAAAATAATCAAAATAACTTTCCAGAAAAAATATTAACTATCGACCAAGCCACTCTTTAAGATAAGTAGTACCTTAACACTGATCATCTAGAACTCTAAAACGAAAAAAACCTAATTAAAAATAAGTCAGGGTATTTTTCTGTATTATTTTTACTAAAACGTTCCTCTAATTAATAACTTTTTTAATTTGATTCGTTTCTTGAGTATCCCGCACATTCTTTTACAAATTGTGACCCATGGCAAACAAAATCAAGCCTAACGAGATGTCGTATACTCTTTTTTCTCGAAGCTATATTTCTAACATTGAGCATGCCGAGCACTAGCATCAATTTTGCAATTAGCATAAACTAGCTACTGCTGAAGTACTAGTTTGTGATCCCGATTACGTCGTCGCGGACTACCTATTTAAACGACACCTTCAGCAAAACTATTAACCTTAATTTTTTCACTTTGAGTTCACGATATTATGGAGATAAGTTCTTATTAAACTAACTCAGAGGTTCAACCGAGAATACCCTAATTAATCTCGAGCATTGTCTCTAACTATTTAAAAATAACTTCAAAATAACATATTCTCAAATATTCACCAAAAGTTTATATTGAATTGATATTGAGGATGTATAATATCCAGGATGAATCAGAAGAACACTTTGTCCGTGCTTGAAAAAGCTATATTCAGTTATGTCTTATATGTATTATTTGAAGATAGTTTTTAAAGATGGATAACCTGTTTTCATATGCTTACCTTCTCTGGCGGCAGGGGAATCTAAGAGCTTGGATTCGATCTGGATCAAACAGGAGGAATATGGAATGTTTTTAGCCATAAAAGAAATGAAGCATTCAAAAACGCGCTTTGCGATGATCGGCGCCATCATTATGCTGATTGCCTGGCTTGTTTTTATTTTGTCGGGACTGGGCAAGGGGTTATCGACCTTGGCAGCTGCCACGATGAAAAATATTGACGGGGACTTGTTCGTTTATGAAGAAGGCTCTGGAGCAACGATGATGAAAACGAAAGTGGCGGGCACGATTGCGGACGATATCGAAGGCAACTACGGTGTCGACAACGCTGCGAAATTTGAGCAATCCACAATTATTGTCCAGAACGAAGTCGTTTCAGATTCAAAAGAAAAAAATGACGTCACTTTTATCGGGATCGAACCCGGCAAGTTTATCGAGCCGGAAGTTGTAGAAGGCCAACAGCTGGATGCCAACGATCCATTCGGTGTTGTGATCGATGAATCCCTGCACGAAAAAGGCTACGATCTCGGCGATACCATCGTCGTTACCAGCTCCGATATCAAACTTGAAGTCATCGGTTTCACAGAAGGCGAAACGTTCAACCATTTGCCGACGGTCTTCGGAAATCTTGAGACGTGGCAGTCGTATGCATTTGCTGCACCCGGGTCTGACAATGGCCTTGAAAACCCGGTAACGATGATTGCGCTTCAGGGCGAATCGATCGACGGCAATCAAATCAACGGCCATTACGATGCGATTGAAACGTTCACGAAATCCGAAGCCGTCATGGGCATGCCGGGCTATAAAGAAGAAAGCGCGACGATCTACATGATGCTTGCTTTCCTGTTCGCCATCTCTGCTGTGATCATTGCCGTGTTCTTCTATGTATTCATTCTGCAGAAAACGCAGCAATTCGGTGTCATGAAAGCGATTGGCGCTTCTGACCGCTTTATCAAAAACTCCATTGTTTCCCAAGTATTTGTGCTGTCATTGGTCAGCATCATTGCCGGTATCGTGTTGACTTATTTGACGGCGCTGGTCTTCCCAGCAGGCATGCCGTTCAACCTGGACTTTAAAATGGTCTTGATCTATGGCGTGGTTCTATTGATTGTTTCTGTTCTGGGCTCCATGATTTCAGCGCGTCAAGTGACGAAAATCGATCCATTAACAGCAATTGGGAGAGTGGAATAAATGACAGGCTTAACTTTAAAAAACGTAACCAAATCCTTTAAAGAAGGCGACTCCACAGTCGATGCGCTGAAAAATGTTTCATTGACTGTCGAACCCGGCGATTTTATCGCCATTATCGGCCCATCCGGTTCAGGCAAGAGTACCTTATTGTACATCGCCGGTGCGCTTTTGCAGCCATCAACCGGTGAAGTGCTGGTGAACGGCACCAATATCGGCGAGATGAAAGAAACCGAGCTTTCGTCATTCCGTCTGACGGACATCGGCTTTATTTTGCAGACAGCGAACTTGATCCCGTACTTGAACGTATTGGATCAACTGTTATTGGTCCGCAGAATGAAAGGCAAAGTCGCTCCCAAAGACATGGAGTTTGCGAGAACCCTATTGAATGATTTAGGGCTGGGACAGAAATTAGGGAAGTTCCCGAATGAATTATCCGGTGGGGAACGCCAGCGCGTTGCGATTGCCCGGGCATTCGTCAACAATTCGAACATCATTCTTGCGGACGAGCCTACGGCAAGCCTGGACTCGAACCGCGCTTTTGAAGTCGTGAAACAAATCCGTAAAGAAGTGAAAGACCGCAACAAAGCAGCCATTATGGTGACACATGATGAGCGCATGCTTGAGTTTTGCGATAAAGTCTACCGCATGGAAGACGGCGTGTTGACGATCGAAGCTTAAGTTTTCACAAAAACACCTGACTCGAAAAAAGTCAGGTGTTTTTTACTGTATTCTTTTACTTGAACATCCTGCTGGTAACGGCTTATTTATCCTGATTCGCCTCTTCCGTATCCCGCACATTCTTTTGCACAGTAACGACGGCAAACAAACTCAAGACGAACGAGATGCCGTAAAAGCCTTTCTCGCTCAAGGTGATGCTTCCGGCATTGAACAGGCCGATTGCCATCAGTGCTATCGCGGCAATCAGTGCAAACCAGCTGATGCCGAAATACAGGTTGGTGACCCGGATTCCTTCGTCGCGGTCGCGGACCGCTTTTTGAAGCGACACGGCAGCGTAAAGCCCCAGAATTAGTAAAGTAATATAATAGCCTTTTTCGTTCAATTCCATCAGCGCATTGTACAGTCCGATCAAATACGCCGATACCCCGATCAGCAATGAGCCCCAGGCTGCGCCTTTGAACGCACCGGTCGGTTCCCCTAATCTGCGTTCTTCTTTCGGTTTTCTGCTGAACAAGTCTTCGTTTTCGCCCATCCGTCCCAACCCCTTTTCGCTTGTTTCATGATGCCTGCCTTTGGTGAATTCAATCTTCGATTGCTTGCCGCACAGAGAATTTATTCTGCTGGCTCAGTTTGAGTCCCGGTTTTATCCCAGGTGAATATCCCTCTCCCTATTCCAGTTTATCACAGCCCGCCCTTTAAGAATGTAAATTTTCTGACAGCTTATCCTCTCTACAGAAACCCGGTATGTCCGTGAGAACATCTGCTATTCAACCGTCAGCGAGAAAACATATGTAGCCGTCCCCTGCTCCCACTCCGCAATAATCTGATACACCGTTTTCCCGTTAGGCTCATCCAGCACGATGTCATCAAAAGGTCCTCTGCCAACGCCTTTCGAATCCCAGATTTGCACATAGTAGCTGTCCGGTTGCTTGTCGAAATGGAGATCGATTGTCGTTTCTTCATTTACTTTCGGCGCTTTCTGGTTCTCGGCCAACTCCAGAGGCGAAAGGGATTCCGCTTCGATTGTTGCCGATGCATTTTCCTTCTCGTCAAAGAAGCTCCAGCTATAGCCGCCCCGGATAGTCGGTTGCTCCCTTCCATCTACCGTTACGTCAAGGGCTGGAAGTGCCTCTTCCAGGTCCTTTCTGCTTTCCATGACAGGATCAGCGGGTTTTACCGCTTTTTCTTCTGAGCATGCTGCGAGTACCAGCAGGATGCCAACGGCCACAATTAGCTGCTTGAATTTCATTTTCTTGCCCTCCCTTTGCATCCATTAGACCTTTCGCCGGATGAAAAGTTACAAAAACAAAAAACGCACCCATCCAGAGCCGGTTAGTGCTCAAGATCGGTGCGCTTTCTTATTCCTCTATTCCCATTGATTTCTTATAGCCTTCCAAATACACTTTCTCGGACGGGCTGCTCATGTCCAGCGAACTCATGGCACGGTGCCAATTCGGGTAGATCGGTACTGGACGGGCGACGGCTTCGATTTGGTCGTGTTCTTCCTGCGTCAGCTTGATGTCGAAAGAAGCGATGTTTTCCTCCAGCTGTTCTTCGTTGCGCGCAGCGATGACGATCGGCCCGACATTCGGACGGTCACGCACCCACGCATAAGCGATCTGCGGTACGGAAGCATTGTGGTTAGCTGCAACTTCTTCTAATGCATCGATGACCCGGTAAAGCCGCTCCTGGTCCTGCACCCAAGGCTCCGGCCATCCGGCGCCTTGGCGTGTGTTCTCAGGCGCTTGTTTGTTGCGTCCGATTTTGCCGTTCAAAAGCCCTTCGCCGAGCGGACTCCAGATCATTGAACCGATGCCGAGCTCCTGGCCTGCCGGAAGCAGTTCGTATTCCGCTTCCCGCGCTTCCGGCGTGTAATAGATCTGCTGTGTGATCGGCGGGATATAGCCGCCTTGCTCTGCGACGGTGAACGTCCGTGCCAGTGCCCACCCGCTGTAATTGGATACGCCCCAATGGCGGATTTTTCCGGACTTCACGAGACTGGTCATCGTCTCGACAGTTTCTTCGACCGGTGTCTGCCCGTCCCACAGGTGAACAAAATACAAATCGAGGTAATCTGTTCCCAAACGTTCCAGCGTTTGATCGATGGATCGAAGGATGTTGCTTCTTGAAGCTCCTCTTGCGTTAGGGTTGTCTTCCATATGGAAACCGGTTTTCGATGTCAGCAATACGTCTTCACGGCGCTCTTTGATGGCTGAACCCAAGACCCGTTCCGCATCCCCTTTCGAATAGAGATTCGCCGTATCGAACATATTGATGCCCGCTTCGAGTGACATGTCGACCATGCGGCGCGCCAGTTTATCATCGATATTGCCGGCTGCTTCAAAACCGTTTGTTCCGCTGAAAGGGACCGTCCCGAGTATGTACTTCGGAACCCGCAAACCTGAATTTCCGAGATAGATATATTCCATGATAGCCTCCTGAAAACTGTATTTTTAAAAACAAGACAGTCTTAGGTTACCCGTTGGCCTGCTTTACAAAACAGCGGATTGGGATGGGCAGCCCTGCTGTAAAAGGATGATTTCTTATGTTATACTGGCCTTATCAAACGACAGAAAGGCTGATGGGTGGACGATGCGTAACTAATCTTGTTTTAGCGGCTGAAATTGTAGATTTCAACTCACGCGAAATAGGATTAGTCTGCCCATCTGCACCAACTGTCGAACCATTGTACTTTCATGGTTTATTAAGTTCGGGCATAATGCGGCTAATCCTTCCAAATTTATTTGGGAGGATTTTTTGATTCTCCCTCTCCTGAAGGGATTGATTGGATGAAAGAACTGCTGAAACTGCACAATGTACAGTATGAAATAAAAGAGATGGTGATTTTTGAAGAAGCGAATGCGAGCGTACAGCAAGGCGATGTGATCGGCATCATCGGCAAAAACGGTGCCGGCAAGTCGACCTTGCTTCGCTTGATCGCCGGAGAATTGGTTCCATCAGGCGGCCAGTTGGACTGGCTTCAGCCAAATACGGAAACTGTTTTTGTGGAACAGGAAACGGAAACCCACTCGTTCGATGAGGTGTCCGCTTCCGAAACGGTTTTATTGCACAGGTGGCAGGTGCCGGAACACGACTTTTCGCTTCTCAGCGGCGGGGAAAAACTGAAAGCCCGGCTTTCTGCAGGCTTTGCACAAAATGCCCACCTGTTGTTGCTGGACGAACCGACCAATCACCTTGATAGCGGCAGCATTGAGCTGCTGATGGACCAGATCCGCAAGTATCCCGGAACTCTCATTCTGGTGTCGCATAACCGGCATTTCCTGGACGCTGTCGCAACCAAGATCTGGTCCTTGGAAAACCGGAAGCTTATCGAGCACCGAGGCAATTACTCCAGCTATATGGAAGCGCGGCAGCAAAAACGGCTGGCCCAGCAGCGCGAATACGACCAGCAGCAGAAAATGGTCGGGCGCATCGAAGCGCAGATGGACGAGCTGACTTCCTGGTCGCACAAAGCGCATGCCGAATCGACCAACCAGGAAGGCTATAAAGAACATTACCGCCTGAAAGCGAAACGCATGGACAAGCAGGTCAAATCCAAGCAGAAGCGGCTGGAAAAAGAGTTGGAGAAAATCAACGCTGAACCGCTCGAGCCGGAATACGAAGTCAACTTCTCCATGAAAGCCACGCACAAAACCGGTAAGCGGTTTCTAGAAGCGAAGGGGTTGTCGAAATCATTTGACGGGAATCTGCTGTTCGATCAAGCGAATTTCACCATTCTCCACGGTGAAAAAGTCGCCATTGAAGGCCCAAACGGCAGCGGCAAGACGACGTTGCTGAAAATTCTGCTGGGACAGGAAACCGCAGACGGCGAAGTCTGGATGTCCCCTTCGGCGAGTGTCGGCTACTTGACGCAGGAAGTGTTTGACTTGCCGCTCGGGAAAACACCGGGCGAACTGTTCTATAAGGAAACCTTCGAAGCACGCGGAAAGGTCCAGAACCTCATGAAGCATCTCGGCTTCACGGCGGAGCAGTGGAACGAGCCCATCAGCGCCATGAGCATGGGCGAACGCATCAAATGCAAGCTGATGCTCTATATCCTGGAAGAACGGGATGCGCTGATTCTGGATGAGCCGACCAACCACCTTGATTTGCCGTCACGCGAGCAGCTTGAGGAAACGCTGTCCCACTATACGGGCACTTTGCTGGTTGTCTCCCATGACCAGGCTTTCCGCGAGAAAACGACCACCGGCAAACTGGTCATCACGGACCAAAGGATTGAGAAGCATCTGGACGCCCCCGCTCCGGAACGCGATGATACGGGCGAATTGCTGATGCGCCTTGAAACGGAAAGGCAGGAAGTGCTGGGGAAATTGAGTTTTATGACAGCAAAAGATCCACAGTACGCCGAGCTTGACCGGCGGTTCAATGAATTGACGCAGGAAATCAAGAAACATCATTGATGGATTTTGGGTTTGAAAAAGCTTTTCCAGCTGGATTGGAAAAGCTTTTTTTATTTGTTGTGAAAGGTTTTCTAAGATAGCAAGACAAGTATTATTGACATAATGTTAATTATACTATACATTATGAATAGTATAATTAACCAATACCAAATCGAAAGGACTCCATTATGCTTAAAAATCGTGTAAAAGAATTACGGGCACGCCACGGGTTTTCTCAGGTTGAATTGGCGAAACGTGTAGGTGTCACCCGTCAAACGATCGGCTTTATCGAAAAAGGCGGATTTTCGCCTTCTGTTGCATTGGCGCTTCGCCTGGCGGCTAATTTGGAGACAAAAGTGGATGATATCTTTTGGTTGGAAGAGGAGGAATTTGATGAATAACAACGATTTTCGTGTCCAATTCCCTTTATGGAATATCGCGTTATGGTTCATTTTCATGATTTGGACCTACGGGGTGATCTATGCCGTGGACCTTCTGATGAACGGGCTGGAATCCCACAACTGGAACATTGCCGCAATCA
Source organism: Planococcus beijingensis (assembly GCF_016820615.1). Lineage (NCBI taxonomy): Bacteria > Bacillati > Bacillota > Bacilli > Caryophanales > Caryophanaceae > Planococcus > Planococcus beijingensis. The sequence goes on from NZ_JADHDZ010000003.1 coordinate 240,367, forward strand.
CCGCTCTATTTGGCGGAACTTTCCTGATGCTCCTGTTCCTTGTTCTATATGCAGTGAAAATACATAAGCACAATAAACGGTACCCTCACCAGCAGATTGACGGGTTTTCCTTGTTCAAACCCGGTGAGTTTATCGATGACGATGAAATGCTTCAGCAAGTGACACAAAATGCCACACGAAAAGTCTATGTGTTCTATTGGCAATTCCTGCCCCTGCTCATTTTGCTGATGCTCTTTCCGTTCAACCGCTACGTGTTCATCGTGGCTTTATGCCTGGTGTTCATCATCCAGAACTTGCTGTATTACCTGGAAGTCCGCAAATACTTCTCAGCCGATACCGATTATTTGGACGAGACGCCTTTGCCTAAAAAGCCGGTTCAGACGAAAAAGAATCTGCGGAAGACTGCTCCTTTGGTCGTTGTAGGTATACTCGTTCTCGTAGCAGCGATGACCGCCACTGCCATTTTCCAAATGAAAAGTACCCATGAAGCCAACCTTGAGCAGGCAGAAAAATGTCTGGATAATGGTGGAACTGTTGTCAGTGAAGAAACCAATTGGTACGGACTCAATTCCGTGACTTGCAGCCAAAACTAAAAAGGGGATTCAAAAAGCCCTTTCCCTGCTTGTTAAGGGAAAGGGCTGTTTTCGTCATGACTTATTTTGCGCACTCAAAGCTATAGGTATTGCCAAATTTCCACCATGCTTTTTGAGGAGCCGAATTGATGCCGGCTGTATCTCCACTATCAAGAATTGGACGACCGCCTGCTGCATAGCAAGTGTCCACTAAGTATTTCTTTTCCTGCCAGCTCATGTATTTACCGGTGAAGTAAATAGCTGCGCCGCCTGCCAAGATGCCCGCTACTCCAATACCTGCCCAAACAATCAAGGGAATGGCCATTACTTGAACTTCGCCTTCGCCTGCCGCTTGTTCAGCCAAAGCAATCTGCTTTAATTCAAGCACACGTTCTTCAGGAATCGCCGCCAATTGCCCGGCAATGCTTTTCAGTTCTTTTCCAGTAAACTTCTTGTACGCTTGGCGTGCTTTTTTCTCATCAATTTTCAAGCTGTTGTCGACATCAAAATAAATGCTGTTGCCTAATGCTTCTAATTTTTCCGCAGTCAGATCTGAAAGCTGTAATTCTGTTCCACCCGTAGATTGTGCAGATGCTCCTTGCACAAATGCAAAGTTCAGGCAGAATAAAGCAGTTAATGCGATCAACCATTTTTCCATTCTTTTTCTCATGTGTCTTGCCCCCATTTTTTAGTTTTGCAGTCCCTCATGAATGTTTACTCGGAATAGAATGACTACGTAAAAAATGGTATCACAAAGTTTTTTCCATTTTATTGGTTTAATTGAAAATAGTACTTTTATTTCCAAAAATAATGATTTGGTCCTTTCGCTTTTGATGAGAGACTTCGAATCATCAATTGATTTGATTAGGAAGCGGCAGAAAAGCCTCTCTTAATCAATTTAAAAGAAAATACCCCTTTCATAATTCCTCCTCATTCTTCATTTCCAAACATCCATGTCTTCTTTTTTTCAAATATATGATGTTTTGAATATTCTTTTAATTCGAAAGGAGAAAGAAATTTTTGCCAATTCCTGTTGCGGAATCCGTTAAAACTCTCTAAGGTTAAGTTCAATAGACGTTTCTGAGAGGAGTTGCAGCATGGCTGGTCTGATGCAGTTAATACTCATGCTTTTACTGGCGGGAATCGCCGGCATTTTAATCGGTATCGGTTGGATGATTGTCGGGAACGTCACGAAAAAGCCTCATTCCGGTGGACGTGTCGCCGGCATTTCCGCTTTGGTTTTTCTAATGGGGATCGGTTTGTTATATACGCAATTGCAGGGGTTGGATAAAAGCGATATGGCAGAATCGGAACCGTTGCCCGCGAGTTCGACCATTGAAGAACAAGTGGCGGAGGCCCAAAAAATTCGCCAGGAACAATACGGATCCGATGAACTGGTCAATACGCTCACTTTGATCAATTCATCCGAAGCAAGCCTTGCTGTTAAGCAATTGGCTCAAGAGGAATGGCCCGACAACCGACGGTTACAGGACGACTTTAGCGAAAAGCAAATGACCGCTTTGTCGGAGCTGTCAGCAATGGAAATCGATGCACCGCATAAAGAAACGCTATTGAACAACGCCATCCAGGACAAGGTGCCGAGTTTCCGCAATATGCATTCCGAGTACATGGATCAACTTGCAGCTTATGAGGAAATAAACAATAGCCGTCTTCCGCCTCTCGAAAAACGATTGATTGAGATAGCTAAAGTAAATTACCCCGATAATTACATTTTGATTCGCCATGAATACAGGCGGCAGCTTCAAGCTTACCAGTGGATTGAAGCCCAAACACTTGATACCGAAGCCAAGCGGCTGGCAATGGCTGACGCCAAAGCTGAATGGGACGAAGATTATGCCATGGTCCGGTTTATTTATGAAAAGCAGTTTCCTGAAACTGATGAATGAAACAAGAAAAAAGCCGTTCCTGTTGATTCAGGAACGGCTTTTTCTAAAGAAGAGTTTGTGATTTGTCTTCGCTGGTGAGCTTCATGGTAAATGGATAGATAGCCAAAAACACAAGCAGCAGCCCCGCCGCACTCAACAAGACCTGCCATACATTAATGTCAAAAACCATTCCGATCATGATGATGATAAAAGTGGGCAAAAAGCTGAAAAAACCGGTGAGGACTCTGGACTTCGGTACGATGTATTGGGGTTTTCCGCAATATGGACAAGTTACTTTATTGGTGAGTTTCAATGTTTTTGAGACAATCGTCTTCCATTGCCATTTCCGGCCGCAGTTTTCACAGTTTGGCATGGTTCCCCCTCCTTCCATTCTCATAGTTTGCTGGCAAGTAGCGGGTAAAGTACGCCCCTATAATGAGAAGCAGGATTGTCAGGCTCAGTGAAATGATTCCGATCAAATCAAACCAGTATGCCAATAAGTTGATTGCAGCAATCAGGAAAAAGCAGAGGGACGTCCCGAGGGATTTCCAGCCTGTAATTGATGCTGCTTTCCTTTTCGTGATGATCTTTTTAATAGAAAATCCGAATGCGATGAGTATTAGTAAAGTGAATATGGTTGGCCACATAATCGACCACCCCCCTTTCGTTAGATCTGTATCTAACTTTACGGTTCAGGTTAATGGAAGTTTCGGTTTTCGAAGACTTCATTCGTTTCAGCATCCTAAATTCTGGACCCTTTTACCGTATGAGCTTTACAATGAGAAAGAACGTTGAGCAAAGGGGAGGAAATTTATCAATGGTAAACGACAGATTTTTTACATTCCATAATGAGGTGAAAATTCCAGACATCGGATTCGGCACTTGGCAGATTCCGAATGAAGAGGCATATGCGGCAGTGACGACTGCCCTTAAGAATGGCTATACACATATTGATACGGCTTTAGCTTATCAGAATGAAGAAAACGTCGGCAAAGCAATCCGGGATTTTGATATTTCCCGGGAAAAGGTTTTTATCACCAGCAAACTGCCGGCTCAAATCAAAGGCTATGATGCAACACTGTCGGCTTTTGAAGAAACCATTTCGAATCTCGGTGTAGAGTATTTGGATCTTTACTTGATTCATGCGCCTTGGCCATGGGATGAAATTGGCAAGGATTGTACAGAAGGCAATATTGAATCCTGGAAAGCGATGGAGAAGCTTTATAAAGACGGCAAGATCCGGGCAATCGGTGTCTCCAATTTTTCCGAAAGCGATATCCAGGCACTTCTCGATGCTTGCGACATTGTACCGATGGCCAACCAGATTCCATTCTATATCGGCCGCGATCAAGCGGGGCTGCTGCAATTCTGCAAACAACACAATATTGTTGTCGAAGCTTACTCGCCACTTGCAACCGGACAGATTTTAGACAGTGCTGAAATCAAAGAGATGGCTGCTAAATATAGCGTAACGCCTGCTCAATTGTGCATTCGTTATTGTTTGGAGCACGGCACATTGCCGCTTCCGAAATCGACTAATGAAGCACGAATTATCGAAAACAGCCAATTGGACTTCAGCATTTCTCCAGAAGATGTCCAGAAGCTTGATGCATTCGAAGATGTTCGCGCAAAATGAAAAAAACCGCCCAATGTGGCGGTTTTTTTCATTTTACATTAGGAGGTTATTTGCTGGAAGCTGAAATTTATGTTTTTTTCCTTTATATGAGAGCTATTTTTCCAGTTAATTGGATATACTTTCTGGAATCGCTTAAATACTTTCCGTTTCAAATGAAATACTTTCTAAAACCGCTTCCTTACTTTCCAATACAGTCCAAATACTTTCCAAACGCCCGATTTTCTAGAAAAAGCCAAATTCCCAACAAAAAGAGCCGGATGGAAACAGTTTGCCTCAGCAAACTGCCTGTGTCCGTGAGCGCTTACGCTCACTCCCGACTCGATGCTCTTTAATTCCTCCATTGAACTTGTATTTATTAATCGGCTGATCCAGAATCCTGTACACGGTACAAGGAAAAGTCGTCTAAGCTTCCCCAAGCTCCACCATTGGCTTTGATGCTTCCGCCAATCCTCAATGTCCCATCTTCTACAAGAATGGTCCCAATCTCCGTCTGGTTCCAGTTGGCCCAGCCTTTTACTGAGGTATTCATGGTATAGCGCTGCCCAGCTGCTTCAGCATAAATATACATCTCCGAAGATGCTGCATCTCCTCCTTGGATAAAAGCAGAAAGCTTATAATATCCCCGTTCCAAACCTGTAATGGTTTGCTCAACCTGGAAATCGATGGTGTCGGCTGAGTAGAAATGCAATGAATAGTTTCCGGACTTTGCATCGGAAGCCTTGTTCTGATAGCTTGTGTGGGCAACCGTACCGTTTCGATGCGTAATTTCCCACATGCTTCGATCGCTATTTTCGAATCCGGCGTTTTTCACATAGTTTTTTGGACTAATTTGCAGATTGGCTTTAACGAGATGGCCGTCTGTCAGTTTGCCTTCAATCACATAACTGCCGGCACCGCCGGAAACTGCTTGCTTCAGCGCTTCATTGTCCCAAACAACTGCAACTGAACCTGTGCTTCTGTCGTTGTAAATGGCAGTCACTGTCTCTGGCAAAACAACCGTTTCTCCTTCAATAAGAGAGAGCGAAAGGTCTTTCACTTCATCAATTTTCAAAGGAGCGGTTGCTCCTGTTTCTAAATACTTGAAGAGATTAAGGGATGGCAAAGGGCGGCCATAAAAATCGAATAGCGCCTGGTTGTCTACCGCACTGCCGCCATACCATTCACCCGCATCTTCCGGATCATATTCCGCAGCATAACTGGTCGCCCAGCCCGAGCCATATTTTTCCCATATCATCTTGCTTTTTTTCAGTTTTTTATCAGGCGCAACAGGAATCCACGCCGGTTCCCAGTAAAATACGCCTAGTCCCGCATCGCCTACTTTGGCAACAGCTGCCGCAACATCGCGAATCGCGTGGGCCTGTCCTTGCACCGTGATCGGGTAATTCAATGTTTGCCCTGAACTTTTCGGCGCCGTGTTTCCGTGGCCATCGCCGTCTTCTGCTGTATAGGCGTAGGAAGTTTCTGCCACCATGACTTGCTTGTCATGAGTATCTGCCACATTTTTCAGCACAGCCGTCAAATTGGTCAACGTCCCATGCCAAAATGGATAGTATGAGCTGGCAAACACATCATAATCTACTTTATTGTCTTTCAGTGTTTTTGCAATAGAGACATATCTTCCGGTTGTTTCTGGATTGGTGAAATGCAGTGCCACCAGGATGTCCGGATCAACTGCCCTCACTGCCCGGCTGCCTTCATTGAACAATTGGCTCATCTTCGTCCAGTCTTTTTCTCCAGCCACAGAGCCGTTGGTTTCGTTTCCTATCTGAACCATCCCAACGTCCACCCCAGCGTCCAGCATCGCTTGGACACTATCCACTGTAAAGTTGTGAAGGGCCTTTTTCTTGTCTTCAAAATTTAAGTTTGCCCAGAATTTTGGTGCCTGCTGCTTGGCAGGATCCGCCCAGAAATCCGAGTAATGAAAATCCATTAAGACTTGCATGCCGCTGGCGGTAGCTCTTTTGCCGATTTCAATGGCTTTTTCGATATCGTTGTTGCCGCCGCCATAACCATTTCCTTTTGAATCATAGGGATCGTTCCAGATGCGTACACGGACGTAATTGACGCCAGATTGCTCCAAGGTCTTAAAAATGTCCTGTTTTTTCCCGGCTTTATTATAGAATTTTACCCCACTGTCTTCCAGCGCAATGATGCTGGAAACATCGACTCCTTTAATGAAGTCATCATCGATTCCAGGAATCCTTTCTACAAAGATATCCCCTTTTACCGGTTCGGACGGTGCCGCCTCTGCTGCTGTTTGGTTGAAACCAAATGAACCCATTATCATGACTGCTGCAGAAACAGCCGCCAGTAAAGCTTTCCATTTCCCATTCTTTCTCATCCTTTTTCCACATCCTTTAGTTTTATCGCCAAAAAAGATGCTGAACATCCTTTTATAACTGAAGAAAAAGCACCCGCTTGATCGTTTTCCTATAAGAGCGGATGCCGGTGACATTTATATAAGGGATTTAATTTGCCTGTAGAATTGTCAGGCATTGAAAGAACTGCCACAAAACACAACATGACAGCAGATTTCTTTGCTGAATGTCCGTGTTGAATGTGGATTAAGGGATAAATCAGCGAATTAATTTCCATTAAACTACTTTACCGCTAGAATCCGTACCTCATACTTCGCCAACAATAGTTCACCCGAAAGCTCTTCACCTGTCATCAAGTCTTTCGCTACCACATGGATTGACACGGTTTGCTCCTGCTCGGTGAAATTCATAACGAATGCGTAATTAACATCTCCATCCTGCCGTACCTGAACCGAAACGCCAGGACCATGTTCAATAGGCAATACTGATTGGAGCGATAAATCGGTGATCAACTCTTGATAGAAATCACGGTTGAACTGCTCTTCCAAACGGGCTCCAATATAGTAAGCTCGCCCTTTTCCATAGCTATTCTTTGTCATGGCTGGTGAACCGGCATAAAAATCTGCTTCGTATATGCCATCGACAGCTGCCGAATGTGTTTCTATCACTGTTGCGTAATCGGTTAATTCATATGAACGGTTGCCATACTGGACTGAGTTTCTATCCCCCGGATAAAGTGTATCTGTCTCAACTGGATTGATTCCGAAAACAGCCTGCAGATCTTGGTGCCATCCTCCTAAATAAGTTAAATCATGCTCGTTGACGATGCCGCTGATATAAGTCATAACCAAGGTGCCCCCTTCAGCCGTAAACTGTTTAAGCAGGGCGATTGTCTCTTCGCTTGCCAGATACAGCATGGGGACAATCAGCAATTTATATCTTGAAAACTCCTGTTCTTTCGTAATGACATCAACAGGAATATCCTGTTCCCAGAATGTCCGGTAATGCTCCTGCAGCGTTTGCGGATAACATTTGGTTTCTGTTCCGTAACCTTGGGCATGGTTGAGCGCCCAATTGCTCTCCCAATCATAAAGGATCGCAACATCTGCCGGACGATTGGTTCCGACCACTTGGGACAGCTTCCCTAACGTCTCGCCGACTGTTGACACTTCCTTAAATACTCGATTATCCACGCTATTGTCATGGTCGACTACGGCGCCGTGAAATTTCTCTGAGGAACCACGCGATTTTCTCCACTGAAAATACAGGATGCTGTCAGAACCATGGGCAACCATCTGCATCGAAGACAGCAGATGCATACCTGGTCGTTTGGCTTTGTTGACCTTGTGCCAATTGACGGCACTTGGCGTAGATTCCATCAGCAGAAACGGCTGCTGTTTCAAACTCCGGTACAGATCGTTGATGAAGCCGACTTTCATTGCCAGGTTGGCTGTCGTTTCCCAATCGTTGTGCCATGCTGGATAAGCGTCCCAGCTGATGACGTCCAAGTGTTTGGCAAATTTGCTGTAGTCCAAACTCTGGAACGGAATCAAATCATGGGTATCAGCCATGAAATTAGTGGTAATCGGAATTTCTGGCGTCAACTCCCTGATTGCTGTCACTTCATTTTCAAAAAATGAAATTGTCTGGTCTGTCACAAAGCGTTTCCAATCCAAATTCAGGCCGTGGACCATGTTTTCACCAATTGGAGAAGGCGATTCAATTTGTGACCAATCGCTGAAGGTATGGCTCCAGAAAGGCCCCCACCAGGAATCATTCAAGGCTTTCAAATTTTCTTTGTATTTGTCTCTAAGCCAGTTTCTGAAAGCGTCCTGGCATCTTTCGCAATGGCATTCACCGCCATATTCATTAGAAATATGCCACATCAGCAAAGCGGGATGTTTGCCATAGCGCTCCGCCAACAGACGGTTCATTTGGGCAGTTTTTTCACGGTAAACCGGCGATGTAAAGCAATGGTTATGCCGGCCTCCGTGCAATTGCTTCACTCGTGCTCCGTCAACCCGCAGGACTTCAGGGTATTTCTGAGACATCCAAGATGGACGCGCGCCGCTCGGCGTTGCCAGAATGACGCGTCCCCCAATGCTATGGATGTTGTCGATAATCTTGTCCAACCACTCGAAGTGATAGTCGCCTTCTTGGGGCTCAAGTGTGCTCCATGCAAAGATCCCCAGTGAAAACGTATTGCTGTTCGAAAGCTTCATCAGCTTTAAGTCTTCCTGTAAGATTTCAGGATGGTCTAACCATTGGTCAGGGTTATAGTCTCCGCCGTGCAGCATGAAATCAGCCGCTGTGGTAAAAGTTTTTTCATTTTTAAGCATAATGTTCTCCTTCCAATTGCTGCAGCTTCTGCTGTCAGCCTTTTGTTCCCCCTGCCGTCAAGCCAGATACAAAGTTCTTCTGAAGCAGTATAAAAATAATGGCAATCGGTATACTGATGAGGATTGCGCCCGCAGCAAAGGTCGTAAAGCTGGCACCCATGACATCATTCACTAAATTATATAAGCCGATCGGCAAGGTATAATATTCAGGCGAACGCAGAATCGTCGACGCCAGGATAAAATCTCCAAGCGGACCTGTAAAGCCGGTCATCGCCACTACAGAAATCATCGGTTTTGACAATGGCATAATAATCTGCAAAAAAATCCGGGTATTGCTTGCTCCATCGATTTTGGCGCTTTCGTCCAAATCCATCGGGATGGAATCCATATAGCCCTTCATCAAATACGTATTCAACGGAATCAACCCGCCGATATAGAGCAAAATCAGCAGCCAGTGACTGTTCATCATCCCCAGAATCTGTGCTAAAACAAAAAGCGCAATCAACGCGGAAAACTGAGGAATCATTTGCAGTAACAGGAACAAGGTTAATCCATTCTGCCTGCCTTTAAATCGGAATCTCGAAAAAGCATAAGCTGTGAAGGAGACGCAAAACACGGCCCCGACCATCGTAAAGAAACTGATTTTCAAAGAATTTAGGTACCATTGGACATATTGCAGGCTTTCACTACCGGCGAAGAGCTCCCGGTAATGGGCCAATGTGGGGTTCTGGGGAATCATGGTCGTACTAATAAGACTGTTGCCGGGATTAAAACTGGCACCCACTGTCCATAGCAACGGATAGATAATGACAACGGCCATAAAAATCAAAATTGCATGGGAAGCCAGGAGCCGAAAAAATTTTGCTTTGTTCATTCTTAAGCTCCCTCCTTAAATGCATCAGTCCGTCTGAATTGCCATAAGGCAATCGCAATAACGAAAACGGAAAGCAGTATCGTCAATGCCGCCGCCAGCGAATACTGGCTTGATTGCAGCGTCAACTTATAGATCCATGATACGAGGATGTCTGTTCCGCCGGCTGTAGAGCCTGGAACAGAAGGCCCTCCGCCATTGAATAAGTAAATGATATTGAAATTATTGAAGTTAAACGTATACTGCGTAATTATCACCGGTGCCGTCGCAATCAAAATCATCGGCATGGTGATATTGCGGAATTGCGCAAAAATCGAGGCGCCGTCAATTCGTGCAGCTTCATACAAGTCATCCGGGATGGATTGAAGAACCCCTGTCGTAACCAGAAAGATAAACGGAAAGCCCAGCCAACCCTGCATCAGAATCAACGCCACTTTTGTCCAGTTCTCATCCGTCAGCCAAGGAATGGCATCGATTCCCATCATGGATAGAATGTCGTTGTTAATGGCGCCGAAACTGTCATTAAATAAACCGGCAAAAATTAAAATCGTTACGAATCCCGGAACTGCCCAAGGCAGCACCAGAACCGTCCGGTAAAATTTCTTGAAGCGAAGGTCTTTTTGATTGACTAACACGGCCATAAAAATCCCTAAAGCGACTTGGAAAGTAGAAGCGACAAGCGTCCAGATGACCGTCCAGCCCAAAACACTGAAGAAAGTTGAGCGCCAGATGTCGACAGTGAATATCTTGGCAAATGTATCAAAACCTACCCAATCAGCTAAATTGGCCGGAGGGGAATGGTATAAATCATAATTTGTAAAAGCTAGGGCAAAACTGAACAAAATCGGGAAAATGACCGCGAAAATCAAGATGAACAAAGATGGCCCACTGATTAAATACGGGTAACCGTTTGCTATCAGGTTCTGATAATCTTTTTTCAGTGAACTCAGCGGCTGATTTTCATCACGGAGTTTGCCATTCTTATAAGCATCCTTCAAATTCACATAATAGAAGCCCAAGCCGAAAATTGTCACAATAACAGCTATCAGACCTTCTGCTAAAAGAAAAATCGAGTTGTCGCGCGGCACTTCAGTCCCAAGTGTAAAAAGTCCCCAGAATCCCATATTCAAGAGATCTCCGAATACCAAGACAAAAGAAATGGCTAAACCGAGGAACAACAGCCCTTTAATCCACTGCTTATTGTAAAATTGGCCGATTCCCGGAATGATTGATAACAGTAAAGCGATTTTACGAACTTGCACTTTTCTCACCTCATTTATGTATGTTCCGGCTGCACCTCGTGCTTACCGGATTTTATAACAAATGGTGCCAAACGCTAAAACTGTTTGACACCATTTATCTCATTTACAGATCAGTTACCGCTATGAGTGGCTTCTATCTGTCCTTCAATTGTTTCTACCGCTTGGTTCAATGCATCTTTCGGCTGTGCTTTGCCCGTTGCAATTGTCTGCAACGCTGAGTCTGCCGGAGTCCACACTTCATTCATAGCCGGGATATTCGGTGTCAGTTCAGCAAAAATCGATTGTTCCGCAACTGCCTGTGCAACTTCGCTTTCTGCAACAATAGGATCGTTGGCTAGAGTTTCTATCGCAGGAACTTCCTGTGTTTCTTCAAAGCGTGTACGGGAATTTTCTTCATTTGCCAGGAATACAAGCAATTCTTCAGCAAGCTTCGCATTTTCCGAATAAGCGCTGACATTGTAACTTTTCACGCCGATAAAGGAGCTCATGTTTTCGCCATTTTCCAGTTCAGGCAATTTTGTCATTCCGAAGTTGATGCCTGCATCGGTAAAAGGATCAACATTCCATGGGCCAGAAATAATCGCAGCTGCTTTCCCTTCTGTAAACAGGGATTCCAACACGTTAATGCCTTGTTCCCCAATGATTCCAGCCGGGAATAAACCTTCACTATAGAATTTCTGAATATAGTTGGCACCTTCCAGAGAACCCTCACTATTTAATCCCACATCTGTTGGATCATAATTGCCATCAGCATCCTGCCCAAAGACATAGCCGCCGTATCCGCTCATGACACTTTGTGCATAGTAAATCTGGTCAAATAATGCCAGAAATCCGAACTGGTCACCCGTTGTCGTTTCTTTCGAATAGTCGTACCATTCTTCAAGAGTGGCCGGCAACTCTTCTTCAGTAATCAAGTCTTTGTTGTAATAAAGAATTGTCGATTCTACTGCTTTAGGCAATCCGTAGACTTTTCCATCTACCATTTGCGATTGCATCGCAGCATCTGTATAGATGGATTGAACGTCTTCTTCCACCGCTACTTCTTTAAGCAGGCCTTCAACGACTGCTGTACCAATCTGATCCCCCGCCATTGTCAGAACATCCGGCCCGGTTCCACCTGGCCCATCTAGACGCAAGTCTTCAATTTGTTGAGCATATGGCTTTTCAACGATTTTTATTGTGACGTCGTTTTCTTCCTCAAATTTTGCCACCGCATCTTTGATGCCATCGGATTTCTCGATATCTTCCCAAATAACTAATTCCCGATCCTGCGCTTCCGCTTCTCCACCGGAAGACCCGTCTCCACTTTCTTGAGGTCCACATGCAACTAAAGACAGACTTAACGCAACTCCACTCATCAAACCGATATACTTGTTAGATTTCTTCACGAATATACACCCTTTCAAGTCATTTTCAAAACTCTTCCACAAGTTTCTGATGAAAGCGCTTCCTGAAAATAAATATAGCACCATTAGAAAAAACTGTAAACAATTAATTTACTGAAAAAAGTAAAAACTTTTACGAAAATAAAAAACAGCCTATTTTACTAGGCTGTTTCCTTAATTAGTGCTTTTCCTCACTATTAAATTCGCTCCCAAGTACAAGGTTTTTGTAGAGCTCCGTTTTTCCAACAATTGCTCCAGCAATAAAGAAATCGCATTTTTGCACGCTTCTGCAATATCAATATGAAAAGTGGTTAAAGGCGGAGAAATGTATTTAGCAATGCTGATATTGTTTATGCTTACCACACTGACCCTCTTTGGTATTTGAATACCGTATTCGTTCAACGCTTGGAGACAGCCGACTGCAATGGGGTCTGCCGCAATAAAAAAGGCGGTAGGCAGCTCATCATTTAACTCATTAATCGCTTTTGTCATCAGTCGGTATCCATTATCTACCGAAAATCCTCTATGGCAATAGACATACCGGTTCTCCAATAATCCTTTCTTCTCCATATAATCCCGAAAAGTCACTTCACGTATATCCATTTCATCGCCATCGGTGTTCGGATTGTGATAGGTACCTCCAATAAAACCAATCTTTTCATGACCTTTTTCAATGAGAAAATCAATTGTCTTTCTAGTGATCTGAGCCAAATCTGGTTTTACAGAATCAAAATGCTCCGGATCCGGTGTCGAATCAATAAACACCCCATGAGGTGTCAGTTTTCGCAAATGAGCAATTTCAACATCTGAAAATGTGCCGACTGCGATAAACCCTTCAATATCGTCTGGGATTTGGCTGATACCGCCATCTATTTTATAAGTCGTCAATTCCACATTGGAAAGTTTGGCCATTTTCTCTATTTCAATTCTCATTGTTTTAAAGTAAACGTCTTCCAGCTCTTCGCGGTCAGTAAGCCAATACAAAAAAGCAATATTTTTCACTAAGGATTTAATCGTTTTTTTGCGGTAACCCAGTTGTTCCGCAGCCTCAAATATTTTTTCGCGGGTTTCTTCCGGTACCGACAAGCTTGGATCGTTGCTCAATACACGCGACACTGTCGAAATAGAAAATCCGGATTTTTCCCCAACATCTTTGATTGTTGCCAAAGTTTTCACCTCCATATTATTTAAAAAGACTTAAGTAAATTGTTTTACTTAATTTTTACTTGTTTTTCCTTTGATGTCAAGCTATATTGGACTATCTTTTATAAGTCTTTGTTTTTTAATATGTACGCTTCTTTTCTAGCTAGCAAAGAAAGTGTTTTGGATTTAAACTTCTCCCATTTTTCATTCTATTAAATGGATATTCAGCCCAAAACGAGTTAAATACAATCCGTTTACGTTAACAATTTCCCAATCTCCTTATTTATATACAAAAATCCGTTCTTTATTGAAAAAGAGCTGAATGAGTTGATTTAAAAATTGAAAAGAACTAATTATCGACTTACTTCCCTTGTCTATTATAAAAAATAGGAGACTAGTACACTATTTAGATAATTATTTTATGTGTTTTGAGATTGCTTCAATAAAGATTGTCATTAAGTCTTAACAAAAAGGGGAAATATCATCCAGAAAAAGTTTTTTCATTAACCGCTGTTTTATCTATGGCCGCACTATGTTGAAATTTTAGCTTTTATTGCTTTATATAAGAACGTTCTTTCCAGTTAATTGGATATACTTTCTGGAATCGCTTAAATACTTTCCATTCCAAACGAAATACTTTCCAAAAGCGCTCTTTTACTTTCCAATACAGTCCAAATACTTTCCAAAAGCCAAATTTCCTGGAAAAACCCAAATTCCCAACAAAAAAAGACCCGAATGGAAACAGTTTGCCCCAGCAAACTGCCTGTGTCCGTGAGCAAAATCCGCTCACGGACGAAACACCCTTCTTTTTCGCACAAAAAATGTGATCTAATTTCCAATCCACTCCGTTATGTCTGTAAGAATTAAAAAATGAGGAGTGGTTTAGATGAATTGGAAAAAAGTAATGGCACCTGTATTGGGAGCCGCACTTTTAGTACCTGGCATGGGAACGGCGGCATTCGCGGATGAACTTCCGCCGACGGAAACGACGGGCGTGGAACTTCGCGCTACATTGGATTCTTTATTGTCGGAGCATTACGCGCTGGCAGTGGATTCGATGATGAAGATTTATGACGAAGACGAAGCGGCAGAAGCAGCGATGGCAGCACTTGATGCCAACACAGCAGATATGGAGCCGGTCATCGCCTCTGTTTATGGTGAAGAAGGCGGAGCCGCTTTTGTAGAGATTTTTGATAAGCACAATACAGGCACAGATGATTACGCCGCAGCTGTCAAAGCTGGCGACGAGGAGATGCAGGAGGAAGCATTGGACGAAATCCAGTCATTCGTTGATGACATGGGTGCCTTCCTTGGCACAGCAACTGAAGGCAACCTACCGGAAGACGGAGCGACTGAAGCGCTTCGCCAACACGAAGATTTTGTTCAGAACACGTTCGACCTTTACGCAGCCGGTGATTTTGAAGCCGCTTATACTTCTTACCTGGAAGGCTTCACGCAAATCTTTGGAGCAGGAAGCGCCATCAGCGGTGCGATTGCTACTCAGTTCCCTGATCAGTTTTCCGATCCGAACACGCCAGCCGGTGATTTCCGTTCGACGGTGAACCGCATTGCGGCCGAACATTTCGCTTTGGCGCAACTAAGTATGACCAAAGGCTATAACGGATCTGATGACTTTGATTTTGCCGATTGGGCACAAGATCAGAACACCGAGGAATTCCGTGCAGCACTTGCTTCTGTCTACGGTGAAGAAGCAAGCAATCAATTTGCCGAGCTGTGGAATAACGAACACATTTCCGTTCAAGGTGATTTGGCTACCGCTGCAGCAGCTGACGATCAAGCCGCTGTTGAAGAAGCTACTTCTACTTTGACCAGCACATTTGCGACTGACCTTGGCACCTTCCTGAACAGCGCAACTGAAGACCGCATGCCTTTGGATGAAACCATTGCCGGTGTACAGGCACATGAAACATCTGTTGTTGACACGTTCCAGCAATACGCAGCGGGAGATTACACAGCATCTTATGAAAGTTACCGCACAGGCTATGCGATCATGTTTGATATCGGCAAAGGATTGAGCGGCGCAGTGGTCGATCAATTCCCTGAGAACTTCGAGAACACCGCACCTGAAAAAATGCCGGCAACAGGGCTTGGCGGCACAGCTGGACAAACAAACACCATGGTTCTTTGGATTACATTGAGCCTGATGATTTTATTGGCAGCTGGCACCATCACTTATCGTCAAAGTAAAAACCAGCAATAATTGTTCAGGGAGGGCCAAGTTGGCTCTCTCTGTTCCTGATTGGGAAGGAGAGATCGCAGATGAAGCAGCTTATCACCATGGGAACAGCCATCGTTCTATGCCTGGTGCTGTTTATTATTTTAAAGCCTTTAGCCGCCAGTCCGACTGTTGAAGAACAAGCCGGAGCTGTTGAACCCGAAGAACAAAGTGAGAAAGCAGAAGCTGAGGATACAGCTTCCGGCAGTGACACAGATAAGATTGCGGAGTTTCCGATCTTTCCGGAACAGCGGGAAAAATTGGAGATGCTGCAGCGGGAACGCCAGGAAAGCATCAAAGGCATGGAACCTGCCCAGATTGAAGTTCCTTCCATCGGAGTAAAGGCAAAGATCGAAGCGACTGGCATTCTGGACAATGGCGAAATGGGTGTGCCGGAAGATGTCGATCAGGTCGGCTGGTTTGAACCTGGCTTTAAAGCCGGCGCCAAAGGCCATGCCGTGCTGGCTGGCCATGTCGACAGTTTGACGGGGCCGGCTGTCTTTTATGAATTGAAAGATGTAAAAGTTGGAGAAACCGTAATTCTGACGGATGCGGATGGACGCGAGATGGTATTTGAGGTAAAAAACCTGACCAGCTATGAAACGGACGAAGCACCGATTGAAGAGATTTTCGGCAACTCGGACAAACGGATGATCAATCTCATTACGTGTACGGGTGATTTTAACCGCGACATCGGCTCCCATGAAGAGCGCCTGGTGGTGACTGCCGAGCTGGTTTCCGATTCAAGCCTTGAAACAACTCAGCCAGCACCTCCAGAAAACGTAGTAGCTACGGCATTTAATGTTTCCTGGCATGCGGTGCGTGATGACGCCATTATCGGATACCGCATCTATGAAGAAGATATCCAGACAGGCGAAATGAAGAAAATCGAAACTGTTTCCTTGTTCGACAGAAAGAAAGTCGAACTCAAAACGGATGAGGCCAAACGCTATTTCGTCACTTCGGTTGATGTCGATTTGAACGAGTCCGAAAAAGCGCAAGCCCAGGTAAAGTAAACAACCAAATAATTGAAAGAGCACCCCTGTCCGCATGGTTTTCATTAACCTGAAACGCGGACTGAGTGTGTTCTTTTTTTGATTTGATATTAAATGGAACTTCTTGGGACTCCATTCGTATTAAAGGTATGGATACTAAAAAAGGAGGACGCTGATGGAAAAGAGACAAAAGGACCCTATGCTCTCCTTTCTTATCGGATATGCAGGTTTCTTTCTTATCGGTTTGGGCGCACTTCGATTCCTAAAAATCCAGGACAGCCCAGGGTATATTTTGACTTTCGCAGGCCTTTGGTTGATGATTATTTTTCTTGGAAATATGGAAAAGAAGCTGATTGTTAAGAAAAAGAAAGCCTTTTTGATCAGTAAGCTGATCTTAAGTGCCATCTTCTTAGCTTTAGCGGGTTGGTTTTATTTTTAACCTATTCTTTAAAAGGGGGAATTGTGATGAATGGTTTGAAGTTATCTTTTAGAAAATCAATGCTTATACTGCTTCTGGCCTGCGTTTCTCTGGCTGTCGCCGGTTGTTCGCAAAGCGGGAAAGCCCAGCAGAACAATGTTGCTGATGAAAATAAAGAAGCGATTCAGGCGGTCATCGAGAAAGAGTTTAATGGCCCTGACAAAAAGTACAGAGAATTGTGGGAAGCCGCAATGGCTTTCCAGACAGATGACATGGATGAGGAAGAATATAACGCTTTCCAGGAAACGCCTGAATACAAGGAACTGCTGAATTACATGGAAGAAACGTATGCTCCTTATTTCACTGCGAATGCATACGAAACCTTCAGCAGAACGGGTGCTTTTGCGTATAGTTTTTCTGAAAAGGACTACACACTCAACACCGATGACCTTGAAATTACACAAAGCGAAAACGAACCTACGCTTTATAATTTCACTTTCGATGTCAACTATGAAAATGAGTCCGGCGAAACCGGTGTCTACAGTTTCGAAGGCAACTCCATTGTTCCGGAAAAAGGAAAGATCGGAAAAATCCAATTCGATGACCAGGATGGGTTGAATCAAGCCATACAGGAATAAAGGCTTCAATTCGACAACATTTTAAGACCGCCAATTCAGCTGCGAATTGGCGGTCTTATCGTTTTTCTTCATGTATTTCGTTATACCAAACCAGCAGATTGACGCTTTTCCCCCACTTCTTTTTCGTGCCGGAGCAGCCATTCTTTGCGGGTCAGCGTACCGGCGTAGCCGGTCAGTTTGCCGTTCGATCCGATGATGCGGTGGCAAGGCACGACGATGGTCAGTTTGTTCTTGCTGTTGGCGTTCCCTACTGCCCTTACGGCTTTATCGCTGCCGATCGCTTTGGCGATTGCCCCGTAGGAGACGGTTTCTGCGTACGGCACGCTGGTCAAAGCAGACCAGACCCTCTGCTGGAATTCAGTGCCTGCAGAAGTGAAGGGAATGCTGAACTCTGTACGCTCTCCTTTAAAGTATTCTTCCAGCTGCCGCTGGCAATCCACGATGACCGCCGGGCTGCCCGGACCGACGGGATGTTCCATGTCGGTTTTTTCGCTGAACAGAATGGAGAGGATTGCTCTATCTGTTCCGGTGATTTCCACGATGCCGATCGGCGATTGGAATTCTGCACGATGCATTTGATTCATAATAAAGACCTCCATAGATAGAATGTGGCGTATGCCTGCCACCCTTCCCAATTTTTCGCGAGCTCCATGATTTCTACCGGTGTCGGTTTTCGGTCGAGCTGCAATTGGGCTTTCAATGCATTGTGCAAACCAACATCCGCGAGCGGAAAGGCCGACTGGCTGTGCAGGCATTTCATCATGACGTAATTGGCTGACCAGGCGCCGATGCCCCGGATTTCCAGTAACACGCGTTCCATGTCCGGTTCCTGAAGCAAGCGCTGCTTCTGCAATTCGCCCCTCGCCATCGCTTGCGCAATCCCCAAAATATACTCGGATTTTCTGACGGTCAACTGCAAGGCACGCAAATCAGCGACGTTCAGCGAGGCGATTTTCTCGGCACTTGGAAATGTCCAATAACGCTCATTTTCATAAAACAGGGATTCCCCGAAATTTTCAACGAACCGTTTCTTCAATGTGTAAGCAAATGTCAGATTGATCTGCTGGCCCATCACCGCCCAGACCAGCGCTTCAAACAAATCCGGGACGCCGATGACCCGCAAGCCGTAATGCCGCCGCACCACTCCATTCAACACTGGATCTGTTTCCGCAATGGCATAAAATCCCTGCAGGTCCGTCTGCAGATCGAACCAATCCTCGATATAGGCAGCAACCTCGTCTCTTTCCTGATAAGACGGCACGCCAAGGGGAAATTCGATTCGCAAGGCACCGGCTGCCGGCACGATGCGAAACAACACAAGCTGTCCGCCGATTTTCAACAGTTTCGTGATCCCGCTGCCATCAAGCCGGTACAAATTCTCCTGCGACGATCTGCCGAGATGAACCAGGCATTCCTCAAAATTAAAATCCGTGGGCAGTGTAATCTCTGAATACCGTTTTTCGTGCACTCTCTTCATGAAGGAACAGCCTCGCTCAGCTTACGGAACTCGCTCGGTGAATGGGCTTTGCGCTTACGGAAGATTTTATAGAAATTGGAGGGGCTTTGGAATCCCGCTTCAAAACAGACGTCCAGATTGGATAAACGGGTGTGTGTCAGCAGATGCGCTGCCTTGTCGATCCTGATTCTCTCCAGGCAGGCATGCGGTGTTTCGGCTGTTTCCTGCTTGAACACACGTTCCAGATAAGATGGACTTAGGCCGACATGAACTGCGATGTCCTGCAGGCTGATGCTGTCTTTATAACGGGCGGTCAGGTAAGCCATCACGTTGCGGACGAGTTCTTCATCCGGCGTATATTCAGTTTCAGGCCGGCATCTTTTGCAGGCGCGGAATCCTTTCGCTTCGGCTTCCGCCATGGTCGAATAAAACTCGACGTTGCTCTTTTTCGGTTTCCGCGAGCGGCAGGAAGGCCGGCAATAAATTTTGGTCGTTTTAACAGCTGTATAAAAAAGGCCGTCATACCTCCGGTCGCAGGCAATAACTTTTTCCCACATTTCATCAAAAGTAAAATAAGCTCTTTCCATTTCTATCCCTCCTCCACTTGAACTGCGTATACGATGCCTTGTCCTTTCCTCTATTATATGCCGGTACGCGACTTTCTTCAGCTTTCGGCTTTTCCTTTTCTTCATTCTATAATGCTCAGTTGCCCGATGCCTCCTCAATCTTGTCTTTATGGTCCGAAAAAAATTACAGGCGGAAGAATTTTATTTCCTGCCTCCATCTCTTATAATGGATAAGATGTCTATGAAAGAGGGATTATGCTCATGATACAAATTTTTTGGTACATATACGCTGCATTTTTGGCTACTTCCACAATCGGATTCTTCATTCACGGCGGCTATAAGAGCCCTATTTTCCTGATTGATTTGGCATTCTCCGTTATCGCCTGGGTCGGCCTGTTCGGTTTCGTGACCCATTCCCAGATTTTCACGCCATTCATCTGGCAAGTGGTTCTTGCAGCTGTGGTGTTGTGGGACTTATTGTTTTTCTTCTTTATCAAGGCTTATTTTACGGAAGCCGAACCGGAAGCCGGAAGCGCGTCCATGACCGTCATTTCGGGTGTAATGATGCTGGTTCTCCTTGGCCCACTCTATTACGCTTTATTCCAATATGCATTTTAAAGGGTTGCTCCCTTTCATGCTAAAGACCGCTGTGCTCCCATCCTACGGGGGAAACAGCGGTCTTTTTTTCAGCAGTCTTACTTTCCAGCCTCCTTTAGGTCCTCCACCGGATTGTCCAGTTGTTCAAAACCGTTGATCCGGCAGCTCACGACGTCCCCTTGTCGGATCACCACCGCACCCGGCGTTCCGGTTGAAATGATGTCGCCCGGCAACAAGGTCATGACTTGGGAATGGAATGAAATCAGGAACTGCGGCTGAAACGTCATATTCGAAACCGTATTTTCACGGTGCACGCTGCCGTTGATGATGGTCGCCACCTTCAGTTCAAGGACATCGTCCACTTCATCCGGCGTAACCAGCTGAGGACCGAAGCTGAAAAATGTATCGAAGCTTTTGGCGCGCGTTAAATAACGCGGATTTTTCTGCAGGATGTCTTCCGCCGTCATGTCGATGATTGTCGTGTAGCCTGCTACGACATCCAGCGCGTCTTCTTCCGATACATTTTTGCATGTTTTGCCGATGATGATGCCCAATTCGGATTCGGCAGTGGTTCGTTCCGACTGCATAGGCACTTGAATGGTGTCGCCCGAACCGATGATCGCCGTATCAGGTTTCATAAAGCTTGCCGGTTCGGTGTTGGGTGACACTTCGTGCAAGTCAGCGGCATGTTCCAGATAATTCAAACCAATACCCCAAATTTTCCGCGGCTGCCGATACAGCGGCGCATAAGTGACCCGATCGAACGGAACAATCAGTTCCTTAAAGGCTTCCTCTTTTATCTTCTGCTGAAATTCATCCTGATACCAATGATTCAAGGCGTCCAATTGGGTTGATTTGATCAATTCGTACAGATCGGTTGCCCATCGCTGGTTGAAGATTTCATTCAATCTTTTAAGCGGGACCACTCCAGATTCAAGCACCAACGCTGCGCTTTCCTGATTTCCCTGTCTAATGGTCGCTAAACGCATCTGTCCATTCCCCCTTAGTTTTCACTGTTCCAAAATAATGATAACAGAAAATTCACTTATTTATCTATTGAATGAAAATTTGCTGCGCCTTCCTGTTTCTAACCATAAAATAGTCAGCTTCTTCCTTTTCTGGATGGTGTACAATGAACGTCCTTAATCGTATAATAGGGGCATGAAAGCGGTGAATATACTGAATTACGCAGCCGCTAATCGGACTCGGATGAGAAGGTGCAACGATGATGAATTGGGATGAACGCAGACAAATCGTAAAGGTCGCCAACCTCTATTATTTTGATGGCCAAACCCAAGCGCAAATCGCCAGCAAGATGGGTGTTTCCCGCCCGGTGATTTCAAAATTGCTGAACAAGGCACGGGAAATGGGCATTGTGGAAATTTACATTAAAGACGAAAACGCCCATACAGTGGAACTTGAACAGCAGCTGGAGAAAGCATATGGTCTGAAGGAAGCGCTGGTTGTGCCGGCAGCCAATTTGAGCACCGACATGATCAAGCATGCACTCGGAAAAGCAGCTTCTTCTTATGTATCCAAGAACGTCGATGGCCTCCATTCGCTAGGCATTTCATGGGGCAGCACCTTGTCCAAATTTGTCCAGGAATATCCGTATGAACAGCATCGGGATTTGCAGATTGTTCCGTTAGTTGGGGGAATGGGCCGGAAATTCGTGGACATCCATTCAAATTTGCTGGCGTATCAATTGGCTCAGAAAATGAACTCTTATTGCTCCTACCTGTATGCACCCGCCATGGTGGAATCAAGTGAACTGAAAGAGCGCCTCATCCAATCGGAAGACATCGCGATGGTGCTGGAAGAAGGACGCAATGTGGACATGGCGGTTGTCGGACTTGGCAACCCTTTTGAAGGTTCGACGATGGCCGATATGAAATATCTGACTCCACAGGATTTGGAGTCATTGAAACTGGCTGGAGCTGCAGGCGATATCGGTTCGCGCTTTTATGATGCGGAAGGCAACCAGATTCAGCATCCTTTGAACGACTTGGTCATCGGCCTGGATTTGGAGGAGTTCAAAAAAATCCCGCAAGTTGTCGGCATTGTGGAAGGCGCCCATAAAGTGGAAAGCATCAGAGCCGCATTGAAAGGCGGCTATTTGGACGTGCTCGTTATCGATGACGTAACGGCAGACTTGTTGCTCCGTCCTTCAGAATAACACGATAGCTTCTATCCAAAAAACCAGTTGTTGAGATGGCTCAACAACTGGTTTTTTTAGTAGTGCACACCTTTTCCAAGCCAGGAAGCGGCAGCTTCATAAAGAGTTTCCGTCACAGTCGGATGGGCATGGATCATGGTGGCCAGTTCGTCAACCGTTCCTTCAAGGCGCATAAAGGCGGAAGGCTCCGCAATCATTTCGGTCACATGGAATCCGACCATCGAGACTCCCAGGATCTCCCCGTAGGTGGTATCCGCAATCAATTTGGTGAACCCTTCTTTTTCATCTAATGTCAACGCCTTGCCGTTGCCGGCATGATCAATCTTCACCACTTTAAACGAAATGCCTTTTTGTTCCGCTTCTTCTTCGGTCATGCCGACGCTGGCGATTTCCGGACTGGTATAGACGCAGCGCGGCACCACATGATAATCGATTGTTTCTTCCTCACCTGCCGCATTGGCTGCCGCCACCAACCCTTCCGCACTCGCTACATGTGCCAGCTGCCAGTTGCCGACTAAATCACCAGCGGCATAGACATTCGGCAAGCTGGTGGCCATGTGCTCATCCACTTTCACGAACGGCCCGTTCATCTCCAACTTCAGGGAATCGAACGCCGACAGATTCGGAGACCTGCCGACCGACAGCAGAACCATACCGGTGTCCAGTACTCCCGACTGTCCTTTTTCACTTTCAACGTGAACTGTCTGGCCGTTCTCTCCGTTCTCTCCCTGCTCCACTGCTGTCACTTTGGTCGCTGTCAGGATCGAAATCCCTTTCTTCTTCAATGATTTGGCCAATACTTTTGCAGCTTGCGGATCTTCGCTCGGAACAATGCGGCTGCCCATTTCAACGATGGTCACCGGTACGCCAAGAGCAGCAAAGATACAGGCAAATTCCACACCGATGATGCCGCCGCCCACGATGACCAGCGATTCCGGCAGCTCCGTAATGCCAAAAATCGTATCACTGGTATGAAACCGCCCTTCTTCCAGACCCGGAATGGGCGGAACAATCGGCTTCGAACCGGTCGCTAAAATAAGTTTGTCGCCTTTGATCGTTTCCTCGCTGCCGTTTTGGTCCACCCGAACGATTCCATCCGGCTCCACTTCCCCATAACCGTTCAGCACATCGATTTTTCCCTGTTTCATCAAATGACCAATGCCGTTCCGTAATGTTTGGATAACCTGGTCCTTGCGCTCCATCATTTTGGACAACGCCACCTTTACAGGTCCCGTCTCAATGCCCCAGCTTTTGGCTTTCTCGA
The DNA here is from genome assembly GCF_016820615.1 of Planococcus beijingensis. Taxonomy (NCBI): domain Bacteria; kingdom Bacillati; phylum Bacillota; class Bacilli; order Caryophanales; family Caryophanaceae; genus Planococcus; species Planococcus beijingensis. The sequence continues at coordinate 264,125 of NZ_JADHDZ010000003.1, forward strand.
TGCTGTCGATGACTTCGGCATGCCGCAGCAGAGTCTTGGAAGGAATACAGCCGCGGTTCAGGCAGGTCCCGCCAAGTTCCCGCGCTTCCACCAACGCCACAGTTTTGCCGAGCTTCGCGGCTCTGATGGCAGCCACATATCCGGACGGCCCGCCTCCGATGACCACCACTTCATAAGTCTTCAATAGGATCTACCCCTTATATGAGTAATTCAAATGGATGTTCGAGCAGTGACTTCAACTCCGTCAAAAAAGCCGCAGCCGGGGCACCATCGATGACGCGATGATCAAAGGACAACCCGACTCCCATCATCGGCCTCAACACAATCTGTCCTTCCACACCGACCGGTTTTTCATTGATTCGTCCAATTCCAAGAATCGCCGATTCCGGCTGGTTGATGACCGGGTTGAACGTATCAACCGCGTACATGCCGAGGTTGCTGATGGTAAAAGTGCCTCCTGACAGTTGATCCGGTTTCAGTTTGTTGCCTTTCGCTGCCTGTCCTGCTGTTTTGCAGGCTATCGTTAATTCAGCCAGGCCTTTTTGGTCGGCATCTCTGATCACTGGAACCATCAAGCCATCTTCAAGCGCTACAGCCAGTCCAATATTGATGGATGCATGATGAACGATTTCGTTGCCTTCCAATGAAATATTGATGTTCGGATGGCGCTTCAAGGCATGGGCAACCGCCTTCAAAATGATTTCTGTGTAACTGATGCGGTAACCGGTCTGCTTTTCAATCGGATCCAGCAATTGTTTGCGCAGCGCGACCGCTTCAGCCATGTCAATTTCACTGTTGAGTGTGACATGCGGTGCGGTCGTCTTGCTGTGGAGCATCCGGTCCGCTACGGCTTTCCGGATTCCAACCATTTTCACACGCTTAACCGGTGCAGCTTGAGAGGCAGTTGCCGGTTGTTTGGCTTTTTCTACATCTGCCCGATAAACCTTGCCTTGCGGACCGCTGCCTGTAACGTCCTGCAGGTCTACGCCTTGAGCGCTCGCTACTTTTTCAGCAAGCGGCGTAACACTGCGGGAAGCGGTGGCGGTGGCGGCAAATTTTTCAACATCTGCCTGGTGAATCCGCCCTTTCGGACCTGATCCTTCGATTTCTGTGAGTCGGACATCGTTGTCCCGGGCAATTCTTCTGGCAGCCGGCGTTGCCCGGACTTTTTCCGGCTGTTCAGAGGGTTGCCCTGGTGATGCGGCTTCTGTTTGCTGTTGTTCAGGCGATTCTGTCGGTTCTACAGCGGCTGGTTTGCTGCTGACACCGGATTCTCCCGGCGGCGAATCGGGAACTTCCTCTCCTTCGTCCCCAATATAGCCGACGACATGGTTGATCGGTACTTCATCGTCTTCCTCAAAATAGCGTTTCAGCAGAATCCCTTCTTCGTAGGACTCGACTTCGATGTTGATCTTATCGGTCATGATCTCAAACAGCGGTTCCCCCACTTCGACCGGGTCCCCTTCTTCTTTGAACCATTGAAGCAATGTGCCGACCTGCATGGTACTGCTCAGCTTCGGCATGAAAATTTCTTTAGCCATCATTTCTCCTCCCTACAGGCGGTTTAGCGTTTCTTTGGCTGCTGCAACGATATCGTCCATTCCCGGAACCGCCGCTTTTTCCAGCTCTGGATTATAAGGGATCGGAACCGCTTTGCCGCCAAGCCGTTTGATGGGCGCATCCAAATAGTCGAAGGCTTCACTTTCCGCAATCAAGCTGGCGATTTCTCCTCCAAAACCGCCGCGCTTCACCGCTTCATGGACCACGACCAGGCGCCCGGTCTTTTTGACGGACTCGACGATGGTGTCGATATCAAGCGGCACCAATGTTCGTGGGTCGACCACTTCGGCAGAAATCCCTTCTTTTTCAAGCTCTTCCGCTGCTTCGAGCGCCCGATGGACCATGATGGCTGTAGCGACGATCGTTACATCCGTCCCTTCCCTTTTGACGTCGGCCTGCCCCAAAGGAATCGAATAGGCTTCTTCGGGAACCTCGGATTTCGTCCGGTAGCATAATTTATGTTCATAGAAGATGACCGGGTTGTCGTCATCAATCGCCGCCTTCAGCAATCCCTTGGCATCATAGGCCGTAGAAGGCTGGACCACTTTAAGCCCAGGAATATGCGCCATCCACGCTTCCAGGCTTTGTGAATGCTGCGCTGCGGCACCCGTTCCGGAACCGGCAGGCGTGCGGAGCACCATGGGCACTTTCCCTTTCCCGCCATACATATACCGGATCTTTGCCGCCTGGTTGACCATATTGTCCATGGCAATGGTGATGAAATCGGAAAACTGCAATTCCAGAATCGGCCGCATCCCCGTCAAAGCCGCTCCGACTGCAGTACCTGAGATGGCCGCTTCTGAAATGGGGGTGTTGCGGATCCGCTCCGGACCGAACTCTTCAATCATTCCGCGCGTCACACCGAAGGCCCCGCCGTAAACACCAATATCTTCCCCGAGCACAAAGACATCTTCGTTGTCACGCATTTCCTGGCTCATGGCTTCTCTTACCGCTTCTAAATATGTCAGCTCTCTCATGCCTCGATTCTCCTTTGCTCCGCCTTATGCGTAAATGTCTTCCAATAATGCATCCAACTCGGGTTCCGGACTGTTTTTCGCAAATTCAACGGATTCCTCAATTTCTTTTTTCGCTTCCGCTTTGATTCCATCCGCTTCCTGCTGCGTGAAAATCCCTTCTTCAATCAGCACTTCCGCCATCAGCTTGATCGGATCCCGCAACAGCCATTCCTTTTCTTCCTCACGCGTCCGGTACTTTTTGGCGTCGCTCTTCGAATGTCCCTTGGAACGGTAAGTCTTGGCTTCGATAATGGAAGGGCCTTCCCCGTTGCGCGCACGTTCCACTGCTTCACCGACTCCGTTCATGACATCGAATACATCGTTGCCATCGACCACTTTCCCCGGGATGCCGTAGCTTGCCGCCCGTGCGGCGATGTCTTCGATGTTGATCATCTCCCGTACCGGCCCCGACATGCCGTATTGATTGTTTTCACAAATAAAGACGACCGGCAATTTCCAGATGGACGCCAGATTGATTGCTTCATGGAAGCTGCCTTCATTCGATGCTCCGTCTCCAAAGAAGCACAAGACGACATAACCTGCTTTCTTCATCTGTGAAGTCAGCGCCGCTCCAGCCGCAATCGCAAAGCCGCCGCCGACAATTCCGTTGGCCCCCAAATTGCCTTTGTCGACATCCGCGATATGCATCGATCCGCCTTTTCCTTTGCAGTAGCCGGTGGTCCGTCCGAACAGTTCGGCCATCATGCCATTGACCGTCGCTCCTTTGGCAATGCAATGGCCGTGTCCCCGGTGCGTGCTGGTGATTTTGTCCTGATCTTCGAGAACCGCTATGGAACCGACTGCTGAGGCTTCCTGTCCAACACTCAAATGAGTGGTTCCATGAATCATCCCTTTGGCAAAAAATTCGTCCACTTTTTCTTCAAAAAAACGGATCAACCACATCTGCTTGTACAAACCCGTCAGTTCCTCTGTCTTCACTTGAGGCGGCAATTTCAGTTTCTGCGTCATCTGTCTTCCTCCTTTTGCATGGCTGAACGGATGAGATCCGCTTTCTGCTCCCGTTAGCTGAAAGAACCAGCCCTCTCAACTGGCTATGGAGAAGTCTGGCCCTTGGACAGTTCCGGTATTCAACTCGGTTTCTTTTTCGGTTTGTATTGTTTGAGGATTTTCCGGGAAGCATTGACGTCTTTCAGCAGGCGGTAAGGCTTGCTGATCGTCCGCACCGGCAGCGACAAAAGCAGATGCCCCAGATCCTCCCGGTACTCATTTGTGATGCGTGTCGGTTTGGACGAAATCCGATCGTAGATTTCTTTGTAGAATTTCCGGTTGACGTCCACTTTGAGCTGTTTGGTTTTATTGCATTGCTCGCAGCGGATGCTTTTGATGTCATCGTTGATATAGGTGATTTCATGGTTCACTTCTTCCCTGCAATGGTTGCAGAATAAAGCCGCTTCCATGGTTTTGATTTCCATGCTGGACACCTTCCCATTCATGATGATTGGGTTGTTTGCTCGTGGCGCTCTTATCCGTCTATGCTTGCAGCGGAACCTGTTTTTCCGTTTCTGCTTTAAATGTGTCGTCCTGCATGCGGCGCAGGCGCCAAATTGTTGAATCCACCGTTTGCTCGACATCATCATAGGTGATCACTTCACCTTTTTTGATGTCCCGCTTCAAGCGGACATGCTTATCGACCAGCCCCAGCGGCAATGCTTTTTGCTGGCGCGCTTCCTGAGCAGTCAGGATGTGGCCGTAGACGGTGAATCCACCGATGCTATCCAGGAAATCACCGGCCGCAAGATCGGTTTTGGCTACGGTTACCGTCTCAGCTTGAAGTCCGTGCCACGGAGCGATGGTCGCTTCGTTATAAATATAGGCACGCGCGATGGAAATCGGCGTTTCCAGGCTGGTTAAGTGATACGGACGGTACAGCACATAATTCGGCCCTTCCCCCATACTCAGATACTTCAATTCATGGTTGACCTCTTCTTTTTCAGAAGCGATGATGGCAAATACGCCAGGGGCGATGCCGTTGATGTATTCAACGATCCGCTTGTTGCCGACTTGTCCGCCTTCCGCTTTCAATTTGAAGATTTCCGGAAGGCCTTTTACATCGCTGACAAAGCCATGCATGCCCGGTTTGTCAGGCAGGAAACCCGTCGCATTGGCCACTGCCGTCATTTCCACCATGGTTTTGGTGCCATCCTGAAAAGAAGCGAGCATTTTTGGGCTGGCTCCTTTTCTGGCCGCTTCTTCCGCGGCAGTTTCGGGATTGGCAGCCAGATTCAGCGGATTGTTCTTGCCTTTCCCAAGCGCGACGACTTCGAACCCCAGCGCATCGGCAAAGTCGTACAGTTCCATAATCGCTCCCGGTTCGTCACCGGCAGATCCTGTATAAACCACACCGCTGGCATCCGCCATTTTTTTGAGGATAACCCCTACCGTAACGTCAGCTTCCACGTTCAGCATGACAATGTGTTTGCGGTTCAAGATGGCATCCCAGGCAATCTTCGCTCCGATATCCGGTATTCCGGTGGCATCCACCACTACATCCACTTCCCGCAATGATGTCACCAGCTGTGCGTCCGTAGTCGCCACGACCTTGCCTTCCTTGACGGCCGCTTCCGCCTGCTGCGGATTATTGGTTTCCACCACTTGCTCACCCAGCACACCCGACTTCACGTAAGCGGATGTGACATTAGTGAGTTGAATATCTGCGGTGATGACGACACGCATGCCCGCCATCCCCTCTATTTGGGAAATCATTCCACGCCCCATTTGGCCAGCTCCCACCAGCCCTACCTTGATCATAATGCCGCTGCGCTCCAGTTCTTCGAGTTTTCTATTTATTCCCAGCATGAATTAACCCCCTCTTATTCAGGCTTGATGATCCGGATGGCCGAACCGACTTTCAAGTTCGGCAACGCCTTCTTTTCCACGCACATCGTTCCGGGCAGGCTGGCTTCCGTTTCGCCATTGAAAGCGATCGTGCAATGGCCGATTTCATCCAACGTGTCATTGACTTTGCTTCCGACGAATAAAATCTCATAGCGCTGCTCATTGATTTCCAGCACATCACCTGCCATCACCTTGTCGAGCAGATCTGCCCGTTCATGGATCACGCCGATTGACCGCAAGGAATCCGGAACGGTGTCATTAAAAATGACCAACATGTTTTCTTCAATGAAAACATCCACTTCTTCACCGATTTCCGTTATTTTCGCTTCGTATTTTTTTGTCATCATATCCTCCACCTGACTGCCCCCTTATTTTTAGCTGTACAGACCGAAACTGAACAAGTAGGCAATGACAACCGCCAATGGCCCTGTTATGACACGTGACAATAAGACCGCCGGCACGCCGACTTCAATGGTTTCCGGTTCTGCTTCTCCAAGCGTTAGCCCCACTGGTACGAAATCCGCCCCCACTTGCGGGTTGATTGCAAACAATGCAGGCAGCGCCAATGCCGGCGGAATATTCCCGCGGCCGATTTCAACGCCGACCAGCACACCGACTACTTGTGCAATAACCGCTCCCGGACCCAATAAAGGCGATAGGATCGGCAAGGCACAAATCACCGAAAGGATCAGCAAGCCGCCAATATTTCCGGCTAATGGGGAGACGAAGTTGGCGATCAAGTCACCGATGCCCGTGTAGACGATGATCCCGATCAGCATACTGACAAAAGCCATGAACGGCAAAATGTTCTTCAGCACCTGATCGATGGTTTCACGCCCGGCTTGATAGAAAATCCCGACCACTTTACCGGCTCCACGGCCGATTTTTTCAATGATGTTCATTTTTTTCGGTTCCTGCTGATAACCGGCGGCTTTTTGTTTCGCCTCTTCTTTGATTTCCTGTGCTGTTTTCGGGCTGGCCGCCGGACTTTCCACTTTTTCGACCGCATCTTCTACAGCATCCTGGTCTTCATATGGAGCCACGGCACTGATATTTTCCAGTTTCACTCCGGAAACGAAATTTTCTTCATTGATGAACTTCATCAGCGGACCGGACGGCGAAGTGGCATTGACATTGACCGTCAAAATATTCATCTTTGGATAAACTCCGCAACGGGCTGTCCCGCCGCAATCGATGACAACACAGGCCATAGTTTCTTTATCATAGGATCCTTTAAAACCATCCACAGCTTCGGCACCTGTCAGCTTGGCAATTTCCTCAGCAATCGGATGGATGCCGCCCCCTGTCACCGACACAATGTAGCGCTGCTGCTCATTTGGCCGAATGGTCAGCGGACCGCCCCAACCGCCTCTTCCTTTAGTTATTGTTACTGGCTTAAAATTCAACGGCGTTTGAATGCTGCTCATTTTCTTTGCCTCCCTTTTTTAAACCGCTCGGATGATCAGACTTCCATGCCTCTTGCTTTCATCATGCGGACCGTGATGATTTCCGTAACGATGCCCCGTATCAGGATGACGATGACCCCAACGAGAAAGAAGCGGATCGCTAATGGCCCCAACGAAAAGCCCAATTGTGTGATGCCTGCGGAAATGCCCAGGTACACGAATAACTCTGCAGGATTGGCATGCGGGAACAAGCCCGTGATCGGATGCACAAACGAAACGGCCGAATCATAAAATGCCGGTTTCTGTTTTTCCGGCAAGAATTTCCCGAACGTATAGGCCATCGGGTTGGTCAGGAAGAAAACCGCCAGGACGGGAAACAGTGTATAGCGCAATAGCATGTACTTCGTACTTTTGCGCGCCAGCCTGTTGATCCGTTCTTCCCCCACCAATCGGATAAATGCGTTGACGGCCGTAATCAGCACGATAAGCAATGGAATAATGCCCGTTACCAGGCCTACAAAGGTATTGCCGCCTTCCTGGAACATTCCGATAAACCCTTCTGCCAGCCTAACTAAAAAGTCCATTTGTTCTTCCTCCCTATACTGCTAGATTTGTGTTTCCGGTCATTTGGGATTCAATTTTATCAATGGCCATCTTAAAAGCTCGATCCTCAGGCTCCTCTCCCAGACTTGCCTTCAGCGCATCCAGCGGCAGGCCGATGTATTCCGGAAAAGGTTCAAAACGGCTGAACACCGTCACCCCCCTCATCAACCGGCTTTCAACAACCGTTCCGGTGTCATCGATCACCACAATGGCGACTGCACCTATTCCCAGCTTCTGCTTTTGAATCCCTACCCCCAGATAGCCCGATGGCCTTCTGCTCAGCTCTCTGATTGTCCCGTGGTAGTTTTTCAGCTGCGCTTTAGCCATCCAAATTTGGAGCAGCCAGACTGCAGCAAACAAAACAATGAACCATCCCCACATATTCATCGCCCCTTTACATATGTTCAGTTCCGTGACATTTGCTATTACCACCTATTATAAGAGCAGATATCTGATAAATCAATATAAATAATAGAAAATTCAAATTATTTAATGTGTTTTTTTATTATTGCTTAAATAATGATTTCAACTTATAAAAAATGGAATTAAATGATGAATTAAGCAGTGAAATGATTGATCTTATTGGGTTTCTAAATATTTCTGGGAATAAAAAAAGCTTCCCGGTTATGCCGGAAAACTTTTCGTTTGTTTTTATTTTTTTAAGCGGCCAATGAACTCATGCAGCTTGTCCAACTTTTTCACATGGTCGTTGCAGGCTGCAGCATCCTGGCAAATGTAATTGCCCCGCTTGATAAATTGATCCTGCCCCGAACTTTTCGTCTTGGCGATGAACATGCCGACTTCGCTGTGGCGGTTGCAGATGGTGCAGATGCCCTGCTTGCCGCTGCGCGTAAAACTGCCTTGAATGCCGATCAACCGGTCGTCTTCTTCAGTGACCAAATACATCAGATTGGAACTTTCCGTCCAAGCCAGGTAAGAAGTTCTGTTGAAGTTGATCGTTTCGAGCTTTGGACCCTTGAATTTTTTTGCTTTCGGGAACAATTTCTTCAGTCCCGGGACGCCGACTGATTTAAATGGAATGATGTAGGGCTGAAGTGTTTCCAGAAATGCTTCCGCCTCGCCGAGCTCCTTCACTTGCACCAATGGATTGAGGATTTTCTTCTGTTCCTCGGTCAATGACGGGAATAATTTATAGACCTTCTCATGCGCCAAGTGCCGCAGGACGTTGAGCACTTCTGCATCATTGACGCTGGCTTGCCCTGCCACCAGGATTTTTGCCTGGTCTTTGATGAAATTGTATTGGTCGTTCCGGATAAACGCTTTTGGATTTTCCGCCGTGCTGCCAGTGTTGTCGTTCGTTTCTTTTGTATGGATCATATGAGCCCACTCCTTATGTTTTATTTACCGGATGTATAAGGAAGAAAGCCCGGCATAAAGAACGGCTGGGTATTGCGGGGGCGATTAGAGTTTGCCTGTCTCCCCATGCAAAGTATCGCCATTCCAAATACCAGGCTTTGCATGAGTGTTTCCTGACGCTGACAATTGAACCGCGATTGTCATCTGATACCACCTCCTTTGAAGATAGGGGTTTTGATTGTGTTTTTATCCCGATTTTACGGGAGATCTATTGACCCTAAAAGTCCGATTGGCTCAACTAACAATCCGTGGGGGAATGAAACTCCTCACTGATTGAGTTTGTTTTTATCATACTTTATCCAGCGGCCATTTTCCATCCAAGGGATTGCCTCCAGATACAGTGAAAATCATCACAAAAAACAACCGCTCCCTTGATGGGAACGGCTATGCTTCACTTCAATTGGATCTTCCGTAATCACAAACCACGTAAGCGACTGCTTTAGCGGCAACCAGCAAAGCGTCTTCGTCGATATCGAATTTCGGGTGATGGTTAAAAAAGACTTCTTCCCGGCCTTTCGGTTTGCAGCCGATATTGAAGAATAGGCCCGGCGTTTTCTCCAAGTAATAAGCAAAGTCTTCCGAACCCGAAAACACCGGATATTCGACGACTTCCTTGATATCGGAATCTGTCGTTTTTTTCAGTATGGCGACGACTTCTTCTGTTACGGCTTCATCATTGCGAAGCGGCGGGTAATCGGCAGTATAGGTTAAATCGCATTTCACATCAAACTGCAGTTCAATGCCGCTGACGATGCGGTGGATTTCCCGGTCGATCAGCTGCTGCGTCTTGTCGTTCATGTACCGGACGTCACCTTCGATTTCGATGCTGTCTTTGATGATGTTAAAGGAACCTTTGCCGTCAAAAGAACCGATGGTCACGACGCCCATTTCAAACGGGTTCAGGCGGCGGCTGACGACAGTCTGCACGGCGGTGATAAAATGGGCACCGGCGACAATCGGGTCATTGGCGTTTTGCGGAGACGATCCATGGCCGCCGCGTCCCTGGATCTTCAGTTTAAAATACGTTCTTCCCGCCATGGCATAGCCGCTTCGGTAGCCGATGGTGCCTGCGGGATGAGTCGGGAACAAATGGGTGCCAAAGACGGCATCCAGATCATCAAGCACTCCGGATTCCACGATGCTTTTCGCTCCGCCCGGCGGCGTTTCTTCCGCATGCTGGTGGATGATTTTGATGGTGCCGGCTAATTCTTCTTTCAATTGAATCAGGCAATCCGCCAGTACCAGCATATAGGCGGTATGGCCATCATGGCCGCAGGCGTGCATGACGCCTTCATTCTGTGATTTGAATGGAACATCCACTTCTTCCTGAATCGGCAGTGCATCAAAATCCGCACGCAAGCCAATGGTTTTGCCAGGCTTGCCGCCTTTGATAGTGACGATGATGCCATAGCCGTTTCCAACATGTGTCTGGACTTCAACGTCTTTTCCTTTATAGAAATCCGCAATAAACTGCGCGGTTTTTTCCTCTTTAAATGACAGCTCAGGATGCTGGTGAAGATGGCGGCGGATTTGGATCATTTCCTCCTTCCGGCTTTCCAGCATATTCACTAATTGCTCCTTAAGCTGAGATGAGTGGGCTTGCTGTACCATTTTATCTTCCTCCTTGTTGATGTATTCAAGCGATTTCTTTGGTCTTTTTCAGTTTTTCCAGCAGCAGGCAGATAATCACCAGGCCGAAAATACAGCAGAAGGCTTTCAATGAAGTCGGTACCGGTCCCAGATTGACGGCCAACGCCAAAGCGATGCCGATCACTCCCCACAATGGCTTTTGCATAGCCAGTTGCGCAATAAGCCCTCCGAAAATCGCCGGCAAGACGAATACCAGCGAATCCACAACCGACTGCGGCAATAAAGTAACGACATATGAGCCGCCCAGTACGATGAACAGCAGCATGACAATATTGACGATTGATGCAGCTGCCATGGCAAGCGTAGCGGTCAGTTCACCTTTTTTCGTTCCCGGTTCTACACCTACAGCTGATTGGGCGATAGAAGCTGCCGGCAAACACATATTGCCGATATTTCCTGTCAGAAACGCTAAGTAAGTACCGGAAATTCCTAAAATCGGATAATAGCTGATGGGTTCAACAAACCATAGAACCCCGACGACTGCGGCATAGGCCAGAAAACCTGATAAAATCGCCGACCAGCCCGGATGAAAACCGAGGCCATACGATAAGTATAACGGCAAGGCCAGGGAAAGGAGGATAACTGCCCAAATGGTCAGCCTTCCCCAGAAATGGGAACGGTCATGGAATTTCTCGAAACTGATGGTCTTGACTGCTGCTGTCTCTCTAAATCCTTCAAGTCCCTGTTCCAGTGTTTCATTTTGCACTTCCTTATTCAAGGTCATACACAGTCTCCTCTATTCTCTTTAGGATATGAAATAGCCGACTGAAATTCCCACGAGGATGATCAGGCCGAGCGACCATTCCCTGAGCCAGTTCAGTTTGAATCTGGCAGCGCACCAAAGGATGAGCGGCATGACAGCAAAGGCAGCAAGGAACACCATCGCTTCGTTCATTCCTTTAATTACTTGTGTCGTTCCGAGATAACTGAAAGCACCCAGTAAAGCAGCCGTTGAAATCACTTTTAACAGCGTCACGCTTTTCTGGCCATTGTTCGCAATTTTCGATTGGGCTTTGCTGAGCGATTTGGTGAACAGCGCAGTTACCAAGAGCCAGCCGACTCCGCCCAGGCACATGACCCATACTGCGTTGGTGAAAGCCTGATGGGTGAACTCTGCTGATCCGAGATCAGATCCTGCTGCCTGCGCCCCCACTGTCGCCCCGATTGTTTCAACCGGCGCTGAACCGATGATGCCGATGCGCATCAAGGTGACCGGATTGCCGATCAGTGTCAGCAAGGAAATAGCGACGATCAAAATAGCGAAAGAAGGTCCAAGGGAACTGATGGCCCCTGTTCTGAGGGCTGTCTTAACTTCGAGCTTGTTCATCCCGACAGTTGAAGCTGTCCGTGAAGCCAACCTGATAAACGTGATGGCTTGAAAAATAACAATGCTGACCACCAATCCTGCAATAATCCAAAGCGGTAAACTGTTGGCTGTTTCCATAACTTTGCTCATCCGTACATCCTCTCTGCCGTTTAATTAGTCTGTAGACCACCGAAAAAACGAATTTGTCTAAATCTTCCGTATTCGGTTCATATGGTCCACTATATACATTCTATTTTGTATGGGCAATGGCAAAATTTGCGTGCTGCTGCAAGGGTTTAGGGAAAAATAGCTGACGTTATCATAAAGAAAGGGGTTACAGAATTTCCGGATTTTTTTTGTTTAGTTATTGAAAAACGAGAAAAGGGACTTTTCCCGGTGGAAAGCCCCTTTCTCGCTAAATTCTTCAATCTGCTGTAATCATGTCGACAATTTTGGCAACATGGATCTCTACTGTGTTCAATTGCGGAATATCCAGGTCCTCCGGCTTAAAGATCATTGGAAATTCAGTGCAGCCAAGAATCAGGCCTTCGATGCCATGTTGTTCGATCATCCGTTCAGCAATAACCAGAAGTTCCTTCTTCGTTTCCTCATTGACGATTCCCTGCTCCAGTTCCTTAACAATTTTTTCATGGATAAACTGCTGGTCTTCTTCATTCGGCACAAAAATCTCTTTTCCGTTCGCCGTGAACGGTTCTTTGAAAAAATCATTTTCCATAGTGAACTTAGTTCCCAACAAGCCAATCTTGTGAAGACCCAGCTGATCGGCTTTCCGGTAGCTTTCTTCCACAATGCTGATCATTGGAATGTTCACTTTTTGCTGCACCTTGTCAAAAACGATATGCGGTGTATTGGCTGAAATGATCGCGAAGTCCGCACCAGCCCTTTCCAGGCTCAACACCGCTGCAGCCAAATATTCCGCCAGCTCTTCTTCTTGATTGTTCTGGAGCAGATCAAATATTTTGTACATGTTGATACTGTAAATCAATAATTCCGGCAGGCTTTCCTTGCTGCCTGTCTCTTCCTGAAACTTGCTGATAATGGATTGGTAATAATCAACCGTCGACTCGGGTCCCGTGCCACCAATCATGCCAAGTTTTTTCATGCCGCCCCTCCTGTCTATTCTGTTTTTCCATCATGATGATGAATTTCATTTAAAGACATCCTTGCTTGAAATTTCCCTCTTCAGAAAAAGTAAAACGTCCATAAAAAAAGAGCTGCAGTCTGCAGCTCCCGTGTCGTCCATTTTATTGAGCGGTGTATCCGCCATCGACCATTAATGTACTGCCCGTAACAAATTCGTTTTCCACCAGGAAGACAATTGCATGTGCAATTTCATCCGGCTGACCCAGTCTGCCGACAGGATGTTTAGCAACCAATGCGTCGTAAAAATCGCCCAATGCTTCTTTGCTGACCATGCCTGACTCCACATAGCCCGGCGCTACTGCATTGACGCGAATATTATGTTCAGCATATTGCAAAGCCAATGACTTGGTCATTAAGTTGACCGCGCCCTTCGTTGCGTTATAGGCGAAAGCACCGCCTTCTCCAACAGTCCCAAGAATCGAAGATGTGTTGATGATGACGCCGCCATCCCCATTTTCCAGCATGTTCTTGATGGCATGCTTGGCACCGAAAAAGACCCCGTCCTGGTTGATGGAAATTACTTTATGGTAATCCTCGTACGTCAGTTCATGCGTCACACCCAAGACGCCCACGCCGGCATTGTTGACCATGATGTCAACTCTTCCGTAACGTTCGACTGTTGCAGCGACCAATTGTTCAACCGATTCCTCACTGGCCACATCCACTTTGACGAAGACCACTTCAGCATCTCCTTGCTTCAGTTGCTGCTCAGCTTGCTTGCCGCCTTCCTCATTGAAATCCGCGATGACGACTTTTGCTCCTTTTTCAAGAAACGCTTTTGCTGTCGCCAACCCAATGCCGGATGCTCCACCTGTAACGATTGCCGTTTTCCCTGTCAATTCCATCTGTTTTGCCCCCTTGTGTTGAAAAAAATGTTCACTCTTATTAAACCCCAGTGGTCTGAATATTACAACATCTATTAGGGTGCATCAGCAGAACCTCTGTCTTTACTTTATTGTCGCCGGGAAATAGCGGTCCTTCATTTTGGTCGAAAGGAATTCCAGAACAATGGCGAAAATCAATATCATATAAGTAATCATTCCCACTTCGCGTAAATCGTAATAGAAACCGGAAGCCATGAATAATTCAAATCCAATACCTCCTGCCCCTGCTGCCGCACCCATTGCCACTGCAACTGAAAAATTGATTTCGAACCGGAGAAAGGTCCAGGACAACAGATAGGTGAAGGTCGATGGCAAAACGGCGTGCACAGAGGCTGCCACCCTAAAACGCTTTCGCGCACCAACGCGTTAATGCGACAAACTTTTTGTTGATTTATTTCAGAATATTCATTATAGTAGTAACATATTTCAAACAACTTAGACAGGAGTTGCAGCTATGAAAGAATTCATCAGTAAGTTATTGAACGGAATGAGCATCGGCATTGTCGTCGCTTTGATTCCAAACGCATTATTAGGAGAAATACTGAAATTACTGATTCCCCATTTTCCTCCCCTGCAGCATCTTTTTGATATTACGGTTTTTACCATGAGTTTATTGCCGGTCCTGATCGGGGTTATGGTCGGCATCACGTTTAAATTGACTCCAATCCAGACAGCCAGTGTCGGGATCGCTTCCATGGTCGGCAGCGGCGTCATTCAGAAGACCGCTGAAGGCGTCATGACCTTGAACGGCATCGGCATTGTCATCAATATCGGAATCACGGCGGCCTTAACTGTTTTGTTTGTCCAATTTCTCGGAGATAAACTAAAGGCTTACGCCATTCTCCTGATGCCTACTTTGAGCATCCTCATTCCCGGAATGGTCGGTTACCTGCTGCTGCCGTTCATGAAACAATCAACGGGCATAATCGGCACAGCAGTTGCGCATATCACCTCACTGCAACCGGTAGTGATGGGGGCCTTGATTGCGATGATTTTCTGTACCATTATCCTGCTGCCGATTTCAACGGTCGGTGTCGCCACAGTCATTATGCTTTCGGGCATCGGGGCAGGCGCTGCGAATCTTGGAATCGTTGCAGCCGGTGTCGGGCTGGCCATTTCCAGCTACAAAGCCAATTCCATGGGAACAGCGCTCGCACATGTATTGGGATCTCCAAAGATTCAGATGAAAAACTTTCTGATGAAACCGCAGATTGCCATTCCCATGCTGATTACAGCAGCTGTCCTCGGTGCACTCGCAGGAATCCTGAACATACAAGGCACACCTTACAGTGCCGGTTTCGGCTTGTCCGGCCTTGTCGGACCGCTGAATTACATGAATCTTGCGGAAGGCGGCTGGAACAGCCACAATATCGCCGTCATGATCAGCACCTTCCTGGTCTTGCCGATCCTTTTAAACATCGGTTTGCTCTTCGTTTTCTCACGCAAGCTGAAAATGATCAAAGCCTCCGATTACAAACTCGATTTCGAATAAAAATAAAGCCCAGCCGGAAACTATCCGGCTGGGCTTTATTGCAGATTCAGTTAAATGATCTCGGAAGGCTGGTTTATCAATTCTACTTTCAGCCAGCCCCGCACACTGTTGATCAGCCAGATGGCATCACAAGTTTCCAACTCTTTTTTATCGAGGATTTTCTCTTCAATACGCTGCTGGTCCAGCAGCTGCTGCCTGAACGTACCAGCCAGCAATCCGCAGGAAATTGGCGGCGTGAAAAAGCGGCCCGCCTTTTCCAGCACTAAGTTGCCGATCGTAAATTCTGTCAGCTGCTGTTTTTCATTCCAGAGCAGAATCGAAAATACGTCTTTGGGCAAACCTTCGCTTGCCTTGTTGTATACCTCGCGATGGGTGGTTTTATGGAACAGGAATGGGTTTTTGCCGTCAACTGCAGAAAGGGCGATTGCGCATCTAACCGGCTGCCCAATGGCTGCAGTTTCCTGCGCTTCCAGCTCTAGTTTGCCTGCTTTATTTTGCAACAGCCGGACTTTGTAAATGCCTTGCGGGTGTTTTTCTGCGAGTTTCATCAATTCACTTTCAGCTTGTTGAATATTTCCCGGGAAATGAAAATAATTCGCAGAATCCTGCAGACGGGCCAAGTGGTAGTCGAGCAATGGGTACTGCCCATTCTCCAGTTTCAGAGATTCCAACAGGTTGAAGACCGGCCGTTTGGCGGTCAGCACTTCCGCTTTTGTCTGCAATTCCTTGTATTCTCCTTCAGAAGTAGAGTCCCAGGTGACTCCTCCGCCCACACCATAACGCGCAGTTCCTTTTTCCCGATCGATGACGACGGTCCGGATCGGCACGTTAAAAACAGCGTCTTTATTAGGCGTAATGAAACCGATTGCGCCGCAATAGACTTCCCGGGGAGTTTGTTCCAATCCGGCGATGTACTTCATCGTACTGATTTTAGGTGCACCGGTAATGGAACCGCATGGAAATAAAGCCTGAAACCATTCCAAAACTGTCGTCTCTTTGTCCAGCTGTGCTTCGATGGTCGAAGTCAGCTGATGGACTGTCGGATAGGTTTCCACCGTAAATAACGGATCGGCTTTGACTGATCCCCGCTTAGCCAACCGGCTGATATCGTTGCGAAGCAAATCGACGATCATCAGATTTTCGGACTGCTCTTTCTTCGAAGCCAGCAAAGCCGCAACCTGTTCCTGATCTTCCTGTGTCGTGCGGCCCCTTGGCGCTGTGCCTTTCATCGGTTTGGCGGTCAGCTTGCCATTTCGGACTTTAAAGAACAGTTCCGGAGACGCAGAAAGCACGCGGAACCTGCCAAGATTCAGATAGGCAGCGTAATCCGCCTGCTGATTTCTGGCCAATTGGCGGTAAAATGCCAAATCGCTGCCTGCAAATTCCGCTGACAGGCGTTCCGTGTAATTGACCTGATAGGTATCTCCTTCTTCAATCGCCTGCTTAATCTGCTGAATGCCTTTTTGATAATGTTCTACAGAACTGGCCATTTTCCATTCCGAAACCTTATAAGGCTGCTGTTCTTCAGATAAAACAGGCGCTTTTTGGGGGGCATTGAAAATCCCGAACCAAACGAGCGGCATTTCACCTGCCGGTTGCGTCACCATTTCTGCCTGAAAAGCCGGGGCTGCTTCATAGGAAACATAGCCGGCTGCATAAAATCCCTTGTTAAGTGCTTGCTCCAGCTTTTCCAGAATCGTCGGCACTTCAGCAAGTAGATGAGTTTCGAAAACTTCCAAAGGATCGGTGAAAAGAAGCGGTTCAATCTCTCCATCTTCACTACGGAACTCATACAATAGGTAAGGGTTTGACATGTCCGGCACCTCCCTTATTGTCTTTTTTCCACTGCTTCGCAAATTCATAACTGTTTTTTAGCATCTTGAACCCCTCCACCGTCAAAATCGATTCCGGGTGAAACTGGATGCCTTCCACAGGCAGCATTCGATGACGGACAGCCATAATAGCGCCATCATCAGAGCGGCCTGTCACTTCCAGGCAGTCGGGCAAGGCGGCTTCTTCCGCAACCAGGGAATGGTAACGGGTCACGGTCGTTGGATTGGAAATGCCCGTGAAAATTCCTTTGCCCGTATGCATCAGCATCGAGACTTTTCCGTGCATGGGCTGGCTCCCTTTGATGATCCGTCCTCCGAAATATTCAATAATGGTTTGATGCCCTAAACAAACGCCCAGTACCGGAATCTTCCCACTCAACTCCGTCAGCACTTCCCGGCTTGCCCCATTTTTAAGCGGACGCCCCGGACCTGGAGACAACACGATGAGTTCCGGCATCAGCCCTTCTATTTGCTTTGCAGTCAGTTCGTCGTTTTGAATAACAAGCACGCTTGGTTGCAGCTGCTCAAAATAATGGACCAGGTTATAGGTGAATGAATCCTGGTTATCGATGATGATGATCATGGATGGCACCTCTTTATTCTACTCTTTACTTGTGTAAGTCAGATATTTTCATTATACGCTGTGTGCCGCCGCAGATGGAAATTTAGCCGTGTGAAAGCCGGCTGTGAATGGCCACAACCGGCTTTTTTATTTATATATATTATTTTTATACCCTGCATTTCATCAGGAATGGTTTGGTTTCTTCAGTTGGCTTGAGTCTCCTGCCATTCATCAGCTGTTCCACACGTTCGACCATTCTATGCCCGATCCCTTCTCCGCGATACGAAGGAATTACGGAAATGTGCTGAACCGTGAAATTTTCATCATCTTCTATATGAATGCCGATAGCGCCGATATAATCATCGCCGGCTTTCCAGAGGAAAAGTTGCCAGTCCGGACGTTCATTATATAGCTCCATGGTTTTTTTCAATTGTTTTACATCCCGCTCTCTAGGCATGAATGACAACAGGCCCATTGCGATTTTTTCGTGCGAGCGTTTATATCTGGTCAGCATTGGAATCTCCTTTCCTTCAGCAGTTGTTCAAACCAGCGTATTCTGTTCGACGGCATTAAAAGCGGCAGACAATCTTCCGGCGAAATCTTCTGGTGCTTCTTCTGACGCCAAATAAACACAAATGATATCCGGATTGACGTCCATCCGCTGTTGGTAATTGGTCGGCAAAGGAATCGGGTGCCAGTGAAGCGCATTCATAAAAGATGCCAGTTCACTCGGCAATAGAAATATTTCCGCTCGATTCATGGCTTTTCCATTATCTTTTAAGTTTTTAAAAGAAATATCGTGATCCAATGTACAACTGAAATTTTTGCTGTGGGATGATATGTTAATGGTTCTTTTTCTCTTTATTAAACATTCACCTGCTTGTAGTTCAACCTCAGAGTTCATGAGCATGCCCACTTGTTCAGCCAACTGCTCCAATTGTTCCATCCTCCTCATCCTTTCTGTTTTTTCCAGAATACTTCCTGAAAATGGATAAATAAGTTAGCTGGCATACAAAAACGCCGAAAAGAATCGTTGAATTCTTTTCGGCGTTGTTTACAGCCCTAATTGTCTGTTGCATCCAGCCAAATGGTTATTCGATTGTTTATCTATTTTTAAGTGATCAATTACGGACAAAATGGATTTTAACGAAAACTCAGTCGTTTTTCGTTCGTTTCCAACTTAACACCTTTCAAAACAGATGTAAAACCTTTGAACCAAAACTTTAGACAAAAAATTGGTAAATCGACTTGGCAATACAATCAAATAGGTAAAAACCAACTGCCCTTCACTTTCCCTTAAAACCCCTAACCCTAGCAGAAATGCGTTTTATTTACTTTTTATATACCCCTTTTTCAAAATTAAACACTTTTCAATAAAACAAAAAACCGCCTTTCGGCGATTTTAAAAAAGACTTATTTTCACTTTTGTAAGTACCGGACACTCAATCTTCTTCGGAATCATCTTCCTCATCGTCTTCTT
The DNA here is from genome assembly GCF_016820615.1 of Planococcus beijingensis. Taxonomy (NCBI): domain Bacteria; kingdom Bacillati; phylum Bacillota; class Bacilli; order Caryophanales; family Caryophanaceae; genus Planococcus; species Planococcus beijingensis. The sequence continues at coordinate 283,313 of NZ_JADHDZ010000003.1, forward strand.
CATCGTTGGAAGAATCATTTTCAGAATCCGTATCATTTGAATTCGAATCCTCTTCATTCTGCATTTCCGAATCGCCATTGTCTTCTTCGTTTGGTTCTTCATTTCCGCAGGCTGCAAGCATGCCTACAGATAAAAATAATGCAGCTCCAGTTTTCAGCCATTTTGCCTGTATCATCTCTATTCCTCCTCAGCACATCGTTTCGTCTTCCTTCTATACCCTTTGCTTTTCAGGAAAAACATCATTGAGAGCGCATCAGCTCGATCAGCTTTTCACAGCGTGCCTCATCACTTGGCTGCGGCGTTAACTCCACTTTCAGGGTCGCAACCAGCTGCGTCTTTACATATAACATGTCACGGAAGCGATCGACAGCTCCGCAGAATTCTGCGAAAAAGCTGTCTCCGGTTCCGAAAACGGCTGTCCGGAGCTCTTTTCGGCCCAACTTTTCGATGGCTTGATACAAAGAATGCATTTCTTCCGGAATTTCGCCGCTCCCCCATGTGTAGGTGCCGATCATTACCACGTCCAACCAATGTAATTGGGACAATGGAAATTCGTCAACTGGATACAGCTCAATAGTTATGCCTTGATTCCGTGCAGCTTCCTGCACCATTTCCGCCAATTTTTCTGTATTGCCGGTAACCGAGGAATAGACAATCGCCAGTCTGGGGTTAGAGTTCGTCAAAGCCATTGGACTGCGACACTTTTGTATAGGTCCGGGATTTCTGTTCGAAAAAGTCGGATTTCGTTTCGTTCATCATGTCGTCGCCAAAGACCTGGATCCATGGCATTGGATTGCTGCGTTCTTCGTATAGATTATCCAATCCAAGCTGGCGCAAGCGCTTGTTGGCCAAATATTCCACATAACCGGCAAACTCCTCAAGATCCAGCCCATCGATATCCGCCAGAATATAATGCGCCCATTCTTTTTCAAGCTGCACAGCCTGATCGATGGTCGTGTAGATGTATTGAATATTTTCATCCGTATTCAATTCCGGATTTTCCGTCAGCATGATCCGGATAAACTGGGCAATAAAATACGCATGCTGCATTTCATCTCGCTGGATATAGCTGATCATGGTACTGGTCTTCAGCATCTTCTGCTGGCGCGCCAAATGATAGAAAAAAGCAAAGCCGGCATAGAAATAAATGCCTTCCAGGTTAATGGAATTGACGCTCAGCTTGAACAAGTTCTGCGGCGTCGGGTTTTGGCGGAACGCTTCATAGGCATCCAAAATTAGGTCATTCCGTTTTTGCACAACCGGATCGCTTTTCGCCTGATTGAAGCGCGCATTCTGTTCGCTCACCGAGACCAGCGAACTCAAAATATAGGAATACGACTCGGTATGGACCGCTTCCTGCTGGGAAATGACCGCAAAAATAGCTTTAAAGCTGGAGTCCGTGACGTAATCCATCGCCTGGCTCATTGTCGGGGTCTGCAGGCTGTCGAGCGATGCCAGTTGCGTATTGATGCGCAAAAAGACGTCCTTCTCCACTTCACTCAAGCTGTCCCATTGCTTGATGTCGTCCTGCATATTGATTTCCTGCGCTTTCCAGAAGTTGGCCAATAGCGCCTGATACAAGTCGTACATTTGGGGGTAAGCAATATCGTTCCAGTTCAACAAACCTGAAGACTGGCCGTTCAAGACGCCAGTCGATTTGTTCGGATGTTCCGGATTCAGTAATTTAATCTTAGTCAACGGTTCATGTATGGTCATGAAAATCCTCCTTTAGCTTTGGCACGCTTCGCATTCTTCGATTTCCGCTTGTGATGTGCTGCGGACATAATAAGTCGTTTTCAAGTGTTGCTTCCATGCTTCCAAATGAAGTTCCAGCAACTCTTTTGCTTTGATGGTATGCGGCACATAAAAGTTGAAGCTGATGGATTGATCAATATGCCGCTGACGCGCCGCGTTTTGGCGGATGCTCCATTTCTGGTCCAGCACGTGGCGTGCACGGCGGTAATAATCGTACGTGTTGTGGTCCAGGTCAGGCGCTGTCACCTTAAATTTGAAGTTCTTCTTCTCTTCCGCATATTCAACGGCGTAAAGGGGATCGATGCCATCTGTCGAACCGCCGATTTTGGCGGTCGATGAGTTTGGTGCGACCGCCATCATCCAACCGTTGCGGACACCGGTCGATGCAACTTCCTGCTGCAGCTTGTTCCAGCGTTCACTGCTGTAGTTCCGGCGTTCAAAGTACTCGCCTGTATGCCATTCAGAGCCCTCAAATTTGCTGAACGCCCCTTTTTCTTCAGCCAGCTGCATTGAGGCGCGGATCGTCTGATAAGCGATTTCCTCATACAGCGTATCCGCAAATTCCACAGCCTTTTCGCTTTCCCAATGGATGCCTTCAAGTGCCAGTAAGTGGTGCCAACCGAAAGTTCCTAATCCTCATTTCTATTCAATAAAGGTCGTAAGCCTTTATCCGTTCTCTTATGAACTGCTGCATGTCACCATGCAGATTAGACTATATCACGTTCCTTTTTTAAGGAACCCCTGCTTTTCCACTATCATAAACTTATAGTGTACTCTACTCCCTTATCTCCTATGAGGAGTGGTTTCGATAGTCGTTAGGCTTTTATACCTCAACTGTTTTATATAAATAATTTGGGAAATTATCGTTTTTTAGTCTAGCTCGGATAGTAGTACGCTTAATCTCGGTTAATTTTGCACATTCAGATATGCTTAGATAGCAAATTCCATCAACTAAGATTTCTTTTCTATGAGGCATATTTTTTTTCATACTTTCCACAGCCAACTTAGGCTTAGGAACTCCTTTATTACTTGAAACCCATCCGTTTATACTTTTTTCTTTATACAGCTGCCTTCTTATTTCTTTCCAGTTACTTACATGAGTTCTCCCGAAAAAAGAATTTTTTTCTCCTGTTTTTAAAGAAGCTTTTTCTGAGAGTAGCTTTTTAACTTCCTCAGAGTGGCTTCTCCCATAAAAATGATTTCCACTTCCTGTCATTTTTTTTGATTTGAGTCTTCGCTCTGCTTCAGAAAATAGCCTACCTTTTGTTCCTGTACCACCTAAAGTTAAGTTATATCCGTGAGCAAAACTGTTATATTTCATGACATAATATGCCTCAAGAGCATAAAGTTCTTCTTGGGTGAACTTTTCATTTTCTTCTATTACAGTGAAAACAAAAGCTTCTTCTCCGTACTTATTAAAACTTTTTTGAAGGTGATCGTTTTTGTGTCTATTTTTTCTTAGTTCAGAAAAGTGACAAATTGTCCGCCTATTTAAATTTACAGTTTCTCCGATATAATACTTACCCGTTACGTTATTTAAAATCGAATAAATTCCCTTCATTACTTTGTCCTCCTTTCCTTTAGATTCAATTGAGATAATTTAGCACGGGATTGTCTCGTCTGAGAGTTTCCCCGTTTAACAGGGTTTTCTTAAAGGGTTACCCCCTTAAGCCACTGGATACTCAATGGCGCGGTATTTTTTATTCGTGGCATCGGCCTGTCCGACAGAAATCGTATTTAAATCGATGACATTATCAAGCATGCGCATCTGGATCGGAATCACCCGCTCCAGCACCTCTGCTTTGACCGCTCTCGGCAAGTTGATGGACGACAGGTTGCAGACCACAAAATCGCCTGGCTTGCGGATCATGACAAGGTTGCCGTCTTCATCGGTGTATTCTTTCATGATGGTAGTAGCTGACATATTTTGCATAATTTCTGTACACAAATTACTACAGTAAATCGACGTGAGCCCTCTGCCTCTTGTGTGCTTGTTCGGATTCTGGCGGTTCACTTCGTCCCGGTAGAACATATACGGTGTGCCGGTTTCCAACTGGGAAACCATGATGCGCGCCATGATTTCCATTGCACGGTAAGTTTTACGCGGCAATAGCGGATGGTCCACAGCTTCCTGGTATTTGTCGCTGAAGTATTTTTCATCGGCTTCGTCGTAAAAATCTTCAAGTCCGAGCGCGTTGCCGTTTTCATCTTTCCAGCCCATCACTTGCTTGATCTGATGCGGACAGAATGTGTGCCATTCGCCGATGCTGCGGCCGTTTTCGTCTTTTTCCTGCAGCCGCTCCATAAACAGATCCGGAATCGATACCCCGGTGAAAATATCATGCGCTTTACGGCGCTCATCGCCGTTATTGGTCTTCAGGTCCAGGAAGCCGTTCATGATATCTTTATGGAAAACATCCAAGTAAATCGCCACTGCGCCTTGGCGCTGTCCGAGCTGATCGACACTGACCGCCGTATCGTTGACCAGACGGATCCACGGTACGACGCCTGAAGAATTGCCTTTGAATTTTTTGATGTCCGATCCTAAAGCACGAACTTTTCCGTAATAGATCCCGATGCCGCCGCCGTCTTTGCTGAGGCGTGCGATATCCCAGTTATTCAGATAGATGCCATCCAGTGAATCGTCGACGGTATCGATAAAGCAGGAAGACAATTGCCCGAAGCTTTTGCCGGCATTCGACAAAGTCGGCGTCGCTACTGTCATATAGAGATGGCTCATGGCCCAGTAGGCTTCTTTCACCAACTCGAGGCGATGCTCTTTTGGTTCGTTTTGCATCAACGTCATCGCAATGACGAGAAAACGCTCCTGCGGAAGCTCAAATAACCTTCCTTCATAGTCTTTCGCTAAGTAGCGGTCAGCCAACAGGAACAAGCCGATGTAGTTGAACAAAAGATCCCGTTCCGGTTCGATTTCCTCACCCAATAATATGATTTCCTCTTTCGAATAAGCCGCAAGAAGCTCTCCTGAATAAATGCCGATCCCTGTCAGTTTTTCAATAAGGCGATAGAAGTCGCCATATTTCTGGGAAGCGGAAAAGTTGCGGCTGTCTCCAGCTTTTTTGTATAAGTCGCCAGCATACAATTCTGCTGCGGTGTACGTCCAATCTGGCTCGTCCATCGTAATGCGGTTCAACGCATACAGCAAGGATTGTTCTCCTTTTGCCTGCTCAGCTAAGTTCGCTGTCCGCTCCAATAGTTCTCGCGTTTCCAGCCCGTATACCTCTGTTGCCCGTTGAAGGGCCTTTTCTACTGCGTCCATTTCGGTTGCCTCAGTCTTCATATTCATATCAGCACAACTCCTTTGCGATTTCGTTTATTGTCATGCGACGCTGTTTCCGTTCCTGTGCGCTTTTAAATAATTTTTCCTCGGCAGGCGTTTCGGGAATCACGCCGGTCACTGGTGTCGGCTTGCCGTCGCTGTCGACTGCCACCATCGTCAAAATGGCTGTGGTCGTCAAGCTTTTGCTGCGTGTTTCAATTCGTTGGCATTCGGCTTTCACATATACTTCCATGGACGTTCTGCCTGTTGAGATGACCACACCCTCCAAAATAAGGATATCCCCGACTTTTGCCGAAGACAGGAAATTTACGGTATCGATCGAAGCGGTCACTACGGCTTTTCCGCTATGCCTCATGGCTGTAATGGCAGCAATTTCATCTATATACGCCAATACGGTACCACCGAATATGGTACCCATATGGTTGGTGTCCGGGGGCAAAACCAATCGTGTTTGAATCGTTCTTGCCACCCCCGCTGCTAACGGTTTTGTCATGAGTATCCATTCCTCCATCTCTGATATACAAGAAAAAACCCCATCCTCTCAGGGAGGATGGGGTTTAGATACGCAGAATATCGGATGGGAAGCAGAATACAGCTATCCCATGCATAATACCTTCGTTATCCCTCTCAGCTCCCGGAGAAGATCATAAACTCATAACGAAGGCAGGTCTCCTGGCTTGTGCGTCATCCTCTGCTATCTCCTTCCCGTCCGTTGGACAGTGGATTGCGATAGTTTGTCTGCACTTACAGTTGCGGGAACAGCTCCGGAATTTCACCGGATTCCCTATTAAGCCTTTTCAGGCACCTTCGTTATTGGTTCCACTATATATAGTGGCAAACTTTAAAAAACCACTAAATCTTGTATTCCTAAACTATAAATCACTTTCTGATCTTTGACAAGGGATTTCTTAAGCCTCTGGTTAGGTAAGGTTTTAATTTGCCGGTAAATGCCGCTTCAATGCCTGTTTCACAGTGCCCATCGTCGTCAATTGGCTAAAGTCCACACGCGCTTCAATCGCTTTTAATGCGAGTTCGGGACGGATTCCTGTGAAAATCAATTTGATTCCGAGCAAACGCATAATGTGATCGATTTTATAAAGAAATTCTGCCACTACATTATCGATGTTATAGATGCCGGATACGTCAATGATGAGGCAATGCAGATTCTCTCCTTGAATTTTTTGCGGGATGATATCAAGAAGCAAGTTTATGCGATCGCCATCCACTGAACCTACGAGCGGCAAAACGGCCAAGCCATCAATAATTGGGACGATGGGAGTCGATATTTCATTTTTCAATTGCATTAAATCCCGTTCGGTTTTTTTCTGTTCGGTAATGTCGCGGATAATGGATTGGATGGCGACCGTTTCCCCGTATTGGACCGGGTAGCAGTAAAGCTCTACATCGGCTTGAGTTCCATCAAAGCGTTTGACGGTTGTCTCCATCAAGGCTCCGATTGTACGGTCCTCCATCCCCTTACGGATCCGTTCCGTAATCAGTTCTTTGTAATCATCCGTAAACACATCCACCACGTTTGCACCGATGAGCGCTTCTTTATCGGCTTTGAAAAATTCCGATCCGGGCTGATTTATATATAAAACTTTCTGATTCGAATGAATGATGGTTGTTTCATCGGAATACTCCGCGATTTGCTGGTAAATTTCTTCTTTCTCTTTAATACTCAATGGTCTTTCCGGTACTGTATTTGGCATTTTCTTTCACTCCTTTTGGCTAAGAAACTGCCGTTCTCTCTATTCTACACTTTTTCAGAAAAACTTTCAGTCTTTGGAAAGGCTGAAAGATTTCTGAATGATTCTTTTCTTTACAGTTTTATTTCAAATCTTGTAAAGGAAAATTATTATGTTATGATAAGAAACTGTGATTTTAACGTATTTTTAGATGCCGTTTTAGGAAATACACTACCTTAAGGTTAGAGTTATTGGAGATGCACGATGAAACAAGTAACAGGAAACGCTTTTCACTACGGCTGGGTCATTATCGCGATCGCGGCCTTGTCTCAATTTTTCTCTGGTCCCGGACAAACTTATTCCAACTCAATTTTTATTGATTATTATATAGAAGATTTTGGCTGGAGCCGTTCCACGGTTTCCGGTATCTACTCAGCTGCGACATTGACGGCAGGGTTCCTGCTGTTTTTCGTCGGGCGCCTGATTGACCGCAACGGTTCACGAAAAATGGCCGTTGCCGTATCCGTCTCCTTTGCCGTCGCCTGCTTTTTCAACAGCTTCGTAACAAGTCTCGTCATGCTGTTTATCGGCTTCTTTTTTATTCGCTTGTTGGGCCAAGGCTCTATGGCACTTATATCAAGCTCGCTCATTCCGCAATGGTTTGTCAAAAAACGGGGCCGCGCCATCAGCATTGCCGCAATCGGCGGCTTAGTCAGTTCTGCCGCTTTTCCCCTGCTGAACGTTTGGCTGATCGAGTCATTCGGCTGGCGCAGTTCATGGCTGATTTTAGGAATCATCATCATTGTTTGCTTTACGCCGCTTGCTCTTTTCCTCATTCAAAACTCTCCTGAAGAAATGGGCTTGCTGCCGGATAACGGCGCTGCGCTTAAGGCGGAGCCTGAAAAGAAACTCATAAAAGAAGTCAGTTGGTCAGTGAAAGAAGCTTCAAAAACCCGTGCTTTCTGGCTGTTGCTGTTATGTGCAGCCATTCCGGGCATCGTCAATACCGGTTTGACCTTCCACCTGGTCTCCATTTTCGCTGAAAAGTCCCTGTCTCTTGAAACTGCAGCCGGCATTTTAAGTTTAACGGCATTGATCGGCTTGCCAGTCACTTTCATCACAGGAATTCTGCTGGAAAAAGTAAAAGTCCAGTATATGCTGACACTGGTATTTGCAGGCGAGCTAGTGTCGTTATTTCTTCTGCAGAAAGCTGATTTTTTGGCGGCTGCCATGGTCTTCGGATTGGTCTGGGGCGTCAGCATGGGAATCGAACGGATTGTCATGGCTGTCGTCTGGCCCAATTATTTCGGCCGTAAACATATCGGCAGCATCAGCGGCATCTCGATGGCAATGGTCGTCACGGGATCTGCACTCGGTCCGTTGCCGCTCGGCATCGCTTTCGATTTATTCGGCGGCTATACCGAAATCCTCTGGACATTGATGATTTTCCCGATTTTCGGTATCGTGGCAGCTTTGCTGGCAGACCCGCCGAAAAAGGAAGCTTCCATCCAACAACCCGTTGCCAAAGAAATAGAAGGACCTGCAGAAAACCCTTTACTCGCGGAGTAAAGGGTTTTTTTAAAAAGGAATAAAGGGCAAAAAAAGGTTGCCCATTCGGACAACCTTTACCTTGCTATTTATGCATCGACCCATTGAGAAGCTATTTCTTTCTCTGTTTTTGGTTCGTCGGCTTTTTTATTGGTTTTGCTGGTGTAAGGCTTAAAACTATTGGCTTTATTGGCTCCTGCTTTCCAGCGCGTCCAGCCTTTTTTGCCGGTTCCCTGGCCTGTACCGCTTTTCGCTTTTGCTTTTGCTTTGCTCATTATAATCACTCCATTACTGCTACGATGATGTACAGCTTATCACATCAACGCTCAGAGTGAAACAGAAATGTTCGCTTTACAGGCGGGATAGCCCTTTTTCCAGTTCGCAATTGGCGATCGGCTCTTAGTGTTGTTTGCCGAGTACTTTCTGAATGTCTTTTTCAAATGATTCGGGTTTATCTTTTGGAGAGAACCGTGAAACGATATTGCCGTTTTGATCAATCAGGAATTTTGTGAAGTTCCACTTGATGGCGCTTGATAAAAACCCTTTTGTGTTAGTAGTCAAATAGCTGAACAGTGGATGTGCCTCTTTGCCGTTAACTTTGACCAAGTCGTGCATAGGGAAAGTAACGCCGTACGTCATGCGGCAAGCTTCCTGTGCTTCTGCCCCACTTCCTTTTTCCTGGCCGAATTGATCAGACGGGAAGCCTAGAACAACTAATCCCTGTTCCTTGTATTCTTCGTACATTTTTTCCAAACTGTCGAATTGATCTCTCAAACCGCATTTTGTCGCTGTGTTGACTATCAGCATGGCTTTGCCTTTGTATTGGCTTAAGTGGTATTCTTCCCCGTTCGGCTTTGGTACGGCAATATCGTAAATATTCATGCGGCATCTCTCCTTATTCATTCTTCTATTACAAATCCATGGTTTTGAAAGAGGCATTCAGCTCTTTCAAGTTTTTCATCAAGGTGATGGCGTTGACTCCCATAAAGTCACAGCTGATGAGTTTGTCGAGGACAGCCTGTTCGACTGCCGCCTGTTCGCTTTTGGCTTTTTCCGTCAATGAAATCGTAAATGCACGTTTATCTGATTGGGATTGTTCTTTAACCAGCCGCCCCTGTTCGATCATACGATTGATGATCGGATTCAAAGTTCCGGTGCCAAGCCCCAGCCGTTCACCGATATTTTTAGTCAACAATCCGTCTTCTTCCCACAAGACAAGAAGCACCAGATACTGTGGAAACGTCAGATTGAAAGGCTCCAACGCTTTTGCATACATTTTTGAAAAATTGCTGGAGGCTTTATAGACTTCGAAGCACAATTGTTGTTCGAGTTTCGTTGGTTTTTCCATTTGCATCTCACCTATGCTAATTATTATAGAACGCTGATTTCCACATCCACAGATCCTTTGATTGCTTTGGAATATGGGCAATACTGATGCGCTTTCTCTACGTATTCGTGTTTCAATTCTTCATCGATGCCTGTGATGTCGACGACAAGTTTCACCGCCAGTTTAACGCCGCCGTTGTCTTTATCCCCAATCAAGGCAACAGTTGCTGTTACTTCACTCTTTTCAATTTCCACTTTACCAGCTTCCAGCACCAATTCCAATGCACTGTTGAAGCATGCGCTGTAACCTGCAGCAAATAGCTGTTCCGGATTTGTTGCCGTTGTTGCTGAACCTCCAAGAGCCTGTGGTTTTGCTACATCCAAATAAAAAATATTGTCCGGTGAATAAACCGCACCGTCTCTTCCGCCTGTATTGATCATTGTTGTTTCGAATAGTGTTTTCATTATGTGTTTTCCTCCGTTCATATATATCTTACACGATCTACTTTAAACTGAATCGTGCGCGATGTAAATATATATGCTCACACGAAAAAAGACTTTATTCACCGTCCTGGCGAATAAAGTCTTTTGGGAAAGATCGTTTTCTAATAAATAAAAGGAATCAAGCGTGCACGCTTTTTCATCCATTGCTGATAATCCGGTCCGAACTTCTCAATCAGCAGCTGCTCTTCGTAGTTTATTCGCTTCAGCAAAGCCCATACCATTGCCAGGCCGCCAAGAACGGTCGCCATCGCACTGGTGAAAAACAAGGCCATCCCGAGAGTAATGAACAACAACCCGGTGTAAAGCGGGTGGCGAAGTTTTCGGTAAGGTCCGGTGCTGACGATTTCATCGCCTTCCCGAACAGTTACGTAACGTGTGAATTGTGATTTCAAATGGACGATTCCCCAAAAACGCAGAAAAACCCCTGAAGCCAGCAAAATAACTCCCACTGCTTGACTGATCCTAGCTATCGTCTCGAACGCCATCAATTCCTGCAAAACCGCCGCGATAAGAATGGTCGCGATCAAAACTGCAAAGATGGTGAAGAATGTCCGTTTTTCCAATGGGTCGCCTTGGCCGATGCCGCGATTTCGGAAAATCAGAAATTCACTGAGCCAAAACAAGCTTATTGCTGTAAAAATCCATTCAATCATCGTCATAAAAGAGGCCTCAACTTCCTGTTCTTTTCCTTCCAATATATAGAACATTTCGAAACAATACAATTTCTACCCCTTGCCAAATAAACTTGGACGACTAGCGTGAAACCAGAAAAGAGCGCTTTGCCCACCTGGCAAAGCACTCCTTCACTACATTTTATCTATATCTCTTCTTTAAAAAGGTGAAAACTATAGCTGCAGGGCGTCTTTACATCAAATTCCCCCGCTTAGCTTCCCATTTAATCTTCAATGGAAGAGATTTCGACCAGCATCGCAGTGAATGCGATAAAAACAACCATTAACGAGAGCACCATTGTGAACATTATCCTTCAACTCCTACCACGTTTTGAATCCTTCTGAACCTGGTGGTGCATGGTGGATCATCTGGCTAATTGGAATCGCATAGGCGATGACAATGAGTGCCAGTGCAAGCCCGATCCAAATCCACCAGTTTTCAAGCCATTTCGGGGTACGGGACATGTCGCTTTCCGCCAGCGGGAAATCAACGATGTCTTTCGGTTCAACCGCTTTAGGCGAAAGGAACATCGTCATGACGACGATATAAATCAGAATCATTGCCGAAACGAACAAGATGCTGCCGCCGATGGCCATCGTCACATGGTTGGTCAGAATTCCGTCAAACCATTCCAATGCAGCAGGGTGATCGTTGTAGCCGGAATAAGCGGTTCTTCTTGGCGCTCCGAGAAGGCCCAGCAGATGCTGCGCTGTTGACATCAGCAGCATGCCGAACGACCAAGTGATGATTTGGACAAGCCCAAGCACTTTCATGGATTTGGTGAATTTTCTGCCTGTCAAATATGGAATCAGCCAGAACGTCAAGCCCATGAACGTCATCGCCACCGGAGTGCCGACCGTGATGTGAAAATGCCCGACAATCCATAAGGTATTGTGGACCACTTCATTCAATTGGAAACTTGCGTTAATGATTCCTCCAGCTCCACCGGGGATAAAGAACGCCATGGCAATGAAAATAGAGGTAAAGCGGATATCTTTCCAAGGCAATTTTGTAAACCAGCCAAACAAGCCTTTCCCGCCATTTTTGCGTCCGGCAATTTCAAATGTCGCGAACATCGAGAACGCCGTCATCAAGGAAGGTACGATGACCATAAACGTCAAGACCACCTGCAGGAATTTCCAGAAGTTCGAAATCCCCGGTTCTGTCAGCTGGTGATGGAAACCGACAGGAATGGAAAACAGGATGAAAAGAACAAAAGACAGACGTGCCAATGAATCACTGAATACTTTTACACCCAGGATTTTTGGTACGATGACGTACCAGGCCATGTATGCCGGCAGCAGCCAGAAATACACCAATGGGTGGCCAAAAAACCAGAACAAGGTGCGGCTGAGTTCTACATCAATGGTATCGGTCCAGCCGAATGCCCAAGGGATGTATTGGAAAAGGACCGTTGCCACGACGCCCAGACATGCAATGATCCACATGATGATGGTCGTGATGGTCATGAAAGCGAAAAGTGGGCTCAACTGCCCTTTATTATTTTTCCGCCATACTCTGTAATGTCCGACCAGCGCAAAACTGCTGATCCACGTACCGATAATCACCAAAGCAAGACCTACATAGTAAAAGCCACTTGCCTTCAGCGGTGCATAAAAGGTGTACAGCACTGAAGCTTCTCCGGCCACGATCATCGCTGTTGCCATAACTGTTCCAAGCAAGGTTACCCAAAAGCCGATCCACGAAAACAAACGGACTTTCGGACCGAAACTTCCAAGGCTCTTGCTCATACCGGTAATAAAGAAGCCGAAAATAAAAAATGTCGTAAATACAAGTGCGAGTAAAACGCCGTGTGCAGTCAGAATTTGGTAATAGTCCAGCCAAGCCGGTAATTGAAGCGCATCATTGCGGATAAAAACTTGCAGCAGCCCACATAAGGTGCCGATTAAAAAGGCGGTATACGCCACGCCGATATTCCATAAAGCAATTTTTCGATCTTGCACAGCAATCATTGTTCATACACCTCTATCTCTGTATACATCATATGGTGGCCCGTTCCACAATATTCATTGCAAAGAATCAAATATGTGCCCGGTTCTTCAAACGTGTAGGATTTTGTCGTGATCCGGCCTGGAACGACCATCATATTGACTTTTGTATTATCGATCGTCAGACTGTGGACTACATCGGTACTGGTTACTTTAAAAATAATTTCTTTTCCAACCGGAACTTTCAATTCCGGTGCCTGATATCCGAATGCCATAGCCACAATCGTCGCCTGGTATGTATCGTCGTCCAATTGCGTGACTCCCGGATTATCAAAAGGTGCCGTTTCACTTACTTTTTTGGGATCGATTGTTTCCATTCCTCCTGCAGGGGTATGGTCCTGTGAAAATGCGCTTACCCCAACAACGCTTAAAAATACAATCAGCGATGCAATACCGAACACCAGCCAAATTTTTTCATATTTATGAAGATGCATTTTAGTCTTCTCCTCTCATTCCGCCTTAACGGGCTACATACAATAAATAAACGGCGACCCACATGACAATAATGATCAGCCCCACTACAAAAACACTGACTAATGTACCTTTCAGATTGGTCTCCGGCTCCCGGTTCTCTTGACCCATTTCCTCTCACCTCTTACGCGTTTTGTTCTTACTTTCAGCCTATTCTATCGGCCTCTCCCGCACTGTGACATTTCTCACACTCAAGGTCTTTTTTTAATGAAATGACAAATTTTAGACAAAAAAAGAACCTGCCCCATGGGCAAGTTCTCCTGTTAATCGATTTTGCATAAATAAATTGGACAGTCTTCACAATTGGTTTCTTCTTTTAAATGCTGAATGTCATGAAGCAGTATTTTTCCTTCACTCAATGTCAGAACGCCGCGTTTTTTCAACTCAGCCAGCATCCGGTTCACCACTTCCCGTGTCATTCCACAGAAATTAGCAAGATCCTGATTGGTCAATACGAGATCAATCAACACACCATTCTCTTTTTTCACCCCATAGCTATTGGAAAGCCTGATCAAGGTTGAATACAGTGCCCCTTTTTTGCCATGAAGCATTAAATCACGGAATTTCGTCTGGGTTTTCTGCTGATCGATTCCCATCCATTTCATAAAAGCGACAGACAATCGGGCATTCGTCAACAAGGCCTCTTCCAAATCATCAATTGAAATATGGAGGCATACTGCATCTTCGACCGCACGTGCGTCCAGCATGTATTTGGGCCTATCAGAAAAAAGGGTCACTTCTCCAACAAGCTGCCCTGGACCACAAATTTTCAACGTAAGTTCACGGCCATTCGGCGTCACTTTTTCAATTTGGATTTTACCGGACCGGATGATGTAAACACCGCCGATGGCATCACCTTCACGAAACAAATAATTGTCTTTCTTTAATTCCTTAACTTGATGGCGTACAGACAATAACTCTTTCATATCCATCAATGCCTCTGCGTTTCCGGTACCCGTTTTCAAAGTGCAACCGCCTTCCCGTTATACAATCATTCCTATTAAAATGATTTTACCATGAATTTCTTTTTAAAAAGGTACAAATTCATCATTCCGACACTTGTTGCCAAAAGAATATATCAAATAAGAAGGAACTTTATTCTCCGGTAGAGAAGTTCCTAGTATAGAGATTGAGGAGGAATGCTAAATGACTTTAAAATATTCCAACATACTGGTAGCGGTAGACGGTTCCAAAGAATCAGAATTAGCTTTTAAAAAAGGGGCGGCCGCAGCGGTCCGCAACAATGCTACTTTGCACTTGGCACATATCATCGACAACCGGTCGTTCGGTTCAATTGAAGCCTATGACCGCACAATTGCTGATCGCACGATGAAAAATTCTGAGGAATTGCTCGCCAAGTACAAGCAAGAAGCAGAAGCAGCAGGTGTTGAAAATGTAAACGTCATTATTGAATACGGCGTCCCTAAAGTTGCCATCCCTAAAGAGTTGGCTCCTAAATTGAATGTCGATGTCATCATTTGTGGCGCTACTGGTCTGAACGCAGCTGAACGCTTTATCATGGGCAGTGTCTCCGAACGAATTGTCCGCACAGCAAAATGCGACGTATTGGTTGTCCGCAGAGACCAAGAAGACTTATTTACCGAAAACTAAACAGCAACCTTTCCCTAAAAAACAATAAGGGAAAGGTTTTTTTATGTTCTTTTTTCCTACTTTACCTTCCGCTACTTCCTTCCTCCAGTAAATCCACTACCAAAAAAAGCAAATAATCACCAAAGCTTTATCGTCTTCAATTAATATTTCACCAAATGTCATATTTATATTAAAAATCATTGTTTTGGCGCCCTTTATCAGACACTTTGTCATTTTAGCAGTCAAAATGATAAGAAACTGTAATAATAAAGACGTTTATGTGGTGTTACAATGGGTCTGCTGGATTTTTCATTTGGCTACTGCCAAGAAAAATCAATCGACTCATAATAATTTTTCAGGATAATTATAAATAGCCACGGAAATCGAAAGGAGCACAAGAGTTTGAAACCATTAGCTAAATGTCTGATGATCGCATTATCGGCTTTACTGGCGCTAACCATGTTTTTGCCAACTGCAAGCGCTGATAAACTAAGTGATTTAGAGAAAAAGCAACAAGAAATTCAACAGAAACAAAGTGAATTGAACTCCGGGATTCAACAGAAAACCAACGAAATCTCCCAAAACCAATCCACACTCGAAAAAATCATCGCAAAAATCCGCGAGTTAGATAACCAAATCATCGAAACACAAACCAAAATCGACGTTGCTCAAGCAGAAATCGATCAAACAAAAATCGAAATCGATGAATTGAGAAAGTCTATTGAAGAATTGGAAAGAAAAATTGCAGAACGTGAAGAGCTTTTGAAAGAACGCGCACGTGCTATTCAGTTGAGCGGAGGTTCAGTTGATTACATAGATGTACTTCTTGGAGCAAACAGCTTTGTAGATTTCATTGACCGTTTTTCAGCAGTCAACATCTTAATCGAAGCGGATCGCGAAATCATGCGTGAGCAAGCAGCCGATAAAAAACTTTTAGCTGAACAAAAAGCGGAAGTGGAAACGAAACTAGCTGAACAGGAAGCCAAAAAGGCCGAATTGGTCAACTTGAAAAATTCACTTGATGCACAGAAAAACGAACAGGCTCAGCTTGAGAAAGATTTGAAAGCAGAGCAGGCACGCTTAGCTAACGAAAAATCATCGCTGCAAGCAGAACATGCGAAAACGATGAACATCAATGCAGACCTCGAGAAGAAAATTGGCGCAGAACAAGCACGTCTTGCGGAAATTGCCAGAAAAGCAGAGCAGGAACGATTGGCTAAAGAAGCCGCAGCACGCAAAGCGGAAGCTCAACGCCAGGCAGCAGCGTCTGCATCAGCACCTGCTTCAACTGTTACACAAGCTTCGGTATCTTCAAAAGCCGGCAGCTCAACATTTATCCTTCCTTCAACAGGACGCTTCACTTCTGGATTCGGTGGCCGTGACATCGGTGCCGGAGCAGAATCACACCTTGGAATGGATATCGCGAACTCACCTGGAACACCAATTGTTGCCGCAGCGAGCGGTATGGTGTCCTACGCCGGCAATATGGGCGGATACGGAAACGTGGTCATCCTGACACATTCCATCAACGGCCAGACACACGCTACCGTTTATGGCCACATGAGCTCGATCAATGTATCTGTTGGACAATCAGTTGGACAAGGCCAGCAAGTGGGCGGCATGGGTAACACAGGCCGTTCTACAGGCACACACCTTCACTTTGAAATTCACGTAGGACCTTGGAATGGCGCACGTTCAAATGCGGTCAATCCTGCTCCTTACGTTCGATAACATGTTAAAAAACCGGCTTCTCTCAGGAGATGCCGGTTTTTTCTTTCAATTTTCTTTATCGGATAGCCTAAGCATTTTGGATGGATGTTTTAATCGAACAATTTTTCTTAATGATCGATTTGTATACTGCCGTTCTCCATAATTTGGATCGGTTGATAGCTATTTTTAAACTCAATTCCTATGTATCCAGTAGAATTCAATTCTGATATCCCTTTTATATAGGCCTCTTCGTCTGTAATTAACCGATAGAAGAAACACAATCCATCACTGGTATCCGAAGACTCTTCAAATACAAACTTCTCTCCATATTTTTCTTCAAAATAAGTTATCGCTTCTTCATGAGTAGTAAATAGCGGAAATTCGTTTTCTTCCTGTTTGCTGATTTTATGCATTTTTCTCCTCCTAAAATTCAAGGTTACTTTACTGTAAGTTTTACTTTAACTGCATCTTTTCATTACGCTAATAAGTTCTATATAAGTTGAACTAATGATTTGTAGGAGCCGATATTCCGTAAAACAGCTACGCTTTCGGGCCCACAGGATGTGGGTCATGCAGCCGGCGCGACAGGACGTCGCGGTGCCGCCTGCCAGCGGGCTCGCGCCCAATCCTCCTCGTCCGCTGCGCTCCCTGCGGTGTATCGGTCGTCTCGCTAAGCCGCAGGAAAGACAGTAGCCGAAGCTTGCGAGGCTACGTCTTTGCGACGAAGCAGCGAAGCGATGCAGGAGCAGTACGCTCTTCTTCGCTGTTTTACTCCATATCTTTAGAGTTTTTTCTCAGAGTCGAAGTGGTATATAAAATGTTATTTCTTTAGTTCAACTTATATAAATTTAAAGAATTTATCATTCAATCAAGCATATGTATAGATATAATCATACCGATTGGCAGTCGCCACTCGCCGAACGCATCTTCATAGGTGATGGTCCACTGCTCTTGGTCCAGCTTTTGAATTATGCAACGGTGATAGTGGAAATGACGGTCCTGCCAGGATTGGATAAATATCGTGCACTGCCGTTCGCAGGCTACTATCAACATATCAATGATGGCTCCTTGTTCATCGGCGCTGAGCATCGGCTGCGGATCATTAATGGAATCCCACGCATGTTCCGACACGAAAAGGCCATCCCACCTTGTTTGTCTTCTTTCATTTGTTTTGCCGGTAATGTTTCTTTGCTCCATACCCTACACTCCCTTTAAATAAGAACATTTGTTCTTATTATACCCATTTAAAAGAGGAATTGCTCTATTTCAGAGAAGTTTTTTTATTTTGAAGAAGAACTGCAAAAAAAGAGAAGAAGTTTTTCAACCTCCTCTTTTTCAATATGTTGGCAGCTTTTTACTTTACATCGTCTATCGTTAATTCCTGCTCTGGCGTAAAGCTGGTGTAGTCATAAATTTCTTCGCCCTCAACAACGTGGTGATATCCTACTTCAGCTAGATAATAATCGATGGATTCACTGTTCAATTGCTTTTGTATTTCCCGACTCTGCTGCAGCATTTGCTCTTTAGACAAATTCCCTTTTTCAATTTCCAGCATAATCAAAATTGGTTTGGGTGTTTTCGTTTGGGGTGTCCATTCTTCTGCTTGTTTGTCGTAAACCTCTACGTCTGTGGCCACATCGCCGACTTCTGGAACTTTTTTCTGAAGAAGCGCCAGAATGTATTGCTCTGCCTCGGTATTTAATTTTTTCGAAGCTTCTTTGTCGACCTTGGAGAAGTGGATGGTGTCGCCCAGAATTCCGTATGGTTCAATAGCAGAGACATCGTATTCATAAGCCGTTTCCACTCCTATCGCTTCCGTTTCCATTACGGTAAAACGAAAAGTAGCATCGGTCCATCCATAATCTGCCGACCGCTTGATCTTGTAGTCCATGTCCGGATACGTTTGGTCTAAAAACGTTTCCAAGCTCTCTTGCGCTCTGTTTTTTTCGAATGGATTCCCGCTCATTTGTATATAAGCGAACACGACAGCAGCAATTAATAAAATTGCGATCGTACCGTATATTATTTTCTTTTTCATATTAGTTTTCCTCCATTATTTTCAGAATACAGAAACCGATGACAATGCCGATTATGGTAAATACAAGATAGATGGTTAGTGAAAACAGTGCTAATTGAAGTGCTTCCCAAAAACTTTCCGCATAGAACTCACCAAGCAGATCCGTCATGTACAACAGGCAATTCCAGATGAAGTTGGGCACACCTGCAAGAAGAACAGCAATAAGGACCGACCGGTAAAAGAGATACGTGACCAGCCCCAAGA
Source organism: Planococcus beijingensis (assembly GCF_016820615.1). Classification (NCBI taxonomy): domain Bacteria; kingdom Bacillati; phylum Bacillota; class Bacilli; order Caryophanales; family Caryophanaceae; genus Planococcus; species Planococcus beijingensis. Next base: position 302,168 of record NZ_JADHDZ010000003.1, read on the forward strand.
TAGTGTAGGTCAGAATAAAACCCGCATTGTCATTCATAATGGTTGTACCCATCGCGAACATAAAGGCAATCGCCACAAAGAAAATCTGAATTGTGGTCAGCCGTAACGTTATTTTACGGATCATCTTTTTCGAAGGCTCTCCCGGTTCTACTTTGGCGGGCAACGGAATTTGTGATTGTTCCGCAAGAAGACGGCACTCTTTGCAGCTTTTCAAATGTTCTTCGATAAATTGTTTGGTCTCTACCTGCAATAACTCTTCTTCGTATAAAGGCAGAAGATCTTGCACAATTGCACATTCATTCTTCATAACGTCACCTCCAGCAGTTTTTGAATTTTTAATTTCAAACGGTGAAATGTTACACGCGCATAATTTTCTGATTTGCCGATTAAGACGCCGATATCTGCAAAACTCAGCTCTCCATATATCCGAAGCAACACGATTTCTCTTGAAGCATCATCCAGTTTCGAAATGTGGTGCAACAGTAGTTTTGTGTCTTCATTGATTTCTACCAACTCTTCTAGCGAATGAATTTCAGCCTCTGGAATCTCTGCGAGTTTTTGCATTAAGCTTTGCTGATACATGTTTTTTCGATAATATTTTTTCAGTAAGTTATTCGCAATCGAGAAGATCCACGTGGACAGTGTAGAATGGTTATTAAAAGACGCTATACTTTTACACGCTTCATAAAAGGTATCGTGGCAAAGGTCTTGAGCCGTCGCCTGATTGCCTGTCTTCGCATAGAAAAACGCATAGATTTTTGGGTGAAGTTTTTCGTATTCTTCATTAAGCTTATTCATCACTGCCCTCGCTTTCTTGCTGTTCTTAGTATTAATACCGCCACCATCTATTTCGTTACAAAATCCTTTAATAAATTTTCTTTCCCCTATCATTCCATAGATTTTCCCCACCTATCGTTTCGGAAATATTTCGTTAATCCAAATTGAAGCTAGCAAAAGAATGCTTTAAACGACAAAAAGGACTTCAGTCCAGCACTGAAGTTCTCCGTATAAACAAAAAGAAGAGAGAATGTAATCAATCTACATCCCCTCCCCTCTATCCATGTCTGGTAGTTTTTATGCAAAATCCCTTTTATACTGGACAGCCAGGTAGATACCGCCAGCTAAAAATGCCAACGAATATTTGAACAGGAAAAAGATTGTCCACATATACTCTTTCGGAAAGATGACGTCACACAAAATGATGGCCAACAGCATCCAGTAGCAGCTCTTTAAAGACAATAGATTTGTCCGTTCATCGCTTTCCCCCATCTTCTTATAAGACACATAAAGAAGAATCAGACTGCCCATGAGCAGTAAAAATCCAATCCCGATGAGAATATTCCAATTCCCAGTAGATTGTTCAGCCCAAGTCCTAAAAGGATCGAAAATAGCGTGATGGATATTCGCGATAAAATTATTCATTTTGACCATCTCCTTTTACATAAGTAAATACATCGTTTACATCAACCTTAAAAAAGTCGGCAATTCGGAAAGCTAACAGCAAGGTTGGAACATAATTCCCTTTTTCCATAACAAAGATGGTTTGTTTGGAAACTCCCACTTTTTCCGCTAATTCTTGCTGAGACATTCTGGCAAGCACCCGATATTCATAAACCTTATTGGATATCGAGTCCCCAAAATCTTTCTTCATGATCATCACCTCTTAAAAATTATAATAAATCAATTCTTTATTAAAGTAAAGTAAACTTATACTTAATAAAATAATATTTTTATTTCCAGCTATTGCTACATAAGAATCCGTATATGGTTCTGCAATAAATACACATGAAAAACCCGGCATCTTTTTCAAGATGCCGGGTTTATTCTTCTTTCTATTCTTTTCCTCCGTACAATTGTTGGAGTTCTTCTTCTTTCATTGTAAAGCGGTGTTCTTCTGCAGGAAAAGCGCCGGTTTTTACTTCGTCGACGTACTGGGTCAGGCCGTCTTTCATCAAGTCCCCGGTTTCCGCGTAAGAACGCACGAATTTCGGCAAATGATGGGTTCCGTACTTCAGGACGTCGTGATAAACCAAGACTTGTCCGTCTGTTTCGCTGCCGGCTCCAATGCCGATTACCGGTATCATCAATGCTGCGGTTACTTTTTGCGCCAATTGGTAAGGGATGCATTCGAGAACGAGCATGCAGGCTCCTGCCGCTTCACATGCCCGCGCATCATCGATCAGCTTTTGCGCGGCGTCTGCTGTTTTCCCCTGTACTTTATAGCCGCCCAGCACCCCTGCTGTCTGTGGAAGCAGACCGAGGTGCGCGACAACCGGAATGCCGGTCCGTGTCAGCAATTTCACTACCTCCACGACTTCATCCGCACCTTCAAGCTTTACCGCTTCCGCTCCGGTTTCCTGGAAAATACGGACCGCGTTATCCAGTGTGCGTTCCAGGCTGCCATGAAACGAAGCGAAAGGCATATCCACCACCAAAAAAGTATCGGGTGCACCGCGACGGGCTGCTTTGCCGTGATGAATCATGTCATCGACCGTCACTTTCACAGTGGAATCGTATCCCAGGACGACCATTCCAAGAGAATCGCCGACCAGAATCGCATCCACGTCAGCCTGCTCGGCAAGCTTCGCTGACGGATAATCATAAGCGGTGAGCATGGCGATTTTTTCATTTTGTACTTTCATTTTAATGAGTGAGGCTGTATTCTTCATTTTTTTCTCTCCTTTTGGGAGGAAAACCGAAATAAAGCCCATCCATTCCAAAACTGGACAGACGGGCAGAATAAGTATCAGTGGTTTTCTCCGTCCCTGTCGATGTAAGATCAAGGCAGAACTATGCAATTGTTGAGTGTCTTTATACGGGTGCAGTTCAACAACGATACCGCCCTTATTGCCACTATAGCAGAAGCTTGGATGTTGGAACATGGTTTATGTACGAAGTTGCGGTCAATTCCACACAAACGGATCTATTCCATAGCTGCTCTTACTTTTTCTTGAATCATGACAACCTGAGGCTCCATGTCCACTGAACCATAGGCAGAATCAATGCATTCATTCCAGAACTCCATGTGTTTTTTGTCCACTTCGTGGCTGGAGTTCTCCAGTTCGGTTCCGCCTTCTCCCTGCACCGAGTACCAGTATAAATAGGCTTCACCGTCCCGTTCTTCTTTGAAGATGGTTTCGACGAACATCTTTTCATCATCAAGTGTCAGCAGCACATGGCCCATATGATCATTCAAAAAAGCCATCCATTGTTCGACTGCTTCCATTTTTCCTTGTTTGACTTTGAATCGCGAAAGCTCTGCGGTCAGTTTCATTTAGATTACGTCCTTTGCTGTTTTTTTGAAATAACCCAGAGTGGCGTTATCGTTTAACTGATTGGTGACACCAGTTGCCAGGTAACCCAATTTTTCATAGAACCGGCAATTCCCTTCCTCCTCTAAAATTGTGGCCAGTTCCCAAGTTTCCGCTTCCGCATGCAGAAGTTCCACCTGTTCCATCGCTTTCTGTGCAATGCCAAGCCCTTGATAAAGAGGGTCCACAAACAACGGGCTGACCCAAAACCGGCGTTCTTCCTCCCATTTGATCCGAATTGCTCCGACCATGTATTCCTTCGCGACAATCTTATAGTAAATTGAAGCAGGATCACTGATTCTGCCGAGTACCCGTTCCAGTGTTTCGTTCACTGGATTGGTGTCATGATCCTGATACTGCTCCAACAGCGGCAGAAAAGCCGCTTTTTGCATGGCCAGAATAGCGGGAGCATCCAAGGCAGTCGCTTTTTCCAATTTGATTTTCATGAGGGCACCCCATTGGTTAAAAAAGAAAAAAGCTGTGGCACTCTTTTTTGGAAAGAACGATAATGGTGTCCTTGACCCGCAAATACCTTGAATTTTGCTGCAGGCATATTTCTTTTGATGGCTTCATAAATGGCCTGATTTGAAGCAAGGAATTCATTGCTCAAGAAGGTTCCCATGCCTCCTTCATTTGTTCCGCAGTCCATGTACAGACTGCGGATCTCGGATAGGTCTGCCGTCTTCAGCAACTCCTCCATTTTTTCCTGATTTGCGTAAAATGCGCCGGACAATATAATCAAGTCTTTAAAAATCGAAGAGTATCGGCAAGCAGCATATAAACTAATCAGGCCACCCATTGATATTCCCGCTATTGCTGTGTGATTCTTATTCGTTCTGTATGTTCTATCGATATAAGTCTTCAGCTCTTCGACAATAAAGTCAATATAGGTTGCTCCATTTCCTCCAAAAGAAGGAGCTTCCACTTCTAAAAACCGTTTGCTGTATGCCCCGTTCTCCCACGGACAATACTCATTTTTTCGTTCATCACTGTTTTGGTCAATGGCTACCACAATGACATCCAACTCTTGTTCATCTAAATACTTTTCAAGCTCCAGCGATACTCCTCCAATGGCTCTATCGTCCTGAAAGACATTCTGGCCATCATGCATGTAAAGCACAGGGTACTTTTTATTGCTGGATGGATAGTTTTGTGGCAGATAGACCCGAATCACGCGGTCTTGTTTAAAAGCTTTCATCGTCATCGGAAAGATATCCAGCATTTCTATTCTCCTTTATGTTTCGTAGATCCCAAATACTCCACTGCCAACGCTTCTTCCCCGTCCGTATTCACCCGATAAGCTTTAGCAGCCGGTCTCGAACTAACAATCCGCTTGATGTCTTGTCCAATATAGTGGATGGCCGCTCCATCATCCGCCGCAATCCCTGCTTGCAGGATTCCTTGAGTGATGAACCGCCGGTATGCCGGCCTTCTATCGGCTTCTCCGTCATAATGCGGGCAATGGCTGCCTTTCAGAAAACCCAATGCCTGGAGCGGTTCGAGTGTATCTCCATAGGAGTCCGTAACACCTTCTTCGTACCAGCAGATCGAGCCGGCACTGAGGCCAGCTAAGACGATTCCCTGCTCCCAGGCTTTTCTTAACATTTTGTCCAATCCCCATTCTTTCCAGAGCACCAACAGGTTTTTGGTATTGCCGCCGCCTACATAAATGATGTCCTGGTCCAGTACATACTGTTCCAAATCCCGTGTCGGCGGTTTAAACAAAGACAGGTGGCTTGGCACGCAGTTCTGCTGGTTGAAAAAATCATAGAACTTTCCGATATAGCTGTCTGCATCTCCGCTCGCTGTCGGAATAAAGCAGATTTTTGGGCAGGGTTTATTGGCTTGCTTCAATATGTATCGGTCAAGTAATGGATTATCAGGTTCCATCGAGAACCCTCCACCGCCCATAGCAATAATTTGACGCATATTTCTCACCTTTCTTTGCTTCTTTTTCTCTTTATTCTTCAAATTGGAAGGTTTATCCTTCTATGCTATAGTAATAAGAAAAAAAATCAGCCATCGGGGGATTCTTATGCTTGTACAGGAAGTCGCGGTAGAAAAAATCACAGCCAGTTTGATACAAAGCCCTCATGTTCGAGCTGTTTTCCTAAAAGGCTCCATGGGCAGAAATGAACACGACGAACATTCAGATATTGATTTGTATTGCCTTGTCGAAAAAGAGCAGGAAGAAGCTTTCCTGGCTGAGCGCCTCGCGCATCTTCAAGCATACCGGCCGGTGCTTTTTCAGGATGACATTCTCATCATTGCTCCGCAGCTTATAGCGGTCTTTGATAATTTGCTGCACATCGACCTGTTTACGGTGACAGCGGAATCATTTACGGCAAAAGATTTCTTTAGAGTCGTTTATGACCCTGAAAACCTGCTGGAACAATTCACAGAATCGCAGAGTCTGGAAATCACTCCAGCCGAGTATAAAGATCATGTCATTGATGTCGCGTGGTTTTTATTTCAGTACCGAAAAGCGGGTGCCAGAGGAAACGGGGTGTGGGCAGTGAAGATGCTGTCGCATGTGCTGGAACATTTGGCGCGGGTCTTATTGTACCGATACGCCCCAGAACGGACGCAATTAGGCTTGAAAGCAGTGAGCCGTTCATTGCCGGCAGCTGTCTTTTCAGAAATCGAACAGATTTCCAGTAAGATGACCCCGGCAGATCATGCACAAGCCGCTTCGCAGATCCGACAGCTGTTGAGACAAGAATACCTTTGGATGGAAGAACAAGTAAAAGATAAAGAACAGATTATGCCACTGATGAAAAAAATGATCGAAATCGAGTGAACCTACGCGAAAAGCGCCTAATGCGGCGCTTCTCTTTTTATTATTCAGGATTTCTTGTTCACTTTTTCGCTTCAATCAGCAGCACCATGTAACCGATATCGTCTTTAAAATCCCAATCGGTAAAGGCCTCGGTTATTTTCCTGTTTAGCAGCTGCTCCAACGAGGAATTATAGATGAGTTTTGCTTCCAGTGGGCGCTTGGCCAATTTCAATTGTTCCGTGAAGTTATTCCTGATCAATTCCTTTTCAATCTCAATCAAAATTCCTTCTCTTCGGATCAATACCGTCCGCTCATTCAGCCAAACGACTTCTGTCTTATCCGGTTCTTTTTGAGCTTTCTTGCTGGCATCCGCCACTTCTTGATAAAAAGCTTTTTTGTCGATATCTTTCGGCCATTCCTGCGCTTTTTCTTCAGCTTCTCCATTCAACACCAGAATCAATAACCCGGTTTTATTTTCCAAATTCCAATCCGCATGAATTTCTTTGATTTCCAGTTCCGCTGACTTCAGCAAATCCAGCTTAATTTGTTCTTTCAAATCTCTCATAAGCAAATCCCTGATTTCTTGTACTCTGACCGATTCTTTTTGGCTCATCAGTACTTTTTCAGTCGGAGCCAGGAATTCACGCAAATGAATGATAATGAATGGTTCACGGATTGCCACGAATACGGAGGCCGGGCCTTTCCCGAAATGCGCCCGGAATAATCCTGATATGTAACCGCTTACTTCCGCTTCAGTCGTTTTTTCTTTCTTCATAACGGCCTCTCTCCTTTAGGTGGGATGGAGCATGTTGCAGATGCTACTCCCCTATCCTCGGGCATTAAACCCTCTACAGCCGTTCAAAAAAGAGGCCGAAACTGATTCCCCTTTAGGGAAGGACAAAAAAACTGAGCAGCAGGATTGCCACAATACCTGCTTCCGATAATTGCCTGATCCATATATTATCGCTTTTAGCGTATTTCCATTCCATAAAAGCGCGGCTGACCAGACTGATGAAGAAAAAGAGAAAGAGGTAATACACCCAATTGATGGATCCCATTAATTGATTCCCCAACGTGAATGCCCCGACTAGGAAAGCAATCATCAAGAATGCTTCAACCAATGCATGAATCCGGTTCAAGGGCCAATACAGCCATTCCCTGCGCTCTGTAATGTCCCAGCGTTTTCTTACATAACGCCTTATAAAAAAGTTGACGACAATATAACTCACGCATAATAGGAGCGCTTCAACAATCAAGCTTTTCCCTCCCTCCTTGAAATTCTCTGTTCATCCTTCAGCTTTTTTCGTCCATCCATTCCGTCCTGAGAATGGAAAAAATAAAAGCGTCATGGGATTGGTTTCGCTGATGCAAATAGCCGCGGAGCCGCCCTTCCAACGTAAAGCTGAGCTTTTCCAACAGCTGGTTTGATGACAGGTTTTCCGGAAAGGTCACTGCCCCGATCCGGTACAGATTGAGTTCTGCAAAAGCATAGCTTAATACGCCACGAATCGCTTCTTGCGTGAACCCCTGGCGCCAATAATCCGGATGCAATTCATAGCCGATTTCCGCTTTTTTGGAGCCCAGATACAAATTGTTCAAACCAATTGTTCCGATAAAATCGCCAGTCTCCTTCAGACGGATTGCCCAACGCATTCCTCTTTTTAAATTGAAACTGGTTTGGAAGGAACGAATCATTTCAACAGCCTCTTCGGAGTGGACCAGACTATCCATGCCGCAATAAATTGTTACTTCATCGCGCGACATGATATCAAAAAACCGTCCGGCATCGTATTCCTCAATCCTGTTTAACAACAGCCTTTCCGTTTCCAGTTGCGGGAAGTCCATTTTGTCCCTCCTTTTCAATTGCGTAGACACAGACGTTTTGTCCGGACAGGATAACTTCTTTCTCTACTGTCATGCCGATATGCTGTGCCACTTTGTGTGAAGCGGTGTTCCCCGGTTGAATCAGAGAAATGAGGCGTTTTTCTCCTAACTGATGCAGCCCATAGTCGCGCAAAGCCTCTGCCGCTTCTTTGGCGTAACCCTGGCCCCAAAATTCCTTGGCTACCCAATAGCCAACCTCCAATTCATCAATTCCTTCGATGGTCTGAGCCACCAGTCCAGCATGGCCAATTCGCTTGCCGTCTTCTTTCCGGACCAGCAGCATTAAGCCACTTTGAGGATTTTCTTTATAGGAACGATAAATCCAATAAAGGAATTCGAGAGCTTCGCTTTTATTTCGCGTCTGCCCTTTGCCGATATAACGGATCATTTCTGGATCGGCCAACAACGACCATAAAAATTGAAAATCTTCGTCTGTATAATTTCGGAACTGGAGCCTATTCGATTGAATGTGCATAGAACCACCCTTCTCTCAATTCTGTCGTTCAGAGATCCCGCGGATTGATGATGGCCAGCACTTGATGATCCTGCCATTCACCGTTTATCTGGACGTTTTGCAACGCAATTCCTTCTTTGTGGAAACCTGCTTTTTCCAGAACCCGTACGGATGCATAATTTCCAGGCATGACACCCGCTTCAATCCTGTGCAGCGCCAGTTTCCGAAAAGCATAGCCTACAACCAGCTTTACCGCTTCTGTGGTGTAGCCTTTATTATTATGTTTCTGATCGAGGGCATACCCGAGAACTGCACTTTGAAGCGGCCCGCGCATCACTTGCACGAGGCTGATGGTTCCGACCAATCGATCTGTTTCATTTTCAAAGATTCCAAAGCTGTAAGCCTGGTCATCTTCTTTTTGTTCCGCATAAATTCCGATTAGTTCCTGTTGAAGCGATAGCGTATAGAAGTCTGGATAACGGGTCATGGCATATGCCTCGAAAAATCCCTTGTTTTCTATCTCAAGTTCCAGCTTTTCCGCTGCATCTGAGGGATGCAAAAACCTGACGTACACCTTTTCGCCTTTCACTGGATCACTCCTTTGCGTGACAAAGTTCCACGTGAAACACTTGGCAACCTATTCATCAGCATTTTTACGGAAGCCATAAAATGGCCGATAGCCCATTGTTTCATAGAAGCTGTGGGAGGTACTGCTGGCTAGTAATTCAAGCCGGGTTTCCGGATATAACTCGTGGACATAGCGGAGCAGTGTTTTCCCCACCCCTAATTTACGATGATGTTCGCTAACCAATAATTCACAGACATAGAGAGAGACAAAGCCATCTGTTAGTCCACGCAAACAACCAATCACTTGCCCATCAATTACCGCTACGACTGCTACTGCAGAATTGCCCCAAGCCCATTCTGTCTTCTGTTTTTTTTCCACAAGGTTGCTCCACTGCTCCTGTTTATTCAAATCATGTATGGCCGGAAAATCCTCTTCACGATATGAGCGTATTAAAAAGTCTTTTTCCGCTTTCATCGGTTGCCTTCCCGTGCGTCCGCTTTCAGCAAGCTAATTATTTCTTCATTCTGCTCCACCTGTTTTTCTGAATTGATGCGCATGATTCTAATCCATCTCAATGCGAATGCAACAATAAAAGCGGGTACTAAAATAAAGATTGCGGCGATTATATCTCCCATTCTTCTCTCCTCCAATCCGGTTAGATATTGTAGACGTATTCCAAAAACTCAGGGAATAAACTCAAACCGAAAGTAATGAAAATAACGGCACCCGTAAGCGATTCCAGCAAGGTGTACATATACTCATGTGGATTGTCTGCATGTTTTTTCTGAAATGCGGCACGGATTATCAGCTGGACTGCGCCGATGACAATCGAAATCATCAAAACATAAAGGCTGGCAGCACCGTATTCGTAGACTAACAACGGCACGGAAAACGCCGCAACCGCGGATAAGCCATTAAATATCCGGTCCCACTTTTTCTGTCCCTCGTACTCTTCATCTTTTGAAAAAAAAGGTTTTCTCTCCACCCCGAAAATTCTTCGCAAGACGGAATTCACCAAGAAAGTACTGGCTCCGACTCCCATTATAAAAAGAATCACGCGCCATCCTATGCCTTCAAAAAACACTTCAAGAACCTCCCCTTTGAGCCACAGCTCTGCCTACTGCTCTGCCCGAAAACAGGCATCCGCCGAGAAAAGTCCCTTCCAATGACCGGTAGCCATGGACACCGCCACCGCCAAATCCTGCCACTTCTCCAGCAGCATACAGACCAGGCACCGGCTCTCCGGCTTCATTCAACACTCGGGCGGATAAATCCGTCTGCAGGCCGCCCAAGGTTTTGCGGCTGACAATATTCAGGCGAACCGCAATAAGCGGCCCTTTTTTACGGTCCAGCAATTTATGCAGTGCCGCCACCCGAATCAATCGGTCTCCCCGGTAATTCCGTGCGCCGCGCATCGCTGTGATTTGCAGGTCTTTGGAAAACGGATTTTCGAGCTGGCGGTCACGCGCCTCGATCTGTTCTTTGATTCGTTCAAAATCCAATAGATCTTCCCCGGTCAAGCTGTTCATTCCTTTGACCAGTTCCTCGAGTGTATCCGCTACAATAAAATCTTCCCCTTTGTCCATAAAGGCCTGCACCGGTGCCGTCGCTCCAGCACGGACACGGGATAATACCTGTGGAATGCTTTTGCCCGTCAAATCCGGATTTTGTTCGGAACCTGATAGCGCAAATTCCTTTTCGATGATTTTCTGCGTCAAAATGAACCAGGAATAGCTATAGCCGGTCTTCTGGATGGTCTCGAGTGTTCCAAGCGTATCGAACCCTGGAAAATTCGGTGAAGGAAAACGTTCCCCTGTGGCATCGAACCACATGGAAGATGGCCCCGGCAGAATCCGGATGCCGTGTTTGCTCCAGACCGGATTCCAATTCTTGATGCCTTCGGTATAATGCCACATCCGGTCCCGGTTGACGATGCGCCCGCCCGCTTTTTCCGTAATGGCGAGCATCCTGCCATCGACATGCTCGGGTACTCCAGACAACATGGCTTCCGGCGCTTTCCCCATGCGGCTCGGCCAGTTTTTCCGGATCAAGTCATGGTTGCCTCCGATGCCGCCGCTTGTAACGACGACGGCCTTTGCTTCGCATCGGAAATTGGCGACTACTTGCCGCGAACTGGCTTCTCCCCGCTTGGCATCGCTAGGCTCCAGCAGCGACCCGACTACACCGGTCACCACTCCATCTTTGGTGAGCAATTCATCCACTTGATGTCTCGGCCGATAATCAATCAGTCCGTTTTTCATATGTTCGCGCACCCGCCGTTCAAACGGCTCAACGATTCCCGGTCCTGTTCCCCAGACGATATGGAAGCGCGGCACCGAATTGCCGTGCCCTTCCGCCAAATAACCGCCGCGTTCAGCCCAGCCAACGACTGGAAAGAATCTGACGCCCATTCCGGCGAGCCAGCTCCGCTTTTCATTTGCTGCAAACTCCACATAGGCCTCTGCCCATTTCTTGCCCCAGTAATCTTCATCCTGCTCCCGGTCGAAACCGGCTGCCCCAAGCCAGTCCTGCCAAGCTAATTCTTTTGAATCGTTGATGCCCATGCGCCGCTGTTCAGGCGAATCGATTAAAAACAGGCCGCCGAACGACCACCACGCCTGCCCGCCAAAAGACGCTTCCGGCTCCTGATCCAACAGCAATACTGTTTTGCCTGCGTCAGCGATTTCCGCTGCCGCCACAAGCCCCGCAAGGCCTGCCCCCACAATAATCGCATCAAATTCCATCCGTACATCCCCCTTGATGTTGAATGATTAAGCACTGTTGTTCCATCTTGAGGAGTAACTCCCCATAGTTTGAAGTTTATCTTTATCGTATCATGCGGGTTTGGAAAATTATAGATATTTTTAGTTGTTTTCTGATTGTTTAATTTATTTTAGGAACATATTCTGCTGAGCGTGCGTATTTTATTTTAAACGTGCGTAAATATTGCCAAGCATTCGCATTTTATTTTGAACGTGCATATAATTTGCTGAGCGTGCATAAGATTAGGCAAAAGCAATTTTCCGATTTTATTAGAATAAATAAAGAAAATATTCCCAAACATTCAACCTAAAAAACACCCGAAACCAGCTTTCTGGTCTCGGGTGCTGCGTCTCATTCCAAATGCTTCCGCTGGAAGTCTGAAATGCTTTCGTATTCTTCTGTCAGCAGGCGCGATAAACGGATATAAATCGGCAACAGTTCCCGATAAACACCGGCCGCTGCTTCATCCGGCTCATGCGTGTGCGTCTGGCCGATCATTTCGGAGACGATGCTGAAATCCTCGATTTCCCCTGTGGCGTACATGCCGAGAACGACAGCGCCGAGGCAGGAGCTTTCGAAGCTCTCCGGGATGACCACCGGCTTGCCGAACACGTCGGCAAGCAATTGGCGCCACATTTCCGAACGGGCAAAGCCGCCTGATGCCTGGATGCGCACCGGTTCCCCGGTAAGTTCTTCAACAGCCAGCAGCACCGTATACAAGTTAAAGACAATGCCTTCCAGCACAGAACGGATCATATGCTGCTTTTTATGATGGATGCTGAGCCCGAAAAACGATCCGCGGGCATTCGAGTCCCATAATGGCGCCCGTTCCCCAGTCAAATATGGATGGAACAACAAGCCGTCTGCTCCAGGATTGACGCCCTCGGCAATTTTCGTCAGCACGTCATAGGAATCGATGCCGAGGCGTTTCGCCGTTTCCACTTCGGATGAAGCGAACTCATCCCGCAGCCAGCGCAGGACGATGCCGCCATTGTTGACAGGCCCGCCGACCACCCAGTGGTTTTCAGTCAATGCGTAGCAGAAAGTCCGTCCTTTCGGATCCGTTTTCGGTTCCGAAGTCACGGTGCGGATGGCGCCGCTTGTGCCGATCGTGACAGCCAGGATACCCGGTTCGATGGCATCAACGCCCAGGTTCGCCAAGACGCCATCGCTTGCGCCAATGATAAACGGAACCTCTTCCGGAATCCCCATAAACAAGGCATGTTCCGGAGCGAGGCCGGTCAGCTGGTGCGTTGTCGGAACCGGCCGCGACAATTGCGCAGGCGCAACACCAGCCACTGCCAACGCTTCTTCATCCCAATTCAGCTGCTGGAGGTTGAAGAGCCCGGTTGCCGAAGCAATGGAATGGTCGATGACGTATTCGCCGAATAAATGGTGAAACACAAACTCTTTGATGCCAATGAATTTCGCTGCCTGCGCATATACTTCGGGCTTGTCCTCTTTCAGCCAGACCAATTTTGAGAGCGGCGACATCGCATGGATCGGTGTCCCCGTACGCAAGTAGATTTCGTGGCCGTTCAGCTGTTCCTTTATGTGCTTGGCATGCTTCGAGCTTCTTGTGTCGGCCCAGGTGATGCTTTGTGTCAGCAGATTTCCCGCCGTATCCACCGCAATCAGGCTGTGCATCGCTGAACTGAATGACACCAGTTTCAGCTGTTGCACGTCAATGCCGCTTTGGCGGATGGTTTTGCGCACAGCGGTCAATACTGCCCGAAAAATTTCTTCCGGATCTTGTTCCGCAATCAGTGGACTTGGCGTTTCCAGGGCATAAAAAACGGTATCGGCTTCTAATACAGCGCCAGCTTTATTGAACAAAACGGCTTTTGTGGAAGTGGTACCGATGTCTACTCCCAGATAATATGACTGTTCAGGCATAAGAGCCCTCCTCTATATAGCAGAAAAAGAAAAAGGAATCTTTCCTTTTTCTCTTCAGGTTTAATTTAGATAAAAAAGCTTATGATCAACACTACCACGAACCCGGTGAGACCGATAATGGTTTCCATGACGGTCCAGGATTTCAAGGTATCCTTGACGTCCATGCCGAAGTAACGGTTAACGAGCCAGAAGCCTGAGTCATTGACGTGGGATAAGACCGTTGCGCCTGAAGCAATGGCAATAACGATCAAGCCCAACGCCGGTCCGGTCATTCCGACCATTTCAAGAAGCGGTGTGATCAAACCGGCCGCAGTCACCATGGCAACCGTTGCGGAACCTTGCGCTACACGTACAGCAGTCGCAATCAAAAATGCCAGAACGATTGGCGGCAAAGCCGAATCCCCCATCATTTCACCCAATACATCGCCGACTCCAGAATCGATCAGCACTTGCTTGAAAACACCGCCTGCGCCTGTTACGAGGATGATGATCCCGGCAGGTTCAAGCGCTTTGGTGGCAATATCCTGCACTTCCTGACGCGAATAGCCGCGCTTTGTCCCGAGCAAATAGAACGTCAACATCGTCGCAATCGTCAATGCAACGAAAGGATGCCCGAGGAATGTCAGAATTTCACGCACCATATTCCCTTCATCCAGCAAAACACCGGATAAAGTATTCAATAGGATCAGAATCAGAGGAATCAGGATCAACGACGTGATCATGCCAAAGCTCGGCAACTCTTTATCGTATTCTTTTTCTTCCAACTCCATGTAATCCGGAATCACAATATGAATCTTTTTGCCGATGAAACGCCCGAATACCGGTCCAGCTAAAATCATCGCCGGAATCCCCGCAAGTACCCCGAACAGAATGACCCATCCAAGTTCTGCACCGACCAGTTCAGCAACTGCAATCGGTCCCGGAGTCGGTGGAATAAAACTGTGTGTAACCGCCAATCCTGCCAATAACGGAATCCCGTAATGCAACAGCGACTTGCCCGTTTTTCTTGCCAAACCGTAAACGATCGGCACCAAAATAATGAAACCGACATCGAAAAATACCGGAATCGCCACGATAAAGCCGGTCACACCCAACGCCCATTGCGCTTTGTCTTCACCGAATTTGCTGATCATCGTAGCAGCTAAACGTTCCGCACCACCCGACACTTCCAGCATTTTACCGAACATGGCACCCAAGCCGACCACTACCGCAACAAAGCCGAGTGTGCCGCCCATGCCGTTTTGGATGGAATTAATCACTTCGCCAAGCGGCATGCCAGCGGCTATCCCCACCAGCAAACTGACCAGCAGCAAAGCCACAAAGGCATGCAATTTAGTTCGGATGACCAAAAATAATAATAAGAATATACCTGCAAGTGCGACCATGATCAACATTGAACCTGACAAATCTTCTCCCCCTTATTATGTAGCTCCAGCCTGTTCAGCTGGATCAGAAATTATTTCCTTCACTTTTAGCCTGGCTGGCGTTCATCCCCCGGATGCGCCAGCGCATGTCTGCACAAACTACTTTGGGCAATCGCTAATTGCTGATTAAACCAAGTATTATTTCTTCTCTACTGCATGGCCGCCGAATTCATTGCGTTGTGCTGCCACGACTTTTCCTGCAAAGGTATCCTCTTCCAATGAGCGATAGCGCATCATGAGCGACAAGGTGATAACCGGTGCCGGAACATTCAAGTCAAGCGCCGTTTCTACAGTCCATTTGCCTTCACCTGAAGAATTCATGACACCTTTGATGCTTTCCAGTTTGGCGTCTTTTGAAAATGCGTTTTTCGTCATTTCCATCAAATATGAACTGATGATGGATCCGTGGTTCCAAACGTCAGCCACTTTTTCGTAATCAAAGTCGAACGGGCTTTTGTTGAGGATGTCAAACCCTTCCGCAATCGACTGCATCATGCCGTATTCAATTCCGTTATGGATCATTTTCAAGAAATGTCCGCTGCCCGCTTCGCCTGTATACAAATAGCCATCCGATACAGAAATGTCCTTCAATAACGGTTCAATGGTTTTGAACTTCTCTGCATCGCCGCCGATCATCGCACAAATCCCGTGGCGGGCTCCTTCAGTTCCTCCGCTCGTTCCGCAGTCAAAAAAGAAGAGGCCGTGCTCTTTCAAAGTCGCCGCCCGTCGCACTGTGTCTTTGTAGTTCGAATTTCCGCCATCAATGATGGTATCTCCTTCTTCAAGCAAAGGCATTAATTGTCCGATAACCGATTCGGTGATTTCGCCAGCCGGCACCATCAGCCAAAGCGTACGGGGAGCTTTCAGCTCTTTCACCATTTTTTCAATAGAAGAAGCTTGCGTGAAACCGCTTTCTTCAATTGCTGCGTAGCTGTCGTAACCGATAACTTTGTGGCCATGATCCGTTAAATTCAGTGCCAAGTTCAATCCCATTTTGCCTAACCCAATAATTCCAATTTCCATTGTGGAATCCTCCTTCAGAATAAAAGAATTTTTTTCCTTATTTCGTCCATTGTATCAAATATTTTTCCGTACGCAACATGTTAAAGTATAATAGATAAAAATACTTCCCTAGAAACGAGGCGCGGATCATGAAAGAACAGCAATTTGCGCTGGCTGCCATACGCGGTAGTTACCGCCATTTCAGTGAAAAAGAAAAAAAGATCGCCGATTATGTTTTGAACGATCCAAAAAATATCATTCATTTGACCATTAACCAGATTGCCGATGATCTGGGGCTGGCTGAATCAACCATCTTCCGCTTTTGCCAACGGATTGGTTTTAAGGGCTTCCAGGCTTTTAAGATTTCGCTCGCCGCAGAAGTTGTGGCTCCTTTAAAGGACATTCATGAAAAAATTGAAGAAGGCGACAGCATCAGTGCTGTCACTGAAAAAGTATTCCGCTCCAATATCAAAACGCTTGAGGATACCCTTCAGATTGTTGATGCAGAAGCGATGAATTCGGCAATTGAAAAATTGATGAGCGCCCGGAAAATTGATTTTTACGGAAATGGCGGTTCAGCCATGGTGGCCATGGACGGTTATCATAAATTCGTCCGCTTAGGTCTTCATGTTTCCATGAATTTGGATTCTCATATGCAGTTGATGGCCGCTTCCCAGCTCCAGTCGGACGATGTGGCGATTGTTATTTCCCATTCAGGCTCCACCACTGATGTCCTGGATGTGCTGCGGATTCTGAAAGAAAAAGGCGTCACCATCATTTGCGTCACCAATTTCGCCAAATCCCCTTTGTCCAAAGAAGCGGATATCGCCCTATACACGCTGTCAGAAGAAACCGATTTCCGTTCTGAAGCCTTGTCATCCCGCATTGCGCAATTAAGTTTGATTGATGCGCTCTATACCAATCTGATGATCGCCCGTGGCAATGAAGGCAAAAAATCCCTTCAGGATATGCGTGAAGCGATGTCGCGCAAGCGGTTATAGCCGTGAAAAAGCTCGTTCCTACTATAAAGGAACGAGCTTTTTATTTATCTACCCTTTAGGCTCCTAACACCAGTCCAAAGCAGAAAGGATTACAGTTGAAGGCTTTATCGCTCAGCTTATTTGCTATCTATTAACTTCAGTCGGATAGTCGAGCTTTGCTCTTTCTTTGTCCACTACTGCATAAACCACCAGTGCACCGATGCACAGCATGCTCACGGATCCGCAAATGATTACAAGCCGTATGAAAAAAACAGCAATGCCGCTGCCGGGTGCATCAAGTAAAGGCCAGCTACCGCCAAGGCCGATCCTCCTGTCATCTCCAGCACCAGCAGGTTCATGGCAATCAGGTAAATCCAAGCCCTGATATTCGCTATTCCAATGGCCATCAGCATAATCACTGGCGCTCTCCAGTTTTTCATCCTTCATTCCCCGCTCCCCTTTTTATTTGGAAAATAAAAAAATCCCACCTCCAAGACCATTGTCTTGGAGGCGAGAATCGGTTTCGCGGTGCCACTCCAGTTGTTTCGACATGTCACCATATCGAACTCATCAAGTACGGCAGAGGTACCTGCGTATACTTCAGCTCGATAACAGGAGCTCCTGTCACACCATCCCCTTAGTCCGGTTCCGATGTGCTGCTCAGAGTTTTGCTTCAATCAGCCATACCTGTTCCTTTTCAGCTGCCGGAACTCTCTGGAAAGAATGGATTGATCTACTCTTCTCTTCAACGCATTTTGTTTTTTATATCCTAGCATTCTCCCCAATGATTGTACATATTTTTTAGTGTTTATTCGTTCAAAATGCCTTCCTGCAACACTGCAGACTTGTCTCCATAGACTTTCGTGAGGTGCATATCCCCCCAAGAACAAAGGGAATTTAGGATACCTTCCAGACTGATGCCGTATTCACTGAGCTCATACTCCACTTTTGGCGGGACCTGGTTATAGACAATGCGGTTGATGACACCGTCTGCTTCCAATTCGCGCAATTGCTGGGTCAGCATTTTTTGGGTGATGTCAGGCATGAGCCGTTTTAATTCACTGGTCCGCTTTTTGCCGCGCATCAAATGGCAAAGAATGACGGTTTTCCACTTCCCGCCGATGACCTCCAGTGTCGCTTCTACGGATATATTGTATTTCTTGTCCAACGGCCTTCTCCCCTTTCTATAGGTACTAAAAAGTACCTACAGCACTTTAAAGTGCGTACTTCCCTTAATTTACTCCATAACACATACTAACATTTATCGATTGGAATTGATCGATAGAAAAACTAGTTGGAGGAGAAAAATATGTCTCTAGATAAAAAAAGAAGCAACTTAGCCTTATTGGCGCTGGCACTCAGCGCCTTTGCCATCGGCACCACCGAATTCATCAGTGTCGGCCTGTTGCCGATGATCGCGGAGGATTTAACCATCAGTGTAACGACAGCCGGACTGACGGTATCTCTGTATGCCTTAGGCGTAATGTTCGGTGCTCCTGTCTTGACTTCAGTTACTGCCAATATGTCCAGAAAATCCTTGCTGCTATGGATTATGGTGGTCTTTATCATCGGCAATGTACTTGCAGCGACTGCCACTACCGTAAGCGTATTATTGATAGCAAGGGTAGTTTCAGCTCTTGCCCATGGGGTATTTATGGCTATCGGTGCTACTATCGCCGCAGATTTAGTTCCTGATAACAAGCGGGCCAGTGCTATTGCGATTATGTTTACGGGTTTGACTGTTGCTACTGTCACCGGTGTTCCTTTTGGTACATTTCTTGGGCAGCAATTTGGCTGGCGTGCTGCTTTTATGGCCATTGTCGTTATCGGCATCATTGCATTTATCGGAAACAGTATATGGATTCCTTCTGACTTAAAAAAAGCTGTCCGTACTTCTTTCCGGGATCAAGTCAAACTGGTGACGAACGGCAGGCTGTTGCTGGTTTTCAGCATTACAGCCCTTGGTTATGGAGGAACTTTTGTAGTATTCACTTATCTGTCGCCATTATTGCAGGAAGTGACCGGATTTCAGGCGGGAACTGTCACTCTCATATTAGTGGCCTACGGCATTGCCATAGCCGTCGGCAATACGATTGGCGGAAAGCTGGCCAATCAGAACCCGATCAAAGCCCTGTTTTATATGTTTCTGATCCAATCCATTATTTTGCTGGTCCTGGCTTTCACTGCTCCATTCAAAACCGCAGGGTTGATTACCATCATCATCATGGGCCTCTTCGCCTTCATGAATGTTCCGGGCCTTCAAGTGTATGCAGTGATGTTGGCGGAACGGTATGTACCGAGTGCCGTAGATGTTGCATCAGCCATCAACATATCAGCATTTAACGCAGGAATTGCCATCGGTGCATTTGTTGGTGGAGCTGTCGCCGATTCAATAGGGCTTATCCATACTTCGTGGATTGGCGCCCTCATGGTGTTCGGTGCGGTCTTATTGAGCGGCTGGAGCCGGCATCTTGAAAACAAAGAAACCAGCAGCAAAACAATTTTACGAAATTTACATGAAACATCAATCAACTAATTTTATGGAGGATGAGAATAATGAAAACCTTACAAGACACCACCACTTTGCACAACGGGGTTAAAATGCCATGGTTCGGTCTGGGTGTATTCAAAGTCAGCGAAGGAGGGGAAGTTATCGATGCAGTCCGAACCGCGATCATCAATGGCTACCGCAGCATCGATACAGCTGCCGCTTATGGCAATGAAGAAGGCGTTGGGCAAGGCATCCGTGAAGGATTGGCGGAAGCCGGCATCACCAGAGAAGAACTTTTTGTCACTTCAAAAGTATGGAATTCCGATCTTGGCTACGAGTCGACCCTTGCCGCCTATGAAACCAGCCTGAAAAATCTGGGCTTGGATTACCTAGATCTGTATTTGATCCATTGGCCAGTTGAAGGAAAATACAAAGAAGCATGGCGCGCACTTGAAACCTTGTATAAGAAAGACCGTGTTAAAGCGATCGGCGTCAGCAATTTTCATATCCATCATTTAGAGGAATTGCTGAAAGATGCGGAAATCACCCCGATGGTTGATCAAGTGGAGTACCACCCTTTCCTGACACAAGCGGAATTGCATAAATTCTGCAAAGCTCATGACATTCAACTGGAAGCCTGGTCCCCATTGATGCAGGGCAAGCTGCTGGATCATCCGGTGCTCGTGGAGATCGCTGCGAAAACTGAAAAAACAGTCGCACAGGTGATTCTGCGCTGGGATCTGCAGAACGGTGTCGTGACCATTCCCAAATCCATCAAAGAAGCCCGAATCATTCAAAACTCACAGGTCTTTGATTTTGAACTGACAGACGAAGACATGGAACGGATTTCGGCATTGAATGAAAACAAGCGTGTCGGACCGGATCCGGACAACTTCAATTTTTAACCTCAAGCAGGCAGCCCTCCATCAAGGCTGCCTGCTTTTACTGCTGCTTCAATAAATCACAAAACAGATTGAAAAAGCCGCCTTGAACCTGCAACGATTTTATCGAAAGGCTAAGCAGGTGTTTTGACACTCCTCCTTTCTCTGTTATAAGTTAATGAAGTAAATTCCGATAGATTTTATAAGAATTATTATTTCTTGAAAAAGGAGAGAGAAAATGAAAACTTTCTGGAAACGGTATCTCGATGCCTCATTAATTTTAAAAATCACGATTGCACTCATTCTCGGCATCGCTGTCGGCCTTATTTTTGGAGAGCAGGCTGCTGTGTTAGCGCCTTTCGGTGACTTATTGCTGAATCTGTTGACCTTCCTGATTATTCCTTTGATTCTTTTTACCATGATGGTCGGAATCAACCAATCCTCGATTGGGGATCTCGGACGTATGGGCGGTAAAGTATTCATTTACTACACCCTCAGTTCCGCCTTCGCCATTCTTGTCGGTTTGGCCGTCGCCAGCTTCTTTCAGCCCGGAACCGGCATGCAGCTGCAGGGCAATGAAACTTTCGATGTCCCGGAAAACCCAGGGATTGTCAGTGTTCTGTTGAACATCGTCCCTTCCAACATCTTCACCGCTTTTACGGAACTTAATCTGCTCGGCATCATTTTCACTGCTTTCGCTTTTGGCATCGCGTTGTCCTATATGCGTCAATCCAGTGAATTTGAAAGCCTCGGCGACCATTTGTATAAAACCGTCACTGCATTGAATGAACTGACCTTGCTGGTTTTAAAGGCAGTTCTCCAGTATGTGCCGATTGGAATTTTCGCCATCATGGCAGAGACTGTCGGAAACCAGGGCTTCGATACACTATTGTCCCTTGGCGAAATGGTGCTCGTCCTCTACGTTGCCTTGATCGTCCAGATTTTGTTGTATACCTTGGTTCTGGTACTGTTCAAAGTCAAACCGGGCCAATTTTTCAAGCAGGCGCGCACACCGATGCTGACTGCCTTTGTGACGCAGAGCAGCTCGGGCACCTTGCCGCTGACGTTGACTGCCGCTAAAAACCTTGGGCTGTCCAAGAGCTTGTACGGCTTCAGCCTGCCGCTCGGCGCAACCATCAATATGGACGGAGCCGCCATCCGCATTGCCGTTTCAGCCGTCTTCGCCGCAAACCTCGTCGGAGATCCATTAAGCCTGTCCGAAATGCTGATGGTGGTATTGGTCGGAACGTTAGCTTCCATCGGTACGGCTGGCGTTCCGGGTGCCGGAATTGTCATGATTGCGACGGTATTCGTCCAACTGGGATTGCCGATGGAAGCTGTGGCATTGCTGACCGCCATCGATGCATTGGTTGGAATGGGCTGTACAGCATTGAATGTAACCGGTGATTTGGTAGGAACCACTGTGATCGACCAAAACGAAAAGAAACGAAAAACTGCATGACTCCGAAAAAGGCTGCCCTTCCGGCAGCCTTTTTTGAGGTTCATGTATTCTTTCAACTTGTTCTGACAAACGCATTTCGTTATTCTGTTAAGTAAGATACCAAAGGAGATGGCTTTATTGACGACAATTGGTTTGGTACGGCATGGCATCACGGATTGGAACATACAAGGCATCGCGCAAGGGTCAGCGGATATTCCGTTGAATGAAACCGGCAGACAGCAAGCCGAGGCGCTTGCAGAACGGCTGTCGAGAGAAGAGGATTGGGATTTGATCATCTCCAGTGATTTGTCCCGCGCCAAAGAGACAGCGGAAATCATCGGCAAAAAGCTTCATTTTCCGGTCAGCCATTTTGACACGCGGCTTCGTGAACGAAGCGGCGGAAAAATTGAAGGCACAACGGAAAAAGAACGTCTGGAAAAATGGGGAGCCGATTGGCGCGAACTTGATTTGGCAATGGAAAGCCGAGAAGAGGCAGCCGATCGCGGACTGGCATGCATTGAAGATATACTGGAAAATTTCAGCGGACAGCGTGTACTAATTGTCAGCCACGGAGCGTTGATCGGCTTGACGTTAAAAAAACTTATGCCGGAGAAGTTCCAGGAAACTGCCATGGACAATACGTCCATCACGATTTTAAAAAATGCCGAAAGCCAGTGGAATTGCTCATTATATAATTGCACCGTCCATTTGCAGAAAAGCGAAAGTTATTGATTACTGGCATAAGCTGCCGCTTCGTCTATATTCACTTTCCAGGAAACCACTGTCGTGCTGTCGCGGACGTGGTTTTTTTGAATTTTGGCTAGTAAGCCAGCGACGCCCGCTGCGGTATCGGTATCTTTGCACTCCTGCCAGATACTTTCGGGTTCAGCAAATATCCCCCCTGGGCACTCCACCAGACCATCTGTCGTCAGCAAGATCTGGTTTTCGCCTTGCCGCAACTCCCTGGTTCCGCTGCTGTAGCATGGAGCTTCTTGCGCAAAGGTATTCACTTGGCCGACCCATTCATAGAAGTGGCGCTGATTTAGTTGGTATTGCCCAAAAGCGGCCAGTTCGGGATGAAAAAGGTATAACAGGCAATCGCCGACAGAAAACCAGTAGAGGTACTTCCCTTTCCTGACTACTATCAAACAAGCTGTTTCGCCTTGCACCTGCCGGCAATCTTCTTTAAAGCTATCCTCCTGAAACAACTGCAACAGAACGTTTTCAATACCCTTGAACAAGCTAACACTGACCTTACCCGACAGTAGAGAAGCGATTTGTTTTTTATGATTTTCAACTTGACTGATGACTAATTCGGCACTTTGGGCAGAATTATGCGCATCCAGAACCATCACGAACTCCCAGTCTTCTTTATCTTCCAACCAAATCAGACAGCCGTCTTCATTTTTAGACTGGCCGGCAGCCGAGTTTCCACCGAATCGGCCAAGTACCATATGTCCCAAAGGCAGTATGTCCATTTGGTCGATATATGTATGCTCACTGCCAATCCAACTGAACTGCTTTCTTTGTTTCACCATGTCATAACCCCATTCCCCAATATTCTTTCAATTATAATCAACATTAATCAAATTGAGTAGAGAAAGAAGATGGACACTGCCAGTACACACATCCATCTGGAGAATGTGATAAAATTTATATCAGTGAAAAACAAAACACAATCTGAAAAGGAGAGGTTCTTAATGTATGTAGTAACCAACCGCATTAAAATGAAAAAAGGATTTGCAGAAAAGATGGCTCCTAACTTCACTCGTCCAGGTGCTTTGCAGGAAATGGAAGGCTTCGTTAAAGTTGAAGCGACCATCACTCAGAACTTGGAAGAACACGATGAATTGAACGTCAATATGTATTGGGAGAACCTGGAGAGCTTTGAAGCTTGGAAATCAAGTGATGCTTTCAAACAATCCCATAAGCGTCCGGAAGAAAACTCCAATGAACCACCAAAAGAATCTCCAATGCTTGGCAGTGAATTGGTCATCGCTAAAGTGGCTTCTACTATCGAAGCTACACCCAAAAAACAAGCATAAAAAATGAACTGCTTTAAACTTTAATGTAAAAACAGGCACTTTCCCCGTTATCGGGAAAGTGCCTGTTTTGATGTTCACTTTTAAAATGAGATGGTGTTCAATTGATCTTTTTTTATTCGACCGAGACGCCTTCGGCTTTTTCCCAGCTGTTCTTTTGTTGTCTGCCAATCAGCAGATGGTATAAAACCACGCTGGCAGCAAGCATGGCCGCTATCAATAAATACATTCCCCTAAATCCGACAAGCGGCGTGATGAACCCGAGTGCAAACGGTCCAAAACCGATGCCGATGTCCACAAAAATATAGAAAGTGGAGGTTGCCAGCCCCATTCGATGTGCGGGCGATAGCTTAATCGCCAAGGCTTGAGAACTGGACTGCAATGTACCGTATCCAAGACCAATAAATACGCCTGCAAGGAGCAGAATAATCCCGCTATGTGCTTGGCTCAATAGTACCATGCCAATGGCATAAGCGATGATTGCCGGATACATCACAATATTGACGCCTTTAACGTCAAATAAGCGGCCCGTAAACGGTCTGGACAGGATTACCACCACAGCGTAGACGATAAAGAATAGGCTTGCGGCTTCGACAAGATCTATTTCCTTGGCATAAAAGGTCAGATAGGAGAGTACACTTGAATAGCCCAAGGCCATGACAAAACTGATGATTGAAATCGGGACAGCTTTTGGTTCCAGAAAATTGGACAATTTAAGTCCTTTCATTTCTTTCATTTGTTCAGCGGTCAATACAAGACGCGGAATATTCATGAACAATGCAGCAAGCAAAGTGACAAGCGCCAATACACTACAAATAATGAAATTGGCTTCTGCCGATATACGGTCCGTGATCAATAGACCGATAAACGGTCCGATCGCAGAGGCGATGATGATGCTGACGCCGTAATACCCCGTCCCTTCCCCACGTCTGGAATTGGGAATCAGGCTAGCGGCTATCGTGCCTGTAGCTGTAGAAGCCAGCGCAAAGGCGATGCCGTGGAAGAGGCGGATAAACAAGAGCACGGCCAAACTGTTGATGATGAAATACAATAGCGTCAGTACGAGAAACGCAGCCAAGCCGATAAACAACAGTTTTTTTCTTCCTATCCGTTCAATAGCTGATCCTCCGAACAGCCGGCCCATCAATGCACCGACCACAAAAATACTGGAAGCCAAACCGGCCATACTGGTGGAGGCATTAAACTCCCCTTTTGCATAAACCGGAATGATGACTACCAATAAATAAAAACTTAAAAACAATAAGAAGTTCACGCCAAAAACAAGCAGAAAATCTTTTGTCCATAATGGTTCTTTTTTCTGTTCCATTTTCTTACTCACCTGTCTCCATATGATTTTTAGACAATTGCTATCCATTCCAGAAGCAAACTAGTTACCCAAGATAACTAATTATTATACAGGGTTTTCAACAAAAGTACAGAAGCCTTCACTTTCTTTATGATTTAAAACGTTGTTTCAGTCTCTATCTTTTGATATGGTTACCCTTGATAACAAACGTCATCAACATTATAAAGAGGTGTTTTTCATTAAAGCTTTTCAAGAGTTTTTCCATCAGTTTCTTTTACTGTCCAGGCCTTTTGAACATCATTTGAATAACGAACTTGGCAAGCATGGGCTCTACCGGGCTCAATGGTCAATTTTGTATTATATAGCCAATAATGACTCCGCAACGTTAGTTGAGCTTGCGCATTATCAACGGATTGAAAAACCGACCGTGACACGCACCGTAACCCGATTGGAAGAGCAAGGTTACTTAGAGCACATCCCCGGCAAAGACAGACGTGAAAAACGGATGCAGCTCACCGCCTACGGCAAAAAAGTATATGCGGAAGTCCGTGTCACAATCGATCAATTTGAAAAAGAAATTCTGTCTCATATTCCGGAAGAAGATCAGCTTGCCGGGATTGAGATGATGAAAACCATACGCATGAATTTAATCAGCAGGGAGAATTCCAAATGAATAAAAACAATCCTCCTTTATGGACAAAAGACTTTATCGTCACTGCTTTAGTGAATTTTTTCTTAGTTCTCATCTTCTATCTACTGATGGTCACAATCGCCGTCTATGCCGTTGAGGAATATGGGGCTTCAACAAGCGAAGCCGGCCTCGTCACCGGGATTTTCATTCTGGGCGCTTTAGCGGGAAGGCTGGTCATCGGCCGTACAATCGACAAAATTGGCCGCA
This sequence comes from Planococcus beijingensis, assembly GCF_016820615.1. Taxonomy (NCBI): domain Bacteria; kingdom Bacillati; phylum Bacillota; class Bacilli; order Caryophanales; family Caryophanaceae; genus Planococcus; species Planococcus beijingensis. The sequence continues at coordinate 328,288 of NZ_JADHDZ010000003.1, forward strand.
AACAGACTTTGGTCATCGGCTTACTGTTGTTCACATTGACTACATTCTTCTATTTCCTGAATTTCGGACTTCCTTTCCTCATGCTCAATCGCTTTCTTCACGGGATGACGTTGGGAATGGCCAGCACGGCAGCCGGAACCATCGTTGCTCAAATTATTCCAATGAGACGCAAAGGTGAAGGCATCGGTTATTTCAGCCTTAGTTCGACTTTAGCGACGGCTTTTGGCCCCTTCATCGGATTAATGATGAGCCAGCACAGCAGCTATGAGATGATTTTTTCGGTATGCCTGGCGCTCGGCGTTGTCAGCTTGGCTGTATCCTTGTTTGTTTATGTACCGCCAGTCGTTGCGCCACCTGCAACTGACGAAACGAAAGGGTTTAAGATTTCAGATTACATCGAACCGAAAGCTGTACCGATTGCACTCGTTTGTCTGGCCATCGCCCTTTGCTATTCCAGCGTTCTGTCATTTATCAACTTCTTTGCGATGGAAGAAGATTTAGTGCAGGCAGCCAGCTACTTTTTCCTTGTTTACGCCATTGCGATATTAGTTTCCCGGCCATTCACTGGAAGACTGATGGACCTGAAAGGCGCGAACTTCGTCATGTATCCTGCTTTCGCCATTTTTGCAGCAGGACTTTTCCTGTTAAGCGTCACCAGCAGCAGTGCTGGCTTATTGGTTGCCGGTGCTTTGATTGGTTTGGGCTTCGGCAATATGCAATCGACGACGCAAGCAGTCGCGGTCAAGCTGACGCCGCCTCACCGCATGGGCCTTGCCACTTCGACTTTCTTTATCTCAATGGACGCCGGGCTTGGCTTCGGCCCGTACCTGCTGGGCTTTGTGATTCCGTTGATCGGTTACAGTTCGCTTTACGGCATTCTGGGCTTTGCGGTACTTGCAACTGCTGTCTTGTATTATTTGATGCACGGCAAAAAAGAACGTGCAGAAGCAGCGGCATTGGTTTAGAAATAAAAAATGGCCATCAATTCACCTAAGAATTGATGGCCATTTCTATATCTTATTTTACTGTTGCACACTGCTAATAATCCAGCTTACTTAGCGGATCAGTTACTCCTCTTCTTCTTCAGCTTTCTCAGCAATCGCCTTGGTCTCATGCACGGTGCCATGAGGATGTTCCGGCGGCGCATAAATGGAGTATATTTTTAATGGTTGATCGCCTTTGTTTGTGACGTTATGCCACTTCCCAGCAGGAATCATGATGGCGTAATCGTCTTCAGCATTTTCTTCAAAGGTCAGGTTGTCTTCGCTGTCGCCCATTTGGACAAAGCCTTTTCCGGCTTCAATCCGCAGAAATTGGTCACCTTCATGGACTTCCAGGCCGATGTCGTCTCCCACTTCAATGCTCATGACGGTAACCTGCAGGTTCTTGCCTGTCCATAGAGCGGTGCGGAATGTGTCATTCTGCTTGGTCGCCTCTTCGATATTCACCACAAACGATTCTGCTCCATAATCTTTTAATTCCATAGCCTATTCCTCCTCCGAATTATCTTCACAGCCTTCTATACCTCAGTCTCAGCCGTCTCAAACTTTCCGGAAAAGTTCTTTGCTACACCAATAACTGCTTGACCAATTCCTTATTGCGCTTTTTGAACACTTCATTATGAGAAGACACCATGGCGATTCTATTCGCGTCCGGCTGGATGTAGTGCTTGGCTTTATTGACTGCGTTCGCTGCATCCTGGAATGTTCCGGCAATCAGGTTCAATTTGCCTTCGTGCTGCAGAATGTCACCCGCTGCATAGAGGCCTTCGACTGATGATTCGCTGCTCGGCGTGCCCGCGATGTAATAATCATCAGCAATTTCAATATTCAACGGACTGTTGCCGAGCAGACTGATGTCGCGCTCGTAGCCATGGTTGATGATCATCTCATCAATCGGCAGTACTTGTTTTTCGTTCGTTTCCTGATGCGTCAATTCAACAAATTCGATGGCATCCCGATCATCCGATGCGATCAACCGTGAAATATTCGTATGGAGGCAGCAGATGGCAGAGCCGTTCATCAGCTGCGTCACTTGCGCTTCATGTCCTGCAAGCTCGGGCTTGCGATAGGTGACATATACTTGCTTGGCGATCGGTTCCAATTCATTTGCCCAGTCGATGGCAGAATTTCCGCCGCCTGAAATCAAGACCGTTTTGCCTTTGAATCGCTCCAGTGATTTGACGGTGTAATTCAGATTCGACACTTCAAAACGCTCCGCTCCTTCAATCTGCAATTTTTGCGGATTCAGGATGCCTCCACCGACAGCGACAATCACCGTTTTTGATAAATGCACTTCACCGGAAGAACCGATCATTTCAAAGATGCCTTCTTCATTTTTTGCGATGGACTCAACTTTTTCATTCAATACGACTTCCGGGTGGAATGTCAGCCCTTGTGCAACCAATTGGTCGATGAGCTTAGCTCCTTGAATCGGCGGCTGTCCCCCAACGTCCCAAATCATTTTTTCCGGGTAGACATGAATTTTGCCGCCCAATTCCGGCTGAAACTCGATAATTTTCGTTTTCATCTCACGTAAACCACTATAAAAAGCCGAATACAATCCTGCTGGGCCCCCACCTATAATTGTTACATCAAAAAGCTCTTTTTCCCCCATCTATCTTCACTCCTGTCCATCCATATTTTTATTGACAATAAAAATAATTAGTCTTATAGTATTGATTGTACTGAAATTGAGAATCATTATCAATGAAAAAGAGTATAAATTTAGAAAAGGAGGTTTTTGGATGGTGCGTTTATTCACCGAGGAGCTGAATATCAGTTATGGGGACCGGCTGATTGTCAAAGATTTGACGGTCCAAATTCCGGACAAGAAAATTACGACAATCATCGGTTCCAACGGCTGCGGCAAATCGACGCTGTTAAAAGCGATTACTCGGGTGATCTCGCATCAATCCGGATCCGTGGTATTGGATGGCAGCAATATTGCTCAGGAAAATACGAAATCCCTGGCGAAGAAAATGGCCATCCTCCCACAAACGCCTGACAGTGCCGCCGGATTGACGGTTGGCGAACTGGTTTCTTATGGCCGCTTCCCTTACCAGAAAGGTTTTGGCCGTTTGTCCAAGAAGGATTACGAAATCATCAATTGGGCACTCGATGTCACCGGGACGCAATTCTTTAAATACCACCCCGTTGACGCATTATCCGGCGGACAGCGCCAGCGGGTCTGGATTGCGATGGCATTGGCACAGGAAACAGAAATGATTTTCCTGGATGAACCGACGACCTACCTGGATATGGCCCACCAGCTGGAAATTCTGGAACTGCTGCAGCAACTCAACCGTGAACAGGAACGGACCATCATTATGGTGCTCCATGACCTGAACCAGGCAGCGCGTTTTGCCGACCATATCATCGCGATGAAAGACGGCCAGATCGTCAAAGCGGGCAATTGCCACGAAGTCATTACACAACCTGTATTGAAAGAAGTATTCCGGATCGATGCAGAAATCGGCTTGGATCCGCGTACACAAAAACCGATGTGCACAACCTATAACTTAATCAGAGGAGTCTAACCGACATGAAAAAATTATTCTTGCCTTTCTTCCTATTAACATTGCTGCTGATCCTGGGTGCCTGCAATTCTGAGTCAACCACTGAAGACGCAGACGCTGCAGAAGCTGACAAAGCACCTGAAACCATTACATACGAATCTGAAAACGGCCCTGTTGAAGTTCCTGCAGATCCACAGCGCGTCATCGTGCTGTCCACTTATGGCGGTGACGTCATGTCCTTGGATGTTCCTTTAGTGGGCGTCGATTCATGGTCTAAAAACAACCCGCGTTTCGAAGAACAACTGAAAAACGTGGAAGAAGTAGCTGACACAGACCTTGAAAAAATCATCGAATTGGAACCTGACTTGATTCTTGGCGGTTCGACCATCAACAATATCGACAAATTGAAAGAAATCGCACCAACTGTCACGTTCACTTACGGCAAATTGGGCTACTTGGACCAACACTTGGAAATCGGTAAAGTGTTGAACAAAGAAAAAGAAGCACAAGCATGGATTACAGATTTCCAGGAACGCTCACAGCAAGCGGGTGAAGACATCCGTGCGAAAATCGGTGAAGACGCAACCGTCTCTGTTATTGAGAACTTCGACAAGCAATTGTATGTATTCGGAGATAACTGGGGACGCGGAACTGAAATCCTTTACCAGGAAATGAAATTGAAAATGCCTGCAAAAGTGGAAGAAATGGCTTTAGCGGACGGTTATTATATGCTTTCCCAGGAAGTCTTGCCGGAATACATGGGTGACTATGTCATCTTCAGCAAAGACAGCACACAGGACAACTCATTCCAGGAAACCGACCTGTACAAAAACACACCCGCAGCTAAAAACGGCCAAATTTTTGAAGCCAATGCTAAAGAGTTCTACTTCAATGACCCGATTACATTGGAATACCAATTGGAATTCTTCATTGAAAACTTTTTAGGCGAGTAACCAACTGCTTTACGTTAAATCTGGTTTGCAACTCCTTTAGAATCGGATTTAAAAGGAGTAAACCTAACAAAAACTAAACTTCTATACCAAAGAAGAGGAATTCTGATTTTAGAATTCCTCTTTTATTCTCAGGAAAAGATGATGATGAATGAGCCCTAAAGTTTCCTTTCCCATTAAATTTATTTTAAGCCTGCTCCTGCTTGTGCTGACTCTGGTCATTTCCTTGATTTTTGGAGCGGCGGATATCAGTCTGAAAGAAGTAGGGCTGGCGTTATTTTCAACCAGCTCCAGTGACGGCATCGGGGTCATTCGGGAGATCCGGCTGCCGCGCGAAATTGCCGCCATCTTTGTCGGCGCTGCTCTTGCTGTATCTGGTGCGATGATGCAGGGCATGACCCGCAATCCGCTGGCTGACCCAGGTCTTCTCGGTTTGACTGCAGGTGCTAACGCGGCGTTAGCCTTCACGTTGGCTTTCATTCCGGCTGCCAATTATTTTGGCATCATGGTTGCCTGCTTTATCGGAGCAGCAGCCGGTGCCGCGTTGGTGTTCGGTATCGGTGCCGCAAAAAAAGGCGGATTCTCGCCTTTCCGGATTGTTCTTGCCGGTGCGGCCATCTCGGCCTTCCTGACAGCGATTGCTGAAGGAATCGGCCTGTATTTCAATATTTCAAAAAACGTTTCCCAATGGACAGCCGGCGGATTGATCGGCACTTCTTGGGGCCAGCTGCAGGTAGTGGTTCCGTTTATCGCCGCCTCTTTGGTGATTGCGTTGCTGCTGTCTCGCCAGCTGACCATCCTCAGCTTAAGTGAAGAAGCCGCCATCGGCCTCGGTCAGAAAACAGCCCAAATCAAAGCAGTTCTTTTTGTCATCATTACGCTGTTGGCGGGGGCTGCCGTTGCACTTGCCGGCAATATGGCGTTTATCGGCTTAATGATTCCGCATGTGGTCCGGGCAATCGTCGGAACTGACTACCGTTTTATCATCCCCATGTCAGCAGTGGCAGGAGCGATTTTCATGCTGCTGGCTGACCTGATTGGCCGGACGATCAATGCACCGTTTGAAACACCGGTAGCAGCGATTATTGCAATCATCGGTTTGCCGTTCTTCCTGATCATTGTCCGTAAAGGAGGCAAAGCATTCGCATGATGCACCCAAGCTTACGTAAAAAACAACGAATTTCGTATTATTCATTGCTGGCATTGATTTTAGTGACAGCAATTGCCAGCATGGGGCTTGGCTACTCCCCTATCTCCTATGATCGATTGGTGCCGGCTATTCTTGGCCAAGGCACATTTAAAGAAGAATTTATTCTGTTTTCCATCCGGCTGCCGCGCATTTTGATCACGCTTCTGGCCGGGATGGCACTGGCTTTGTCGGGTGCGATTTTGCAGAGCGTAACGCGAAATGACCTGGCAGACCCCGGAATCATCGGCATCAATTCCGGTGCCGGCGTCGCCATTGCGGTTTTCTTCTTGTTCATTCCGGTAGAGGCTGGATCTTTTGTCTATTTGATGCCAATCGTGGCATTTTGCGGAGCCCTTGCGACCGCTGCATTGATTTATGCCTTTTCTTACTCCCGCACCACCGGCTTGCAGCCGATCCGCCTTGTGCTTGTGGGAATCGGGTTTTCCATGGCCTTGTCGGGAGTCATGATTGTCTTGATTTCTTCAGCGGAACCAGAAAAAGTCGATTTTATCGCCAATTGGCTGGCCGGCAATATTTGGGGAGCCGATTGGCCGTTTATTGTGGCCATCCTTCCTTGGCTGCTGGTGCTCATTCCGTTCACTTTGTACAAAGCCAATCGGATGAACGTCCTCGGCCTCAGCGATCCTGTTGCTGTCGGCATCGGCGTATCCATTGAGAAAGAGCGGGTCGTCCTTTTGCTGGCGGCTGTCGCGCTGGCGGCGTCCGCTGTGTCAGTTACCGGAGGAATCGCCTTCATTGGCCTGATGGCTCCGCATATCGCCAAATCGATTGTCGGTCCACGCCATCAGCTGTTCTTGCCGCTTGCCATCCTGATCGGCGGCTGGCTGCTGCTGCTGGCGGATACCGTCGGCCGGAACCTGCTCGAGCCTTCCGGAATCCCAGCAGGCATCATGGCTGCATTGATCGGAGCTCCATATTTCATTTACTTGCTGTTGAAAAAATAAAAGCTGTTGAGAACTTAACTGTTCTCTCCAGCTTTTATTTTCTTTCTGTTTGTTATCCATTAACTTCTGAATAAAGCCACCAACTCTAACGGTTGTTAGCCTGATATTTCATACTTCGATTTTTTTCTCATACAGAGGCATTGCCGCCGGCTTCCCGAAATAATAACCCTGGAATAATTGGTACCCCCGCTGCTTAAGCCATTTAAAGTCTTCGCGTGTTTCAACGCCTTCGGCCAAAGGAATGGAGCCGATTTCCAGCGCTTTCTTCAAAAACTTTTCCGCCACTTTCTGCTTTGCCGGATCCATTGCCACCCCTTGGACATATTGCATATCCAACTTCATGTATTTCGGCTTCAGGTCTGCCAGCATTTCAATCGTACTGTAACCTTCACCCACGTCATCCAACGCGTAATCGAATCCTTTTTCCTTGTAGTAAGCCAAGATTTTCTTCAAATGATCCAAATCATCCACTTTTTCCGTTTCCACCACTTCAAATACTAAGGATTTCGGATCCACCCCCAGCTGTTCTGATAAAGAAATTGTCGAACGCAAGCAAAATTCAGGGGAATAAATTGAAGTCGGAATGAAATTGATGAACGCTTTCTCTCCTTTAAGTTTGGCTGCATACCTTACAGCTGTCATTCTGCATACCCGATCCAATGCATACAGGCGCCCGCGGATTTTGGCAGCCGGAAAAATTTCATTCGGGTAGATCATCGATCCGTCTTCATTTTGGAAACGCGCCAGCATTTCATATGCAAAAATCTCTTCATTTCCATTCACAATCGGCTGATAATGGCAGGAAATCAGCTCTTTTTGAATCACTTTATCAATCCATTGCATATCCAACACGGTTTCAATTTCAGAAAACGGCTTCCACGCTTCACGGTTTATTCGGAAAACGACTTGTTCCAAATCCATAAAATGACGGCAAAAATCCATCAACTCTTTGGCTCCTGCTTCATCTACAATAAGTCCATTTTCCGTCGTCACTATAGCAATGCCTCTTCTATTCAAGTGGCTATAAATTTGCGGCAATGCCAACAAATTGGAGTCGTCTTCTATTTTAATCTCAAACTTCAACTCCGTTACGGAGCAATTATTGCATTGCAAGTCCGTTTCCTCCTTAATTTTGGTAGTTCCATTTTACTTTATTTCACTAGTTAATAGTTAACAATTTTATACAAAAAATAAAAAATCGCTAATGTGAAAAGAGTTGTTCTTGTTTTATTAGCAAAACTGAAGCATTTGTTACACGATGATTTAACCGTCGGAAAAAGAGGTTTTTTTTCGACGGTGAAGAATGTATACATTAACTTGCCGCTCATCGTTTAACAGGCAAAAGAAACTGTTCCATAAGCAGAAACCGCTCTAGATTACCCGAGTTGTTGTCCATTTAAAAAGAACGGCACGCTGTTATTTCATTCACAAAGGAGAATGATCATGGGAAAAATCGTTGTTGCGATGTATTTGACGCTTGATGGGGTTATGGAAGAGCCGTCATGGACTGCCCCTTACTGGGATAACGAAATCGCGAAGTTCCAGCTGGATTTGTTATTTGGCAGTGATGCATTGCTGCTTGGAAGAGTGACATATGAAGGTTTTGCAGCTGCTTGGCCCGCTGCTGAAGATGAAGAAGGGTTTGCCGACCGGATGAATAAAATACCCAAGTATGTGGCTTCCACCACTCTGAAGCGCACGGAATGGAATGCCCGCCTGATTACCAGCAATGTAGCGCAGGAAGTCGCCAAACTGAAAAAAACCGGACAACGTCTGTTGGTTTATGGCAGCGCTGAACTCATTGAAACTTTGCTGAAACATGATTTGGTCGACGAACTTCATCTGATGACATTTCCGCTCGTTTTAGGAGAAGGCAAACGGCTTTTCAAGGAAAATGCTGATCAGAAAATGTTCAACTTACAGGACATCCGTTCAACAGATTCAGGTGTGCTCATTGCCAGTTATACACCAGACAAATAAAACAGAAAAAGAAAGCCCCCTGCAACGGGAGGCTTTCTTTTTCGTGCTTAGTTTTTGCTGAATTTCTTTTTGGCGTAAACATAAGTGACTGCCAGTGCAGCAACCAGTACGCCTCCTTTGATAATATCAAAAGCATAATAAGGGAGATTCTGAATCGTTAAGCCGTTCAACAAAATGCCGATAACTGCAGCTCCAAAAAATGTGCCCAGCGCATTCGGTTTGCCCGCCCCTAACACCGAGTAACCGACAAATACTGCCGCAACCGCCTCCATCATCAACGGAGCCCCTGCATCAATTTGTCCGGAACCTACGCGTGCAGTAAACAAAATGCCAGCCATTGAAGCAAAAATTCCCGATACCACATAAGCGGCAAATTTCACTTTTTTGACGCTGACGCCGGACAGCGTCGCGGCTTCAGCGTTCCCGCCGGTCATGTAAAGCACTCGGCCCCAACGTGTATGGTTCAAAATTACATAGGAAGCCAGGACCATCACCAGCATGATCCAAACCGGAACCGGCAGGCCCAGCATCTGCCCTTGCCCAATCCACAGAAACGCTTCCGACAATTGACCCGGTGCGGTTCCTCCTGAAGTCAATGGCATATTGTTGTAGATCGAGTAGCCTTCTGTATACGTACGATGCAAGCCCGCAATAATGTACATCATGCTCAGCGTCGCCAGCAAATCCGGAATGCCGATAACCACAATTAGAAAGCTATTGACTGCTCCGACCAACACCCCGATCAACAGCGGCAGGAGAAGGACGAGCCATAACGGCATATCGTACCAAACCATCAGAGATGCGGAAACGACTGTCGATAAAGACATCGTCGAACCTACCGACAAATCGAAACCATCCACTACCAGCGTGAATGTTACACCTAAAGCGAGTAACGTGACAATGGAAATGGAGCGCAGGATGTCTGTGAAGTTACCATATGTGAAAAAAGCGTCGCTGATTGTGCTGAAGTAAAAAATGATGAAAATAAGTAATGCGATGGCGCCATATTTAAACAGAAACTGAATCGCGTTGTCTTTCACCGAGCTCTTGTGTTTCCCCAAGTTCTTCTTTTCCACCACTTGCATACAATAAAATCCTTTCCTGGGTCGCTTCTTGTCGTGATAATTCCTTCACGATTTGACCGTTGTACATAACGAGAATCCGATCGGAAATTCCGATGGCTTCATGAATTTCACTTGAAAAATACAGACAGCCTTTGCCGCTTTCAGCCAATTGGCGGATCAATTTGAAAATATCCACTTTGGCTCCGATGTCGACGCCTTTTGTCGGTTCATCGAAGAGGTACAAGGCCGAATCGAGGGAGATCCATTTGCCGATCGCCACTTTCTGCTGGTTTCCTCCGCTCAAGTGAACGAGAGGCGTTTCTGTACTATCGGTTTTGATGCGCAAACGCTCGATGATTTCATCAGCAAAGCGCTTTTCGGCTTTCCGTTCCATCAACAAATTCTTAGAAAACTTTTTCAGGTTAGGGAATGATGCATTGGTTTCCAGTGATTCCTGGACAAATAACCCTTCTTTTCGGCGCTCTTCCGGAATCAACGCCATTCCTGCTTTGATGGCGTCTGCCGGATGTTTGATTTTGGCCGTTTTCCCCGAAAGCTTCACCGTACCTGAGGTTAAAGGCGTTCCTCCAAACAAGGCTTTGGCAAGCTCCGTTTTACCGGCGCCGACCAATCCGACGACACCCACTACTTCACCTGCTGCAACCGTCAGCGACAGATCTTTGAGCTTCTGGCCATCCGATAAATTCTCAACCTCCAGCAAAGGGTTCCCAATCTCATGCGCCCTCGGCTCTAATTCATGACTCAGTGCTGCACCGAGCATCGCTTCAATCACCCCATCCTGATCGGCTTCTGACGTATCGTAGGTTTTGACAAGCGTCCCTTCCCTCATCACTGTAATCCGGTCGCTGATTTCAAATACTTCCGGCAAACGGTGGGAAATGAAGACGCAGCCGACGCCCTGTGCTTTTAACTTTGCAATGACTGCATATAGTTTCTCTGATTCATGGATAGAGAGAGGAGCTGTCGGTTCGTCAAATATAATGATTTTCGCCGAATGGACCAAGGCTCTGGCAATCAGCACCATCTGCTTTTCCGCCAAAGTCAGTCTCGCCGCTTTCTGCTGGACATTGATGTTGTCCGCCTGCAGCTCGCGCAAAGCAAGACGTGCGCGTTCATTGATTTTTTGTCTGGAAACGAATAAATTGCCTTTCCCTGCGAATGTGTCGAGAAGGATGTTTTCTGCCACAGTCAGCTCAGCAACAATGGCTGTATCCACTTCTTGATAAACACAGTAAATCCCCTGTTCTTTGGCTGCCTTCGGCGATTCCAGCCGAATATCGACGCCATCCAATTTAATCGTTCCTTCATCCTGCTGGTAAACGCCTGACAGGATTTTAATCAGCGTGCTTTTTCCTGCACCATTGACGCCAAGAATGGCATGGACTTCTCCTTTTTCCAAATGGAACTCGGCTTTTTGCAACGCCGTCACTGCACCGAAAGTTTTTCCGATGGCGGTCATCGAAAGTAAAGCTTGTGCCATAGAAAGGCCTCCTTTCTGATAAAAGAGCTGTCCCATCTTTCAGGACAGCTCGAAATGATGAAGATTATTGGCCTTCCAATTCGCGCAATTCATCCGTGTAGCCCTGTTCGCTTGCGCCCCAGCCATCTACGTATTCGCTTAACTTATCGGTTGTCACCGTTTCTTCCGGCAAACTTTCCGCTTCAACAAAAACCGGCTCTAAAATCACTTTTTCTTCCGGCTGTTCGCCATTCAACAACTGATATAAGTAACGAACTTGAATGCGTCCGATATCCGTCGGATCCACTGCTGCCGAAGCGAGCCATGGGCTGTTTTCTTTTTGCATCAATTGCAGATCCTCATCGCTCATATCGATGCCGTATACTTTAATGTCTGTACGTCCTGCTTGTTCAATGGCACGGACAGCACCTTTCGCAAACTCATCCCACGCGGCCCATACTGCAGTGATTTCCCCTTCGTTCGGGTATTGTTTCAAAACTGCTTCCATCTGTGATTGCGTATCCAGTGCCGTATTGTTCGTAGCGGCACCGAATGCTGTCACTTCCTTGATGCCGGGGTTGTCGGATAGGAATTTTTCATAAGCTATCTGGCGTCTTTCCATCGGTGCAAAGCCCGCTGTCCATATTTTAACGATGTTGGCTTCGCCGTTATTGTCTTCCGCCAGTTTCTCCAAGGTCATCTCGGCCATCTGCTGATCGCCTTGCTCTAAAGAAACCACACCTTCAACATCGATGCCTGCATCAAACGCCACAACCGGAATTCCGGCTTCAAGCGCTTTTTCAACACCTTGGTTCAAGGCTTCTTTTGTTCCATGGTCAATCAAAATGCCATCGACACCTTGATTGATGGCTGCATCCAGGTTAGAGGCCATTTTCGCCAAATCCCCTTCAGAAGTGAAAACAGTTGCTTTCCCTCCGAATTTCTCAACCTGTTCTTCTACACCCGCTATGTATTGGGCGCTGAATGTCCCTAAATTGATTTGCATGATCAAGGCAATTTCTTTGCCGGCAAGTGGATGGTCTGAAGCCTCAGCCTTCGTATCTGAAGAAGTTTCTTCCTCGCTGACATTCCCTTTTGGTTGGCAGGCGGTTAATAAAATGCTGATAAATAAAAGTGCGGCAAGCAGCCAGATGGATTGTTTTTTCATCGTATTTCTCCTTTTCCTGTAAATGCACCAAGCAAGTCAGGGATGTTTTTTTTGTATTCTGCAGTGATGATGCCTTTTTCGGTGATGATGGCGGTGATGAGATGTGCCGGCGTCACGTCGAATGCCGGATTAAACACTTTCGTGCCAAGAGGTGCGACCGGCTGTCCGTTCGTATGGGTAATCTCCTCCGGGTTTCGTTCTTCAATCGGAATAACGGTTCCATCCTCAATCGACAAATCGAATGTTGATGCCGGCGCCGCTACATAAAATGGGATGCTGAAAGCATTGGCCAACAAAGCTAAGTTATACGTCCCGATTTTATTGGCTGTATCGCCGTTGGCTGCAATGCGGTCCGCGCCTACAATGATGGCTTCAATTCCTTTGGCTCCAATGGTGTGCGCCGCCATGCTGTCGGTGATCAATGTGACATCAACCCCTGACTGCTGAAGCTCCCAAGCTGTCAGACGCGCACCTTGATAAACCGGACGGGTTTCACAGGCAAATACTTCAAACTCACGGCCGCGTTCGCTGCCAAGATGAAATGGCGCTAAAGCCGTACCGTATTTAGCGGTAGCAATCGAACCGGCGTTGCAGATGGTCATGACTTTCGTCTTTCCTTGCAGCAATACCAAAGCGTGTTCACCAATGCTGCGGCAGGACTCTTCGTCTTCTTTATGGATTTTCACAGCTTCCGCAAGCAGCAGCAATTTTGCCTGCTGCACGTTCTCCGCTTCTTGCACCTTGTCTTTCAAGCGGCTGAGCGCCCAGCCCAGGTTAACGGCAGTCGGCCGTGAAGAATTCAAATACGCTGCATCTTTTTCGACGTATTGCTGAAAAGCTTCCAAGGAAACTGCCTCGTGCCGCTGTGCTCCTATCGCTAATCCATACGCAGCGGTGATGCCGATGGCCGGAGCTCCGCGCACCTTCAAGGAGAAAATCGCGTTGTACACATCTTCTACAGTTTCAAGTGTTAAATAGTCAATCTCATGCGGCAGTTTCTGCTGATCCAGAATGGTCAGCTGCTGCCCATCCCATTTGATGGATAACGGAATGCTCATATGCGTGCCTCCTTTAGAATTTCCACCAAGTCTTTGATGGAAGCAGTTTGCTCGCGCTTAAGGATTAATTCCCGCCCAGTCTGCAATGCCTGCTTCTTGAAGGAAATTCTTTTATCATTGTCTTCGATGCTGTCCAAGTCTTTGACATGCGCCAGGCCAATCGTCCGGCGGATCAATTCGCAGCCTGCGAAACCAACGGCGTCGGCCAGTACTTTGCCGAGGACATATTCAAGATATCCTTCGGTCTCCTTGAACGATTCAACGCTCTGCGTTTGCCACAGTTCCGTAAATGAAGAAGCGAATACTTCCCATGTTTTTTCAATGTGGGCTACGATTTCCTGGCGATCCTCGCCTTCCCGTGTAATCGTTTGGAAAATCAAGTTGGCCAGAAACAATCCGACATCAAAGCCGATCGGGCCGTAAAAGCCGAACTCCGGATCAATGACTTTCGTTTCGGCCGGCCCCGCAAAAATACTGCCGGTGTGAAGGTCTCCGTGAAGCAGCGCTTCCGCTTCAGTCAAGAAACTCTTCTTCAATTTCGCCACTTCCAGCTGCAGTTTGCGGTCGTTCCAAATCGCTTCTGCTGCTGCCTGCAGCTGCGGTTCGTAATCATTGGTGTCAACATCGAAGAATGGATCGGTAAAAATCAGGTCTTCTGTGATTTTGCATAGCTCCGGATTGGAAAACTCAGCAGCCAATCGTTTTTTCTCAAAAGGATGCAGCCCGTAATCAGAAGTGTGGAATAAGGTCTGGGCCAGGTATTCGCCGATATCCTGTGACAGCCTTGGAAATTGCCGGCCGTTGATCAAGCCTTCCCGCGCAATTTCGAGATGCGATAAATCTTCCATCACCGTTATAGCCAATGCTTCGTCCGTTGCATGGACGGCCGGCACCAAAGACGGCACAAACTCGCCGTGCTTCTTCAGAACATTGGCTTCGATCGTCGCACGCTTCAATGTCAGCGGCCAACTTTCGCCGATGACTTTGGCATATGGCAAAGCCTGCTTGATGATCAGCCGCTTGCCTGTGGCTTCCTCTTCAATTTGAAAAACATAATTTAGATTGCCGTCGCCGATTTCCCGGCACGTCAAGTGAGCTGTATGATCAAATGCTTGAATCGCTTTCGCCAATTCGATGGCAGCTTCTTCGGTTAATGCTTTATAGGTGGTTGGAGCCGTAAGTGTCATGGTCAATCTCCCTTTCTCTGCAATATAAAAAGCCTCTTTCCAAAAGAAAGAGGCCAGAATAAGAGATCCCATGCCTCTTATCTTTCAGAAAATAAATTTCTGATGGAATTAGCACCGTGCCTTACAGGATATTCATCCTGGCGCCAAAGCGCCCCGTCTCACAACGGTATTACGGTCGGTTGCTGGGCGTCATCGGGCCAAAATCCCTCTGCCAGCTCTTGATAAGAGTACTGCTTATCGTGCTATTAAGTTCTGAAATGAATCCTATCACGATTCAGAATTGACTGTCAATCACATTTTTTAAATAAAAACAATTTTGCAACAATGCTGTTGACAGATTTCTGTGCACATGAAATAATCAGAATTACTTTACTCTATTAAAGCAGCTCTACCATTTCGAATGATCATTTCTTTTTACGCTGAGATTCTATAAGTAGGACCAGCCCAAAAAACTTACCCAATTTCATATCTTTCTTATTCAGAGCAGGTGGAGGGACAAGCCCTATGATACCCGGCAACCGGTCCAATGGTGGACACGGTGCTAATTCTTGCAGCCAGAACCGATGGCTGAAAAATAAGAAGTTGTTAAAGCCCTTAACCTCTTCTTATTTGAAGAGGTTTTTTATTTTTTAAAATTGCATGGGAGTGTTGAATACATGAGCATCTTGACTGCTACTTATCAATTATACGGAAAGCCTGGTTCTTTTGAGAAAAAGGCGGAAGGCATCGCTTTAGGTCTGACGATCGGCTCCTGGACCGATTTGCCGCTCCTTGAACAGGAGCAGCTGAAACATCATAAAGGAAACGTCGTTTCCATTAAGGAATTTGAAGAAATCAACCATCCATTGAAACCCGAACTGGTCAAAGCGGAAGTTGCTGTCGCTTATCCGTCCGCCAATTTCTCTGCTGATCTTCCGGCCATCTTGACCACGGTTTTCGGAAAATTGTCATTGGACGGAGAAGTGAAGTTAGTGGATCTGGATTTCAGCCACGACTTACTCAGCCATTTTCCCGGTCCACGCTTCGGCATTGAAGAAATCCGCAACACACTTGGCGTAGCCGGACGGCCGCTTCTGATGAGCATATTCAAAGGCGTCATCGGCCGCGATCTGGATTTTCTGTCTGCTCAATTGCGTGAACAGGCATTGGGTAGAGTGGACTTGGTCAAAGACGATGAAATTTTATTCGACAATCCGCTGACCCCATTTGAAAAACGCATCACCACTGGTAAGGACGTGCTGACAAGCGTTTATGAAGAAACAGGCCATCGTACGCTTTATGCGGTGAACTTGTCAGGACGAACTTCCGCACTGAGAGGAAAAGCACGAAAAGCACGTGAACTTGGTGCGGATGCTTTGTTGTTCAATGTTCATGCCTACGGGCTCGATGTATTGCAGGAACTGGCTGAAGATGATGAAATTGCTTTGCCGCTCATGGCACATCCGGCTTTCAGCGGTGCTTTCACTTCTTCCACTTTCTATGGTCTCGCTACGCCGCTCGCCCTCGGGAAATTGATCCGCTATGCAGGAGCTGACTTCTCCCTGTTTCCTTCTCCTTACGGCAGTGTTGCATTGGAGAAAACAGCGGCCCTTGCGCTCGGCAAAGAACTGACGATAGACAGCCCTCTGAAGCGCAGCTTCCCCGTTCCATCCGCAGGCATCCACCCTGGCCTTGTGCCATTGCTGATGGCTGATTATGGAATCGACAGTGTCATCAATGCCGGCGGCGGTGTCCATGGACATCCCGCTGGTGCAGCTGGCGGCGGACAGGCTTTCAGGCAGGCCATCGATGCGGTACTGCAGGGAGAAACTCTGCAGGCGGCAGGCAAACAACATCAAGAACTACAAACAGCACTTGAGCTATGGGGGTGAACCACTTGAGTAAACCGATTATTTTTTGCGATTTTGACGGCACCGTTACAGCCAATGACAACATCATCGCCATTATGAAGAAATTTAATCCACCGAACTGGGAAACCGTCAAAGACCAGATTCTTGACCAATCCATTTCGATACGTGAGGGGGTTGCGAAGATGTTCTCCCTCCTTCCGGTTGAGGCAAAAGACGACATCATTTCGTATGTGCTGGAGCAGGCCGAAATACGCGAAGGCTTCAGCGATTTTGTCGCTTATACGAAACAACAGCAGCTTCCTTTGTACATTGTCAGCGGCGGCATCGATTTCTTTGTTTACCCGCTGCTTGAACCATTTGGACCTTTTGACGGCATCTATTGCAACAGCGCCGATTTTTCAGGAGACACCATCAAACTGGTATTTCCACATGGCTGTGACGAAACCTGTACCAGCCAAGGCTGTGGCTGCTGCAAACCATCCGTCATCCGGGATCTTCTAGGCAGCAGCGCCAAAAGTATCGTCATCGGCGATTCCATCAGTGACTGGGAAGCCGCCAAACAAGCCGATTTTGTCATTGCCCGGGATCTGCTGGCTGAAAAATGCCAGGAAGCGGACATCGACTATAAACCGTTTGAAACTTTCCATGAAGTCATCGCCATTGTGGATGACTATACAGGGGTGAGGTCATGACGGCATTGCACGATAAATGGCTGGAACTGGCCGACGTCAAGGATGAACTGGCGATTCGTGACTGGTTTATGGGAACCAGCGGAAATCTTGCCATCAAAGTGGCGGACGAGCCACTTGAATTTCTGGTTACCGCCAGCGGAAAAGACAAGAAAAAACGCACTGACGAAGACTTCCTTCTTGTGGATGCCGATGGACAGCCGGCAGCTGAGACTCTATTGAAGCCTTCTGCAGAAACTTTGTTGCACTGTGCGATATATGGAAAGACAAGGGCCGGCTGCAGCCTCCACGTCCACACGGTAGCCAATAACGTCATTTCCGAATTATACGGAGATGTAGGAAAAATCGATTTCCAGGGGCAGGAATTGATCAAGGCCTTTGGATTATGGGAAGAAGATGCTGTATTGACCATTCCGATCATTCCAAATCACGCCGATATCCCCACGCTCGCCGCAGCCTTTGAACCTTATATCACTGCCGATAAAGGAGCGGTGCTGATCCGCAACCACGGCATCACCGTTTGGGGAAAAGATGGCTTTGAAGCAAAGAAGCTGCTTGAAGCCAGCGAATTTTTATTTCAATACCAATTAGCGTTACAACTACAGTTAAAATAAGAGAGGAAGATTTAAATGGCGATCATTAAAATTCAAGGAACAAACGAAACAATCGAGGCACAAAACGAAGTAGCGGCATTTCTGGAGCAGCAGGAAGTTGTGTATGAGCATTGGGACAACACTAAACTGCCCGAGAACCTGCGCGAGAAATTTGATTTGAGCGATGCTGACAAGGACGAAATCCTTCAGGCGTTCAAAACAGAAATCGATGATATCTCCGAGCGCCGCGGCTACCAGGCAGCGGATATCATTTCCCTGTCTGACTCTAATCCGAAATTGGATGAGCTGCTGAAAAACTTCCAGCGCAAGCATATTCATACAGATGACGAAGTCCGTTACATCGTCAGCGGACACGGCGTGTTCATCATCCAAGGAAAAGACGAACGTTTTTTTGAAGTTCACCTGACGCCAGGCGACTTGATCTCGGTTCCTGAAAACATCACCCATTACTTTACACTTGCTGACGACCGCAAAGTCGTAGCTATCCGCATATTTGTAACGACTGAAGGATGGGTACCGGTTTACCAGGAAGAAAGCAGTGTACAAAGCTAATAATTTTTTCAAAAAGACTCGAGTAATCGAGTCTTTTTTATTTTGAAAAAC
Organism: Planococcus beijingensis; assembly: GCF_016820615.1. NCBI lineage: Bacteria > Bacillati > Bacillota > Bacilli > Caryophanales > Caryophanaceae > Planococcus > Planococcus beijingensis. The sequence continues at coordinate 346,602 of NZ_JADHDZ010000003.1, forward strand.
AGGTAATTTTTTTCTATTTTTAATGTCTTTTAAGCTATAATGTCTTTTGAGTTATATTTTGTAAATAGAAATGAGTGATATGTATGAAGAAAACGCTTCTATCTATATCAGCAATTATTATTCTGCTTTTGCTGCCCGTCCTTGTCTGGTTCTTTAAAGAAGAAAAAATAGTAAACATAGCTATACTCGATAAAACAGTTCCGACTGATAGCTATCGGGAACATAAAGGACTGACCTGGCTGTTGAATCACCATCGCTATGTAACAGAATCCCAAGAGCCCTATCAGGCAGAGTCCGATTATTACGGCTTTGTTCCGGATGAACAAGCGGAAAGCTATACAATCCGTGAGTTGCCTCAAGATCTATCTGGAACGGACTTGATTTATTTAGCGGATTCTTATGGAGTCTATGAAGAAGATCTTCCTTGGCAGTCTGCAGAGAAAAAGCCGGGCACTTCATCCATGCTTTCCGGCGGGCTTGAAATGGCTGAATGGCAAACCATCAAAAAGCAGGTGCAGTCCCAAGGCACGGACTTGGTTGTAGAATTCAATACCTTCGCCTCCCCAACTACGGAAGAAGTCACACAGGACATGAACGAATTCCTGGGATTGGAATGGAGCGGCTGGAGTGGGCGCCACTTTGCGGATCTCCATTCTACTGACGGCGAAGTACCTCAATGGATTATTGAGAACTATGAAAGAAATGATGCAGAATGGAATTTTGAAGGGGCCGGATTTGTCTTGGTCAATGATGCTGAAGGTGAAATCGTGGTTCTTTCTGAAGATGCTGGAGAAGTCGGTACTGACGGGCTTCGCCTTGCATTCACTGAACAAGGTACAGCTCAATTCGAGTTGAAGGAAAGCCCTTCTTTTGATTATTGGTTTGACATCAACCAAGCGCAGTCAGGCACCGAGGTCTTAGCAGACTACCAATGGAACCTGGAAACTAAAGGCAGCGACAAATTGAAAGCAGCAGATATTCCGTTGGATTTTCCAGCTGTCTTTCATCAATCGAAACACGGAGCGGATCTTTATTACTTTGCAGGGGATTTTGTCGATATGGATGACACGCCAAACTTCTACCGCTATTCAGGATTCTCGAAGCTGCGTTCATTCCTTTCCATGGAATCGCTTGATGGCGAAAAGAGTTTTTATTGGCAGACTTACGTACCTATGATGGAAACGATTTTGGCGAATGCAGAACAGAAGAAAAAACAAGTTGAAACAGTTAAAGCTACTGCGGCCACGAAAGAGGGGATCGCATATCCTTCCCGCATTAATGGGCAAGCGTTTGAAGTTTATGAGGATGGCGAGTGGCAGCCCTTCACTATTAAAGGCGTCAATATGGGAATGGCCAAACCCGGAACGTTTCCAGGAGAAGCGGCCATCACCCGCGAAGAATACGACCGGTGGTTCAAGGCAATCGGCGAGATGAATGCCAATGCAATCCGTGTCTATACGCTCCATCCGCCGGCTTTCTACGAAGCATTCGCTGCTTACAATGCCAGCGCTGACGAGCCGCTTTACTTGTATCACGGGGTTTGGATTGACGAAGAGCCGCTGGTGGAGACATTGGACGCTTTTACTCCTGAAATCACAGAACGGTTTCAAACTGAAGTCGAGAAAATTGTCGATGTGATCCACGGCGATGCTGTGGTTGAACAGGAACCGGGCCACGCTTACGGAACTTACAAGTCTGATATTTCTCCCTACGTCATCGGTTGGATGATTGGCATTGAGTGGTTTCCTTTAACAGTCGATCAAATGGAGCAGGATTATCCGGACTTGGGTGATTTTGAAGGCACCTATGTCTATACAGAAGAGGCAAATCCAATGGAGCATTGGCTGGCACAGCAATTGGACTTTTTGGCCGCCTACGAGTTGGACGAATACCAAAGCATGCGCCCTCTCAGCTTCACCAACTGGGTAACGACAGACAACATCGATCAGCCTGCAGAACCGAGTGAACAGGAAGACATGGCCACCGTCGACCCGAATCACATCAAGACCAAAGGCATCACAGATACAGTCGGCATGTTCGCCTCCTACCATGTCTATCCGTACTATCCCGATTTTCTGAATCTGGAGGAACGCTATACTGAATTTGTTGACCACCGCGGCGAATTCAATAACTATGCCGGTTACTTGAAGGACTTGAATGATTCGCACGACATGCCGATCGTCATCGCCGAATTCGGGGTTCCGGCCTCCCGCGGCATGACTCATGAAAATCCATTCGGCTGGAATCAAGGATTCATTTCTGAACGGCAGCAAGGGGAAATCGTCACCCATATGTATGAAGACATTCTTGAAGAAGGCATGCTGGGCGGTATGGTCTTCACCTGGCAGGATGAGTGGTTTAAACGTACTTGGAATACGATGGATTATGACAATCCGGACGAGCGTCCATTTTGGTCCAACGCCCAAACCAACGAGCAGCAATTTGGCTTGCTGAGTTTTGATCGCCACAAAGTCAAAGTGGATGGTGAAGATGATTGGACAGAGGGCGAAACCCTTTATGAAAAAGAGGATGGAGCACTCAGGACCTTAACCATGGATTCGGACGAACGTTATGTCTACATCAAAGCTCAATTCGACCCAGCCAATAAAAACTGGTGGGACAACCAGGATTTCAACCTTTACTTCAGCATCCGTGAAGGCCAAGGCATCGCGGTCGATGCCTTGGAGAAAACAGAGTTTCTGGCAGACTTCCGCTTGAAGGTGAAAGGATTGGAAAAAGCACAGCTCCAGGTAGCGGGCGATTACGATAGCTTCTATTATGATTACCATGAACGCCTTAAAATGATTCCCGCAGAACAGAACATTGAATCCACGTTCCACCCTGTCCGCCTTGCGTTGAACAAAGAATTCGTACGCCCGGATACAGGCGAAACCTACCCGTTCGATGCCTATGAAACTGGCGTCTTCCGTTTTGGCATCGCCAATCCTGAGCACGAGGATTACGATTCCTTGAACGATTATTATTACGACAAGAAGACGGGAATCATGGAAATCCGTATTCCGTGGATGTTGTTGAACGCCAAAGATCCGGCTAAGCGCGAATTCATCGGTGATCTCTGGAAAGATGGCATCGAATCCTCCGAAACGATCAAAGGGCTGGACATCGCCGCCAGCCTGACCGATAGCGACGGAAAAGCTGTTGAAACTTTTGAAGCCTCTCAAGCAGCCCGGTACTCATGGGAAACTTGGGGGCTGCCGCAATCCGAAGAGCGGCTGAAGCAATCTTATTATATTCTTCAAAAGACCTTCAGCGAGAAAAATTAAAAAAATTAAATAGAAACCAAAAGAAGGAAGCCTTTTACAGGCTTCCTTCTCAGACTGTAGACAAAGTCTTTACAAAATGAATAGCGGTGCATACCCCAACCGGTCCGGCCACTTCGCGTTCCGTGGGCTCAGCTTCAGTCTCCTCGTCACTGCGTTCCTGCGGGGTCTTCAGCTTTCGCTGTCCCACAGGAGTCTCCGTGGCCAGCCCGGTCGGAGGCGTGTAGCTTCAATCAAAGAAAAGGGCTTGCTAGTCAGAATCCCGAAGACATCATCCAAACAAACTTGGTAAATCCATCAAAGGATCCGTAGCGCAAGGCGGCGAAGGGCAAAGATATGCTCCTGCATCGCTGCGCTAGCTTCGTCGCAAACNCGAATAATTATTCTTTAAAGGATATAACTATTCTTTTGTCTACAAGCTGAAAGAAGGAAGCCTTTTACAGGCTTCCTTCTTCTGCTTCTTCATCAGAGAACACACCTTTTCGCTCCATGTCTCCCCATACTGATTTTTTCTTGAAGGCGTAGAACAGACCCTGTACGCGCCAAAAGTTCATTAGGATGCGGTACCAGAATGTCTCAGTCAATGCATAAATATAAAGCACAAGAATGCTTTTGACGGTCGGATACTTGTGATAGGTCCATTCCTCCAGCAGCACAGCAAGCGCGGACAGCAAGGAGCCATACAGGATCATTACCAGCAGCATCACTACCGCAATATCGGTTTCAATGAAGGAGAACGCAAAGCCGCCGATAATGATAAAATATCCCATCACTTCAAAAACTGCGCTCAACAATTCAATAAACACATAATAAGGCATCGAAAACAAACCAATCCCTCTGTACTTCGGATTGAACATCATTCCCCGGTGAGTCCACAGCGTTTCCGCCAGACCTCGTTGCCAGCGGATCCGTTGCGCCCGCAAGGAAGCCACAGTACTGGGTGCTTCTGTCCAGCAAACAGGGTCCTGGATGTATTCGATCCGTTGTTTCGACTTTTCATCTTTGATGGAACGGTGCAATCGGACAATGAGTTCCATGTCTTCCCCGACCGTATCGGTTTTATAGCCACCCACTTTGATGACACGGCTTTTTTCAAAGACGCCAAACGCGCCTGAAATGATCAGCAGGATATTGACCCGGCTAAAACCGAGGCGCCCAATAAGAAACGCGCGGAAGTATTCGATAATCTGCATAATTTCCAGCGGTTTCTTAGGCAATGCCACCTGTTCGATGACACCCCGGTTTATTTTGCAGCCATTGGCGATTCTCACAGTCCCGCCTGTAGCTGTGACCAGGCCACTCGAATCCACAATCGGTTTCATGGTTTTCAGCAAAGCGTCCTGTTCCAAAATCGAATCTCCGTCAATCGCCGCAAAGTACGGATATCTCGAGAAATTGACGCCCGCATTCAAAGCATCTGCCTTCCCGCCGTTTTCTTTTTCGATTAGAAAAAGATTGGGGTGAAGTGTCGATCGATAAGCCCGCTTGATCTCCCCTGTTTTAAAATATGTCCGGATCGCCAGTTCAATCGGCTCCATTCCAAATTGGGCAAGCACTTTTTCACTGGTTCTGTCTGTGGAACCATCATTCACTACGATGATTTCATACTGAGGGTAGTTCAGGTTCAACAATGACCGGACAGTGCTGACCACACCTGCTTCTTCATTGTAAGCAGGGACCAGAATAGAAATAGGGTACGTATCTTTATTGATCGACAGTTCTTCTATCTGCTCCTGGCGGTTCAATTTCTTCTCTTTGCTTATCTTTGGGCTAGCGACAAAGAAAAGGATCAAGTAAATCGCGCCGGCAGCCAACATATAAGCTATTATTGCCCAGGAAATGATTTCAATGACTACTGTAATTCCAGCTCCATTCATGCGAGCTCCCCGCCTTCTCTTGTCAGCATATGTTTGGCAATATCTCGTGCATAGGCATCCGTGTGTTCGATTGATACCTGCTCAAGAATGGCATTGCCGCCTTTAAAGACTTTTATATTCTCAGCACCTGCAAAGCGAACCCACCAGACATTGTCCGACAGCAGGTCAACCAGGTTTTGTTTGTACTGCTCAAAACGGCAGGCACCCGTCAGTTTTGCCGCATACATCCGTTCCTGCCAATGCTCGGAATCATAAAATTCCAGAAGAATTGAAGGATCCGTCATCTTTCCGTAATGGCATAGGCTGCTCATGGCTTTCAGACGCACTTCCTTTCGTTCATCGCGCAACTTCTGTTCGACAAAAGGAAATAACAGGGCCATCCGGCGTTCCCCGCTGAATGTAATAAAAGCATTAAGCATGTTCTCGGAAATATCCTCTTTAACCTGCATCCGTTCCGCTGTCACCTTCAATAAATCATCTTCCAGGCGATGCAGCAATTCTTTGATCATTCCGAATGACAAGCTCCTGTTTTCAATAGCTGCATCCATCAGCCGTACTTCCTGCAGTGTAGCGCAGACGCGGATGCACTGGCGATACTCTTCGTCACGTTTATTGATTCTCAGGAAATGCTGATAGACATCTTCTTTCAACGAAAAAAGCCGGAAGTCTTCAATAAAATACAGCGCATTGACACGCTCTGCCCATTGGCCTTTTTTCAAAATAAGGCGGTAAGGCTCTGCCAAATACTTTTCCGCTAGCCTGTGAATTTTCAAAAACTGCATTTCCGAAAAATCTTCAGCTGAAAACTCATCCAGCATCGTTTCCATCAATTTAAAACGATGTTTTTTTCCGGGCGGCAACGCAGGTTCCATTTCCCTAGTACCTTCTATATATTCTCGGAATTGTGGCCGTAACGTAGCTAATGTTTCTTCTATCACTCTTTCATCGGCTAAATCCCTTCTTTTCCAACCGATCAGCAAAGCTAGAATCAGCAATTGAATTCCCAATAAACCCAAAACCACCCACATAAATAGCTCAATCATTCACCAGTCTCCTTTTTCGAAGTCACCATTTCTAAGTAAAATATTTCTATTAAAAACCTTATTATTTCATAATTTATGGATAGTGTAACATATTTCACTTGATTTAACTCTACGAAAAAAACAGCAGATTCAGCTATTTAAACTGAGTCTGCTGTTTCCTTGTTAGAAGAATAAAGAAATCGTTGTGGACTAATTTTTACGGAGCCATCGTTTTCCAGCTGTCCACGTGATGAACTGCGATTCCTCCAAAGCCTTTGGAAAAGGCATAATGAGAAGAAACGGCAGCTAACTCATTGTTCATGAAAGCCTCGCCTTCTTCATAGAAGGAGATGGCTTCACCTTCATCGGTTTGGCCTGTTTCAACTCCCACCACAACCGGTTTTCCGTATTTTACTCCATAGGCCACTTCATTTCTTACCAGTTCTGTTATCATGGTTGCTGAGTCCCGGTAAGCCATAAGCGTGACACTGTGCGTATTGGCGATGACCCATTCGGCAAGTACGCCGCTACCGTAAGTGTTTTTATATGGAATTTCGTCGAACCAGAAAGGAAGATCGGCCTCCAGAGGCAAGTTCAACGCGTTTGTGCTGGATACGGCTTTCATCAGCAAGGCTTGATAAGCTTTGACTGTTGCTGCACGATTGGTATTCCAGCCGCTGTATAAATAAGGTTCTACATCCAAATGTACACCGGCGAACTTCTGCGTCAAGGCAGCCTTTTGTTGATAGGCTGACAGCCAAGCCATCAACCGGTCCTGTTTGGTAAATCCTTTTGCTGCCACCCAGTCAGGCGCTCCATCCAACGCGTAAATGGCCATGCCCGCTGCTCCAGCTTTTTCGATGAAGCTCTGGTATACACCAGCCGGAATATCCGCATCAATCTGGACATATACTTTGTTTACATTTTTGCTTTCGAGAAAAGCGATCGTACCCGCTTCATCTTCGTAGATCATCCACGGATTCCACAACCAAGTGGCTTTGACATCCACTTCAGCCGCTTGAGCCTGAAAACCGGTTTGTGTCAGCATAAACAATAACCACACACCTACCATCATTAGTTTTTTCATGTCTCTATTCCTCCCATTCTGCTGGCCGTGGCTCACAGAACGAGACCCAGGCAACCTGACAACCTTGCGTTTTTCAACGGTTAGGCTCATGGCTTTGCGTCCTTCCCTTTCGGTGAAGTTTGCCTTTTCAGATTTTCATTATTATATGTCAATTAATTCAATTCTGCTATCTTTTTTTCTCCCCTTTTCAAATCATTCATTTAAGGCAATAATCAACAATAGAGTTTCTGGATTTTCCGCATAGAAGGAGTGAGCACCATGACTGTAGCATTGCTTGAAGACGAAATTACATTGGCGTTGATCAAGGCCATGAAAGAAGGAAAAATAATTGAATTCCAGGACATCCTGGATGAGCTCCAGCCGTATGATATGGCGATCCAGTACCGGCATTTGCCGGACAAACACCGCAATAAGTTCCTCCTCTATTTGACGATCCGCCAACTGACGGAACTGATGCAGGAACTTCCGAAAAATGAACAAATTGATATTCTTCATAAGCTGGGTATAGAAAAATCGGCAAAGGTCCTTGATCGTATGGACAACGACGACTTGGCTTTGTTGCTGGCCGACTTGGAACCGGAACGCATTGAAGAGCTGTTGTCGCAGATCAATCAGGACGACTCCCGGTTTGTCCACAATACGATGACGTATCCACCTGAAACAGCGGGACGCTTAATGAATAACCGCTATGTATGGATTCCACGGCATTACACGATTCGGCAAGCTATCGATAAGATCAAGCAATTTGCTGAATTAGCGGAATACCTCAACTATCTTTATGTAGTGGACGAAGACAAAAAGCTGCTTGGCGTTCTTTCTTATAAGGATTTGATTCTTGGAAACCTTGAGGACAAAATCGAAGAAGTCATGTACAACCGTGTCATCAAAGCCGACGTCCTGACCGACCAGGAAGAGGCCGCCCAATTGATCAGCCGCTATGATTTCGTCACGTTGCCGATTGTTGAAAAAGACAATACGCTTGCCGGTGTCATCACGGTGGACGATGTCATCGATGTCGTCATGCAGGAAGCGAATGAAGACATTGAAAAATTGTCGGCTTCCGGTAAGTCAATCGACTTTAATACGCCTGCTTTGATTGCGGCTTATCGCCGTCTGCCTTGGCTGATTCTCCTATTGTTTATCGGCTTGTTTTCCGGCGGCATCATCAGCCGATTCGAAGAAACGCTTCAGACTGTTGTAGCGCTGACGTTCTTTATGCCGATGATTGCCGGCATGACCGGAAATACGGGTACGCAGTCGCTGTCCGTTGTGGTCCGTGGATTGGCTTCCCAGAAGCTGAATTTTAAACAGACCGTCCAGCTGGTCATCAGGGAATTATGGGTCGGCATCATCATCGGAGCCATCTGCTCTGTTCTCATTTTATTGATTGCTTATGTATGGCAAGGCAATTTTGTGCTGGGCATTGTGGTCGGCGGTTCGCTACTGATGACTTTGATTATCGGCACCTTAGCCGGAACCATCATTCCCTTGATTCTTTATCGATTCAATATTGACCCGGCTGTGGCTTCCGGTCCGCTAATCACGACAATCAATGACATCTTGTCCTTGTTGATCTATTTTGGCATGGCTACATTGTTCATTACACACCTGATGTAGAAAACGAATCGAATGCCTCTCTTTCTGAGCAATTAGGTTTGTTCCTAGTAATTTACTAGGTATAATAAGTTTTAATTGAAGGAGGAGAGTTCATGACCATTCCCAAACCCCTTGTCCAAATAAACCAGGTTTTCATCGTCGTCACCGTATTGGCGGCATTGTTGTTCCATCCAGCAATTTTGCTGTTGCCGTTTGCGGTTGGAGCCTATACGTTGATCACCAAGAAAAATCCTGTCATCCACTTTAGCCGCCGCTTTCTGAAAAAGCCGTCAGCGAGCTACCAGCAGGAAGACAAAGACCAGCAATTGTTCAATCAATGGATTGCAACGATTTGCCTGGGGCTGTCACTCCTTTTCTTCTCTTTAAGCATCCAACTGGCTGCTTATGCCTTCAGCATCATGGTCATACTCGCAGCAGGAGTTGCATTGATGGGCTATTGCATCGGCTGCACCGTCCGCTACCGTTACCTGATGTGGAAGCATAACCGAACAAAAGCACAGGCCTGACACAAAAAAGACCGGAAGCAAATGCCTCCGGTCTTTTTTCTATGGTTTACTTTATCTGGCCACTGCCGCGGATGATGTATTTTGTCGAAGTTAATGCAGGCAAGCCCATAGGTCCCCGCGCATGAAGCTTTTGTGTACTGATGCCAATCTCGGCACCAAACCCAAATTCGAAGCCGTCTGTGAAGCGCGTAGAAGCGTTATGGTAGACTGCTGCTGCATCAATTTCCATGAAGAATTGATCGACGTTCGCAGAATTGGAAGAAATGATCGCTTCAGAATGCTTGGTTCCGTAAGTATTGATGTGCTGAATCGCTTCTTCCACACCAGTGACCGTTTTCATTGCCACTTCCAGTCCCAAGTATTCCGTTCCCCAATCTGCATTTTCTGCAGGTATGACCGTAGGAGAGAGTTGTTGGATAGACTCATCCCCATGGATTTCAACCTGCTTGTCCTGCAAAGCGGACAACAACTCCGCTAAATGCTTGTCTGCCCAAGTTTTGTGGACCAAAATGCTTTCGCAGGAGTTGCACACTGAAGGGCGCTGCGTTTTGGCGTTCAACGCAATCTCAATCGCCATTTTTACATCCGCTGTCTCATCAATATATATATGGCAGTTTCCTGCACCTGTTTCCAAGACGGGAACCGTGGAGTTTTGGACGACCGTCTGAATGAGTTTTGCACCGCCTCGCGGGATGAGGACATCCAGATATTGATTCAATTTAAACATATGGGAAGCTGCTTCTCTGCTCGTATCTTCCAATAATTGCACGGATTCGACTGGAACTTCACTTTTCTGGAGTGCCCGATGAATAACGGCAACAATGGCTTTATTGGAGTGGATTGCTGTGGAGCTGCCGCGCAGCACGACGGAATTCCCGGTTTTCAGGCATAAGCTGGACGCATCGACTGTGACATTCGGACGCGCTTCATAAATCATTCCGACAACGCCTAAAGGCACACGGATTTTAGACATCGTCAAACCGTTTGGCCGTTCCCATTTTTCCAACACTTCTCCTACGGGATCTGCCAGCTTTGTCAATTGAACCAGCGCATCCGCCATGTCTTTCAAGCGGGATTGATCCAGTTGAAGACGGTCGACCAAGGAATCACTCATTCCGTTTTGGCGTCCTTGTTCAACATCCTTGCTGTTTTCTTCCAAGATATAGGCCTGTTCTTCCAGCAATTGAGCTGAAATCAAACGCAAGGCGTTATTTTTTTGCTTGGTCGTCAATTTCGCCAATGTGGCTGCAGCTTGTTTCGCTTGCTTAGCCTTTTGGAGAAGTTCGCTTTCAGTTTGCTGTTCCTGTAGAAGTTCGGTCATTCCTGATGCCCCTTTCGATTTCCCCTTGCTTAAACACTCAGTTCTGTTTTCACACCGATATAGGTTCCGTCGCCTCTGCCCTGGAAAATATCGACTAATTTTTCGCTGCCTGTCCCGGAACCGATGAACACTTGGACACCTAAAGCCAAAGCCGTTCTTGCGGCTTCAACTTTTGACTTCATGCCCCCTGTTCCGACTTCAGAGCCTTCCGAGGATGTCGCTTCCACTAATTCATCGGGGATTTCCTGAAGATGGAGGTATTTTTGGGCCTGTGGGTTGGTTCTTGGGTTGTCTTGATAAATGCCGTTAATATCTGTCAGAATCACCAGGAAGTCCGCATGGACAAGCCCGCTGACCAATGCCGACAGCATATCATTGTCTCCAAATGTCAGCTCTTTTACAGAAACAGAGTCATTTTCATTGATAATCGGCATGACGTTTCTTTCCAGTAATTTTGAAATGGTCGCATTGGCGTTTTTATACAAATCTTTCGTCAATAACAGCTGAGCTGCCACGATCTCATGTTTTTTGCATTCATCAGCATAAGCCTGCAACAACAGGCTTTGTCCGACCGCGGCGGCTGATTGCTTATCGACCACCGTATCAGGGCGCGATAAATAACCCATGCTTGTGCACCCTGCCGCAACTGCTCCCGACGATATTAGAATGACTTCGTGCCCATATTCTTTTAAGCGAGCCAGCGCATCCACGTGCTCACGCAATTTTTCAATCGACAGCTTGCCACGTTCATCTGTCAATGAACTGCTGCCAATCTTCACAACAATTCTTTTCTTCTCCACGTGCAGTCACCACCCGATTTTGATAAATAAAAAAAATTCTTCCATTTCATCTAAAAACGGAAGAATCTTGCCTCCGTGACATTGTTTCCAACATTTCTTTCCCGAATCTATTTAATAGAGTTATTATGCACTGTTTTGCATTTTAAGTCAATATTATAAAATGTTTTTTCCTCTATAAATACATTTCTTCAATCTAAATATGCAATAAAATTGAATATTTATTCACTTTAATGAAAGTATAAATCTCTTATTTCCTTATGCAACAAGCTTTAAGGACTCAAAAGGATTATTTATTCAAACTAAATTGAAAATTTTAATTTTAAGTTGAAATGCCAGTCTATCACAAATCCCACCATCCGCAAACGGCACTTTTGACGGAACGGCCGACTGAAAGACAAGCAGGGAGTTTAAACAAGGTTTCACCGATCTTTTTACAGCAGGATTCAACAAGCAATTATTTAAATTAACGCGTAATCAGTCCGACAAATCAGAACAATTTCGGCCAAAACAAAAAAGCATGGAATGGTTCCATGCTCTTTTTATTTAGATCCTGCGCTCCAGGTCATGCCCCAATTGAAAGCTTTGTCTACTTCCCTGTGGCCTGCAAAATACTCGACCACTTTCTTGACGCTCAAGGTTTGATTTTTTTCATTTTCGATCAAAGCGATGGCGCACATTCGCTTGCCTTTGCGGTGTTCATCCAAGCGGACTTCGACGTCCGGGCCATTTTTTTGCTTCAAAGTCACTACCCCGTCCACTTCTGCCCAATTCGCCGCTCCTTCATAGATAAAAGCATAAACCAGTATACGTTTGAATTTCTTGAGCTGATCTCCATTAATGCGAAGGTTTTCTCCACTTTTGGACGTACCTGTCCGATCGTCGTGGTCAAGCGCGATATAGGGATGTTGCTTCAAGTTTCCAAAAGCATTGCCTAACGCCTGGACGGCACCCTTGGAACCATCCTCCAACTCAAACAGGCAGCCCAAATCCAAATCCACTGATTTGCCGGCGTTGAGAACCGATGACAAAAATCCTCCGCCCGTTTTTTGCGTCCAATTTAAATTCACCACTATTTCACCTAAAGGCGATTCGGTTTTGTTCAAATTGATTTTGTCCCCGGTCTTTTTAAGCTCCACTTTTCTTAAGTTCACCGGAGCAGATTTGGGGCTCGGTGTCTCCGTTTTCACAGCTTGAGCCTTTTTCATGAATGCTTCCGCTGGCAGCTCCAGATTGAATTGCCTGCACAGTTCCCGGAGATCACCGGAAACACTTTGCCCAATCGCGGAAAACTTCCATTCTCCATTATGCAAATACACTTCTCCTGTCAACAACGTCAGGTCCTGGTTGAAGTCCTTGCCCAAATCGTAGCGGCACAATTCTTTTTTGCTGTCGGCGTCTTCAATCCGGACATATGCATTTGCCACCTGTCCAAAATCCTGTTTTTTAGCCGCTCCTTCATAAATGTTGATCGCTACGGCAATTTTCTTGATTCCGCTCGGAACTTTATCCAATTGGACAGTGATTTGTTCGTCGTCTGCATCCCCAGCTCCTGTCTGATTATCGTTTGTCAGTTTGACCGAAGAGGCTTTGTCCGACAGGTTATTATAATAAATCAGATGTTCTTTTCCAGCGACTTTGCCTTCCGCATCCACGAGCAGCGCTACTGCATCCAGATCAACCGATGAAGCCGTTTGGCTGACATCCCATCCTAATCCAATCTTTAAATTCTTCAAGCCTGGATGTGTTTTCGTTAAATCCACTTTTTGTCCTTTTATCAATGCAACCATCCATTTCTCCTCCTTGAATATCAAAAATACTTCTTATTTTACTATACTGTAAATAAATTCTATGTTCACATGATTCCCTTATAGACAGAAAAAAACCCCCACAGAGCCAGGCCCTGTGGGAGTTTTGTTTACAGTGGGCGATAATCCGCCTCTAGCTGTTTCAAGCTTCTGTATTTAATAATTTGTGCCACATACCATAACAGCACAACCAAAGTGATACAAGCACCGATAATGGCGGAAATCTGATAGTCCATGTTCAACCCTTCCGGTGCATAGAAGATGTACATGGAGACTACGGCAGTCATGAACATGGCAGGAACTCCAGCCACCCAGTGGAACTTATAGTTCTTCATCAGATAAACTGCAGCTGTCCATAACATGAATGTCGCCACCAGCTGGTTCGTCCAGCCGACATATCTCCACAAGAAAGTATAATCGATTGTTGCCATATAGAAGGTTGGAATCGCCAGTGGAATCGTCACCAGCAGGACCTTCACTTTTCCTTCCATGTTTACAAATTTCGAAAGGATGTCCGTCAAGATCATTCGTGAAGACCGTAGCGCCGTATCACCAGTCGTTACAGGCAGGATGATGACACCGAAAATCGCCAGCAGTCCACCCATCGTACCCAATAGGGAAATGGAGATTTCGTTGACAACGCCTGATGGCCCTCCAGCAGCAAGCGCTGCTCCCAAGCCTTCCGTACCATTGAAGAATGTCATGCCCGCTGCTGCCCATATTAAGGCGATAACTCCCTCAATGATCATAGCACCATAAAAAATCTTTCGGCCATCGGTTTCTTTTTTCATCGTGCGTGCAATGATCGGGCTTTGTGTAGAGTGGAATCCTGAAATGGCGCCACACGAAATGGTCACCATCAACAATGGCCAAATCGGCAGATCACCCGGATGCAAGTTGGCAAATGTCAAGTTTGGCATCGGTTTTCCCGAGAAGACCAATGCTACCGCTACAGCTACCGCCATAAACAATAAAATGGCGCCCAACAGGGGGTAAATACGGCCAATTATTTTATTTATCGGCAAAATCGTTGCCAGGATAAAGTAGAAGAAAATGATGATTAAAGCAGTCATAAAGTTAATTGGCGTAATTTGGGCAATCAACTGAGCAGGTCCTGCAGTAAACGCTGCAGTCACCAGCAGCATCAAAACTAAAGACAGGCCATTGATAAATACTTTGGCGTTCTTACCCAGGTATTTCCCTACCAATGTCGGAAATTGGGCGCCGCCATGGCGCATGGACATGACGCCCGAAAAGTAATCATGCACGCCTCCTGCGAAAATAGAGCCAAGCACAATCCAGACAAAAGCGACTGGACCATATAACGCTCCGGCAACTGCTCCATAAATCGGGCCAAGGCCAGCGATATTCAATAGTTGGATCAGATTGCCTTTCCACCAGCTCATTGGCATATAATCCAGCTTGTCTGTTTTGGCATAGGCCGGAGTTGGTGTATTGTCATCGACGCCAAAAACACGCTCAATAAATTTCGAATAAAAAACATATCCTAAAATAAGTAATGCCAAAGCAGCAAAAAATGTAATCATATGAACGTTCCTCCTGATGTCGTGGTTAAAAGCATAAATTATGATACCATGTTTTTTAAATATATAAACATAATATTTAGAAAAAAACAAATTTACTGTAAAATAACTATTTTTCATTAAAATAATTTACATCCCCTTATTTATCGGCGGTTACTAGGAATATTTTCATAAGGATTGAATAGTATATTAAAGAATGCGCTTATAAAATCATTATGTCTTTATTAAAATCGTTGGTTGTTCAATCAAAAAAACGCAGGGAAAAGTTCCCTGCGCCATCGTTGATTTCCTTGTGGTTGAATTCAGTGCAGCCCACTGCTATCGCGAACGAATCCTGGCTTTTCGGATGCCTTGAATGGCATCTATAGCAGAAGAAATGATGACCACCACTAAAATACTGCCAATAAGCCAATTAAGGAAGGCCGTCCCGCCAAAGAGGTCAGTAAGCCATTGGCGGAATGCTTCATTGACTAAATTGGAATTGGTGAATACCAGAACAAATACCAATACGGAAGTCGTTTGGACAAACGCGTTGAACAGTGCCAGTTTATTGGTCCATTGTACAGCCCGCCATTGATAGACTGCCAAAGTGATTTCCAGTACGACGACCAGGATGATCAGGGGCCAATAGGAAACAAGAACAGCCTGATTGAAGATGGGTGTGGTAAATTCCAGTCCGCCTTGCCGCCCTTGCTGATAAATTCCAAGCAGCTTATCTGCATTAAAATAAACGGTCGTCCAAATAGCCGTCCAAATCAAGCTGCCGAATATTTGGCTTCGGGGAATTTGTTTTTCTTTGGAAATGTGCGGACGCTCTGGGAATTCCCTTAAGTCATCCGGTGTCCATTCTTCAAAATTCAATCCCAACGGCCTTTGCGATTTCGAATGCTCTGCGCGTTCCACAAATGCCAAAACCAGTGTCAGCCAAAAGACCGCTTGAACCACTGCATTGATGATTCCCGAAATGATTCGTCCAATCAATTCTCCGATGATGGTGAAGACCGGTTCCTCTCCTGCCCCTGAAACAATCGTGACAATCAAAATGACAATGGTCGTTACAGTGATAGCAATCGGCAAGACAAGCTTCAACAGCTGAAGATAAAGATCATAATACCTTGGACCGATCAAATACATGGGCCGATCCGCATAGCGGCTCGCCAAAACTGCTGGATGGCCCAATTCGGCAAGCACATTTTTCACATCCTGTTCCATGTAGTCAACCGGCAGCTTCTCCGCAATAGTAGTCCGCAGCTCTTCTTCAACTTCAGCACGTTTTTTTTCCGGCAGCCTTCTTGTTACTTCCCTGATATACAGTTCCACCAGCTTCATGGCGAACCTCTCCTTTTAGTAAAGAAATTTCCTATTCCGTCCGTTTTAATTGCTTCTATCATACACTGTTCCAATCTGTTTAAAAACATATTTTCTTTATTTTCCGTCAATTTTAAAAATAGAAAAACAGGCTCTGGAATAGAGCCTGTCAAACTTTAATAATTGCTTTTTTTTCTGCTAAAAAAACTTTACAAAAACCCGCCATTATTCGAACTGCGTATTGAATTCTACTGCTTTGGCGATTTGTTTGTCCTTACTGTCGAAGACATCACTGGTGGTGATATTTATCGATTCAATTCCACCTTTTTCGATAATAAATCCGACATTTCCTGTCTTGGTTTCACCTGGAGCCAATTCACCATTCAATTCTTCCAGATAAATATCATCTTCCCACAGCTTCAATTCTTCTTCAGCAGTTTCGAGTAACGCTACCGGTGCAAAATGAATAGGTTCATCGGAGGTATTGGTGATTTCCACAAACATCTTCATGACTTCAAATTCCTGTTCATGTGTATAGGAATGAAAAAAATCAATCAGGCTATAATCCGGTTCGAGCTGAAGGATTTTCGATTCTGCCACAATCAGCTCCACCGGACCCGCCTTATAGGTTTCACTGTCCATGTTCACCGCCTTCACTGTTGCCTCTCCTTTGGCATCCCGCTTGTTTTGGCCGGTTTCCTGCAGCAGACGGTCATCTGTCACCTGCGGGCTCAGAACATAACCATCATAATAACCCGGAATATCGTTTGTCTGATCGGCTGCCGAAGCGATCATTGTCGAATCATCCGATTCTGAACATCCTCCCAGCAATAGCGCGGAGAGCGCCAATAAATAAACGGTTTTTTTCATGTCAGTTCCCCATTCCATCCTTTATTTCAAGAACATTATTTATCGTTGATCTCCACTTTGGCTTTCAGCAAATCAAAGATGATTTTTGCGTGATCGGTATTGTCGAGCTGTCCAGCAAATTTATCGCTTGCGGGCCCGTATGCATAAACCGGAACATCTTCCCCAGTGTGGCCGCCAGTTGTCCAGCCGGTATGCGAGCGCTTATCGAAAATCTTTTCAATGGCATTGTCGACATCCGTATACTTGCCGCCAGCCGCTGCTTTTTTCACAGCAGCAATTTCATCAGTTGTCAGTTCAAGGTCGATAAACTCCTTTAAAGTTGCTTCTGCATCCGCTCCGCTGACGATTTGTTCAGCCATGAAATCCGGAGTGCGCTTTGCTGCTTTGATCGGCTCAGCGAACCAGTTGTAGATGCCGTCTGCGCCAATGGAGAAGCCGCCAGTCGAATGGTCGGCAGTCGCGACGACCAATGTATTGCCGTCTTCTTCAGCAAATTTGATCGCTTCCTGGAATGCTCGATCATAGTCTTCCATCTCACTCATAGCAGCCACAATGTCATTGTCATGCCCTGCCCAATCCACTTGGCTTCCCTCGACCATCAGGAAGAAGCCGTCTTCATCTTCAGACAATCGGTCGATTGCAGACGTTGTCATTTCCGCCAATGATGGCGTGCTGTCATCACGGTCAATCAGTTTCGGAAGGCCAGCCGGCGCAAACAACCCAAGTACCTGCTCTGCATCGTTGCTCAGCAATTCGTCGCGGTCTGTCACGTAGCTATAGCCGTCTTTCTGGAACTCTTCCGTAAGGTTACGGTCCGGACGATCGAATAAATCGACGCCTCCACCCAGCAATACATCGACTTTATGCTCGCCATTGATCAATTCATCGTAATAATCGTCGGCAATGGCGTTCATGTTTTTCCGGGCAATATCATGTGCACCGAATGATGCCGGTGTGGCGTGCGTGATTTCAGAAGTTGCAACCAATCCTGTCGCTTTGCCTTTTTCTTTGGCTGCCTCGAGGACTGTTTTCACTTCACTCTCATCGTTATCGACAGCAATGGCGTTGTTATACGTTTTGATGCCGGCAGACATGGCGGTTGCAGCTGAAGCCGAATCGGTGATATTTTGCGCCGGGTCTTCCGGATAAGTCGATTGCTGTCCAACCAAATACGGATCAAACGACATAGCTTCGACCATCTTAGTAGAAGGATCGTCATTCAAATACCGGTGAGCAGATGTATACGATGTCCCAACACCATCACCGATCAGGAAAATGACGTTTTTTACTTTATCTTTTTTATGGCCGCCTTTGCCCTTCCCTTGACTGTGCTCGGGAGCTTTTCCTTGATTGTTGCCGGGGCCATGCGCTTCTGCTGATAACGAGAAGGAGCTTACTCCTGTTAAAGCTACTGCTGAAGCTAAAGCAATCGGAAGTACTTTCATCTTCAAGTTTCTATGTATCATTTTTTTCCCTCCAGTCATTTGATGAACAAGTTCAGTGTAGGGTCTGAATATTAAGCCTTCATGAAGCTCATGTTTAGCTTCTGTAAATTCCCCAAAATAGGCATTTAAACGCATTACAAAAAGCCCAGAAATCTCTGGGCTTTCGTGAGTTTAAATCGTTGAAGTTGAATTTTTCACCAATAGGAGATAAGCCAATAAGGCGATAGCACACATAGAGAAAATGACGAGTCCCATTGGCACTGCGGTATTTTCTCCAGCAATCCCTACAAGTGGAGCTGTCGCAGCCCCTAAAACGAAAGGCAACAGCCCCAATAGCGCAGAAGCACTTCCAGCTACATGGCCCTGGCTTTCCATAGCGAGTGTGAATGCGGCCGTTCCGACCACACCGATCGACATGACGAAAAAGAAAATCGGAATGACAACTGCCCACAAAGGCCCGTCCAGTAAAACAACGGCCAGCAGAACCGCACCAGCGGCAGTTGCGCCGTATAGAGCTGTTTCCAGAAAGCGTTTCTCAGACCAGACATGCGAGAACCGGCCGACAGCGTAACTTCCGATGATCAAACCGATGCCATTCATACCAAACAACAGGCTGAACACCTGAGGTGAAACGCCGTAAATATTTTGATAGATGAAAGGCGTTCCAGACACATAGGCGAAAACACCTCCGATCAGAAAGCCTTGCGCCAATGCGTAACCGGTAAACTGGCGGTTCTTCAGAATTCCCGCGAAATTGCTGAACGTCGATTTTAAGTTGCTCGGGACGCGCTTTTCGGGAGGCAGACTTTCCTTTAAGCGGAAAGCCGAAATCAGCAGCAAGACGATCCCCAATACGGTCAGCACCAGGAAAATTCCGCGCCAGTCGGCAAACAACAGCACTCCGCTGCCGACAGAAGGCGCCAGTAATGGCACCAGGTTGTTTACGACCATCAGTAAAGCGAACAATCTGGTCAATTCCGCTCCACTGCTGACATCCCGTACGATTGCCCGGGAAATAACCAGCCCGCCTGAAGCCGCAAATCCCTGTACAAAGCGCAAAAGAATAAATATGTAGATGTTCGGAGCAAAAATGCAGGCTACCGACGCTATTGCATAAGCAACCAGGGAAATTAGCAACGGCTTGCGTCTCCCCTGCATATCACTGAGTGCGCCGGCGATCAATTGGCCGAGTGCCAGCCCAAGCAGGCAAGCGGTCAAGCTCAATTGAACAGAAGTGGCATTCGTTTCATAGACGTCGGCTAAGATTGGAAATGCCGGCAAATACATATCAATCGTGAACGGAATCAAGGATGTTAACGCGCCCATCAGCAAAATAAAATGGACGCGCTTTAAACCGGTTATGCTTTTCACTGCTTTACACACTCCTTTTCCCGTCAAAATAAGCAGGTCGATCCAAGTTTGGATTTCCGGCTCAAGGGTAAATTGCTGTTTTCTACCATATCATAATAATTCCTGTCTTTCTTCAATGATGTGCTGATTTTCATTAATTTATGAATCGCTGTTGGCTCAACACAATAAAAAGCCCGTCGTTGCCAAGTTATCACGAAGGATAACCGGGCAGCGACGGGCTTCAGATTTACTTTTTCGCTGTTATTTTACTTCTACGGTCCAACCGAGTGTATCTTCAACTTTCCCAGTCTGGATGCCTGTGATCGTGTCATATAGTTTTTGCGACAGTTCACCGATTTCATGGTTGTTGATGATCATTTTTTGGCCTTTCCAGTTTAATTCTCCAACCGGAGAAATAACAGCAGCTGTTCCGGTGCCGAAGACTTCCTCTACTTGGCCTGCTTCATAGGCTTCATACAGTTCATCAATGGAAATGCGTTTTTCTGTTACGTTAATTCCCCATGTGCCAAGCAACTCGATAATGGACATGCGCGTGATGCCTTTCAAGATACTGCCGTTCAATTCAGGCGTCACCACTTCGCCGTTGATCTTGAAGAAAATGTTCATGCTGCCGACTTCTTCAATGTATTTTTTCTCGACGCCGTCCAGCCACAGGACATCCGCGTTGCCTTCTTTCTTGGCATTCGCTTGAGCCTGGTAACCCGATGAATAGTTTCCGGCGGTTTTGGCCATACCGGTGCCGCCTTTTACAGCACGGGTGAACTTGTCTTCCACATGGATGACAACCGGCTGAAGGCCACCTGGGAAGTAAGATCCGACCGGTGACAAGATCACCATGTATTTATAGGTTTGAGACGGTCCGACTGCCAGGTTGGCGTCTGTTGAAATGATATAAGGGCGGATATACAGGGAAGTTCCGGGTGTTTTCGGTACCCATTCCTTTTCAAGCTTGATCAATTGCGTCAAATGCTCCAAAGCTTGTTGTTCATCAATTGACGGAATGCTCAAGCGCTCGCTTGAAAGATTCAGACGCTCAAAGTTCTTTTCCGGACGGAACAATAAAATACGGCCATCTTCTGTACGGTAAGCTTTCATTCCTTCAAAGACTGTTTGGCCATAATGGAAAATCATCGCTGCCGGATCCAGGCTGATCGGGCCGTACGGAACGATTTTTGGATCATACCAGCCTTTTTCAGTTTCGTATTCCAAGATATACATATGATCTGTGAACGTAGTCCCGAATGGTACTTGATCTTTCACTGGTTTTTCTTTTTTGCTGGTATTTTCAATAACCTCAAGCTGATATGTAGTCATCGTCAGGACTCCTTTTGTGAAAATAATTATAATTATCAGTAATATGAATAATTATACACGTTCTTGCCGCCCTTTAAAAGCTTCGGCAGCCATAATTCAAAAATTACGATAAAAGACCCGTTTTCTTCCAAAACAAAAAGACCATTCAGCGAATGATCTCAATAAAGTGGGCAAGTATTTTTGCGGTCAATCCCCAAATAACTTTGTCGTCATAAATATAAAAAAACTCATCAACCTGGCGCGTCCGCCAATTGTAATTTTCTCCTCCGGCAATCAAATCATAGGGAAAGCTTTCTTCCGGCTGGATATCAAAGTTGATGCTGTACACTTTCGGTTCTTTTTCCAGGAAAAAAGACAGCGGCACCGTAAAGATGCTATCTACTTCCGGCGGATTCGGGCTGAATTCGGCTTCAGGATCGATAATGCCGGCAAATGTGTAGACAATCATGCCAAAAGGCGAAACGATGTAGTCCAATGGAAAGATATTCGAAATTTCTTCTCTTTTGATTCCCAGTTCTTCAATCGTTTCCCGGACCGCCGTGTCTTCTTCGGTCTGATCCTGGAAATCGATT
The DNA here is from genome assembly GCF_016820615.1 of Planococcus beijingensis. NCBI lineage: Bacteria > Bacillati > Bacillota > Bacilli > Caryophanales > Caryophanaceae > Planococcus > Planococcus beijingensis. The sequence continues at coordinate 368,342 of NZ_JADHDZ010000003.1, forward strand.
TTGCCGCCTGGAAAACAAATCTCGCCTGGCTGGTTTCTTAAATCGTATGAGCGGACTTCAAAGAGGACATGAATTTCTCCCTTTTTTTCGATAAGGGGCAAAAGAATGGCGTATTTAGAAAAATCCTTATTCCCTAATACATCAGGAACCCGGTTTTTCACTTTTTCCAGCATGCTTTTCGGATCCATATCAACACCTCGGCTCTCTTTCAACCATTTTACCAAAACCCACACAATAATTCCTTTTCGAAGAAGCTCTTTAGTTGAATCCATAAAAAATTCGGTCAGCGGGGATTTTTCATAACACTGACCGTTGAAACGGCATAAATAAGCAACACTCATAGGATTACATCGTCAAAATTTCCCGGATATCATCAGCTGACATGGCTTTCAGCGGTTCTTCTCCTGACTGGATGACATCATCGATCAGGTTTTTCTTTTTCATCTGCAACTCATTGATCTTTTCTTCGATGGTGCCTTTCGCGACAAGCCGAACCACTTGCACTTCCTTTTTCTGTCCCATGCGATGTGCCCGGTCAGCAGCTTGCTGTTCGACAGCCGGATTCCACCACAAGTCGTAAAGAATGACTGTGTCAGCGCCCGTCAGATTCAGGCCTGTCCCTCCGGCTTTCAGGGAAATCAAAAACAAATCGCCTTCCCCTTCATTGAAGCGGCTGCATAAGTCCACCCGCTCCATAGGCGGCGTTTGGCCATCCAGGTAAAAATAAGGCACCCCTTCTTTTGCCAATTGACGGCCAATGAGGCCCAGCATTTGAGTAAATTGCGAAAATACCAGCACACGCCTTCCGGAAAGACGGCATTCCTCTACAATCTCCATCAACTGATCAAATTTGGCGGAACCTCCTTCATAACCTTCCACAAATAATGCGGGATGGCAACAAAGTTGGCGCAGCCTGGTCAATCCGGCCAAAATTCGGATGCGGTTCTTTTGGAAGCTGTCTTTGTTCAAATGTTTCAGTGCATCCTGTTTCAACTCAGCTAAATAAGCTGCGTATAATTTCTTCTGCTCTTTCTGAAGATCCGAAAATTGGATTGTCTCTACTTTATCCGGAAGTTCCGTTAAAACCTCCGTCTTGATGCGGCGCAGAATGAATGGCCGCACCCGCTTTTTGATGCTGTCACGTCTCATCTCGCTGAACAGCCTGCGGTTTGGCAACAACTCCGGAAACACCACATTGAAAATGGACCATAACTCGTCGAGCGAATTTTCAATCGGCGTACCGGTAAGCGCAAAGCGATAATCCGCCTGAATCCCTCTGACGGCCTTCGCCGTTTGTGTCACAGGATTCTTAAACGCCTGTGCTTCATCAAAAAATACCGTATGAAAATGTTGATCCCGGTACAGTACTTGATCCATGCGCAAGGAAGGATAGGAAGTGATGATGACATCCATCTCTTGTGAGTTTTTAACCAAAGATGCCCGCTGTGTTTTATTGCCATCGATGATCTTGGCTTTTACAGCTGGTGCGAACTTCGTCAGTTCGTTCAACCAGTTATAAACGAGCGATGAAGGCGCAACCACAAGCACAGGCTGCTGACGCTTACGGATATCCGACAGCATCGATACGATGAAAGCGATGCTCTGCAAGGTTTTGCCGAGTCCCATGTCATCAGCCAAGATTCCGCCGAATTTATACTTGGCCAACAGCTTGAGCCAACGGAAACCCGCTTCCTGGTAATCGCGGAGTACACCGTTCAAACTTTCCGGTATGTCTGAATCGAGCTCTTCCGGACGATTCAAATTTTGCAGAAGGTGCGCAAAGCCGGCTCCGGGATCAAGAAGCTGTCCCTCATCCAATGATGCGGCCAAATGCAGCCCATGAACCAATGGAATCCGGATCTCTTCTCTGCCAAAATTGGCTGCGGTGATATCCAATTCACGCAGAAATTCACTTAAATCAAGGAATTCTGCCGTCTCCAAAGACATTAACGTTCCGTTAGGGATGCGGTAATAAGGCCGCTTTTCCTCCAATGCCTTTAGAATCTTTTTGATTTCTGCTTCCGGTATATCCTGAAGGTCGAAACGGAACTCCAGCCAATCAGTGCGTTCACTGATTTCAACTTTCACTTTAGGGCCGCCATAATTTTTTTGGACTCGCAGCTTCACAGCTGTCGTTGCGTAAATTTGCATCAATTCTTCCAGTACTGGAATGACATGATAAAGAAACTGGTATTCCGCTTCTTCATCCTGCATGTAGAAGCCGCCTTCAGTTTGTGTAAATGCACTGTCTTTCATGATTCGCAGGATTTCCTGTTCCTGCTCTCGCTGTCTGCGGACTCCCGGGTAATGGCGGAATTCGTCTTCCGGCTCTTCACATGGATTGATGACCGAATGTCCGTAATGGAATTCCACTCCGGCCAGCAGCCGGTGTTTGATGCGGTCGAGAAACAGTTTGGCGCGTAGAGGGGTTTCCACCAGCCGCTCTGCTACGGCATCTGAAATATGCACTTTTCCTAAACGCTCCAACCCAGGGGCAACCGTCGCCATAAATCGATCCATTTCCTGTGATGGAATGATCAGCTGGTCGATTGAGCCAGGCAGCATTTCCTTCAGTTCCGCAAGGCGCCTGGCATCTTCTTCAGCCAAATGGTATAGAGCGCCATCCGCAATTGCCATGTCGTAAGCCTTCAGAATCAGCACTTCTTCCAGCCCTTCTACATCCAGCCGAAATCCACCTGATCGGTTTTTATCGAAATGGAAAGATAGCGGCATTTCCTTTTCGATACGGATGCCTTCGATAATCCGTCCTGCCCCTATAAGTTTGACGTTAGGTGCGGCTTGCATTAAAGGCAGCAGCCGCTCCCAATCCGATGCAGCCATCACCAATAAATCAGTTTGCTCAAGATTTCCAACTCCGGCCATTCGGGTTTTCGCCAAATAATCGAGGACTTTTTCAGTGTCATCTTCAAGGCGGTGGTCCGGTGGTGCGTAAGAAAAGCCCGGTGATTCACTATACGCTTCTTCCGTCCTTACCGCAGCCAAGAACCCTCCTATATCACGAATCGGTTCCAGGTTCGTTATTCCCCCAGCAATCCGCAGACCCAGCATATAACCCGATTTTCCCATTAAAACCGGCAGGATGCTGAATTCAATTTGAAGCGTTTGCCGTTTGTCGAAATACTGCCGTCTTCCTTTTGTGCCGGCTGTTTGCCGCGTGAATACACTGAGCATTTTCATAGCCGGATTCTCACGCTGCTGCATGTCCTCAATCGCCAACAAGACGCCGGCAATATGATGGCAATAAGTCGACACAAACCCGACTGGCGGACAGCTGCAGGAAGCCAGGATTTCCCCGTCTGCTTCCTGTTTAACGCTGACGTAAAATTCATTGCGTCCGCTGACGACCCCTTTCATCAGCCGATCTTCATTCGGATCCGGCGATAACTGGATTTTGCCTGCCTGAATAAAAGCCCGGCCCTTTTTGAAAGCAGCCTGACCGCATAATTTTTTTATTTTTGTTTCATTAAGTGAGAAGTTCATAAGGCCAGTTCCTTCCTGTATATGCCTGAATACCGGAAACAGTTGTATAGCATTTTGCTGCTCTCTCCATTATCTCTGACTGCCTAGGGTGAATCAACTCAGCTAACTTTTGGTCTGCACTTGTAAATTTTGATTACTCCAAAGAATACTCGTAGCTTTTACAGCAAGATTACACATTTCATCGGATTTACATCGGATTTTGCGCTCCAGGCGGACGCTTTCCGCGGACGAAGCGCTGAGCCTCCTCGTCGCAAACTCCTGCGGGGTCTCATCACTCCGTTCTTCCGCAGGAGTCGCCGACTTGCGCTCCAAATCCCTGGGTGAAGGGTTTAGTAGATTTTTTTGAACCGATTAGCGAGTTTATCTATTTCATATAAGCTAGACACATTCGAATAGACTAGCCACGCTAGTCATTTTGCATAGACCTTGTTTATACTCTGAACCGAAAAAAGACCTTTCTCTAAGAGGAAGGTCTTTTTTCAGTAGATTTTATTGCTTGGTGAAAATTACTTTATTGAGGTTGGAAATTTGAATGCGATCACCATTCTTCAGTGTGGTTGTGACACTGGTAACCGCGTATTTCTGCTTTTTATTGGTCAGAATTTCATTGACTTGCAGATTGCTTCCCCGATAGATGAATAAATTCCCAAATTCACTTGTGGTGGTTATTTTATATCTTCCGGCTGCTACGTCTTTCCCAACTGTCCAGTATCCTGAATGCAAAGTATTAGACATCACATTGGCTACACGCGTGAACTGCACATTTTCCAATCCCATGATTTCAATAGAGTCACCTGATTTTATATCTGTAGTGACTGCGGTAACACCAAATCCATCATCTTCACTTGATAGGATTTCATTGACGTAACGATCATAGTCATTTTCTGCGATAAACAGATTTCCACTTCCTGATTTCGTTGTCATTTTATATCGCCCAGCCGGTAAATGCGTTCCGCCTTTCCATTTGCCGGCACTTAGAGTCTTGACGTATGGCACTGTGACGGAAGCTGTAGCGATTTTTCCGTTAGTAGTTGTTGCTGTAATTTTCACCGTGCCTGAACCCACAGCCGTTACTTTCCCTTTACTGTCCACTGTCGCTATTTTTGTATTGGCAGACTTCCACTTGATTGTTTTATTGGTTGTATTGCTTGGGCTGACAGTAGGAATCAGTGTATACGAATTTCCTTTGTTCAAAGTAAAGGAAGTTTTGTGCACTTTCACTGAACTGGCTGCAATGGGTGCTGTTACAGTAATTTTTACTTTAACTTCTTTTGCACCTTTAACCGTTGCTGTCACAGTTGCTGTACCTTTGGCTTTTGCCGTTACTTTGCCTTTGCTATCCACCGTGGAAACCTTCGTATTTGACGATTTCCAAGTGGCTGTTTTATCCACGCTGTCAGCAGGAGCAGTCGTGGCCTTAAGCGTCTCGGTCTTGCCCGCTATTAATGAAAGGGCTGTCTTGTTCACTTTAACTGTTTTAGTTGAAACCTTGACTGTTACAGTTTTATATATTTTTGCATTGGCTTTTGATGTAGCTGTAATCGTGGCTGAGCCATTAACTAATCCTTTTATTGTCCCTTGGGAATCAACAGTCGCCACTTTTGTATTTGAACTTTTCCAAATAACCGTCTTATCTGCTGCAGTAGCCGGCGAAACGGTGGCTGTTATTTTTACCTTTTGGTTATTGGAGATGTTCAATGCTGATTTACTCAGTTTAAGACTAGTAGGGAGGATATTGGTGACCGTCACTTTAATACTTTTACTGATTCCAGCTGCACTTTTTGCTGTTGCAGTAATGGTGGCTGTTCCAGCCTTCACAGCTTTAACGGTACCTTTTGCATCCACTGCCGCAATTCCTGGATGGCTGCTTTTCCATGTGACGGATTTATCAAGAGCAGTCGAAGGATTGATTGCGGCTGTTAGATTCCCTGTATTTCCTACTACTAGCGAAAGGCTCGACTTGTTTAACGTGATGCTCTGGGGAGTCGTAATGACTGTTTGCGCCTTCATAGTTCCTGACAGATAAGAAATATAGAATTGATCTCCTTTAGCAAGCTTATAGGTCCCTGACACTTGCTTTGGAGAGAGGTCAAATGATTCTTTATAATTCCATTTGTTATCGTAAATTTCGATCATAGCGTAATCGTAATTGTCCGCAGGTTTATCCAAATTAAATGAATAAGTGCCCGCAGGGATATCCGTTCCTACTTGATAGAAGCCCGCGCTTAAATTTTTAAGGTCTATTGCAGAAATTTGTTTGACTGCTACACCCGCTGCTCCATCGTATAAAGAAATCTCCACTTCATCTCCAGCTTTCAAACGAGTGGTAAATTGATTGGAGCTGAATTCATTTGTGCCATCCAGTATTTCTGTAATTTCTGCACCTTCTGCAGTTAGAATAGATAAATAAGCTGTTCCTTTTTGGATGCTGAGATGAGTTAATCCTGCCGGTATTTCCTGGCCTGCTACATAGCTGCCATCACTCAACAATTGGTTACTTGCAGCCTGTGCAGTCATAGTGAAGGAAAAAGAAAATAGCAGCACAGCTACAAAAATCACTTTCAACAATAATTTATTCTTCATAGGTAGAACCTTCTCTCATTGGTATAATTTCTATACCTTCAACAAGATTCTACAAAGAAACAAAACAGTCTCAGTATACAAACGGAAAATCCCGAATCTTTTCTGAAGCTCATTTTACTACTTTTAAGAAAACGAATTAGGTATAAGTTACTGGATTTATAGTACCATTAAAATGTAATTTAAATTACATTAAATATCGCTTTTTGAAAAAAATTTTTTTGCTTGTTGAAGACGCATTTTATTCAATAGAAAGCTGAAAATTGTGAATAAAAGTAATTCCACCAGATCAAGAAAACCTTCACTCAAGGATCCGAAGCACCAGGCGGCGACTCCTGCGGGAACAGCGCGTGGTGAAGACGGTGCAACCGGCTGAGGCCGTGCCCGCGGAAAGCGTCCGTCGAAATGGACAATCGCCCTTTTTTGTATGCAAAAAAGGGCTGCCCACTAAAAGCCATTTTTCATGACCTTATGGGACAGCCCGCTTACAATTTTGATAGGACTCAGCTTACCGAAGACTTTTCAGGTTCGGGAATCTGCTCTTTTATCGCTTCGATCGCTTCTTCCAGGTTACGGACCTGAAGTACTTTCTTTTGCTGGTCCGGATATTGAAGGCCGGTGTGCTTGTAGCGGGAATCGTAATAAAACTCCAGCAACAGACGCACAGCAGAAGCAAATTCACCTGTTTCCAGATCCTCTTCAATCTGTTTCGAGACATCCTGTGGCATCCGGGTTTTGATGCGTTGGAAAGCGGCGATGCACTCATCCTGATATTCTTCAGGACGATAATCTTCGATGATTTCTTTGATTCTTTCTTCCATCGGCATGTCTATGATGAGCTGGATGCTGTTGGCTTTCAGTTCCATCACCCAATTGGGGATGACTACCTTGCCGATCCGTGAACTTTCAGCTTCAAATAGAACAAACGGTGCTTTTTCCAGTTCCCGAAATTGCTGGACAAATAAGGAATCGAATACTTTCTGGTTATGGGGTTCAACGCCAATGTGCCCAAAAATCGAGCCTTTGTGATTGGCGAGCCCTTCCAGATCGATAACCGGATACCCTTGCTCTTCCAGTGCTTTCAGAATTCGGGTTTTGCCCGTTCCGGTCAGGCCGTTCAACACATATGCCTTAAAAGGCGCTTCGGACTGCTCAAGCTGATTGAGAACCCATCTCCGGTATTCACGGATGCCGCCTTCCAGCCGGCTGACATGGACATCCATCAACGACAGGAGCGTGGCTGTTGTCCGGCTGCGCATACCGCCGCGCCAGCAAAATACCGTTTTATTGCCTTCAACTTGTTTAAATTGCTTCACAAACTCTGGAAGTTTGGCAGATATAATCGCGAGGCCGCGCTCTTTCGCTGCCGCTACACTCACTTGTTTATAAAGAGTTCCAATTTCCGCCCGCTCTGCATCATCAAAAAAAGGAATATTGATGCTGCCGGGAATCGAGAAATTCTTATATTCAGATGGCGACCGTACATCGATCAGGACCATTTTGTTCTTTTCACTTAACGGAATCAAGTCTTCTACTGCAATATCACTGAACATCTATTTTCCTCCAAACACGCACTCTTTTTCATCATTCTATTAGTATACACCCATCTGGAGCAGTTTTCGTTTTTGGCTGCTTGTTTTGACTTGGTACGCACTCTATTATTTAACTTACAAATCCAGTATCTACCCTATTCAAATGAGCGATTTTCGTTGACACCGCAAGGTTGAGGCATTATGATAACGGAGTATTCCCGACTAACTCACTAAGAAAAGGATGATTTCATGACTTCTATAACGAAAGTTCAACCGGTCAATGAAGCACTAGACCCGGTTGCACGAAAAGATACAGCTTTAAACAGCCCTCAAGTTTCGTTGATCGTCGGCGGATTGGTCGTTGCCGCTTTGTTGACGATTTATTTGTTGGCTACTCAACATATCTCACAACCTATCTTGTTGATCATCGGCCTGTTGCTTGGCTATACCTTGTTCCATGCACGCTTCGGCTTCACTTCTGCATTCCGTCGCTTGGCATCGGTCGGCAACGGACAAGCCATGCGGGCCCATATGCTGATGCTGGCTGTGGCAGTCACTTTGTTTGCGCCAATTTTAGCGTACGGCTACTCGTTCTTCGGAACGGGCGTGGCAGGCTATGTTTCCCCTGTAGGCGTCAGCCTGGTTGTCGGTGCATTTGTCTTCGGTATCGGCATGCAGCTTGGCGGCGGCTGTGCTTCCGGCACTTTGTATGCCATTGGCGGCGGACGTACTGTCATGTTCGTGACATTGCTGTTCTTCATTATCGGAACAACCGTCGGTGCTTACCATTTACCGTTCTGGACAGAAGAAATGCCGGCGTTTGAACCGATTTCTTTGGCAACATCAACCGGACTCGGTTATGGCGGTGCTTGGCTTGTATCGATTGTCATTTTCGGCTTGGTCGCTTTGATCAGTTTGGTTATTGAGAAAAAGAGACGTTCTCCGAAAATGGCACCTCTTCCATCCGCTTCTGGATGGAAACGGATTTTCCGCGGTTCATGGCCTTTATTTGCAGCGGCGATCGTTCTGGCTGTATTAAATGCAGTAACATTGATGGTCCGCGGTACACCTTGGGGCATCACATCGGCATTTGCTCTTTGGGGCTCAAAAATCGCTGAATTGTTCGGCGTGGATGTAGCAAGCTGGGGTTATTGGCAAGGTGCCAATGCTGCTATGCTCGAGTCTTCGATCTTTGCAGACTCTACGACAATTTTGAACTTCGGTGTAATCATTGGGGCTTTCCTTGCTTCAGCGGCCGGCGGTTTGTTCAAATTCACGAAAGTGAAAGTAGGCAACTTCTTCGCTTCTGTAATTGGTGGTCTAATGATGGGTTACGGTGCCCGTTTGGCATTCGGCTGCAACATCGGTGCTTATTTCGGCGGCATTGCGTCATTCAGCCTTCATGGTTATATTTGGGGCATCCTGGCCTTAGCCGGAACATTTGTAGCATTGTACCTCCGCCCTCTGTTCGGGTTGTCGGTACCTAAATCCAATGATTCCGTGTGTTAAATTTCTTTTAAAAACAGGCGGTCGGGACATCCCGACCGCCTGTTTTTTTGTGGGATTTTTTCGATAAGATGCCTTTCGATCCCTTTGGTTTTCAATGTTCATCTTAAGGGAAATAAACTAAATAGCGCTAAATCCAATCGACGCCATAATGGAGAGGAGAAAACTTTATGAAAGAATTTTTTGGCTTAATGAAGTTCGGAACCAAATCGGCTTTATTGGCAGCCATCGTCAATACTGTAGTTGCTCTTATTAAAACCGCTGCCTATTTGATTACCGGAAATGTAGCGATGTTTGCTGAAATGATGCACAGTTTCGGAGATGCCGCCAACCAGTTTTTCGTTTTCATCGGTTCTGCGTTCAGCAAAAAAGAACCGACAGAACGTTTCCCTGGAGGATTCGGACGCTTGGTCAACCTCGTGCTGCTGGGGGCTGTATTGATTGTCGGTGTACTGGCTTATGAAACCATTGTGGAAGGAATCCATCACATTTCCGATGCCACCCATTCAGAAGATTGGTTCTGGCTGAATATCGGTGTGCTTGGCGCAGCAGCGCTATTGGAGTCTGCTGTTCTTTACAAAGCCATGAAAGAAATTACAGAACATTTGCCAAAAGAACAAACAAAAGGATTAAAAATAATTTCGGAAAGTTATAAGCATGTAAAAGGTGCCAACCCTGCTTCGAAACTGGTCTTTTTAGAAGACAACGTTGCCGTCGGCGGAGCACTTCTTGCGATGCTGGCCATTGTCATCGCTACTTACACACCTTTCCACAGTGCCACCGGTTATGCCTCAATCATTATCGGCGTTGCCCTTATTTTAGTTGTCGGCCGCATCTTCCTGGATAACGCGGCAGGGGCTCTTGGAGTTGCCGATGTGAAAATGCAGGCCAGAATGGGTGCTCGAATCCTGCAGCATCCGCAGATCAACGATATTCAGGACTTGAATGTCATTAAAGAAGGCGACAGTCTCCATGTCGAATTAAAAATAGAAGTCGATCCTCAAATGACTATCGCCGAAGCCGATGATATCCGCGATTACATCGAAGAAAAAATTAAAGAAAACGTAAAAAATGTTACTGATATCATCATCGAATTTGACGAAGACGATGGTCTGCCTACATGGAAAAAAGCTGTGGACGAAGAACAGCACTAATTTAAAAGCCAAAAACAACCCGTTCCAGAAAAGGATTTTCCTTTCTTGGAACGGGTTGTTTTCATGAATACATGGAAAAAGGAAATCCCCCTATGCACGGAGACATCTGGCACATTCCCTTTTCTTCACTTCCACTACTACACTCTGGGTGCTTTTGCATTGATTTCAGCCAGTACTTTTGTGTTCAGGTAATGATAGACGCCGTTTTCATCACAGGTAAACTCTGTCACTTCATCCACCAACGCCTTAATATGTGGGGCTGCATTTTGCATCGCCACCGCATGCGTCACATACTCAAACATTTTGACATCGTTGTCACTGTCTCCAATGGCCAATGTCTCACAACCGGTTAAACCAAAGCGCTCCAGCATCTGTTCGATTCCTGATGCTTTGTTGACATCAGCGACCATCACTTCAGCATTATGCGGAGATGAGGGGGTCATCGTAAACTTCATATCTTTTTGCAGCTGCTTCAGTTCGATTTTCCAATCATTTATTTCCTCGCGGGTTCTTGCAAAAAAGTAAAATTTGGAGAAATGGCTTCCGGTTATTTCATCTGTCCATTCAATTTCTTCTTCAATCGCTTTTTGGCGGGAGATCCATTCGTTGATCTGAACGGAATCCGGCTTTGGTTCCCGAACTGCTGATTCGACAAATGCTTTGTCCTGTTCGAGCACCAGGCGATTGCTGCCGTGCGGGAACAATTCGTAATAGATTTTTCGTTCACGCGCTTTTGTGATGATGGTTTCCACCAACTCCATTGGCAGCGCATGCTCAAAGACGACTTCTTCTCCAATATATCCCGCCATGCCGTTCGCCGTGATGATGCCATCCACCGCAAATCCTTCCGGAAGCATTTCTGCCACTTCATCTGCGGATCTGCCTGTCGCCACAAAAACATATATGCCTTCGTTTCGCAATTTGTCTATAACTTCTTTTGTATCCAGGCTCACTTCGTTAAAATGATTTAAAATAGTGCCATCCATATCCAAAAAGATGGCTTTCGGGTTGATTGCCACTGTATGACCTCCTGATAGTTAAATACAATTGATTCAGCCTCAGTATACGCCATGCTTTTTTCAAACTCAATGAATGCCCATTCCCGCTGGGATTAATATCTATTGCACAAGAGATGGAAATGTTAGAATAAAGGATACAGAAGTTTTCAGATTTTTATTTCCGGTGCCAGGAACCGTTTATCCAATAAAGAATAAATCATTTATGCAAGCACGTCAGACCGGCATTAAGCCAGGCGGCAGATGGAGGTTGAAATGAAACAGATCTTGACCATTCAAAAAGTATTGAATAATAATGTCGTCATTGCCAACCACGATGACTATAAAGAAGTCGTCCTAATCGGCAACGGGCTGGGTTTTAATCGAAAAAAAGGCGACACGGTCCCTTTTGATGAAGCAGATAAAACATTTTTGCTGAAAGACGAAAAGGAAATGGAGCAATACGTCAATCTGCTTCCTTATATCGAAGAAAAACTGATTGCTTTCATCCATGAACTGCTGCTTTTCATCGAAGAAAAAATGGGTAAGGAATTGAACGAACACATTCACGTAGCACTGACTGACCATATCGCCTTTGCCATTAACCGGGCAAAAAAAGACATTCAATTCTCCAATCCTTTTCTGTTCGAAATTGAATCTTTGTATCCCAAAGAATACCTGGTAGCCAAAGACGTGGTGAAAAAAGTCGAAGAGCGGACCGGTGTTTCATTTCCTGAAGGGGAAATCGGTTTTATCGCCTTGCATATCCACAGCGCCGTCACAGACAAGTCCCTGCGCGACATCAACCGGTACCATGCCTTGCTTTCAAAAATGGTGAAAATTATTGAAGACAGTTTGGACATCCAACTGGAAAAAGACAATATCGACTACCACCGCCTTATCCAGCACCTTCACCGGGCCATTGACCGCGCCGATAAAGGAGCTCCATTGGGAGAAGAAAATAAATTAGCTGCCATGTTGAAAAGCGAATATCCCGTGTGCTATAATCTTGCTTGGAAGCTCATTAAAGTTATGCAAAACCAATTGAATAAGCCCGTAGATGAAGCTGAAGTCATGTATTTGACGATTCACCTGCAGCGCTTGACACATAAATTCTGACCATACGTGTTACTGATTCGATCAGGCATGAGTATGAAAAGATGAAAAGTTACTCAACAGGACAACTCTGTCCTTTTATTGACTTTTCCCTTTTCTGCTCATGCCTTTTATTATGTGTTCAATTGGCCATTTTTTATATTCGCACCATCGAGGAGGAAACTACATGTCATTCAATTTGTTCGGCACGCTGCAAAAAGTCGGTAAAGCACTCATGCTGCCAGTTGCACTCTTGCCCGCTGCCGGTATCCTGCTGGCTTTCGGTACAAGCTTTGCACAAGACTCATTTTTGGAAGCGGTTCCGTTTATGGGAGCTGGCTGGATTCAGCAATTATTATTCATTATGGCGGAAGCCGGCGGTGTTATTTTCGATAACCTGCCCTTGCTGTTCGCAGTAGGTGTCGCGATCGGCCTGGCCGGTGGTGATGGAGTAGCAGGACTTGCTGCCATCATCGGTTACCTGATTATGAACGTCACCATGAAAGCCTTTGGCGGAATCACTATGGAAATGACCACTGATCCCGCATATGCCAATGTCTTGGGCATTCCTACATTGCAAACCGGAGTCTTCGGCGGGATTATCGTCGGTGTTCTGGCAGCGTTTATGTACAATAAGTTCTTCAATATCCAATTGCCACAGTTTTTAGGATTCTTTGCAGGCAAACGCTTTGTTCCGATTATTACTGCGTTCTCTGCTGTTTTTCTTGGAATCGTTATGTTCCTGGTTTGGCCATTCGCTCAAACCGGTTTGAACGCATTGTCCCACTTTATGCTGGAAACAAACCGTACGCTTGCAGCATTCGTTTTCGGAACCATTGAACGTTCATTGATTCCTTTTGGTTTGCACCATATTTTCTACTCACCATTCTGGTTTGAATTTGGCCAATATACAAATGCTGCAGGTGAAATCATCCGCGGCGATCAGCGCATCTTCTTTGCCCAATTGCAAGACGGCGTTGACTTTACAGCTGGTACCTTCATGACCGGTAAATTCCCGTTCATGATGTTCGGCCTTCCGGCTGCGGCACTTGCTATCTATCATTGTGCACGCCCTGAGAAAAAGAAAATTGTCGGCGGCATCATGCTTTCAGGTGCTTTGACATCATTCCTTACAGGGATCACAGAGCCACTTGAGTTCTCATTCTTGTTTGTTGCACCTGTTCTGTTCGGTATTCACGCAGTTTTCGCGGGTCTGTCGTTCATGACGATGCACTTGTTAAACGTTAAAATCGGTATGACATTCTCCGGTGGACTGATCGACTTCCTGCTCTTCGGGGTCATGCCTGGCAGAACTGAATGGTTCTGGGTCATCGTCGTCGGTCTTGTGTTCTCGGTCATCTACTACTTCGGTTTCCGTTTTGCCATCAAGAAATTCAATTTGATGACGCCTGGACGTGAAGAAGATGAAGAAGGCGATGAAGAAACAGGAGAAGTTGGCGAATTGCCATACGAAATCCTTGCCGCTATGGGCGGACAAGAAAACATCACCCATTTGGATGCATGTATCACGCGTCTCCGTGTCAGCGTAGCAGACAAAGGCAATGTTGATAAAAACAGATTGAAAAAACTTGGTGCATCCGGTGTTATGGAAGTCGGCAATAACATCCAGGCTATTTTCGGACCTGTCTCCGACAGCTTGCGTGGCCAAATGCAAGACATCATCAGCGGCAAAAAGCCTCGTGCAGCAACAAAAACAGCCGCTCCTGCTGAAACAGCAGCGGCTACAGAAACACCTTTAGAATTCAATAGCCCGATTACCGGTGAACTCCTGCCGATTTCAGAAGTACCTGATCAGGTATTCTCAGGCAAGATGGTTGGAGATGGGTTTGCCATCAAACCGGCAGAAGGAAAAGTCTTTTCTCCGGTAAACGGCACAGTCGTTACGGTCTTCCCTACCAAACATGCCATTGGCATCGCGGCAGACAACGGCACAGAAATTCTGATCCACATCGGTATCGATACAGTCAATTTGAAAGGTGAAGGTTTCACTTCACATATTGAACAAGGCGATATTGTTGAACAGGGACAGCTTCTGATGGAAATGGACTTGGATTACATCGCTAAAAACGCGTCGTCCATCATTACGCCAGTTGTCTTCACGAACCTTGAAGAAGGCCAATCGATCAAGCTTAAAAAGTCCGGCTCAATAGCAGCTAAAGATATGGACATCATGGAAATTGTACATGGGGAGCCTGTCGTTTAATTTAGAAAGACCCTTTAAAAGCCCGGCTGTATTCGAAAAAATTCCGTATGCAGCCGGGCTTTACTTTATAAATGATTAAATGGAGGAGCTGTAACAGATGAAACTCTTGACCTTGAACTGCCATGCCTGGCACGAAGAAAATCAACTTGAAAAAATACGGTATTTGGCAGATACCATCAAAGAAAAAGCCTATGACGTCATCGCGCTTCAGGAAGTCAATCAATCGATTGATGCCGAACTGCTTTACGGAGATATCAAAAAGGATAATTACGGCATCAAACTGCTGGAGGAACTTGAAAAAATTGGTGTCCACGATTATTCATTTGTTTGGAGTTTTTCGCATCTGGTTTATGGCATCTATGAAGAAGGCGTCGCGATATTGACGAAATACCCAATCAGTAAAGAGGAATCCTTTTTCGTCAGCTTAAGCACAGACAGCACTTATTGGAAAACGCGCAAAATCATCGGTGCCCAAATCGACTTTTGCGGGCTTCCAATGTCCTTCTATTCCTGCCATATGGGCTGGTGGACAGACGAAGAAGAACCTTTCAAACAGCAGGCAGACAGGCTTTTGCAGCAGATGGAAACTGATTCACCTGTTTTTCTGATGGGTGACTTCAACAACAGCGCTGCGCTGCGGGGAGAGGGCTATGATTACTTGATCAGCCACGGCCTTTACGATACGTATGAGTTGGCCGATCAGAAAGATCAGGGAACTACTGTTGAAGGGAAAATTACTGGATGGAATGACAATAAGCAAGACCTGCGCATCGACTTGATTTTAATGAGTAAACCCTTCCCGGTGCTGTCGTCCAAAGTCATTTTCAACAACCGGAATAAGTCCATCCTCTCCGACCATTTCGGCGTAGAAGTTGAAGTGCGTATTCCTGAAGAATCAGAATCATCCCAGTCAATTTAAAACTGACCCCTAAGTTTTGTTCAGAATTGGCACTTTCAACTGGTTCAGTCCTCTGCTAATCTTATCTGAAAAAGAAAAGATAGGAAGGTAACCAATAATGCAGAAAACAACCAGCTATTCACCCGCAGCCAATTCCCGTACTTTTGATTTGATTTTAAGCTCTATGGCCATTGCACTTGTCTTTGTCGCTACTTTGTTATTGAACATCCGCCTGCCGATTGCAGCAAATGGCGGGCTTGTCCATCTCGGGACCGCCATGCTTTTCGTCATTGCCATCTTGTTTGGCCCTAAAAAAGGAATGATTGCCGGTGCGATCGGCATGGGGCTGTTCGATTTGGTTTCCGGCTGGACTTTGTGGGCACCGATCACCTTCTTAGCGCGCGGCCTGCAGGGTTACCTGGTCGGAAAGATTGCGTGGTCCGGGGGCAGAAAAGGCGGCAGCACAGGTTTCAATATTTTAGCCGCTGTCGTTTCAATCCCTTTAATGGTAGCTATTTACTACCTCGGTGAAGCCATCATTTTCAGCAGCTGGATTATTCCGGCCGCTTCGATCCCCGGAAATCTTGTCCAAAATACAGTTGGACTGATCATCGCGATCCCAGTAGCCGTCGCTTTAAAGAAAACTCCGTTTTTTAAATAAGCTTTTATGCGAAGCTATTCAAAAAAGAGCGTGTCTGAAATTCAGACACGCTCTTTTTTTCAGTTCTTTACTTTCGATACGGTCAGGCCGTCACCTATTGGAATCAATAAGGATTCGAGCTGAGGATGGTTTGCCACGACTTGGTTGAATGCCCTCATCACTTCGGTATGACGGCTCGTTTCAGCTGCGTCATCTGCCACCGTCCCTCTTGCCAATACGTTGTCCGCTACGATTAATGCACCAGGCTCCGCCAGCTTCAGGCAGCCATTCAAGTAATTTTCGTAGTTCACTTTGTCTGCATCGATAAAGAAGAAATCAAACTTGCGGTTTTCTGCCGCCAGTTTGTTGAGGCTCTCTAAAGCCGCTCCAGTCATGTACGAGACCTGTTCACCAAACCCGGCTTTCGTTAAATTGCTTTGGGCAAGTTCAGCATACTGTTCCTCAAGCTCCAGGGAAGTCAACCGCCCTTCAGGACTGTTGAATCCACGCGCCAGGCAAATGCCGCTACCCGCCAAGCGCCCCAATCTCCAATACGTTTTTGGCGCCTGCGACCGAAACCAGCATCGTCAGCAGTTTTCCGGATGACGGTGATACGGAAATCGATGGCATGCCTTTTTCTTCAATAGAAGAGATGACCCCTTCCAATACTGAATCTTGTTCAGTGAAAACAGTCTCAATGTATTGATTGATTTTTTTCATGCTCAGAAACTCCTTTTTTGTTAATTTACTTTTTTAACCATGTATAAATTGAATTGTAGCCCTTTGCATTCGCAACTGTCCAAAAAAAGCCCCTTGCATCAGATTTGATGCAAGGGGCTTTGGGTATTATCATATTTCGATTGGGCTTTTTTCGTCCAATTGAAGTGCTTTCGCAGTTGAAGTATGGATTTCCTGAAGAAGATCCGGGTTTTCAGACAAGGACATGCCATACGACGGAACCATTTCTTTAATCTTCGGTTCCCATTCGCCAACATGATCCGGGAAACATCTTTGGAAGATTTCCAGCATCGCATGTACAGCTGTGGATGCACCTGGAGAAGCTCCCAGCAATGCAGCAATCGAGCCATCGGCAGCCGTTACAATTTCTGTACCGAACTGCAAAGTGCCTTTGCCTTTATCCGTGTCCTTGATTACTTGAACACGTTGGCCTGCTACGACTACATCCCAGTCTTCAAGTTTGGCAGTCGGAATGAATTCACGCAATTCTTCTACGCGTTTCTCATTTGACAGCATGACTTGCTGAACAAGGTATTTCGTCAATGACAATTCTTTTGCTCCTGCAGCCAGCATCGTGAAGACGTTGTTCGGTTTTACAGATCCGATCAAGTCCATATTCGATCCTGTTTTCAGGAATTTTGGAGAGAATCCTGCAAATGGCCCGAACAGCAAAGATTTCTTGTTGTCGATAAAACGTGTATCCAAATGTGGTACGGACATTGGTGGAGCTCCGACTTTCGCTTTTCCGTATACTTTTGCATGATGCTGCTCAACGATTTCAGGGTCGTTGCAGACCAGGAACAGTCCGCTGACCGGGAATCCGCCGATATGCTTGGATTCTGGAATGCCTGTTTTCTGAAGTAATGGCAAGCTTCCGCCACCGCCGCCAATAAAGACAAAATCAGCGTTATGGTATTCAATTTTATCGTTTACCAAGTCCTGAACTTTTACTTCCCATGTGCCATCGCCACTGCGTTTAATGTCTTTGACTGCATGTTTGTAATTGATTTCGACTTGCTCTTCTTTCAAGTGGTCGAACAGCATCTCCGTTAATGCGCCAAAGTTGACGTCAGTCCCAGAGTCGATTTTTGTAGCAGCAATCGCTTCACCAGAAGGACGGCCTTCCATGATTAATGGAATCCATTCTTTCAATTTTGCAGGGTCAGCTGAATATTCCATGCCTTTGAACAAAGGGCTGGCCGACAATGCTTCAAATCGTTTATTCAAAAAACGAACGTTATCTTCTCCTTGAACCATACTCATGTGAGGGATCGACATGATGAAGTCCTGTGGATTGCTGATGCGTTTGTTGTTTACAAGGAAAGACCAAAATTGTCTCGAAAGTTGGAACTGCTCGTTGATGTTGATGGCTTTTTTGATGTCGATCGAGCCATCAGCCTGTTCCGGTGTATAGTTAAGCTCACAAAGTGCAGCATGTCCTGTTCCTGCGTTATTCCATTCGTTGGAACTTTCAGACCCTGCTTTTTCAAGCTTTTCAAATACTTTGATGTTCCAGTCTGGTGCCAATTCTTTAAGCATAGACCCTAAAGTCGCGCTCATGACGCCAGCACCGATTAAGATGATGTTTCTTTTTTTCTGTAGGTTGTCCATTATAACCTTCCTTATCCCGTATATTTGCAAATAGGTGCAGCTTGCTCCTGATCAAATAATACAAAAAGCCAGGCACAACCAAAAAACACACCTTTTCTGCTTCAATTATATAATTATATCATATTTCCGGATTATACCCATTTGATTTTGCCTGTTTATTATACCTCAAGTGATACGGCTACAAAAGAAAGATGCCTGTTTTAAGAGGAATTGAGCCTGAAAAGCCCAAATGCAGTCATTCTCCAGAATGTCAGCATTTGGGCGCTCTTTTATAAAGCGGCTATTGTATCTTTTCAGCACATTATAAAATCTATTTTGTTATGGAAATCCAGCTTTTATTGTCACCTATTGTCAGCCTTGTAATGTCTTATACTGACGCACCACTTCTTTGGTTATATCGCTGTCTTCCGACAGGCCACTGATTGTTTTCAGGACACCTTCTGGACCCGTTTCACGGATCATCTCTTGTATCTTCATTGCCTCTTCATCCTCTGGATGGTCGAACAATAGCGCAGCTGCAATTGCCTTGGCTAAATGCGTGTAAGGCAAGCCTGCTTTTTGCGCCTGCGTTGCCGGACGGATCAGGCGGTCTTCAGGACCCAGCTTCCGGATAGGTGCACGTCCCACTCGGGTGACGCCGTCGTTGAGATAGGCATTTTTAAAACGCTCAATGTTTTTATTGATGTAAGCGAGATGCCCTTCTTCATCAAGGCCGTATTCCTTCACCAAGTACGCTCCGGTTTCTTTCAGCGTTTCTCTTACCTGCGTGACGATTTCCTCATCAGCCAAGGTTTCGTCGATCGTCGATTTTCCTGCCAGATAACCAAGATATGCAATGACGGCATGTCCTGTATTCACGGTAAACAACTTCCGTTCGATGAACGGTGCAAGGTCTGCCACCATTTTCATGCCCGTTACCTGTGGAATGTCTTCTGCCGTTTCCACGACCCATTCGTAATACGGTTCAACCAAAACGTCCAATGAACTTTGATCCTGTATCGGCACAATGCGGTCAACCGCTGAGTTGAAGAAATAGACTTTCCCTTCCAACTGGTTCTTCGTCTCTTCATCGAGATTATCCAGTATATGCTGTTTCAGGATATCCGTTGCACCAATTTGATTTTCACAAGCGATAACGTAGAGTTTGTCATCTGTTGCCGCCACACGTTTAGCCAAACCGCGGGCGATCAGCGGTGCGATTCTCGGCAGGATATTCGGGCCGATCGCTGTGGTCAAATACGTAGCCTGTTGGATCGCTTCAATGACGTCATCTTCATGCGTCATGTTATTGATGCCTGAAACGTTTCCGATGCTGATCGTTTCTTCCTGTGATTGAGCAAGCTTCACCTGGTAGCCTTTTTCTTCATTGAGCTTGTTGATGACTTGTTCAGCCACATCCACGAAGGTCACATGATAGCCTGATTCGGAAAATAAAGCCCCAATAAACCCTCTGCCAATGTTTCCTGCTCCAAAATGGACGGTTTGTCTCATCTAATCATCCCTTTATCAAATTATTTTGTAGATAATCCAAGAAAATGTGCTCGAGCTTCTGCCGAATTGCCTTTTCATTGGAAGATGAAAAAATCATCCTCGATTCATCACTTTCAATGAGGCTGGTGCTGATCAAACTGAGTACTTCCTGCTCTTTGGCCGTCAGCTTTTCAGGAGCCAGCATGAGCAGCAGGTTCTTCATCTGCATGTCTTCTCCATCCATCCCTTTAACGGTAAGGGGCGAGTCCAAATGGATCACTTGAAAGAGCAGCTCTTGAACCGAATCCTCCCGGCAATGGAAAAGCGCCATATGGGTATTTGGAATGCCCAATCCGCCTTTCTTCTCCCGCTCTTTCAGTTCCAGCATGGCCGCGGCTATATCCGTTAGCAATCCAGCCCCTTCGGCCATTTCAACCACTTCCTGCAACACTTCCCAATGGTCTTTTGCCAACGGTTTGTGGATGACTTTAAAATTGGCGAGGATCGCTTCCATGCTGCTTTGCACTTCTTTTATTTCCTGCAGCATAGTTTGTATAGTAGGCTGGTTGCTAGCGGCTTGTGCTTCGGGCAAATCTTTAGGATTCAAATAATGCTTGTTGCTGGTTAGCTTTTCCACGTTATTCTGCAAATAGCTTTCAATATAGCCGATATCCCTGTCACTCAGCAAAGGGCTGACCATAATATAATCGACTTCGGCAACAGGCAGCCTGATTGTCGAGATCACCAGGTCATAATTTTGAAAATGCGTTTTTTGGAAATCATTGAGCGATAGCACTTCCACTGAATTGATTTCAGGGAGCTCTTTTTGGATCCGGCTTGCGAGCATTTTAGAAGTCCCGATGCCGGTCGGACAAATAACGACTGCATTAATTCGAACCTGCTCCTCGTTCATCAGTAAAGCCGAACCGAAATGCAGGACAATAAAGGCCGTCTCATCTGCGGAAAACGCCAAGTCCTTGAATTCATTTTCCAACCCTTGCTTGACCGCCATAAACAATACCGGATATTTCCGTCTGATTTCGTCCGTCAAAGGATTGAACGATTCAAGGTGCTGCTTTAAACGGAAAATGGAAGGACCCATATGCGCCAGAAGCCCTTGATACAAGGAGAAATCATTCACCAAGTCAACATGCAGCTGCTCTGAAACATCGCGGATCAAGTTTTTGATCAGACGCCCAAGCAACACGCTGTCATAGTAAGCCAAGTCAGCTGCTTGGACTTTCGAGCCCTTTAAAATCACCGTTAAAAAATGGACATCGGCTTTGCTCAACTGGGCCGACAAACGCTCTTTCAATTCATTGCAAACCTCTTCCATCAATTGGTACTCATTGCCGTAATCATTTCCGATTCCATCTTCCGGATCCAACAGAAATCCGGCTTGTGTCCTTTGAAGAGCCAGGCAACTGTAAACGACCAGTCCCATATAATCGCTATCCGCCAACCGGTTTTGTTCTTTATTGATTTTTCGATTCACCAGTTCATCGACAGCAGCCAGGTAGTCCGGCGAAAAATAACCAAGGATTTTCTCTTCCTGCTTTTTCCCTTGTTGGAGAAAATACAGGCATTCGACCATTTCTTCATAAAAATAAGCGAGAACATAATTGCTTATGGCATGGCGTTTGTTGGCTTCCGTGCCATCTACTTCCACTCCGACGCCTCTCGTTATCGACACTTCAATAAAGAACTTCTGCAACCATGCGGTTAAATCCTCCAAATGAGCCGTTAAAGTGGCCGTACTGATTCCCAATTGGCCGGCCAGCACCTGTTTTTTAAAAAAGGGGCCTTCCTCCATTAAAATGATCAGCAATTTCAGCTTTCTCTCTTCGGGGGCTTCATCTGCTGGGCTGACGCTGATCAAATTTTGTATCAGCCGGTAGACCTGTTCGTTTTTCCCTGCAATAAAAAGACCTTCTTCTGCCGTACGCTGGACGGTTAAATCAAAATCCTTCAGCATTTTTCCGATTGATTTTAAATCCCGTTGGATGGTCCGGGCACTGACGGTCAAATAGGAAGACAGCGATTGTACGGTATGCTGACCCGAGGTCCTGACAATCAATTCGATAATGGACTTTTCCCTAAATGTGATAAACATTCATCTCACTCATTTCACTTTAGAATGCCTTCTGCCGGACCCGGAAATGTAAATAGAACAAAAAGGCAGGAATCCCCGCCTTTCCATTGTCGCTATTTAATTGCTGTTGATGATGGCGATTAACTCTTTGGCTGATTTAGCATTCACCAATTGGTCCACGTTATCCTGTTCAGCGCAAATGACGGCGATTCCTGAAAGGATTTCCAAATGCGTACCGTCTTTTCCGGCGATGCCGAAAATCATTTTTGCACTTTCTCCATTAAAGTCTACTCCATTTGGCACCTGAACAACAGTAAAGCCTGATTTAAGAACAGATTTCTTGGCTTCTTCCGTGCCATGCGGAATGGCGACGTTATTGCCCATGTATGTTGTCGTGATTTCTTCTCGTTTCATCATTTCATCTACATAGGACTCTTCGACATATCCGCCTCTGACCAATGCTTGGCCTGCAAATCGGATCGCCTCTTCTTTCGTCCGGAACTTCTGCCCCAAATAGACGTTTTCCTCCAACAACAGCTGGTCGTCTTCCGCTGCATGTGGAACCACCGCTCCGCTTTCTTCAACCAGCTCGGGTTGCTCTTCCGTTCCACCGTTTTGCAGACGATCAATCAATGCATCGTACTCAGGACTCGACAGGAAATTATCAACAGAAATGTGGTAAGCATCCGGCACCTTGCTTTCGGCACGCGGCGTCAATTTTTCCTGCGTAATGACGATTTGAGAATCTGTTGGAATCGTACTGATGGCCGTATTGGTCACTGTTACGCCCAATCCCGCTTCTTTTACCTTTTTGCGCAAAAGCGAAGCACCCATGGCACTCGACCCCATCCCAGCATCGCAGGCAAAGACAATTTTTTGCACATTTTCCGGAAAAACACCGTTGCCAGCAGTTGCGGGCGACGTTATTTCCCGGGAAATAGAACTCTTTTTGCCTTTCATTTGTTCCATTTTCTTCGTTGCTTCTTCCATGTCTTCATCTGTCTGTTTGCTTGATTTCAAGACGACTGCTGAAATGAGGAATGAGACGGTTGTTGCCACAATGACGGCAGCAAAGTTTGCTACATACGCCATTCCTTCAGGCGGTGTCACCGCTGCAATAGCCAAAATGCTTCCTGGGGAAGCTGGTGCGACCAGTCCGCCGCCCATTAAGACAAGCGTAAACACTCCGCTCATTCCGCCGAAAATGACAGCCAGCAATAACATTGGCTTCATCAATACATACGGGAAATAGATTTCATGAATTCCTCCGAAGAAATGAATGATAGCCGCTCCGGGAGCGGATTGTTTCGCGATGCCTTTGCCGAATAACATAAATCCAAGCAGTACTCCAAGACCTGGCCCCGGATTTGCTTCAAGCAAGAACAGGATTGATTTCCCTGTTTGTTGAACCTGTTCGAGTCCGATAGGCGTTAACACCCCATGGTTGATGGCGTTATTCAAGAACAAAATTTTCGCCGGTTCGATCAATATGCTGGTCAGCGGCAAGAGTCCAGCCGCCAACAACCAGTCCACCCCTGAAACAAGAACTGAGGTAAACGCACTTACAGCCGGCCCTACACCAGAAAATGCAAGAAGGGCAAGTGCCCCACCCAAAATACCGGCAGAAAAGTTATTGACCAGCATTTCAAAACCGGTCCGGACTTTTCCTTCGATCAATTGGTCAAACTTTTTGATGACATAAGCTCCTAGAGGCCCCATAATCATGGCACCCAGGAACATCGGTGTATCAGGAGCTCCGACAATGACACCCATCGTTGCAATCGTCCCGACTACTCCACCCCGCTGGCCATGAATGAGTCTGCCACCTGTATACCCGATCAACAGCGGCAACATGTAGTTGACCATTGGCCCTACTAATGAGCCGAATTTTTCATTCGGGAAAAATCCGGTTGGAATAAACAACGCCGTGATCAATCCCCAAGCAATAAACGCGCCGATATTCGGTAAAACCATGGAGCTCAAGAAGTTGCCGAACTTTTGTACCCGAACTTTCATTTGTGAATCGTTCATGTGATCCTCTCCTTTTAAGTTTTTAGGTAATTACTCTAAACGGATAAGCGCGACTGCCGTTGCAACTCATTTAATTAAGACGGTCGCTTTCTAATTTTCACTTCTATGATGTTCCTTTATCATAGCCCCCAAATGGAAGCGCATTCAACAACAAGGAAAGTCAACTTTGTCGGGCTTGTCGTGACAAGCTTGTTGTTTTACAGGAAAAGACCGTCCTTTCGCCTGAAGAATGACGATAGGACAGTCTTTTTCCGTGGTTTTTTGCACCGATGCAAAGGCTTACTCACTCTTTTTAGGAAGCGTGACGACAAAAGCAGTTTTATCGAATGCACTTGTTGCGTGGATTTGGCCGCCGTGCAGATCCAAGATGCTTTTTACGATAGCTAAGCCTAATCCTGAACCGCCTGTATACTGAGAGCGTGATTTTTCAACCCGATAGAATCGTTCAAACAAATAGGGCAAATCGCTGCTTGGAATGGGTTGGCCGTAATTCGCAATTTCAATTTGGATGAGCTTTTCTGATTCGGTTGCTGACAGATCGATATACTTTCCTTGTTTGCCGTAGCGGATGGCGTTTTGAATCAAATTCTCAAATACCCTGGCCAATTTTATTCCTTCTCCCATAACAAAGGGATTTTCCGTGAATGCACCGTGCTGCCGAAGTTCCATACCCGCTTCGTTCAGCTGGAATTGAAACTGGACGGCCAATTGGTTCAGCATTTCTTCCAAATTGATCGGTACTCGATTGACCAGTGCCTCTTTCTTCTGCACCAAGGTATATTCAAATAAATCATTGAGCAATTGATTGAGCTCATGGGATTTCTGATGGATGATCTGAATGTAATACCTAAGCTCCACTTCACTTTTATACCGGTCTTCGTTGATCAAGTCCAAATAGCCGACAATGGACGTTAATGGTGAGCGGAGATCATGGGCCACATTGGTGATTAAGTCGTTTTTTACTTCAGCTGCCTCTTTTTGCTCGGTTTTCGCTTGGTCCAATTGCAGAAGGAGCTGATTTACTTTTGCGGCTAATTCTCCTATCAATCCATCGTCTTCCATTGTCATTTCCTGAACAAAACGTCCGTCTGCGATGCTTTCCATTTCGCCCATCAATTTCTTCATCATGCTTTCTGTATAGTTCTGCCGTTCGTAAAGATAAAAAAGGGATAAAAACAAAGTAAAGGGCACAATACACAAGATGATGAAAGGCATTAAACCAAAGGTGGCGCTTAATTCAATGAACTTTGCGACACGGGAAGATTGAGTTTCCAGAAAAAACAGGGCATAAAGCAGGACTTGGGCTGTTCCTGCTGTCAACAAGAGCACCAGGACAACATACAACAGCAATTTCCAAACAGGAATAAATTTAATGACTTTTTTCAATTTTATAGCCTACTCCCCAAACAGTTTGAATCAGCGCATCTCCGGGACTGGCTGTCTGCATCTTATCCCGAAGATTCTTAATGTGCACCATGACTGTTTTATTTGAACCCATACTGTCTTCCTGCCACAATTGCTTGAAGATTTCCTCCGAACTGAAGACAGTGCCTTGATTTTTAGCCAGCAAATAAAGGATATCGAATTCACTGGAAGTCAATTTAATTTCTTTGTCATGGATACTGACCTGATGGCCTTTTTTGTCGATGATCCAGGAACCGATCTGAAGGCTTCCATGTTCTCTGTCGGACGGAATGTAGTTTGCGCGCCGAAGCAAACCTTTTACCCGCGCATTCAATTCCAACGGATTAAACGGCTTCGTCATATAGTCATCCGCGCCTGTCATGAGGCCCGTGATTTTGTCCATGTCCTGCACTTTGGCGCTCAGCATGAGAATCGGCACCTGGCTGCCGCTCCGCACTTGCCGGCAAAATTCCATGCCATCCATGCGAGGCATCATAATATCCAAAACGATCAAGTCGACAGGGACACGATCGATGACTGCCAACGCCTCTACTCCGTCCTGCGCCTGAAGAACAGAATATCCTTCGTTTTTCAGATAGATCTCTGCCAGCCTCGCAATATCACGGTCATCGTCCACAATTAAAACAGTTTGGCCCACCTTCGTTCCCCTCCTCTATAAAATCCGGCTCAGCGATTTATTCCGGCTCTTTTTTCCAAGTTGAATTTATGGAAAACGGATTGAGCCAATGACAATTTCAAAACTTGCCTTATTAGTAAAAACCCTATCACAGCCCCTAATGTATTCGCAATCAAATCGTTGATGTCTGTACTTCTTCCGCTTCCGAGCAAGATCCTAATCGCTAATTGAGTGAGTTCGAATAATAAGCTGACAAAAAAACCAAGGCGGGCCGCCTGTTTAATAGATTGGATTTTCCGGCTCAAAAACGGCAGGTACATGCCGAGTGGCACGAGCATGATGACGTTCAACACAAAAGTCTTTACATCAATCGTTAGAATCGGAATAAAGTTAGCCGCTTTATACCATGGGGTCAAGTTGCGGTATTCACCCAGATTCACTTCAATCGGAAAAATCACCAAATGCAGCATACTCAATAAATAAATGGCGAAAGACAGCACCAGCGTAAATTGGCCCATTCCATAATAATTCCTTTTGAAAAAGGTGGAAACCAGCAAATAGATCAGAAAAATCAAAAATAACGGCAACAAAATGGAACTCGAATTGATGGTGAAGATGATGGAATCATTCATATTTCTTCCTCCTAGCAGTGATTATGTTATTCGCCTTGTAGCCGGCATGCCTTCTTTCAAAGGATAACTAAAGTATAATCAGCATTTTTAAAGTTTTTCTTAAGAAAAGAGAAAGGATTAGTTAATGTTGAAAATAAAAAAAAAAGCAATTCTTTAGCCATTTGACGGCCAAAGAATTGCTTCTTTATGATTGATGTGTTTTTGGATCGGCCAATTTATGGAGATCACTGGAATGTAAAACCTCAAAGCATTCTCATTCATGTTTTCTTTTAAAAATCTTGCCTTACGGCTCTGCCTACCACCAAAGTCGCTGCAAAGAATCCAACAATTCCAAGCAAAAGAGGGACAGCTGTATAGGAGAGCAGATTGGTGCCTGCCGGATCGACAGATGAAGACAAAAGCGCCACGATTAAAACCGAGGAGACGATCGTCACCGGAACAGAGTACTTCATCATGCCAAAAAACAAGGGGATTAATGACAAACCGGCACAAGCAATAGCTATAACGATCAGGTGGATGGCGTATTCTCCCAGCAGAGCGGACGGTAATACAACCGGAGTGAACGAATATATCCCGTTAAAAATGGAAATGCTGTAAAACACAATGATCATCGAAGCGATGACGAAAAAAAAAGTAAGCAAACTGATGATGATCAGCTTAGCCAGCAGCACTTTCTTTCGGCTGACCGGGTACATAAATAGGACGGTAATTGTTTTATTTTTAAATTCTTCAATGATCATAGTAGATAGCAGGACCGAGGCATAAATGACAAAAGCAGCGACTACCAGCAGTTCAATCAGCATCATGATGTCTTCAGCACTTGAAAAAAACTCTTCTACAGCGTCCGGCTCCGTCCCCAACAACAAGAGCATGCCGACAATCGCCGCATTGATCAAGACGAACGCCAAAGCGACGCCCGGCAAATTCATTCTTTTCATTTCCAATTTAATCAGATTAAGCATGCGAATCGCCTCCCTCTATGAGCTGCAGGAAATAATCTTCGAGAGGCTGCTTTTTATCATTGAGCGCACCGATTTTGACTTGGCTTCGGACCATCGCCTGGATAATGTCATTCTGTGTGAGTTGATCATCATAAATATGAATGACACCTCTATCTTCCTTCACCTGAAAGTTCAACGCTTTCAATTCATTTTCCAGCACAAAAGCCGCTTTTGGATAATCCGCTACGACCAATTCCATGTGGTTGGCATGCGTGCTACGGATTTCGTCCATCGAGGCTTCCTTGATCAGTTTTCCTTTTCGGATCACCCCGATCGTATCGGCAATATGCTCAATTTCCGCCAGGTTGTGGCTGGAAATCAATAAAGTGATGCCGTATTGCCTGCTGTGAAAAAATGGGCAGCGCTTCATCACCATCAAATGCAGATCTGACCTTATACCCCTCTTTTTGCAGATGGTTCGACACCATCTCATGAATTTGCTGATCATCTTCAACGAGCAGTATCAATTCGTTCATCGTCATCCTTCTCTCTGAGCAGTTCCATAATATGTTTACCGATAGTTTCTTCTCCTTCATTCCACATGGGGCTCCAGTGTTCCTTTTTTATTGCTTATTTAGGTTCGAGTTTCTGAAAAACAAAGAAAAAGCTGCCGTTGTTTCAGCAGCTTTCAAAAAGACTTCATCATCTTTACAACAAGGCTATGCGCCTCCGGAAGCTGCTGCAGCCTGGTCAGCCTTGACGCAGTCAATCGCTACGACAATGGCGATGACCACTTCCTCCATCTCATCATTCAAGATTTGGACTTTATAACTGTCTCCCCAGCTGAACCATTCTTTGTTCACCTGGCCAATCACTTCCCCGTTCTGCAGGATTTGAAAATCCATATCCCACCAGTTCCCACGAACTTCAATTCCAGTTCCATCAATCGTATAGCGGGCTTTGAGCAAGGAAAACTCTTTTTGGATCGTCAACCGCTCCTGTCCGTTTACTTCAACAAAGAATTTCGGCAGAAAACTGAATGTCTTTTTGGTGATGAGCGCAACTTCAGCTCTGGCCATATTCATAATAGAGAAGGTTTTAGGAATCTGCATAAAGCTGCCTTCCACATAATAGACATCCTGCTGTTGCTTATCCTTCACGGTAAATTTGCCGCTTAAACTGAATACCTTTTGTTTGATGTAGAGTTCATTCATCCTAATCGTCTCCTTTTTATCAGACTGAGGATCATATAAAGAAGTGTAGATAACAAACCTTTTCTGCTTCTATTTCGCGTTTTCTTTATTATGTAGGAAAGCCTTTGAAGAAGCACGCGATTTAGGAATGGGGCTGATATTGCCGGTGGCATCCCACATTATGAGTTAACCCATGAAGAGGGCAGTAAGCAGACAAAGAGGAGCCGATTTTCCGGCTCCTCTTTGCTTTTTCATCATGCGGTAATTTCTTAAATGTATTTATCTTTCAAAGAATCTCCGCCAATTCCACCGACCACCATCAAGAACAACGGTAGGAAGTTGGAAATAAATCGTGGTGCTCCTTCCGGTATGACAACGTTTGTCCCAAAGAAATAATTTGAAGCGAGCAGTATAATTTTTACTGCCAATAAAACTACCCCCACCATAAATACCGTATCAAAAAACGTTTTCCACTTCGGGTGAGCCAATTGTTTACTGTCTTGAATCACTTTATCCTTCAATTCCTTATCACTCCTTAATAATTCATCTATCGTGATACCGAACAGATCACTGAGGTCAATGATCACTTCGATAGTCGGATAGTTTTTCCCTGTCTCCCATTTCGAAACGGACTGTCGACTGACATGAATCTTTTCAGCAAGTTCTGCCTGGGACCACCCCTTTTTTTCTCTTTCACTTTTTAATCGTTCACTAAAAATCATGGCATTCATCGCCTTTCCTTATAATTTCAGTATTATGAAGAGACAGAGCAAAGTAAAGCGAGTTCTGGGCGCACTAAGGAGCAACCTCTGCTTGCTGCCTTGGTGAACGATGTATAGCGGAGTTTCAGCAACTCGCAGTTTCTCCCTTTCTTTTACTATACAACCCCAAAAAATAAAGGAAACCAGGTCTCCCCGATTTCCTTAGGTGTGCTATAAAGTATTCCGTTTCGTCATAGCTGGATTTACTATATCTGGAAATTCCAACAATAAGGATTCTTGTCCAGATTACTCCTTTATTAGGCCGATCATCTATTTCATACCAACTTATTTACCCGTTATACTAAAGGCAATTATCTCTGATAAAAAGGAGGGGCCAAAATGGAAATTGAAAATCTGATCGATGTGAAGACCCGGCAGGAACTGAGGGAATGGCTTGCAGAAAATTCCGCAACGGAGAAATTCTGCTGGGTGGTTGTCAGTGTGAAAGAACAGCCTGGAGTCGTTCAATACTTAGACGCAGTTGAAGAAGCCTTATGTTTTGGTTGGATCGACAGCACAAAAAAGAAACTCTCCGAGACAGAGACAGCCCAACGTCTTTCGCCGCGGAAGAAAAACAGCAATTTTACCGAGTTGAATAAAGAGCGGATAAGAAGATTAGAAAAATTGGGGTTGATGGCGGAAAGAGGACGGCGGGTTTTGCCTGATATGCGTCCGGAGTCCTTTGTCATCGATGAGGAGATTGAAGCACGTCTGAAAAAAGAGGAGCAAGTTTATCAAAACTTCCTGAACTTCCCTGAACCCTATAAAAGAATCCGAATCGATACCATCCAAAGTTATAAACATGACCCTGAACTTTTCAATAAAAGGTTGGACAAATTTATTGAACAGACAAAAGAAAACAAAATGTATGGCCAATGGCATGACAATGGGCGGCTGCTTGATTATTGAAAAACACCAAAAATCCAATGCAAATGGTCTGGTTAAGTACGAACTATAAAAGGCTTAAGCAAAAGCCTTTTATAGTTCGTCTTTTTGGTCACTCTCTTATTGTCTTCTTTTTATGGGTTAATTAAATTATTTTCTAGTATTTTACTAATTTCTACTCAAATTCTCATGTTCATCTCATCTTCTTCTCATATTCCACGGGTAGCTTAGAGAGTATCAAAGTTTTAGGAGGAGTTTAGAGATGAAAATTGTAATCGTACCTTCTGGTTTTAAAGAATGCTTGGATGCGGAAGATGTCGCAGCAGCAATGGAACGGGGCGTCAGACGTTTTGATCCATCGATTAATACAGTTGTGATTCCAATGATTGATGGCGGTGAAGGATTTGTCAAAACCATCATCAATATAAAAGACGGGATGATCATCAATAAAAAAGTGACCGGGCCTGTCGGAAAGAAAATTGATAGTTACTTCGGCTTTTACCAAGAGAGCGGAAAACGAATAGCAGTTATTGAGATGGCAGCAGTGGCTGGACTGAAACTTGTTCCCCGTGACGAACGGAACCCTTTAAAAACGACAACTTATGGGGTAGGCGAATTAATTATTGCTGCTCTCGATTTTGGTATAGACCATATTTTGATCGGCTGTGGAGATTCCGGCACTTCAGACGGCGGCGCTGGGATGGCTCAGGCATTAGGCGTCCAATTTTTTGATAAGAAACAACAACCTGTCCAGATCAAAGGAGGAGAAGATTTACTGGAAGTGGACTATCTTCTTGCGGCAAATGTAGATAGCCGGTTGAAGAATATATCCATCGATGTCGCATGTAATTGGAAGAATATTTTATGCGGAAGAAAAGGTGTAGCGCGCGTTTTCGGACCACAAAAAGGAGCAACTCCCAAACAGGTGGATGTCTTATCCTCAGCATTGGAGCAATATGCTGGAGCTATACAGAACGAAACAGGATTAGATGTCCGTTCATTGCCAGGGAGCGGTGCTTCTGGAGGATTGGGGGCAGGTCTTCTGGCATTCACCAATGCAATCCTGCATCCCCGCTTTGATATCATTATGGATTTTATCAATATAGAAAAAGAAATTTCAACAGCAGATATCGTGTTTACAGCAGAAGGCAGCTTGGACTTCCAAACGCCGAACGGAAAAATTCCATCGGAAGTGGCGCGAATCGCCAAAACAAGCCATATTCCGGTGATTGCAATTACTGGAACCATCGGAGAAGGAGCAGAATTAAATTACCAGGCGGGGATAGATGCCTACAGCAGTATTATTCAAAAACCTGTTTCGATGGAATCGGCTATGATAAATGCCCCGAAATGGATTGAGGAAAGCACTTACTCCGCGTTGCGGAAAGTAGCCATC
This sequence comes from Planococcus beijingensis, assembly GCF_016820615.1. NCBI lineage: Bacteria > Bacillati > Bacillota > Bacilli > Caryophanales > Caryophanaceae > Planococcus > Planococcus beijingensis. The sequence goes on from NZ_JADHDZ010000003.1 coordinate 400,258, forward strand.
GGTTGGAGGATGACTGATCAGGGCATATTAAAGAAGGTGTCCGTCTAAATGATGAAAGGGTTCGAAGATCATCTAAAAAAAGAGCGGCTGTTAACTTCCAGAAATTTTTTATACTCGAAGCCGGCAGTTCTTGCTGGTCTGCATGTTTTCTTTTTCTTAGCCATATTGTCAATCGACACGCTGGACTATCCACCAAAGGTTGCTTTATTCGCTTTCTTGTCAGCGATGACGCTATGGGTTACTACGAAAATGCCAGCTGGATTTGTTGCCATTTCACTTATTGGATTCGTTATTATTATGAAGGCTGCCGAACCGGATTTGCTGTACACATCACTTTCAGAACAAGTTATCTGGTTGATGATCGGCTCTTTCATTATCGGAAGTGCCGTCAAAGAATCTGGATTAGCAGAGAGGTTAGTACTCATTATCTTGAGCAAATCAAAGAAAAAAGGAAACGTGTTGGCGGGCATAAATGCTGTTATAGTTGCGACTGTGTTTTTTATCCCCTCCACTTCCGGTCGGGCAGCATTAGCTATGCCAATCATCAATCAACTAAGCAAAAAATACACAGAAGAAGAACAACGTGTTTTGGTTCTGTTAGCGCCACTGCTCATCTTAATGAGCACTTCCGCTACTTTTATCGGAGCCGGTTCGCATTTAATCGGAATTGGGCTGCTTGAAAGTACAGTCCATCAGTCCATTTCTTTTATCCAATGGTTCATCTGGGGGCTCCCTTTTGCCGCCGTGATGACGATTGTTTCCTTTTTCGTTGTGAAATGGACGCTTTGGCCAAAAAATGGAGGGGAACTGCTGGAAAACAGCCAAATGGCTGAACTTTCCGAAGTAAAAAAACAAATGAATCCAATAGAAAAAAAGACATTATTCGTGTTGGTTTCTTTGATTGCATTTTGGATGACGGAAAGCATTCACGGCTATGACATTGCTTTCGTGGCAATGGTCGGTGCGATTTTTGTCATGGCACCAACCTACGGTATTATTAGCTGGAAACAGGGAATGAAGTCTGTTTCATGGAATTTGATCATCTTTGTGGCCGCAGCGGCAGCATTGGGGAAAGTGTTAGTGGATACAGGAGTGGTCAAATGGGTGGAAAAAGAAATGCTGTTCTTTCTCCAGCTATTTGCAGATGCTCCAGATTGGCAGATTGTGTTGGCTATTCTGCTCGTATCCGTGACGAGCCATTTATATATTACCTCACATACTACTCGTGCCATCGTCTTTATCCCAGGTTTTTTGCTGTTCAGTGAAGCAATCGGGGCAAACGCATCTACCGTGGTTTTTTTAAGTTTAATTGGCATGAACTATTGCGTAACGTTCCCTGTCAGTTCAAAAGCATTGCTGCTCTTTTATGAGGATGAAGAAAACTCATACGATGCAAAAACTCTACTGAAAATCAGTTTGCTGTTAATGCCGATTTACATCGGCGTAATGATGCTGTTTTATTTTTCTTATTGGCAATGGACCGGGCTGCAATTGTAAAAGGAGACATCAAACAAACACTTCCGGAATCAAGTAAAATATTAACCGATTAACGGCATCCAATCCATATGGCAGAACTGCATCCTTAAGCTCACTCAACCATCCCACCCGAAAATGATAATTTTTGCTAATGAAAACTCAAGCAAAAGTTAAGGCTGTTGAAAAGAACCGACTTCTTTTCAACAGCCTTTTCAATTTTAGCCGCTTATTTAAACTAAACTCTCTTCATTTCTAGTTAATTAGAAATTATGTCATTTCTGAAGTTTTTCTCCGGCTTCCACTGAAAGCGTCTCTTCGACAAACTGAATGGCTTTTTCGACAATAAAATCCAATTCATGGTCCATAGAGGCAATATGATACGAGTTGTGCAGTTCATATTTACAGGTGTTTTCTGATTGAACTTTAGTGAGAATATAGTCTGTGTTGCTCGGCGGCACGACATGGTCTTCAAGCGATTGGAAACATACGACCGGACAACGCACGTCCGAGAGTTTAGCATCAACCGCGTTCATATAATGCAATAATTGGTGATACGCTTTCACTGGCGCCTGCTCATAAGTGATTTCCACCGCATCCTCTTTTTTGATGTCCGGCTGGTCTTCTGTAACATAAGTGGCAGATGGTTGGGTGCGGTATGTTTCAAACGCAGGGATATTGATCGCTGGATTGATGAGGACAATTCCTTCAATGTCGAAGTGGCGGCTGGCCAAATCCAAACTCAAGGTCCCCCCCATCGATTGCCCGATGACGATCACGCTGGAACATGTCTTTCGCAGTTCATTATAGGCCTCTTCTATCCGTGCAGACCAATCGTTGCAGATAAACTGTTCAAGGTCTTTGAAATGCGTGCCGTGGCCAGGAAGCCTCGGACAAGAAACCGTATAGCCACGTGCAGCTATTGCCTCGCCTAAATCCCTTACACTTTGCGGCGTACCTAAAAAGCCGTGGCACAATAAAATCCCCGTGCTATTGCCTTTCAGAAAAAATGAATCAGCTTGTGGGATAACCGGATATTGTTCAATAGCCATTTGAATCCTCCTTTGCCTGTTTTAAAGCTATATTTTGTTGTTAGGCGTTACCAGTACTGAAAAAAGCTTATTCACATTAGACTACACTTAAAACCTACTTGTCAACTAGGTTTTAAAACCAACTATTTTGAAGCTATACATTTGCTGAACAGATGACTCCCCAACCAACTGAGCGTTATATCCAGAAACATAAAAAAAAGAATCTCTCCCTATCGATGAAGGAGAGACTCTTTTTCGATGGTGACCACTTGTTTTGTATCTGCTGCCTCCATGATGCCTAACATCACTTTCAGCGATTTGAGTGCATCTTCACCCGTAACAATCGGTTCCTGATCAAGGCGGATGGCGTCGATAAAAGCATCGATGACGCCGCTGGGTGTCTGGTTATCGTTTGTTTGGATGGCTTCCAGCTCATAATTCACTTTTTCACCGGATTGCATGATGATTTCAAGCTGGTACTGTTCGTTATGATAAATTTTCATGATGCCTTTCTCGCAATAGACGACGGTGCTGTTGTCTTCTTCTCCATAATAGGTCCAGGAAAAGGCTGCGTTTCCGAGACTCCCTTTTCGGGTTGCCAGACTGCATACCAGATTGTCACATACTTCTATCGGCTCCCCGTTTTCATCCACTTTATGCAACGCTCCTTGAAATGCGCTGACTTGAACAATTTCATCATCGAGCAAATAATGCAGCAAGTCGATTTTGTGGATGCCAAGGTCTCCGCCTACGCCAAATCCGGACCGCTCCTTTTTGAAAAACCAGGTTGACTTGGTCTTATTGATGCCCCAGGCTTCCGGACCTGCATGGCCAAATGCTGTACGGAACGTCAGCACCTTTCCAAGTTCCCCGCCGGCAAGGATTTCCCTCGCTTTCTGGTGGGCGCGTGTAAAGCGCTGATTATGGTCAACCATCAGTTTTTTCCCGGATTTTTTTTGGGCCGCCAAAATTTCTTTCGCGTATTCCACTGTCAATGAAATTGGTTTTTCACACAAGACATGCTTGCCGCTCAGAAGCGCCCGTGTAGAAAATAAATGATGACGCTCATTTGAAGAACAGTCGCTGATTGCCGCAATGTCAGGATCAGCAAACAGCTCATCCACGCTCTTTACGAGCGTTCCGCCAAACAGTTCCACCATCGCTTCGGACCGGTCGAGGTTCCGGTCATAAAAAACGATTTCATCGACATAGGGATTTGCTGTATATTCCGGTGCATGGCGCATTTTCGTTATGGACCCGCATCCGATAATGCCTACCTTGATGCCCATCCCATCTCCTCCTATTCTCTTTTTTGGAATACCACTGCAATAATGATGATCAATCCTTTAACGAATCCCTGAAGGTGAGGAGAAACATTCATCAGATTCATCATGTTGTTCAAGATTCCCAATATCAAGATGCCAAAGATCGTTCCGATTATTTTTCCGCGTCCACCGGTCATGCGCGTGCCCCCGATGATAACGGCTGCAATGGCGTCAAGTTCGTATTGCGCACCTGAACTTGAGGAAGATATCGAATTCAGCCGTGACGTTTCAATGACAGCCGCAATTCCGACCAAGGTTCCAATCAGCGTATAGACCCCAATTTTAATGCGGTCTACTCGGATCGCCGACAGCATGGCCGCTTTTTCGTTTGATCCCAGGGCATAGACGTACCTGCCGAATCGGGTTTTGTGCATCAATACATAAATCAGCACAGCCATTACGAAGAAAATGATGACAGGAAAATCAAAAATCCAAAAATCACTGTTGGCGATAGCGGTAAATCCGCTGACTTCACCCGACACACTGCCGCCTTCCGCGATATAAAGCGCGATGGAACGTGCCCCTGCCATCATTCCGAGCGTAGCGATAAATGAGGCGATTCTTCCTTTCGCGACCATCAGGCCATTCAGGAACCCGGCAAACGAACCGACCAAAAGCGCTGTCAAAACGCCGATCCAAATACTGCCGGAGGCATTCAATGCCAGCACTGACACCACACCGGCGAGCGCCAGAACGGAACCGACCGACAAATCGATGCCACCTGACAGCATGACGACGGTCATGCCAAGTGCGATAATCCCGATAATCGAAACTTGCATCAGGATATTAAGTTGATTGTTCATATCAAGAAATCGCGGGTTCATCGCAGAAGCGCCGATATAAATGATGACAAATGCGATAATGACGCTGTATTCCGACCAAAGCCAGGACATCCGGCTTTTCATGCTTGGAGATTCCGGGCTGTATTGTTTTGCGTCTATATTAGCCAATTTTCTCTCCCTCCCTTTTTGCTCCTGTGGCATAATGCATGATTTCCTCTTCGCTTGCCTCTTCGCCTGTGAAGCGCGCAGTGATTTCGCCGTGGTACATGACGTTGATGTCGTGGCAAATCCGCATCACTTCCGGGGCTTCGGATGACAGGATAATGATGGCTTTGCCAAAATCCGCAAGCATCAGAATCTGCTGGTAAATCTCCTGTTTGGCTCCCACATCGATTCCTTGTGTCGGGTTATCGAAAATCAGGATATCCGTCTCCGCTTCCAGCCATTTGGCGATGATGACTTTCTGCTGATTTCCGCCGCTTAACTTATCGATGGTGATTCGCGGATTGTGCACTTTGATATTCAAGGCTTCTTTGTAGGTCTGGAACTTCTGCTGTTCCTTTTTGCCCTGTATAAAACCCAACCGCTCAAAATTCCCCATCGATGACAAGCTCATATTATGGATGACGCTTAAATCTTTGATGATCGCATTTTCTTTCCGGTCTTTCGGCACATAGCCCATTCCCGCTTGCAGCGCTTTTCGGGGATGATTAATCTTCACGGGTTTGCCTTTCACTTTCACGATGCCTGAGTATTTCTTCCGGTAACCAAACAAACTTTCAAAAAGTTCCGTTCTGCCATCGCCCGCAAGACCCGTAAAGCCCACTATCTGTCCTTGGCGGACGGAGAAATTAATATCTTTAAATAAGCCGGCGCTCGTCAATCCTTCTACTTCCAGCGCCACTTCACCAAACTCATGCCCATGCACATACCGTTCCTGGGAAATGGATTTGCCCACCATCAGCTTGGTGATCACTTCCAGATTCTCATTTTCCATGACATCGGTCTTCACCAACTGGCCGTCCCGCAAAACCGTATAGCGATCACATACTTCCTGGATTTCCTTCAACTTATGGGAAATATAGATGATGGAAACGCCGGACTTTTTCAAGTTCTTCATGAGAACAAAAAGTCGGCTTACTTCGTGCTCTGCAAGCGACGTCGTCGGTTCATCCATGATGATCAATTGCGACTTGTGCAGCAGCGCTTTTGAAATCTCGATCAATTGCTTATAGGAAGTCGCAAGGTTGCGGACATACTCTTTCGGATTGATGGTAACGCCAAGTTCCGCTAAAATTTCGCGGGTTTGGCGGCACATTTCTTCCACGTTCAAAAATCCGATTTTATTGCGAATTTCTGAACCTAGAAACATGTTTTCATAAACCCTCAAATCACCGACCATGTTCAGCTCCTGATGAATAAAGCTGATGCCCTGTGCCTGTGAAACATGCGGATCCGCCATTTTAACTTCCTCGCCATTGATGAAGATCTGTCCGTTGTCTGGTTGATGGACACCGCCTAAAATATTCATCAACGTCGATTTTCCCGCTCCGTTTTCACCAAGCAATGCATGAATTTCACCTTTTTCCACTTCCAGTGTTACTTTCTTCAAGACCGGTACGCCATTAAATGATTTTTCGATGGTGTTCATTGCCACAAAAGGATGTGAAGCCATGCCTTTACCCCCTTATAGGAAAACAGGAAATGCAATGGCTCCATTGCATTTCCCGGCAATTCGTCTAGAATTTCGATTCAGGATCATAATACTCATCGACATTTTCTTTTGTTACTTGCGTTGCTTCCTTGACAACCATCGCTTCAGCCGGTTCTTCGCCTTTGGCAATGTCTCCCGCAATTTTCACTGCATCTTCCACCATAGTCGGCGAGTAAAGGAACGTAGCTTTCATGAGCCCATCGTTTTGGATATCTTCAAAAACGCCTTTTGCCCCGCCGGCACCCGTAACAAATTGAATATCCGTACGGCCGGCTTCTTTAATGGCCTGCAGTACGCCTAATGCCATCCCATCATCTTGCGTGAAGACGGCATCAATTTCAGGGTTTGCCTGTAAAATATTCTGCATGACTTCCAATGATTTTTCAGTCGAGAAGTCTCCGCTTTGGGATGCAATGATTTCCATTCCTGATTCACTCGCAACTGCTTCTTTAAACCCAGATCCCCGCTGTTCCGTCACAGAACTTGGAGGGCCAGTGATTTCAACGATTTTCCCTTCGCCATTCAATTGTTCCACGAAGTATTTTCCTGCATTGACACCAATTCCTTCATTGTCTCCTTTAACCACCACCGTTGCCGCATCATTTTCAAGTTCCCGGTCAACAATGACCAACGGGATGCCCGCATCTTTGATTTTTTGTCCGACCGGACTCAAAGCCGCGGATTCAATCGGCAGCATGACAATAACGTCTACTTCTTGTGCAATCAGATCATCCACGTCGTTTGCCTGCGTATTTGGATCTTCCGCATTGGTCATGACATAATCAATGCCTTCACTTTCTTTTAACGCCTTCGCCTGCTTTTCAGCACTGTCAATTAAAGCGCCCATCCAGCCATGCGTTGCCGAAGGAAGGGAAATCCCAATCGTCAATTGCTCGTCGCCGCTTGCCCCTTCATCCGTAGAACCGGAGCCGCCGCTTTCTGAACTGCCGCATGCCGCCAAACCGAAAATTGTGATAAAAGACAATAAAATGATCCACAATTTCTTCACTTTATTCACCCCTTTATATTTTTGAAAACCCGTTTCTTAACCTGAATGCTTACGTATCAGCTAAGCCCAGCGCTCCATCATCAAGCTTTTAATAACAGAGCGCTGGCCTCAGCCTCCTTATCCGGTTGTCGATTCCCTGATGACCAGTTCGTGGCCCAAAACGATGCTGTCCACTGTTTTCCCTTGTATCTTTTCAATCAGCATCCTTGCCGCTACCGTCCCCATCTTGTACATCGGTTGAGCAACGGTTGTCAGTGCCGGATTCGTCATATTGGAAAAATCAATCTTATCAAAACCGACTACGGCCACATCCTCCGGTACGTGGAGTCCTGCTGCATTAATCTCTTTTAATGCACCGATTGCCAATAAATCCGATACCGCAAAAACAGCTGTCGGCCGGTCCTGCAACTGAAGAATTTTTTTCATCGTTTGTTGGCCTTGTTCGAAGCCCAATTCCTGTGTATAGAAGATATACTCTCCGTCCAACGGAATGCCATGTTCCTGAAGTGCCCGCTCGTATCCCATCCGCCGTTCGCGTGCATAGAGGAATTTTTCGTCGGAATTCATTAAGGCGATTTTTCGGTGTCCGATCTGGATCAGGTGCTTTACCGCATGGTAAGAAGCTTCTTCGCTGTCGATGGTGACATAAGGAATTCCGATGCCTCCTCCATATTCGCTGCATTGTATAATGGCATGGTTTTCCGCCAATTCCTTCAATGTCTCCACATTTACCGCCGGATCCATCGAGATGATGCCATCTGCCATCTTTTTCCGAACCAAATCAAAATAAATCTCTTCTTTTTCCGGCTTCGAATCCGTTTCGCACAGCAAAATGCTGTAATTCTGGCTGAGTGCCATATTTTCAATTCCCTTGATGACTTCAAAATAGAACGGATTGGAAATAGAGGGAATCAGAATCAATACAATGCGGCTTTCGGAATTCCGCAGGTTCCGGCCGAGCATGCTCGGCTCATAATTTAAGTATTGGATCGCCTCCTCTACCTTTTGTTTTGTTTTTGTGCTTACTTTGTCTTTACCATTGAGCACCCGAGAGACTGTTGCAACTGAAACGCCTGCCTGCTTAGCCACTTGCTGGATGTTTGCCATATACGTTCCTTCTTTCTGACCCCACGCTCTCGTTTTGAAATGTAATCGATTACATTTTCATCTTAATTTATTCAGAATTATCTGTCAATAAGTATTTTTTTACTTTGAAATAGATTGATTTAAGCGTATTATTTCTATATGTTAATAATGTAATGGTTTACATGACAGTATATTCAGATATTTCAAGGAGGAGGGGTTCTATTGAAGTTAGGAGTCTTTACTGTATTATTTTCCGATAGGAACTTTGAAGATATGCTGGCTTACGTCTCTTCAAAAGGCATCGAGGCCATCGAATTAGGCACTGGCGGCTTCCCGGGAGATGCCCATTGCAAATTGGATGAACTGCTTGATGATGAGGCAAAACTGCAAGCTTTCAAGCAAAAGATTGAAGATGCCGGCTTGATCATCAGTGCACTCAGCTGTCACGCCAATCCGCTCCATCCGCAACAGCAAATTGCCGGTCCTGCAGACGAATTGCTCATCAAGACCTTGCAGCTGGCATCAAAACTCGAAGTTCCGGTCGTCAACACGTTTTCCGGCTGTCCCGGCGACCACGAAAACGCACTTTATCCAAACTGGCCAGTTGCCGCCTGGCCAAACGATTTCCAGGAAATCCTGAAATGGCAGTGGCAAGAAAAACTGATTCCTTACTGGAAAGAAAAAAACCGGCTCGCCGAATCGCTCAACGTGAAAATCGGCCTTGAACTGCACGGCGGGTTTTCCGTCCACACCCCGGCGACCATGCTGCGGCTGCGGGAAGCGTGCGGTCCGGCCATTGGCGCCAACCTGGATCCGAGCCATATGTGGTGGCAAGGCATCGATCCGGTGGAAGCCATCAAAATTCTCGGACGCGAAAACGCTATCCATCATTTCCATGCCAAAGACACTGTCATCGACCAACAAAACACAAACCGAAACGGCCTGACGGACATGACCGACTATTCCCAGATAAAAGACCGCGCCTGGTATTTCCGTACTGTTGGATTCGGACATGACCAAAAAACCTGGGCTGACATCATCAGTGCTTTGCGCCTTTACGACTACGATTATGTCGTCAGCATCGAACACGAAGACGGGCTGATGTCGATTAATGAGGGCTTCACGAAAGCTGTAGAGAATTTGAAACCCGTGATCGTGAAAGAGTCTGTTGGTGAGATGTGGTGGACGTGAGTGTGGATCATTAGTTAACAAGAAAAACCTCATTCAGCTCTCTGTAACAGGGCTGAATGAGGTTTATTGATTGTTTTCTTTAACTGGATGGACACAGATTTTCTCTCCTACTCCAGCTCTTCTTCCGCAAGCAGCTTGAACCCTTCGATCATCGTGTCTTCTTCCACTTCAATCAGGATACAGCGTTTGCCGTTGTAATTGACTTCTTTGACGTATCGTAAGTCTTGAGGGCTGATTGCGATATTTGCGACTTTCGTGTTGATTTTGATGGACTTGGACGCATAACTTGGAACGATATGGCTTGCTTTCATTTCGTAGGTTTTGTCTTGAACCACTTGCTGAAAAGCCCGTTCCACTTTTTCGGGGCTGACTTCTTTGACGCCGCTCGCTTTCAGTACACGTGTAATTTCTGTTGTATCCAGAACCGGCGCGCTTTCTTCATCATCTTCACTTTCTTCTGCTACGACGAGCATCTGATTGATTTCATCGTAAACACCGGCAAGTGTTCTTGAATTCACTTCTTCTCCAATGACAGCTTTCACAATTTCTTCAAAGACCGCTTTCTCTTCCTCAGCTGTAACAATTTCGTCGCCATTCAAGACGTTCTCGATAAACTGGAAATCCGGTTTATTCGCTTTGCCTGCTGCGTACAAGATGTGATGGATATCGGCGGCATTGTCCGTGAAGCTTGGGAACAGGAATCCGCCGATCGGCGAGCTCAGCTTGATGACCGGATCGACCAGTACATTCGCTTTATACTCCTTCTCGACAAAATCAAAGACCAATGAGCTTTTCGGCAGTTCCGTCTGGTTCATGCTGCAAAGGATAAACGATGTCGTATACACTTCATCCCGCATGTCGATTTCCGTCTCATCGGGCTGGCGTCTTGTCGTCTTATGATAATTCCCGCGGATGAACGTGACCACCGTGTCTTTTTCGTATGGCCGTTCTTCCACCATCTTCAAGGCGATGCGCTGCATATTCGCTTTCCATTCAGCAACCTCACTTGCCTCCAGCCCTTCATACAAAAGCTTTTGCGTATGATCCGCTTGCCCTTCTTCCTGAGGCTGGAATTTCACTTCAAACATCTTCGCATCCAGTTTGCCGCCCAAGACTTTTTTAAAGTTCTCAAGGAACAATTCCTGCTGATCGCGGTCCAACATGGCAAAAGAACGGCTTTCCTCGTGGAAGATTTCCGTGCTTTCCTGCTGGATGTAGATATTATAAATTTCCGCGATCTTCAGTAGATCGGTATCCAGTTTAAATCGCTTGCGAATATCTGCTATATCTTTTTTATTCATTTTCAAGTCCAACTCCCTGGCTAATAAAATCCGTGTGATGCATAAAAAGACATCCAATGTTTTCGTGCAGCTTTTACCACCTCTTCATTATAACAATATTTAAGATGAAGAAAGGATGACAGTCAATTCAGGTTTGACTGTCATCCTGCAATAAGCGAAACAAACTATTTCTCCATACTCGAATGCAAATTAAAAAAATAAGAATCAATAGTATTCTGAAATATATATATTTTCTAAATTCATCAGATTTTAAAGTTGAATTTGGTTTTCTGGAAGTGTTGGATTTTTACTTTAAGTTCCTTTTTTTACCGTATTTAAAGGAAAAACTCAAAATAATGGGTTACCTTTGACAAAGAATTTATTTCATATACCATTAATAGTAGGATTAGAATAATTATAGTTAAATAATCATATTAATCGAGTAGATAACTTCGGTTGGTATTTTTTATGAAGTCATTAACTATGATCATTCTAAAGATAATACTTAGGAGGAATTTTATATGTCTTTGATCGGAAAAGAAATCCAACCATTTGCAACTTCAGCTTACAATGCCGGAAGCGGAGAATTTATCGACATTACTGAAGAAAACATGAAAGGGAAATGGAGTGTGGTTTGCTTCTACCCAGCAGACTTTACTTTCGTTTGCCCTACGGAACTTGAGGATCTTCAAAAACAATACGCTACGCTAAAAAGTTTAGGTGTTGAAGTATATTCAGTTTCAACGGATACTCACTTCACCCATAAAGCATGGCATGATCATTCAGATGCGATCAGTACAATCGAATACATCATGATTGGTGACCCTTCTCAACGAATTTCCCGCAGCTTTGATGTACTGGACGAAGAAGCAGGTCTGGCACAACGCGGTACATTCATCCTTGATCCTGAAGGCGTTGTACAAGCAGCAGAAATCAATGCGGACGGCATTGGCCGTGATGCAAGTACGCTTGTCGGCAAAATCAAAGCCGCACAATATGTACGCAACAACCCAGGGGAAGTTTGTCCTGCAAAATGGGAAGAAGGCAGCGCAACACTTAAGCCAAGCCTTGACCTTGTAGGTAAAATTTAAGGAGTTCTGATAATGATACTAGATGCAGAAATAAAAGCTCAATTAGAACAATATCTTCAATTATTGGAAGGCGATGTGCTGTTGAAAGCCAGCGCAGGCTCTGCCAACGTCTCCCGTGATATGTTGGCTTTGGTGGATGAATTGTCTTCGATGTCTGCCAAGATTAAAGTCGAACACACGCAGTTGGAAAGAACACCGAGTTTTAGCGTAAACCGTATCGGAGAAGAAACCGGCATCACGTTTGCGGGCATTCCCCTTGGCCATGAATTTACTTCATTGGTCCTTGCTTTATTGCAAGTAAGCGGCCGTGCGCCAAAAGTCGATCAGAAACTGATTGACCAAATCAAAAAAATTGAAGGCACTTACCATTTCGACTCCTACATCAGTTTAAGTTGCCAGAACTGTCCTGAAGTTGTCCAGAGCTTGAACTTAATGAGTGTGCTTAACCCCAACATCTCACATACGATGATTGACGGAGGCGCATTCAAAGAAGAAGTTGAGAGCAAAGACATCATGGCAGTCCCAACTGTCTTCTTAAATGGAGAATCGTTCTCCAGCGGGCGGATGTCATTGGAAGAGTTGCTAGCTAAATTAGGCAGTGCCCCGGACGCGTCCGAATTTGCGGATAAAGAGCCTTATGAAGTTCTTGTTGTCGGCGGCGGACCAGCGGGTGCAAGTGCAGCCATCTATGCTGCACGCAAAGGCATTCGTACGGGCATTGTTGCCGAACGTTTTGGCGGACAAGTGCTGGATACACTCAGCATCGAAAACTTCATTAGCATCAAGCATACTGAAGGGCCGAAGTTTGCCGCGAGCCTTGAAGAGCACGTGAAAGAGTACAACATTGATGTGATGAACCTGCAGCGTGCCAAGCGTTTGGAAAAAAAAGAGTTCATCGAAATTGAACTTGAAAACGGTGCTGTGCTAAAAGGCAAAACCGTCATTCTTTCAACAGGTGCACGTTGGCGCAACGTCGGGGTGCCCGGCGAAGCTGAATTCAAGAACAAAGGGGTCGCTTACTGCCCACATTGTGATGGTCCATTGTTCGCAGGCAAAGACGTAGCCGTAATTGGCGGCGGCAACTCCGGCGTCGAAGCAGCGATCGACCTTGCGGGCATTGTAAACCATGTAACTGTTCTTGAATACAATGCAGAGCTGAAAGCAGATTCAGTCCTTCAGGACCGCCTGCGCAGCCTGCCGAATGCAACAGTCATCACGCATGCACGAACTCAGGAAATCACTGGGACCGATAAAGTGAACGGCATTTCTTATATAGACCTTCAAACAGGGGCTGAAAAGCACTTTGAATTGTCGGGCGTATTTGTCCAAATCGGTCTGGTTCCAAATACAGACTGGTTAGGCGACGTAGTGGAACGCACGAAGTACGGTGAGATCATCATCGACCAACGTGGGGCTACGAACATACCGGGTGTGTTTGCGGCGGGAGACTGCACAAACATTCCATACAAACAAATCATCATTTCAATGGGATCGGGTGCGACAGCATCGTTGAGTGCTTTCGACCACCTCATCAGAAGTGAAGTACCCGTTTTAGTATAAGAAAAGCTCAAAAAAAAACAGGACTGTGGAAGAGATTCAATCTCTTGCCTCAGTCCTGTTTTTTATCGGTATGTGCTTATTTTCCAATGGAGGCTCACTGTTTCGCTTTATGCAGCCGGCCATGGAGCTCGTGCATGTGCTCCGCCAGTTCAGGAACAGGCCCGTCTACCACTGTGTCTTTGATTACTTCTTGAATGGACAGATTCCGCACACGCGACGGAGCAGCGCCCAGTTCGCTTAACCACCCCGCCAATTGCTCGGAAGAACTCGCATAAACGATTCTGCCCAAACCGGCCCAGCCATGAGCCGCTGCACACATCGGACAATGTTCCCCTGACGTATAGACCGTCGCTTCGCTTCTTTCTTCCGGTGCCATATGATTGGCTGCCCAGCGCGCAATCGCAAACTCGGGATGTTGTGTATGATCGCCGCCAGCTACGTGGTTGTGGTCTTCGAATAGCACCTCTCCAGCAGCCGAAACAAGGACAGAACCAAACGGCTCATCGCCCTTTTCTAATGCGGTTTCCGCCAATTCCACACATCGGCGCAAATGTTTTAAATCGGTTTCGCTGATCATTTCCGACTCCTCCTCCGTATGCTTTCCATTCCAGCTATCCTTCAGGACTTGCTGAACGTCTTGGTCCCGCTTGAGTTGTTCTACGATTTAATTGGCAATTCCGATCGATGCATTTTCATATTTATTGTCCTTTAATGCTTTTAAGATGAAGTGGGCAACGTCTGCCCGTGAGATGGACTTTGATTTTTCAGGTACCCCCTCTGCCGCTTCTCTGTAGTTTCCCGAAAACGGTCCATTGGTTAACCCCATCGGCCGGACAATTGTATAGGTTAGTCCATGTGCTTTAATAGAATCAGTTGCAGCCCGGTGATCTGTCAGCGCATTCTTGAGCATGCCCATCATCAATTTCCCGCTTATGCCCGGCAATTCATTATAAATCCCTGCAGAGGCCGTATAAACAATCCGTTTCACGCCATGCTCCTGCATGCCTGTTACGATATTTTTCACCATCTCTTGGAGTTCTGTTGATTTTTTCATGCCCTGGCTCGAACCTAAGCATGATACGACCGCATCATGGCCGGCAATTGCTGCGGAAACTTCCGTTTGGTTGAAGGCATCGCCTTTAACCACGGTTAACTGATCGTGTGCAACTTCCAGCTTTGCCGGTGTCCGAACAAATGCTGTAACCTCAAAGCCATTTTCCACGGCCTGCTTCACGACTTCTTTTCCTACACCGCCAGTAGCACCGAAAACAAGTATTTTCATAACAGTTCACCTTTCTTTCTCAATCATTAGTTAGTATGGTTGTTTCTTCTCCACCTAAAAGTATAGCAATAAATTTCATTTGCTTACGATATATGCTCCGGCGCTGAGAAATCCCTAAAGATATGGAGCAAAACAGCGAAGACGCCTTAGGAAAAACGAAAAAGGATTCCCCACGAAGGAATCCTCACACATTTTTTGCAACAGGAAAGTGTTTGATGTTTTTCTTCCCCCACTCATCCATCATTAAAACGATTGGAATGAGGCTTTCTCCCAAAGCCGTTAACGAATATTCTACCTTAGACGGAACCTCAGCAAAGACTTTCCGATGGACAATCCCATCTTCCTCTAATTCTCTAATTTGAGTAGTCAGTACCTTGTGTGAAATTTTGGGAAGCAATCGTGTAATTTCACTAAAGCGCAACACACCCTCTGTTCCCAAATAGTAAATAATGATGATTTTCCATTTACCGCTGATAATCGATAAGGTCAGTTCTTTTTCGCAATTAAATTCACCGCTCTCAATTTCCCTTTTTATTTCTGACCGCAAATCTTCCATCAGACTGCCCCTTTCTTCCATTTCTTCCTGAAAGTATCCTTTAGGTAACCTTCTCACAAAAAAGTGCGTTCTTCCATTAAAAAGAATTATAATTTAGAATAAATCGAAGATAGAGAATATTTAATATAAATTCTTAAAGTTTTCCCCTTCTATGATGCTGCCCCGGTGTAAAGAGTGAATCTCTATATGTAAAAAATTAGATAGGAGATGACAGAAATGGCAGGAAACAGAGCGGTTGTATACAGAGGTGCTGGAACTGTAGCGGTTGAAGATATTAGCTACCCTGAATTAATCATCAGAGACGGTCCCGGGGTAAATCCGTTGAATGTAGGGCGCAAATGCGAACATGGAGTGGTAGTAAAAGTTGTGACTACGAATATTTGCGGTAGTGACCAACACATGGTGCGTGGCCGGACGACCGCTCCTGAAGGGCTTGTCCTTGGCCATGAAATTACAGGTGAAGTCATTGAAGTCGGCCGTGATGTTGAATTCATTAAAAAAGGCGACCTGGTATCTGTCCCGTTTAATATCGCTTGTGGCCGCTGCCGCAGCTGTAAAGAGCAAGACACACATATTTGCGAGAACGTAAACCCGGATCGTCCTGGGTCTGCTTATGGTTATGTCGACATGGGTGGATGGGTCGGCGGCCAATCGGAATACGTCATGGTCCCTTATGCAGATTTCCAGTTGCTGAAATTTCCGGATAAAGATCAAGCCATGGAAAAAATCCTTGATTTAACGATGCTCTCCGATATCTTCCCGACAGGCTATCACGGCGCTGTGAGTGCAGGTGTAAAACCAGGATCTACGGTTTATGTCGCCGGGGCTGGCCCTGTCGGTTTAGCTGCTGCCCATTCAGCCCAACTGCTGGGTGCCTCTGTCGTTATCGTAGGTGATTTAAACAAGGAGCGCCTTGCACAGGCCCATAGTTTCGGCTGTGAGACTGTAAATCTTCGGGAACATTCAGATCTCGGCGAACAAATCGCTCAAATCCTGGGTGTCCCAGAGGTAGATTGCGCGATTGACTGTGTTGGTTTTGAAGCTAGTGGACATGGAGAAGGTGCCGGTGAAGCTCCAGCTATCGTATTAAACTCCATTATGGAAGTCACTCGTGCAGGCGGACGTCTTGGGATACCGGGGCTCTATGTAACCGGCGATCCAGGCGCGGTCGATGAAGATGCAAAAATCGGAACACTGAAGGTACGCTTAGGACTTGGTTGGGCAAAAGCACATACTTTTGTAACAGGCCAAACTCCGGTCATGAGATACCATCGTAACTTGATGATGTCGATTTTAAGCGGAAAAGCACAAATTGCCAAAGCGGTAAATGCAACGATCATTACATTAGATCAATCACCAGAGGCATACGCTGAATTTGACCAAGGAGCTTCCAAGAAGTTTGTCATTGATCCCCATGGACATTTCAATAAGTAAATTGTTTTCCTATCTGCTTATGGAAAAACAAGGAGGTTAATTCCTTTGGAAAAAATCACTTTGGAACTAGTAAAAGAAATTATTGCTGGCGCTGAAGAAGAAGCAACTAAAATTGGTGTTGCCATGGTTATTTCCGTTGTGGATGATGGCGGCAACCTAATGGCCATTCACCGGATGGATGATGCGTGGTTGGCGAGTATTGATATTTCCCAAAACAAAGCATGGACATCCGTAGCCCTGAAAATGCCTACATCGAACTTAGCCGATGCAACGGTCCCTGCGGCTGAACTTTACGGATTAAATACAACCAACAACGGACGCCTTGTCGTTTTTGGCGGCGGAATCCCTCTTATCTTGAATGGCAAAGTAATGGGAGCAATCGGTGTCAGCGGGAGCAGCGTGCCGCATGATATGCAAGTTGCAGAAGCCGGGGCAAATGTATTTAACAAGCATTAAAATCTCTATACAAAGAAGCGCCAGGAGTACAATCCTGGCGCTTCTTTTATCTTGCAGGGCTGAGCAGGACAAGAGGAACCCCCATCCAAATCAGCCCATCACTTTTTACTGGTATCAGCTAAAAATTCTATCAGCTGATTAAAGGTGTTTTCAGCTTGTGGTGTATCCATAATGAATTGATACTCATGCCCCAATTCAGCTTCTTCCTGTGAATAAAAGACGTCGACAATCTCAACATCATTTTTATTCAATTTATCTGCCAGCTCTAAACCTTGCTCCTCAAATGACCCTGTATTTCCATCAGTGATGAACGTAGGTGGAAAATGGGCCGAAACATGATCAATGACGGAAGCTTGCTTCACTTGATCTGAATCTCCCCAATTTCTCTCGCCGATATAAGCCCACCCGACCCGGTCAAATAGGAAATTGATTAAAAAACTGTCGCTGAGATCTCCAAACTTTGAAACGTCATAGGGTCCACAAAATAAGAGAACACCCGCAATCTTATCCGGTGATACGCTGCCTTCTATTCCAATCAGGTTTGAATATTCTTCTTCTACTTGAACATTTACAAACTGGCTGATGATTTGAGCACCGGCAGAATCCCCCGCAAAGTACAACCGATCCATATCAATGCCATATGCTTGTGCATTTTTTTCGATAAATTGATAAGCTTCCTCCACTTGGTATAAAGGAGTTGGATAGATGGCACTCGGGGCTAATTCGTAATTCATGTTAACGACGATAAAACCTTTGCTGGCAACTTGAACAGCATATTCAGTAATGTCGGACTTGTCGCCACCCAAAAAAGCGCCTCCATGTACCCAAAAGATGACCGGAAGCTTTCCTGAAAATTCCTTGGGCGCGACAATGTCCAGATTTCCTTCTTGATGCGCAGAATCATAGGACAAGTCGTTCTCCACATGAACCAGTTTCTCAATCTCGCCATAATTATGGGGCTTTACTGCAACGCCGCCTTCAAATAACTGTTGAACCAGTATGGCAGTGGGCTTTGGAGAGGCTATAAATACAACTACAAGGAGCAGACATAACGCTAAAATCGCTCCCAATACAATGACCACTATCTTTTTTATCACGTTCACTCTCCGTATCAACTACATTTATAATATCAATTTTACCTCAGTAGATCAGGAGGTTCAATTTAGTATTGAAGAGAGCAAAACTTCTAGATTGATTTTTGATTTTCCTCATCACTATTTATAATGATCAGCCTTCTAATAACTCTCATAAATCCCACTAAAAATTATTCTTATTTATGATAAGGTTCCCCTACAGTCAGTTGATAATGTCACCTGTCTTCTTCGCTGAACTCTCCCGCAATTTTTGCAGTTCGGCAGCTGTCAATGCCGTCCATTCCGTCTCTTCTCCAATAATTCGCAAAGGTTCTTTCGAGCGATACGAACGCGTTAAATTCCCAGGAAATTTTTTGTCCGTCACATTGGGGTCGTTTTCAAATTCACCTGTAGGCTCCACTATATAGACGCGTTCTCTCTCTTCACCTGCTGCCAATGCGGCTGCAAGACCCGCGCCATTGGCATTTGCTGCGAAATAGATGTGGTTCATCTTAAGCCCGTCTTTATAATTTGAATTGCCGCCAGCTGTCAATAAATCACCGACTGCCAGGTCCGCTTTCGTTCCATGATAAAACGGGCCAGTATCAGTTGGCGGGCCTTCAAATGATTTGGCCAATTCAGCATTTCTTTCTGCGTTCTCAAGATCGCCCATTTCTTTATGGCAGTCGGCAATGTTTTTATATAACGCCGGATACGCACTTTTGACATTCTCATCGTTTATTTTCAGTGCACACTGAAGGGACATTTCCATCCATTTCAATTTTTCTGCGAAGCTCTTTTGTAAACGGCCTAAATGATAAGCGGCAATAAATCTTTCATAGTCATCAGCCGCTTCGTTCCAGGCTTGTTGAAAAATCCCGGCTGCTTCTTCTACATTTCCGCTATTCTCCAAGGCCATTCCCTTCATGCAAAGTTTAACAACGGCATTAGCTGGGCTGAATTTTATCTTCATAGAAGTTCCCTCCAAATGAATGATTTGTTGCTCCGTGTCGAAAGAAGGCATCATCATGGCAGGTTCCGTACAGAATCTTTTTACTAATTGGTTATATTATATAATAAAGAAACAGCAGTAATCACGCACCGAAAAGAAGAAATCAGACAAATTGATTGCCCTCATTTAAACCCCAGTTTCTAAAAAAACGGGAGCTCAATGGCCCATTGATTGCACAGCTCGCTTTTAACCTCAATCTGGATATTTTAAAAAATAATTCCTCAGTGAAACCTTTTTTCGTTTTTATTGCCCTAACTATATAGGAGGTATTTGAATGGAACAATTAGTAAGAGCAGCTATTGACGGCCAGCCAGAAGCATTTGAACAGTTAATAGAAACCGAGAAGTCTAAGCTTCTCTCAAAAGCTTACTCCTATGTTGGCAACAGAGAAGACGCATCAGACATTGTACAAGAGACATTGCTGCAAGCTTATAAATCAATTCATCAATTAAAGGAAGCAAAATATTTTTCTACATGGCTCTTCAAAATTTTAATACGGCAATGCTTTGCTTTCCTTCGGCAAAGGAAGCGGACACTTGTGGTGGAAACTGAACTTATACAACAACAGCTGACAGAGCATGGGCAGACTGCTGCCTATGAATTTGTCCATGAGGCACTCTCTTTGCTTCGAAAAGATTATCAAACCGTACTTGTCCTATTTTATTTTTATGATTTTCCGGTACAAGAAATCTCCTCTCTATTAGATAAGCCGCTCAATACGATTAAAATGCATTTGCATCGCGGTCGTAACCAATTAAAAAAGCAGCTTGAACAGCATATGAACACACCAATCACGGAGAAAGAAGTGATCCACATGTTAAAAGAACAACTGGCCAAATCCGCATTGAATTTTGTATCAATTCCTCATGACTATCAACTGTTTGTAGAAGATTATTCGAATGAGCAAGCAAAATTTATATGGGCGACAGATGAATCAGTCAATGAAATTGAAGTGACTCTTGATCGAAACGGAAAATTAATCGAGTTAACCAGACTTCCCTCGACAAATGGAATACTTCTGCCAATAGAGCAGCAGCAAGCTAGTGCAGAACAATTCCTAATTTCGCAATACGCTGAAGCACTCGATTATTTAACGTTATCAAATGTTATTCAAAAAGAGGACGAAACAATATTTTATTTTGATCAATATGTAGGAGGCTATCCTCTTGCGAGCTATACCACAAAAATAACCGTTTCCAAATCCGGTGAAATTATTGGCTTTAAGTATAATGAGTATACGAAAACACCACCGGCATTTCCATCGCAGCTTGCTGGCGAAGGGGCTATTTTACGACAACTATATAAAGCTCCATGGAAATTATCGATGAAATATTTATCAAGCGACATTTATTCTGTTCCAAAGCCGGGCCTGTATCCAGTTTATGAAAGTCCGATTGTCTACCATTCCTTTAATGCCATAAACGGACAGTCTGCATTTGAGCATGAACCGGAAGCACCTGAGACGTTCATCCCCTTTCCAAACACAGAGGCAGTTGAAAAACGGGCGACGATCGAAGAAGTAATCGGCGTGTCGGCGGAGATGGTCAAGCTGCGGCAAGTGGAACTAGATGAACATACACTCGTCTTCGTGTGGCGGAAAAAAGATTGGCAAGCGCCGAAAGATAAAACAATGGAAAGCTTTCTTCTCGAACGTATGGAAGATACAGTAAAAGCAAAAATTGATAAGTATTCCGGGAAGCTAAAAGAATTCATGTGGTTTAAAGAGCGTACAGGAGAGCTTGATCTTTCGTTTGAAGCTTGCCGTGATATTGCCTGTACATTTATTGCAACGTATTTTGAAGAGTACATTCCTTATCTGCAAGTACAAATCGAGAAACCATCTTTCAATGGAGTAAATTGCGCATTTTTCACTTTCCCACTATACCTAGCTCAAGATTTACAAATAGAAGGTGAGCGTTTTTACGTCGGTGTTAACAAAACAACTGGATTTATCGATATATTATGGTCTCCGAAGATTGACGTAGACGAACTTCAATCCTATGAAACTTCAACTATTCAACCATTCGAGGACGTTAAGACCGTCTTACAAAAAATCGAGGCCTTTTTACAGTGGTCTAGAAAGTACAATGAAAATGAACAAAATGAAGTATTAGAATATAAATTGGGGCAACTTGAAACAAGACAACAGATAGTTGGAATAGATGCAGCGACAGGAAGTCTTATCGTCAGTAATATTTAAAAGTTATCGGTAAGTAAACGAGACCAGTCAGCCTTTATAAAAGCAAAAAGGTGCAGTCTTCTCATTAAAAGAAGAATGAACTTTTTTAGTAAACTCTATAAATGAAAAACACCTGCCTCAGACTTCTATGTAAGAAGAAAAAGGCAGGTGTTTACTAAAATCTAATTGTAATATAGGTTCTCAGTTGGATATACCGGATCATTGGTGATGTCGATTCCAAGCTTCTTAAAGGTTTGTTCGTTTTCTCTATTCAATATAACCGTGGAATGAGCTTGGCTGTCTTTTAAATTTGGCAATTGCTTATAAGCCAGCTCAGAAGTAGGATTGGTGACCGCACTGATTGCCAGTGCAATGAGCACTTCATTGGCGCTTAATGTCGGGACGCGGCTATTCAAGTCATCGGTTTTCAACCGTTGAATCGTTTGTAAAATCATCGGCGACAACAAATTAATTTCATCGGAAATATTGGTCAATTTCTTCAACCCATTCAGAATCGCGGCTGCCGAAGCATCCATTAAAGTGGTCGTTCGACCGGTGATTATCTCGCCATTCGGCAGTTCTATCGCAATTACGGCTTGCAAATTCGTGCTGTCAATTTGCGCTTGGATTGCTTTTGCATAATTACGGGCCGGCAATACAGGTACCCGATCCTCTTTCTTTAAACCGGTCTCTTCCAGAATCACTTGCATGTGGCGCACACTGTCTTCATCAGCAAGCCCTTTTTTATAGTCGTTCTCTACGATGAAACTGCGGCGAATGATTTCCTGCTTGGCAGCTTCCTGGACAACCATATCGTCGGTGATGCCCGATTTCAGACGATTAACACCCATATCAGTCGGTGAGCTGTAAACAGACTCTTTGCCGGTAATCCTTTCAATAATCCGTTTGATGACAGGAAACGTCTCAATATCACGATTGTAATTGATCGCAACTTTGCCGTATGCTTCATAATGATAATTGTCAATCATATTTACGTCTTTCAAATCGACGGTAGCCGCTTCATAAGCGATATTTACCGGGTGCTTTAACGGCAAGTTCCAAACCGGAAAAGTCTCAAATTTGGCATAGCCGACTTCATTCCCCAGTTTATTCTCATGATACATTTGGTTAAGGCAGGTGGCGAGCTTTCCGCTGCCCGGGCCAGGGGCCGTTACTACCACGATCGGCTTTGTCGTTTTAATATAAGGATTTGTCGCAAATCCTTCTTCCCCAAGGACCGCGTCCACGTTTGTCGGATAACCTTCGATTTCGCGGTGAATACAGACGCTAATTCCGCTTCTCTCAAGCTTTGTCATAAATACTTTGACTGTTGGTTGCCCTTGATAACGAGTGATCAAGACACTGTTGACAGAAATGCCATATGCCCGATATTCATCAATTAAGCGCAAGACATCTTGGTCATAAGTGATGCCGTAATCTTCACGAACTTTGTTTCGTTCGATGTCTCCAGCGTAGACACAGATGATGATTTCCGCCTTTTCTTTCAGTGTATGCAATAGTTTGATTTTGGCATCTTCATCAAATCCAGGCAAGACACGCTTTGCATGTTTGTCGCCTATCAATTTTCCGCCAAATTCCAAGTAAAGTTTATCGTACTGCTGCACCCGTTCTAGGATGTAGGCTGATTGTTCTTGCAAATATTTCTCCGAATCAAATCCAATTTTTTTCATTAATTTCAGTCCCGCCTTCTATGCTTCAAGCTTTCTCTTAACCCAGTATATAAAAACGCCTTAAGAGAAAATCCCAATAAAAATCCATCCTTTATCATTATAAATTTTTTTAAAAAAAAGTAAATCGATCCAATTGCTTCATTGAGTGGGTTATCCTAATAAGCGCTTTGGCCTTACCAAGGATATTCCACTAAAATAACAGAATTTAAATCAATATTTAGCATATCCAAATGATAAAATCTGTTTCTCTTGGATAGTTTCAATAACTGAATTGTTTTTAGCATTTGGACAAATCATGTATAAGTTAGACTTTATTTATAGGATAAACCTCATTTACTTATGGTACGGTTCACCCTTCATAATCCGGAAAGCCCGATAAACCTGCTCCACTAAAATCAATTTCATCAACTGATGTGGAAAGGTCATTTTCGAAAACGACAGTTTTTCATCCGCACGCTTTAATACTTCATCATGCAGCCCCAACGATCCTCCGATGACAAAGACGATTTTGCTGCGCCCGTAGGTCATGAGTGATTCGATATCTTTTGCCAGCTGCTCGGAAGTCTTCATTTTGCCGTCGATTGCCAATGCAATAACATATGCATCCGGTGCAATCTTCGCCAAAATCCGCTCTGCTTCCTTCTTTTTAACGATTTCCATGTCCGCGTCGCTCAATTGCTCAGGCGCTTTTTCGTCTGCTACTTCTATTTCATTTATCTTTGTATAGCTTCCCAGCCGTTTTGTGTACTCTTCGATACCCGACTTCAAATACTTTTCTTTCAGCTTTCCGACACTGATAATTGAGATATTCACAAGTTATCCCCCTTCACATTAAATTTACAAACAAGTTACGCACAGATGTTATACACATATCCACAGGATTTTCTACATCTTGTGCCGAATTATGCGTTTGCCACAAGATACGTTGCAGTCTCTTCACAGTAGTCGCATTTTGTGGATAACTTTTCTTTTTCAGATAGTTCAGTAAGAATCGGGTATGTTTCAGCCTGCGCCACGAACATGTCTAATGCATGCTCTACATGGTTTTTACAGCAGTTAATCTCCATTTTTTCCACCTCTTTCGATTTCCGAATATTCCACACAGTTATACACATTTCATTCTCTTTTATCCACAACCCATTCTAACAGAAGAAAAGAGCTACGGATAGCGAAGCTTTTCTCCCTCTGTGGATTGTTAATAAAAAATTAACACCGAAAAAGTTATCCACATGTCTTTTTCTTATTTCTCGGAAATTGTATCTTGTAATTCATCTAAAAATAAGCGAATTTAAATAGTATTACACGAAAGTTTATTATATAAGTTGAACTAGAGAACTAGCCTATAAAATCTTTGGCACTATGAACAAAGCTCTCTCTCAGCTCGGCGCTGAGAGAAATCTCTAAAGATATGGAGCAAAACAGCGGAGACGCCTTGGGGATCAAGCGAAGTGCTGAAATCCACTCGGGCGTTTAGGCCGAGTTAGTTCAGCTCGAGCCCCCGGCAAACGGAGCTTTTTTGCGGAATATCGACTATATTGCATTATTACTTCAACTTATAAATCACTTAAAAGATTTATCCAACAAAAAAACCTGTATAGAAGTGTCTACACAGGTTCTCTGTCCTATAAAGCTGAGTTATCGACAAGCTCCAATTCGAATTCCATCAGTTCGCCGTCGCGATAGGCGCTTACTGTCATGGTATCTCCGATTTTTTTCTCATTATACAGATATTGGCGCAATTCGATGATGTCTGTGATGGCTACGCCGTCCATCTCTACAATGACGTCAAACTGCTCCATTCCGGCTTTCTCTGCTGCTGATCCTTCCACTACTGAATTGACCACGACACCTTGTGTGACATCTTCAGGAAGGTTTAACGTATCTTGGCGCTGCGCTTGAGGCACTTGAATCAAATCCATCAGCGTAATGCCCATCGCCGGGCGGATCATTTCTCCATTTTCTTCAATTGAATTGATGACTGGCATTGCCGAATTGATGGGAATCGAAAAGCCGATGCCTTCCACCGCAGACGTTGCGATTTTCATCGAGTTAATCCCGATCAGCTGGCCTGCCAGGTTGATTAAAGCTCCGCCGCTGTTTCCTGGATTGATGGCGGCATCTGTCTGAAGCACTTCAGCCTGCCAATCCTCTTGTCCGTCACCGTTCAAATCGACTGGAACTGCACGATCCGTTCCCGAAACCACACCTGTTGTCACTGAACCTGAAAAATCCAGCCCTAGGGGGTTACCGATTGCAATGACAGTCTCTCCTTGTTTTAAAACATCTGAATCACCGAATTGGGCAACCGCCTGTACTTTGGCTCCATCCATTTCAAGAACGGCCAGATCCGTCCAGATGTCGCTGCCGACCAGCGTAGCTTCCACTTTGGAACCATCCGATAACGTCACTTCGATGCCATTCGCACCATCAATGACGTGATGATTGGTGACTACATGTGCGATGCCGCCTTCATTTTTATAGATGACGCCTGACCCCGTGCCCACTGCCTGCTCCTGTCCAGGTGATTGCGACCAAAAATCTCCGGCTGCCTGCAGATTTGTCACACCTACAACCGTATCCGCCGCAATCTCTACTGCCTCTGTGACATCTGTCGTGATATCCACTGAAACTGTTTCAGAACGTCCTTCGGTTTCCTGTTGGACGATCTGTGTTTCATTGCCATTATCCGGTATCAATTCCGGCATCGAATAAAACAATAACCATACCAATAATGCACCCGCTGCCACTCCCGCAAACCCGGCAGCAAATGCGCCCAAACGGCTTGGCTTCTGCCTGCCATTCGGTGTTTGATTGTAATAGCCCATCGCCTTCATCCTTTCTTTAATTAGTACCTGTTTACCCAGCTTAGCCGCTCATTAAGACTCCTGAAAGCTGTAATTTATATTTACTTTCAGTTTAGAAAGTTGAAGCTGATAAAGCAAGTTGAAGAGCCAGTTTTTACATCGCTGAGCTCGCTTAATGGTAAAGAGTTGATTCTTACATCTTGGTTTAACTCTTAAAAATCCTGTTTTCTATACTTAGATGCTTGGAATGCAGGTGCGCAAACTCTTGCAGATGGTACCGTGACTTCCTGTCGCACCACCTCCTGTATGCCCGAAAGTGAGCACCGGAACGGAGAGCAGCCAGTTTAAGTTCTGAAAATAAAAAAGCTGTTGAACAGCCAACAAAAGGGCGTTTCAACAGCAATAAACTTACACAATGACTAATTTAGTCGGGATGTTGGCATCGGTGTCGAGAAGATTGACGTATTCTCCGACAATGATGCCTTTTGACTGCAGGGTCTGTTCGACGCTCATGCGCGCCAAATCCTTCATGTTGTTGTCTTTGCTCAAATGCGACAAATAGATGCGCGTCGGTTTTTCAGCGAGCACTTCGCTCATTGCCACTGCGGCATCTTCATTGGAAACATGTCCGACATCACTGAGAATGCGGCGTTTGACAGACCATGGATAACGGCCCATCTGCAGCATGCCGACATCGTGGTTGCTTTCAAACACATAGGCATCCGACGCCTGAATAACGCCTTTCATCCGGTCGCTGACATAACCTGTGTCGGTGATCAATGACAGCTTCCGGCCACCTGCATGGAAAACATAGAACATCGGATCCGCCGCGTCATGCGACACTGCAAATGATTCAATGTCCAGTGAACCAAAAGTCTTTACGGTATCCATATCGAAATGAAATCGCTGTTCGACTGGAATCGCTCCGACCAATCCATCCATCGCCGTCCAGGTTTTGGCATTGGCATAAATAGGCACCTTGTGCTTGCGTGCCACGATGCCGAGCCCTTTAATATGGTCGCTGTGTTCATGAGTAACCAGGATGCCATCCAAATCACTCATTTTCTTGCCGATTGCCGCAAACAATTCTTCCATCTTGCGGCCGCTCAATCCGGCATCGACCAAAAAGGAATGTCCTTCATTTTCTATATAAGTGGCATTGCCGCTTGAGCCGCTGGCTAATACACTGAATTGCATAGCAAAATCTCCTTACTCTACTGCCTCTTGTGGTTGATTCAATTCGATGACTCCATCTTTTACCGCATTAACAAAATAATCCTGGCGGCTGCCATCTGAAAGTTCCGCTTCAATATGCCAAGTCGGCACAAACATTTGCCGGCTTTCTGAAACCTGAACATGCATGGAATAACCCAATTCGGTCTTTGTGATGGTCAAGTTAGGTTCCAGCGCATTTTTTTGGTACAGCGTATGGATCGCTGTGATGGCTGACAATAATTTTTTGGATTCCTGATTTTCAATGATATCCGTGAACATGGTTTGTTCGTAGCGGACAACATCGCCATCTTCATTCCAGTAAACCGTGACTTTTCCATATTCACTGAAATAAAGCATGTCATCGTTAAAAATTTGGAAAAAGACTGCTTTATTTTGTTCTTTATCAATTTCCCATAAGCCATAGGAAGTGCCTTTATAGACTTCTTTTTCAAGGAAAGCAATCAACGCTTCAGCGCTTTCCGGTTCTCCTGCCAGAGCAGCCGGCTTTTCAAACGTCACTTGGAGCTGTTTGCCGTCCTGTATATTGACGCGCACATTTTCTTTTGGTGCTTCTTTAGCCGTGAAGGTCTTGATGTCGCCTCGAATATAAGGCATATCCTGAACATTTTCCGGCAAGTTTGAATACGTGATTTTATCGTCCTTTAATTTCTCATCAACTGATGATTCCGGAAGTTCCTCTAAGTTTTCGGCTTCTGTATAGCGATCCAAATACAAGGAATACAAAAAGACGTTTAAAATGGAAAAGACAATAATAAAGATGGTCTTGGTTTTATTCCAATCCAAGCTTACGACCTCCTGTCAATTCACTCGTCAGTTCTGCCCAGGCATCATTCGTTTCGAAATACCAGGCCGGTTCAAACGTAATCAACTTATTTTCTTCACTTTCCGTCAATTTGTAGCCAGGTTTAATATCCGTTATCGCTGACAGATCGGTATCCAGCTGTTTGACAGCATTCAAGGCGTCTTTTCCGGAAGCAATTACCACTGTTCTTTTTTCCGCTTCAGACTCTAATTGATAGGTAGGGCGAAGATAGCTGTACACTTGCTCTTCGCCTGCATCCACTCCCCAGGTAATCTCTAGCCCTGTGGCCGTACTTGTGCTGAAAACAGGCAAATCTTCAATATACAGCTGATACTTAATTTGCTGCTTCAGTGAATTCATATCTTCGTAAAAATATTGATCGGTCCAGCCGCCATGTTCATTGACATATCCAAGTGAATCGAACAGCAGATCTGAAGGGATTGCCGGATCTGAAGTTTCCGCTTTTGGCTGGACATAGCTGATGCTTTTGTTATTTGAGTTTTCCCTCATCAAAGCACCCGAATCATCTGTGTATTCCTGTGTCATGAAATCCGCTGACAATGCCAGCCCTGGACTGTCCAGCAATGATTCGGCAAATCTTGCCGTTGATATTTCATCCAGCAAATAATTCACTCTTGGTTTTTCGACATCGCCTTCCTGCACATAAATCGGCAATGAGCCGATTGCTTCATCCGTGATATATGTTTCGTATTCGGCCGCCTTAGTAACAAATTCCTCTTCGAATTGCTTGAACGCTGCCGGCGGAACAGTCGCTTTATAAATTCTGCCGGATACCGTATTGATAAAATACAGTGCTGGCTGATCATTAGCAGGCGCTTCCCATTCGATGACAATGCGGTTAAAGGAAGATTCGGGAATCGCTACATCCGCAATATTGGTTATCGAATCGAATACCGGAAAAGGAATCGGACCTGGATAATAAATGACCGCTCGCTCGGAACTGTGCATATAGGATTCAACAGCATCAGGAGTCGCTTCTTCCTGAACAAGCCTTATATCCCGGATTTCCCAAAGCTGCACCGCGTCCAATATTGCCTCGATACTACTTTGTTCATCAGTTCCTGTAACAGTCTCTTCGCTATGGAACAGCACCTTTACCGGGCGGACAACTTCTTCCGTGTTCTTGATTTCTGCTATCGGCTCTTCAACGATGGCTGAAGGCGCGATGGTTTCGTGGGTAGGGGTGAACGTCCAGATTGTAAAGGTCAATGCCAGACTGAGCAGGATCAGCAAAAACAATGCTATCGACTTAATTTGCTCTACGTATTTCAATCCCACTCACCTCCATCGTCGTCCATTTCGAAAGGCAATGTAAAGAAAATAGTCGTTCCTTTTCCATACTTGCTTTCTGCCCAAATGACGCCGCCATGAGCGTTAATCATCTCTTTTGAAATGGCCAATCCTAAACCTGTTCCCCCCATTTCGCGGGAACGCGCGCGGTCTACGCGATAAAAGCGGTCGAAAATGCGATCGACATTTTCTTTTGGAATGCCCATTCCTTCATCACTGATCTGAATCAGCAGGAATCCTTCTTCCACGGTCATGCCAAAACGGACTTTTCCGCCTTCCGGCGAATATTTCAAGGCATTGGAAATGATATTATCAATCACCTGCGTCAATTTATCAGGATCGATTTCCACAAAGTACTGCTCTTTCGGCAACTGCCGTTCAAAGCGGACTTTATGGGATTTCGACATTTCGAAACGGTCAATGATGCGATTGAAGAAGACATTGAACTCAACCATTTCTTTGCTCAATTCCGTGTCACTGGAATCCATTTTCGATAATTTCAGCAGATCATTAACGAGCCGGATCATCCGTTCCGTCTCTGTTTGCGTGACATTCAGGAAGTTTGGTGCCAGGTTCGGATCTTGCCAAGCCCCATCCGCCAATGCCTCTAAATAACTGCGCATGGTCGTCAAAGGGGTCCGCAATTCATGCGAGACATTGGCCACAAATTCACGGCGTTCCATATCGATTTTTTCCTGCTCTGTATTGTCATGCAGGACTGCAATCAGCCCATTGACAAAACCTGTTTCTTTTTGGATGACTGAAAACGTCGTCCGCAGTAAAGTACTTTGCTCATATGAACTGAAATCGAGCGTCAGTGCCTCTTTCATATCAATCAAATCTTCAAAAGTATATTCCTCTTCCAGTCCCAATATGCTGGTTACCGGACGGTTAATCACCGTTTCACGTGAAACATTCAGCAGTTGCAGAGCGGGATCGTTAATCAGGATAATGCGGCCTCTTCGATCCGTCGACAAAACGCCATCGGTCATATTGGAAAGGACAGATGCCAGCTTGCGGCGTTCACTTTCAGTCGACTGCTGGGATTCCTGCAGCCGGTTCGTCAAGTGGTTGAAGGCACGGGCAAGCTGCCCGATTTCATCATCGCTGTAAACGCGCACTTTGCGTGAGAAATTCCCTTTAGCCATTGCCTGCGCTTGTCTCCGCATATCTGCAATCGGGCGTGAAATGGTTTGGGCAACCAGAATCCCCAAAATCGCCGTGATCACCAGAGAAATCGCGGTGCCGACGGCCAAAATGGAGTTGATGTCGTCCATTTGGTCGTAGACATTCTCAATTTCCGCCACGACGTATAACGTTCCCAATACTTCCCCGCCAGCTGCAATGATTGGCTGCGTCCGCACCCATATGCGTTCTTCACTTTCTTCATCCACATACGTTTGCTCCAGCTCTGTTTCTCCGATGATGGAACGCCGGACGAGATCATTTGTGGAACGTTGGCCAACGGATGACTGGTTTTCGATAACTGACGACGCCAGAATGCTGTAGCGTGTATTGACGACGCGTATTTCAATGATGTCGTCCGACTGGAAACCATATAATACGGTCCGCAATGTCTGCTCGAGAGTCAGGTCTTCCTCCGTGCGCTCTTTGATCATTTCTTCCCGGACACTGAATTCAATAATTTCCATACGGTCTCTAATGGAGCTTTCAAAGTTCCCTTTCAGGGTTTCTTCAAGCTGCTGGGCAAAATAAAGTCCGATGATCTGCATCGCCAGCAAAATCAACAGAATATAGATTAATACAAACTTCACATGTATCGATTTTAAAAAATTCACTTTAGACATTAACTCGACCTACTCCTGTTCAGGGTTTCGCAAATAATAGCCCACGCCGCGGCGTGTCACGATCCACGCCGGATGGCTTGGGTTGTCTTCGATTTTTTCACGCAAGCGACGGATTGTGACATCCACTGTCCGAACGTCCCCGAAATAATCATAGCCCCATACAGTCTGCAGTAAATGCTCCCGCGTCATTACCTGGCCGATATGTTTTCCGAGGTAATGGAGCAGCTCGAATTCACGGTGGGTCAATTCAATGGTTTCATCACGCTTCAGGACCAAATAGGCATCCGGCTGAATCGTCAATGAACCGACCTGAATATCGTTTGAATTCTGTCCTTCTTCTTCAGCAGGCGCAATGTTTTGGCGGCGCAAGTTTGCTTTTACACGCGCAATCAATTCACGGGTTGAAAAAGGCTTTGTGACATAATCGTCTGCCCCCAATTCCAAGCCGAGAACTTTATCGATTTCCGAGTCTTTCGCCGTCAGCATGATAATCGGGAAATCGAATTTCTTACGGATTTCTCGGCACACTTCCATACCATCACGGTTCGGCAGCATGATATCCAACAACATCAGATCCGGCTGAATTTCACCGGCAATCTTAATCGCTTCATCTCCATCGTAAGCACATACCACATTGAAGCCTTCTTTTTTTAAGTTAAACTGCAGAATATCTGCAATCGGTTTCTCATCGTCTACAACCAAAATGGTTTTACTCATCATTTTTCTCCCCTTTTTCTTCCCGCTTACACCCTATTTTGACAGCCGTTGCACATTCTTTACTACCCTATACTTTATCATTGTTTAGGGCATTTCGCACCTATCAGCGGCTAAGCCCCTGATCGGATCAGGTAGGCATGGCGTAAGCACCAAAGAAAAAACCGGCCATTTTCATGGCACGGCCTGGAACTTTATGAAGAGATGTAGTTTAACGGATTCTGCGTAACTCCGTTCAATGATATTTCCAGATGCAGATGAAGCCCCGTTGAACGCCCTGTACTGCCCATATTCCCAAGCTTGGTGCCTTTCGGGACCTTATCTCCCACCCTTACATCAATGGAAGACAGATGAGCGTAAATGGTTTCATAGCCGTTTTGATGATCGACTACTACACGGTTTCCGAAAGTGCCTGCAGCTCCTGCTGCTTTGACAATGCCATGATCGGCAGATTTAATCGTCAATTCATCCGGTTGGGCGATGTCGATGCCGTTATGCATTCTTCCCCAGCGCTGCCCGCGCCCACTTGAAATATAACCGCCTTCAGCAGGCCATGCAAACTCTCCGGTTCCGACAGTTGGAAGTTCTTTAGTGCCTTTCAGCACAATTTCCTCTACCGGCTCCTTGAGGACTTCTTCTTCCCCTGCCACGCGCTCCAGCTGTTTGCCGTTTTCTTCACGTATTGTATAACTGACCATTTTTTCGCCTTGTTGCCCTTTTTGTTCCACTTTCGTTTCGCCAATCAATAACGTCGAATCCTCTTTTTCAACGACTTTGTAATCGACGGCTTGTTTTTCGTTCTGTTGTTTTGTCACCATAACTTTTACCTTAGCTTTGTCCAACAGGAAAGCAGCCGCCTGTTCGGCAGTCAAGACTTTTGCCGGGTCAACCTGCCGGGTCACTCCTGAGATTTTATGGCTGATGGCCAGATCAGCTATCTGTGTTTCTCCTGCCTCCACTTCCCGCAAGTTTTCTGCAGCAGCCTGTTGATCTTCCCAGATTTTCAATTCTTCTTCAGAAACGGCTGCCAGCTTCAAAAGCTGAACCGTTTCTTCATAAGCTGCCCGATCCTTCAGATAAACCGTCAGTTCATCATTAAGAGCCAGTGCAAACGACGATGCTTTGATCTCCAATTGTCCATCCAGCCGGTCCAGCACTTCTTCCTCGTCAGCTTCATTGGGTGAAAAACTCTGTTCGGTCACCACTTTGAAGTCCTCGCTCGGCTGCAGTTTCAAATTCTTGAATTGCTGGTCCACTTCCACCAGCTTTTCTTCGATCAGCTCTTCAACCGGATCCTCTTGTGAAACCGCTCCAATGTAGTTTCCGTTGCTGTATAAATGATGGATTGTTTCCAGCTCTTTTGGTGCATCTTTCGCAAATATGGTATTCGCGCCAATCACGGACACCAACAGCACCGCTGCAGCTCCTACTTTCAATTGGCTCGCCTTGTTGTTTTTTAGTCTGTATTTCATTTCCTATGTAACTCCTTCATTTCTTCAAATGCCGTTTTACTGCAGCCATTCTGCAATCTCGTTTTTTCCTTCCCAACTTTAGCACATCCAAACACCTGAAAAGCAGATTCTTAGCGCTCGTAATGGAAACGTATCATTTCATCCACTTATAGTTATTAATTGGATTTATTTTGCTTTACAGCAAAATACCTGAGAGAAATCACTGGGAAATAAACGCACATTCCTCCCTCCTTCAACTGCCGTCCTCTTTTTTCTCGTCATACTTGTCACATTTCTCTGTTTCCCCCTTTTTCATTTGTGGCGAAAATGTTAAAAGCCCAGTAAACGCAAAAAGCAGCCGCCCTGAGGCGACTGCTTTCATCAGCAATGTTTAGTATTATCTCCAAACACTTGTAACAATATTCGTTTGGTTGCGGTCAGGACCGACAGAGAAAATCGAAATTTGTACGCCTGTCAACTGAGCGATGCGCTCCAGGTAATGGCGTGCGTTTGCAGGAAGTTCATCCAATGATTTGCAGTTTGTTACATCTTCCGGCCAGCCTGGAAGTTCTTCATAGACGGGTTCGCATTCAGCAAGCATGCGCAAGTTCGCTGGGTATTCCGTAATCAACTCGCCTTGGTAACGGTAAGCTGTACAAATCTTCACCGTATCCAGGCCTGCCAATACGTCAATCGAATTGACAGTCAAGTCCGTCAAACCGCTGACGCGTCGTGCATGGCGGACAACAACGCTGTCGAACCAGCCAATGCGGCGTGGGCGTCCAGTAGTTGTTCCGTATTCTTTACCGACTTCGCGGATCTGCTGGCCCACTTCATCGAATAATTCCGTTGGGAACGGTCCGTCGCCAACACGCGATGTATAGGCTTTGCAGACACCGATGACGTGCTGGATTGTTGTCGGGCCAACACCTGCACCAATGGTTACGCCTCCCGCTACCGGGTTCGAAGATGTAACAAATGGGTAAGTTCCTTGGTCGATATCGAGCATAACGCCTTGAGCGCCTTCAAACAATACGCGGCGGCCAGCGTCAACTGCATCGTTCAATACTTTTGACGTATCCGTTACGTATTTGGCGATTTCCTGGCCATATGCATAATACTCTTCCATAATTTCTTCTACAGTAAAGCCTTCTGTTTCGTAGAACTTCTCGAACAGACGGTTCTTTTCTTTCAAGTTCATGCGCAGCTTTTCTTCGAACACAACATGGTCCAGTAAATCCGCCATGCGAATTCCGACACGTGCTGCTTTGTCCATATAAGCAGGTCCGATGCCTTTGCCAGTTGTTCCGATTTTATTTGCTCCGCGGCGTGCTTCTTCTACTTCATCCTGCTTGATGTGGTATGGCAATAAAACGTGTGCGCGGTTGGAAATGCGCAGGTTCTCGGTTGTCACTCCACGGTCGTGAAGGCCTTTCAACTCTTTCACAAGCGCTTTTGGATCTACAACCATGCCGTTTCCGATTACCGATACTTTATCCTTATAAAAAATTCCTGAAGGAATCAAATGCAATTTGTACGTTTCTCCACCAAAAATGATAGTGTGTCCAGCGTTGTTCCCGCCTTGGTAACGTGCAATTACTTCTGCATGTTCAGATAGAAAATCAGTGATTTTCCCTTTTCCTTCGTCTCCCCATTGCGTTCCTACTACTACGACTGATGTCATCGTCCGCACCTCCGTTAGGCTATATGCCCTGTCTCAAACAGTGTTTATTGTATCAATGAAATGGGCTGTCGTCAATACAAAACAGAAGAAAACACGAACATATAAATGTGTTACCACATTTAATGTTCGTGTTTAAAAGTCTCCGCCGGATTCATGCTGGCTCCAGTCGATGGTGACGAATTTATTGTATTCTTTCACAAAAGCCAGTTTTACGGTACCGGTCGGGCCGTTACGCTGTTTGGCAATAATGATTTCAATCATGTTCTGGTCTTCTGTTTCTTTGTCGTAATAATCTTCCCGGTACAGGAAGGATACGATATCGGCATCCTGCTCAATACTTCCGGATTCACGTAAATCCGACATCATCGGCCGCTTGTCCTGCCGCTGCTCCACTCCACGGGATAACTGCGACAAGGCGATGACCGGAACTTCGAGTTCACGCGCCAAGCCTTTTAGAGAACGGGAAATATCCGATACTTCCTGCTGACGGTTTTCACCGGATTTACCGGGTCCCTGGATCAACTGAAGGTAATCGATCATGATCATGCCAAGTCCGTATTCCTGTTTCAGGCGGCGGCATTTGGCACGGATGTCGTTGACGCGGATACCCGGTGTATCATCGATGAAAATCCCGGCATTGGACAAACTTCCCATAGCCATTGTCAGCTTGCGCCAGTCTTCGTTCTGAAGGGCACCTGTACGCAACACTTGGGCATCGATATTGCCTTCCGCACAAAGCATACGCATGACGAGCTGTTCTGCGCCCATCTCCAGACTGAAGATGGCGACGTTTTCGTCTGTTTTAGTCGCAACGTTCTGCGCGACATTCAAGGCGAAAGCCGTCTTACCGACAGAAGGCCGTGCAGCCACGATGATCAAGTCGTTTCGCTGAAACCCTGCAGTTACCTTATCGAGGTCTCGGAAGCCTGTAGGGATGCCTGTAACGTCTCCTTTGCGTGTATGCAAAAGTTCGATGTTGTCATAGGTCTTGACCAGAACATCTTTGATGTGGGTAAAGTCACCGGCTTTTTTCCGGCTCGATACTTCCATCATTTTCTTTTCCGCTTCGGAAAGCAATGCTTCCACTTCATCTTCGCGCGTAAAGCCGTCTTCGACAATCGTCGTCGCTACTCGGATGAGGCGGCGCAGCAATGCTTTTTCTTCAACGATATGGGCGTAATGCGCCACGTTGGCGGCCGTCGGTACAGCATTGGCGATTTCCGTCAAATACGATAGGCCGCCGATGTCTTCCAACTCTTTTTTGACCGAAAGCTCTTCTGTCACGGTCACCACATCGATCGCTTTTCCCTGATCCGCCAAGTTCAGCATCGTCTGGAAAATCTTCTGATGGGCAATCCGGTAAAAATCTTCCGCCATCACGATTTCAGCAACCGTGATGAGGGATGGTGGTTCTAAAAAGATGGCGCCAATAACCGATTGTTCGGCTTCATGGTTGTGCGGGGGGACACGATCTATCATTTCGTTCATCGGTCTTCCACCTTACGCTTCTTCAGTAACATGAACTCGAAGCGTAGCAGACACATCATGATGCAATTTTACAGGAATATTGGTATAGCCAAGCGCGCGGATTGCGTCGTCCAATTCCATTTTGCGCTTGTCCAATTTGATGCCGTGTTTTTTCTCAAGCGCTGTTGCCACTTGCTTGGTTGTGATCGATCCGAAAATGCGTCCGCCTTCTCCGGATTTGGCTGTCAGTTCGATCGTCAGGCTTTCCAGCTTTTCTTTCAGCTGTTCAGCTTCCTGGCGCTCAAGATCAGCTTCCTTCTGTTCTTTCTTCTTCTGTCCGTCCAATTTGCTGATGGTGGCTTGGTTCGCTTCAATCGCCAAATTGTTTTTCAACAGGAAGTTATGTGCGTAGCCATCCGCCACGTTTTTAATCTCGCCTTTTTTGCCTTTGCCTTTTACGTCTTTCAAAAAGATCACTTTCATTCGTTTGTTCCTCCTTCATTGTTTTCCATAATGGCCGCTTTTAGTTGGCCAATGGCTTCTTCGATCGTGGCGTTCGGCATCTGTGTGGCCGCATTGGTTAAATGGCCGCCTCCGCCGAGATTTTCCATAACGATCTGGACATTCACTTCTCCAAGCGACCTGGCACTGATGCCGATGCCGCCTTCTGAGCGCTCAGCCACTACGAAAGACGCGTTGACGTCTTTCATCGTCAGCAGGATGTCTGCGGTCTGGGCAATCAATACCGGACTGTATACGCGTCCAGGTTCGCCTCTGGCGATAGCGATGCCATCTCCGACAAATTCCACCGTCTGAACGATTTTCGCACGTTCAACATAAGTTTCCAAGTCTTCTTTCAGGATCCGCTGGACCAGCACGGTGTCCGCTCCATTCGAACGCAGATAAGAAGCTGCTTCAAATGTCCGGGCGCCCGTTCTTAACGTAAAGCTCTTGGTATCGACAATGATTCCCGCCAGCATCGCTGTCGCTTCCAGCATGGACAATTTTTCGTGCTTCGGTTGGTATTCAATCAATTCGGTCACCAATTCAGCGGTCGATGAAGCATAAGGCTCCATATAAACCAGCATGGTGTTGGTAATGAATTCTTCGCCTCGGCGGTGGTGGTCGATCAAAACGACCCGTTCCATCCGCTGCAGCAGCCGTTCATCTATGACCATTGATGGTTTATGCGTATCCACGATGACCAGCAGGGAATGCTCGGTCATGTCGGCTAGCGCCTCTTCGGGCGTGATGAACTGTTCAAACAGCTCCGGAGCGCCTTCAATTGCTTCCATGAGCCTCATGACACTGCGGTCGTACTCATCAAAGTCGATGACGATGCGGCCTTTGACTTTATTCATCGCAGCCATTTTAGCAACACCGACAGCGGCACCGATCGAATCCATATCGGGCATTTTATGGCCCATGACAAAGACTTGATCACTTTCCTGAATCAAATCACGCAACGCGTGGGAAATGACACGCGCCCTGACCCGTGTCCGTTTTTCAACCGGGTTGGTCTTGCCTCCGTAAAACTTCACTTTTCCACTCGGATGCTTGATGGCAACCTGATCGCCTCCACGGCCGAGCACCAGATCCAGCCCAGATTGAGCCAGGCCTCCAAGCTCGACCAATGATGCAGATCCGGCTCCTACTCCGATGCTCAAGGTCAATGCCAAATTATCTTTGGCAGTGACTTCACGGATGTCATCCAAAATAGCGAATTTCGACAGCTCCAATTCCTTCAGAATCGATTCGTTGAAGACCGCCATAAAGCGGTCAGATGAAATGCGTTTAACAAAAATCCCATGATCGGCGCCCCATTGGTTGACGAGCGAAGTCACCAGGCTGTTGAGGTTGCTGCGCGTCTGATCATCCATGCCTTGCGCCAATTCATCGTAGTTATCAATAAACAAAATACCGATAACCGTGCGGTCCGCGTAATAAAGCGTCTCGATCTCCACTTGCTCGGTAATATCGAAAAGATAGAACAACCGGTCGTCGGCTTTGTAGAATACGCGGTATTTGCGGTCCCCCAAAGTGATAGTGAGCTCTCTCGGTTCCTCTGATTTCACCAATGTATGGAACTCGTCCGACAAGGTATAGAGGGATTCACCGATCAATGTATCGTACTCAAGTGTCGATGTCATATAGGGATTAGCCCATTCAATGTCGTATTTTTCATTGACCAGCAAAATCCCGATCGGCATTTCGAGCAATGCTTCCTCTCCGACTTTTTTCATTCGGTAAGACAAAGTTTCAATGTGTTTTTCAGTGGCTTCATAAACTCTTTTTTCCGTCACCCATGCCACAGCAAAGGCGATAACAAAAAGCAGCGTAAATATTCCCGCTGCCCATTCCGACCAGAGTGAAATCAGAATCGCTGCCACAATACCAAGAAACAGCAGCGCGATAAGCGGATATCGAAGTTTTCTCTTTCTAAAAAAAGCCGACATTATTCTTCAGCTCCTTATTTTCCTTTAAACTCGTGTGCCCGCTTGACCCAGCCCCGAATATCAAATCCAAGGTCTACGATTCCGACGATACTCGTAAATGATTGCAGCGGCAATGCCAAGAACGTCACCAGCACTGTTACCCATTTCGGCCAGCCTTCCTGGTGGATGTAGAAATGATAAAAAGAAACACCTTGCAGGAATAACAGGAATTGAAGCAGCACGGATGCATTAATGAAAATCATGTATGCCATCGTCCCGGGTTCAAATTCCGATAACAGCGAGACAAGCAACACGATTAAATAATACCATAAAACGGATTTCGGCAATTTCATGTTCCGGAAAGGCGGAAACTTAGGAACTGCAATCCCCAAGCGTTTCAAGATCGGCAGCAGGATCAGCAGCAAGACCCAGACCGTGATGAATACCCCCAATACCAGCAGCACCGGCAAAAGCGTTTCAAATGAAAACTGCATTTGTGCCACGAGCTCATTGTATTCTTTTATGGAAGCCTCGGAAGCTCCCATCGTCTTCATCATAGAACCTGCCTGCTCATAAGATTGATCGAACATGTTCTTAAACTCTTCCAGGACATTGATGCCGAACAAAGCAATGGAAGCCACATATTGGATCATCAATGACGCCAAAAGCACGATGCTCGCACCCATGAACATAAATAGTTTGCTTTTCTTATAATAAATTGAAATGCCGATTGCCAATCCCAATGGTACATGAATCAACGCCAGCGGCACTGACAAAAGCCCGCCGATGATAAAGGACAGCACCAGGCAGACCGATGCGAAAAGCGCTGAAGCTTTCCAGGGATATTTTGCGCTGTACCAAGCGACCGGCAATGCGAGAAACAAAGTACTTACTATACTTAAAACAGGCACATATACCGAGATCGCCAGCAGTACGGTAAAGACCGCCGCCATCATCGCCCCATTTGTAAGTTGTCGCGTTTGTTGATTTTGCATATGACTGTTTTTCCCCTTCTTTCGGGTAGATTTCATCCTTGTAATTGTACCATGATTCATTAACCTGAACAAAACCAGCAGTGTCTGGGGAAATGCGCAAAAGCCCGACTTTTAAAGAGAAGCGGACACAAAGGGGACAACTCTTGGGTTTCTTTAAACTCGGTCATCGGGCGCTTCGATATTCTACAAGCCACCTCTTAAAAACCACATTCTTGCATTACACCTTTGCCTGGCTACCGACCGGTTTCAAGGCATAAAAAAAAGACCGGTTTCCCGGTCTTTTTGAAATCATTGTCCAGACTCCAGCACCCAGATTCTAGGGCGCTTTCGCTTTTCTTTAATTATCTTTCTTCCGCAACAAACGGTAGAAGTGCCATGATACGTGAGCGTTTGATAGCGATTGTCAACTTACGTTGCCATTTAGCGCTAGTGCCTGTAACACGACGTGGCAAGATTTTTCCTCTTTCAGAAATGAATTTCTTCAAAAGGTCAGTATCTTTATAGTCAATGTGCGTGATGTTGTTGGAAGTGAAGTAACAAACCTTTTTCCGTTTTTTTCCTCCGCGACGTGGTGCCATATCGAATTACCTCCTTTGCTTAGTAGTTGTCCGTCAGTTTCAGTCCATCTTAGAACGGTAAATCGTCATCCGATACTTCGATCGGGCCGCTGCCGCTTGAGAATGGATCTTCATCTACACGAGTATGGTTTTGCTGACTTGGACTCGGTGATTGGTTCTGTTGATAGGAAGGCTGCTGCCCTTGTGAACGGTCTGTATTGGCATTCTTCGGTTCAAGGAATTGAACACTGTCCGCCACTACTTCAGTCGTATAGACGCGTTTCCCGTCTTGTCCCTCGTAGCTACCAGTCTGGATGCGGCCTTCAACGCCAGCCAAGCTTCCTTTTTTCAGGAAATTCGCTGTGTTTTCAGCTTGTTTGCGCCAAACGGTACAATTAATGAAATCAGTTTCGCGTTCACCTTGAGCGTTGGAGAATGTCCGGTTTACAGCAAGTGTAAAACGGGCAACTGCCGCGCCGCTTGGTGTGTAACGAAGATCTGGATCTTTTGTCAGTCTTCCGACTAAAACAACTCGGTTAATCATCAGAATTCAACCTCCTTCAAGTCAAAAAATTTGCAGTGCCATTATCCTGTTTACGCGTCTTTGCGTACAGCGATATGACGAATAATGTCTTCGTTAATGTTCGCAAGACGTGTGTATTCGTTGATAGCTTCAGAACCAGCGTTTACTTTTACGATCTGGTAGAAACCTTCACGCAAATCGTTGATTTCATAAGCTAAACGACGTTTACCCCACTCTTTCGACTCGATGATTTCAGCACCGTTAGAAGTAAGGATGTCGTTAAAACGCTCAACTAGAGCTTTTTTAGCTTCCTCTTCAATTGCAGGCTGAATGATATACATTAATTCATATTCTCTCATCGTGTTGTCACCTCCTCATGGACTTGGGCCCTGCTGTATCCAGCGGGCAAGGAGCAAGCAATTCATAAATATTACTCACATCACAGTATTGTATCACAATTCACAAGGTCTCGCAAGCGCGATTTTCCATTTAGATTCAACTATACTTTTGATTATAGATGCAAAGGATGTGAAGGCATGACACCCACCCATATCATTGAATTGAAAATGGAAGAAATAGCCCCTAAAGCACTTTGGTTTAATGTCTTTTTACTCGTGGCATTCGCAGTTGCCTATCATTTTTTGAACGAGCCATTATCTTTTCATTTTTCATTATGGGGAATTTTATTGTTTCTGATCGGTTACCTGCTGTTGATTGTCGCCCATGAAATCTTCCATTTGATCGGCTTTGTGGTGTTCGGAAAAGTCCCGGTGTCTTCCCTGAATTATGGTTTCGATTTGAAACTTGGTGTTGCTTACGCCACCACCAGTAAGCCTCTGCAGAATCACGCCATGCGCAAAGCACTGCTGCTGCCTTTTTGGATGACAGCTGCTCTTCCCACTGTAATAGGCTTTTGGCTCGACAGCCAGGTGCTTGTTCTGCTTGGTGCTATGCTGACAGCCGGAGCGTTCGGCGACTTCATCATGTATAAGGAATTGCGCAAAGAAAAAAATACTGCCTGGATCATTGATGACCCTTCATTGCCGCGCCTGCACGTCTATGATCAATACCCTGAACATAACAAAAGCGCCGACTGATGTCGACGCTTTTTCTATACGATCGAATGAGCGACAGCCCATGTTCCTGCAGGGATCTGCTGCTTCAGTAATTTTTCATCTTTTGCCAGATAAACGAGCGTTTCCAGCGTTTTGCTTCCCGCCTGCACGGTAATCGTCACCTTTTCATACAAATCCGTCTCAGGATTCCCTGAATAGTCCTCCAAATAATCCAAAGCCGGCCAAAGGACGTCAGGAATTTCATAAATTTCTCCTTCAACCTGCCCATTATCCGACAAAACCATTGCCGGGTAGCCCATTCCGGTATCGTACAAGATTCCTTTTGCTGTTGCCTGTTCTTCCACCAATTCCGCTTCTTCCAAATAACAATGATACTTCCCGCCTTGTTTCAGCGTTCCGTATGCAAATAACAACATCTTCTATTCCTCCATGCAAAAACCGGATGCGGTAAGGCATCCGGTTGCTTTTTAGTTTTGTGGTGCTGCACATTCGAACTTTTAAAACGTCTTACGCCTGTCGGAGGCCCACAGGATGTGCGTCAGCTAACCGTTGCGACAGGAAGTCGCGACCTTCGGTTAGCTTCCTTGAAACGGCCATCCTCGCTTTTAGCATATCCAGCTGCGGCGCCTAGCCCCTCGAGGTCGCTTCGCCCCTGCCAGCAATGGCAAAGTACGCCATTACCAGAAAGGTCTCCAGCGCTTGTCGGGGCTGGACAGGCGCCTCCGCTTTTGTCTTATCCAGCTGCGGTGGCCAGATTCTCGGGTCATAAGTCAACCCAGCGACGCGGCAAAGATCGCCACTTTGCTGGTTCGCCTTATGCCTGTCGAATCTTAACGGCCATCCTCGCTTTTAGACGTTAAATCTAAACAACATTACGTCGCCATCTTTGACGATGTATTCTTTACCTTCTTGACGCACTTTTCCTGCTTCTTTAGCTGCTGCCATTGAACCCATTTCAACCAGGTCTTCAT
This sequence comes from Planococcus beijingensis, assembly GCF_016820615.1. Lineage (NCBI taxonomy): Bacteria > Bacillati > Bacillota > Bacilli > Caryophanales > Caryophanaceae > Planococcus > Planococcus beijingensis. The sequence continues at coordinate 443,317 of NZ_JADHDZ010000003.1, forward strand.
AAGCCACAGTTTCGGCACGGATAAATCCGCGTTCGAAGTCAGAGTGGATGACGCCGGCACATTGTGGTGCTTTCATGCCTTTTTTAAATGTCCATGCACGAACTTCCTGGACACCCGCTGTAAAGTAAGTGGCTAATCCAAGTAAGCTGTACGAAGCCTTAACCAATTGATCGAGTCCGGACTCTTTAATGCCCAATTCTTCAAGGAACATTTCTTTTTCTTCGTCTTCCAATTCAGCCATTTCTTCTTCGATCTTCGCGCAAATTACGATTACGTCTGCATTGTCTTTAGCAGCGAAATCACGTACTTGTTGAACGTATTCATTGTTGTCCGCATCTGCGATTTCATCTTCTGATACGTTTGCTACGTACAGCATCGGTTTGATCGTCAATAGGTTCAGACCTTTTGCAATGCGCAGTTCGTCTTCTGTGAATTCGATTGAACGCGCCAATTGGCCATTTTCAAAGGCTTCACGCAATTTCATCAGAACCGGTTCTTCAGCAACAGCGTCTTTGTCTTTTTGTTTCACCAATTTTGCTGCGCGCGCAATGCGTTTTTCGATGCTTTCCATATCTGCTAAGATCAATTCTAGGTTAATGACTTCAATATCAGCGATCGGATCCACTTTTCCAGTTACGTGCGTGATGTTGTCGTCAGCAAAACAACGGACAACTTGGCAAATCGCATCAACTTCGCGAATGTGGGAAAGGAATTTATTTCCTAATCCCTCACCTTTGCTGGCGCCTTCTACGATTCCGGCAATATCGGTAAATTCAAAAGCCGTCGGTACGGTTTTTTTCGGATCTACTAGTTCAGTCAATTTATCAAGTCGCTCATCCGGTACTTCAACGATTCCGACGTTTGGATCTATTGTACAGAACGGATAGTTTGCTGCTTCAGCGCCCGCCTTTGTTATTGCATTAAATAATGTGGATTTCCCAACGTTTGGTAACCCTACAATCCCTGCAGTTAATGCCATAGGATGCACAACCTTTCCTCTATATAAAACGAATTATTTTTTACACAACCATTCCATTATAGGAATAGAACCTGAAAATGTCCATTTTTCATTCCGCTTCGGCTTTTACTAAAACTTTTTTCATTTTCTTATTGAATTCCATACGCGGCAGCATGACACTATGCTGGCAGCCCTCACATTTAATCCGGACATCAGCCCCCATACGGATAATCTTCCACGCATTAGCTCCACACGGATGGCCTTTCTTCATTTCAACTATATCGTTCAGTCCAAACTCCTTCATTTCCATGAGCCTGCCTCCTTCTATATTAACTGTTTGCGTTTTTTCCAAGCGCTTCTTCTGGAGAACGTTGCATCATTATCATACGTGGATACGGGATTTCGACTCCACGATGATCAAGGAAGTCCTTCAAGTCGCGCCGCATTCCTCTGGCTACAGCGAAATGCTGCATCGGCAATGTCTCTGCAGTGATCCGCATGACAATTTCAGTGGTCGTCAAATTTTGGACACCCAGCAATTCAGCCGGCTTGATGATTTGTTCGTAGCGATCCTGGAGACCGTCCAAAAATTCCATAATCAAACTTTCCACGCGAGTAATATCTGATTCATACGAAATATTGACATCGACGACCGCAATGGAATTGTGAATCGAAAAGTTTACGACATCTGTTATGGTGCCGTTAGGGAATATAAACAGCTCCCCTGTCCATGCTTTCACTTTTGTTGTCCGCAAACCGATTTCTTCGACAGTGCCTTCTGCAGCACCAATGCGGACGTAATCCCCCACTGAAAACTGATCTTCAAAAATAATGAAAAACCCTGTAATCACATCGCGCACCAGGTTTTGCGCCCCAAAACCAACGGCTAAGCCGAGCACCCCAGCTCCGGCGATCAAGCCGGTAATATCAATTGTAAACGTCGATAAAATCGAAACAGCTGCTATGAAATACACGACATAGGCTACAACGTTGGACAATAGCTTCGACAAGGTTTGTTGCCGGCGTTCGTTGTATAGCAATGGCCCTTTAATGCGTACAGAAAATGTTTTACGGATGACAACACGCAAAACTTTCACCAGTACAACCGCAGCGATGGTGATCAAAACCACTTTCAACAAAATGACAACCAAGTCAATCCACATCTCTTGGTCCGACAATACAGTTGTTATTTCATGCGTTATTTTCTCTAAATTCACTCTTTCACCTTCCTACCTCTTACATCAAGTTAAATTTATAGATGACCGTAACCACTATTCCGACCACCAATATTCCAGGCAATAGGTTGGCCACTCTAATTTTCGTAAGACCCATCATATTCAAACCGATGGCAGCGATCATAACGCCGCCTGTCGCAGTCATTTCCATAATGAACATATCCAATGCAGCATCTGGAATAGCCCGACTGATTTGAGTAGCAAACAAAGCAATCAAACCCTGATAAACAAATACAGGAACGGCAGCAAGCAAAACACCAAAACCAAGTGTAGAAGCCAAGACAATAGATGTGAATCCATCAATGATCCCTTTGGAGATCAGCACTCCGTGTTCATTGCTCAAGCCGCTCTCCATTGCCCCGATAATTCCCATCGCTCCGATGACAAAAATCAAGGTGGCAGTTACAAACCCTTGTGCGATGCTGCCTTTGCTTTCCTTCGCTCCCAACATGCGCTCAATCCAATGGCCAAAGGCATTCAGTTTGCCATCCAGATCTGCCCATTCTCCAAGAACCGCTCCAAGTACCAGACTAATGATGACAATGACGAAATTTCGGCTTTCAAATCCCATCTGCAAACCAAGCACAATGACCGCCAGTCCAATCACATACATGACCGTCTCTTTCATCTTGTCAGGAATATTGCGAAGAGCCCGTCCAATAATGGTTCCCACTACAATTAAAACCGCATTTATAAACGTCCCTAAGAGAACCACTTCATTTCTCCTCTCCCACAATATGCGTTAATTCTTTTCCGACTCTCTTCTCCCTCTTTTGAAGGTCGATTTTACGTCTTCGTCCAATCCCCACCGTATTTCACCTATCAAAAACAGAACCTATTTCCCATTTTGGGAAATAGGCACTCGTCAGCTTAACAACTCTAAAATCCGCTCCAGATCATCTTCTGAGAAAAACTCGATTTCAATTTTCCCCTTGTTCTTGCTCTTCTTGATTTGTACATTCGTACCGAAACGATCTCTTAACTCAGATTGCTTTTCTTCTATAAAAATATCTTTCTTTTTTTCAATTGTTTCACGTGGAACATTTTCGTTCAATCGCTGTACGAGATTTTCAAGCTGACGCACATTGAGGTTTTCCTTGACCACTTTTTCCGCAGTTTCCGGAATAAGTTTTTTGCTTCTTAAGCCTAGCAGCGTACGTCCATGGCCCATCGATAATTCCTTGTCAGAAATGAGTTTGCGAACATTTGCAGGCAAAGCCAACAGACGGACATGGTTGGCGATATGAGGACGGCTTTTCCCTAAGCGGAAAGCAAGTTGCTCTTGCGTTAAACTTAGAGCTTCCATCAATTTCTGGTAAGCTTCTGCTTCTTCAATCGGCGTTAAGTCTTCACGTTGAAGATTTTCTAATATAGCAAGTTCCATCATTTGCTGATCTGTCAGCTCTTTAACGATTGCGGGAACTTCTTTTAATTTTATCAATTTGGCTGCTCGGAAACGGCGTTCCCCTACCACCAATTCAAATTTTTCGCCTGTTTTTCTGACGACAATCGGCTGCAGGATACCGTGTTCCTTAATGGACTCCGCCAGTTCCTCTAAAGCCGCCTGGTCAAAAATTTTGCGTGGTTGGTATGGGTTTGCACCTATTTTACTGATGTTGATTTGAGTTACTTTATCCGCTTCATTGATTGTTTCGCCAGGAAACAATGCATTGATGCCTTTTCCTAATCCTTTAGCCATTATGAATCACTTCCTTCGCCAATTCTAAATACACTTCTGCGCCTCTGGATTTTGGATCATAGATGATAATTGGCTCTCCATGACTTGGTGCTTCGCTGAGTCTCACATTCCGGGGAATAATGGTCTTGTAAACTTTATCCTGGAAGTATTTCTTCACTTCTTCAATTACTTGCATGCCCAAATTTGTGCGGGCATCCAACATGGTCAACAATACACCATCAATCATTAAATCATGATTTAAATGCTTTTGCACTAAGCGAATAGTACTTAATAATTGGCTTAGTCCTTCTAACGCATAGTATTCGCATTGCACCGGAATAATGATCGCATCAGACGCCGTCAATGAATTCAAGGTCAACAACCCTAATGACGGTGGACAATCAATGATTATGTAATCGTACATATCTTTGACTTCTGCCAAGGCGTTTTTCAAGCGCGCTTCTCTTGAAATGGTTGAAACCAATTCGATTTCAGCACCCGCAAGCGAAATGGTTGCAGGAACCACATGGAGATTCTCTACCTTGGTTTCCATAATCGTGCTCTTTACATCTACATCATCAATCAAAACTTCATAGATGCATTGATCGACATCCCCTTTGTTTACGCCCACTCCACTCGTGGCATTCCCTTGAGGATCGATATCTATTAACAGAACTTTTTTGCCCAAATAAGCAAGGCAGGCACTTAAGTTCACTGAAGACGTTGTTTTCCCTACGCCGCCCTTTTGATTGGCGATCGCAATAGTTCTACCCACACTTGCACCAACTTTCTTTAATACTCTCTTCATTTTACTGCGGAACCTCTATTTTTGCTATTTTGGCAGGCTCCATTTTCCTATTGTATCAAAATTTTTCAACAATATGATGGCAAAGCTAGTAAAAAAAGCTCTTTCCTAGAAGGAAAGAGCCTTTACGATTTCTTTTTCGGAATTTTCACTGTGATTTGGTAATAATCTTCGTGTTCTTCTTCTTCTGCCGTCAAATCGATTCCACTTTTGGAAACCATGTTCAAGGACTCTTTAATGGTGTTCATCGCAATGCGCATATCTCGGCTAAATGCTTTTCTGCGGGCTTTCGGTTTTTTCGGTTGGGGCGTGAGCAGCTTGCTCACTTTTTCCTCCAACTGTTTTACATTCAAGCTCTCTTCAATCGTTTCCTCGAACAATTTGTGCTGAAGCTCTGCGTCTTTCACTTTCAGAAGAGCTCTTGCATGCCGTTCCGTCAACAAACGGTTCAACAACGCTGTTTGGATTTCTTCCGGCAACTTCAATAGCCGCAGCTTGTTAGCCACTGTCGATTGGCCTTTTCCAAGACGCTGGGCCAATGCTTCCTGTGTGATCTCCTGGATTTCCAGCAGATTTTGGTAAGCATGGGCTTCTTCAATTGAAGTAAGTTCTTCGCGCTGAAGATTTTCAATCAATGCAATGGAGGCTGTCTCTTTGTCACTCAAGTTCCGGACGATGGCCGGTACTTCTGTCCATTCGAGTGACTTCATAGCACGGAAGCGCCGTTCCCCTGCTATGATCTCATACTGCCCTTCACTCTCGGACTTCCGTACTACAATCGGTTGGATAACCCCATGAACGTGGATAGTTCTTGCCAATTCTTCAATCTTTTCCTGATCGAAGACCGTTCTCGGCTGATATTTATTGGCATGTATTTTGTCGAGCGGCAGCTTAATGACTTCTTCTGAAGTTTTATGGTCTCCCGCTTCCTTCTTCGCTGTATCATTCGCTTTATCGCCGCCTCCGAAGAAACGGGAAAAAGGACTTTTCATCCTCAAGCACCACCTTTTGCAAGCTCACTTAGCTGCTGAATCTTCATCGCTATTATTCCGTCGGCAAAAATGTTCCACGTGAAACATTACGAGATTGGCGATTTATTGGGAACTCCAGCTTTTCTTGGGTATTTCTTTGGTGTTTCCTTAAACTTTTTAAAGACCTGAATATAGCGTTCGCTCTCTTCCACTGGCAGCAGGAACGAATGAACAGCTTCCAATTTCACTCCAAGCTTCTGCAACGCTTTTTCGGCAGTTTCCAATTCGTCTGATGCAGACGCAGCTTTCATAGCAGCAAATACGCCGCCTTTTTTAACAAGAGGCACACACAACTCGGCCAATACCGACAGTCTGGCTACTGCACGTGCTGTCACCAAATCGTAGCTTTCACGATCGTTCGACTGGCCAAAATCTTCTGCCCGCGAATGAACAAATTTCACTTTCGTTAGGCCAAGTTCGCTACTCAAATGCTCCAGGAATTGAATGCGTTTGTTCAATGAATCCACAATCGTAACCTCGATATGGGGAAAACAAATTTTTAGTGGGATACTGGGGAATCCTGCACCGGCACCGACATCACAAATCTTCATCGGTTTTGTAAAGTCTATATAAAAAGCTGCAGTAATGGAGTCATAGAAGTGTTTTAAGTAAACAGCAGATTGTTCCGTAATTGCAGTGAGGTTCATTTTCTCATTCCACTCAACCAGTTCCTTATGGTAAACCCGGAATTGTTCAAGTTGCTCCTCTGTTAAAAGGATCCCTTTTTCGCTGAGGGCATCTTTAAACTGTTGTTCATTCAAGTTGGCTTCCTCCCTCTTGTTATGGGGTTTCTATGTAAAAGCAAATGGGCTGGTGTGAGCCAGCCCATTCTGTTGTCTAGCTTATGCCTTTGGTTCATGGGAATCCCATGATATCGAACAGGTGCTCCCACCTGAATGTTTACACTGAAATCTTAGCGATCTTTCCTTGTTCAATATACACCAATAAGATGGATATGTCAGCCGGATTCACGCCAGAGATGCGGGAAGCCTGTGCGATGGAAAGCGGACGGACTTCCGCAAGTTTTCCACGCGCTTCTGTCGCGATTCCTGAAATGGCATGATAATCAATATTTTCCGGAATTTTTTTATTCTCCATTTTTTTGAGTTTATCAACCTGCTGCAATGATTTTTCGATATAGCCTTCATATTTGATATGAATTTCGACTTGCTCTTTTACTTCGTCTTCCAGATCCACTACTGAGGTTGTCAGCTGTGAAATCATGTCATAGGTCATTTCCGGACGCTTCAATAAATCCGCTCCGCGAATGCCATCCTTCAATTCACTGCCGCCTGCGTCGCGAATCACTTGCTGGGTCACTTCGTTCGGCTTGATCATGATGCTTCTCAAACGCTTGATTTCTTCTTCAATGCGCTCTTTTTTCGCCAAGTATTTCACGTAACGCTCTTCTGTAATCATGCCGATTGAGTAGGCAAGATCCGTCAACCGCATATCTGCATTGTCATGACGGAGCAATAAGCGGTATTCCGCACGGGAAGTCAACAAGCGATAAGGTTCGTTGGTTCCTTTTGTCACCAGGTCATCGATCAATACACCGATATAAGCATCAGAGCGGCTCAGAATGACTTCATCTTTGCCTAACACTTTAGCTGCTGCGTTGATGCCGGCCATTAATCCTTGGCCAGCCGCTTCTTCATAACCGGAAGTTCCGTTGATCTGGCCGGCAGTATAAAGATTCTCAATCTGTTTCGACTCCAATGTCGGCCACAATTGCGTCGGCACGATAGAATCGTATTCGATGGCATAACCGGCACGCATCATTTCCGCCTTCTCAAGCCCTGGAATCGATTCCAGGAGCTGCCGTTGGACATGTTCCGGCAAACTGGTTGAAAGGCCCTGTACGTAAACCTCGCGCGTATTACGGCCTTCCGGCTCCAGGAAGATCTGATGGCGTGGTTTGTCATTGAAACGGACAACCTTGTCTTCGATTGACGGACAATAGCGTGGCCCGGTTCCTTTGATCATCCCGGAATACATCGGCGACAGATGCAGGTTGTCATCAATGATCTGATGAGTCTTTTCATTTGTATACGTCAACCAGCATGGCAGTTGATCTGTAATGTATTCGGTGGTCTCATGGCCGAAAGCGCGCGGCACTTCATCGCCGGGCTGAATTTCGGTTTTGCTGTAGTCAATGCTGTTGCTGTTGACGCGTGGAGGCGTACCCGTTTTGAAACGGACCGTTTCAAAGCCGAGTTTTTCCAGGTTTTCTGCCAATTTAATAGATGGCTGCTGGTTGTTCGGTCCGCTTGAATAACGCAGATCCCCAATGATGATTTCGCCGCGCAGGAATGTCCCTGTTGTAATAACGACGGATTTGGCACGGTAAATGCCTCCTACCTGCGTAATCAACCCTTGTACTTTACCATCTTCCACAACCAATTCCTCAGCAATGCCTTGATGCAAAGTTAAATTCGGTTCTTCTTCCATCAAGCGCTTCATTTCCTGTTGGTAAAGCACTTTGTCCGCCTGTGCACGCAAAGCGCGTACAGCCGGTCCTTTAGCTGTATTCAACATTCTCATTTGAATGTGTGTTTTATCGATAACGCGCCCCATGGCTCCGCCAAGTGCGTCAATTTCACGTACGACAATGCCTTTCGCCGGCCCACCGATTGATGGGTTGCATGGCATGAATGCGATCATATCCAGATTCATCGTCAAAACAAGCGTTTTAGCGCCCATCCGTGCAGATGCAAGAGCGGCTTCCGCTCCTGCATGTCCTGCGCCTACGACGATGACATCGAACGTGCCTGCTTCGTATTGTGGCATGTTCGTTCATTCCCTTCGAGTTTTATTTCCCTAGACAGAACTGAGAGAATAATTGGTTCAGGAGGCCGTCATCTGCGGTATCTCCAATAATTTCGCCAAGGATTTCCCAAGTTCGAGTGACATCGATTTGAATCATATCCACGGGAACTTCCATTTCGGCTGCTCCGATCGCATCTGAAATAGTTTGATGTGCCTGATGCAGCAATGCGATGTGGCGCACATTGGATACATAGGTCATGTCCCCTGCTTCGATCTCTCCCTGGAAGAACAGGTCAGCAATCGCTTCTTCAAGCTGATCGATCCCTTCTTCTTCAATCAGAGAAGTGGTCACCAACAATTTATCGCCCGCCAGTCTCTGTACTTGTTCCAAGTCGATTTTCTGCGGCAAATCGGTTTTATTGATAACGACAATATAGTCCATATCCTTGACTGTTTCAAACAGCAGCTCATCTTCCGGAGTCAGTGCTTCTGCATAATTCAGAACGTAAAGAATCAAATCCGCTTCCTTCAACACTTTTCGTGAACGTTCAACACCGATCCGTTCGACAATGTCTTCCGTTTCCCGGATGCCTGCCGTATCGACTAAACGCAATGGAACACCACGGACATTTACGTATTCCTCTATTATATCACGGGTTGTTCCCGCTATTTCTGTGACAATGGCTTTATTTTCCTGAACAAGGCTGTTCAATAAAGAAGATTTTCCGACATTGGGACGCCCCAAAATGACGGTTGAAAGCCCTTCTCGCAAAATTTTGCCTTGTGAGGAAGTCTGCAGCAATTTCTCGATTTCCGATTGCACCCATTTTGATTTTTCCAGCATAACCGGACGTGTCATTTCTTCCACATCGTCGTATTCCGGATAATCGATGTTCACTTCCATTTGGGCAATTGATTCCAGTAATGCCTGGCGCAATGTACCGATCAGCTTGGATAGCCGGCCTTCCATCTGGTTGAGTGCAACATCCATGGCACGATCCGTCTTCGCGCGAATCAAATCCATCACTGCTTCTGCCTGCGACAAATCGATGCGGCCGTTCAAAAATGCCCGTTTGGTGAACTCGCCGGGCTCTGCAAGTCTTGCTCCTGCGCGCAACGCCAATTCCAGTACTCGATTGACTGAAACAATTCCACCGTGGCAATTGATTTCAATGACATCTTCACGTGTGAAGGTTTTAGGGGCTTTCATGAGGGAGACCATAACTTCCTCCACTACTTCCTCTGTGGCCGGATCTTCAAGATGTCCGTAATGGATGGTATGCGTAGGCTGAACAGCCAACGCTTTTTTGCTGGGAGCCCGGAATAGTTTGTCCGCAATAGCTACAGCTTCCGGCCCGCTCAAACGGACGATGGCAATTGCCCCTTCTCCGCTCGGTGTCGATATGGCAGCGATTGTGTCGAATTCCATGATGTTTCCTCCTCTTAAAGAAAAGCGTTCGCGCTGGCTGTGGATAACAAATAAAACAACGCGACAGCCCGATTACCCAAATCTATGTTTATAACTTTATTTTGAGCTTTAAAAAAGTTGTCCACATGTGGACAACCAATAAATGTACATGGCTTTCTAACATACTACAATAGCATAAAACGGCTGAAATCAAAAGACACAGCGCTTCGCCTTAATAAAATTCCGCTTCAAAAGTTCACAAAGCTTTTTGTATTGGCTTAGTTTAATGCGAAATCTCCGTATTTCCGGCTTTCCAACAATTCAAATTTCATTTTTCATGTAGAAACTGAAACTCCCCTATCTTTTTAATCACTGCAGCCGCTTAGCTATACAAGAAATACAGAGATTCCGGGAAAACCATAGAAATTCTTGTTTGAAGCAGCATATTCGGCATAAAAAAAACCGCCAGATCGGCGGATTCAAGCTTATTTATGAGGTTCAATGACCAGATAACGGTTCGGATCTTTTCCTTCAGAATGCGTATCAATGTCTAGACGTCTTGATAACGCCTGATGAATGACTTTTCTTTCATAAGAAGGCATCGGTTCGAACTGTACACGCCCACCAGTCCGGATCGCTTTATCCGCCATCCGGTCTGCCAACTGCTCCAGCGTCTCTTGGCGGCGCTCCCGGTAATTCTCAGCGTCCAATTCAACCATCATAAACTGATTTGAGTATTTATTGGCAACAAGCTGTGCCAATTGCTGAAGGGAATTCAAGGTTTGTCCCCGTTTTCCGATCAGCATCGCCACTTTTTCGCTTTCCAAGTAAAAATTCACTTTTTTCCCACGCTGCTCATGAGTAATCGATAAGTCCTCAATTTTCATGCCTTCCGCAATGGATTGGATGTAATTTTTTGTCTCTTGGATTGCTTGTTCATTGGAAAGAGCCGGAATCGCTTCCTCTTCTTCCTCTTTTTCAGGCAATAATTCAGGTTTCCCCTGAACTTCTTCAAGTTTTTTCGGTGTTTCATCCAGTGGCTTTTCCGAAATCGGCGTTTTTTCAATAACCGTAACTTCGACTTCTGCTTTTTTGGCTCCGAAGCCTAAAAAGCCCTTTTTCTGCTCCTGGATAATCTTGATGCTCACTTCTTCACGTGTAACTTGGAGTTTTTCTAATGCTTCAGATATCGCGTTTTCAACAGTTAAACCCGTCTGCGTAATCTGTTTCACTTTTTAACCCCTCCTGCTTTCGTTTTAACAGGTTGCTGCACTTCTTTTTTCTCCCATGGACGGTAGATGAACAGGTTTTGAATAAGTGAAATGATATTTCCAATAACCCAGTAAAGTGTCAATGCGGACGGCAAGATAATACCAAATCCAATGATCATTACCGGCATGAAATACATCATGATCTTCATTTGTGGATTGTCCATAGCTGGTCCAGTCCGCAAAACGATAAACTGCATCAACCCTGCGATTACCGCTAAAATAATGCTTGGTTCTGCCAATGGGAAGATGAGAAACGCTCCCAAATCGATTTCAGGTGTGTTGTTCATTCGGCTGATTGCGTGATAGAACCCAATCAAGACAGGCATTTGGATCAAGACAGGCAAACAACCTGCCATCGGATTAACGCCTTTTTCCTGGAACAACGCCATCATTTCTGTTTGGTATTTCTGTTGCGTTACAGCATCTTTCGACTTGTACTTTTCTTTTAACTTAACAAGTTCAGGCTGTACTTCCTGCATACGCTTCGAACTTTTCGTTTGTTTGATCATCAATGGAAGCATTACCAATCTGATGATGATCGTAACGGCAATAATCCCGAAGCCATAAGTTCCCAGTAAATTCTTGAAGTACGTGATGGCTGATACTAACGGCCAAACGATAAATTCGTTCCAAAACCCTTCACTCTGGTCACTGATTGGCTGATCAAACTCCGTACAGCCGGAAAGCAGCAACGTAACTGCAATCAGTGAAATAAGTAAAACTAATTTCTTATTCACCCTTCTTCCCCCAAACTAATTTCAATTACTTCTATAATAACATCTATTCGGCACGGTCTTCTACTTCTTGGGTAATGCACGTGCTATTTTCAATACGTGTTCAAGACTTTTCTTGCTTTCATGAAAATCCAATGTGGCCGCCTGTGGTCGGGCGATGATAATGTAGTCTGCATTCGGCAGCAAATCGTCCTTCAATTCCAGGAACGTTTGCCGGATATACCGTTTAACACGGTTGCGGGCTACTGCATTTCCTACTTTTTTGCTGACGGACAATCCCAGGCGAAATTCGGGCTGCTCACCTTTTAATACGTAAACAATAAACTGCCGATTCGCAAAAGATTTTCCTTTTTTGAAAACATGCTGGAACTCTTTGTTCTTCTTGATCCGTTGGTGCTTGTTCATTCTTTCACCTGCTTATTTTAATGCCTCTCCGCTAAAATGCAGCAGAAAAGAAAAAAAGACCACTGATGCGGTCAGTGGACTTAAGCTGATAATACTTTTCTTCCTTTGCGACGGCGTGCAGCGATGATTCTGCGTCCGTTTTTTGTGCTCATACGTGCTCTGAAGCCGTGTACTTTGCTGTGTTTACGTGTATTTGGTTGATATGTGCGCAATGTCATTATAAGACACCTCCTATATAAAGAGTTAACTATTTTTCTAAAGACAGTCTCGACTATTATAAAGGCGCACGGGTATAAATGTCAATATCTTATTGTAAAACCTCTTCAGATCCTCTTCTTCTCCATCTCTTAAGTTATACACAGTTTCTTTTTTTATCCCTTGATCCCCTGTGCATTAATTTTTTCTAAAAAATAATTATCCACATGCCTTATCTACAGTTTTTTAACATAAGAACTCCTTGTGGATAGATCCAATGTGAACAAAAAAAGAAATGTGGATAACTTAAAGAACTTCTTGTGTTGTCTCATCTTTTTTGGTAACATTAACTTGTTTTCACTTGTTAACAGTTTTCACCCTAAATAAGTTATCCACAAATTGTGGGTAAGGTGTGGATAGTTATTCACCACCTTGTTTGCAAATGTTATCCACAAGCTGTGGTTTTGTGTATGGTATACTCTAAAATATAATTGCATATAAAGGAGACGAGCTATTGGAACACTTAGACGAACTATGGTCGAGTGTCTTAGCCCAAGTTGAAACCAAAATCTCCAAACCAAGTTTTGAAACATGGTTAAAATCGACAAAGCTTTTATCCTACCAGGATGATACAGTCACTATTTCAGCGCCTAATTCTTTTGCACGTGATTGGTTGGAAAACCATTACGTCCATTTGATTACAGGGATCTTATCGGATTCCACCGGCGATGATATGATGATTAAATTTGTTGTGCCAAAAGATCAGGATATGGATGATTTTCAACTCCCTGCACCTCGCATTAAACCGGGGCAAGACCAGCAGCAAGAGTTTTTGCCTGGTATGCTGAACCCTAAATATACTTTTGACACATTTGTCATTGGTTCAGGTAACCGCTTTGCCCATGCCGCCTCTTTGGCCGTGGCCGAAGCTCCAGCAAAAGCTTATAACCCGCTGTTTATCTATGGGGGAGTAGGACTTGGGAAGACACATTTAATGCACGCAATCGGACATTATGTCCTCGAACACAACCCGAATGCTAAAGTGGTTTACTTATCTTCGGAAAAATTTACGAACGAATTCATCAATTCGATCCGTGACAATAAAACTGGAGAATTCCGCGATAAATACAGAGGTGTCGATATTCTTTTGATTGATGACATCCAGTTTTTAGCGGGCAAAGAGCAGACCCAGGAAGAATTCTTCCATACATTCAACACGCTGCATGAAGAATCCAAACAGATCATCATTTCAAGTGATCGGCCGCCAAAAGAAATTCCAACACTGGAAGATCGGCTCCGCTCCCGCTTTGAATGGGGCTTAATCACTGATATTACCCCGCCTGATCTGGAAACACGCATCGCCATTTTGCGCAAAAAAGCAAAAGCTGATGGTTTGGATATTCCAAACGACGTTATGACCTATATTGCCAACTCCATCGACTCCAATATCCGTGAATTGGAAGGGGCTTTGATCCGTGTTGTGGCTTACTCCTCTCTCATCAACCGTGATATGAGTGCAGAATTGGCAGCTGAAGCCTTAAAAGACATCATGCCGAATTCCAAGCCGAAAGTGATTACGATTTTGGACATCCAAAACGCGGTCGGTGAGCAATTCAACGTCAAACTGGAAGATTTCAAAACAAAACGCCGCACCAAGGACATTGCTTATCCGCGCCAAGTGGCGATGTATTTGTCCCGTGAAATGACCGATTTCTCTTTGCCGAAAATTGGTGAAGAATTCGGAGGCCGTGATCATACGACGGTTATTCATGCGCACGACAAAATTTCTAAGATGCTGAAAGATAATCAACAGCTTCAGCAAGATGTAAAAGACATCAAAAGTTCACTCGGCAAGTAAAATTCCTTGTGGATAACCCAATAAATAGGCAAGCAGTTTATGCACAGACTGTCTACATGTGGATAAGCTGCTTTTATTGACTTTAAAGGGCTTATCCACATATTCACAGGCCCTACTACTACTATTACTTTAAAAGCCTTTAAATAAAATATATATATAAGCGAGGTTCGAGAATGAAATTCGAGATAAAACGTGAGCGACTAGTTGAAGGATTAAACGATGTAATGAAAGCAGTAAGTTCAAAAACGACCATTCCGATTTTGACGGGAATTAAAATGGACGTTTCTTCTGAAGGAATGAGATTGACAGGAAGTGATTCTGACATCACGATTCAAACGTTTATTCCAGCTGAAGAAGATGGAGAGCAGATCATCCAAGTAACCGATGGAGGAAGCATTGTTCTTCAAGCCAAAGTTTTTGGTGAAATCATCCGTAAATTGCCGACAAATGAAGTGGAAATCGAAATCACAGGAAATTTCCAGACTCATATTCGTTCAGGGAAGTCTGAATTCCATTTAATCGGGTTGGATGCAATGGATTATCCACAATTGCCTGATATTCAAGATGATCGCCTGTTTACCATTCCAGCAGATCTATTGAAGACCATTAACCGAGAAACGGTATTTGCCGTATCAAGTTCTGAAACACGTCCTGTACTGACAGGCGTCCATTGGGAAGTCAAAGACGGGGAGCTGGTTTGTGTAGCAACTGACAGCCACCGTTTGGCACGCCGCAAAACAAAACTCGAAACTTTGCCAGAAGGGGAATACAGTGTGGTCATTCCCGGCAAGAGTTTGACTGAATTGAATAAAATTCTGGATGACACTTCTGAAGCAGTGGAAATCGTCATGACCAACCAGCAGGTTCTATTCAAATCCAAACACATTTTGTTTTTCTCCCGTCTTTTAGAAGGCAACTATCCGGACACCAGCCGCCTGATTCCGGCAGAATACAAAACAACTGTCACTGTAAACGGCCGTTCATTGCTTCAGGCAATTGACCGTGCATCCTTGCTGGCAAGAGAAGAACGCAATAACGTTGTACGCTTCTCCACAAATTCCGGCAGTGAAGTTGAAGTTTCATCTAATTCTCCGGAAGTCGGGAAAGTAGAAGAGCAGCTTCAAGCACAAAGCATCGAAGGAGAAGAATTGAAAATCTCTTTCAGTGCCAAATTTATGATGGATGCATTGAAAGCGATCGACGGACAAGATGTCGTCATCCAGTTCACTGGAGCGATGCGCCCGTTCATTTTAAAATCGGCATTGGATGATTCAATTTTGCAGCTTATTCTTCCCGTCCGAACCTATTAAATTTAAAACAGACCCTCAGGATAGCCATATAGGCTATCCTTTTTACTTTTTAGCTAAAATAGGGTAAAATAAAGGGATAGACTATGAATCGAAGGATGAGTGCATTTTGAGAGAAATCGGGATTGAGACTGAATATATTACGCTTGGCCAATTATTGAAAATGACAGACACAATAAGTTCTGGCGGAATGGCCAAATGGTTCTTAGGCGAACACGAAGTTTTTGTAAACGGGGAAGCTGAAAACCGCAGAGGCCGCAAATTGCGCCCTGATGATCTGGTCAACATTCCAGGGTTTGGAGATTTTCGTATCGTGACGGCTGAAGGCATGAGCTTCGATGCGGATTGACCGCCTCGAGCTTGTCAATTATCGAAACTACGAAACGCTGGAACTGGAGTTTTCTCCAGACATCAACGTCTTTATAGGAGAGAATGCACAAGGAAAAACCAATATCATGGAATCCTTGTATGTTTTATCCATGGCTAAATCCCATCGCACTTCCAATGACAAGGAATTGATACGCTGGGACGCCGAATATGGTAAAATAAAAGCTGATGTTTACCGTAAATACGGCAAACTGCCCCTTGAAATTACATTGTCAAAAAAAGGGAAGAAAGCGAAAGTCAATCATTTGGAACAACGCAGGCTGAGTGATTATGTCGGCCAATTGAATGTCGTGATGTTTGCTCCTGAAGATCTGCATCTTGTAAAAGGCAGTCCACAGGTCCGCAGACGGTTCATTGATATGGAAATTGGACAAATTTCTCCAGTTTATCTGCATGATCTAGTAACTTATCAAAAACTCCTCAAACAAAGAAATCATATATTAAAGCAACATTATGGGAAACAAACAATCAATGACGTCATGTTTGACGTTTATACCGAACAATTTATCGAGTCGGCTGTCAAAATCATCCGCAAGCGGTATCAGTTTATGGAGCTTTTGCAGAAGTGGGCTGAACCGATCCATCACGGCATTTCCCGGGGGCTGGAACAACTTGAAATCCGTTATCAGCCGATCAACGGTTTAAAGCCCGACTGGACGCCTGAGGAAATGGCGTCTTTTTTAGAGCAGAAATTGGCAGAGGTCAGGAAACGAGAAATCGAACGCGGAGTGACGCTGGTGGGTCCACACCGTGATGAACTTCAATTTTTCGTGAATGGTTACGATGTCCAGACTTACGGCTCACAGGGACAGCAACGCACCACTGCCTTATCTCTGAAATTGGCGGAAATCGAATTGATCAAGCAAGAAGTCGGAGAAGCGCCGATCCTGTTGCTGGATGACGTCCTATCCGAATTGGATGATTACAGGCAATCGCATTTATTGAATACGATCAAGGGGTCTGTCCAGACGTTTGTCACAACAACCAGTGTGGAAGGCATCCAGCACGAAACGATTCAAAGTGCCCGCTTGTTTGAGGTTTCTGCCGGGACAGTCAAGAAGTGAAAACAAATGCCTTATGCACCCGCACATATCCTTTGAATAGCTGAGCCGTCATTTAATAAGAAAATCAGATGCCGGCTGTTTTTGTGCGGCTGCTTGTCTGTTTGGAAATCAAGAGTTTGTTTATACAAGAGAAAGAAATGCGTAAGAAAGAGCAGGTGAATGGAATGTCTATGGAAGAAAAAGGTCTACAGGAATCATATGAAGCCAATCAGATTCAAGTATTGGAAGGATTGGAAGCCGTTCGTAAAAGACCGGGTATGTATATCGGTTCTACGGGTTCAAGAGGACTTCACCATTTGGTTTGGGAAATCGTTGATAACAGTATAGATGAGGCATTGGCAGGTCATTGTACAGAAATCCAAGTCTCAATCGAACCGGACAACTGGATTCGCGTAGAAGACAACGGACGCGGAATCCCTGTCGGCATGCAGGAAAAAATGGGGCGCCCGGCAGTTGAAGTTATTATGACGGTATTGCACGCTGGCGGTAAATTCGGGGGCGGCGGTTACAAAGTATCCGGCGGCCTCCACGGTGTTGGGGCTTCGGTCGTCAACGCTTTGTCTGAAGTTACGGAAGTATACGTCAACCGTGACGAAAAACGCCATTACATCAAGTTCGAACGTGGTGCTGTAACAGAAGATCTTCACGTGATCGGTGATTCAGAACATACCGGCACAACGATTCGTTTTAAAGCAGATTCTGAAATTTTCAAAGAAACGACCGTTTACGAGTTTGATATTCTTGATCACCGCCTTCGTGAGCTTGCCTATTTGAATCGCGGCTTGAAAATCGTGGTAAGAGATGAGCGTGAAGGTGAAGAGAAAGAGAAGAACTATCATTTTGAGGGCGGCATCAAGTCCTATGTCGAACACTTGAATAAAACAAAAGATCCACTTCATGAAGAAGCGATTTTCGTTGAAGCCGAAAGAGAAGGAATCACTGTTGAAGTAGCTATGCAATACAATGCCGGCTATGCAGCGAACATCTTTTCATTCGCCAACAACATCAATACCCATGAAGGCGGAACGCACGAATCGGGCTTTAAAACGGCTTTGACTCGTGTGGTCAATGATTATGGCCGCAAAAATGGCATGTTAAAAGAGCAGGATCTTAACTTGACGGGTGACGATGTGCGTGAAGGCTTGACTGCCATCATTTCCATTAAGCATCCGGATCCACAGTTTGAAGGCCAGACAAAAACCAAACTGGGCAATACGGAAGTCAGCACAATCGTCAATAATTTATTCTCTGGCGGATTTGAGCGGTTCTTATTGGAGAATCCTTCCGTTTCGCGAAAAATTGTTGAAAAAGGCATCATGGCTTCCCATGCACGGATGGCCGCTAAAAAAGCCCGTGAATTCACGCGCCGCAAATCCGTGCTTGAAGTATCCAGTCTTCCGGGTAAATTGGCAGATTGTTCATCACGGGATCCGAAAGTCAGTGAAATCTATATCGTTGAGGGCGACTCAGCCGGCGGTTCTGCAAAATCAGGGCGTGATCGCCATTTCCAAGCGATCCTGCCGCTTCGTGGGAAAATCCTCAACGTAGAAAAAGCCCGTCTTGACCGGATTCTTACCAACGCTGAAATCCGCAACATCATTACAGCGCTTGGAACAGGGATTGGCGAGGAATTCAATTTGGAAAAAGCACGCTACCATAAAGTCGTCATCATGACCGATGCGGACGTCGATGGTGCCCATATCCGCACCTTGCTGCTGACGTTCTTTTTCCGCTACATGCGTCCATTGCTTGAAGCAGGCTATATTTATATTGCCCAGCCGCCTTTGTTCCAAATCAAACAAGGCAAGCACGTGGATTATGTTTACACAGACCAACAGTTAAAAGAGGCGCTTGAAAAATTGTCTCCGACACCGAAACCGAATATTCAACGATATAAAGGGCTTGGAGAAATGAACGCTACACAGCTATGGGATACGACAATGGATCCGGATGTTCGGACATTGCTCCAGGTGACATTAAACGATGCGATGGTGGCGGACGAAACTTTCCATATCCTAATGGGAGACGACGTCGAACCACGCCGTAACTTTATCGAAGAAAATGCGAAATACGTTAAAAATTTGGACGTTTAAGTGATAGAGAGTTGAGAGGAGGCTGCAGGTATGGCTGAACGGCCTAGCAGTGGTGTTGAAGAAATAAATATAAGTACGGAAATGCGGACTTCATTTTTGGATTACGCAATGAGCGTTATCGTTTCCCGTGCTTTACCGGATGTGCGTGATGGACTGAAACCTGTCCATCGCCGCATTCTTTATGCAATGTACGATTTAGGGATCACTTCAGATAAAGGCTATAAAAAATCAGCGCGTATTGTCGGAGATGTTATTGGTAAATACCATCCCCACGGTGACACAGCTGTTTATGAAACAATGGTCCGCATGGCACAGGATTTCAGCTACCGTTATATGCTGGTAGATGGACACGGTAACTTCGGGTCGGTTGATGGCGATTCAGCAGCTGCGATGCGTTACACGGAATCCAAAATGTCGAAAATTTCCATGGAATTGCTCCGTGATTTGAACAAAAACACAATTGATTACAGAGACAACTACGATGGACAAGAAAAAGAGCCGGTTGTTTTGCCGAGCCGTTTCCCGAATTTATTGGTCAACGGAACTTCAGGCATTGCAGTTGGTATGGCTACCAATATTCCCCCTCATCATTTGGGTGAAACCATTGATGCTGTTTTAGCATTGGCTGAAAACCCGGCAATTACTACGGAAGAGCTGATGGAATTCATTCCAGGACCTGATTTCCCGACCGGCGGCATCATCCTTGGCCGCAGCGGTATTCGCCGTGCCTATGAAACGGGCAAAGGCTCCATCCTGATCCGTTCAGTAGTAGATATTGAAACAAAAGCCAACGGCAAGGAAGTCATCATCGTCAACGAAATTCCTTTCCAGGTGAATAAAGCCCGGTTGATCGAAAAAATTGCCGAGCTTGTACGCGACAAGCGGATTGATGGCATCACCGACCTTCGGGATGAGTCTGACCGCAACGGCATGCGCATCGTTATTGAAGTGCGCAGAGATGCGAGTGCGAGTGTGTTATTGAATAACTTGTACAAACAAACAGCTATGCAGACAAGCTTCGGTATTAATATGCTGGCGCTTGTAGACGGCCATCCAAAAGTTCTTGGCCTAAAAGAAATTCTGTTCCACTACCTGGAACACCAAAAAGTAGTGATTCGCCGCCGTACGCAATTTGAATTGACGAAAGCGGAAGACCGCGCACATATCCTTGAAGGACTGCGTATTGCATTGGACCACATTGATGCAATCATCGCCTTGATCCGTGGATCACAGACTGCTGAGCAGGCACGCAATGGGCTGATGTCCGACTTCAACTTGACTGAACGCCAATCTCAGGCCATTTTAGATATGCGCCTACAGCGTTTGACTGGATTGGAAAGAGACAAAATTGAAGAAGAATATCAAGCTCTTGTCAAATTGATTGACGACCTTAAAGAGATTTTAGCGAATGAATACCGCATTCTTGAAATCATCCAGGAAGAAATGCTTGAAATAAAAGAACGTTTCAGCGACAAACGGAGAACTGAAATCACAACCGGCGGAGCGGAAATGTTTGAAGACGAAGATTTGATTCCAGTGGAAGCATCTGTATTGACGCTGACGCATAATGGCTATATCAAACGTCTTCCAGCCAATACTTACCGCAGCCAGAAACGTGGAGGGCGCGGCGTGCAGGGAATGGGTACAAACGAAGATGATTTCGTCGAACATTTGCTGTACACGTCTACTCACGATACGATCCTGTTCTTCACCAACAAAGGGAAAGTATACCGTAAAAAAGGCTATCAGATTCCTGAATACGGCCGTACTGCCAAAGGCTTGCCATTGGTCAACTTGTTGGAAATCGGCAAGGAAGAGAAAGTCACAGCTGTTATTCGTGTCAATGAATTCAAAGAAGATGCATTCTTCTTCTTTACGACGCGTGAAGGAGTCAGCAAACGGACCCCTGTGACGAATTATGCCAACATTCGCCAAAACGGTTTGATTGCCATCAGCCTTCGTGAAGAAGACGAACTGATTTCAGTGAAGCTGACAGACGGCAATAAGGAAATGGTCATCGGTACTAGAGACGGTGCCTTGATCCGATTCCCTGAAACCGATATCCGCAGCATGGGCCGAACTGCCAGTGGCGTTCGGGGCATCCGTCTTCGTGAAGGAGATGCAGTGGTCGGCATGGAGATTTTGGATCCAAACGACAATGTATTGGTCATCACGGAAAAAGGATACGGCAAACAGACGAAAGAATCCGAGTACCGCGTTCAATCCCGAGGCGGTATGGGAATCAAGACTTGCCAGATCACCGACAAAAACGGACCTCTTGTTGCGGTACGGACGGTGAATGGAACAGAAGATATTATGCTGATTACCGTCAATGGCATTTTGATCCGTATGGATGTCAACGATATTTCAACGACGGGCAGAAGCACACAAGGGGTTCGCTTGATCCGATTGGGTGAAGACGAAATTGTGGCAACTGTAGCTAAAGTGAAGAAAGATATTGAAATGCCTGACGATCTGGAAGACATCGATGAAGATGTTGAGAAAACTTTGATCGAAGAAAGTGCTGAAGCAGATGTTTTCCAAGACGAAGACGTTGTAGCTGATGAGAAGATTGATGATATAGAAGAAACTCCAGAAGAAGACGAAGAATAATTGAATTTTTGCAGCCGGCTGATCATATTCAGCCGGCTTTTTTTTATGGAAACAGCGAGCAATGAAAAGAATGCGGACATTCTCGCCTGCAGGAGCGGGAACTGCAGTTCAGCCATGGCTTTTGATGCGTGGCAGGAAGACGATGGGAATTTCGTGAGGCGATAAGAATTTTCTTAGCTGAAACACTGGCTGTTCAGAGAGTTGTGCGGTGAGAATGAATCTTCCGGATTAAACAAACGGATTAGAGTCGTACGAATGCAGTAGCGTCTGCCCGCAATAAACTTGTAGCGTTTGTTTCTTCTATCATTAAGAGAAAGAGAAAAGTATTGGAGGGCTTTCGTTTTTATAAAAGCCGGAACTCTATAGAATATGATGGTTTAGTCTTTGAAAGTGGGACTGTTCGGCGCCGTCTTATGGTTGATTCCTTTTGGTAGCCAGCAAGCTTTTCGGTAAAGTCTTTCTTTTGGCAGTAAGACAGCAACAGCACATGCTGCAAAGATTATAGAGTGGATCATGCGGTATCTGCAGACTGGATCAAGGCTTTACTGCAAGCCTTATTCTTTGGCAAAACTTCAGTTTTTTCATTTTTACCACAGGCATTTTTATTAGTTTTAAAGTTTTTTGCAGAAAGTGTTGACTTCTATTACGTAAGCATGGTATATTAGTTGAGTCGCCAATGAGCGCGGCAAACAACTTGAACCTTGAAAACTGAACAGCAAAACGTCAACATACAGC